>NZ_JADEVO010000099.1 GCF_017114825.1 Pseudomonas gregormendelii | reverse complement strand
CTAGTGTGCTGTCTCTGAAATAAGTTTCTAACCTGAGCTATGCTTATGTGGTCAGTCAGTGCTTGGAGTGATCACATGAACTCTCAGGACATCGTGCTCAGTGAAGACGAACAAATTGAACTGAGTCGGCGCATAAGATCAGCCACTATCAGTCAGCGCGACGGTCGTCGGGCGCGGGTGATTTTACTAGCCGCTCGAGGTTGCTCTCGTAACGAGATTGCCCAGTTGACCGGTCTCTCCGTTGTTTCAGTTACCCGCTGGTGCAAGCGCTTTCAAGAGCTGCGTCTAGAAGGCCTGGTGGATCTGCCCGGACGAGGTCGCAAGCCATCCCTGCCAGCCGAAGCGTTGAAACGAACCCTTGAGCAAGTCACTCAGCCGCGTATCGGCCAACCTCGCTGGAGCTGTCGAAGCATGGCTCGAGTCGCCGGCATTTCACCGGCCAGCGTCCAGCGGATATGGGCCGCCAACGACATAAAACCGCACCTCACACGCACCTTCAAGCTGTCCAACGATCCGAACTTCGAAGAGAAATTCTGGGACGTCATCGGACTGTATCTGGCGCCTCCCGATAAAGCCCTGGTGCTCTGTTGCGATGAGAAGAGCCAAGTTCAGGCCCTCGAGCGCACCCAGCCTGGACTGCCTTTGGGAATCGGGCATATCCGCACGCAATCGCACGATTATGTCCGCCATGGCACCGTCACCTTGTTCACCGCTCTGGATTACCTTCAGGGACGCTTGATCAGTTCCATCGAGCGCCAACACCGGCATCAGGAATGGCTGGAGTTTCTCAAGAAGATCAATCGAGAAACGCCCAAGCATCTTCAGCTGCATTTGATCGTCGACAACTATGCCACGCACAAGCATCCAAAAGTGAAGGCGTGGCTTGAGAAGCACAAACGCTTCCACATGCATTTCACCCCGACCTCCAGTTCATGGATGAACATGGTTGAACGCTTCTTTCGCGATATCACGGTGTACCTGCGTGACGGCAGCTTCAGTTCGGTTCGCGAACTGGAAAGCTCGATCACCACGTTCCTGGCACTGCGAAATGCGCAGCCGACTCGCTACGTCTGGAACGCCAAGGGGGAAGATATTTTGAACAAGATACAGCGAGCCCGTGAGGCAATGGCCTCACAGGCATGAGGAGTGTTATTTGTGAGACAGCACACTAG
>NZ_JADEVO010000098.1 GCF_017114825.1 Pseudomonas gregormendelii | reverse complement strand
GGAAGGTCTGAAGTAGACCCCTATTTTCCGGCTACTTCGTCATCGGCGCTTTCAAAAAACGACAGCCGTTCAAATCCCGGTCAAATCTACTGTCTATTTCATCCATTTTTGCCGCTGCAAGCGCCTCGTAGCAGCCATTTCTCCCATTACGGACGCACCTCTCCTGCGCTGGAGAGCAAATGTCGACGCGCCATCCATAGGTTCGACAGGGCGAACAGCGTCACCATCTGTGCTGTGTTTTTCACCAAGCCCCGGAAGCGCACCTTGGTATAACCAAACTGGTGCTTGATCACCCGAAAGGGATGCTCAACCTTGGAGCGAACCTGGGCCTTGGCTTTCTCGATCTTGCGTATCGCTTTGTACAACGCGCTGCGTTTGCCGTGTTTTTTGTAGGTGCTGCGCCGGGCTGCAATCTGCCAGATGACTTGGCGTCCCGCATGTTCTTCGCGCTTCTCGACACCGATATATCCCGCATCAGCGCCGATCACGTTCTCGGCACCGTGTAGCAGTTTGTCGACTTGGGTTACGTCCGCGACGTTGGCCGCAGTGACCACCACGCTGTGCACCAGCCCTGACTCATCGTCGACACCAATGTGCGCTTTGGCACCGAAGTAATACTGGTTACCCTTCTTTGTCTGATGCATTTCCGGGTCGCGTTTGCCGTCCTTGTTCTTGGTCGAACTGGGCGCATGAATCAGCGTGGCATCGACGATGGTGCCTTGTCGCAGTGACAAGCCACGGTCGCCCAGATAGCCATTGATCACGCCGAGAATACCAGTGGCCAACTCGTGCTTTTCCAGCAGGCGACGGAAGTTGAGGATGGTGGTTTCATCCGGGATTCGCTCCAGGCTCAGACCGGAAAACTGGCGCAAGATCGTCGTCTCGTACAGCGCCTCTTCCATCGCCGGATCGCTGTAACCGAACCAGTTCTGCATTAGATGAACCCGCAGCATCGCCATCAACGGATAGGCTGGACGACCACCTTCGCCCTTCGGGTAATGAGGTTCGATCAGGGCAATCAAACCCTTCCAGGGTACGACCCGATCCATCTCGATAAGAAACAGCTCCTTGCGGGTCTGCTTGCGCTTACCGGCGTACTCGGCATCGGCGAAGGTCATTTGCTTCATCATCGAAAAGCTCGGCGATTGGTGTCCGGGGATTTTGCCAAATCAGGAAGTCTTTTTCAGGATTTCC
>NZ_JADEVO010000097.1 GCF_017114825.1 Pseudomonas gregormendelii | reverse complement strand
CTGGCAGCATGCAGCTTGAACTCGCGGGTATAGACCTTTCTATCGTTCATGGAACCTCCAAGTTGGCGAAATCATATCGCCCTTAAGAGGTGTCCGGAATTATTAGACCAGTTCAGCTTGCTCGCGAAGGCGGCCTCAAGGAACACCCGTCAAGTCAGTCCTGCGCCTGCTTCATCCCCAGACAATCAATCGACCGGTCAACCATGGCCTTGGCGATCTCCAGCAAATGCCAAATCGAATACACCATGGCTCGGTCGGCCCCCTTGAGGTGGTCGCCACACTGATAGGCCGTGACCGATGCACAGCGCAACAAATCGGCGATGTAGAGTTAGGTGTCTTCGAAGCTTACATCGTTGCTGACGTTGTAGAACCTGAGCTCATCGGGAGCCGACGGTTGTTCGCCGGTCAGGTAGAAATCGATGGCACGGTAGAGTGCGGAGCGGTCTCTTTGGAGGTCATCGTTCCTGGTTGCATTGGAGGGTGGATCGGGGACAGGCTTTTTCATTGGTAAACTCCAGGTGGTGGTAGGAGCCAACCGATTTCGCGACTAAACGAGAAGGGGTGGCGGCTGCACGCAGGTTAGTCGACCGGTCACCTGGAACCCCGGCGCACCCGAGGGTGCCCTGCGCACAGCCACCATAAAGTTCAGGCGATAAAAAACACCTGAAAGAGGTAGCGCTGTACGCCAAGTGATATCCGGGCGACTAAACCCGGTCACTGATGAGCAGTGACGGGCCGAGATTAGACGCGGAAATCTGTAGGCGCAAGCGGGCGAAATAATCTAGGAAATTTCCTGCAAAGGGAAGGGAACATGCGTGTAGGAACGCTGATTTTTCTGTCAGAAAACTTCCCGGTTTGTAGCGTTTTTCCGATCGCCAAGATCGCAGCCTTCGGCAGCTCCTACAGGAGCGTGGTGATCCGCACATCCTCGGTGAACATTTATCACTGTAGGAGCTGCCGCAGGCTCGGGCCGCGATCGGACGATCTTTTGATCTTGATTCAGCGCTTGTTCAAGCCACGCGCCAGGCGTTCCCCGCCCGGCCCACAGTAATTTCTGCCGGACCGAAATTCGGTGTGCGCCGCAGAACCCTGTGGGAGCGAGCTTGAACTGGTCTAATAATTCCGGACACCTCTTAAGGGCGATATGATTTCGCCAACTTGGAGGTTCCATGAACGATAGAAAGGTCTATACCCGCGAGTTCAAGCTGCATGCTGCCAGCATGGTACT
>NZ_JADEVO010000096.1 GCF_017114825.1 Pseudomonas gregormendelii | reverse complement strand
TGTAGTGGTCAACTAATCCCGGACACGACGTTAAGTTTTTCCTCGGCCCGCGCTGGTGCCAACCCCTCGTTGAATTGGTGAGGCCGAATCCAGTTGTAGCGATGCATCAAAAAATGGCTGATATCGCGCTGTGCTTCCTGCGCAGTTCGATAGCCCACGGTCGGTATCCATTCTGTTTTCAAGCTGCGAAATACGCGCTCCATCGGTGCGTTATCCCAGCAGTTTCCTCGTCGACTCATGCTCTGGCGCATGCGGTATCGCCACAACCGCTGGCGAAAGAGTCGGCTTGCATATTGCGATCCTTGGTCCGAGTGGAATAGCAGATCCGAAGGCCTGCCACGCTGCTCGTAGGCCATATCCAACGCTTTGATCACCAGCTCAGCGTCTGGCTTTTCCGACAGCGCCCAACCCACGATCCGACGCGTACAAAGATCCAAGACGACAGCCAGGTAATGCCACTTTCCTTGCGCCCAAATGTAGGTGATATCGCCGCACCAGACTTGATTGGGCGCTGCCACATCGAACTCGCGGTTCAATGTGTTCGGGATATCGAGTCTTTCTACTGTTGCTCGTTTGTAGGCATGGGAGCCGGGTTGTTTGCTGACTAAATCAAGCTCGCGCATCAAGCTACGCACTTTGAATCGACCGAGTTGCTCACCGTCTTCACGCATCAGCGACAGAATGCTACGACTGCCCGCAGAGCTGCGACTTTGCGAGAACAGCTCACTGACGCGACTACGTAATCGAAGCCGTTCAACATCGGGCGTGCGGCGCCGCAGGCGCTGGGCGTAGTAACACGAGCGAGTGACGTCAAACACCTTGCACAGCCAATCAACCGGCTCATGGGCGCTCAACTGGTCAATCAGCGCGAACGCTCGTGATCTTCCGACATCAAGAGCGCGGTAGCCTTTTTTAGTATTGATTTCTCTCGCTCAAGCCGAGCAATCCGGGCTTCCAGCTCCTGAATTTTTTGCTGCTCCGACGTCAGTGCCTTGCTCTGCGGAGTGATGCCTTTATGTTCTTTCTGAATCTGGTCAACCCAGCGGCGCAATGCCGACTCACCAATGCCGAGTGAACGGCTGGCTTCGATGTAGCTGTAGTTTTGTTTGAGCACAAGGTCGGCAGCCTCGCGCTTGAATTCAGCGGAAAAGGAACGGCGTTGTTTGGTCATCTGACACCTCGATCTGGCGAGCATTCTCGCCTAAATGGGTGTCCGGTTTCATTAGACCACTACA
>NZ_JADEVO010000095.1 GCF_017114825.1 Pseudomonas gregormendelii | reverse complement strand
TGAACTGGTCAAGCAATCCCGGACACCGTTTACGGTGCTTATGCCGCTTTTTGCTCCATAGCTATTGGCGACAGGTAGTTGTTGTAGCTGTGGAGCCTGGTGCGGTTGTAGTACATGAAGAAACGCACCATGTCCGTTTTTGCCTCCTCGATCAGGCTGTAGCCGTTGCGAGGTACCCACTCTGATTTCAATGTGCCGAAAAAACGCTCTGTTGGAGCATTGTCCCAGCACTGTCCACGATGACTCATGCTTTGCAAAATGCCGTGGCGCACCAGTTCCTCTTGAAACTTGCGGCTGGTGTACTGACATCCCTGGTCTGAGTGAAACATCAGCCCAGGAAGACACGTTCGTACCGCTGTCGCCATGCGTAGCGCTTTGCTGACCAGGTTGGCGTCATTGACCAGAGAAAAAGCCCAACCAATGACCCTGCGAGCATACAAATCGATCACGATGGCCAAATGAATCCAGCGTTTGCCTACCATCAGACTGGTCACGTCGCCACACCAAACCTGATCGATTGCAGTCGGTTTGAAATTGCGTTTTAGCCGATTGGGCGCGACAAATGCTTCCACCCCTTTGGATCTGAAAGGGTGAGGCTGACGCTGTTTGCTGACAATATTGGCCTCCCTCATCAGCGCTCGGACAAGGCTTCTTCCAGCAGTTATTTTCTGAGACTTCAGGCCCTTGCTGATCATTCTGGAGCCCATGGCTTCGCGGCTTTGGCTGTGCAACTCAACCACTTTCGATTTGAGTTCTTCACGCCTGATCCGCGGCTTGGCTCGCCGTTGAATCCACTCATAAAAGCTGCTGCGCTTCACACCAAAAACACGACATACCACAGCCGTCGGAAATGACTCTCTTAGCTCTGCGATCATCGAAAACGATCGGGATCCGACATCAAGAGAGCGGTAGCCTTTTTTAGGATCTCGGCCTCCATCTCCATGCGCTTGATCTTGGCTTTCAGTTCCTGGATCTGGCGCTGATCTTCGGTGATGGCCTTGGTGCCTTTAACCGGTTGACCCTCGCGCTCCTTGCGAACCTGATCGACCCAGCGCCGTAAAGCGGTGGGTCCAATATCCAGTGATGCACAAACGTCCGGCACCGGACAGTTATCGTCGAGTACCATGCTGGCAGCATGCAGCTTGAACTCGCGGGTATAGACCTTTCTATCGTTCATGGAACCTCCAAGTTGGCGAAATCATATCGCCCTTAAGAGGTGTCCGGAATTATTAGACCAGTTCA
>NZ_JADEVO010000094.1 GCF_017114825.1 Pseudomonas gregormendelii | reverse complement strand
TGTCTAGTCCTGAAATAGGTTTACACCTGTTTCACCCCAACGCCCGATGCACCGCATCGGGCGTTTTGTATTTCAAGGACAGGTGCGGGCGCTCCTGGTTGTAGATTAGGATCGCCTCTCTCACCATCTTTTCAGCCTCTGGCAGATCTTTAGGCCGATGAAGCAATAACTCAGTTTTAAGGATGCCGTTGACCCGCTCTGCCAAGGCGTTTTGATAACAGTCATAGCCATCAGTCATTGAGCACGTTATGCCGTGTCTTGCGTGCAGTTTTTGGTAAAGCGTCGAGCAGTACTGCACTCCACGATCCGAGTGGTGAACCAATCTCTGACTGCTTCGTCGCGTCTTCAGCGCCATGCGCAAAGCTTGAGCCACCGAGTCGGCATGCAGACTGCCATGCACGTGATAACCGACAATTTTTCTTGAGAAGACATCCGTCACCAAGCTCAAGTACGCCGGGTCATCACGCTTGGTGGACAGGTAAGTGATATCCGCCACCCAGACCTGCTCCGGGCCGGTGGCAACGATTTGCTGGGGGCCAGGCTTCAGGAGGTTGGGATGGCAACGGAAGCGGTGATGACTGTCAGTTGTCTTGTGATAGGCCCGTTTTCTGCGTACCAAATACCGGTGATCGCGCAACACTTCAAACAAGCGATCTCGGCCGACATGTAGCTCCGGCTTATCATGCTTCGCGTGCATCAGTGAGTGCAGTTTGCGGGTGCCCAGACAGGGTTGCCGCACGCGGACTTCCTGCACAAACTTGATAAGCTTCTGATCCTGCTCGACCCGCGCCCGATAGGCCCGATCACGCTTGTAATAGGCCTGTCGACTAATCCCCATAAACTGGCAAGCCCTGCAGACACTCAGGGTTTGGGTTTGCGCAACGACTTGCCTGGCCGCTTTTTTACGATAGATACGCCGTAATCGTTCTTCAGAACATCGACCACGTCTTCGAAGAATTTGGCTTTCTGAGTCGCCAACGCCAACTGCTCCTCAAGCTCTTTGATTCTCTGCTCGGGAGTTAATGGCAAAGTAGGCTCGTCCATCGGTCGGACCCTCTGGGAGCGAATGGATGCGCCTTGGCTCCAGTCCTGCCGACCATGCTTGCGTAACCACACCAACACCGTCGACCGGCCCTGAATGCCATAGCGCCGTTGAGCCTCTTTATAACTCAACTCGCCTTTTTCGACTTGGTCGACAACCGACAATTTAAAAGTCAGCGTGTAATCTCTCTGGCTACGTTTTTCGCCCGTGTTCATTGCACCTTCCTGATAAGAAGCCAGAAGGTGTAAACCTTATTCAGGACGAGACA
>NZ_JADEVO010000093.1 GCF_017114825.1 Pseudomonas gregormendelii | reverse complement strand
ACTAGCGAACAGCTGGATATCGTGCCGATGCAAATCCGCGTGATCAAACACATCCGCAAAGTCTACGGGTGTCGTGGTTGTGAAGCGGCGCCGGTCATTGCTGACAAACCGGCTCAGTTGATCGAAAAGAGCATGGCCAGTCCGAGTGTCTTGGCGATGTTGTTGACCACTAAATACGTCGACGGCCTGCCGCTCCACCGTTTCGAAACGGTACTTGCCCGGCATGGTGTGGACATCCCTCGCCAAACCTTGGCGCGCTGGGTCATCCAGTGCGGCGAGCACTTGCAACCGTTATTAAATCTGATGCGGGATCGGTTGCTGGAAAGCCCGGTCATCCACTGTGATGAAACCCGCGTCCAGGTACTTAAAGAACCGGATCGAGACCCAACCAGCCAATCCTGGATGTGGGTGCAAGCCAGCGGGCCGCCGGATCGAAAAGTCGTGCTGTTTGACTACACCTCCAGCCGTGCGCAGGAAGTGCCGTTGCGCCTGCTGGAAAGTTATCGTGGCTACGTCATGACCGATGATTACGCGGGTTACAACGCCTTGGCATTACAGCCCGGAGTAGAACGTTTGGCGTGCATGGCCCATGTGCGGCGCAAGTTTGTCGATGCTCAAAAGGTACAGCCCAAGGGCAAGGCGGGACGTGCTGATATCGCCCTGACGATGATCAACAAGCTGTACGGCATCGAGCGTGAACTGAAGGACGTCAGTGACGAGCAACGATTTATCGGCAGACAGGAAAAGAGCCTGCCGATCCTGGCCCAGTTGAAAAGCTGGCTGGATAAAACGCAGTCCCAAGTGACGCCGCAAAGTGTGCTGGGCAAGGCGGTTAATTATCTTGCCAACAACTGGAGCCGGCTGGAGCGTTACGTGGAGGCCGGTTTTTTACCGATCGACAACAATGCGGCGGAACGCGCGATAAAACCGTTCGTTATCGGTCGCAAGGCGTGGCTGTTCAGCGACACGGCCAAAGGCGCTACCGCCAGTGCTCAGATCTACAGCCTAGTGGAGACCGCCAAGGTCAACGGTCAAGAGCCTTATACGTGGCTACGCCACGTACTGGAGCAGTTACCACATGCGCAGTCGGTGGCAGCCTATGAGGCACTGTTGCCTTGGAACTGCCCGCCTGAGATATCACGTTAAACCCGAACCCTAACGTGGAGTGTAGAGCGAATCGTACGCTAGGGAAGCCTCGACATCCTTTGGTGTACCGCCAAACCCACCAAACAGGTAATAGATTCGGGACGTTTTTAGGGCCTCTCAGCCCTGTAAAAACAGAGAATCCTACCCCCGGTACAAAAATCGTCCTACCCCAGGTACAGAGCTAAAATGGCTCATATGAAGACAGATAGGGAGGATCTTTGCATTTAAGTGGCATTGAAGTGGCATTTATGTGCCACCGAAATAGGGCACAATTTTTTGCGCCACCTCAAATATCAGGCCTTGGAATTTGTGTGCCACTGAAATAGCCAGGCTTCGCCATTCTTGTGCTGGCAAAATAGGAAGTGGGCTAATTGCCACAGATGAAGAAATCGGGAGCATAGCTTCGGGGGATCAGATGGTGGCTTTGAATGTGGGGTTCATGGAGCGGATAC
>NZ_JADEVO010000092.1 GCF_017114825.1 Pseudomonas gregormendelii | reverse complement strand
GGCTGAGGCCCTGGATATGACCGATTTGAATGGCGGCGCGTTCTTCGACGCTGAGTTCGTGATAGGACATGGGGCAGCACCGTACCGGAAAGGTCAGGTGTTGCACTCAGTTTTTGCCGCCGCCCAGGTTATTCCGATAGATTTCATAACCAAGACGAATGTACTCCCCAACCTTGTGACGGCTATCCCGGCTTGCCAGCTCGTAGATCCTGAAAGTAGCGCGCTCCCATTTACCCAGTAGCTCTTGCTCTGTCTTCTTGTCGAACTTCCGCAGGAGGATCGCTGCCGCAACAAATCGAGCGTGCACAATACGCGTCACAGCCCGTAGGCGCGGATCTCGAAACAAGCGCAGGTTCGCTTGCACGACTGCGTCGAGTTCATGACCAACCTCTGCAATTGTTCTCAACTGGGTGCCCGCCTTTGAGGTAAGCAGTGCAGTCGAGTCTGCTTCACTGGGAATCCGATTTGGTCGAGCGTCAGAGGCCCATGCTCCTGCAAATCGGAGTGCTTCGTCTCCAATACGTGTGCTGGTCTCCAGCGACCGGTAGATACCTCGCCAGATATCCTGCATTTCACTAACCGCCTCATCGCGGGTTCCGCCTTCAACGTGCTCAAATATCAACGCCATCAGCTGGCTTTTGAGCTTGTCGATCCATTTAACGTCTAGACCACGGCTGTTAAGAACCTCGAAGACCCGGTATACAGTCGCCTCGTCCGAAATCTCATGGTAGATGATAGTTAGCTTGTTCCTAATGGTCACCAGCAGCTCAAAGATCGTAGATCCTCGCGCTAACCATTTGCTCACAAAGAGCTCGCAATCACGGGCGGCCTCAACCAAGTTCTGATCCGCAGCGGTTTTTGCAAAGCCTTCCTCCACCAACCCTTTGCGGATGTAGTTGGTAAAAACTTGACTCGCATCATGGTTGGTCTGGAGCAGAATCAGAGAGTGGTCGTCACCTTTTACAAGCAACTCTCCTAGTTCACGGCGAACCTTCGCTTGCGCTGCATCATCGTTGTCTAATGCCTTTTCAATCGCCTTCATCAAAATGATCAGCGTCGTTACGCGCTGCTGGCCGTCCACCAGCTCAACAGTCTTAAACTCGTCAACGCCGATTAAGCGGGTCTCCTTCTCTTTGGCTAGGGCAACCAGAGTCGCCATGAAGTGCTCTCGACCAGATCGAAACGCCTCCTCGATGTCGCCAAACAAGTCCTTACGCTGGCGGGATGTCCAGGAGTAGGCGCGTTGATATTCGGGGATTCGGAACAGTCTGCCCTCAAGCAAACCAGCGATCTTGACGTGTAGCGGATTAAGCTTCATGGGCGTTCCCTGCGGTAAGATCGTGAAAGAATAGCTATTGGCCATTGCGCGTGGCTAGCGAATTCCTTGTCCTTCGTTCCGGCAAGGTTTGATGGGGAGGGCATGAGTGTCAGCAGTGACTGTGAGGCTGAGTCAGTGCACCGTTTGCCTCCTTATGTGTTGGCGCTGATTGAAAACTGACCCACCCTGCCGATTGAAAATTGACCCAGGACGGATTGCTGATTTCTGTCCCAGCAATTGTGGATAAGTTTAGCAGCAGTGCTCCGGTTCGAGACGCATCA
>NZ_JADEVO010000090.1 GCF_017114825.1 Pseudomonas gregormendelii | reverse complement strand
CTTGATGCGTCTCGAACCGGAGCACTGCTGCTAAACTTATCCACAATTGCTGGGACAGAAATCAGCAATCCGTCCTGGGTCAATTTTCAATCGGCAGGGTGGGTCAGTTTTCAATCAGCGCCAACACATCGTCTTCTGGTGCGGCTCATTTCCAGTATTAGTAGGCTTTACTATTCTAATGCTTGCTTTGATTGTGGCTGATCAAGCAGCTTCGCTAAATCCTCAAAACTTTGATGGCATTGAGTTGAGTCAGCAAACGAGCCTGCAAAAACTGAAGAACCACAAAGCCGAATCGAGTCTTTAGTGAGTCCGTGGCTATCACCTGATCAAGACTTGCGTCGGTTTTCCAAAGCAGAGAACAAATACATACCGGCCAACATAGCCAATACGAATATGATGATTTGCCAGTGTCCCGAAAGTAAGATAGCGACCGCTGGCCCAGGGCAAATCCCCGCAATTCCCCAACCTATACCGAACACCAGGCTGCCGCCAATCAAGCGGGCGTCCAACTCCTTTTTCACAGGTAACTGCGTGGGGGTACCCAGTAAGGAGTGCTTGTTCTTAGGTGCCCAGTTTAGCGGGATCACCGCCACCGCGATGGCACCTCCCATAACCAGCGCGAGTGACGGATCCCAGGCCCCGGCCACATCAAGAAAGGCCAATACCTTGGCGGGGTTCGCCATGCCTGCCAGTAGCAGACCCAGGCCAAAGATCATCCCTGCAAAAAATGCGGTCAACTTGATCATCCAAATGCTCCCAGCGCATGACGAATGAGGTACACCGTTGCAAAACCGGCAGCCATAAAGCACAACGTTGCCACGATGGAACGGGGAGACAGCCGAGAGATCCCACAAACTCCGTGACCGCTTGTACAGCCTGAGCCGTAGCGAGTTCCCACCCCAACGAGCAGCCCCGCAATCACCAAGGCCGGCCACTCTGTTTTGATTTCGATCTCTGGCAAGACGGCAAACAGTCCCCACAACAATGGCGCAAGCAGCAGGCCAAGAAGAAACAGTGCCTTCTCACTCCAGCCTTCACTGCTAAATCGCATCACGCTTCCAAGCAAGCCGCTGATCCCAGCGATGCGACCATTAGCGAGAACGAACAAGCTAACTGCCAGCCCAATTAAAACCCCTCCACCTAATGAAGTCCAAGGTGTGAAGTTGATCCAATCAATGGCCATTTGTATCTCCTGAGCATAATTGCTCGTAAGGGGCATGGATCATTGAATCGCACCTGGTTTCTTCGGTGCGATTCAATCCTCGGCAGTAGATGGTACTCAACGAAGCAACAACACTGGCATGGTGGTGGTACGAAGCATCGTAGTAGTCGTGCTGTCTATCAGAAATTGTCTGATACGCGAGTGCCCATAGGCGCCCATGACGAGAAGATCAATTCCGTGCTCTGCCTGATAAGCGTGAAGTGCCGACTCAACCTCTCCTTGGCGGATCTCTGCATCTGCAGTCAATCCCGCAGCTCCGATTATCCCACGTGCTGTAACCAGATGCGCCACATTCCCCTCTGAATTAGCCCCGACCATGACTAGGTGAATTGGCGGGTTTTCCCTAAGGCACTTTCTGCTAAAATCTGCACGGTTCTGTAGGCTGTGGGACTACCGTCAAATGCGATCATCACCTTTTCGGTTTTTTTATAGCTGCTGGCTGTGATCAGGATGGGCTGTATGCGTCCGGGCATCACATCTTGCGTGATTAAACCGGCTGCCACTTATGCGGAAGCAACTGCTCGATTTCACTCGCCCGCTGCGTTGGCAGGCGCGTGAGAACATCCTTTAGATAGGCATACGGA
>NZ_JADEVO010000009.1:65184-151406 GCF_017114825.1 Pseudomonas gregormendelii | reverse complement strand
TGGGTGGGGAGCGAGGTTGGGGCGGCGGGGAGTGCTCGGCGTTGCTCGAGCAGATTGACCATCAGGCATGCGTACAGCGTCACGGCGATAAACAACCCCATGCGTATGGCAAAGGCGGTGTAGACGTCCTTGCCCGCTGCGCTGTCCTGCACCGACTGGCCCAACAGAATGATCATCGTGATCAGGCTGTTGAGCCAGAACCCCGGGCTTAAACCCGTTGGGCTGAGCCGGTAAAGCTTGCGCGCCAGCACCAGGCCGAACAGCAGCATCCACAGGAAAAACATCCACAGGTGCACAAACAGGCTCAGTGCACACCACAACAGGATCGCCAGCAAACCGCCCAGCAGGGTCGAGCCGACCAGCTCCCGACCGGCGCTGTGAGTGTGGCTGGTCGAGCTTTGCTGACCCAGGCTGACCGCCTTGAGAATGATCGGCAGGTAACTGGCCGGGTCGATCAGTGCCAGCAGGAAGGTCGGCAGGACGATCAGGGTGGCTCGCAGCGCCACCCGTGCGGCCTCGGCAGGCGGCAAGCCTGGGGGACTGGGCGATGGCGGAGCATCCGCCGGTTCGGCAAACAGCCAGTGACTGCCTGCCACGGCCAGCACCGCGAGCAGCAGGCCCTTGACCAGCGCCTCGATGACCGTCGCCGCCAGGCCGAAATCGGCAACCCCGGCTGACGAAATCATGGTCAGGCCGATGACCAGGAACGTGACGATAAGCGCGTTGCCACCGCGCAGGCCGAAGCGGAATACCAGGAACAGACAAAGGCCAATCAACAGCACGCCACTGAGCGGGTAGTACCGCAGGACCGGAATCAACAACAGACCGCTGCCGGTCGTCAGCATCGCCGCCAGCGCCAGGACCAGTGCTGCCTTGAATGGCAGGGGCCGATTCAGCGTCGCCAGCAACAACACCGCCAGCACCGGCGCCACGAAAGGAATCGGCAAGCCCAGGCCGAAACTCGCCGCCAGGCACAGCGCCGTGCCCGTCGCCAGGCGCAACGCGCGCCGGGCCCTGATCGTGGTTTCAGTAGACATACGACAGCCAGCTCATGAAACCCAAGAACAGGCGGCCGAGTGGGTTCAGTGGATTGCCCTCGCGGGGAAAGGCCATGACTTCAGCCTGCCCGCCGGCGCGGATCCCGCGACTGTCGCGCAAGTGCTCCTTGGCTTCGGAGGAGAACTCGATAATCACCGGGAAGCGCTGCGCCGGGCGCAACCAGTCGCGGCTGTTCTGCACACTGGGCAGGGTTCCGGGCGCGGGCGCCTGACCGACGCTGACCCCGTAACCCACGCTACGCACGCGCCCCTCGAACACCTCCCCCGGCAGCGCATCCAGCACGATCGCCACCGGCGTATCGATTTGGACCAGACCCAGATTATTCTCGGTCATGTCGGCACTGACCCATACATCGTGGATCGCAATCAGGGTCATCACCGGACCTCCGGCAGCGGCAAACTGGCCGGCATCGGTGCGCAGGTCCGTGATCAACCCGGAGGATCGCGCGCGCACCCGGGTATTGGCCAGATCCAGTTCGGCTTTTGATAACGCCGTGGCGGCACTGCGCAGGGTCGCGTTGTCCTCATCGCTGCCGCCCTCCTGTTCCCGTGCCCGCTGGACTTCGGCGCGGGCCGCAGCGACCTGGCTCACGGCCTGTTCGCGATTGGCCCGGGAGACTTCCAGCAGGCGCACCGAGATGGTCCCCGGATCGTCCCGATACAAGCCTTCAAGGCGCTGATTGTCCTGGCGCGCCTTGAGTTCGTTGGCCTGGGCCGCCCTCAGATTGGCCTGCGCGGCAGCAATCCCGGCAGTGCCGGCGCCGATCTGGCGCCGGGTCGACTCAAGATCGGCCCGCGCCCGATCCACGGCAATCTGATACGGCTGGGGGTCGACCTCGAACAGCACCTCGCCGGCCTTTACATCCTGATTGTTCCGCACGTTGACCCGAATCACCCGCCCTGCCACTTCCGCCGCCACCGGAATCACAAAGGCCCCTACCCGCGCCTGCTGCGTATACGGCGTGAAGCGATCCGCCAGCAGGTACCAGGCCAGGCTCAGGACAATCAACAGCAACACCCACTTCAGGCCCTTGCGGCTCGGGTCTGGAGCGGGTGCAGGTGCTGGCGCCGGCGGTGTTTCAGCCGAGGGCGGGACAGTGTCGCTCATGGTGTTTTGACCTCGTCGGGCTGGGGAAAGGCAGGCTGGGCAACTCCAGGCTCGTCCAGCAGATCGCCCCAGTCGGTGCGCTCTTGCATCTGCCTGCGAGTGGCGGGATCGACCATTGGCTGGGCGCTGGACCAGCCGCCACCCAAGGCTTTGTACAGGGCAATGACATTGCTCACGGCATTGCTGCGGGCCACCAGGTAGTTGTCCTGTTGCTCCAGCAGCGCCCGCTGCGCATCCAGCACTCGCTGGAAGTCCGAATAACCTTCGCGGTACTGCGCGCTGGCCAGCACCAGCGAGCGCTTGGCGGCCACTTCGGCCTCGCCCAGGATACGCTCGCGCTCAAGGGATTTGATCAAGCCGCCAGCGGCATCATCGGCTTCCCGTGCCGCCTGGCGAACCTTGTCGCGATAGACTTCGATCAACTGCTGCAACCGCGCATCCTGCACTCGCACGTTGTTGCTGATCTGGCCATGATCGAACAGATTCCAGCGCAGGCTCGGCCCCCCTATCAGGTCCAGGCTGCGCGGGGTGCCATCCAGTGAATCAGCGGACCAGACGATGCTGCCAAGCAAGGTCAACGAGGGATAAAAATCGCTTTCGGCCACGCCGATCAGCGCCGACTGCGCAGCGACATTGAGCTCGGCAGCTCGCACGTCGGGGCGACGCAGCAGCAGGCTGGCGGGCACATCCTGCAGCACCGCCTGATCCACCAGCGGAATCAGCCCGTCACTCGTCGCCAACTGCGGCACGCCGCCGGGTGGCTGGCCGATCAGTACGGCCAGGGCATTGCGGGTGCGTTGCAGCTGGTCCTCAAGACTGGGGATGGTGCTCAGGGTGCCCAGGTATTGAGTCCGGGCCTGCTGCAGATCCAGCTCGGCATTCTGCCCGCTGTTGAACAGCTTCTCGGTGATCTCGAAATTACGCTGTTGCTGCCGGGCATTCTGCTTTGCCACCCGCAACCGCGCCTCGGTGGTGCGTAAGGCAAAATAGGTATCCGCCACTTGCGCGTGCAGCAGCACCAGCACGTCTTCATAGTTGGCACGCGCGGCGAAATAGCTGGCGTCGGCCGACTCAATGGCGCGGCTGAAGCGGCCCCAGAAATCCAACTCCCAACCCACATCGAAACCCACGCTGTGCTGCCAGAAGTGGCTGTCCTGCGAATTGCTGCCGCCGGATTGCCGGCGGGTGAGGTACAGGCTGTCGGCACTGGCTTGCTGCAGCTGCGGGTAACGCCCGCTTTCGGCAATCCCCAGCCGCGCCCGGGCTTCCATGACCCGCAGCCCGGCGATTTTCAGGTCTGCGTTACCCGCGTCCGCAGCGGCAATCAGGCGATCCAGCAACGGGTCGTTGAACACCTGCCACCACTCACGCAGGTCCGGGCTCTGTTCGCGCTGGCTGGCCTGTTCCAGGGCCGGGCTGCTCCATTGCCGGCTCCATGCTTCGCCCGGCGCCTGGAAATCCGGTCCCAGACGCACGCAGCCGCAAAGGCCGAGCACGCCAAGGATCAGTAACTGGCGCGGGCGTCTGAACAGGGCTGCGCTTGAGGGCATGGATGTCTTCCGATGCGACGGTCAGTCAAGCATAGCCACAGAAAGCCGAGACCAACGGAGTTCCTCCGGGGCGCGCTTCAACGCTACTTCACAAGGCGCTTTTCCTTGGAAGGCCGGTAGCCGAAGTAGGCGCTGTAGCACTTGCTGAAATGGCTTGGCGAGACGAACCCGCAGGCCACCAGGACTTCGACCTGAGACAACTCGGTGTGCTGCAGCAGCCGGCGCGCCTCGGTAATGCGCAGCTCCAGGTAATAGCGTTGCGGCGTGGTGCCCAGCTGCTCCTTGAACAGGCGTTCGAGTTGTCGCCGCGAACGACCGGCGTAGACCGCCAGTTGCTCCAGTTCCAGCGGCTCTTCAAGATTGGTGTCCATGAGTTTGACCACCTCGCGCAACGGCGCGCTGACGCAGATGTTCTCCGCCGGCTTGATTCGCCGGTAACGCGATTCCTCGAAGGCCAGGATGTCCTCGACACCCTCGACCAGGGCTTTATCGTAAAGACTTTTTATCCAGTCCAGGGCCATGTGAAAGGCGCCCGAAGGACTGGACGCCGTGAGGCGGTCGCGATCAATGACGTAGGGTTCACTACTGACCTGGGTCGCCCGGGAGATCTCCGCGAGCGCCGGGCGGTGTTCCGGATGAATGGCGCAGCGATAGCCCTCGAGCAGGCCCGCCTTGCCGAGGAACCAGGCGCCGTTCCACAAGCCGGCGAGCATCACGCCCTGCTCCGCTGCGGCCTTGAGCTGAGTAATAAACGCTTCATTGGCCTTGAGTTCGGTTCGATAACCACCACACACCACCAGCAGGTCCAGCCCCTTGATCGCTGAACCGTCGAGACGAGCGTCCGGGCGAATGACCAGCCCCAGATCGCTGACTACTTCGCTGTCGCTCAAGCCGAAGGTGCGCGTGGTGAACACCCCTGGACGCAGCAGATTGGCGGTCACGAGCGTATCCAGCACCTGCGTGAAGGCCGGCAGCGAAAAATGCTCAAGCAGCAGGAAACCGCAGCGCACCACTTGAGGTGTCGCGCTGGCGTTGTCATTCAGGTAACGAAGGTTCTTGCCCTTTAACCCTTCACTGAACTGGCGTCTTTCGATCAATGGTCGACCTGCTTTGCAACGAAAACCAATACGTTATGGGCCGCATGGAGAAAGCGCAATGGCGGCACCTGGAAAGATATTGAAGCCGCTGATCCTCGCTGCCCGGTGCTACGCTGTGAATGCCTGAAAGAAATAGCGCGCCCTTTTGCATCCGCTCGAGAATCCACCCATGAAGCCGATCCTGATAAGCGGTATCACCCTGGCAATGGTCGGCACGCTGACGTACTCACTGCTGCAGTGGCGCGATGTGCAAAACCACACTCAGGAATTACGCTGCGGGGAAGCCAGGGAGGCGTTAAAAGGAGTCGAAGTGCGGGCTCGGGCGTTGGCGGCAGGTTTGACGGTGGATGCCTATGCCAGGGCCGAAGAAGAGGACGTGGCGAAACTCGTCGGCGCCCTGGATGCCGCCAAGAGCAATGTCGAGATTGACTCGGTGATGGAATCCCACGCCACGGCGATCGGTGCCGAGGACGCCGCCATTGATGCCGAAGTCGACAGTCGGGGCAACCAGGCCTTCCTGGAGCAAACCTTGCGCAAGCAGCGAATACCGGTGGACGTCAAACAGGAGCTGGAACGTGCCGCCAAGGCAGTCAGGCTGATCTGCAGCTGAGCGGCTTGAAAAGGGAGTCTCCAGAACCTCATAAAGTGCATTTTTTTTCCTGAAAATAAGCGCTTAACGCCGCCGGGAAATTGCTTTGAATTTTTTCTGACACCACCACTCCTTTGTCTATGAGCATAAGGAGGGTCCTCATGAACAGCACCGGTCTCTACATCATTGAATACCTGCTCCACGGGGAGCCGAGGTCGTTCATCATCCGTGCAAAAGTGATGAGCAATCGCGATGCCTGGCATTGGGCAAGCTGTGATGCCGGCATAGCGCCCATCCCCAAACCCGGAAGGCCGCCGCTCAAGGTGGTATCCAGGCCCCAGGCGGAAAAATACGGCGTCGTCGAAGTGCGCTGGCGCGAGTCGGCCAAGCTCGACTGGACCGAGGCGACGCCGTCCTGATTAACCGGGGGCCGGCGGTCAGCGGGTATGAAAAATCCCGAACTCGACCTGCACCCTTGCATCCAATGTGAAAGCCGATGGAGGTATGCGACATGAACGACAATGATGAACGCAGCAATGATGGCGAATCACCCATGACATCCAACGCACCGCCCAGGGACTCGTCCGGCAAGCCGGTGAATGTGGTGCAGAGGGATCTGGCGGACACGGAAGACGATACCCGCGCAGTGGACGAAGTCATCACGCCCTCTTCCACCCGCACCAAGGAGCAGGAAACCCAAGAGCTGCAGAAAAAGGTCGACGAGATAGAGCGCAAAGTGGCCGATGGAAACTGACCACAGGTGTGACACGAAATCGAGGGAGGCCTGATGCAGGCCTCCCTTTTTTCACACCTGCTGTCAGGAAGTACCCAACCCCCCGGACAAGTCCGCTGGAGCGCTGGAGGCTGCGCGTTGTTGCCCGTTCGGGACGCTCCTGTTCACATCCGTCTGGGCGGTCGTTGGCGCATCGGCATGATCAGTGGTCTTGGTGACGGTATCGCGCACCGCTTCAAATCCTTCACGCGCCTGCTGCTTGACCTTGTCCGTCAGTCCCGCGCTGGTTTTGCCCAGGTAACGTTGCTCGGTGGCCGTCGAGGGGATTGCTGCGCCCAGTAACGCGCCTATCGCGATGCCCGCCGCAGCGACCATCAACGGCTGTTCCCTGAGTATATGTGTGAACTGATCCCCCATTGCCTGCGTACCGCGTGCCAGCCGATCGCTGGCGTCGTGCATGGCGTGACTGACGTTGTCAGTGGCGGCCCCCAGGCTGTCGCCCAGGTGCGAGGCCTTGCCCTTGACGGACTGGTAGCCTTCCTTCATGGAATCTGCGGTGTGGTGCAAGCGGTCCCGCGCGCTGTCAATGCCGTCCGACACGCCATCGGCCCACTCGCCGACCCTGCTGTGCTCTGGGCCACTGCGATAACCGACATTCGGGCTTGGGGGGCGATTCTGGCTCATCATCAGCCACAGCAACCCCACGGAGGTCAGCACGGCGGGCACCGGATTGTTGCGCACGCTGGTACCCAGGTTGGAGAGGAACGCGGTGCCGTTGCCTTGCATCACGCCCCACGCCTGGTCAAACATCTGGCCTGGGGTGAACTTGCTTTCCAGCGCATCGACGATGTTGCCAATGCTGGCGCGCTGTGCATCGATTTCACGCTCGATCGCTTCCGGGCTTTTTTCCGATTCCAGTTCGAATTCGCTTTTCATGAGACTTTCCTCCGCAGGGCTTCCTGGTCCTTGTTCAAGGCATCCAGGGTGCGATCAGGCTTGAAGTGGGATGGCTCGAATTGTTTTTTACCCGACTGCAGCATGGCGAATCCGACGATCATCACCACCACGCCCACTATCAGTGCCGCGAGCCAGGGCGCCATCACCATCGACAGGCCGTAGACCACCGACATCAACAGGATTATGAAGCCCGCCAGCAGCACAATTGCCCCGCCGGCCACCCCGGCAATGCCGGCCTTGAGCGTAGTGAGACTGGCCTGCAGCTCGGCCTTGGCCAGGGCCAGTTCCTTGGTGAACAGGGCCGGCACCTCACGTGACAATTGGCGCAACAGGCCGACGACTGAAGCGTCGGTTTCAACCACGGGTACGGGGCGTGCGCCCGGCAGATCTGGGTTTTCTCTGTTCATCACAGTGCTCCCTTGAAGTCATTCGAACCTGGAGTTTTCGGGGTCGCAAAGTCGGTGGGATGGTCCTGCTCGCCCGGCGCGGACGGGGTGATGCCGGTGTCCAGCCCGGTGTGCGCAGCGACCGATGTTTCGTACGGGCGCTGCGCACCAAAGCCGCCGGGCGCAGGCGCAGAGCTGCTGTTCTCTGACGGCTGTTGCGCGCTGGCGGTATAGGCCGCAGCAGTACCAGCCTTGAGGAATCGCGACAGGCCAAAGCCCAGCGCGACGCTGCCTGCCAGGAACAGGGCAGGATTGTTGCGCGCCAGGTCGGCCGCATCGTGCAGCAACTGCTCGGCGCTTTTGCCGCGTAGATTACCGGCCAGGCCGGTCATGGATTCCGCCATGTCGGCCAGGTAGTCGGACATGCCGAGGCTGTCCTTGTCTTCGATCTCCGAGACAAAGGACTTTGCCCCTTTGGCCAATGCCTCGATCTGGTCGGCAGCGGTATCGCGGTACTGCCCGAACTGCGCATCCGCTTGTTGCCTCGCGTCACCGAGCGCCTCGGTGACGCCTTCCTTCAAATGTTGAAAATCGGCCTCCGGTCTTGCGGAGCCCTGATGATCGTTCTGGCCTTCAGTCCTGCTGTCTGGAATATTCATGACGTCCCTCGCCTTTCGAAAAATGCGTTTTCGGGTGCGCCACGACAGTTTCGCAGCCGCCCTCAGTTCAGATGACGGAGCTGCATTAACAGGAGTTCCAACAGAATGATGAGCGACAAACGCGCCGACGGGTGACCCAACAAGTGGTCTGAAAGCCACGTAAATAAAAAGAATTCAGGACACTGACTGCGGTCTGCGCCTGACTGTTGCACAGTCAGGACCGGGTACTCCAATGCGCGCTGACAGTCGGCCAGCCAGCTTGGATTTCGACTGGCCCAAGGTGATAGCGAGCAAGCTTTGCTTCTGCAGAGGGCGCCAGTCGGGGTCAGCTGCCATCGCGCAAAATCAGCGCATGCCCCCCCTCCCACTCGGCGAACAGGCTCTGCCCGCAATGCACGCCCAGGTGGTTGTAGTCGGCATGGGTCTTTTGCACCTTCAGCTCCAGGCCGCCGCAGGCTTCGAGATACACGTTAACCATCGAGCCAATGAACTCCTCCCCGACGACAGTGCACGCCAGCCGATTTTGCCGCACCGGCCGGGTGGTCAGTTCGATATGCTCGGCGCTGACACAGACCGTGACCGCCTCCCCCGCACTCACCGATTTTCCCTCCGGCAGTCTTGCGACGAAACTACCCTGCGCTGATTCCAGCCGCACCAGACCGCTGTCGTCGAACCCTGCCACCGTGCCGGGGAAGATGTTCTTGCCGCCGACGAACTCGGCCACGAAGCGATTGTGCGGTTCAACAAATACCGCCTGGGGCGTGCCAATCTGCTCCACCCGGCCACGGCTCATGATCACCACGCGATCCGCCATCGCAAAGGCCTCGGACTGACTGTGGGTGACGTAGACAAAGGTAATACCCAGGTCCTTTTGCAGACCGGTGAGCACCCCCTGCATGCGCACACTCAGGTGCGCATCGAGGGCACTCAATGGCTCGTCGAGCAGCAGGATTGGCGGTTCCGTGACCAGTGAACGGGCCAGCGCCACACGCTGGCGCTGGCCCCCGGACAGCAGGCTGATGTCCCGAGTGGCGAACTCCCCGAGGTCCAGACGCTCAAGCCAGTGCAACGCCTTTTTGCGCCGCTGCGCCTTGGCCATGCCGCGCATGCGCAGGCCGAACTCGACGTTTTCCAGTACATTCAAAAATGGGAACAACGCCAGGTTCTGCCACACCAGTGGCGTCTCCCGCTGCCAGGAATACAGGTCATTGATGCGCTCGCCGTTCAGGCGGATTTCGCCCTCGCTCGGTTTGTCGAGCCCGGCGAGCATGCGCAGTGTCGTGGTCTTGCCGCACCCACTGGAACCCATGATGGCGACGAATTCGCCTTTGTAGATCTCCAGGTTGAGCCGCTCGACAGCCTGGTAGCTGCCGAAATGCTTGACCACGTTATCAAATACCACCAGCGGTTGAGTCATGGCGTAGTCCTTCGGGTTGGAGGGGTGTAGGGGCGCTGGTCGCGATCAGGCGTTGCGCCGACGCATCAACAGCAACTGCGCGAAGATCACCAGGCTCATGGTGGTAATGAAGACAATCGTGCCGATGGCGTTGATGGTCGGGCTCACCTGGCCTTGCAAGGTATTGAGGATGCGCACCGGAACGGTCTCGTTCAGGCCCGAGACGAACCAGGCCACCGCGAACTCGTCGAAGGACACTGCCATGGTCACGAACAACGCGGCTAAGATGCTCGGCGCAGTAAATGGCAGGATCACGAAGCGCATGGCCTTCCACTGGTTGGCTCCCAGGTTCCACGCCGCCGCCTCGATATGGGGATCCATCTGCGCCAGACGCATGCGGATGACTGCCATGGCGAACGGCGTGCACATCACGATATGGCTGATCATCACTGCGTAGATCGACCCTGACAGACCTACCCGGGAAAGGAACGCCAGCATCGCCAGGCCCATGATCACCACCGGAATGGTCGGCGGCAGCGTCGCGAGCGCCATGTAGATCGACTTGCCGAAAAACTGGTAACGAAAGTCGGTATAGGCCGCAGTGAAACCCAATAGAGTCGAAACCAGTGACACCACCACGCCCACCAGCAGACTGTTCCTGAACGCCTGCCAGACTGCCGGATCCGCAGCGATGACCTCGTACCAGTGCAGGCTGAAACCGCCCAGGGGCAAGGACGGAAAGCGGTCGATATTGAACGAGAACACAAAGCTGCCGGCGATGGGCGTGAAGATGAACATAAACACCAACACGACAAAACTGCGCAGCAGGAAGTTGATCAGGCGATGCTCGTTCATGGGCGTCTCCGATAAGCGAAGCGAACCGCAGCAAAGGCCGTGATCAGCAGCGTGATGATCATGACCGTCGCAATCACCGCTGCACGGGGCCATTGCTGACCGGACTTGGTGGTGTCGGTGATCAGGGTACTGAGGGTCGGTGGTTGACCGCCGCCCAGGTACAGCGGGCTGACAAAATCACCGAAGGTCAGGATGAAACAGAACAGCGCCGCCACGACGATGCCAATCCGCGCCGAAGGTATGACCACCAGCAGCACGGTGCGCCAACGCCCGCTGCCGAGGTTGTGCGCGGCCTCGATCAACGAACGATCGATGTACATCAGGCTGAACAATTGCAGCAGCACCACCAGGGGCAGGCACAGGGTGAAGTAGCCGACATAGGTGCCGACGGTGGTGTTCAACATGGCCACCGAGCCGATGCCGAGCAGCCCCAGCGCCGCGTTGAGAATGCCGTTGTCGCTCAGGAACACCTGCCACGAATACGTGCGCACCAGATAGCTGGTGAAAAACGGCGTGATCAGCAGCAGTACCAGTAGCTGCCGGGCAGAATCGCGAAACTTGAAGGCAATGGTGTAGGCACACGGAAACGCCACCAGGCTGACCAGTACAGTGGCGCCCGCCGCCATGGCCAGGGTGTGCACATAAGCGTCCCAGAAGAACCCGCGACTGAACATGTAGCTCCAGTTCAGCCACTCGAAGGTCGGTACCATCCGAAAGTTGCGCACCACCCAGAAACTGATCGCCACCAGGAAGGCCAGCGGAAACACGAAAAAAACCAATTGCCAGATCAGGATCGGCAGCGAAAAACACAGCCCGAACCACGGCACGTGCACGGCCTTCCTGGTGGTGCGCTGGCGTATGGCGGGGCTGCTGTCGGACAGTACCGGCGGTGAAGTCTTCAACTTGTCTGAAATCATTGCCACCTACTCCACGCGTCTTGTCAGGCACCCTTGTATTGCGACCAGAAGTCGTTCCAGTCTTCCAGGCTCTGCTGGACCGGCAGCTCGCGATATTTGATCCGGCCGTCGCGGATGTCATCCATGACGTTGCGCTGTCCCAGCACCATGCCCTGGCGCGTGGCTTCGGCGAGATCGGTCTGGTTGAGCAACTCCCAGCCTTTTTTGCTGGGAATAAGCGCGGGGTACGCGGCCATTTTTGCCGACTTGACCTGGCCCTGGGGTGAGGTGATGTACTGGATGAACTTCTTCGCCAGGTCCGGGCTGTGGGCTTTTCGGGCGATGCAGTAGGACTCCGTCCATTGCAGCCCGCCCTCCTTGGGCAACACGGTTTTTACCGGAGCGCCGGCGCGCTGCAGGACCCCGGTGATCCAGTCGCCAATGCCGCACATGGCATGCACCTGGCCGTTTTTCAGCGAGGAAAAGGTCCCGCCATAATCGAAGAAGCCGCCGATCTGCGGGCGCAGGCTCATGAGTTTCTGCTGCACGCTTTGCCAATGCGCAGCGTCGATGTCGTAAGGCCGCGCGTTGCCGTTGAGCAGGCTGATCTGGCCCAGGTTGGGCAGGTGCCAGTCGAAGTGCCCGACCTTGCCCTTGAGGCTTTCGTCCCAGAACAGGTCGTAGCTTTGCACCTTGGCTTCGGGAACCAGTTGAGTGTTGTAGGCAATGCCCAGGAATCCGAAGCGGATCAGCACAGAATAAAGCTTGTCGCCCTGCCAGTGCCCTGGGAAATGCTGGAACTCGGGGTAGAAATCATCAAAGGGGTAATCCGCCGGGTCGAGTTGCTCGATGTATTCGGCAGCGTTGAGTTGTTGCACGTATTCAGCATCGGACAGGATCAGGTCAAAGGTGCCGGGCGGCGATTGCGAGATCAGCCCCAGCATGTTGTCGCCGCCGGTGTAGTACTTGGCCCGGACCTTGACCCCGTACTGGCGCTCGAAATCGGCAACGATGTCCGGCTCAGCGTGACCGGCCCAGGCCAGGATGACCAGTTCTTTTTCCGCAGCGGCGAAGCTTCTCGCCGGTAGCAAGCCGCACAGCGCCGCGGTGCCTGCGAGGATGCCGGAAGTCTTGAGGAAGGTACGGCGTGAAAGGTCGATGCGCTTGTTCATGACATTTTTCCCCAGGTGTTCGAAGTGCCTCATTCCTGTCGCGGCCAACCCCACGCATCCTTGGCTGGCTGGCAGCATTGCAGCAGATCGCCATCAGTGTTTTTTGTGCACGCCCGACCTGCAATTGATCAGACCCGACCTGTGGCCGGCGCAAGGAGCTGCATGAGGCCGTATTGCCAACTACGGGTCGGATTTGGACAAATCGGCCACCTGCCAATCTGATCGAATCGTTCTACCCGCCACGGCCTGAAAATGACCTGTGGGTCAATTACTTAGATGGGTGTACAGATGAACAACAGCGTCGTCATTGGAGAACTCACCTGGCCGGAATACGCGGCAAAAGTCGCGACCGGATGCCCGATCTTCCTGCCGGTGGGCGCTCTGGAGCAGCACGGACACCACATGTGCATGGAGGTCGATGTCCTGCTGCCCACCGCGATCTGCAAGGCGGTGGCGCATAACGTCAGTGGCCTGGTGTTGCCCGCACTGGCGTACGGCTACAAGTCCCAGCAGAAATCCGGCGGTGGCAATCACTTTCCTGGCACCACCAGCCTCGATGGCGCCACCCTCACCCACACCGTGCAGGACATCATTCGCGAGCTGGCACGCCACGGAGCGCGCAAGCTCGTGCTGATGAATGGACATTTTGAAAACTCGATGTTCATCGTCGAGGGCATCGACCTGGCGCTGCGCGAACTGCGCTATGGCGGCATCACCGACTTCAAGGTGGTGGTGCTGTCCTACTGGGATTTTGTCAACGATCCGGCCGTCATCGCCAAGCTGTATCCCGAGGGATTCCTCGGCTGGGATATCGAGCACGGCGGCGTCTTCGAAACTTCGCTGATGCTGGCCCTGCACCCGGACAAGGTCGATCTCGACCGGGCGGTGGATCATCCCCCCGCCACCTTCCCGCCCTACGACGTCTTCCCGATCATCCCTGAGCGCACGCCCGCATGCGGCACGCTGTCTTCGCCCAAAGGTTCCAGCCGCGAGAAAGGCGAGTTGATCCTCGACGTCTGCGTGTCCGGTATCAGCGCTGCGGTACGCGAAGCCTTTGCTTGAATGACTTGAACAGCGCACGGACGTGCCCGACCAGGTAACACTGCGGTTAACGCTTCACCCTCTCAAATACAACAAAAAAAGGGTAAGTCTCATGTCCAGTTCCTCAACTCTGGCGCCAGGCCTCAAGCAGCGTCACGTCACAATGTTGTCCATCGCCGGAGCCATTGGCGCCGGCCTGTTCATCGGCTCGGGCCACGCCATCGCGTCGGCCGGACCTGCGGCGATTCTGGCGTATATATTTTCCGGCACCCTGGTGGTGCTGGTCATGCGCATGCTCGGCGAAATGGCTGTGGCCTCGCCCGACACCGGGTCGTTTTCCACCTACGCCGAACGCGCCATGGGCCGTAGTGCCGGTTTCACCATCGGCTGGCTCTATTGGTGGTTCTGGGTGCTGGTGATTCCCATCGAAGCCATCGCTGCCGCCGCCATCCTCCACGCCTGGTTCCCGTCCATCCAGACTTGGGAGTTCGCCATAGCGGTCACCGGGCTGCTGACCCTGACCAACCTGTTCAGCGTGGCGCGCTACGGCGAGTTCGAATTCTGGTTCGCCATGCTTAAAGTCATCGCCGTGCTGGGGTTCATCGCCCTAGGTGCGCTGGCGCTGGTGGGTGGGCTGCCCGAGACCACCGTCAGTGGCGTGGCCCAGCTCAGCAAGGAGTTCGGCGGCTTTATGCCCAATGGCTGGACCGCCGTCATCGGCGCGATGCTCACCACGGTGTTCAGTTTCATGGGCACCGAGATTGTTACCATTGCCGCAGCCGAATCGCAGAACCCGTCGAAGCAGATCACCCGTGCGACCAACTCGGTCGTGTGGCGAATGGGGATTTTCTACATCGTCTCGGTGTTCCTGATCATCTCCATCGTTCCCTGGAATGACCCGATGCTGGTGACAGTGGGCTCGTATCAACGGGCGCTGGAGCTGATGAACATTCCCCACGCGAAGATGATCGTCGACATCGTGGTCCTGATTGCCGTCGCCAGCTGCCTGAACTCCGCCATCTATACCGCCTCGCGCATGGTCTACTCCCTGAGCAAACGGGGCGACGGCCCGCGCATCCTGCAAAAAACCTCAGGCTCCGGCGTACCCTACATCGCCGTGCTGGCCAGCACCGCAGTGGGCTTCCTGACCACGGCACTGAATTACTTTGCCCCCAACGAGGTGTTCGCTTTCCTGCTGGCCAGTTCCGGAGCCGTGGCCTTGCTGGTGTACCTGGCGATTGCCGTGTCGCAGCTGATATTGCGCCGCAAGATGAACGCCTCGGGACACCCGATCGTCTTCAAGATGTGGTTCTACCCGTGGCTCAGCTACCTGGTGATTTTGTGCATTCTGAGCATCCTGACCGTCATGCTGATTCTGCCGCAGCACCGCATGGAAGTGCTGGCGACCGGTGCGCTGACCCTGTCCATCGTGTGCATGGGCGCGATTTTCAACTCCAGGAAACGTCCTGCGCCAGCACCTGCTGAAACCCGCAACGCCTGAGGTCAAACAGCGTCAAGCTGCCCCCCGCTCACCTCTTTCCGGCCGCTTTCGCACCACGAAACTGGCCGGTTTTTTATTTGTACAAGCGCAGAACAAGAGGATGGTCCATGTCTGCCTACGAACAACGGCCAGTGAAAACCGTGGGTTTTCTGGTCATCCAGAACTTCACCACCATCGGCTTCGCCTCCGCCGTGGAAACCTTGCGCATGGCCAACATGGCCGCCCGCCAGCCGATGTACCGCACCCTGATCATCGCCGCCAGCCTGGAGCCGGTCACCGCCAGCAACGGCATGCGCATCCTGCCCGATTACTCGATCGAAGACGCACCGAAACTCGACATGTTGTTTGTGGTGGGCTCCAACCCGATCGTGTCCAATCACAGCAGCCGACCGTTGCTCGGCTGGCTGCGCAAACTGGCGCATCTGCAGGTGCCCTTGGGCGGCATCTGCACCGGCAGCCACTTGCTCGCCCGGGCTGACCTGCTCAAGGGTTACCGCTGCACGATCCACTGGGAGGACTACGAGGCGCTGAGCGAGCGCTTTCCCGGCATCGTCATTTCCAACCAGTTGTTCGAACTCGATCGCGACCGCTACACCTGCTCCGGCGGAGTGGCGGCCATGGACATGACGTTGCAGTTGATCGCTCGCGAACCTGGCGGGCGGGACATCGCCGCCCATGCCGCGGAACTGCTGTTGTGTGATCGCGCCCGAGGCGCCCAGGAACGCCAGCGCGTGCCGCTGCGGCAGAAGCTCGGCACCTCCCAGCCCAAGCTCAGCCAGATTGTGGCGATCATGGAAGCCAACATCGAGGAGCCGTTGGGGCTGGAAGAACTGGCGCGCTTGAACGAGGTGTCGGTGCGGCAACTGGAGCGACTGTTTCACAAACACCTCAAGCGCACACCCAGTCAGTACTACCTGGAACTGCGCCTGTCCCGGGCCCGGCAGTTGCTGCTGCGTAGCGAGGCGCAGGTCCGCGATGTCGCCCTGGCGTGCGGCTTCGTTTCACCGGCACATTTCTCCAAGTGCTACAGCCGCTATTTTGGTCTGTCGCCGATGGGGGAGCGCCGGCAGGTAGCGGTGCACTAGACGTCTTGTGTTGGCTGCACTGACGCCTTCTCACTCCAACCCATCCGCATGCACAAAGCACAATTTGTTGCCCTCCGGATCACTGCAATAGGCGCCGAAATAATCCGGTGAGTAATGCGCGCGTATCCCGGGGGCGCCCTCATCCGTCGCGCCTGTGGCGATGGCCGCTGACCAGGCGGCCTGCACCTGCTCGCGCGAGCGGCAGGCAAAGCTGACCTGGGTGCCATTACCCCAGTTCGCCGGTAACCCGTTGTAGGGCAACTGGATGAAGAACTGTGGCCAGCTCTTGCCCGGATACTGCCAGCCCGAGCCCGGTGGGCCGCCATCGTTTTCGTCGGGCATGCGCTCCAGGCCCAGGGGTTGGAGGATCGTGTCGTAGAAGGTGGTCATGGCGGCGAGATCGCGGGCGCCTAGGATAATGTGGCTGAACATGGCTGGGCTCCTGGGGTGGAGTGGGCTGTTGCTGGATTGCTGGATTGCTGAGATTAGCGCAAAGGCAAGATCAAGAGATCGCAGCCTCGTTGCACTCGACAGCTCCTACGCAGCTCCTACGCAGCGCCTGCGCAGCGCCTGCGGGAATTGGGCACGCGGGTTCCCCAAGGGCAGCCGGATCGACTACCATGCCGCCGCCGGTTTCCACATGGGATTAATAGGGAATCCGTGATGCTCGCGCAGCATCAAACGGAACTGCCCCCGCAACTGTAGGTGCTGAGCCTGCTCCACGATTGCCACTGGGATCGCTCCCGGGAAGGCCGGAGCCAGGTGATGACGCACCAGTCAGGAGACCTGCCGGCAAAAAATCACTAACCGGCGGGGTGTCCGGGAAGGACATCCTTGGCGCGCGGGTCACCTTGGTGATCAGCAGTGCACTGCATTTGCGGCAGCGTTCGATGATGTGTTTCCAGTCCGTATTGCCCTGCTCCGTTTACGGTTCAACTGGAGATCGCCCATGCTGCTGCCCCGCTTCGCCACCCTCTGCACGGGCCTGGGTCTGTGCGCCCTCGCCCAGGCGGCACCGACGCAATACCCCCTGACCGTGGAGAACTGCGGCAGCACGCTGACGTTCCAGCAGGCGCCGAGCCGAGCAGTGACCATCGGCCAGGCCGGCACGGAAATGCTCTACGCCATGGGATTGAGCGACCGGCTGGTGGGCACCTCGCTGTGGTTCAACGACGTGCTGGGCCGCTACAAGACCGAGAACGACAAGGTGCCGCGCCTGGCTGACAACGAGCCGAGCTTCGAGGCGGTAATTGGCAAGCGGCCACAGCTGGTGGCAGTGGAACTGGAGTGGATGGTCGGCCCGCAAGGCGCAGTCGGCACCCGCGAACAATTCCATGAGTTGCAGATTCCCACCTACCTGATGCCTTCCGACTGCGAAGCCAAGGACAACCTGGTGGGCGCCGACGGCACGCGGCTCGAAGCGTTTCGCATCGACAGCCTGTACAAGAGCGTCAGCCAGCTGGCGGCAATCTTCGATGTGCAGGCGCGTGGCGAGAAGTTGAACGCCGAGCTCAAGGCCAGCCTGGCGAAGTCCATTGCCATGGTGCAAAACAAGGACCTGAAGCACACCAGCGCGCTGTTCTGGTTCTCCAGCGCCAGCCTGGATATCGACCCCTATGTCGCCGGCCACAAGGGCATTCCCGATTTCATGCTCAACACCCTGGGCGTGCGCAACGTGGTGCAGTCCGACGAAGAATGGCCAACGGTGGGCTGGGAAACCATTGCCAAGGCCAACCCGACATTCCTGGTGATTGCCCGTATGGATCGGCGCCGCTTCCCGGCTGACGACCACGAAAAGAAACTGGCCTTCCTGCGCAGTGACCCGGTCACGCGCAACATGGACGCGGTGAAAAACAATCGCATCATCATCCTCGACGCCATGGCGATGCAGGCCAGCCTGCGGATGTTCGATGGCCTGGAAACACTGGCCACCGCCATCAACGGCTACGACTTGCCGAAATGACCGGGACGCTGATTCGCACGCTGCTGGCCTTCGTCACACTGCTGCTGGCGGTGATCGCCGGCGTGGCCATTGGTGAAACGCCGATCGAGCCGGGCGTGGTGTTCCAGGTATTGGCCAACAAATTGTGGGCAGCCGGCCATGTGCTCGACCCGATCGACGAAGGCATCGTCTGGAACTACCGCCTGACCCGGGCACTGGTGGCCGCGGCTTGCGGTGCAGGCCTGGCCACCTGTGGGGTGATCCTGCAATCACTGCTGCGCAATCCACTCGCCGATCCCTACCTGCTGGGTATCTCCGCCGGGGCTTCCACAGGGGCGGTTCTGGTGGCGTTGCTGGGGCTGGGCGCGGGGGCCATTTCGTTATCCGTCGGCGCTTTCGCCGGGGCTGTCGCAGCCTTCGTGCTGGTGATTTTGCTGGCGCGGGTCAGCGGGTCGTCCAGCGGCACCGGGCAGATCATCCTGGCCGGCATTGCCGGCTCGCAATTGTTCAACGCGCTGACAGCGTTCCTGATCACCAAGTCCGCCAGTGCCGAGCAGGCTCGCGGCATCCTGTTCTGGCTGCTGGGCAATCTCAGTGGCGTGCGCTGGCCGTCGGTGTGGTTATCGGTGCCCGTGGCCCTGCTCGGCCTGGCGGTGTGCCTGTGGCACCGGCGGGCGCTGGACGCCTTCACGTTCGGGGTCGATTCCGCAGCCTCCCTTGGTATCCCGGTGCGCCGGGTGCAGTTCATATTGGTGGGCAGCGCGGCGCTGGTGACGGCCGTAATGGTGTCGATCGTCGGCTCCATCGGTTTTGTCGGGCTGGTCATTCCCCATGCCGTGCGCCTGTTGCTGGGCACCCGTCACGCCCGCTTGCTGCCTGCCAGCGCGCTGGGTGGCGCGCTGTTCCTGATCGCGGCAGATGTGTTGTCGAGGACGTTGATCAAGGGCCAGGTGATTCCGGTCGGGGTCATCACCGCTCTGGTGGGCGCACCGGTGTTTGCGTTGATCCTGGTCGGGCGGAGGAATGCCCGATGAGCGGCGAAGCGTTGGTATTGAGCTGCGCCGGGCTGGGGTTCGATGTCCGCGAGGTGCAGTTGTTGCACGACATCGATCTGCACATTCAACGCGGGGAAACGCTGGGCATCGTCGGGCCCAATGGCTCTGGTAAATCGACCTTGCTCAAGTTGCTCGCCGGGGTACGCGAGCCGTCCCGGGGCGAAGTGTTCCTGGGCGGCACACGCCTGGGCAAGCTGCCACGGCGAACGATTGCGCAAATCCTGGCGGTGGTTGAACAGCAGGCGAACACCGATGATGCCATCCGTGTGCTCGACGCCGTTGCCCTGGGGCGAACCCCCTGGCTGTCAGCGTTGCGCCCGTGGTCCCGGGAAGACGCACACATTGTCGAGCAGGCGTTGGTTGACGTCGATGCCGCGCACTTGAAAAACCGCACCTGGCGCAGCCTCTCCGGCGGGGAGCGCCAACGCGTGCATATCGCTCGCGCCCTGGCCCAGCGGCCGCAAATCCTGCTGCTGGATGAGCCCACCAATCACCTGGACATCCAGCATCAGCTGTCGATTTTGCAGGTGGTGCATGCCCTGCCCGTCACCACGGTGATCGCCCTGCACGATCTCAACCAGGCACTCACCTGTGACCGCCTGGCCGTGCTCGAACGCGGTCGACTGGTGGCGCTGGGCGCCCCCGTGGAAGTGCTCACGCCCAAGCGCCTGCAAGACACATTCGGCGTGCAGGCGCATTACCTGATTGATCCGTTTGACGGGGCGCAGATCCTGCGTTTTCGCGGTGCGCCTGGTCTGTGAATCGCGCCAGTGCGGCAATATTGGCGCGATCGAGAAACCCGGTGATCTGCGACTCGGGGAAAATCACGATATCGGTACCTGGCGCACAGGCCGCAACGGCATCCAGGGTGCGCTGCAGGTTGTAGGCGACATCGCCATCGCGACCCGCCATCTGTATGAGTTCAAGCTTCATTGTCGGACCTTTGAGGTGAAATACGTCCCGGCCAGGAAACGAATGACTTTTGCCAGAGGCCAGGCAAGTATGCGTATCACCCGCCTACGAATACGCCCCCACCATCCACTTCACCCGAGCCAACGCCTGCCCAAGCGTATCAATGTCCACCGAGCCCAACGCCAGGCGAATTGCATGGGGCACATGCGCCGAAGTGGCAAACGGCTCGGCCGTCGAAACGGCAATATTCTCCTCCATCAACGCCTTGGTAATCTGGTCCGCCCGGGCATCTTCGTCCAGCGGCAACCACAGGAAATACGACGACGGATGCGTCACGCAGCGCAGCCCATCCAGCGCACACAACGCAACGATCTGCCTGGCCTGGGCGTCGGCCCGCTTCTCGGCTTCCAGTTGCATCACCGTGCCATCGTCCAGCCAGGCACAGGCAATCGCAGTCATCACCCCCGGGGTGTTCCAGGTGGTGGACCGGATAGCGCGCTCGATGGCGGCCACCTTGTCCAGAGGCGCGGCGACAAAACCGATGCGCAGGCCGGTGGCGATGCTCTTGGATAAACCGGACACATAGACGGTCCGCTCCGGCGCCAACGTAAACAGCGGTGGCGGCGGGTTTTCGGCGAGGAACGCGTAGGCGGCATCCTCGATTATCAGCAGCCCGTGCTTGCGCGAAATGGCCACCAATTGCTCACGTTGCGCGGCAGGCATCACCCAGCCCAAGGGATTGTGCAGCGTCGGCATGCTGTACACCGCCCGCACTCGCCGACTGCGGCAAAGTTTTTCCAGGGCCTCGAGATCCGGCGCGTCGGCGCCACCAGGAATCGGCGCGATTTCCAGGTGCAGCGCTTCGGCCAGCACCTTGAAGCCCGAATAGGTCAAGGCGTCTGCGGCGATCACGTCGCCCGGCTTGAGCAACGCCATCATCGTCACCGCCAGGCCATGCTGGGCGCCGCTGACCATCAGCACTTGATCGGCATCGACAGCCAGCCCGCGCGCGCCCAGGTGCCGAGCCACCGACGCACGCTCGTGCATGCGCCCCGCATGGGGTTGATAGCGCAACAGCGCCTCCAGGTCACCGCCAGCGGCCAACTGGCGCAACGCACTGCGCAGCATCTCGCCCTGCCCCGGCAGCGACGGATAGTTGAAGTTGAGATCGATCATGCCAGCGACGACTTCCTGCTGGTCGATGCCCAGATTGGGCGGCAGCGAAGTCTCCCGGACAAAGGTGCCGCGCCCGGTTTCGCCACTCACCAGGCCCATGGCTTCGAGCTCGCCATACACCCGACTCGCGGTCACCAGCGCCAGACCTTCACGGGTGGCCAGTTGGCGGTGAGTCGGCAAGCGGGTGCCCGGCAGCAGGCGACCGGCACGGATATCGGCGGCAAAGGTATCCACCAGGGATTTGTAACGCGAGCGCGGCATGGGCGATGTATCCATGACAATTTTTTGATTGTTATTGATTCTCGACCCTAGGATGGCTTTCTGCAAATTTGAGTGTGACGAAATGGAACGTGCATCAAGCCTGCAAAATCCTGGCCGGGAAAAGTCCGCGAGCGGCTGGCTCAACGGTTTTATCGGAGTGCTGATCTTCAGCGGCTCGCTGCCCGCCACCCGCCTGGCCGTGCTGGAGTTCGATCCGGTGTTCCTCACGGTGGCCCGCGCCAGCATCGCCGGGTTGCTGGCGCTGTGCATGCTGTGGCTGTTCAGGGAACAGCGCCCGGCGCGGCATCAACTGCTGCCCCTGGCCATCGTCGCGTTGGGTGTTGTCCTGGGTTTCCCGTTGTTGACCGCCCTGGCTTTGCAATATGTGACATCTGCCCATTCGATCGTCTTCGTCGGCCTGCTGCCCCTGGCCACCGCGGTATTTGGCGTGCTGCGCGGCGGTGAACGTCCGCGACCGGTGTTCTGGTTGTTCTCGATTCTGGGCAGCCTGCTGGTAGTCGGCTTTGCTCTCTCCCAAGGCGTGACCGCCTCGCCCATCGGCGATTTATTGATGTTGGCGGCCATCCTCGCCTGCGGCCTCGGATATGCCGAAGGCGCAAAGCTGTCCAGGACCCTCGGTGGCTGGCAGGTAATCTGCTGGGCACTGGTGCTGTCGTTGCCGGTGATGGCGCCACTGGCCTGGTGGCTCGCGCCGCCGACCCTCTCGGGCATCACGCCCTCGGCGTGGGTGTGCCTGGGGTACGTGTCGATTTTCAGCATGCTGGTGGGTTTTGTGTTCTGGTATCGCGGACTGGCGCAGGGCGGTATTGCGGCAGTCGGCCAGTTGCAATTGCTGCAGCCGTTTTTCGGCCTGGCTCTGGCAGCCACGCTGCTGCATGAACAGGTCAGCCCGGGCATGCTGGTGGTGACGGTGGCGGTGATTTTATGTGTGGCCGGGGCGAAAAAGTTTTCCAGGTAAGATTCGGGCCAAGGCGATCCGTGATTTCATAGCACTTTGATTGGCAATTATTGAGGAAACATCGTGGTCACTTGTTATCTGAAGTACGTGCTTGATCCCTATCAGCTCAAAGCGTTCGAGTACTACGCGAAGTTATGGATTCCGCTGGTTGAAAAATTCGGCGGGCAGCATCACGGCTATTTTCTGCCTTCCGAGGGCGCCAACAATATCGCCATGGCGATGTTCACCTTTGCGAGCCTGGCGGAGTATGAGCGTTATCGCCAGGACTCGATGCAAGACCCGGAGTGCATCGCCGCCTTCAAGTACGCTGAGGAAACCAAGTGCATTCTCAGCTATGAGCGCAGTTTTTTCCGGCCGGTGTTTGGGGGTTAACTCAGGTTTTGCGTAAAACCAATCCTGCTTCGACTGCCGAGTCGATGATCAAGCTGGCAGGGACATTGATCCAGGTCGCCGCGTCAATGTCGCCTGCCCCCGCCAGCCACTGCTCCACCATCTGATCACCAAGGATGTAGCCCAGCCATCTTGGATGAACTCCGGTGCCGAAGAACCACGCGCTGTGGTCGTAGTACGTGGCGTCGAGTGCCTGGCGATCGGCCGGAGTGCACAGCAGACCGACGCGGTTCACCGCGCTCTCCCAGGGTTCCGCTGCGCTGCCGAGCAGATGGCGGACGAACTGTCCGGCCAAGCCCTCGCTGACCAATGCCTCGCCGAGGGTCCAGCCGTAGCCGGGACCGGCCATGCGCAGGCAGTGATGAACCTCATGGATGATCCGCCAATGCAGCGTCCATGAGTCCATTCATCTATCCCTTCTATCGTAGTGGAGGCTAAGCTCAGCCAGCCAAGCGGCCAATCATATCCACCGGAAGCCACTCTGACCATGCGCCTGAGAACTGCAATTTTCGCCCTTCTGAACCTTGCCATGGTGGCCACGGCCAGCGCCGAGTCCCGGCCCGGGCACATGGTGTATTTGCGCACTATCGACCCGAGCATCGAGCAGGACATGCGCTACGCCAGCGCCCATAACTTTACCGGTCGCGCACTTGAAGGATATGGCGCCGCCGAGTGCCTGTTGTCCCTGGAGACCGCCCAGGCCCTGGCCCGGGTGCAGTCATCCCTGCGGGCCGAAGGCTACGGCTTGAAGGTTTTCGACTGCTATCGTCCCAACCGCGCAGTGGCCGACATGGGACGCTTTGCTACAGAGCCCGGCGACCCGCGCAAGACCGAGTTTTACCCTCGGGTAGATAAGCAGGACTTCTGGCGACTGGGTTATGTGGCGCGGGTTTCTGGCCACTCCAAAGGCTCAACCGTCGACCTGACCCTGACCGGACCGCAAGCGCTGCCCGCCGCCAAATGGACGCCGGCGGCTTCGCAGGCAGACTGCACCGCGCCATTTGACCAGCGCTGGCATGATGGTGCTGTCGACATGGGCACCGGTTTTGATTGTTTCGACGAGCGCGCCCACAGCGCCAGCGCCGCGATCAATGCCACGGCGAAATCCAATCGCCAGCGCCTCACCAGCGCGATGGAAAAGGCGGGCTTTTCCGGCTATTCGAAGGAGTGGTGGCACTTCACCTACGCGGGCGAAGGGGTGAAAAAACAGGTGATGGATTTCCCGATCACCCACCTGGGCGCTCGCGATCTGATCGATGCCAGCCAGCAGTTGATCGTGGTCACCACCAAAAACTGGGACGACACCCAGGGCAGCGCCCAGCGCTATGAACGCGATGGCAGCACCTTGCGCAAAGCCGGCGACGCCTTTGCGGTGGTAGTTGGCAAGCACGGGATGGCCTGGGGCAAGGGTTCGTTCGAACCCGGTGCAGGCCCGGTCAAACATGAAGGCGACGGCAAGGCACCTGCCGGTGTATTCACCTTGGGCACGGCATTCGGTTTCGATCCAGCCGCGCCGACAAAGCTGCCGTACCTGGCGCTGACGCCGTCCACCGAATGTGTGGATGACAGCCAATCCCCGCGCTACAACGAACTGGTCGACGGCGCCGCCATTGCCAGAGACTGGAACAGCTCCGAGCGCATGCGCAGCGAGGACGTGCTGTATCGCCAAGGCATCTTCATCGATCACAACACCCCGGCGACCCGCGGCGCAGGCTCGTGCATCTTCTTCCACATCTGGCGCAGCCCCAACTCGCCAACGGCGGGTTGCACGGCCATGGACACAGCGGACATCACCCGCTTGCTCGGCTGGCTGGACCCTCGGCAATTGCCACTGCTGGTGCAAATGCCCGAGGCGCAGTACGAGCAGGCTCGCGCGTCCTGGGGCCTGCCGGCACGCTGATTTCAGCGCTGCTGCAAATCGAGGCAGTAGGTGTAGTAACCGCTGTCGCGCACGTAACCCAGCGACTCATACAAGCGCTGGGCGTTGAGGTTGTCGGTCGCCGTTTCCAGCACCATGCCTTTGCCGCCAGACAACACCGCAAAGGAGCGCGCCGTATTCATCAGCAAAGTTCCGACTCCGCGACCGCGGGCATTGGCCGTGGTGAACAGGTCTCCAAGCAGCCATGTACGGTGGGCGTCGATGGAGGAAAAGGTCGGGAACAGCTGGACAAATCCCAGCGCCTCGCCTGTGTCGTCCTGGGCAAGGAAAATCACCGACTCATCCCGGGCGATGCGCTCGGCGATGAAAGCTCGCGACTGCGCCAGGTTGGAAGGTTGGCGGTAGAAAACGCGATAGGCGTCGAACAACGGAGCGATGAGATCGAGGTGACTGGCGTCGGCGCGCAGGGCGTGTAGGGACATGGAGGATTGTCTCCGTGGGGGTGGATTGGGGTATTGTTGGTAGGCAAGGATAGATCAAAAGATCGCAGCCTCGTTTTACTCGACAGCTCCTACAGCTCCCCCTCATCGCAATGGCGCAGGCCTGTGCGGAACTGGTGAGGCCCGAGACAGTGCACCTGGCAAGACGGGCCCCTCGACACCCTCGCGAGCAGCCCGCGAATCTAAAAATCCCTGCCCGCCACAGATACCCTGTAGGAGCTGCCGAGTGAAACGAGGCTGCGATCTTTTGATCTGGCCTTTCAGGGTCAAAAGATCGCAGCCTCGTTTCAAGGCAGGTCCTGCGAAGCGTCCCGCAACTCAGAATGTCTTGCTGACGCTCGCGACCACCGTGGCGGTGCACAGGTCACCATAGCCGTACCAGCTCGCGCACTCGCTTTGCGACAGGTCGGTGTCGATGTAGCTCAGGCCCCAAGTAACGCCGACGAACTCCCGGGTGAGCTTGGCTTCCCATTCGTAGTAGGCGTCGCGGTTGTCACCGCTGCCGGACCAGTAGGCCGGGTCCTTGACGTCGCCGCGACCCACGCGCAGGTCCAGCCCCGCGTCAGCCGGCAACTCGATCTTGTAGGCGAGGTAGGTGTAGAGCGTGTCCTGGTCTTCGCCAAACCCGTTGGGCGTGTCGTTGGAGTAGTAAACGCCGAGTTTCACCCCATAGACGTCGAGAATCCCGTACACCTCACTGAAATTGAACTGCCCCTCCTTCGGGTAACTGTACTTGAGATAACCGAGGTCCAGGCTGATGGCGTCGCTCGCCTGCCAGTAGTAACCGGCGTAGTACTCGAGCTCCTGGCGGGTCTTGAACGGGCCGCCGAAATCCACGTTGGAAGTCCAGGCGCCGACATACAGGCCGCTGCTATGCACCAGCGTGGCGCCGGCCTGGATCGCCGGATCACCCAATGTCTGAGAAATCCCCCGGGTACGGTAGTCGCTGAGCGCGGCCAGGCTCATGTCCAGGCTGAAGTTGTCGTCAAGGGCCATGGCCTGGGAGGTCAAGGGTGCCAGAGCCAGGCTGGCAAGGGTGAGCAATGCGCGCGGGTTCATACGAATCTCTTGTTTTTATGAGTGGCAGGAATATCGGGCGTGCGGCTGCCGAGCCCCTCGCGGTGCGAGGGGCCAGACGGTTTTTTCAGGGGTGGTGAAGGAGCGGTCAGGACGCCGGGGTGTAGACTTCTTTGCCGGCGAAGAAGGTTTTCAACACCTGGGTGTCGAACAATTCTTCGTCGCTGACCTTGAATACGTCGCGGTCGAGAATGATCAGGTCAGCCTGTTTGCCGGGTAACAGCGAGCCGATCTGTTTCTCCAGACGCAAGGCTTTGGCGGCGTTGATCGTGTAGGCATAAAACATGCTTTGGCGATCGATGCTTTCATTGGCATTCAACACGCCCAGCGGACCTTTTCGGGTACTGGCCTGAGCGATGGCATTCCACGGATTAGGGCTGGATACCGGCCAGTCACTGCCGCCGGCGATCAGCGCCCCTGCGTTATGCAACGACCTCGCTGGGTACTGGTAGCCGTAGGCAAAAGCGCTGATGTACGGCTTGACCAGTTCCACGGTATAGCTCTCACCCGTGGCCCACAGTAATTGCATGGAAGCGATCACTCCCAGTTGCTTGAAGCGCGTAAATTCCTTGGGGTTGACCAGTTGCAGGTGGCTGATGCTGTGCGGCATGGGGGTCGGGTTGAGCTTACGCGCATATTCAAACGCATTAAGCGATTCGCGCACCGCGCGGTCCCCGACGGCATGCATGTGCACGATCCAGTCGCGCTGCTCTGCGGCCACCACCAACTCGCCGAAGTGGGCGGGATCAATCAGCAGTTGACCGTCTTTGCCACTGTTCTTGAACGGCACGATCACTGCAGCCGTCTGGCCAGGGAACTCCAGCACGCCATCGGCAAAGACCTTGAGGCCCGGAAATGTCAGGTTGGGCACGCCGGCGAATTTCTGCACGACCTTGTCCAGCACTGCCAGGTCGGCCGGTTTGCTCCTGGGATTGGTCAGCAGTAACGCCGCTACATGCGCCGTGAGTTCGCCTTGTTGCGCCAGTTCGCGGTACAGCGGCAGCACGCCGTAGCTCTGCTCGGTGGCATTGAAATCGAAGAGCGAGTCACCGCTGCCGGCGTTCGCCGCAGCGTCCATCCAGGCGGTAACGCCGTATTGATTATTGACCCTGACAGCTTCCCGCGCCGCCTTCAGCATGACCTGCTGGCTGGGTGGCGGAATCTGGCTGCGGACCAGGTCCCAGCGCGATTCGGCAAAGTAACCGGTGGGGGTGAAATCCTTCTCGTGTCCCACGTAGCTGCGCTCGGATTCCGACAGGCTCTTCACGAGCGCGGCGTCGATCTTCAGGCGGTTGAGCATGGCGTTGTTGGCCCAGCCGGTATGCCCGTCGATCCCACTGAGCACCAATGGCTGATCAGCCCAGCGGCCCTGATTGAAGCGCTGGCCGAGCTGCCGGCTGTTCTCCCAATAGGCCGAACTCACCCCGGCGATGCTGATCACATCACCGGCCCGGGCGCGTCCGGCCCGGTCCTGCTCGATGATCCATTGCTCAAGCTCCGGCAACGGTTTGACCTCGTCCAGCAACGTGGCGCCCATGCTGTCGAACGCAGCCACCACCGGGTGGCTGTGGCTGTCGATCATGCCGGGCATCAACACCTTGCCCCCCAGGTCGATGCGCCGGGTGCGCTCATCGGCCAGGGCATTGATCTGGGCATCGGTGCCCACCTGAAGAATCTTGCCGTCTTGCACGGCCACGGCCTGCACCAGGCCCTGACCTGGTTCGGCGGTGAATACTTTGCCGTTAAACAACACCAGGTCGGCGGCAGCCATCGCTTGCAGCGAGGTCATAGCCAGCGAGGCGGCCAACAGGTTGGGGAGAAATCGTTGCATGGGAATGCTCTCTGGTTTTTTTTATTGAGCGGTCGGAGTGACTGAAGCCTGTGAAGCCTGGGGCAACGCTTGCGGGTCAAGGCCCACAAACGGCGCCTTGGCCCACACCACCTTGCCGCCGACGACAGTCAACAGCACTTCATTGCGGCCCAGTTCTGCTTCCGGCACCTGCATGAAGTTTCTCTTCAGGACGATCAGGTCGGCGAACTTGCCGACTTCAAGCGAGCCGGTGACGGCCTCCAGCTTCAGCTGTTGGGCGGCATTCAAGGTGATGGCCCGCAGCACTTCGCTGCGCGACAGCGCCGGGTCGCCATTGAGTTTGCCGGCATACTCGGGCCCATAGCTGTGGGGGTTCAGCGGATCGCCGGCGCGGGTCACGCCAATTTTCAACGCGAGGAACTCGTCGAGCGGATCGACCGGCCAGTCGCTACCATAGGCAATGCGCCCACCGGCGTTGGCAATGCTGCCCGACGGTTCCATGCGGGCAAAACGTGCCGACCCCAAATGTTCGTGGGTGCCGTCAATGGTGGACGGCGCCTGCTGGGCCCACTGAAAGGACATGGTTGCCGTCACATCGAGCGCCTTGAAGCGCGGGTAGTCGGCGGGGTCCACCGATTCTGCGTGGGCGATGGCAGGCCGAAAGTCGCTGCCAGGCAGCTGACGGCGCACGTATTCGACACTGTCGAGCGAGGCGCGCACTGCCCGTTCGCCGGTAGCATGCAGATGTGGATCAAGTCCGGCCTGGACAGCCCTGAGCAACAGCGGGTTGAGCGTCTGAGGCGGGAAATATAACTCGCCGAGATTCTTGCCGGGCGTCCACTTGGGGGCCTTCTCGGTCCCGCTGTTTTGCAGATAGGGCGTCAGCATCGCGCCGGTGTCCGCAGGCGCATTGATGATCCCGTCCATGAACAATTTGACGTGACGCATGCTCACACCAGGAGCCGGTTGCGCGTCGCCCTGGTCATAGGTGGCGGCCAGGGCCTTCGCTTCGGCGATGGTCTTTGCCGGGTCCGCTGCTGCGGCGGCCGGGTCCAGTTTGATGGCCAACAGTGCTCGGGAAGTCAGCTCGCCCGACTGCTGCAGCTGAGTGAATGCCTTGGCGCTTTCAGCACCGGACAAGGCATCGAAGAAACTGGTGATGCCTTGCTGGCGCATGGCGTCGAGTGCGGCGCGAGTCTGAATCAACTTCTGTGCATCGCTGGCGGGAGGCACTACGGCGGCCATCGATTCGGCGGCGCCGTCTTCGCAGATGCCAGTGGGATTGCCCGCGCTGTCACGGGCGAACTTGCCGTCGCCGGGATCAACGGTGTGCTTATCGATGCCGGCGAGCGCCAGGCCGCGTGAATTCACCAGCACGGTATGGAAATCGCTGGAGCGTACCTGGATGGGACGTTGGGTCCTGAGGGCGTCCAGCGTCGACTTGTCCGGGTCGCCATCGAGCCCGTCCATGCCCATGCGGTCCCAGCTACCGACTTCCAGCCAGACATCCGGCCCTTTGTCCGGCTCGGCATCCAGGCACGCCTGAATCCGTTCCTGGAATACTTTGCGGGTCATGGTCTGGTATTTCAGATCGCACAAGGTCATCGCCCGACCACCGTCACCCGGGTGCATGTGCGCGTCGATGAAACCGGGCATCAGCATGCGCCCGCCCAGGTCGAGCTGCCGGGTCTGCGGACCGACAAAGGCGGCCACCCCAGCCTCGCTGCCGACGTAGACGATCTTGCCGGCCGTTACCGCAATTGCCTGCTGCACGGAATTCTGGCCATCGACGGTATAGACATAACCGTTGCGCATGACCATGTCGGCGGCGTTGGAACCTTGGGTCTGACACCCCACCAGCGACATGAAGGAAAATGCCGTCGCCGTCGTCACTGCGATACCCAGCCTGGAGAATTTCACGTGTCTCACCTCTGTTTTTATAGTTTTTAAAGCGCCCGATCAGACTGCCGTGCTCGCCCCGTAGTGCAGGAGCTACCCTATAGGGCGCGGCGTTTGAATGGACCTCTACAAATGAGGAGGGTGAGGAAAATACTTGTGGATGCAGCGCGCCGCAGAAGAATCTGTTATCCGGATTTGGCCAGAGGGTTCGCAGAGGGGGAGCGCAGTGCCGACCCCAGTTCGACCTTGCTTTTCACCCCAAGCTGCACATAGCAGTTGCGCAGGTAAGTGCGCACGGTGGCCGGGCTCAAGGCGAGGATTTTGGCGATTTCCTTGTAGGAATGGCCGGCGGCAAACAGCATCGCTGCGGTGCGCTCCCGGGGTGCGAGCATCACCCCGCGTGACAGGGTTTCCAGGGACAGGATCACATGCTCGCCGTTAGGCGAGAGTGTCAGGGCGCAGCGTCCCAGGCGCATCACGCACGGCGCTTTGGCTAACTGGACAATCACCTCGGGCGGCAGCGTCGAACCGTCCCACTGCGGCAATTCGCGCTGGATGGCCACACCCAGGGCAGCGCCGATATACAGCAGGCTGCCATCCATGCGGGCGACGCCGAAGTCGCTTGCCCCATTCCCCGTGTCGACGCGAATCATGTCCTGCACCTGGAACCGCCACAGCTGCAGCAGATGATCGCAGAAGGCGCTGAACAAACCGGCCGCGTCTTGTTCGAACGCGCACTCATGCTGGCCGCGATACAGGCACACGAAGAACATTAGTCCGCTTTCGGGCAGCTCAAAGGTGATGCACATCGCATGGAACAGATCGTGGCGCCGGGCAAAGGCACTCACGCCTTCGTCCAGATCGTCATAACCGCTGTCGCGCACCACGGTGCCGGGCTTGCTTAAAGTGTCATGGGAAAAACTGTCCGCATCGGCGCCCTTGTGCCATTCCACGGCAAAGGATTCAGGCAGGTCGATCCGCCCGTGCATCCAGCTTTTCGGAGGAATATTGACGCCCGACACTGACATCTCCCCCCACCAGGCCGACGCAAAGGGCACCAGTGAACGAAACGCCTGCAGGCCATCTTCGATGAAGCGGGTTGAGCGATGATCCCGGGCCAGCCGACCCAGTTCCAGCACGCAAAGATTGAACGCCTTTAGCGTTGCCATCGATACCTTGGTGCCGACCTGGTCCCCCTCCTCCATTGTTTCTTATCCTGATCATTACACGACGTATTAATTTGACGATGCCATAGGCGTGCCGGTGCGTCCAGTTCATGACCCGCTGACGTAGGCTAAGGGTTTGCGCCCACGGCCTGAGCACACGGATCTTGCTGACGATTTCGCGCAAAGGCATCACGATCAGGTCGCCGAGCGTGTGGTAACGCTCAGGGCCCTGGCCGGCGAGGCCGAACTGCAGCGACTCAGGCTTGGACGTGGTGACGTAGAGCGTGCCAAACATCCAGTCCCACAGGGACAGGTTGACGCCAAAATTCCTGTCGAAGTGGCGCGGCGCATCGCTGTGATGGATCTGGTGCTGGGCCGGGCTGTTGAGCACATGCTCGATGGCCGGGCCGAACGATAACCACACGTGGCTGTGGCGCAGGTTCGCCGCCAGCCCGTTGAGGATGAACACCAGGTAGGTCACGCCGAACAGGGTGTAGCGGCTGATCTCGCCGCCACAGGCATACCAGAACACACCGGCATAGGCGCCGACGATCACGCTGATGGAGAGCTTTTCCACCACCTTCTCCAGGAAATGCACGCGGCTGGCTGTCGCCGGTACCAATACCTGTGCCGAATGGTGGACCTTGTGGAACGCCCAGAGCCAGCGCGTATGAAAGGCGCGGTGGGTCCAGTAATGGGTGAAGTCTCGCGCCAGGAAAACCCCCAGTCCGTACAGCAATGAAAGGCCGAGGTGTTGCTGCACTTGCACGCGAGCCCCCCACAGGTTGGTGAAAAAACCAACGTAGTCGGCCGAGCGCAGGATGTGCGGGTCAACGATGCCGACGATGGGCAGCACCAGCGCGACCTTAAGGATGGCGCGCACAAAGTAGTAGCGGTAATCCAGTAACGCAGAGGGGTGAAAATGCACCTTGCCGGCGCCGATGAATTGCCAGAACGATGAAGCATCAGTCAAACCGCGACGCCTGCGGTAACGAAAAAGGCTGTAGGCGACCGAGTAGGACACGCCAAGGAACAACAGGCCAAAGCGGCCATTGAGGTCGAAGATGCCAACGAACTCGTGGGCGACCGGCTCGATCACCCACGCCATCAGGTAGCCAGAGAGAAGCGCGAAAACTTCCACGACAGATTCGCCTCATGCCAGGGAAGGACGTGGGTTGGAGGAACAGGCGATAAGTGTAGCCGTGGTTCGGCTTTAAAGTTTGATTTCGTTGGCCGCTGTTATGTCGATCCGGCCTACCGGGCCGGTCAGGTGGGCCAGGATTTTGTTGTGTTCGGCAATAATGTCTTCGGCGGTGGTATTGCCGTTATCGACCGTGGAATGCGCGTCGCCGGCGAGTACCACGTCGTAGCCCAGGGCATGCGCCTGGCGGACGGTGGCGTTTACGCAATAGTCGGTTTGCAGGCCGCAGATGATCAGGCGATCAACCTCACGCTCCAGCAGCAACGCTTCAAGTGGGGTCTGGTAGAAGGAGTCCCCGGTGGTCTTGTCTATTCGCAGGTCCTCGGGCGAAGTGTCCAGTTCCTTGGCGAGTTGCCAGCCCTCGGAGCCATGTTGCAGCAAGTCGCCCTTTTCCTGGTGCTGGATGAGCACGACCGGGATGCTGCCGGCCCTTGCCCTGCCGCTGAGCGTGTTGATGTTGGCAATCACCCGTTGAATATCGAAGCATTGGTACTGGCCGGTGCACAAGGCGTGCTGTACGTCGACGATCAGCAGTGCGGTGGTCATGATTGTCCTTCCTTGAGTGGGTGTGCTGGTGAAGCGCTTTGTGAATACAGAGCGGGGGGAACAGAAAATAGATCTGTCCCCCTGTAAATACAACCTTCAATAACCGAGCGACAGACCGGTATTGCGCCGCGGGTCGTTGGCTCCGTAGAAGCGGTTCTTGCCAACCGGCTTGCCCTCAAGCGAAGGCGCCCCGACCAGAATCGCCGCGACGTGATTGGCATCCTGGGGCCCGGCGAATTTATGGCCCATGCTTTCGAGCATCTTCACCGTGTCGGGACTGGTGGTGAAGGTCTCCAGGTTGGTTTCTTCCGGCAGCCATTGCTGATGGAAACGCGGGGCATCCACCGCTTCCTGGATGTTCATCCCGTAGTCGATCACGTTGAGGATGGTCAGCAGTGTCGCGGTAATGATGCGGCTGCCCCCCGGGGTGCCGACGACCATCACCACCTTGCCGTCTTTGGTCACGATGGTCGGGCTCATCGACGACAGCGGCGCCTTGCCGGGAGCGATGACATTGGCCTCACCCTGCACCAGGCCATACATGTTCGGTACGCCGATCTTCGAGGTGAAGTCGTCCATTTCGTCGTTGAGGATGACCCCGGTCTTGCTGGCCATGACGCCGGCGCCAAACCAGTCGTTGAGGGTGTAGGTCACCGACACCGCATTGCCCCATTTATCGACGATCGAGTAATGGGTGGTGTTGCTGCCTTCATGGGGCGCAACGCCGGGCTTGATCTCGCGGGACACGCCGGCCTTTTTCGGGTCGATGGCGGCGCGGATTTTGGTCGCGTAGTTCTTGTCCAGCAGGTGTTCGATAGGATTTTTAACGAAATCCGGGTCGCCGAGGTAGCTGTTGCGGTCGACATAGGCGTGGCGCATGGCTTCGATCTGGTAGTGCATGCCCTGGGCCGAACGGTAGCCCAGGTCTTTCATCGGATAGCCGTCGAGGATGTTCATGATCTCGCAGATCACCACGCCGCCGGAGCTTGGCGGTGGCGCCGAGACCACGTGATAACCCCGGTAGTCGCACTCCACAGGTGCCAGTTCGCGGGTTTTGTATTTGTCTAGGTCGGCCTGGGTAATGATGCCCTTGTTGGCCTGGCTGGAGGTGACGATGGCGTCGGCAACCCAGCCTTTGTAAAAACCGTCGGCGCCCTTCTCGGAAATTTCCCGCAGGGTTTTGCCCAGGTCTTTTTGCACCAGTTTCTGCCCGACCTGCATCGGCTCGCCGTTGCTCAGGAAGATCGAGCCGGAATCCTTGATGTCTTTTTTGAAGACGTCTGTGGCGTATTCCAACAGCTCGACATCGCCCTGCTGCAGCTCAAAACCGTCTTCAGCGAGCTTGATCGCCGGGGCGATCACTTCCTTGCGCGGCTTGGTGCCGTATTTCGACAGGGCCAGCTCCATGCCCGACACGGTGCCCGGAACGCCAACTGCCAGGTGGCCTCGGGTACTGAGGTCCGGAACGAGATTGCCTTCTTTATCCAGATACATGTCGGCAGTGGCGGCCAACGGGGCTTTTTCACGGAAGTCGAGGAAGGTCTTGCGTCCGTCGGCCAGCTGGATGGTCATGAAACCACCACCGCCAAGGTTGCCCGCTGCGGGATAGACCACCGCCAGCGCATAGCCGACCGCGACTGCAGCATCGACGGCGTTGCCACCGTTCTTGAGCACATCGACACCCACATGGCTGGCCAGGTGTTGGGCGGTGACGACCATGCCGTTTTCGGCGGCAACCGGGGCCACTGAGGCCGCGTAAGCAGACAGGCAACTGAGCGCCAGGGAGGTCGCTATCAGCGATTTGGCAAAAGGTTCGAACTTCATGATTCCGTCTCTTTTTGTTTTCAGGTTCGGGGACAAACAGAGTGAACGCTTCAAGAGCAGTACGAAGTATGGTCGCGATTGCGTATTGCGCCTCCCCGGCGCCGTATTGCCCTACACCGGTCCGCAATCCCCGGCGCTCCCCCGTAGGAGCTGCATGCGAAATTCGAGGCGAAGAAGCCCTTCAGGATGCCTGATCGAGCTGCTCGTCGAACTCCTTCAAGTACTGCCCTGCCAGCGTCTCCTTCTGCTTGTCGCTCAGCAATTTGCCGGCCATCTGGAAGAACTTCTGCTCCTCCTCTTTCAAGTGGTGATGGACCTTCTCGGACAATTTCTTCGCAGTGGCCAGCCAGGACGGGCTGGACATCTCGGTCTCGTCGAGGGTTTCCATCATCTCGTCCATCTCGTGGTGCTCGGAAATGGCGTGACGGCTGAGGTCAACGCCATTGTCGAACTCCATCAACGGGATGTAGAAATGCCGCTCCTCGGCGGTTTCGTGCGCCTGCAGCTCGGACTTCAGGCGCTTGTAGGCCTCGGCACGCTCCGGGGTATCGCCGCTGGTCTGGATCAGCGCATCGGCATAGGTACGTTGACGGTCATGGCTTTCGCGCAAGGCTTCAAAAATATTCACGGTGGTTCCTCATCGGCTGCGTTCTCGAATGACGCTGTTAAGGCTAGACATTTGCGCTTGCACGACAGTTCCACGCCAGGCTGGATCAAACCGCACGCGTCGCGCTACGCTGCTGCCGATTCACTCATGGCCATAAGGATGTAGCTGATGACGCTGCGCATAGAAATCACGCAAGACCCCACTGAAGAGCAGCACCAGGCGATTCTCCTGCCGTTGCGTGCCTATAACGCCTCCAAGGCAGGTGTCACGAAAGCGCAGCCGATCGCCTTGCTGGTGCGCGACGAGCACGACCAGGTTCTCGGCGGTTTGTACGGCAAGGTGTTTTACCAGTGGTTGTATATCGAATTGCTGTCGGTGCCGGAAAATGCCCGGGGACAGGGATTGGGCTCACGGCTGATGCAAATGGCCGAGGATCACGCCAGGGAGAAGGAATGCCTGGGGATCTGGCTCGACACCTTCGAGTTCCAGGCGCCGGGGTTCTACCGCAAGATGGGTTATAGCGAGTTCGGGCATATCGCCGATTACCCGCCGGGACACAAGCGCTACTTTTTTCAGAAGCGCCTGACCATCGCCTGACCCTGCAGGCGATACACACCCACCGTGTAGGGGCGAGCAGGCTCACTCCCACAGGTTGAAATGTGTCATTTCATTGAATCAGAGGCAGGTTGCCAACGCAGCCAAGCGGCGCTTGGCCACGAAATCGTCCTGCCGGGCGTAATAGCTCAGCACGGTCCCCGACGCATCCGTGGTCACGTCCACGAACGACTCCGCGGAACGGGTGTAGACGGTCGACCCGCCCTTCTCGCCCGGTTGCAGGTAGGCACCCGCATCGACGCCGAACACCGCCTCGTCCTGCCAGGAAAACTGCACGCACTGGGCGACGACTTTTTCCGGTTTGTCCGACTTCAGGGTCTGGTACGGGGTTTTGGTCCTAGCATCGTTCATCACCGAGCCGGCGCAGCCCGCCAGCAGGGTAGCGGCCAGGGCCAGCAGCAGAATTCGCATTGCGTTCACTCATCAGGAAAAAGCCGACTGTATCATCCAGGCAGGACGTTTCATTCTGCTTTACTTCATTTATACCGCGACACCGCGAGACGATTCGCGCACCCTGTCGCGCCATAAACGTCCGATTGCCCGATTTGCGGGCCATTTTCTGGAAAGGTCATGACACCCAACGCCGAATACTACAAACCTACCGCCGAATACGCCGACAAGCTGATCAGCCAGATTGGCCAGACCCCGTCCTGGATCGCCAAGCGCATCGGTGTGACCGACAAGCGCATCCGCTACATCCTTGAAGGCGAACGCACCGTCAAGGGCGAGACCACGCCAATCCAGATGACCTACCCTGAGCAATTTGCCCTGGAGTGTCTGGCGGCAGCGGCCAAGGCCAGCAAAAAGCAGACTTCGTAAGCCCTTGCCAAGGAGCGACCATGGCAGCAACCGAACAGCAACATGATCAGGCACTGAAGAAGTTTCTCGACGAGCGCCCTGAACTGCGCGTCGAACTCGACAACCTCAACCCTCTGCTGGCCCAGGCCAAGGGCGAGACCGCCGCGCAGTACCGCGAAGAGCGGCTGCACGAAGCCTTCGAAGCCGAGGCCGAGCACCTGGGTTTGTTTGCCTGGGAGTTGACGCTGCAATTGACCGCAGCGACTGAAGCGGACTATCAGGCGCAGCGCCTGGAAGTTCACCGCGAAGTGGCCGAGATGGCGGGCATGGACTGGTTGGAGTATTGCGAGTTATATGGGTTGGCCCACTAACCCATCACACAAGGATGCCCGCACCGATGTTGCCATCGTCCTCCAGTAACCGAGCCAGCGACGGCCATCTGCACGCTCGCAAATGGCGTGGTCGCATCGGCCTGTCGCTGGTCGCCAGCCTCTCGGTGCTCGCCGGCATGACCGATGCCATTGGCTTCATGGCCAGTGGCGATTTCGTCTCGTTCATGAGCGGCAACACCACCCGCCTCGCCGTGGCCATCAGTGACGGCGATGTGGGCCTGACCTTGCGCCTGGTGATCCTGGTGGCCACCTTCGTCGTCGGCAATGCCCTGGGAATTGTTGTCAGTCGCCTCGGCGGCCGCCGGGCGCTGCCGTTGTTGCTGTGCATCGCCATGCTGCTGTGCGGCGCGGCGGCCTGGCCTTATGCAGATCAGCTGCCCGCCCTGCTGGCGGCGATCATCGCCATGGGCATGCTCAATGCAGCCGTGGAAGAGGTCAATGGCCTGCCGGTCGGGCTCACCTACGTGACTGGCGCCCTCTCGCGGTTTGGTCGTGGATTGGGCCGATGGATGCTGGGCGAACGGCGCAACGGCTGGCGGGTGCAGTTGATCCCGTGGACCGGGATGTTCGCCGGTGCGGTGCTGGGGGCGCTGCTGGAGCATCATCTGGGGCTCAAGGCGCTGTTTGTCAGCGGGCTGCTGGCGGGGGTGATCGGGGTGCTGTCGCTGAGGATTCCACGGCGTTGGCAATTGGGGTATATGCCGCGGTAGATCCAAATGTCGTTGTTGAGGCGCCGGCCGCTTTCGCGGTGCAAGTAGAATCGTCGCACCGCCTCTCCCACAGGGTATTGGTGGTGTGCGCAGTATTTGTGGATGGCCGACACCTCTGTGTGAGCAAGGCTTGCCCGCGATGGCGTCTGCACAGCGCCTCGGCCTCTGCAGAAACCTACTTCGCCGCACAGCCGATAAAGCTTTATCATGCTCGCAGTTCCGCTGATCGAGTCCGTCATGAAGTTCGCCATCGCGCTGTTTTCCGCCGCCCATGCGCCCTCCTCGCGCCGCGCCCTGTTGTTCGCCCAGGCCGCGCTGGCCGGGGGGCATGAGATTGTCCGGCTGTTTTTCTACCAGGACGGCGTCTATAACGCATCGACCAGTGTAGTGACTGCCCAGGATGAGCTGGACCTGCCCCGGCAATGGCGCGAATTGGTCGCCGACCATCAACTCGACGGCGTGGTGTGCATCGCCGCCGCCCTGCGCCGCGGTGTGTTGAATGAGGAAGAAGCCAGTCGTTACCAGCGTTCGGTCGCGGTCGGTGCACCGTGGGAGCTGTCCGGCCTTGGCCAGCTGCACGACGCGGTCCAGAACGCCGACCGCCTGATCTGTTTCGGGGGCGCGTAAAATGGCCAAATCCTTGTTGATCATCAGCCGCCAGTCGCCCTGGTCCGGGCCGAGCGCACGGGAGGCGCTGGACATCGTGCTCGCCGGTGGCGCCTTCGACCTGCCCATCGGCCTGCTTTTTCTCGATGACGGAGTGTTCCAGCTCGCCACCGGACAGAACGCCAGGGCCCTGCAGCAGAAAGACCTCAGTGCCAATCTGCAAGCGCTGCCGATGTTCGGTGTCGAAGAGTTGTTCGTCTGTGCCGACAGTGCCTGCGCCCGGGGCCTGAGCAATTTTGCGCTGGAAGAGGCCCAGGGGCTGGCCGCCCACGAAGTCACTGCACTTATTGACCGTTACGATCAGGTGATTACCCTCTGATGTCGACCTTGCACGTATTGTCTCATTCCCCCTTCGGCGATGACCGCCTGACCAGTTGCCTGCGCATCATCGGTACTGACGATGGGCTACTGCTCTGTGGCGATGCGGTCCATGCCTTGCAACCGGGCACTGCCCCCTTCAACGCACTAAGCACTCGCGCCCTGAAACTGTTCGTGCTGGCCGAAGACGCCCAAGCCCGGGCGGTGAACGTTCCGGACTGCGCCGCCAGCATCGACTACCCGGCCTTCGTTGAACTGTCTGTCCATTACGACAAGGTCAACAGCTGGTTATGAATGCGCTGACAGTCGGCGCCCGCGCCATCGAACTGGACAAGGATGGTTTCCTGGTTGAACTCAGCGACTGGTCCGCCGAAGTGGCCAGCGCCCTGGCCGCCGCCGAAGACATCGATCTGGGCCCCGAACATTGGGAGATCCTCGAACTGTTGCGCAGCTTCTATGCCGAGTTCCAGTTGTCACCGGCTACGCGACCGCTGATCAAGTACACCGCATTGAAGCTCGGCCCGGAAAAAGGCAACAGCCTGCACCTCAACCGACTGTTCAAAGGCACCCCTGCCAAACTCGCCGCAAAACTGGCGGGCCTGCCCAAACCGACGAATTGCTTATGACCGACTACCCAGCGCTGACCCTCGAAACGCCCGCCGAACACCCGTTCGCCCAGTTCGTGCGAATTCTCGGCAAGGGCAAGCGTGGTGCCCGCGACCTGACCCGGGTCGAAGCACGGGTCGCCATGGGCATGGTGCTCGACGATCAGGTCGAGGACACCCAGCTGGGCGCATTTCTGATGCTGTTGCGCCACAAGGAAGAAAGCGCCGAGGAAATGGCCGGCTTTACCGAAGCTTTGCGTGAGCGTTTGCAGGCGCCAGCGTTGAATGTTGACCTGGACTGGCCGACCTACGCCGGCAAAAAGCGCCACCTGCCGTGGTACCTGCTGGCGGCCAAGTGCCTGGCGCAGAACGGCGTGCGAATTTTCATGCATGGTGGCGGCGCGCACACGGCCGGCCGGCTGTACAGCGAGCAGTTGCTGCAACACTTGCAGATCCCGCTGTGCCGCACCTGGCAGCAGGTCGGTGCCGCGCTGGAGGATGGCGGCCTGGCGTTCATGCCGCTGGTGGACTGGGCGCCGCAACTTCAGCGCATGATCGACTTGCGCAACACACTGGGCCTGCGTTCGCCGATCCATTCCCTGACCCGCATTCTCAACCCGCTGGGCGCGCGCTGCGGCCTGCAAAGCATCTTCCATCCCGGTTACCAGGCGGTGCACCGCGATGCCAGCGGCCTGCTCGGCGACACCGCGATCGTGGTCAAGGGCGATGGTGGCGAAATCGAGATCAACCCGGACGCCGACAGCCACCTCTATGGCACTAACGGCGGTGTCAGCTGGGATGAGGAATGGCCACAGATGTCCAGCCAGCGACACGTCAAACCGTCTGCACTGGACCCTGAACACTTGAAGGCGGTGTGGCGCGGCGACGTGGTCGACAGCTACCCGCAAATGGCCCTGATCTCGACCATGGCCCTGGCCTTGCGCGGCCTCGGCCAACCCCGGGAGCAGGCGTTCGAAACGGCCCGGCAGTACTGGGAAGCCCGGGACAGATCGATTTAACCGATCATAAGCGCCCAACCTTTGCGCTTTTTGTTCGAACCTATCGGAATAGACTCCTCTCCAATGCTTATTGGTTGAGGAGTCTTGAACATGGGTTTGTTAGTTGAAGGTCGCTGGCATGACCAGTGGTACGAAAGCAGCAAAGACGGCGCATTCCAGCGCGAGCAGGCCCAGCGCCGCAACTGGGTGACCGCCGACGGCCAGCCCGGCCCCAGCGGTGTCGGTGGCTTTGCCGCCGAGGCCGGGCGCTATCATCTGTACGTTTCCCTTGCCTGTCCCTGGGCCCATCGCACGCTGATCCTGCGCAAACTCAAAGGCCTCGAAGGGCTCATCGACGTGTCGGTGGTCAGTTGGCTGATGTTGGAAAACGGCTGGACCTTCGACGAGAATCTCGGCTCCACCGGTGACAAGCTGGATCACTTTGATTTCATGCACCAGCGCTACACCGCCGATACCGCCAACTACACCGGTCGCGTCACGGTGCCGGTGCTCTGGGACAAGCAGCAGCAACGTATCGTCAGCAACGAATCGGCGGAAATTATTCGCATGTTCAACAGTGCGTTCAATGACCTGACCGGCAACGACCTGGACTTCTACCCAGCGGCGCTGCGCAGTGAGATCGATGGGCTGAACGAGCGAATTTATCCGGCAGTGAACAATGGGGTGTATCGCGCGGGCTTTGCCACGTCGCAGCAGGCCTACGAACAGGCATTCGACGAAGTGTTTGCGGAGCTGGACCGGCTGGAAGCGCTATTGGGCGCCAATCGCTACCTGGTGGGTGAGTACCTGACCGAGGCTGATGTTCGGCTGTTTACTACGTTGATTCGGTTCGATGCGGTGTACCACGGGCATTTCAAGTGCAACCTGCGACGGATCGCCGATTACCCGAACCTGTCGAACTGGTTGCGGGAGATGTATCAGTGGCCGGGGATTGCCGAGACGGTGGATTTCACCCACATCAAGCATCACTACTACGGCAGTCACAAGACCATCAACCCGACTGGGGTTGTGCCCAAGGGGCCGCAGCAGGATTTTACTGGCGGGCATGATCGGGCGCGGTTGAGTGGGAAAGGGGTTTGGCAGCAGCATTAAGATCAAAAGATCGCAGCCTTCGGCAGCTCCTACAGGGGATCGCATCATCCTGTAGGAGCTGCCGAAGGCTGCGATCTTTTTCCCCCAGACTCCGCAATTGCAGGTTCAGACCTGCGCCTGAGCCCCTTCAAACCACGCCAGTTTCTCGCGCAGTTGCACCACTTCCCCAACAATCACCAGGGTCGGGGCATGCACTTCATGCTCCGCCACCAGCCGTGGAAGATCGGCCAGGGTCCCGGTGAACACCCGTTGATTGACCGTGGTGCCCTGCTGGATCAACGCCGCCGGGGTATCTGACGCGCGGCCATGCCTGATCAGTTCTTCGCAGATGATCGGCAAGCCCACCAGCCCCATATAAAACACCAGCGTCTGCGCCGGCGCGACGAGGTCGGCCCACGGCAGGTCGGTGGAGCCATCCTTGAGGTGACCGGTGACAAAGCGTACGGACTGCGCGTAATCGCGGTGCGTCAGCGGGATGCCCGCATAAGCGGCGCAGCCACTGGCGGCAGTGATGCCGGGCACCACCTGGAACGGGATGCCATGGGCTGCCAGTTCCTCGATCTCTTCACCGCCACGGCCGAAGATGAACGGATCACCGCCCTTCAACCGCACCACGCGCTTGCCCTGTTTGGCCAGATCCACCAACTGCTGGTTGATCTGATCCTGGGGCACCGCATGATCGGCCCGACGCTTGCCAACATAGATCCGCTCGGCATCGCGACGGCACAAGTCGAGAATCGCCGGCGCCACCAGGCGGTCATACAGCACCACGTCGGCTTGCTGCATCAGGCGCAGCGCACGAAACGTCAGCAGGTCCGGATCACCCGGGCCTGCGCCCACCAGGTACACCTCGCCGGTCGCCACCGTGGCTTCACCGTCGATTTTCGCCTGCAGCAGGCGCTCGGCCTCGCTGCCCTGCCCGGCCAGTTGCCGATCGGCGATGGGGCCCTGGAACACGTCTTCCCAGAACGCCCGGCGCTGCTGCACGTCCGGGAACAGCCCTTTGACCTGGCTGCGAAAACGCGCCGCCAGACCGGCCAACTGACCGTAAGTGGAGGGAATCCAGGTTTCCAGTTTGGCGCGGATCAAGCGCGCCAGCACCGGTGCATCACCGCCGCTGGAGACCGCGATGATCAACGGCGAACGGTCGACGATCGCCGGGAAGATCACGCTGCACAGCGCCGGTGCATCCACCACGTTGACCGGCACACAGCGCCGATGGGCATCGGCGGAGACTTGTGCGTTCAACGGTTCGTCGTCGGTGGCGGCAATGATCAGCCCGCAACCGTGCAAATCCGACTCGACGTAACCGCGCAGCACGCACTCGCCACCGCTGCCAGCCACGAGCTCACGCAATTGCGATTCGATTTCAGGTGCAACCACTCGCAGCAGGGCACCGGCTTCGGCCAGCAGGCGGGATTTGCGCAAGGCAATCTCCCCCCCACCGACGACCAACACACGACTGCCGCGAAGGTTGTGAAACAGCGGCAGATAGTCCATTTAGCCGATGACCTCGAGGCCACCCATGTACGGCTTCAGCACCTGCGGCACGCGGATCGAACCGTCGGCCTGCTGGTAGTTTTCGAGCACGGCAACCAGGGTACGACCGACCGCCAGGCCAGAACCGTTGAGGGTGTGAACCAGCTCAGGCTTGCCGGTTTCCGGGTTGCGGAAACGCGCCTGCATGCGCCGGGCCTGGAAATCGCCACAGTTGGAGCACGACGAAATCTCGCGGTACTTGTCCTGGCTCGGAATCCACACTTCCAGGTCGTAGGTCTTGACCGCGCTGAAACCCATGTCGCCCGTGCACAGCGCCAGGGTGCGGTAAGGCAGCTCCAGCAGTTGCAGGACTTTCTCGGCGTTGGCGGTCAGGCCTTCCAGGGCTTGCATGGAAGTCGATGGCTCGACGATCTGGACCATCTCGACCTTGTCGAACTGGTGCTGGCGGATCATGCCACGGGTGTCACGACCCGACGCGCCAGCTTCACTGCGGAAGCATGGCGTGTGGGCGACGAACTTGATGGGCAGCAGTTTCGAGTCGACGATTTCGCCGGCTACGATGTTGGTCAGCGACACTTCGGCCGTCGGGATCAGGTACAGATCGGCTTCGCCTTCGCGAGCGATCTTGAACAGGTCTTCCTCGAACTTCGGCAACTGGCCGGTGCCTTGCAGCGCCGGCGCCTGGACCAGGTAAGGCGTGTACGCCTCTTCATAGCCATGCTCGCTGGTGTGCAGGTTGATCATGAATTGCGCCAGGGCCCGGTGCAGACGAGCGATCGGCCCGCGCAACAGGGCAAAGCGTGCACCGGACAGCTTGGCGGCGGTTTCGAAATCCAGCCAGCCGAATTTTTCGCCCAGGGCCACGTGATCCTGAACCGGGAAATCGAAAGCGGTCGGCGTACCCCAGCGGCGCACTTCGACGTTGTCGTCTTCATCCTTGCCGACCGGCACGGACTCGTGCGGCAGGTTCGGAATACCAAGCAGGATCGAGTCCAGCTCGGTCTGAATGGCGTCCAGCTCGACTTTGCCGGCGCCCAGTTCGTTGCCCATGCGCTCGACGTCCGCCATCAGCGGCGCGATGTCTTCGCCGCGCTGCTTGGCCTGACCGATGGACTTGGAACGCGCATTACGTTCAGCCTGCAGTGCTTCGGTGCGGGTCTGGACGGTCTTGCGCTGTTCTTCCAGCGCTTCGATGCGCGCAACATCCAGGGTGTAGCCACGGGATGCCAGGCGGTCCGCTACGTCCTGAAGGTTGCTACGTAACAGTTTGGAATCGAGCATGTCGGTCTCTCGTTATCAAAGTTTGGTCAGGGACAGGCCGGCCCAGGTGGCGAGCAGCCCGCCGAATACGCTGATGGCTGCATAGCCCAAGGCTAGCAGGACTTGCCCGCTTTCCAGCAGGCGCACCGTATCCAGTGAAAAAGATGAAAAAGTCGTCAGCCCCCCAAGGAAGCCAACCATCAACCCGGCACGCACCTCTATCGGCACTTCCGGGCGTATCAGAAACAGGCCGTACAACACGCCGATCAGCAGACAGCCCACGATATTAACGGCCAGCGTAGCGGTATAGAAGTGCCGCGGCCAATTTGCGTTGACCCAATTGCCGGTGGCGAAGCGTAACAGCGTGCCGGCGACGCCGCCGATCGAAACGGCGATAACCAGTGGAATCACTATTTTCTCCGCTGCCTGGGGCTCAGACGATCAAGTTGGGCAAGGTGGTTGAGCTTCTCGCCGATCTTCAACTCCAGGCCCCGAGGCACGGGTTGATAGAACGGTTGCGGCTCGAGGTTTTCAGGAAAATAATCTTCGCCGGCCGCGTAAGCGTCCGGCTCATCGTGGGCATAACGGTACTCGTCGCCATAGCCCAGTTGTTTCATCAGCTTGGTGGGTGCGTTGCGCAAGTGCAGCGGCACTTCGAGGGAGCCATGTTCGGTAGCACTGCGCATGGCGGCCTTGAAGCCCATGTACACCGCATTGCTCTTCGGCGCGCAGGCCAGGTAGGTGATGGCCTGCGCCACGGCCAGCTCGCCTTCCGGGCTCCCAAGGCGCTCCTGCACTTCCCACGCCGCCAGGCACAGGCTCAGGGCGCGGGGGTCGGCGTTGCCAATATCTTCGCTGGCCATGCGCACCACGCGCCGGGCCAGGTAAAGGGGGTCGCAACCGCCGTCGATCATTCGCGCGAACCAGTACAGCGCACCATCGGGATTGGAGCCGCGCACCGACTTATGCAGCGCGGAGATCTGGTCGTAAAACGCTTCGCCACCCTTGTCGAAGCGCCGACGGGTATCGCCGAGCAGGCTCTGCAGCAGGTCGACGCCGATTTCGCTGTGGTCTTCAGCGAGGTCCGAGGCGTTTTCCAGCAGATTGAGCAGGCGCCGGCCATCGCCATCGGCGGCGGTCAGCAGCATCTGGAAGCCTTCATCGCTGAGGGTCAGCTGCCGTTTGCCCAGGCCGCGCTCTTCGGTCAGGGCGCGCTGCACCAGCTTGCGCAGGGCCGCTTCGTCGAGGCTTTTGAGCACGTAGACGCGGGCACGGGACAGCAAGGCGTTGTTGAGTTCGAACGAGGGGTTTTCGGTGGTCGCGCCGATGAAAATCAGGGTGCCGTCTTCAACGTAGGGCAGGAACGCATCCTGCTGGGACTTGTTGAAGCGGTGCACTTCATCGACGAACAAAATGGTGCGTTTACCGTACTGCCCGGCCTGCTGCTTGGCGATTTCCACCGCCTGGCGGATTTCCTTCACCCCGGCCAGTACCGCCGACACCGTTTCGAAATGCGCGTCCGAGACTTCAGCCAGGAGTCGCGCCAGGGTGGTCTTGCCCACACCCGGCGGGCCCCAGAAGATCATCGAATGCAGCGCACCCTGCTCGAGGGCTTCGCGCAGGGGCTTGCCGCGAGCCAGCAGGTGTTCCTGGCCGACGTACTCATCCAGATTGGCCGCACGCAGGCGGGCGGCCAGGGGTTGAGCTATCGGGGCGCTGCTGAACAGGTCCATCACTGCTTATGAAACCTCACTGGGTCCTGATGCCGATCACTCTATTATTTGAACGCTGCGATCCCTGTGGGAGCGGGCTTGCCCGCGATGACGACATTACATTCAAGATCATGGTTTTCTGACCCGACGCCATCGCGGGCAAGCCCGCTCCCACAGGTTCTGCGTCTTACTCTTGAATGACGTCCGCGCCCTTCGGAATGTCGAACTTGAACCTGGACGCCGGGATCGGCTCGTTGGCCTTCACCCCGGTGAATAGGATATTGGTGCGCTGGCCGACGCTGTCGATCAGTTGCATGTCATTGACCAGGCCATTGCGGAACGACAGGCGCAGGCTGTCGAACAGGGTGTCCTTGGTTTTTGGCTTCAGGGTGAAGTCGATCACGCCACCGGCTTCCTTGGCGCTGATGTCGAAGCTCTGGCTGATCTTGGACACGTCACCGGACAGCAGCAGCGCCGGGGTCTGGGTCAGGCGCTGGTCGAGGTTCTTGATGGTGACCTGCTCCAGGTCCGGGTCCCACAGCGAGACCTTCTTGCCATCGGACACCATCAACTGTTCCTGCGGCGCATCCGTGTGCCAGTAGAACAAGCCCGGGCGTTGCAGCGACATCTGCCCTGCGGTTTCCTGCAATTGGGTGCCACCGCCATCCAGGGTCAGCTGGGAGAAGCGTGCGCTCAGGGTCTGGGATTTTTCCAGGAGTTGGGTCAGGCGCGCCACGTCCTTGTCATCGGCGTGGGCCGAAAGCGTGGTCAAAGCCAGTACCGGCAGCAACAGCATGCGGATAAGACGCATGGGAGTCCTCTTGATATTCGTGGGAGTGCGGGCGGAGCGCGGGGCGCCGCCCTTGCAAAATCAGATCAGTCGCGAACCGGGCCAGGTGCCAGGACTTCGCGGGAACCGTTGGTGTTCATGGACGTCACGACCCCGGCCATTTCCATGGCTTCGATCATGCGCGCGGCGCGGTTGTAGCCGATCTTCAGCTTGCGCTGGACCGCAGAAATGGACGCGCGACGGCTTTCCAGCACGAATTGCACTGCTTCGTCGTACAGCGCATCGGTTTCGGCATCGTCATCACCGCCACCACCGCCGTTTTCAAAACCGCTACCTGCCTCTTCGACACCGGCGAGGATCTCATCGTTGTATTCCGGTGCACCCCGCAGTTTCCAGGCTTCGACCACCCGGTGAACTTCGTCATCGGATACGAACGCACCGTGGACCCGGATCGGCAGGCTGGTGCCGGGCGGCATGTACAACATGTCACCGTGGCCCAGCAGTTGCTCGGCGCCACCCTGGTCGATGATGGTCCGCGAGTCGATCTTGCTCGACACCTGGAACGCCATCCGCGTCGGAATGTTGGCCTTGATCAGACCGGTGATGACATCAACCGAAGGCCGCTGGGTCGCGAGGATCAGGTGGATGCCGGCAGCACGGGCTTTCTGGGCGATACGGGCGATCAGTTCTTCAACCTTCTTGCCGACGATCATCATCATGTCGGCAAATTCGTCGACCACCACGACGATGGTCGGCAGCTTGGTCAACAGCGGCGCTTCATCGTGAATGTTTTCGCGCTTGTACAGCGGATCGGTCAACGGCTCGCCCGCGTCCTGGGCTTCCTTGACCTTGGCGTTGAAGCCCGACAGGTTACGCACGCCCATCTTCGCCATCAGCTTGTAACGACGCTCCATCTCCGCCACGCTCCAGCGCAGGGCGTTGGCGGCGTCTTTCATATCGGTCACCACCGGGCACAGCAGGTGCGGAATGCCTTCGTAGATCGACAATTCCAGCATCTTCGGGTCGATCATGATCAGCTTGGCGTCTTCCGGGCCGGACTTGAACAGGATCGACAGGATCATCGCGTTCACGCCCACGGACTTACCCGAACCGGTGGTACCGGCCACCAGCAAGTGCGGCATTTTCGCCAGGTCGGTGATGACCGGCTTGCCACCGATGTCGTGGCCCAGGGCCAGGGTCACCGGCGACTTGAAGTTGTCGTATTCCGGGGTCGAGAGCACTTCGGAGAAGCGCACGATCTGGCGGTCCTCGTTCGGAATCTCGATACCTACAGTGGTCTTGCCCGGAATCACTTCCACGACCCGGACGCTGGTGACCGCCAGGGAGCGGGCAAGGTCCTTCGCCAGGTTGGAGATGCGGCTGACCTTGACGCCGGCTGCCGGCTGGATTTCGTAGCGGGTAATGACCGGTCCCGGGTGAATGGAATCCACCGACACTTCAACGCCGAATTCCTTGAGCTTGATTTCCAGCAGGTGGCCAACCGCAGCCAGGGATTCGGGCGAGTAATTGAGCTGTTTCTTTTCCGCCGGGTCGAGGATCGAGATGGGCGGCAGGGTGCCTTCCACGGCGCTGTCGACGAACAACGGCGCCTGTTTCTCTTTTTCCACTCGCTTGCTGGGTGCAGCAGGCTTCGGTGGCGCAGGGGCGATAACCGGCGGCACCTGCTTCTCGCGGTCCGACATGTGCTTGCTCAAGGCCTGCTCGCGCTCGATCAGGCGTTCCTTGACCTTGGCCTGCTCGCGCTTGTCGGTAACGGTTGGCGCCACCACGTCGTGCACGCGGTCATCGACTTCACGCAATTGCGCGACCAGTTGCTTGCGCTCCACCCGAGCGGCCCACCAGCGATTGGCAGCGCCCTGGAACAGTTCGAACAGGTCGAGGGTAATCTTGCCGGTGACGTCCATTACCTTGAACCACGACAGGTCGGTGAACACCGTCAGGCCGAACAGGAACAGGGCGATGAACAGCAAGGTGCTGCCCTGGATATTCAGCGCGTTGCGGGCCAGGTCGCCAAGGCTCTCGCCCAGCGCGCCACCCGCGCCCGCCGGCAGACCGGTGGCCGCGTGGAAGTGGATATGGGCCAGGGCCGCACCCGACAGCACCAGGAACACCAGGCCGATCAGGCGCCAGGAGAACAGCCAGCCGCTCCATTCCCAAGGCTGGTGGCGTTGGCGGAAGATCTGGTAGGCCTTGACCGCCAGCAGCAGCGGGAAGATGTAGGCGAAGTAACCCAGCACCATGAACAGGATATCGGCACTGTAGGAGCCGGCAGGACCGCCGAAATTCTGTACGTCGTCGATCTTGCTGTTGTGGCTCCAGCCCGGATCGTCCTTGCCATAGGTGAGCAAGGCCATCATCAGGAACAGGCACAAGGCGCCGATGGCGATCAATGCACCTTCCTTGAGTCGGTAGTGCAATTGTTGCCGCCAGAGCGGAACGACGACTGTTTTTGGTGCTGCGGTGGATTTCTTCAAAACGCTACTTTTCCTGCGCCTGTGGCGCGTCCATCTGTTGAATGACTATAAAACTGCCCAATCCGGGCAGGCAAAAAAATTGACAGGCGCAACCGGAACTACTTTTTACCACTGCATCGCGCATTTTATAAACACGGCGCAAGCTCAATAATCTGTAACAGCCCCGCATTGTACGGGTTTGTACGGCCGATGCCATGCTGGCAACTTCAGTTTCAAGCATAGCCAAGGGCGTGCGACCTGCAGTCCAATTTGAGCATGCATTGTCTTTCGTGACAAAGGCTTATGAGGGATTCATCTACGACCACATTCACAACGCCAAGTTGCAGTGCCGGGCCTTTGTTGCAGGAATGGTTACAAGACGGCACAACCGCAAAAAAATACATCGACGACATTTTCACCGTTTGACGGCAAACTTGATCACGGGCCAACCGGCTCGATACCGCCCTCCCCTTCTGCAAGCCTGGATGCCATGCTGACCTGGTTACAACGCAACTCACTGACCTTCCCGCCGCTGGAACGAGCGATGCGCGATCCCAACGGCCTTCTGGCTGCGGGTGGCGACTTGTCGGCCGACCGCCTGATCCAGGCCTATCGCCATGGGTGTTTCCCGTGGTTCTCCGAAGGCCAGCCGATTCTCTGGTGGTCACCCGACCCTCGCACGGTGTTGTTTCCCGACGAATTGCATGTCTCGCGCAGCCTGGGCAAATTGCTCCGGCAACAGCGCTATGAAGTGACCTTCGACCAGGATTTCGCTGCAGTCATCCAGGCTTGCGCGGCCCCGCGTGATTATGCCGACGGCACCTGGATCACCGCCGCGATGCAGGAGGCCTACCTTGAACTGCACACGCGTGGCTTCGCCCACTCGGTGGAGGTGTGGGACCAGGGTGAGCTGGTGGGCGGCCTCTATGGCTTGGCGATGGGGCAGCTGTTTTTCGGCGAGTCGATGTTCAGCCGCGCCGACAATGCCTCCAAATATGGCTTTGCCACACTGGTGCGACATCTGAAAGACTCAGGGTTCATACTGATCGACTGCCAGATGCCGACCGACCATTTGCACAGCCTCGGCGCCCGGGCGATTCCCCGTAGCGAATTCGCCCGCTACCTGGCCCTGCACCTGGATCAACCCACCCGCGCCAGCTGGGTTTGCTGAGCGACTTTCGCGCGCTTGGCTTACACTTATTTAAAGTTTATCCCCGAGGGTTGATCATGACCGAGTTGGCGCGTTTGAAGTTCTATGCCACTCAACCCCACTCTTGCAGTTATCTGCCCGAAGAGCAGGCCACCACCCTGTTCCTCGACCCTAGCCAGCCCATGGATGTGCATGTCTACGCAGATCTGTCTGAAATGGGTTTTCGTCGCAGTGGTGATCACCTGTACCGGCCGCATTGCCAGAACTGCAATGCCTGCGTGCCCGCGCGTATCCCCGTGGCGCAGTTCGCACCCAATCGCCAGCAGAAACGCATTTTCAGGCGCAACCTCGATCTGCAGGTGCGCCCGGCCAAACCACAGTTCAGCGAAGAATACTTCGACCTGTACCAGCGCTACATCGAACAGCGGCATGCCGATGGCGACATGTACCCGCCCAGCCGCGATCAGTTTTCCACCTTCCTGGTGCGCGACCTGCCATTTTCGCGCTTCTATGAATTCCGCCGCGACGGCCGTCTGCTGGCTGTGGCCGTGACGGACTTGCTGCCCAATGGCCTCTCGGCGGTCTATACCTTCTACGAACCCGCCGAAGAACGCCGCAGCCTGGGCCGGTACGCAATCCTGTGGCAAATCGCCGAGGCACAGCGCCTGGGGCTGGACGCGGTGTACCTGGGGTACTGGATCAAGAACTGCAAAAAGATGAGTTACAAGACGCAATATCGACCCATCGAACTGCTGATCAACCAGCGCTGGGTTCTTCTAAGTTAGAGCAATCCCTAAACCCCTTGGCGTAAACACCATTTTTCGGGCACAATGCACGCCGCTTTTGCCTGGCGCAGTTGCACCGGGCCATTCATTGGACACCGAGGGCTTTACTGCATGTCGAAAGAAGACAGCTTCGAAATGGAAGGCACTGTCGTCGACACCCTGCCCAACACCATGTTTCGTGTGGAGTTGGAAAATGGGCACGTCGTAACCGCGCATATTTCCGGCAAGATGCGCAAGAACTACATCCGTATTCTTACCGGTGACAAAGTGCGCGTCGAGCTGACGCCCTATGACTTGAGCAAAGGGCGCATTACTTACCGCGCCCGCTAATCAGGTCAATACAAGACGCCCGGCTGATGCCGGGCGTTTTTGTTTGCCTGCAATTCGACGAACATCCCCGTAGGAGCTGCCGCAGGCTGGGATCTTTTGATCCTGGATTTTTTAAGATCAAAAGATCGCAGCCTGCGGCAGCTCCTAAAGGGGATTCGCGCGCAGACAGCAAAAAGGCGCCAGTAGGCGCCTTTTTGTTTTGCTACTAAACGTCAGGCCATTTCTGCCGTGGTTTCGAACTCGAAGGTCAGCTCGCCGTCCTTCAAATCGATGTGGACCACGCCACCATGGTCGGCCAGTTCGCCAAACAGGATCTCTTCCGCCAGCGGACGCTTGATCTTGTCCTGGATCAGGCGTGCCATTGGTCGAGCGCCCATTGCCGAGTCGTAGCCACCTGCCGCCAGCCAGCTGCGTGCGGCGTCGGTCACTTCCAGCTGCACGCGCTTGTCTTCCAGCTGCGCCTGAAGCTCGGTAAGGAACTTGTCCACCACACTCTTGATGACCTCATGACTGAGGCGACCAAACTGGATGATAGTGTCCAGGCGGTTGCGGAACTCTGGCGTGAAGCTCTTCTTGATCACTTCCATCGCATCGGACGAGTGGTCCTGATGAGTGAAACCGATCGAAGCGCGCGCTGCGGTTTCGGCACCGGCGTTGGTCGTCATGATGACGATCACGTTACGGAAGTCCGCCTTGCGCCCGTTGTTATCGGTGAGCGTACCGTGGTCCATCACCTGCAACAGCAGGTTGAAGACTTCCGGATGCGCCTTCTCGATCTCATCGAGCAACAGCACGCAGTGTGGCTGCTTGGTGATGGCTTCGGTCAGCAGGCCGCCCTGATCGAACCCGACATAGCCTGGAGGTGCACCGATCAGACGCGATACGGTGTGGCGCTCCATGTACTCGGACATGTCGAAGCGAACCAGTTCGATACCCAGCGCCTTGGCCAGCTGCCGCGCCGCTTCGGTTTTACCTACACCGGTCGGGCCTGCGAACAGGAACGAACCGACTGGCTTGTCAGGCGACTTGAGGCCGGCGCGGGACAGCTTGATCGCAGTCGACAGCGAGTCGATTGCAGCGTCCTGGCCAAACACCGTCAGCTTGAGGTCACGCTCAAGGTTACGCAGCAGCTCTTTGTCCGAGCTGGTGACGTGCTTTGGCGGAATCCGCGCGATCTTCGCCACGATGTCCTCGACCTGAGGCACTTCGATGCGTTTCACGCGCTTCTCGACCGGCTGCAGGCGCTGGTAGGCACCCGCCTCGTCAATCACGTCGATGGCCTTGTCCGGCATGTGCCGGTCATTGATGTAGCGCGATGCCAGTTCGGCAGCCGCACGCAGGGCCTCATCGCTGTACTCGATGCTGTGGTGCGCTTCGAAACGCCCCTTCAAGCCGCGCAGGATACCGATGGTGTCTTCCACCGAAGGCTCCGACACATCGACCTTCTGGAAGCGCCGGGCCAAAGCACGGTCCTTCTCGAAGATCCCGCGGAACTCCTGGAACGTGGTCGAACCGATGCAGCGGATATCACCGGAAGACAGCAGCGGCTTGAGCAGGTTCGAGGCATCCATGACGCCACCGGACGCGGCACCCGCACCAATGATGGTGTGGATTTCGTCGATGAACAGGATTGCCTGCGGACGTTTTTTCAGCTCATTAAGCAACGCCTTGAAGCGCTTCTCGAAATCACCGCGATATTTGGTCCCGGCCAGCAGTGCGCCCAGATCAAGCGAATACACCACGCTGTTGGCCAGCAGATCAGGCACCTGGTTATCGACAATACGCTTGGCCAGGCCTTCGGCAATCGCGGTTTTACCCACGCCTGCCTCGCCCACCAGCAGCGGATTGTTCTTGCGACGACGCGCCAGGATCTGCGCGACACGCTCGACTTCCATTTCGCGGCCTACCAGCGGGTCAATACGACCCTGGCGTGCCAGTTCGTTGAGGTTGCTGGCATAAGCATCCAGGGGATTGCCAGAAGAAGAAGACTCGCCGCCCTCGTCGTCCTGCATATCTTGCTCACCTTCAGAGTGATCGCCATGCCCGGGCACCTTGGAGATGCCGTGGGCGATGTAGTTGACGACATCGATGCGCGCAACGCTCTGCTGTTTCAGCAGGAACACTGCCTGACTCTCTTGCTCACTGAAGATGGCGACCAGCACGTTGGCACCGGTCACTTCGCGTTTGCCCGAGCTCTGTACGTGAAACACGGCGCGCTGCAGCACACGCTGGAAGCCCAGGGTGGGCTGGGTCTCACGATCCTCGTCATGCACCGGGATCAGTGGCGTGGTGGAGTCAATGAACTCCTGCAGGTCATGTTTGAGTTTGTCGAGGTTGGCGCCGCACGCACGCAATACGGTGGCGGCAGCCTCATTATCCAATAGGGCCAGCAGGAGGTGTTCGACGGTCATGAATTCATGACGTTTCGAACGAGCCTCCTTGAAGGCAAGATTGAGGGTGACTTCGAGCTCGCGGTTTAACATAGCTTCACCTCATACCCAAGTGGTCGGCGATTAACCGTCCTTCTCGATTTCACAGAGTAGCGGATGCTGGCTTTCCCTGGCGTACTGGTTGACCTGCATGGCCTTGGTCTCGGCGATGTCGCGGGTAAACACTCCACATACTGCCCGTCCTTCTGTATGGACGGCCAACATGACCTTGGTCGCCAGCTCCCGATTCAGGTTAAAAAACACCTCGAGCACTTCGACGACGAAATCCATCGGTGTGTAGTCATCATTGAACAAAACCACCTTGTACATCGGTGGCGCCTGTAAAGCAGGCTTTGCCTCCTGAACAGCAATGCCTGCGGAATCGTCGTCGTGGGTCCCCGGACCGTCTTGCTGGAGAACCGGATGATCCTGATTGAATGTTAGTCGAATCTGGCTGATTGCATGCATGGAAAGAAAGGTTCGTCAGTTGTGCGAATACAGTGGTGGGGGCGGCTATGGACGATTTCAACTGCGACTGCCCGGTCACCTTGACTATCGGCAAAACGGTGTTACAACCAATAGAGCCCACAGTGGGTAAAAAAGGTCCGCGGAGTCAATCTTATTTATGAGATTCGACTGCGGATTATCTGGATGATACTCCAGTGATGGAGTCAGTTGCAGAGGGATATGGGTATGTCAGGTGTCAAGGTCAGTGGCAAGGTGAAATGGTTCAACAACGCCAAGGGATACGGCTTCATCAATGAAGACGGCAAGAGCGAAGACCTGTTCGCCCACTATTCGGCCATCCAGATGGAGGGGTACAAGACCCTGAAGGCCGGCCAGCCTGTGGTGTTCGAGATTATCCAGGGCCCCAAGGGCCTGCACGCCGTGAGCATCGGCGCGCCTGAGGATATCGCGAAAGTTGTCGCAGCCAGCGAGCAACAAACCGTTATTGCATGATTTTTGCACCCACCCTTCTGTTATAAAAAAACCGCCCAACTCATGATTTGAGCGGGGCGGTTTTTCGTTACGAGTTGCTTCTTACATGTGCGAAATCAGCGCATCGCCGAACGCCGAGGACGACAACAGCGTGGCGCCGTCCATCAGACGCTCGAAGTCATAGGTCACGGTCTTGGCGGAAATCGCGCCATTGGTGCCCTTGATGATCAAGTCGGCCGCTTCGGTCCAGCCCATGTGGCGCAGCATCATCTCTGCAGACAGGATCAGCGAACCCGGGTTGACCTGGTCCTTGCCGGCGTATTTCGGCGCAGTACCGTGGGTGGCTTCGAACATGGCAATGGTGTCGGACAGGTTGGCACCCGGCGCGATACCGATGCCGCCCACTTCGGCCGCCAGGGCGTCGGAGAGGTAGTCACCGTTCAGGTTCAGGGTCGCAATCACATCGTATTCGGCCGGGCGCAGCAGGATCTGCTGGAGCATGGCATCGGCGATGGCATCCTTGACGATGACGTTCTTGCCGGTTTTCGGGTTCTTGAACTGCATCCATGGACCGCCGTCGAGCAGGGTCGCGCCGAACTCTTCAGCCGCCACTTCGTAAGCCCATTCCTTGAAGGCACCTTCGGTGAACTTCATGATGTTGCCTTTGTGCACGATGGTCAGCGAGTCGCGATCGTTGTCGACCACGTACTGCAGCGCCTTGCGCGCCAGGCGCTTGGTGCCCTGCAGCGAGACTGGCTTGATGCCGATACCGCAGTTTTCGTCGAAACGGATCTTGGTGACACCCATTTCCTCTTTCAGGAACTTGATGACCTTGGTCGCTTCCGGCGAACCGGCTTTCCACTCGATACCGGCGTAGATGTCCTCGGAGTTCTCGCGGAAGATCGTCATGTCGACGTCGCCTGGCTTCTTGACCGGGCTAGGCACGCCTTCGAACCAGCGCACCGGGCGCAGGCACACATAAAGGTCCAGCTGCTGGCGCAGGGCCACGTTCAGCGAACGAATGCCGCCGCCGACCGGCGTGGTCAGGGGGCCCTTGATGGAAACCACGTAATCCTTGACTGCGTCCAGGGTTTCCTGAGGTAGCCAGGTGTCCTGATCGTAAACCTGAGTCGCTTTCTCCCCGGCGTAGACTTCCATCCAGGAAATTTTGCGATCGCCGCCGTAAGCCTTCTTAACAGCAGCATCGACAACCTTGATCATGACCGGGCTGATATCAACGCCGATACCATCGCCTTCGATGAAGGGGATGATCGGGTTGTTAGGAACATTGAGAGAATGGTCCGCGTTGACGGTGATTTTGTCGCCGACTGCCGGAACCTGAATCTTCTTGTATCCCATGCTGAACTCCATTGTTTGGATTGAACATCTGGCTTGGTTCGAGCGTACCCCAGTTAATTCAGCGCGCAAACCCCATGTTCCACCCATCTGCCGCAAAGCTGTGCGGCTGGGGTTCTACAAGCCTGAATGCAAAGGGAAAAGCGCCAAACTCAAGCACGCTGCAAGACTCTACGCCCCCCACCCCCCCTGCGACCTTTAGACCAATGGACGACACACGTTGTGTATGAACCATCGGCAGATTGCCAGCTACCTATGTATAATGCCGCCCGCTGACCACAGAGTCACGACGGCCGACCCCTCTATTGCGAGAGCTTCGGCCCGAAAAAGCAGGACCGCTACAGCAGTCCACCCGCTTGCCGCTCGACTGATGCACCCAACATCACCGCGCACAAACCTCGACATTCGGCTCATGGACGACTTTGAACGAACGCGCTTACCCGGCGCCCCTCGAGTTTCTGCGCACGCTTTAGCAAAGAAGAGAGAGTTAATCCGAATATGCCCACCCGCTCGAAGATCATCTATACCTTCACCGACGAAGCTCCCGCCCTCGCCACCTATTCACTGTTGCCTATCGTAGAGGCTTTCACTGCCTCCGCTGATATCGCCGTGGAAACCCGCGATATCTCTCTTGCAGGGCGCATTCTGGCCAGCTTCCCCGAGCAATTGGGTGACAAAGCCGTAGCCGACCACCTCGCCGAACTGGGCGACTTGGCCGTTACGCCTGAAGCCAACATCATCAAGCTGCCGAACATCAGTGCTTCCGTTCCGCAACTGCAAGCCGCGATCAAAGAGCTGCAAGCCCAGGGCTTCGCACTGCCGGACTACCCGGAAACCGTGACCAGCGACGCCGACAAGCTCGCCAAGTCGCGTTACGACAAGATCAAGGGCAGCGCCGTGAACCCGGTTCTGCGCGAAGGCAACTCCGATCGTCGTGCACCGCTGTCAGTCAAGAACTACGCGCGCAAGCACCCGCACAAAATGGGCGCCTGGGCTGCGGACTCCAAGTCCCACGTAGCCCACATGAGCACCGGTGATTTCTACGGCAGCGAAAAAGCTGCCCTGATCGACGCCGCTGACGCCGTCAAAATCGAATTGATCGCTCAAGACGGCACCACCACCGTCCTGAAGGAAAAAACCACCGTACAAGCCGGTGAGATCCTCGATTGCGCGGTCATGAGCAAGAACGCCCTGCGCAGCTTCATTGCTGCCGAGATCGAAGACGCCAAAGCCAAAGGCGTGCTGCTGTCGGTTCACCTCAAAGCCACCATGATGAAGGTCTCCGACCCGATCATGTTCGGCCAGATCGTTGCCGAGTTCTATAAAGACGCACTGGCCAAGCACGCCGACGTGCTGGCACAGATCGGCTTCAACCTGAACAACGGCATCGGTGACCTGTACGCTCGCATCAAGGCTTTGCCTAGCGATCAGCAAGCTGCGATCGAAGCGGACATTCAGGCGGTCTACGCCGTTCGTCCGTCGCTGGCGATGGTCAACTCCGACAAAGGCATCACCAACCTGCACGTGCCGAGCGACGTCATCGTCGACGCCTCGATGCCGGCGATGATCCGTGACTCCGGCAAGATGTGGGGCACTGATGGCCAGTTGCACGACACCAAGGCAGTGATTCCGGATCGTTGCTACGCGACCATCTACCAGGCCGTCATCGAAGACTGCAAGGTAAACGGTGCCTTCGATCCGACCACCATGGGCAGCGTGCCAAACGTGGGCCTGATGGCGAAAAAAGCCGAAGAGTACGGCTCGCACGACAAGACTTTCCAGGTCAAGGCCAGCGGCGTGGTTCGCGTTACAGACAGCAAAGGCAGCCTGCTGCTGGAGCAAGCGGTTGAAGCCGGCGACATCTTCCGCATGTGCCAGACCAAAGACGCGCCGATCCAGGACTGGGTCAAACTGGCCGTCAACCGTGCCCGCGCCAGCAGCACGCCAGCGATCTTCTGGCTGGACCCGATGCGCGCCCACGATGGCGTGGTGATCGAGAAAGTTCAGGCTTACCTGAAGGATCACGACACGTCCGGCCTGGACATCCAGATCATGGCGCCAGTCGACGCCATGAAGTTCACCCTGGAGCGTACCCGTGCAGGCAAGGACACCATCTCGGTGACCGGTAACGTACTGCGCGACTACCTGACCGACCTGTTCCCGATCATGGAACTGGGCACCAGCGCCAAGATGCTGTCGATCGTACCGCTGATGAATGGCGGCGGCCTGTTCGAAACCGGCGCTGGCGGTTCGGCACCGAAGCACGTTCAGCAGTTGCTGGAAGAGAACTTCCTGCGCTGGGATTCCCTGGGCGAGTTCCTGGCCCTGGCCGCTTCCCTGGAGCATTTGGGTGTTACTTACAACAACCCGAAAGCCCTGGTGCTGGCCAAGACCCTGGATCAGGCCACTGGCCAGTTCCTCGACAACAACAAGTCGCCATCGCGCAAAGTCGGCAACATCGACAACCGCGGCAGCCACTTCTACCTGGCGCTGTACTGGGCACAAGCCCTGGCGGCCCAGACTGAAGATGCAGCACTGCAGGCGCAATTCGGCCAGCTGGCCAAGACCCTGACCGAGAACGAGGCAACCATCGTTGCCGAGCTCAACGCCGTACAGGGCCAGCCAGTGGACATCGGTGGTTACTACCACGCTGATGCCGAGCTGATCAGCAAGGCCATGCGCCCGAGCAACACCTTCAACGCGGCGATTGCTGCGCTGGTGTAAGGTTGTAAGGATGCAAAGAAGCCCCGGCCTTGTGCCGGGGTTTTTGTTTGCACCATAGATCAAAAGATCGCAGCCTTCGGCAGCTCCTACGCCGATCCGTGTAGGAGCTGCCGAAGGCTGCGATCTTTTGATTGGCATGATCAAGCCGAAAACCACCAGAGGACAATGCATGGACTGGAAACCCCACATCACCGTCGCCACCATCGTCGAAGACAACGGTCGTTTCCTCATGGTCGAAGAACTCAAAGGCGGACGAGCGGTACTCAACCAGCCCGCCGGTCACCTCGACCCGAATGAAACCCTGACCGAAGCTGCCATCCGTGAAACCCTCGAGGAAACCGGCTGGGACGTCGAACCCACGGGGGTATTGGGCATTTATCTGTACACCGCCCCGAGCAACGGCGTGACCTACCAGCGAGTCTGCTTCATCGCCAAGCCGCTGAAACACCACCCCGAGTATCAACTGGACGACGGCATCATCGGCGCCAAGTGGTTGACCCGCGAGGAATTAATCGGACAGCGCGACAACTGGCGCAGCGAACTGATCATCCGCTGCATCGACGACTATCTGGGCGGTCAGCGCTTCGACCTGGAATTGATCCGTCCTTCTCTTTAGCCTTGTGGCCTTGGGCCTGCTAGAATCGCGTCCTTTTTCAAGACACTCATTGAATCCCTATGCGTGATCCAGCCCCTTCTGACATACAAAAGAAGCGCGTCATTGTCGGCATGTCCGGCGGCGTGGACTCTTCCGTTTCCGCTCTCCTGCTGATCGAGCAGGGTTACGAGGTGGAAGGCCTGTTCATGAAGAACTGGGAAGAAGACGATGGAACGGAATACTGCACCGCGATGGACGACCTCGCAGACGCCCAAGCTGTGTGCGACAAGATTGGCATCAAGCTGCACACCGCCAACTTCGCCGCCGAGTACTGGGACAACGTGTTCGAGCACTTCCTGGCCGAATACAAGGCCGGACGCACGCCGAACCCGGACATCCTGTGCAACCGCGAGATCAAATTCAAAGCCTTCCTCGACTACGCGATGATGCTCGGCGCCGACCTGATTGCCACCGGTCACTACGTGCGCCGCCGCGACATCGATGGACGCACCGAGCTGCTCAAGGGCCTGGACCCGAACAAGGACCAGAGTTACTTCCTGCACGCCGTGGGCGGAGAACAGATCGCCAAGACCCTGTTCCCGGTGGGCGAGCTGGAAAAACCCGAAGTGCGCGCAATCGCCGAGAAGCACGACCTGGCCACCGCGAAGAAAAAAGACTCCACCGGGATCTGCTTTATCGGCGAGCGCCGCTTCAGCGACTTCCTCAAGCAGTACCTGCCGGCACAACCCGGCGAGATCAAGACCACCGAAGGTGAAGTCATCGGGCGCCACCACGGCTTGATGTACCACACCATCGGCCAACGCCAGGGCCTGGGCATCGGCGGCCTCAAGGACGCCGGTGACGAGCCGTGGTACGTGCTGATCAAGGACCTGGAGCATAACGAGCTGATCGTCGGCCAGGGCAATGACCATCCATACCTGTTCTCCCGCGCCCTGCTCGCCTCGGACATCTATTGGGTCAACCCCATCGACCTCAGCGAGCCACTCAAGTTGACCGCCAAGGTGCGTTACCGCCAGGGCGACCAGCCGTGCACGCTGGAAAAAACCGCTACCGGCTATCGCGCCACCTTCGATGACCCGCAACGGGCGGTCACCCCGGGCCAGTCCGTGGTGTTCTACGACGGTGAGATCTGCCTGGGTGGCGGCGTGATCGAAATAGCCGAGCCCTGGACGAGCAAGAACGCGAGCAAGGGCCAAGTCCAATGAGCCCGACCCAGGAGCAACTGACAGCGCTGGGTGGGGTATTCCTCGCCGCGGTCCTGGTGGACAAGATCGCCAAGACCGGCCAGACCACCGAAGCGGGCCTGACCTGCATGCTGGGCAGCCTGCTGATTCGTGATCCCAAGGACACGCTGGAAGTGTACGGCGGAGACGACATCAACCTTCGCGAGGGCTATCGCGCCCTGATCGGCGCCCTGGAACGCGATCCCAGCACACTGCAGCGCGAACCGCTGCGCTACGCGCTGGCCATGCTCGGCCTGGAGCGTCAGCTGGCCAAGCGCGAAGACTTGATGGACGTGATTGGCAAGCGCCTGCCGCAGATCCAGTCCCAGGTCGAGCACTTCGGCCCGGCCCACGAAAACGTGATCGCCGCCTGTGGCGCGTTGTACCAGGACACCTTGAGCACCTTGCGCCAGCGCATTCAGGTGCACGGCGACATGCGCAACCTGCAGCAGCCAAGCAACGCTTCGAAGATCCGTGCCCTGCTGCTGGCCGGAATTCGTTCGGCGCGCCTGTGGCGCCAGTTGGGCGGTCATCGCTGGCAGCTGGTGATCAGCCGGCGCAAATTGCTCAAAGAGCTTTACCCGCTGATGCGCAGTAGCTGAACAGCGCTCACAACACCGATTTTGATCTGTAACGCGTAATACGCCGGTCAGTTGGCAACGGACCGACGGATTTTTTCATGTATGATACGCGCCCCATTTCGTTGCCCGACTGTCCGAGAACACCCCATGCAGCTTTCTTCGCTCACTGCGGTTTCCCCTGTTGACGGCCGCTACGCCGGCAAAACCCAGGCCCTGCGCCCTATTTTCAGCGAATACGGCCTGATCCGTGCTCGCGTCCTGGTCGAAGTGCGCTGGCTCCAGCGCCTGGCCGCTCACTCTGCCATCAGCGAAGTACCGGCGTTCTCCGCCGAAGCCAACGCTGTCTTGAACACCCTGGCGGAAAACTTCTCTCTGGAGCACGCCGAGCGCGTCAAAGAGATCGAGCGCACCACCAACCACGACGTCAAGGCCATCGAATACCTGCTCAAAGAGCAAGCGGCCAAGCTGCCTGAACTGGCGGCCGTCAGCGAATTCATCCACTTTGCCTGCACCAGCGAGGACATCAACAACCTGTCCCACGCCCTGATGCTGCGCGAAGGCCGTGATGACGTGATGCTGCCGCTGATGCGCCAGACCGCCGACGCCATCCGCGAACTGGCGATCCGTTTCGCTGACGTGCCAATGCTGTCGCGCACCCACGGTCAACCGGCCTCGCCGACCACTCTGGGCAAAGAGCTGGCGAACGTGGTTTACCGCCTGGAGCGCCAGATCGCCCAGGTCGCTGCCGTGCCATTGCTGGGGAAGATCAACGGCGCCGTGGGCAACTACAACGCCCACCTGTCGGCCTACCCCGAGATCGACTGGGAAGAAAACGCCCGCGCCTTCATCGAAGACGAGCTGGGCCTGGGTTTCAACCCGTACACCACGCAGATCGAACCGCACGACTACATCGCCGAGCTGTTCGACGCGATCGCGCGCTTCAATACCATCCTGATCGACTTCGACCGTGACATCTGGGGCTACATCTCCCTGGGTTACTTCAAGCAGCGCACCATCGCGGGCGAAATCGGTTCATCGACCATGCCGCACAAGGTCAACCCGATCGACTTCGAAAACTCCGAAGGCAACCTGGGTATCGCCAACGCACTGTTCCAGCACCTGGCGAGCAAGCTGCCGATCTCCCGCTGGCAGCGCGACCTGACCGACTCCACCGTGCTGCGCAACCTCGGTGTCGGCTTCGCCCACAGCGTCATCGCGTACGAAGCCAGCCTCAAAGGCATCAGCAAACTGGAGCTCAACGCCCAGAAGATCGCTGCCGACCTGGACGCTTGCTGGGAAGTACTGGCCGAGCCGATTCAGACCGTCATGCGTCGCTACAACATCGAAAACCCGTACGAAAAGTTGAAAGAATTGACCCGCGGCAAGGGCATCAGCCCCGAAGCGCTGCAAACTTTCATCGATGGCCTGGACATGCCGGCCGCCGCCAAGGCCGAGCTGAAACTGCTTACCCCGGCGAACTACATCGGCAACGCTGTAGAGCAAGCCAGGCGCATCTGATCGACCGCTGCACCCGTTTAAAACGCCCGGCAGCGCCGGGCGTTTTTATTCCCGTCTGAAAAGTACTTTTTTTCAATAGGTTACACATGAATCCTGATATTCCTCTTCAACTTCTGGGCGGCATCACGGCGCGCGAGTTCATGCGCGACTACTGGCAGAAAAAACCGCTGCTGATCCGTCAGGCGATTCCAGATTTCGAAAGCCCGATCGACGCCGACGAACTGGCCGGCCTGGCGCTGGAGGAAGAAGTTGAGTCGCGCCTGGTGATCGAAAACGGCGAGCGCCCTTGGGAATTGCGCCGCGGCCCATTCGCCGAAGACGAATTCAGCAAACTGCCGGAACAGGACTGGACCCTGCTGGTTCAAGCCGTTGACCAGTTTGTCCCGGAAGTCGCTGAACTGCTGGAAAACTTCCGCTTTCTGCCAAGCTGGCGCGTCGATGACGTGATGATCAGCTTCGCCGCACCAGGCGGCAGCGTCGGTCCGCACTTCGACAACTACGACGTGTTCCTGCTGCAAGGCCATGGCAAGCGCAACTGGAAAATCGGCCAGATGTGCGACTCTGAAAGCCCGCTGCTGCAGCACGCCGACTTGCGCATCCTGGCTGAATTCGAAGCCACCGATGAATGGGTCCTGGAACCGGGCGACATGCTTTACCTGCCGCCGCGCCTGGCCCACTGCGGCGTGGCCGTCGACGACTGCCTCACCTACTCGGTCGGCTTTCGCGCGCCAAGCGCCGCTGAAGTGCTGACCCACTTCACCGACTTCCTCAGCCAGTTCCTGTCGGACGAAGAGCGCTACACCGACGCCGATGCCCAGCCAGTCGCCGATCCGCACCAGATCCAGCACGACGCCCTCGGCCGCCTTAAAGGCCTGCTGGCCGAACACATGAGCGACGAGCGCCTGTTGCTGACCTGGTTTGGCCAGTTCATGACCGAGCCGCGCTACCCGGAGCTGGTGGTCGGCCCGGAAGAGATCGAAGAAGACGACCTGCTTGCCAGCCTGGAACAGGGCGCCGTACTGATTCGCAACCCGAGCGCGCGCCTGGCCTGGTCCGAAGTCGATGACGACCTGCTGCTGTTCGCCAGCGGCCAGAGCCGTTATCTGCCGGGCAAGCTGCGCGAGCTGTTGAAGCTGATCTGCGCCGCCGATGCGCTGCACATCGATAACCTCGGCGAATGGCTGGGCGATGACGACGGTCGCGGCCTCCTGTGCGAGCTGATCAAGCAAGGAAGCCTGGGGTTTGCCGATGAATAAAATTCACGTACGTGTCGCAGACTGGCAGAAGGACAACGCCGAGATCCGGCGCATTCGTGAGACGGTGTTCATCGCCGAGCAATCCGTACCGCCCGAGCTGGAATGGGATGCGGATGACGCGACAGCGGTGCATTTCCTGGCCTTCGAGGGTGACTTTCCGATTGGCACTGCGCGCCTCCTGCCTGACGGTCACGTCGGCCGGGTGTCGGTGCTCAAGGACTGGCGCGGCTTGAAGGTCGGTGATGCGCTGATGCAGGCGGTGATCGGCGAGGCCGAGGAACGTGGACTGAAGCGGCAGATGCTCAGCGCGCAGGTGCAGGCCACGGCATTCTATGAGCGCCTGGGTTTCAGCCTGGTCAGTGAGGAGTTCCTGGAAGCCGGGATTCCGCATGTGGACATGGTGCGGCATTCCTGAAGATCAAAAGATCGCAGCCTTCGGCAGCTCCTACAGAGTTGTGCGAACATCCGTAGGAGCTGCCGAAGGCTGCGATCTTTTCTGAAGCAACACCACAAAACGCCCCGCCATCCTCGGATGCCGGGGCGTTTTGCTGTCTGCGATTCAACTTGCTCCTATCGAGGCCGACAAACTGGCAATATCAATCAAAGGCAGGATCAAAAGATCGCAGCCTTCGGCAGCTCCTACGGGCTTTGTTTATTTGGCGGAGATAACGGACATGTCCCTACGCACCCTGCTCACCACGCTGCTGCTGAGCTGCAGTTTTTCGCTCAGCGCAGCCACCGAGATTGTGCCGCTGAACTACCACACCAGCGCCGACATGCTGCCGATGGCACAAGACTTCATCGGCAAGGACGGCCAGGTGAGCGCCTATGGCAACCAGCTGATTGTCAACGCCGATCAACGCAAGATCGACGAACTTAAGGCACTGATCAGCCAGCTGGATACCGCGCCGAAGCGCCTGCTGATCACCGTCGACACCAGCGAAAACAACTCCCAGGCTGACCAGGGCTACTCGGTAAACGGCGCCAGGCCGAGCCAGACTCGCATCATCAACCGCAACACCGACAGCCGTGATGGTGGCATCCAGCAGATCCAGGCCAGCGAAGGTGCGCCTGCGCTGATCCAGGTCGGCCAAAGCGTGCCGCTGACCAGCAGTCAAAGCGACTCCTACGGCGATTTGCGCAGCCAGACCGAATACCGCAACGTCACCCAGGGTTTCTACGTCACCGCCAGCGTCACCGGTGATATCGTTCACCTGGATATCAGCACCAACCGTGACCGCATGAGCCAGGAACGTCCCGATGTAGTGAATGTGCAAAGCACCGACACAACTGTCACGGGGCGCCTGGGCGAGTGGATCACCCTGGCCGGGGTGAATCGCCAGACCCAGGCCGACAAACAGGGCCTGACCCGCAGCTACTCGACTCAAGGCCGGGACGACATGACCCTGCGGGTCAAAGTCGATACTTTGGACTAAATCACCGAAAACTGACTGATTAGTCGTATTAGACCAAAGATGTAGTGCTTGAAAAAAAGCACTACAAAACGTTTGACGATCGAAAAAAGCAAAGGCATGATGGCCTCGCTCCCGCTAATCAGGGGCCCTGGCAAGGGCCTTCGAAGCGATGTTCGCACCTACCCCGCGAACCGCTTCGTGTCTGTACCGCCCACAAGGTGTGTTTGACGAGGTTGCCGACTGGAACGAAGTTGTCCCGAGGGACGGAAGCGTAATTAGGTAACCCGGCTCCACACTGAAGTCTGCACCAGGGCCCACGATGCCCGAATGCGTTCGCCAGTTCGCCCTTACCTGCTCACTTCCCCTCGAGCCCATCGTTCATCCCGTCGCCAATCCCGCCGAATCCGACTTGACCACCTAAGCTTCTGGTCTGCGAGCGCACGTATTTTCCACCGCAGAACAACTTTCCGTAAAAGACGCGACGAGGTTTATCTCCATGGCACTGACACGCGAACAGCAAATTGCAGCCCTCGAAAAAGACTGGGCTGAAAACCCACGCTGGAAAGGTGTGACACGCGCCTACTCCGCTGCTGACGTCGTCCGCCTGCGTGGCTCGGTTCAACCTGAGCACACCTTTGCAAGACTCGGCGCCGAGAAGCTGTGGAACCTGGTGACCCAGGGTGCCAAGCCGTCCTTCCGCCCCGAGAAAGATTTCGTCAACTGCATGGGCGCCTTGACCGGCGGCCAGGCTGTGCAACAAGTCAAGGCCGGTATCCAGGCGATCTACCTGTCCGGCTGGCAAGTGGCTGCGGACAATAACTCCGCCGAATCGATGTACCCTGACCAGTCGCTGTACCCGGTGGACTCGGTTCCAACCGTGGTCAAGCGCATCAACAACTCGTTCCGTCGTGCTGACCAGATTCAGTGGAAAGCCGGCAAAGGTCCGGGCGACGAAGGCTACATCGACTACTTCGCGCCAATCGTAGCTGACGCCGAAGCCGGTTTCGGTGGCGTACTGAACGCTTACGAGCTGATGAAGAGCATGATCGAAGCAGGCGCCGCCGGCGTTCACTTCGAAGACCAGCTGGCTTCCGTGAAAAAATGCGGCCACATGGGCGGCAAGGTACTGGTGCCTACCCAGGAAGCCGTACAGAAGCTGACCGCTGCTCGTCTGGCTGCTGACGTGGCCGGTACACCGACCATCATCCTGGCCCGTACCGATGCGAACGCCGCTGACCTGCTGACTTCCGACTGCGACCCGTACGACCAGCCATTCGTGACTGGCGAACGTACCCAGGAAGGCTTCTACAAAGTGCGCGCCGGCCTCGACCAGGCCATCGCTCGTGGCCTGGCTTACGCGCCGTACGCCGACCTGATCTGGTGCGAAACCGCCAAGCCGGACCTGGACGAGGCTCGCCGCTTCGCCGAAGCGATCAAAAAGGAATACCCGGACCAACTGCTGTCGTACAACTGCTCGCCTTCCTTCAACTGGAAGAAAAACCTGGACGACGCGACCATCGCCAAGTTCCAGCGTGAACTGTCCGCCATGGGTTACAAGCACCAGTTCATCACCCTGGCCGGCATTCACAACATGTGGCACAGCATGTTCAACCTGGCGCACGACTACGCCCGCAACGACATGACTGCCTACGTGAAACTGCAAGAGCAAGAGTTCGCTGACGCCGCCAAGGGTTACACCTTCGTGGCTCACCAGCAGGAAGTGGGCACCGGCTACTTCGACGACATGACCACCGTAATTCAGGGTGGTTCATCTTCGGTTACCGCGCTGACCGGCTCGACCGAAGAAGAACAGTTCCACTGATCTGCTTCGCCTGAAATAACAGCCGCTGCGGGCCGAATGGAAAGCTAACCGCAGCGCTGCACCTCTGACGCCCCGACTTGCTCGGGGCGTTTTTTTGCCCGCAATTCAACAAACCATGGCAGCGTTGCGCACACAAATACAGACGCGCAAGGCTGCGCCAGAGCCAGACTTAGTAATCGATTTCCCGGAGCAGCGTCTTGGCTTTGTGATTATTGTTACGTACCGAGAAGACTCGCAATTTCTTCTGTTCGCGAACGCTTTCAACAATCAGGTAAGTTTCGTAGGACGCCGAACCGCTAAGGAACACCGGGGTATCGCCGAAGTAGTCAGGGTTACTGTAAATGCCGTGGTTTTCATGGAGGTGACCGGCAAAGACAGCGGCCACCTTATGTTTTTTCAGCATCGCCCTGAACGCTTCGGCGTCGGCGGCGCTAAAGTTCTTCCAACCATTAGGCTTATGGGTAACGAGGATATTGACCTTGCCCCAGTTGCTGGCGAACGCCATCTTGTTATCGATAAAATTCCAGGATGAGTTAATGTTGAATTGTTTCTTATTAACATGTGACACCCCCGACTCAAATTTGGTTGCATAGACTGGAGAATTATTGGCCTGTACTACGTGTAAATTATTATGCCACTCTGAATGGGCAAAACTGCCCGCGTAGCTTTCCCTGAACTTTCCGGCGCCAGTACTGGACCTATAATCAATATTGCCTCTCGCTATTAAATCTTTTGTCATTCTCAGGTAAGTCAGAACACTGTCTCTGGCACACCCATTATTAGCACAGTCGTTAACATTATTTTCATAGTCGTGATTACCCAACCCCAAATAGACCTTGTTATTGAAGTACTCTTTAAACCTTTTCTTCATAAAGCTTAGCTGGTCCCCATGACCGAAAGCAGTGATATCACCATTGACATATACTGGAATATCGAGTGCGGGATGACTGCTCCTGAACGAGTTAACGTCACGATACTGTGCATGGATATACGCTGCTGAAAGCTCCTTTTCGTTACCCTTCTCGTCTTCCTTTTTATCGGTCCAAGGATACTGCGGGTCCGAGGTCATCACGATATAAGAAGGTGTGCCAGCATAGGTCCAGTGATCATTGGATTTTTTACCTGTCGGATAATTGCGATAACCATCCTTTGGAACGCCGTCAAATTTTGAGATAAAATAAGAACTGTCACCTTTGGAATGTTGATGTATCGCACCGACATAGGTCTGATCGGTCAAGTCTTTGGGCTCAGCGTAGGAACCGGCAAGGGTCCCTTTGAAACCCCAAAGAATATTGCTGAAGGGGCCTGTCGGATATGATACCTCGCCTGCAATACCATTAAACCTTGACGAAAAGTATAAATTACCGCCATTGATAACTCTCTTATGAATGGCCCCAACGTAGGTCAACTCATTCGATTCTTTCGGGTCAGCAGCGGTGCCGGCATGAGCCCCTTTGAACTCCCAGTAATCGTTACTGTAGGGCCCCGTCGGAAAAAACCAATTATGATCACTCGCATTGCCATCGAATTTCGCCGCGAAGAAAAAGTTTTTTCCCTCATATGTGTATTTGTGAATGGCGCCGATCGTTGTGGCTTCTTCCCATAGTTTAGGATGCTCATAAGTGCCAGAAGCGGCGATGGCGCTCATGGCCGTCGCTGCAGAGGGCGGCACGAGCTCGGCAGTGGACGGTGCCAAGGCAGAGCTTTCGTTCGCCGACACGTTCATGACGCCGAACGTCAACTGACTGGCAATCAACAAGGAAAGGGTAGTTCGCTGCAAGGTGATAAGCACTGGACGTCTTCGTTGGATTGAAAAAACCCAGAATGCCGCTGCAGTAAAAGCAAAAACATACGAAAAGTACGAGATTTCCTACAACCCCCCACACCACAAGACTGTTATCGCCTGATAAGTACACGCGCCAACGGCACCCCACGGAAGGGCTTTCCCTCGTTCTCATCGAAGCCAGAAGGAGGATCAGGCGACAAAAAAGAGCAGCACCATGAAGAGGTCAATGGACCCGCCCAAAATGGCACCTTGAACACAGAAACCGCTCATTGAAATCGTATAACCGCCGGCAAACAGTAGTGATTATCATTTACAAGCTGTTGAATTCATTGCATCACCTGTAAAACATAATTGATTGAAAGTCGCCTAATGCCCGCGACGCATGGGCTGCGAGGCCTTTAAGGCACGCTATGTCCTTATTCCTATCAATAATTTCGCTATCTGAATTTTACTTGCACCGTGTTGTGCCATAAAATCAGCGGGATTGATTGCTGCGACATATCGTCACTGCGTTGTTTCTTTTTCAAGCTCAGAGACCTTTGCTCTCTGTTAAGGATTTCCAGCATGCCCGAAGCGACAGGACTCATGGCCCACAACTGGGGCTTTGCCATTTTCCTTCTGGGCGTCGTCGGCCTCTGTGCCTTCATGCTTGGCGTCTCCAGCCTCCTTGGGTCAAAAGCCTGGGGCCGCAGCAAAAACGAACCGTTCGAGTCGGGCATGCTACCTACAGGTGGCGCCCGCTTACGGCTCTCAGCCAAATTCTATCTGGTCGCGATGCTCTTCGTGATCTTCGATATCGAAGCCCTCTTTCTCTTTGCCTGGTCTGTGTCCGTCCGCGAAAGCGGCTGGACCGGATTCGTCGAAGCTCTCGTTTTCATAGCAATTCTGTTGGCAGGTCTTGTCTACCTGTTCCGAGTGGGCGCCCTTGACTGGGCTCCGGAAGCGCGGCGCAAGCGGCAGGCGAAGCTGAAACAATGAGGCTTTGGCAATGCAATACAATCTCACCAGGATCGACCCCGATGCTCCTAACGAGCAGTATCCGATTGGCGAGCGGGAAACCGTTTCCGATCCGTTAGAAGATCAAGTTCACAAAAACATCTTCATGGGCAAGCTCGAAGACGTGCTTAACGGCACGATCAACTGGGGGCGCAAGAACTCCCTGTGGCCGTATAACTTCGGTCTTTCGTGCTGCTACGTGGAAATGACCACCGCCTTCACGGCGCCCCACGACATCGCGCGCTTTGGCGCCGAGGTTATCCGGGCATCGCCGCGCCAGGCGGATTTCATGGTTATCGCCGGTACCTGCTTCATCAAGATGGCGCCGATCATTCAGCGTCTCTACGAGCAAATGCTCGAACCTAAATGGGTTATCTCCATGGGTTCGTGCGCCAACTCCGGTGGCATGTACGACATCTACTCCGTCGTTCAAGGGGTGGACAAGTTCCTGCCCGTGGACGTCTACGTGCCTGGCTGCCCGCCCCGTCCTGAAGCGTTTCTGCAAGGCTTGATGCTGTTGCAGGAATCGATTGGACAGGAGCGTCGTCCGCTTTCCTGGGTCGTTGGCGATCAAGGCGTGTACCGCGCCGAGATGCCTTCGCAAAAGGAACAGCGCCGCGAACAGCGAATCGCAGTCACCAACCTGCGCAGCCCCGACGAAGTCTGATCCAGATCTGCTTCTTTAGTAGAACGAGACACTGGCTTCATTCTTTACGTTGACCGAAAGCGATAAATAACCATGACTACAGGCAGTGCTCTGTACATCCCGCCTTACAAGGCAGACGACCAGGATGTGGTCGTCGAACTGAACAACCGTTTTGGCCCCGAGGCGTTCACCGCCCAGCCGACCCGCACCGGCATGCCGGTGCTTTGGGTTGCCCGCGCCAAACTTGTCGAAGTCCTCAGCTTCCTGCGCAACCTGCCCAAGCCGTACGTCATGCTCTATGACCTGCACGGCGTGGACGAGCGTCTGCGCACCAAGCGTCAAGGGCTGCCAAGCGGCGTCGACTTCACCGTGTTCTATCACCTGATGTCGATCGAACGTAACAGTGACGTGATGATCAAGGTGGCCTTGTCCGAGAGCGACCTCAGCGTACCGACCGTCACCGGCATCTGGCCGAACGCCAACTGGTACGAGCGCGAAGTCTGGGACATGTTCGGCATCGACTTCCCCGGCCACCCGCACCTGACCCGCATCATGATGCCGCCGACCTGGGAAGGTCACCCGCTACGCAAGGACTTCCCGGCGCGCGCCACCGAGTTCGACCCGTTCACCCTGACCCTGGCCAAGCAACAGCTCGAGGAAGAAGCTGCGCGCTTCAAGCCTGAAGACTGGGGCATGAAGCGTTCAGGTGCGAACGAGGACTACATGTTCCTCAACCTCGGCCCGAACCACCCTTCTGCTCACGGTGCCTTCCGCATCATCCTGCAGCTGGACGGTGAAGAGATCGTCGACTGCGTGCCGGACGTCGGTTACCACCACCGTGGTGCCGAGAAGATGGCCGAGCGTCAGTCCTGGCACAGCTTCATTCCGTACACCGACCGTATCGACTACCTCGGCGGCGTGATGAACAACCTGCCGTACGTGCTCTCGGTCGAGAAGCTGGCCGGCATCAAGGTGCCCGAGAAGGTCGACGTCATCCGCATCATGATGGCCGAGTTCTTCCGGATCACCAGCCACCTGCTGTTCCTGGGCACCTACATCCAGGACGTCGGCGCCATGACCCCGGTGTTCTTCACCTTCACCGACCGCCAGAAGGCGTACACGGTGATCGAAGCCATTACCGGTTTCCGTCTGCACCCGGCCTGGTACCGCATCGGTGGTGTCGCTCACGACCTGCCACGCGGCTGGGAAAAACTGGTGAAAGACTTCGTCGAATGGATGCCAAAGCGTCTGGACGAATACCAGAAAGCCGCACTCGACAACAGCATCCTCAAAGGCCGGACCATCGGCGTCGCCGCCTACAACACCAAGGAAGCCTTTGAATGGGGCGTCACCGGTGCAGGCTTGCGTTCGACCGGTTGCGACTTCGACCTGCGTAAAGCACGTCCGTACTCCGGCTACGAGAACTTCGAATTCGAAGTGCCGCTGGCCGCCAATGGCGATGCCTACGACCGTTGCATCGTGCGCGTCGAAGAAATGCGCCAGAGCATCAAGATCATCGAGCAGTGCATGCGCAACATGCCGGAAGGCCCGTACAAGGCGGATCACCCGCTGACGACGCCGCCACCGAAAGAGCGCACCCTGCAGCACATCGAGACCCTGATCACGCACTTCCTGCAGGTTTCGTGGGGCCCGGTCATGCCGGCCAACGAATCCTTCCAGATGATCGAAGCGACCAAGGGCATCAACAGTTATTACCTGACGAGCGATGGCGGCACCATGAGCTACCGCACCCGGATTCGCACCCCAAGCTTCCCGCACTTGCAACAGATCCCTTCGGTGATCAAAGGCGAGATGGTCGCGGACTTGATTGCGTACCTGGGTAGTATCGATTTCGTTATGGCCGACGTGGACCGCTAAGCATGAACAGCACGCTTATCCAGACAGACCGTTTCGCCCTGAGCGAAACCGAGCGCTCGGCCATCGAGCACGAGCTGCATCACTACGAAGATCCGCGCGCGGCGTCGATCGAAGCCCTGAAGATCGTCCAGAAGGAACGTGGCTGGGTGCCTGATGGCGCGCTCTACGCTATCGGCGAAATGCTCGGCATCCCGGCCAGCGACGTTGAAGGTGTGGCGACGTTCTACAGCCAGATCTTCCGTCAGCCAGTGGGTCGTCACATCATTCGCGTCTGCGACAGCATGGTCTGCTACATCGGTGGCCACGAGTCTGTGGTCAGCGAAATCCAGAGCAAGCTCGGCATCGGCCTGGGTCAGACCACCGCCGACGGTCGTTTCACCCTGCTGCCGGTCTGCTGCCTCGGCAACTGTGACAAGGCGCCGGCGTTGATGATCGACGACGACACTTTCGGTGATGTGCAGCCTGCCGGCGTTGCCAAATTGCTCGAGGGCTACGTATGACCCTGACTTCCTTTGGTCCAGCCAACCGCATCAAGCGGTCGGCCGAGACTCACCCGCTGACCTGGCGCCTGCGTGACGACGGCGAAGCCGTCTGGCTCGACGAGTACCAGGCAAAGAACGGTTATGCCGCTGCGCGCAAGGCGTTCGCCGACATGGCCCAGGACGACATCGTCCAGACCGTGAAAGACGCCGGCCTCAAGGGTCGCGGCGGTGCAGGCTTCCCCACGGGCGTGAAGTGGGGCCTGATGCCCAAAGACGAATCCATCAACATCCGCTACCTGCTGTGCAACGCGGATGAAATGGAGCCGAACACCTGGAAAGACCGCATGCTGATGGAGCAGCTGCCCCATCTGCTGATCGAAGGCATGCTGATCAGTGCTCGCGCGCTGAAAACCTACCGTGGCTACATCTTCCTGCGCGGCGAATACACCACCGCCGCCAAGCACCTCAACCGTGCCGTGGAAGAAGCCAAGGCTGCAGGCCTTCTGGGCAAGAACATCCTGGGTTCGGGTTTTGATTTCGAGCTGTTCGTCCACACCGGTGCCGGGCGTTACATCTGCGGTGAAGAAACCGCACTGATCAACTCCCTCGAAGGCCGCCGCGCCAACCCGCGCTCCAAGCCGCCCTTCCCTGCCGCCGTGGGCGTGTGGGGCAAGCCGACTTGCGTGAACAACGTTGAAACGCTGTGCAACGTGCCGGCGATCATTGCCGACGGCGTGGACTGGTACAAATCGTTGGCTCGCGCGGGCAGTGAAGACATGGGCACCAAGCTCATGGGCTTCTCCGGCAAGGTCAAGAACCCGGGCCTGTGGGAATTGCCGTTCGGCGTCACCGGTCGCGAGTTGTTCGAAGACTACGCCGGTGGCATGCGCGACGGCTTCAAGCTCAAAGCCTGGCAGCCGGGCGGCGCCGGTACCGGTTTCCTGTTGCCGGAACACCTGGACGCACAAATGTACGCCGGCGGCATCGCCAAAGTGGGCACCCGCATGGGTACCGGCCTGGCCATGGCGGTGGACGACAGCGTCAACATGGTGTCCCTGCTGCGCAACATGGAAGAGTTCTTCTCCCGTGAGTCGTGCGGTTTCTGCACCCCGTGCCGTGACGGTTTGCCGTGGAGCGTCAAGCTGCTGCGCGCAATCGAGAACGGTGAAGGGCAAGCCGGCGACATCGAGACCCTGCTGGGTCTGGTCGGTTTCCTCGGCCCGGGCAAGACCTTCTGTGCTCACGCACCGGGCGCCGTGGAGCCGTTGGGCAGCGCAATCAAATATTTCCGCCATGAGTTCGAAGCCGGCATCGCGCCTGTCAGCGCCGTCGTCCCGCCTCTGGCACGGCCGATCGTAATCGGCGCGTAAACGCTTAAAAAGGCGAAGGGCCCGTGCCCGCAGCTTTTCGTGTGATGACGCCTTGAACGGCTGTGTTGATTCACGCGAATAACAAGATTCCATTAGCCACGCCCGCTGACACCGGGCCAACGAAGAACTTTGAACCATGGCCACTATCCACGTAGACGGCAAAGAGCTCGAAGTCGACGGGGCAGACAACCTGTTACAGGCATGTCTGTCGCTAGGCCTCGATATTCCGTATTTCTGCTGGCACCCCGCCCTAGGCAGCGTTGGCGCTTGCCGCCAGTGCGCGGTCAAGCAGTACACCGACGCCAACGATACCCGTGGTCGGATCGTCATGTCCTGCATGACGCCGGCCACCGACGGCAGCTGGATCTCCATCGAAGACGAAGAAGCGAAAGTGTTTCGCGCCAGCGTCGTCGAATGGCTGATGACCAACCACCCTCACGACTGCCCGGTCTGTGAGGAAGGCGGTCACTGCCACCTGCAAGACATGACGGTGATGACCGGCCACAACGAGCGCCGTTACCGCTTCACCAAGCGTACCCACCAGAACCAGCAACTGGGCCCGTTCATTTCCCACGAAATGAACCGCTGCATCGCTTGCTACCGCTGCGTGCGCTTCTATAAGGATTACGCCGGCGGCACCGACCTCGGCGTATTCGGCGCCCACGACAACGTGTACTTCGGTCGCGTTGAAGACGGCACCCTGGAAAGCGAGTTCTCCGGTAACCTCACCGAGGTCTGCCCGACCGGTGTGTTCACCGACAAGACTCACTCCGAGCGCTACAACCGCAAGTGGGACATGCAGTTCTCGCCGAGCATCTGCCATGGTTGCTCCAGCGGTTGCAACATCTCCCCGGGCGAGCGCTACGGTGAACTGCGTCGCATCGAAAACCGCTTCAACGGTTCGGTCAACCAGTACTTCCTGTGCGACCGTGGCCGTTTCGGCTATGGCTACGTCAACCGCGAAGACCGCCCGCGTCAGCCTTTGCTGGCCAATGGCGCCAAGCTGAGCCTCGACGAAGCGCTGGATAAAGCCGCTGACCTGCTGCGCGGTCGCAACATCGTCGGTATCGGTTCGCCCCGTGCCAGCCTCGAGAGCAACTACGCGTTGCGCGAACTGGTCGGCGCCGAGCACTTCTACTCCGGTATCGAAGCCGCCGAGCTGGAACGCATTCGCCTGGTCATGCAGGTGCTTAAAGACAGCCCGCTGCCGATCCCGAACATGCGCGACATCGAAGACCACGATGCGATCTTCGTCCTCGGTGAAGACCTGACCCAGACCGCTGCCCGTATGGCACTGTCCCTGCGTCAGTCGGTCAAGGGCAAGGCTGAAGACATGGCCGACGCCATGCGCGTCCAGCCCTGGCTCGACGCCGCCGTGAAGAACATCGGCCAGCACGCGCTGAACCCGCTGTTCATCGCCAGCCTGGCTGAAACCAAGCTCGACGATATCGCCGAAGAGTGCGTCCACGCCGCTCCAGACGATCTGGCGCGCATCGGTTTCGCCGTGGCTCATGCCCTCGACGCCAGCGCTCCAGCAGTTGAAGGCCTCGACACCGAAGCCCTCGAACTGGCCCAACGCATTGCCGACGCCCTGCTTGCGGCCAAGCGTCCACTGATCATCGCCGGCACCTCCCTGGGTTCCAAGGCACTGATCCAAGCTGCTGCCAACATCGCCAAAGCCCTCAAGCTGCGCGAAAAGAACGGTTCCATCAGCATGATCGTGCCAGAGGCCAACAGCCTCGGCCTGGCCATGCTGGGTGGCAACTCGGTCGACGAAGCGCTGCAGGCCGTGATCGATGGCCAGGCCGACGCACTGGTCGTGCTGGAAAACGATCTGTACACCCGTACCGACAAGGCGCTGGTCGATGCCGCCCTGAATGCTGCGAAAGTGCTGATCGTCGCCGACCACCAGAAGACCGCCACCAGCGATCGTGCGCACCTGGTGCTGCCCGCTGCCAGCTTTGCTGAAGGCGACGGCACCCTGGTCAGCCAGGAAGGCCGCGCCCAGCGCTTCTTCCAGGTGTTCGATCCGAAGTACATGGATGCGAGCATCCTGGTCCACGAAGGCTGGCGCTGGCTGCATGCCCTGCGTGCCACCCTGCTGAACCAGCCGATCGACTGGACCCAGCTGGACCACGTTACCGCTGCCGTTGCTGCCAGCACGCCGCAACTGAACCGTATCGTCGATGCCGCGCCGTCCGCCGCGTTCCGCATCAAGGGCATGAAACTGGCCCGTGAACCGCTGCGTTACTCCGGTCGTACCGCCATGCGCGCCGACATCAGCGTGCACGAACCGCGTACGCCGCAAGACAACGACACCGCGTTCAACTTCTCGATGGAAGGTTACTCGGGCTCGGTCGAACCGCGTCAGCAAGTGCCATTCGCCTGGTCCCCGGGCTGGAACTCGCCGCAAGCCTGGAACAAGTTCCAGGACGAAGTCGGTGGTCACATCCGCGCTGGCGACCCAGGCACCCGCCTGATCGAAAGCACCGGTGATGCGCTGAACTGGTTCGCCGCTGTACCACGTGCATTCAACCCGGCTCCGGGTACCTGGCAGGTCGTGCCGTTCTTCCACCTGTTCGGCAGCGAAGAGAACTCTTCCAAGGCCGCGCCGGTTCAAGAGCGGATTCCGGCTGCCTATGCCGCTTTGGCCAAATCCGAAGCCGATCGCCTGGGTGTCAACGAGGGCGCCTTGCTCAGCTTGAACGTGGCCGGCCAGACCTTGCGTCTGCCGCTGCGGATCAACGAAGAACTGGGTGCCGGTCTGGTTGCATTGCCAGCAGGTATAGCCGGGATCCCACCGGCGATCTTCGGCAAATCCGTTGACGGTCTGCAGGAGGCAGCTCAATGACCTGGTTCACGCCTGAAGTGATTGACGTGATCATCGCGGTCCTCAAGGCCATCGTGATTCTGCTCGCCGTGGTGGTGTGCGGCGCGCTGCTGAGCTGGGTCGAGCGTCGTTTGCTCGCCCTCTGGCAGGACCGTTATGGTCCGAACCGCGTCGGCCCGTTCGGCGCGTTCCAGATCGCGGCCGACATGATCAAGATGTTCTTCAAGGAAGACTGGACACCGCCGTTCGCCGACAAGATGATCTTCACCCTGGCACCGGTCGTGGCCATGAGCGCCCTGCTGATTGCCTTCGCGATCATCCCGATCACCCCGACCTGGGGCGTGGCGGACATCAACATCGGCATCCTGTTCTTCTTCGCCATGGCTGGCCTGTCGGTTTACGCGGTGTTGTTCGCCGGCTGGTCGAGTAACAACAAGTTCGCCCTGCTGGGCAGCTTGCGGGCCTCGGCGCAGACCGTGTCGTACGAAGTGTTCATGGGCCTGTCGCTAATGGGCATCGTGATCCAGGTCGGCTCGTTCAACATGCGCGACATCGTCGAATATCAAGCGCAGAACCTGTGGTTCATCATTCCGCAGATCTTCGGTTTCCTGACCTTCTTCATCGCCGGCGTCGCCGTGACTCACCGTCACCCGTTCGACCAGCCCGAAGCGGAGCAGGAACTGGCCGACGGTTACCACATTGAATACGCCGGCATGAAATGGGGCATGTTCTTCGTTGGCGAGTACATCGGCATCGTGTTGATTTCGGCGCTGCTGGTGACCTTGTTCTTCGGTGGCTGGCATGGCCCGTTCGGTATTCTGCCGCAGATCCCGTTCATCTGGTTCGCGCTGAAAACCGCGTTCTTCATCATGATCTTCATCCTGCTGCGCGCCTCGATCCCGCGCCCACGGTATGACCAAGTGATGGATTTCAGCTGGAAGTTCTGCCTGCCGCTGACCCTCGTCAACATGCTGGTGACCGCTGCGATCGTGTTGCTCAACACGCCCGCCGTCGCGGCTCAGTGAGGATAGAGAATCATGAAGTACATTTTTGACATCGTGCATGGCTTCTTCACCCAGCTTCGCAGCCTGGTGATGATCTTCGGCCATGCCTTCCGCAAGCGTGACACGCTGCAGTACCCGGAAGAGCAGGTCTACCTGCCGCCGCGCTACCGTGGCCGTATCGTCCTGACTCGTGACCCTGATGGCGAAGAGCGTTGCGTAGCCTGCAACCTGTGCGCCGTGGCGTGCCCGGTCGGTTGCATCTCGCTGCAGAAAGCTGAAACCGATGACGGTCGCTGGTACCCGGAGTTCTTCCGCATCAACTTCTCGCGCTGCATTTTCTGCGGCCTCTGCGAGGAAGCCTGCCCGACCACCGCGATCCAGCTGACACCGGATTTCGAGATGGCCGAGTTCAAACGTCAGGACCTGGTTTACGAGAAAGAAGATCTGCTGATCTCCGGCCCCGGCAAAAACCCTGATTACAACTTCTATCGTGTTGCAGGTATGGCCATTGCCGGTAAGCCCAAGGGCGCCGCGCAAAATGAAGCCGAACCGATCAACGTGAAGAGCTTGCTGCCTTAAGGAAGAAAGATGGAATTCGCTTTCTATTTCGCATCGGGTATCGCTGTGGTGTCCACGCTTCGCGTGATCACTCACACCAACCCCGTGCACGCCCTGCTCTACCTGATCATTTCGCTGATCGCCGTGGCCATGACGTTCTTCGCCCTCGGCGCACCGTTTGCCGGTGTCCTGGAAGTGATCGCCTACGCTGGCGCCATCATGGTGCTGTTCGTGTTCGTGGTGATGATGCTCAACCTTGGCCCGGCCTCGGTTCAGCAGGAGCGCGTCTGGCTCAAGCCTGGCATCTGGCTCGGCCCGACCATCCTCGGCGCCCTGCTGCTGGCTGAGCTGCTGTATGTGCTGTTCGCCCACCAGAGCGGCCAGGCCATCGGCCACACCACCGTAGACGCCAAGGCCGTGGGCATCAGCCTGTTCGGTCCTTACCTGCTGGTGGTTGAACTCGCCTCGATGCTGCTGCTCGCTGCAGCCGTCACGGCGTTCCACTTGGGCCGTAACGAAGCCAAGGAGCAATGACGATGCCTGCTATCCCTTTGGAGCATGGTCTGGCGGTTGCCGGCATCCTGTTCTGCCTCGGTCTGGTCGGCCTGATGGTCCGCCGTAACATACTCTTCGTGCTGATGAGCCTGGAGGTCATGATGAACGCCTCCGCGTTGGCGTTCATCGTCGCCGGTAGCCGCTGGGGCCAGCCGGATGGACAGATCATGTTCATCCTGGTGATCAGCCTGGCAGCCGCCGAGGCCAGTATTGGCCTGGCGATTCTGTTGCAGCTGTATCGCCGCTTCCACACTCTCGATATCGACGCTGCCAGCGAGATGCGCGGATGAATCTTCTCTATCTGACTTTCGTATTCCCTCTCATCGGTTTCCTGCTGCTGTCGTTCTCTCGGGGACGCTTTTCGGAAAACCTTTCGGCGCTGATCGGCGTCGGCTCCATCGGCCTGTCTGCCATCGTCACGGCCTACGTGATCTGGCAATTCAACGTCGCCCCGCCGGAAGGCGGCCACTACACCCAGGTGTTGTGGCAGTGGATGGCGGTTGAAGGCTTCACGCCGAACTTCGCCCTGTACCTGGATGGCCTGTCCGTAACCATGCTCGGCGTGGTAGTGGGCGTCGGTTTCCTGATTCACCTGTTCGCCTCCTGGTACATGCGCGGTGAAGACGGTTACTCGCGCTTCTTCGCCTACACCAACCTGTTTATCGCCAGCATGCTGTTCCTGATCCTGGGCGATAACCTGTTGTTCCTGTACTTCGGCTGGGAAGGCGTGGGCCTGTGCTCGTACCTGTTGATCGGTTTCTACTACAGCAACCGCAACAACGGAAACGCGGCACTCAAGGCCTTTATCGTGACCCGCATAGGCGACGTGTTCATGGCCATCGGCCTGTTCATCCTGTTCGTGCAACTGGGCACTCTCAATGTCCAGGAGCTGCTGGTACTGGCACCGCAGAAGTTCCAGGTCGGTGATTTCTGGATCGTCCTGGCGACCCTGATGCTGCTGGGTGGCGCCGTGGGTAAATCCGCGCAACTGCCACTGCAAACCTGGCTGGCGGACGCGATGGCCGGTCCGACTCCGGTTTCGGCACTGATCCACGCCGCGACCATGGTCACCGCCGGTGTCTACCTGATTGCCCGTACCCACGGCCTGTTTGCACTGGCCCCGGACATCCTGCAACTGGTCGGCATCGTCGGCGGTGTGACCCTGGTGCTGGCCGGTTTTGCCGCACTGGTGCAAACCGACATCAAACGCATCCTCGCCTACTCGACCATGAGCCAGATCGGCTACATGTTCCTGGCGTTGGGCGTTGGTGCCTGGGATGGCGCGATCTTCCACCTGATGACCCACGCCTTCTTCAAGGCGCTGCTGTTCCTCGCTTCCGGTGCGGTGATTGTTGCCTGCCACCACGAGCAGAACATCTTCAAGATGGGCGGCCTGTGGAAAAAACTGCCACTGGCCTATGCCAGCTTCATCGTCGGCGGCGCGGCCTTGTCGGCCCTGCCACTGGTGACCGCAGGCTTCTACTCCAAGGACGAAATCCTCTGGGAAGCGTTTGCCAGCGGCAACCACGGTCTGCTGTATGCAGGTCTGGTCGGCGCGTTCATGACCTCGCTGTACACCTTCCGCCTGATCTTCATCGCGTTCCACGGTGAAGCGAAGACTGAAGCCCACGCCGGTCATGGCATCGCCCACTGGCTGCCCCTGTCGGTGTTGATCGTATTGTCCACCGCCATCGGCGCGATGATCGTTCCGCCACTGCACGGTGTGTTGCCGCAAAGCGTCGGCCATGCCGGCGGCGAAGCCAAGCACAGTCTGGAAATCGCCTCGGGCGCCATCGCCCTGGCCGGTATCCTGCTGGCCGCGCTGCTGTTCCTCGGCAAGCGTCGTTTCGTTACTGCAATCGCCAACAGCGGCATTGGCCGCTTCCTTTCGGCCTGGTGGTTCGCTGCCTGGGGCTTCGACTGGATCTACGACAAACTGTTCGTCAAGCCATACCTGGCGATCAGCCACGTGCTGCGCAAAGACCCGCTGGACCAGACCATCGGCCTGATCCCGCGTATGGCCAAGGGCGGTCACACCGCCTTGAGCCGTACCGAAACCGGTCAACTGCGTTGGTACGCGGCCTCGATGGCAGCCGGCTCCGTGCTGGTCATCGGCGCCATTGTGCTGGTAGCGGTCTGAATATGAACCTTGCGAACTTGCGAAAGGAATTGAGCCCGTCATGATTCTGCCTTGGCTAATCCTGATCCCCTTCATCGGCGGCCTGCTGTGCTGGATGGCTGAGCGCTTCGGCGCTACCCTCCCGCGCTGGATTGCGCTGATCACCATGTCCCTGTTGCTCGCTCTTGGCCTCTGGCTGTGGGCAACCGGCAACTATTCATTTGCCCCGGCGCCTGGCGCCGATCCAACCTGGGCGCTTGAGTTCAAGCACACCTGGATCCAGCGTTTCGGCATCAGCGTGCACCTGGCCCTCGACGGCCTGTCGCTGTTGATGATCCTGCTGACCGGCCTGCTGGGTATCCTCTCGGTACTGTGCTCGTGGAAAGAGATCCAGCGACACGTTGGCTTCTTCCACCTGAACCTGATGTGGATCCTGGGCGGTGTCGTCGGCGTGTTCCTCGCCCTCGACCTGTTCATGTTCTTCTTCTTCTGGGAAATGATGCTGGTGCCGATGTACTTCCTCATCGCGCTCTGGGGTCACAGTTCTTCGGACGGCAAGAAAACCCGGATCTACGCGGCGACCAAATTCTTCATCTTCACCCAGGCTTCCGGCCTGATCATGTTGGTGGCGATCCTCGGTCTGGTACTGGTCAACTTCAACAACACCGGCGTGATCACGTTCAACTACGCCGACCTGTTGAAAACCAAGATGTCGCTCACTACCGAGTACATCCTGATGCTGGGCTTCTTCATTGCCTTCGCGGTGAAGCTGCCAGTCGTGCCGTTCCACTCCTGGTTGCCTGATGCTCACGCCCAGGCGCCAACCGCAGGTTCGGTCGACCTGGCCGGTATCCTGTTGAAAACGGCCGCCTACGGCCTGCTGCGTTTCGCCTTGCCGCTGTTCCCGAATGCCTCGGCCGAGTTCGCGCCGATCGCCATGACCCTGGGTCTGATCGGGATTTTCTACGGCGCATTCCTGGCGTTCGCGCAAACCGACATCAAGCGTCTGATTGCCTTCTCGTCCGTTTCCCACATGGGCTTCGTGCTGATCGGCATCTATTCCGGCAGCCAGCTCGCGCTGCAGGGCGCAGTGATGCAGATGCTGGCGCACGGTGTCTCGGCAGCCGCGCTCTTTATCCTCAGCGGCCAGTTGTATGAGCGCACCCATACCCGCGACATGCGCCAGATGGGTGGCCTGTGGTCGAAGATCGCCTACCTGCCCGCCATCAGCCTGTTCTTTGCTGCCGCGTCCCTGGGCTTGCCGGGTACGGGTAACTTTGTGGGCGAGTTCCTGATCCTGCTCGGCACGTTCGCCAGCGCTCCATGGATCACATCGATTGCCACGACCGGCCTGGTGTTCGGTTCGGTGTACTCGCTGATCATGATTCACCGTGCCTACTTCGGCCCGTCCAAATCGGACGCGGTGCTGCATGGCATGGATGCTCGCGAACTGATCATGGTGCTGGGCCTTGCGGTACTGCTGATTTACCTCGGCGTATACCCGCAACCGTTCCTCGATACCTCTGCCGCCACGATGCATGGCGTGCAGCAATGGCTCAGTACCGCCTTCACTCAACTCGCTTCGGCCCGGTAAGAGCGCTATGGAATTCACGACTCAACACTTTATCGCGCTGGCGCCGCTGTTGATCACCACCATCACGATCATCGTGGTGATGCTGGCGATTGCCTGGCGCCGTAACCACTCGCAGACCTTCCTGATTTCCGTGGCAGGTCTGAACCTGGCGCTGCTGTCGATCCTGCCAGCCCTGAAAGTTGCGCCTCTGGCCGTGACCCCATTGCTGCAGATCGATAGCTTCGCCTGCCTGTACATGGCGCTGATCCTGGTCGCCACCCTCGCTTGTGTAACCCTCGCCCACGCCTACCTCGGCGATGGGGGTTCGGGTTACCCGGGCAACCGTGAAGAACTTTACCTGCTGATCCTGATGTCCGCCCTGGGCGGCCTGGTGCTGGTCAGCGCGCAGCACTTGGCCGGCTTGTTCATCGGTCTGGAACTGCTGTCGGTGCCGGTCTACGGTCTGGTGGCGTATGCCTTCTTCAACAAGCGTTCGCTGGAAGCCGGCATCAAATACATGGTGCTGTCGGCCGCCGGTTCCGCATTCCTGTTGTTCGGCATGGCCCTGCTGTATGCCGATTCCGGCAGCCTGAGCTTCGTCGGTATTGGCCAGGCCCTGGCGGCCACCGGCCTGCCAAGTTCGCTGGCACAACTGGGCCTGGGCATGATGCTGGTCGGTCTGGCATTCAAGCTGTCGCTGGTACCGTTCCACCTCTGGACCCCGGACGTTTACGAAGGTGCTCCGGCACCGGTGGCCGCGTTCCTGGCCACTGCGTCGAAAGTCGCTGTGTTCGCCGTGATGGTGCGTCTGTTCCAGATCTCCCCAGCCGCAAGCAGCGGTGTGCTGAGTGACGTGCTGACCATCATCGCCATCGCGTCGATTTTGTTCGGTAACCTGCTGGCCCTGACCCAGAGCAATCTCAAGCGTCTGCTGGGTTACTCGTCTATCGCGCACTTCGGTTACCTGCTGATCGCCCTGGTGGCGAGCAAGGGCCTGGCCGTGGAAGCCATCGGCGTGTACCTGGTCACCTACGTCATCACCAGCCTCGGCGCCTTCGGCGTGATCACGCTGATGTCCTCGCCGTACAACGGCCGTGACGCCGATGCCCTGTACGAATACCGCGGCCTGTTCTGGCGCCGTCCGTACCTGACTGCGGTACTGACCGTGATGATGCTGTCCCTGGCCGGTATCCCGCTGACTGCGGGCTTCATCGGCAAGTTCTACATCATCGCCACCGGCGTCGAGTCGCATCAATGGTGGCTCGTCGGTTCCCTGGTACTGGGCAGCGCCATCGGCGTCTTCTACTACTTGCGCGTGATGGTCACCCTGTACCTGATCGAGCCGAACCTGCGTCGCCACGATGCGCAACTGCACTGGGAACAACGTGCAGGCGGCGTGATGCTGCTGGCCATCGCTGTGGTCGCCTTCTTCCTCGGCGTGTACCCACAGCCGTTGCTGACCCTGGTTCAGCAGGCGGTATTGGCCGGTTGATCGCTTGGCGGTAATCGGTAGAAAACAAAACGGCACCTTCGGGTGCCGTTTTTTGTGGCGAGGGGGCTTGCTCCCGCTGGACTCCCCAGCGCCCCGTTCGGGTGGATCCGGTGGGCCAGGCACATCAGGATAAGCGTACGTTGGGGGCAGGTTCCAGTTTTTTGGGTATGGCAGCATGCGCTGTGGGCGGGTTAATCATAGCCAAGCGCATGCCCATCCAGCTATGGCTGAAACCTGTCTGCTTAGAGGTTTAGAAGCGCCATCACGCTATCCTTTAGGTAGGGTACCGCGACGTGCTTGCCCCTCGAGCATCCAGCCAATAAAGGATCTGAGGGTCGTCGAAAAAGTATTTGCTTCGGAGTCTGGCGCCCTTGCATGCCTCAGGAAATATTCAATTTTATGTTTCATTTCTGGAGCGACTCGTAAAAAGAGCTCTACATAATCCTCAAGTGAGAGAGGCCACGATTGTTCCTGATCCAGACGCAGAATGTTCGTCGACCTGATGAGTTTTCGGGACGCCTCCCGCTGCAAGCGCAGTAGTTGCTCGGTGTCAGTCGTACACTCAATCGACGTGGCGTATTGCCTTAGCACCCGAGCGAAGTCGCCGTTGACTGCCATTGCGATCTCGCGTGAGGGCTTAAAACGTTGAAACTCGCTGCTAAGGTCACTCCCCCATACACACCGGCAATGATGTTTTAGCCAGTAGCCCCAGCTAAAATGGTTCTCAGGAGCCAGAGTTTCAGTGCGAGTTCCTACATCGAAATCAATCTTGGTGACTTCTGGATGTCGTTCCTCTAACTCTTCCTTTATACGCTCTAGCTGGCTGTTATAAAGTTCAATTTGACCATTGATCAGCAGGGTCACATCCAGGTCTGACTCACCTGGTCTCGCTTGTCCGCGGGCAACGCTGCCATATAGGTAGATGCTATCTACTACCGTCCCGAGCGCCTCGACCAAGGTCGAGCAGACATCTCCGACAACACTCTCAAACTCTGGTTGGAGATTGACAGCTGGCATGGTCTTAATAAATCCCTCAGCATCTGTGCCATGCCCCTTATCCATGAAAACTGTCCGATTGGTTGGCGACGGTAGTGATCGTTCGATGAGCTGAAACCGGAGTTGAAAAAAGACGGTAGACCTCGTGTTGGAAGCAATGCAATAGCATAGACCAATGATCGATTAGGAATTGTCGCAATAACAAACGCGAGCAAGCCCGCTCCCACAGTGGATCTCCGGTGAACACAAAATGTGTGAACGCCTGCGGTTAACTGTGGGAGCGGGCTTGCCCGCGAAAGCGTCAGGCCAGTCGAAACCTGTGGTGCCTGACACTCTGCAATCGCGAGCAGGCTCGCTCCCACAGTGGATCTCCGGTGAACACAAAATGTGTGAACGCCTGCGGTTAATTGTGGGAGCGGGCTTGCCCGCGAAAGCGTCAGGCCAGTCGAAACCTGTGGTGCCTGACACTCTGCAATCGCGAGCAGGCTCGCTCCCACAGTGGATCTCCGGTGAACACAAAATGTGTGAACGCCTG
>NZ_JADEVO010000009.1:0-65084 GCF_017114825.1 Pseudomonas gregormendelii | reverse complement strand
CGGCTAACTGTGGGAGTGCCTGCTCGCGATTGCGGTCGTACAGGCACAAATAAAAACGGCACCTTCCAGTGCCGTTCGCCATTCGCAGTCAGCTTTTACTTACGCGCATCCGCCCAGGATTTCAGCAGTTCGTTGTAGTTCACGGTTTCACCTTTTGGCTTCTCGTTCGCCAGTTTCGGCTTCGGCGCACCGGGCTGGTCGAACCAGTATTGCGCATCCCGTTCCGGGTTCATCTTCGGCCCGCACACCGGCTGTGCCTTGGAGCGTTCCAGGCGGGTCATGATCGCATCCTGGTCCTTGGCCAGGCCATCGAGTGCCTGTTGCGGGGTTTTCTCGCCGCTGGCGGCTTCGGCGATGTGGCTCCACCACAGTTGTGCCAGGCGCGGATAGTCCGGCACGTTGGTCCCGGTCGGGGTCCATTGCACACGGGCCGGGCTGCGATAGAACTCCACCAGGCCGCCGAGTTTGGGCGCGAGGTCGGTCATGGCCTGCGAATTGATGTCCGACTCGCGAATAGGCGTCAGGCCGACGATGGTTTTCTTCAGCGAGACGGTTTTCGAAGTCACGAACTGGGCATACAGCCAGGCCGCCAGTTTTTGTTTTTCAGGCGTCGACTTCATGAACGTCCAGGACCCCACGTCCTGATACCCAAGCTTCATGCCCTCTTCCCAATACGGCCCACGTGGCGAAGGTGCCATGCGCCATTTCGGCGTGCCGTCGGCGTTCACCACCGGCAAGCCCGGTTTGGTCATGTCGGCGGTAAAGGCGGTGTACCAGAAGATTTGTTGGGCGATGTTGCCCTGGGACGGCACCGGGCCGGATTCGGAGAACGTCATGCCTGCGGCTTCCGGTGGAGCGTAGGCCTTCATCCAGTCGACGTACTTCTGCGTCGCATAAACCGCTGCCGGGCCATTGGTATCACCGCCACGGGTTACGCTGGAGCCGACCGGATGGCAGTCCTCGACGCGGATGCCCCACTCGTCCACCGGCAAGCCATTGGGGATACCCTTGTCACCGCCACCGGCCATGGAAAACCAGGCATCGGTGAATCGCCAGCCTAGCGACGGGTCTTTCTTGCCGTAGTCCATGTGCCCGTAGATACGCTTGCCGTCGATTTCCTTGACGTCCTCGCTGAAGAACTTGGCAATGTCTTCATAAGCCGACCAGTTCACCGGCACACCCAATTCGTAGCCGTACTTTTCCTTAAACTTGGCCTTCAGGTCCGGACGTTCAAACCAGTCGGCGCGGAACCAGTATAGGTTGGCGAACTGCTGGTCCGGCAGTTGATAGATCTTGCCGTCCGGCGCGGTAGTGAATGAGATGCCGATGAAATCCTTGATGTCCAGCGTCGGCGAGGTGAAGTTCTTGCCTTCGTTGGCCATCAGGTCGGTGATTGATTCAGTCTTGCCGTAGCGGAAATGCGTACCGATCAAATCCGAGTCGTTGACCCAACCGTCATAGATGCTCTTGTCTGACTGCATCACGGTTTGCAGCTTCTCCACCACATCGCCTTCCTGCAGCAGGTCGTGGGTCAGCTTGATCCCGGTGATCTCGGTAAAGGCCTTGGCCAACACCTTGGACTCGTATTCGTGGGTGGTCAGGGTTTCCGAGACCACTTTGATGTTCATCCCGCGAAAGGGCTCGGCAGCCTTGATAAACCACTTCAGCTCTTCGAGCTGCTGCTCTGGCGTCAGCGTGGACGGCTTGAACTCGCTGCCAATCCATTTCTTGGCGGCGTCTTCATAGGCATCGGCCCAGGCCGCAGCGCTCAACCCGCTGAGTGCCAGCATGGCTGCCAATGAAACGCTATGTCGCAGCTTATTGTTTTTGTCGAACATAGAGACCTCCTGTTTGAGTTTTGGAGCAACTTTGCCGAGCGATGTCGACTAGCCCCAGCGCATCACAGCCAACAGCCACACCAGGGACAACGCGGACGCTACCCAGATGCTCCAGTCGGTGGCGCCAATCACCAGCAAATGCAGGTAGGCGCTACCGAGAAGACCGATAAACAGCCGATCGCCACGGGTGGTGGCAATCGGTAAAAAACCCCGGCGAAGGACGCTCGGAGAACGCAGCTCCCACGTCGTCATGCCCACCAGGATCAGGCCAATGACGATGAAAAACACCGCGGTGGGGACAGTCCAGCTCATCCATTCCATCATCAGCTCCTCATACCCGGCCCAGGGCAAAACCCTTGGCCACGTGGTTGCGCACAAACCAGATCACCAGCATGCCGGGCAAGATGGTCAGTACCCCTGCCGCCGCCAGCACACCCCAGTCGATACCGGACGCCGAGACCGTGCGAGTCATCACCGCCGCGATCGGCTTGGCGTTCACCGAAGTGAGGGTGCGCGCCAGCAGCAACTCGACCCAGGAAAACATGAAGCAGAAAAATGCCGTGACACCGATCCCGGAGCCGATCAGCGGGATGAAGATCTTCACGAAGAACTTGGGGAAACTGTAGCCGTCGATGTAGGCCGTTTCGTCGATTTCCTTGGGCACCCCGGACATGAAGCCTTCGAGGATCCACACGGCCAGCGGCACGTTGAACAGGCAGTGCGCCAGGGCCACGGCGATGTGCGTATCGAACAGACCGATCGAGGAGTACAGCTGAAAAAACGGCAACAGGAACACGGCCGGGGGCGCCATGCGGTTGGTCAGCAGCCAGAAGAACAGGTGCTTGTCGCCCAGGAAGCGATAACGCGAGAACGCATAGGCGGCCGGCAACGCCACGCTCAGGGAAATCACCGTGTTCAGGCTCACGTAATACAGCGAGTTGAGGTAGCCGGTGTACCAGGCTGGATCAGTGAAGATGACCTTGTAGTTGGCCAAGGTAAAGTCCTGCGGAAACAGGGTCAGGCCGCTGAGGATTTCGGTGTTGCTCTTGAAGGACATGTTCAGCAGCCAGTAGATCGGCACCAGCAGGAACAGGATGTAGATCAGCAACGGGATCAGCTTTCTTTTGCTCATGGCAGACCTCAGCGGTTGGCGTCAGAGTGAGTCATGGCGGTGTAGAACAGCCAGGACACCAACAGGATGATCAGGAAGTACACCAGCGAGAAAGCCGCAGCCGGGCCAAGGTCGAACTGGCCGATCGCCATCTGGGTCAGGGTCTGGCTGAGGAAGGTGGTGGCGTTGCCCGGGCCGCCGCCGGTCAGCACGAACGGCTCGGTGTAGATCATGAAGCTGTCCATGAAGCGCAGCATTACCGCGATCAGCAGTACGCTTTTCAGCTTGGGCAGCTGGATATGGCGGAACACTGCCCAGGCCGAGGCCCGATCGATCCGTGCCGCCTGGTAGTACACGTCCGGGATCGCCCGCAGGCCGGAAAAGCACAGCAGCGCCACCAGCGAAGTCCAGTGCCAGACGTCCATCACCAGCACCGTGACCCAGGCGTCCATGGTGTTCGCCGCATAGTTGTAGCTGATGCCCATGGCATTGAGGCTCGAACCCAGCAGGCCGATGTCGGCTCTGCCGAAGATCTGCCAGATGGTGCCCACCACGTTCCACGGGATCAACAGCGGTATCGCCAGAATGATCAGCACCAGCGACGACCAGCGGCCCTTGGTCGGCATTGTCAGCGCGATCGCAATGCCCAGGGGGATCTCGATCAGCAGCACACAGCCGGAGTAAATGAACTGGCGCAGCAACGAGTCATGCAGCCGCGGGTCAAGCAGCACCTGCTTGTACCAGTCGGCGCCGACGAAGTACCGACTGGATTGATCGAAGATGTCCTGCACCGAATAGTTGACCACGGTCATCATCGGGATCACTGCGCTGAATGCCACCAGCAGGAACACCGGCAACACCAGCCACCAGGCCTTGTTGTTCTGCACCTTGTTCATGGCTGCGTCTCCAGCAGGTAATCATCGGCATAGACCATCAACCACTGGGCCGGGAAACTGATGTAGGCAGTGCCTTGCGGCACCGGCTTGTCTTCGGCCAGGCGTACTTTCAGCGGGGCGCCATCGAGGTTCAAGGTCATGATCTTGTAGGTACCGAGGTCTTCGACGTGTACGACTTTTGCCTGCATCGCGTCATCGAATGGCTCGTCCCACACATGGACGAACTCCGGACGAATGCCAACCTTCAGGGTCTGCCATTCGGATTCAGCGATACGCTGCTGTTGCGCTTCGGACAACGGCAAGTGGGTCGAAGCAAACCCGACGCCCCCAGGCTGGGGCTGCACGTCGATCAGGTTCATCCCGGGGCTGCCGATGAAATAGCCCACGAAAGTATGGCTCGGCCGTTCGAACAGCTCCCGCGGAGTACCGAACTGCACGATCTGGCCGCCGTACATCACGGCGATCTTGTCGGCAAAGGTCGAGGCCTCCAGCTGATCGTGGGTGACGTAGACCATGGTGATGTTGAACTGCTCGTGGATCTGCTTGAGCTTGCGCCGCAACTTCCACTTCAAGTGCGGATCGATCACGGTCAGCGGCTCATCGAACAGGATCGCGGAGACGTCATCGCGGACCAGCCCGCGGCCCATGGAGACTTTCTGTTTTTCGTCAGCAGTCAGGTTGCGCGCCTTCTTGCCCAGCAGCGCCTGCAGGTCGAGAACCTCGGCAATCTCCTGGACCTTGCTGTGGATTTTCGCTTCGGCCATGCCCTGGTTGCGCAATGGAAAGGCCAGGTTGTCGAACACCGTCATGGTGTCGTAGACCACCGGGAACTGGAACACCTGGGCTATGTTGCGCTTCTCCGGAGTCAGGTCGTTGACGACTTTGCTGTCAAACAGCACCTGGCCCTGGGACGGGCTGAGCAGGCCGGAAATGATGTTGAGCAAGGTCGACTTGCCGCAGCCCGAAGGGCCGAGCAAGGCGTAGGCGCCCCCCTGCTCCCAGATGTGATCCATCTCGCGGATCGCGTAGTCCTCCGGACCGCTCGGCGTGCGCGTATAGCTGTGGGCGAGGTTCTGCAAGCGGATCTCGGCCATCAGGCAACCCTCGCGATACGGCGCCCGGGTGCCTGGACCAAGCGGCCCTGGGCATCGAACACAAACAGTTTGTGGGTCGGGATATAGATGCGAATCGGCGCGTCGACGTCGTATTCGTGAACCCCGGGCAAGTGCAGCACCAGCAGGAAATGTTCGTTGCGCACGTGCAGGAAGGTTTCCGATCCGCTGATTTCCGCCACCTCGACCGTTACTGCCAGCTCCAGGTCATCGTCGTTGCTCGGCACCAGGGAAATATGACTGGGCCGCACGCCAAAGCGGTATTCACCCTCACCGACCGGTCGCAGGTCGACGTTCAGCGGGAAGTGCACGAAATTGGCGAAGCTGACTTCATTGCCGGCAATGCGCCCGGGCATCAGGTTGATCGGCGGCTCGGAGAACAGTTCTGCCGCCAGCACACTCTGCGGCTGGTGATAGACCTCGGACGACTTGCCACTCTGGATCACCCGTCCTTCGTGAAGAATGGTCGTGGTGCCGCCCAACGCCAATGCTTCATTGGGTTCGGTGGTGGCGTAGATCGCGATGGTGTGCCGGGCCTTGAACAGCTCGCGCATTTCCTGGCGCAGCTCTTCGCGCAACTTGTAGTCGAGGTTGACCAACGGTTCGTCGAACAGGATCAGTTCGGCATCCTTGACCAGGGCACGAGCCATGGCAGTGCGCTGTTGCTGGCCACCAGACAGTTCGAGCGGATGGCGCTGGAGGAACTTCTCGATGCGCAGCATCTTCGCCGTTTCCTGAACCTTGCTCTCGATCAGGTCCCTGGACACCCCTGCCTGGCGCAAAGGCGAGGCGATATTCTCGAACACGGTCATGGTCGGGTAGTTGATGAACTGCTGATACACCATCGAGACGTTACGCAGACGCACCGGGCGTTGGGTGACGTCGACGCCGTTCATCAGGATGCGCCCGCTGTCGGGCTTGTCCAGGCCGGCCATCAGGCGCATCAGGCTGGTTTTGCCGGACAGCGTGCGACCGAGCAGAACGTTGAAAGAACCGGCTTCAAAATTCAGGCACGCATCGTCGATCCAGGTCTGGCCTTCGACGGTGCGGCTGACGTGCTCCAGGGTTAACGACATGGCTCGGCCTTTTTATTATTGGAGTCAAGCGACCCAGGCTGTAGAGCGAGTTTCATGCCAGGAAACGCAAGTCGTTGAACCACTGGGAAAAACGCCAAACTGGCGAGCAGCCGGGGTTCAATGCTGAACAGAAATGAACAACCGCCAATGAACAATTGAACAGATGGTCGGTTGACAATGAACAATAGTGAACAACACTCTATGCACCGTTCACGGTCCCTGTAGGAGCTGCCGAAGGCTGCGATCTTTTGATCTTGATTGTGAGTCTTCAAATGAGCTGGAAGATCAAAAGATCGCAGCCTTCGGCAGCTCCTACAGGGATAGCGTTGACCTAAAACAACAATAAAAGTCAGCTCAGAGATCGCCTGCCATGGCCGTACCTGCCTCGCCGCTCTCCCATGACGCCATCATTCAGGACTCCTGGTCCCGTTGCCGCGCGTTTGGTCTGGACCATCAAAGCGCCCCGGCCTTCGATCAGCTGCCGGCCGCTGGCATAGCGCAACTGCTGGAGAGCCAGCATTCACTGGTACAGACCACCCATCAGGAGGTCCTGCCCTACTACGAGAACATCCTCAGTAACTCCAACTGCCTGATCATGCTCGCCGACAATCAGGGCCAGGTGCTGACATCGTGGGGGACCCAGCGATTCATCGAGCCGACACTGACCCGAGGCTTCAGCGCCGGGGCCAGCTGGATGGAGCGCTGCAGCGGAACCAACGCGATCGGCACCGCGCTGGCCTGTGAGCAGGCGGTGCATATCGAACACGATGAACATTTCCTCAAGGCCAACCGCTTCATGACCGGCTCCGCCGCGCCGATTTTCGATGCCGAGCGCAAAGTGATCGCCGTGCTGGATGTGTCAAGCGACAGCTACCTGCCGCCGTCACACACGCTGGGCATGGTCAAGATGATGAGTCAGACCGTGGAGAACCGGCTGATTCTCAACCTGTTCCACGGCCAACACTTCCAACTGACCTTCAACACCGGTTTGAACAACCTCGACAGCCAGTGGGCCGGCTTGCTGATTTTTGATGAGAGCGGCCAGGTGCTGTCGGCCAATCGACGGGCGGACAATCTGCTCGGCATCAGTCTGTCGCGAGTGAGCGTCGAGAGTCTGTTCAAGGTCTCATTGCTGGAACTGTTGAATCAGCCGGATGATCTGCCCTTCGCGCTGCAGACCTCGGGACGCAATCGCTTCCAGTGCCTGTTGAAACGGCCCAAGCAAGTGCCGGTCAAGGCTCGAGTGTTCGTCGAGCAACCAGCAGTACCATCGGCTGGGATCAGTCTCAATACCTTGCACTTTGGTGACAGCCGGGTGGAAAAAGCCGTGCGCCAGGCCGAGCGGTTGCTGGAGAAGGACATTCCGCTGCTCATCCACGGTGAGACCGGTGTGGGCAAGGAAGTTTTCGTCAAGGCTCTGCACCAGGCCAGCTCGCGCAGCAAACAGGCGTTTATCGCGGTGAACTGTGCAGCGATCCCCGCCGAATTGGTGGAGTCTGAACTGTTCGGCTACGAAAAAGGCGCGTTCACTGGCGCCAACCAGAAAGGCAGCATCGGGCTGATTCGCAAGGCCGACAAAGGCACCCTGTTCCTCGATGAAATCGGCGACATGCCGCTGCCGACTCAAGCACGTCTGTTGCGGGTGTTACAGGAGCGTTGCGTGCAACCGGTGGGCAGCAGTGAATTGTTTCCGGTGGATATTCGAATTATTTCGGCGACCAATCGATCCCTGCGCGAACAGGTTCAATTGGGCCGGTTTCGCGAAGATTTGTATTACCGCATCGGCGGGTTGACCCTGGAGTTGCCGCCGTTAAGGGAACGCAGTGACAAGCAGGAGCTGTTCAAACGATTGTGGGAACAGCATCGCGAACCGTCGCAGTGGGCGGGTTTAAGTCGTGAGGTGCTGGAGTTGTTCGCTCGCCACCCGTGGCCGGGGAATTTGCGCCAGGTCAGCAGCGTGATGCAGGTGGCGCTGGCCATGGCCGAGGAGCAACCGGTGCGCCCGGAGCATTTGCCCGATGATTTTTTTGTCGATATGCAGATGGAGCCGGTGGATGGACCGGAGCCGCTGGCAGTGGATCTGGATGATGCCGAGGATTTAAATCGGCAGTTGCAGGCAGTGGGCGGGAATATTTCGCACCTGGCCCGGCGGTTGGGGGTTAGTCGTAATACGCTTTACAAGCGGTTGCGTCAGGCTGAGTGATGAATCAATTCACGATGGGCGTAGCAAACTCATTGCCTTAGCTGAGTTGAATCACCTCTTGCAGTGCTGCGTCCATTTGTCCAGCCTGGACATTGCCAATTATTGAAAGATCGGCTCGGCATACGTCGCTGACGCGGCTTGAAGGGTGCGCAGGCCAAGCAGCACGATGACCACCATTATTAGCCCTGCGGCAATGGCTACACCGAACCCTGCTCGTGCACCATAAGTATCGATGATCAAGCCCGATAGTACTCCACCGAGCGCTACGCCTATGCTGATACCCGTTGTCATCCATGTCAGTCCTTCGGTGATCCTAGACGGCGGAACAATGATAGTACCGAGGTTCTTGACGACGACCATAGTTGGCGCAAATGACACACCTGCCACAAACAGCATCCCCGAAAGGATGTAGACGTCCGGTGAGAAAATGGGCAACACGGCTGTGACTGCTGTTATCAGAACTCCGATAAAGAACTGCTTTTCAATCGGTAAGGAAATCCTTATCGCGCCGAACGTCAGGCCCGCAATCATTGAACCGAGCGCATAGGCTGCCAGGGTGAAACTGGCGGACGCTGGCCAGCCTTGAGCGTTGGCGAAGGCAACAACCGCAACGTCGATTGATCCGCCAATCACACCCATGGCCAAGAGCGCCAGCACGATGGTACGAACGCCGGGGATAAGCAGGATCGAGCTAGCGTTCCTTTTAACGCCAACGACCACCTTCGGTTCTGTCTGCCGTTGCATAAGAAAAGCCGTCACGCCGACAACCAGCAACAAGACGGCTACAAGCGGCCCGGCTTCGGCGAAAAAGCTGACGCTCAAACCAATGGCGAGTGGTGGGCCGATGATAAAGGCGAGTTCAGTTAGAACCGTGTCCAAAGAGAAGGCCGTGTGTAATTGCGGCTTGCCGCGGAAAAGTTGCGTCCAGCGTGCTCTTATCATCGCGGGCATGCTCGGCATCGTGCCCGCCAATCCCGCAAGAATAAAAAGCAGTGGGGCCGGAGCCCTCAGAGAGACAGCAATGATTAGCGCCAGCAACATGCCAATGCTGAAGGCCGTCACAAACGGCAGAACCCGACTCTGGCCCCGTTGATCAACGAGTTTTGATACGTGCGGGCCGATAAGCGCATTCGCCAAGGTAAAAGTACCGGCGACCGAGCCCGCCAGCCAATAAAGACCCGTCTGCTGCACCAACATGGTAATGACGCCGATGCCGATCATTGCCTGGGGCAGACGGGCAATGGAACTCGCGATCACTAACCCCATGACGCCCGGGGTGGTGAGAAGTTCGCGATAAGGATTAGCCATGATTTGTCCTTTCTGAATTTAACACTGAATAAGTAGCCCACAGTATTTGACGCAACTAATGGGAAGGTATCGGTGACCGGATGTTATTATTCAGCTGAGCACTTGGCCCGCAAAGATAAGCGCCGTTGACCCCGGACCGCGCGCAACCTGCTCTTCGAAGAAATTGTGGATGCACACATGATCGGGATACTCAGAAGTAATCAGGTCTTGCACATTAACCTCCCAGAAGCGAAAACGGCATTTCTAAAGTTGATTGCACCTGAATCGCGGACAAGTGCTAGCTCAAGAAATATCATCCATTGGATCACACACTTCTCTTACTTAACCACGCCTGTCTTTACTAAAAAACCAAAAAGGAAACTTCCTACTCGCTCTTCGGAAAAACCTCACAAAAAAACTAACGAACTTATTGCCAGTTCGAAACACCGAAACGACACACAAAGTCAACCACTCAAGACTAACCGCTGCACACGTTGAACAACGCCAACACTTCTTACCACTAAAATGCGTTTACCCCTCGACCACACGCACCCAAAAAACAAAAACCCGCACAAGGCGGGTTTTGTTTTCAACGACGATCGCTATCAGTCAGCCAAACGCCAGGTAGTCCCGCCCTTGCCATCTTCCAGCACCACGCCCATGGCGGTGAGCTGGTCGCGGATGCGGTCCGATTCGGCCCAGTCTTTACCAGCCCGAGCGGCCAGACGCGCAGCAATCAGCGCATCGACTTCAGCCGCATCAACCCGCCCTTCAGCGCCAGCCTGCAGGAAGTCATCGGCCTCAAGCTGCAACACACCCAGCACACTGGCCAGTTCCTTCAGGCGCGCCGCCAGACCCGCCGCCGCGTCGATATCTGTATCCCGCAAGCGGTTAATCTCGCGGACCATCTCGAACAGCACCGCACAGGCTTCCGGTGTACCGAAGTCGTCGTTCATCACCTGGGTGAAACGCTCGACAAAGGCTTCGCCGCCGGCCGGAGCAACACTCGGCAGGCCTTTCAAGGCGTGATAGAAACGCTCGAGTGCGCCCTTGGCGTCCTTGAGGTTGTCTTCGGAGTAGTTGATCGCGCTGCGATAGTGGCTCGATACCAGCAGGTAACGCACCACTTCCGGGTGGTACTTTTCCAGCACGTCGCGAATGGTGAAGAAGTTGTTCAAGGACTTGGACATCTTCTCGCCATTGATGCGAATCATGCCGCAATGCATCCACGCGTTAGCGTAGGTCTTGCCGGTGGCCGCTTCGCTCTGGGCGATTTCGTTTTCATGGTGCGGGAACTCGAGGTCACTGCCGCCGCCATGGATATCGAAGGTCTCACCCAGGCAGCAGGTGGACATCACCGAGCACTCGATGTGCCAGCCCGGACGACCGTCGCCCCAAGGCGATTGCCAGCTTGGCTCGCCCGGCTTGGTGGCCTTCCACAGTACGAAGTCCAGCGGGTCCTGTTTCGACTCGTCGACTTCGATACGGGCGCCGATGCGCAGGTCTTCGATCTTCTTGCGCGACAGCTTGCCGTAACCCATGAACTTGGCCACGCGGTAGTACACGTCGCCATTGCCCGGTGCGTAAGCGTAACCCTTGTCGATCAGGGTCTGGATCATGCTCAGCATGCCCGGAATGTGATCCGTGGCACGCGGCTCCATGTCCGGCTTGAGGATGTTGAGGCGCGCCTCGTCCTCGTGCATGGCGGTGATCATGCGCTCGGTCAACGCGTCGAACGGCTCGCCGTTCTCCCGCGCCCGGTTGATGATCTTGTCTTCGATATCGGTGATGTTGCGCACGTAGGTCAGGTTGTAACCGCTGAACCGCAACCAGCGGGTCACCAGGTCGAACGCGACCATGCTGCGGCCGTGGCCAATGTGGCAGTAGTCATACACGGTCATCCCGCAGACGTACATGCGCACATTGTTGCCATCCAGCGGCTTGAAGACTTCTTTGCTCTTGGTGAGCGTGTTGTAGATCGATAGCACTTTAGTTGTTTCCTTGAATCACTGGCCCCACGAATCACGCAAGGTCACGGTGCGGTTGAATACCGGATGACCTGGTTTCGAGTCCTTGATATCCGCGCAGAAGTAACCTTCGCGCTCGAACTGGAAACGGTCTTCCGGCTGTGCGTTGCCCAGCGAAGGCTCGGCACGACAACCGGTGAGAACTTGCAGCGATTGAGGGTTGATGTTGTCCAGGAAACTGGCGCTGTCTTCGGCCTTCTCAGGATTCGGCGAGCGGAACAGGCGATCGTACAGGCGCACTTCGCACTCGACGCTGGCCGCGGCCGGCACCCAGTGCACCACGCCTTTGACCTTGCGGCCTTCAGGGTTCTTGCCCAGGGTTTCGGGGTCGTAGGAGCAACGCAGTTCGACGATGTTGCCGTCGGCGTCCTTGATCGCTTCGTCGGCACGAATGACGTAGCTGCCGCGCAGGCGTACTTCGCCGTTGGGTTCCAGGCGCTTGTAGCCTTTTGGCGGCTCTTCCATGAAGTCTTCACGGTCGATGTAGATTTCCCGAGCGAATGGCAGGACGCGCACGCCCATGTCTTCCTTCGGGTGGCACGGCAGTTCGAGGTTCTCGACCTGGCCTTCCGGGTAGTTGGTGATGACCACTTTTAATGGACGCAGGACGCACATGGCGCGCGGTGCGCTGTGGTCGAGGTCATCACGAATGCTGAATTCCAGCATGCCGAAGTCGACCACGCCATCGGAACGGTTGGTACCGACCATGTCGCAGAAGTTGCGGATCGATTTGGGCGTGTAGCCACGGCGGCGAAAGCCCGACAGCGTGGACATGCGCGGGTCGTCCCAGCCATGCACGTGCTTCTCGTCCACCAGTTGCTTGAGCTTGCGCTTGCTGGTGATCGTGTAGTTCAGGTTCAGGCGGCTGAACTCGTACTGGCGCGGGTGGGCCGGTACCGGCAGGTGCTCGAGGAACCACTCGTACAGCGGACGGTGGCTTTCGAATTCCAGGGTGCAGATCGAGTGAGTGATGCCTTCGATGGCGTCCGACTGACCGTGGGTGAAGTCGTAGTTGGGGTAGATGCACCACTTGTCACCGGTCTGGTGGTGGTGGGCGTGACGGATGCGATACATGATCGGGTCGCGCAGGTTCATGTTCGGCGAGGCCATGTCGATCTTGGCCCGCAGTACCCGCGCGCCGTCCTGGAACTCACCGGCTTTCATGCGCGCGAACCAGTCGAGGTTCTCTTCCACGGAGCGATCACGAAACGGGCTGTTCTTGCCCGGCTCGGTCAGGGTGCCGCGGTATTCCTTGGCCTGCTCGGGGCTCAAGTCATCGACGTAGGCCTTGCCGGCCTTGATCAGCTCGACTGCCCAGTCGTGCAACTGGTCGAAGTATTGCGAGGCGTAGCGCACTTCGCCGGACCATTCAAAGCCCAGCCACTTGATGTCGCTTTCGATCGCGTCGATGTATTCCTGGTCTTCCTTGGCCGGGTTGGTGTCGTCGAAGCGCAGGTGCGTGACGCCGCCGAATTCCTGGGCCAGGCCGAAGTTCACACAGATCGACTTGGCGTGACCGATGTGCAGGTAGCCGTTGGGCTCGGGCGGGAAACGGGTGACGATCTGCGTGTGCTTACCCGAGTCCAGGTCCGCCTGGATGATCGGGCGCAGGAAATTGGCCGGCACGGCTGGGCCGGTCTTGGAATTCGAGGTAGGTTCGACAGTGGGCTTGCTCATAGGATCCTTGAACGTACAAGTGCGCGGCCGCAGACGGGGCCTGACAAATCAAAGCCGCTATCATAGCCGATGCCGTCAAGCTGCTGACAGAGCAGGCCCGAAAACGGCTGCATTTAATCTCCTGCAAATGAAAAACAGCCTCGAAATTCGCGTCTGTCGCGCTAAACTGCGTTTCTTGGCCCAATACAGGCTGAACCGGTTGCAGGCGCCAATGCCCAAAACCACGAATTCATTGAAAACGCTTTATCTCATGAAGCTTTAATTCATCAAGAGTACCGATCATGACCCAAGTCAAACTGACCACCAACCATGGCGACATCGTCCTGGAACTGAACGCTGAAAAGGCACCGCTGACCGTTGCCAACTTCATCGAATACGTCAAGGCCGGCCACTACGAAAACACCGTGTTCCACCGCGTCATTGGTAACTTCATGATCCAGGGCGGCGGTTTCGAGCCAGGCATGAAAGAAAAGAAAGACAAGCGCCCAAGCATCCAGAACGAAGCCGACAACGGCCTGCCAAACGTCAAGTACAGCGTAGCCATGGCCCGCACCATGGAGCCGCATTCGGCTTCCGCGCAGTTCTTCATCAACGTGGCCGACAACAGCTTCCTCAACCACAGCGCCAAGACCACCCAGGGCTGGGGCTACGCCGTGTTCGCCAAAGTGGTGGCCGGTGAAGAAGTAGTCGACAAGATCAAAGGTGTTTCCACCACCATGAAGTCCGGCCACCAGGACGTTCCCGCAGAAGACGTGATCATCGAGAAAGCCGAGATCATTGAGTGATACTGCTGATTTCAGACTTGCATCTGGAAGAGGAGCGCCCGGACATTACCCGGGCGTTTCTGGATTTGCTCACCGGGCGCGCCCGCTCGGCGAGTGCGTTGTACATCCTCGGCGACTTTTTCGAAGCGTGGATTGGCGACGATGCCATGACCGCCTTCCAGCGTTCCATCTGCCAGGCCCTGCGCGATCTCAGCGACAGCGGCACGGCCATTTTTCTGATGCACGGTAATCGCGACTTCATGCTCGGCCAGGCCTTCTGCAAACAGGCCGGCTGCACGCTGTTGAAAGACCCGAGCATCGTGCAACTCGCAGGCGAACCGGTGCTATTGATGCACGGTGACAGCCTGTGCACCCGCGACGAAGCCTATATGAAGCTGCGTCGCTACCTGCGCAATCCCGTCACCCTGTTCATCCTGCGCCACCTGCCCTTGGGCACGCGGCACAAGCTGGCGCGCAAACTGCGCAGCGAAAGCCGGGCCCAGACCCGAATGAAGGCCAATGACATTGTCGATGTGACCCCCGAGGAAGTGCCGCGGGTGATGCAGCAATACGGGGTGAAAACCCTGATCCACGGCCACACTCACCGCCCAGCCATTCACAAATTGCAGATTGGCGAGCAGGCGGCCAGGCGCATTGTGCTGGGGGACTGGGATCGCCAGGGGTGGGCGTTGCAGGTGGATGAGAACGGGTTTGCGTTGTCCCCGTTTGATTTTACAGCCTCTTAAGGTCAAAAGATCGCAGCCTGCGGCAGCTCCTCCAGGGTCATGTGTACACCTGTAGGAGCTGCCGCAGGCTGCGATCCTTTTACAGCCACAACCATTAATGCCCTGCCGACGCAGGCCCGGCCTTGGCGGCAAATGGCGGTTTGGCCAGCCACACGATCAGTATCAACCCCATGAATCCCCACCCCAGCAGCGTGAAGTAGTCCACGGTGGAGAGCATGTACGCCTGGCTGGTCAGCACATGATCGAGTTGCGCATAGGCCGGGTTGCCAGGGCCGCCCAGGGCATTGAGCGCGTCACGGGTGGCGGGATCGTAGGTGCTGATGCTTTCACTCATGTAGGCGTGGTGTTGATCCGCCCGGCGAATCCAGATCCAGGTGGTCAGCGATGCCGCAAAGCTGCCGCCCAGGGTGCGCAGGAAAGTCGCCAGCCCGGCGCCATCGGCGATCTGGCTCGGTGGCAGGTCCGACATCAGGATGCTCAGCGTTGGCATGAAGAACAGTGCCACGCCAATGCCCATGAATAACTGCACTAGCGCGATGTGCTGGAAGTCCACTTCGTTGGTGAAACCGGCGCGCATGAAGCAGCTCAGGCCAATCGCCAGGAATGCCAGGCCGGCCAGCAGGCGCAGGTCGAATTTGTGCGCGTACTTACCGACAAACGGCGACAGGATCACCGGCAGGATCCCGATCGGCGCCACCGCCAGCCCGGCCCAGGTCGCGGTGTAGCCCATCTGGGTTTGCAGCCACTGCGGCAGGATCAGGTTGATCCCGAAGAACCCGGCATACCCCAGCACCAGCACTATTGTGCCGATACGGAAGTTGCGGTGGGCAAACAGGCGCAGGTTGACCACCGGATGCTGGTCGGTCATCTCCCAGATGATGAACACCGCCAGGGCAATCACCGAAATGGCCGCGCCGATGATGATGAAGTTGGATTCGAACCAGTCCAGGTCATTACCTTTGTCGAGGATCACCTGCAAGGCGCCGACCCCGATGATCAGGGTGATCAGGCCGACGTAATCCATCGGCTGGCGACTGGTTTCCACCGGGCGCGCCTTCAGTTGCTGACGCACGACCATCACCGCGAAGATACCGATCGGTACGTTGATGAAGAAGATCCACGGCCAGCTGTAGCTGTCGGTAATCCAGCCGCCGAGGATCGGGCCTGCAATCGGCGCCACCACCGTGACCATCGCCAGCAACGCCAGGGCCATGCCGCGCCTTGCAGGTGGATAGACCGCAATCAGTAACGTCTGCGTCATCGGGTACAAAGGCCCTGCTAACAGGCCCTGGATCACCCGAAACAGGATCAGCTCCGGCATCGAGGTGGAAATGCCGCACAGGAACGAGGCAATCACGAACAGGATGGTCGCCCAGAGAAACAGCTTCACCTCACCGAAGCGCCGGCTGAGCCAGCCAGTCAGCGGCAGGGCGATCGCATTGCTCACGGCAAACGAGGTGATGACCCAGGTGCCCTGCTCCGAACTGACCCCCAGGTTGCCGGAGATCGTCGGCAGCGCCACGTTGGCAATGGTGGTATCGAGCACCTGCATGAAAGTCGCCAGCGACAGGCCGATGGTGCTGAGCAGCAGGCTGGGAGGCGTGAAAGACGCGTTATTGCTCATCGCAAATCCTTTGGAGCTTCAGACCCTGTGGGCGCGGGCAAGCCCGCTGCCACAGGGTTTGTGTGGTTGCGAATCAGCGTTGCGCGGTCTTGCTCGCCGCGGCGCTGTTGTCGTGAATCAGTTGGGCGATCATTGCATCGGCTTCGGCCAACTGACGGTCGTAGACGTTGGTGCTGAACGAGGCCTTTTGCGGCGGCTGTTGCGCCAGCACCGGACCGCTCTGGTCATGCAGGTTCACATCGACCTGGGTCGACAGCCCGACGCGCAATGGATGCCTGGCCAGCTCTTCGGCGTTGATATGAATCCGCACCGGCACCCGCTGGACGATCTTGATCCAGTTACCGGTAGCGTTCTGCGCCGGCAGCAGGGCGAACGCGCTACCGGTTCCGGCGCCAAGGCTGTCGATGGTGCCGCTGTACTTCACGTCACTGCCATAGAGGTCGGCTTCGATGTCCACCGGCTGCCCGATGCGCATGTCGCGCAGCTGGGTTTCCTTGAAGTTGGCGTCGATCCACAGTTGATCCAGGGGAATCACCGCCATCAGCGCGGTGCCCGGTTGAACCCGCTGGCCCAACTGCACCGTGCGCTTGGCGACATAACCGGTGACCGGAGCGATCAAGGTGCTGCGGGCGTTGGTCAGGTAGGCCTGGCGTAGTTGCGCGGCGGCGGACATCACGTCCGGGTGCGACGAAACCACAGTGTCATCCACCAGCGCGCTGGTGGTTTTGAGTTGCTGGCGGGCATTGGCCAGGGCGTTTTGCGCCGAGGTCAGGTCATCGCGGGCGTGGGACAGTTCTTCCTGGGAGATCGCCCCGCCGGCTGCCAGGTTCTTGCGTCGATTGAAGTTGTCCTGGGCCTTCTGCACTTCCGCCTGCTGGGCGTTGACCTGGGCTTTCATGCCGTCGACATTGCTGTACAAGCCGCGAACCTGACGCACGGTGCGGGCCAGGTTGGCCTGGGCACTTTGCAGCCCGACTTCGGCGTCATTCGGGTCGAAATTGATCAGCACCTGACCTTCATGCACCAGGTCGCCATCGTCGGCACCGATGCTGACCACGGTGCCGGTAACCAGCGGAGTGATCTCCACCACGTTGCCGTTCACATAGGCATCGTCGGTGCTCTCGTTCCAGCGCCCGTAGAGCTCGTGATAGGCCCAGACGCCAGCACCGGCGAGGATCACGACAATGGCCAGAAGCACCAGCATGATCTTGCGCTTGCGCGGATTGCCGGTGTCCTGAGGAGCATCGGCGGCTTTTTGAGTGTTTTCGGCAGTGGCCATGACGGTTACCTTGAATTAGTTGTGCTGCGTGGCTGAAGTGGCGGCCGCCAGGGTGTCACCCTGGAAGCCTCCGCCCAGCGCCTGCATCAGTTGGATCGACAGGTCGATCTGCTCGGCATTCAGGTTGGCCAGCTGACGCTGGGCCTGGAGCAATTGCTGCTCGATGCTGAGCACGTCCAGGTAGTTACCGATGCCGGAACCGTAGCGCTGGACCACGGTGTCGTAGGATTGCCGGGCGATCTCGGTGGCGTGCTGCTGCGCGCCGATCTGTCGGCCGATATCTCGCAGCTGATTGATCGAGTCGCTGACATCGCCGAGTGCCTTGACCAGGCTTTTGTTGTACTGCGCCACCGCGAGGTCATAGTCGGCGTCGCGGGAATCGAGGTCGGCACGCAGGCGGCCGCCGTCGAAAATCGGCAGGGAAATCGTCGGCCCGACGTTGAAGAAACGACTGGCCGAACCGAACATTGCATCCCCCAGCAACGATTCGAAGCCAGCGGCAGCACTCAGGTTGAGGTTGGGGTAGAAGCGGGTCTTGCCGGCGGCAATGTTCTTGCTCGCGGCTTCGACCCGCCAGCGCGCGGCGATCAGGTCCGGCCGGCGACCGAGCAGTTCGGCCGGCAGCACCGATGGCAGTGCCACGGCGCTGGCCTGGAGGACTTTGGGCCGGGGGATTTCATTGCCGCGATCCGGGCCCTTGCCGAGCAGCACCGCCAGGGCGATCTTCGCGCTGTTCAGGCGTTTTTCAGCATCGATCAGGCTGGCCTGCGAGCTGGCTTCCAGGCTTTCGGTCTGCTGGAACTGATACTGGCTGTCGATACCCGAACTCAGGCGGCGCTTGCTCAGGTCGAGCATCTGCCGGGTACGCTTGAGGTCTTCGCTGGCCAGGTCATGGATGATGTGGGCCTGGCCCAGATCGCTGTAGGCCCGGGCGACGTCGGCGGCCAGGGTCAACTGCGCGGCCTGTTGGTCGACTTCGGCGGCACGGGCCTCGCCCAGTGCAGCTTCCCAGGCGTCCCGCTGCCCACCCCAAAGGTCGAAGTTGTAATTGAAACTGGCACCGAGGTTACGCAGGGTGGAATACGCCCCGCCCTGCCCCTGCGGGTCCTGATCCCGAGCCAGGCGGGACCGACTGACCCCGGCACTGGCATCGAGCGTCGGCATGCGCTCGGCATCGGCGGCGTAGGCTGCGGCGCTGGCCTGATGCGCGCGAGCCTCGGCAATCTGCATGTCGGGGCTGTCTTGCAGGGCTTCGCGGATCAGCCCGTCAAGTTGCGGGTCGCCGAGGCTCGTCCACCAGGCGCTTTTCGGCCAGGCGGCAGGCGACAAGGTGACGCCGGTCAGCGACTGCCCGGCCTTGAGACTTTTTGCATCCAGACTGACGCCTTCGGTTTTCAAGCCACTGTAATTGGCACAACCCGCCAGGGTCATGGCCACCAGCACCAGGCTCAAGCGGGTGCGCGAGAGTTTACTGCTCATTTATCACCTACCCGCAGCAAGGTGATGGAGTCACCCGCCGCGACTAAAATTTTCTTCAGGATCTGTTCCAGGGTCGCCAGCTCTTGCTCAGTGATCGCGCCAGCCAGTTCGTTCATGGCTGCCGCGCCGATGTCTGGCAGGCGGTCAGCCAGCTGCTGGCCTTGTGCAGTGAGTACCAGCTGCACTTGACGACGGTCGGCTTCGGAGCGCTGGCGGGCGAGGAAACCTTTGTGCTCCAGGCGATCGAGCATTCGGGTCATCGAACCACTGTCGAGGGACAGGTGCCGGCAAAGCTCGGCCGGGGTGTCGACGCCGAACTGGGCCATGATGATCAACACTTTGAACTGCGCGGCGGTGATGCCGTGAGGTTCCATGTGGGTGTCGATGATCCGGTCCTTGAGCAGCGCAGCTCGCCCGAGCAGGAGCCCGAGGTGGCAGTTCTTGAAGTCGTCCGGGGTGAAGTGTTTCATCTGGCCACCGATTAGCTGCCTAGGCAGAGAATGTATGACAAGATGTTACTGCCTAGGCAGCGAATGTCAACGTAATAGTTAGGATGCTTTGTATTTGAGTGATAAATGGAGGAGGCATTGGTGGCCGTACCGACGCCTTCGCGGGCAAGCCCGCTCCCACAGGTTCCGTGTTACACCTGTGGGATTGGTGACTCTTGAAGTGAGATCCCTGCAGGACATCCGATCCCTGTGGGAGCGGGCTTGCCCGAGAAGGCAGCGACTCGGTTTTAGAGGGAACGCGGCTTAGAAATCGCGCTTGTAGAAGATATCCAGTGAACTCGCCACGCCACCCGCCGCTTCCAGGTAAACCTTCTTGCTCAGCTTGTAACGCAACGCAATGGTATTGGCCGGCTCGAACACCCCAACCCCATACCGCAGGCTGAGTTTTTCCGAGATATTGCCGCTGGCGACCACGGCGGTCTGGTCGCCACTGCCCTGGGTGTCGAGCTGGAAGTCCTGAATGCCCAGGTTCTTGGCCAACCCGCTGGTCACCCCGGCACTGCCCATCAAACCCAGGCCCAGTGCCGCCTGGGCAAGCATGTTGTTATCGCCGCCATCCGTACTCAGCGGCCGCCCCAGCACCAGGTAGGACAGGGCCTGCTCCTGGCTCAATGCTGGTTCGGAGAAGATCTGCGTGGTGGGCTGTTCGGCGCTGCCACTCAGGCGAATGCCGGCGATAACGTCATCGGTCTGGCGGATGGCCTCGATGTCCAGGAACGGCTGATCCAACGGCCCGGCAAACAACAAACGGGCCCGGCGCACGGTCAGGCGCTGGCCGTAGGCGCGGTAACGACCGTCGTTGAGCCAGAGCTCGCCGCGGGTGTCCATGTTGTCGCCGATGTGCACGTGGCCCTGTAGGTTGGCCGTCAGGCCAAAACCGGCGAAGCTGAGTTTGTCGGCGCCCACCTCCACATCAATGTCCATTTTCATCGCCAGTGGCGGCTTGCCTTGCTCGGTCTGCTGACCCACGATGACCGTGTCATCGGAGACCTTGACCGTCGATGGCGGCAACTCGCGCACGGTGATTTCCCCTCTGGGCACCAGCACTTTGCCGGCGACCGCCAGCTCATCGCCTTTCATCGAGATTTTCAGGTCCGGGGCCACCTCAAGCTTTGCATAGGGTTCGACGGACACCGGAAGCTGCGAGCCCTTGAGTGCCAGGTCCACCACCAGTGCCTGGCCCCAGGCGATGTTGCCATTGAGCGTGCCCTGCCCGGTCTTGCCGCTTTTCCAGCCGCCGTTCAACTGCACGGTTTCCCCGGCGATCACTGCCTGCAGCTGCAGGGCTTGCAGTTCGATCGGCAATTGCGGTCCGGACACTTCGCCATCGCTCAACAGCAGATTGCCGTTAACCAAAGGCGCCATCAGGGTGCCGCCGATCGTGCCGCTGCCATTCAGGCGCCCGGTGATTTTTTCGACCATCGGCACAAACGGCCGGGCCACGGACAAGTCCAGGCCATTGAGGCGGAACGTGCCACTCATGGGTTTGTTTGCCGGCAGCGGGTTGATCTGGGCCTGAACCCGCAGCTCCCCCAGCTTGCCGCCGACGAAGTTCAGGTCGGTGTCGATGCGCTTGGGGGTCATTTTGCTGGTGAGCAGCAAGGCCTGGTACGGGAAGTCCAGCCACTGATCCTTGTCGCGCACTCGCAGCGTGCCGCCACTGGCATCGATGCTGATCTGGCCATTCGGACCGCTGGCCGGCAGATCCAGCTGCAGGTCGGCGTTAAGCGCGCCTTTCCAGGCGAAGTCCTTGGGCAACCACTGCGCCAGGCTCTCGATCGGGAATTGTTTCAGGTGATAGCGCAGCTTGGGCTCGGGCATCAGGCGCTGGTCTTCACCGCACAGGCTGGCCGGGCCGGACCGCCAGCAATGGGCGCCGAAGTTGATTTTACCGTCGGCCAGGCGTTCAAGCTTCGCCGGGCCCTGCAACCTCCAGGCCTGGCCGCCGGCCTGGATATCACCAGTGGCCAGGCGTCCGCGCCAGTTGCCTTGGTCCAGCGCGCCGTCCAGACCGAGGGCGAGCTTGAGCTGCGGCCCTTGCAGGGCAAGGCTGAGTTTCTGCTTCTTGATGTCACCCTGACCGCTGGCAGTGAGCGTGCCCAGCGCGGTATCACCGGCCCGGATGCCGCTGCCCTTGAGATCGATTTTCGCCCGCTGCGCACTGTCCAAGGTCGCGTCCAGGTTCAGGCTTTGCAAACGATTGTCCTGGAAAGCCAGCTGAGTGCCTTGCAGGCCGAGTTTGCCTTGTGGCGCCTTGAGTGTACCGGCGACGTCCATCCGGCCATTGAGCTGGCCGCGCAGTTGTGGCCACAGCTGCGCCAGACGCGGCATCTTGATATCGATCTGGCCGGCGAGTTTCTGCTGCAGGCTGCCCTTGCCATTGATGCTGTTGTCGCCCAGGCGAATCTGCAAGGCACTGAGGTTCCATTGCTCGCCGGCGCCATCGGCCTTGGCCTGGATGACCGCAGGTTGACCACGCAGCTTGCCCTTGAGGTCGAGGTCGGCGTTGAGGCTGAGCTTGTCATTTTTCATCTCGCCAGTACTGCGTAGCGGGCCGGCCAACGTGCCCGGCAGCTCCGCGACCCAGTACGCCGGATCGATTGCCGACAGATCCAGCGCGGTATCCCAGGCGATGCCATCGGCAAATTGCAGGTTCAAGTGGCCCTGGGCCTTGCCCTGCCCTGCTTCCAGCTGGATTTGCTGCAGGTAGATTTTAGTCAGGTCGCCTGCGAACGAGCTCTGCAGGCTGAAGGCACCGGCCGGGCCATCCAGCGCAGCCTTGAAGTGCCCCAGGTATTTGCCGTCGGTGTAGGAGACTTCGCCGTTGAAGCTGCGCAATGCCACTTGTGGCTCATCGATCAGCGGATAGACGCGGTGCCAGGGGAAGTCCAGCCAGTCGATCTTGGCATCGGCGCTCAGGCCTTTGCTCCAGTCCAGCTGGCCGGTGAGTTTGAGGTACTGTTTGTCGTTTGCGCTCAGGTCCAGACCGGCAATCTGCGCGCCCTGAGCGTCGACCTTGCCTTGCAGCGCCAGGGCGACCGGGCCTTGTTCCGCCGGCAGCGTAGCCGTGCCGAGGAGCTGGTAGCCGTTTTTCAGGTCACCGGCGCCCGAGAGTTCAAGCTGATTGAGTTGCAGGGTATCCGGAAGATCGGCGCTGGCCTTGAAGCCGTCCGCCGTAATGCGCACCTTGGCCGGCAGGTTCTCCACCAGCGGCTGCAGTTCACCCGTCAACTGCCCGTTCAGATAGCCGCTGCTGTCGGCCTTGAGGTTGAGGGTTTTGAGCAGGTCTCCATCGATTTTCAGGGCCAGGGCCCAAGGACCGGTGCCAGGCGCGGGCAACGTCAGGTGGCCTTCAGCGGTCAGTGGCCAGTTGCCGCTGGGTTGCAGCAGGCCGGACAGATTCAGGCTTAGTTCGTCGCGCTGCAGCTTGACCGAGTCAATCTTCAAGCCCTGGGCGGTCCAGTGTGCGGCCAGTTGCAAGCCCCTGAGCTCTTCGCTGCCGTTGAACAGCAGGCTCCCGACCTTGACATCACCCAGCTCGATGGCCAGCGGCAGGTCCAGGTCAGGCAGGCTGATTGGCCCGCTGCTGTCTTGGTCGGTGCCCGGTGGAAACTGCAGGCTGACCTGCTCGGCCTGCAACTGCTCGATGCACAGGGTCCGGCGGGCCAGGCAACCGGGTGACCAGGCGAAGATCGCCTTGTTCAACTCAACCCGGCTGCTGTCCTGCTGCCATACCAGATGATCGGCGCTCCATTGACCGCCCAGGCGACCCTGGAAATTGTCCACACTCAAGCCCGGCACGAAACCCAGCGCCCAGCGACTGCCCGCCGCCGTCCCAAGCACGGTGGAGACAGCCAGAATAGTCAGCAGCAACAGGCCGAGGATGGCCAGCAGCGTTATCTTCAAACCACGATTCACAACTCGGGCCCCATGGAAAAGTGCAGTCGAACGCCACCCTCGTCATCCAGCGCGTGGGCCAGGTCAAGGCGGATCGGCCCCACTGGCGAGATCCAGCGCACGCCGATACCCACGCCGGTCTTGAGGTTCGGCAATTCGAGCTTATTAAAGGAGTTGCCCTGATCCACAAAGGTCGCCACCCGCCATTTTTCGGCGACCGAGTATTGGTACTCGGCACTGGCGGTGACCATGTACCGGCCACCAATCCGGTCGCCCTCGGAGTTTTCCGGGGACAGGCTCTGATAGTCGTAACCACGTACGCTCTGATCACCACCGGCGAAGAACCGCAGCGACGGTGGTATCGATTTGTAGCCGTTGGTGGCGCTACCGCCAACCTGGACCCGGCCAAGGAAGCGGTGTTTGTCGAATACCGTGGTCAGGCCTTTGACCAGCGCCGTGCCGTACAGCAGGTTGTTGTCCGAGCCCAATCCCTCCTTGGCCACCTTGGTCTCGAATTGCAGGCGATAGCCGTTGTGCGGGTCGATGCGGTTGTCGCTTTTCAAATAGGAATAACTGACCCCGGGCATCAACAGGGTACTGAGACCCGAGTCGTCGCCGAGTCGATATTCCTCGCGCTGCCACTTCAGCGACACCACGCGCTGCCAACCGCTGGGCAGCTTGCTGTGCCACTCGGGACCTATGGTCAGCAGCTTGCTGAGTGAGTCCTTGTCGGCGATTTCTTCGCTCTGGTAGCCGCCAGCGAAACGCAGCTTGTCCGTCAGGGGCGGGTCCAGGGGGATGTCGTAGAAAATCCCGACGTTCTGCCGGGGTGCCGATATTTCGGTTTCCCAGCCGTAGCTGTGGCCCTGGGGATTGACCCAGTGACGCGTCCAGTTGGCCTTGACCCGCGGGCCGACGTCGGTCGAATAACCCAGGCCCAGCCCCATGGTGCGCGGCTTGCGGGTGTCGAGCTTGACGTCGACCGGGATCACATTGTTTGTCGAAGCGGTGGGGGCTGCATCGACCCGCACACTTTCAAAATAGCCACTGGACTGCATCGCCTGATTGAGTTCGGCGATCAGCTCGGAGTCGTACGGAGCGCCTTCCTTGAAGGGCACCATGCGCCTGAGCAAATCTTCGTCGAATGGCGTGTCGCCCTCGAAATTGACCTTGCCCAGGGAGTAACGCGGGCCGCTCTGGTAGACCAGATCGATATCGGCTACGCCCGCCCTCGGGTCGACCGACAGAGTCTGGCGGGAAAAATGCCCACTGAAAAAACCGAAACGCGACGCCTGGTTCTGGATCAGGCGCTTGGCGTCTTCGTAATTGCCATGGTTGAGCACTGCGCCGGTTTTCAGCGCAGCACTTTTGGGAACACGAAAGGATCTCAGCGACGCCGCCGGTCCTTCGACTCGAATAGTGACATTGCGCAGGTGAATCGGCTCACCGGGATCGACGTTGAGAATCAGCCGTGGACTCTTGCCGCCCTTCACGTCCGTCTCGATCTGCGGCTGGTAATAACCCAGGGCCTGGGCAGCCTTGCGCGCCTGCTCCTCGGCACCGCGGCTGAAGCGCAACAAGGCTTCTTCGTCACGATCGCCGAGGCTGCCGATATAGCCCTCTATATTGGCCTTGAGTTCATCGTTGGACGGTTTGACCCGCACATCCAATTCACTTTGCGCCAGCGCTGTGCAGCTGGTTATCAGCATCAGCACGCTACTGGTAATTCTTCCTGGAAACTTCATAGGCGCGGATGCTATCACGAGCTTGGGAGCGTGATAGAGCCTGGTTTGCGCGCAAAGTTCGTCCTTTATGCGGTGGCGGTTTGCAGGACCTGGGGGTTGGCGTGAAAAAATACGTGCTCACGTACCGGGCCAATAGCCACTTCACCGATCTCCTCATAGCCCTGGCGCTTGTAAAATTCCAGGTAACGCGGGTTGCCGGTGTCCAGCACAACGCCTTGGGAGTGCTCATCGACGGCGCACCAGTTGTGCACAGCCTGTAACAATTGTTCGCCGAAGTGCTTGCCCTGAAATTGCGGATGAATACCCAGCAAGGGCAGCAGGTGCACCGAGTCGGACGGCACGCACGCCATGACCGCATCGTGGTATTCCAGGTAGCGGCGGGTGCAGCGAAACCCGGTACTCAGGACCATGCGCAAACGCCATGCCCAACTTTCGGTGATCCCCAGGCGACGTTGCGGCGGCGCGATCAGGGCGATGCCAATCAGGCGGTCGTTGACCAGCAGGCCGATGGCGGGCAAGTCCTGGAGGAAATGCTGCTTGACCAGCTCGCGCACGGTGGCGCGCACTCGCTGCTCGTAGCCGGGACGTTCGGCTTCGAACAGATAGCTGAACGTCGGCTCGTGGCGGTAGGCCTGGTAAAGCAACGAGCGGGCTTCGCGGGAATAGCCACTGTCGAGCATGTGGATATCGGCAATGGCGGTCGAGGTTTCGGGCATAACGGCAAATCTCCCCGGGGCACCGCTCAAAATGGCGGCGCTCTTGTTGGTACGAGCCTCTGGGTACCGGCACAGTTCCTTGCTGGTTTGAAAACAGCAGGTGCGCTGGGTCTAACAAGGTATAGACCAAGTGGATCGCAGGTGTGCGCGGGGCTCGCCGACCCGCGAGCCGCGGGATGGACAAGTACAGCCGAAAACACACCAACGGCTGGCCCCTCGAAGGCATGTCAGTTAGCATCGCCCTTTTGCGCCAGGACTGCCGACCATGAAGATCGTCTCCTTCAACATCAACGGGCTGCGTGCTCGCCCGCATCAGCTGGCGGCGCTGATTGAGAAGCATCAGCCCAACGTGATCGGGCTGCAGGAAACCAAGGTCCACGATGACCAGTTCCCGCTGGCCGACGTGCAAGCGCTGGGCTACCACGTGTATTTCCATGGGCAAAAAGGCCACTACGGTGTGGCCCTGCTCTCTCGCCAGGAACCCCTGGAGCTGCACAAAGGTTTCGCCACCGATGACGAAGACGCCCAGCGCCGATTCATCTGGGGCAAGTTCGCTGATGCCAACGGCGTGCCGGTGACGATCATGAACGGCTACTTCCCACAAGGTGAAAGCCGCGATCACCCGACCAAGTTCCCGGCCAAGGAACGCTTCTACAATGACTTGCAGCAACTGCTGGAAAGTCAGTTCAGCAATGAGCAGCCGGTTGTAGTCATGGGTGACGTCAACATCTCCCCGGAAGACTGCGACATCGGCATCGGGCCGGACAACATGAAGCGCTGGTTGAAGACCGGCAAGTGCAGCTTCCTGCCGGAAGAGCGTGAGTGGATGGCGCGGTTGAAGAACTGGGGGCTGGTGGACAGCTTCCGGCACCTGAACCCGCACGTGACTGATCGCTTCAGCTGGTTCGATTACCGTAGCCGTGGCTTTGAGGATGAACCCAAGCGTGGGCTGCGGATCGACCTGATCATGGCGTCCCATGGCTTGTTGCCACGGGTGAAGGATGCGGGTGTGGACTATGAATTGCGCGGGATGGAAAAACCGTCGGATCATGCGCCGATCTGGCTTGAGTTGAGTTGATATTTAAAAGATCGCAGCCTCGTTTCACTCGACAGCTCCTACACATCTCCTGCGCACGCTGCGATCTTTTGAGCTGTCATCTTTATGAAACCCTACTGACTTAATCTGCGGGCACTTCCTTTGCTCTTGTAGGGTGCCAGCATGCTGCTGCGCGTTTTGTTCCTGTTGCTGCTGGGCGTTGTCACGCCCGTATCGGCGTTGGCGGTTGCGTTACCCCTGCCCGAGCACGGCCCGGTGTTACGCATCCAGGGTTCCAACACCATCGGCGCAGCCTTGGGCCCGGCGCTGGTCGAAGGGCTGCTGCGCGAACAAGGTGTGCTCAAGGTTCATCGCGAAGCGCCAGGCAAGACCAACGAAGTGCGCGTCGTCGGCGAAACCGTCGAGGGGCGTCGGGTGGAGGTCGAGATCGCCGCGCACGGCTCCAGCACCGGCTTCACTGCGCTGCAAAGCGCCTCTGCCGACCTCGCCGCCGCCTCGCGCCCGATCAAGGACAGCGAACTCGCCAGCCTGCAATCCCTGGGCGACCTGAAGAGTGCCGGTGCCGAGCAGGTCATTGCAATCGACGGCCTGGCGATCATCCTGCATCCGGATAACCCGCTGAAACAACTGACCACCGATCAACTGGCGCGCATCTTCAGTGATGACATCAGGACGTGGGAAGAAGTCGGTGGCAGCGGCGGGACGATCCATCTTTATGCGCGCGATGATCACTCCGGCACTTACGACACCTTGAAGGAACTGGTCCTCAACGGTCGTGGGAAAACCCTGAGCGCCAGCGCACAACGCTTCGAGTCCAGCGAGCAATTGTCGGACGCCGTCAGCCAGGACCCTCAGGGCATCGGCTTTATCGGTTTGCCGTACGTGCGCCAGGCCAAAGCCGTGGCGATTGCCGACGGTGCTTCCCAGGCGATGCTGCCACTGAACAATCTGATCGCCACCGAAGACTATCCGCTGTCACGTCGACTGTTCCTTTACCTGCCGCCCAGAGGCAATAATCCCTGGGCACAGGCGTTGGTGAAATTCGCCCAGGGCAGTCAGGGCCAGGAGATTGTCGCAGCCAACGGGTTTATCGCGCAGACCGTCCAGGCCATGTCGGTAAGCCCCAATGCGTTGATGCCAGAGGAGTATCAAACCCTCAGCCGACATGCGCAGCGTCTGACCGTGAATTTTCGCTTTGAAGAAGGCAGTGCCACCCTGGACAACAAGGCGCGCCAGGACCTGTCGCGAGTACTGGACTATATAAACCAGCGCGACAAGGCCGATCGGCAGGTGACGCTGGTGGGATTTGGCGATGCCAAGACTGACCCTGCACGCGCCGACCTGTTGTCGAAGCTGCGGGCCATGGCCGTGCGGCGCGAGCTGGCCAAGCGCGGCGTGGTGCTGCGCGAGATCCGCGGTTTTGGCGCGCAGATGCCCGTGGCGGCGAACAGCGCGGATGAGCGACGGATCAGGAATCGGCGGGTTGAGGTCTGGGTTTACTGAATATAACTGGAATCTGTCACAGCCCCCGTGGCGAGCTGGCTTGCTCGCCACGGGTTTTTCAACCGGCTTGAGCCATTAGCTCAGCAACTTCTCCAGCTGCGCCGTGGTGTCCACTGCGCCCATCGTCTTGGCCGCATCCAGCGCCGATACGCCGTTGGCATCCTTGGCTTTCGGATCAGCGCCTTTGCTGATCAGATAGTCGACGATGGCAACTCGGTTGAACATGGCCGCCATCATCAGCGCGGTACGGCCGTCGAAGGATGAGCCTTCGACTTGCGCGCCACCGTCGACCAACGCGCTGACCACCGCCAGATCGCCCTTGAACGCAGCGCCGGCGATCGGGCTCTGGCCATTGTCGTTGCGGATTTCCGGGTCGGCCTTGTGCTCGAGCAGCACTTTCACCGTGTCGACATGGCCATGGTAGGCCGCAAGCATCAACAGGGTGTCACCCTTGTGGTTGCGCAAGTTCGGCGGCAGGCCTTTGGACAGCAATGCGGCCATCATGGCCGCATCGCCCTCGCGCGCCTTGTTGAATACCTGTTCGGCGAATTCAGCGGCTTCTTCGGGGGTCATCTGGCGGCTTTGGTCTGACATGGTGGCTCCACTTTCTGTGTAGGTGCAAAGGGCGACAGTTTCCCGAGCAGCCTGGAGACTGTCACTTCTTTTTTCTGATCAAGGGTCATAGCCAGATTCAATAACGGTGTTTGCCATCATGAATCTCGGCCAGCACCTGTTCAGTCACCTGCACATAGGTGTGAGTTCCCGGCAACCAGGCATAGATGGGATCGTCACCGGTTTTACCGGGGTCAAACCCTTCGTCCTTGAGGCGGGTCTTCTGGTACTTGAAGGTGCCGGTGGTTTCCATTTTAACCTTCACCCGCAGGAACAACGGTACGGCATACGCGGGCATCTGTTCGCGAGCGAATGCCAGCAGCTCACTGAAATCCAGGGTCGCCAGGGATTCGGCCGGGGTGATCGCGGCCATGCCGGCACGGCCATTGGTGTTGTGTACTTCCACCCCGTAGGCCACCGCCTCGGAAATATTCGGATGCTGCAGCAGGATGTTTTCCACCTCGGTGGTCGAGACGTTCTCGCCTTTCCAGCGATAGGTATCGCCCAGTCGATCGACAAACTGGGCGTGACCGAAGCCGATGTTGCGCAACAGGTCGCCGGTATTGAAATAACGGTCGCCCTTTTCAAACACGTCGTGCAGCACCACCTTTGCGGTCTTCTGCGCGTCGGTGTAGCCATCCAGTGGCGCCTTGTCGTCGATTTTCGCCAGCAGCAACCCTTGCTCGCCTTTGGCAACCTTGCGCATGAACCCCTTGGCGTCACGCAGAGGCTGGCCACTGTCGTGGTCGTAGGCAGCCAGCTCCCAGGACATCAGGGAAAAACCTACGGTGTTGTCGAAGTTGAGAACGTTGGTGAAACCGATATTGCCGTCACTGGCAGCGTACAGCTCGCAGATGTGCTGCACCGCAAAGCGGGTCTTGAATTCAGCCCAGGCGCCGGGGCGCAGGCCGTTGCCGATCATCTTGGTGACCCGGTGCTGGCTGTCTTGGGCAGTGGGCGGCTGATCGACCAGGTAGCGACACAGTTCACCGACATAGCCGAGGGTGGTCGCACGGTATTTGCGCACATCATCCCAGAACTGGCTGGCGCTGAACTTGCGGCGAATGGCGAAACCTGAGGCGCCACTGATGGCCGAGCCCCAGCACACACACAGCCCGGTGGCGTGGTACAGCGGCAGGGTGCAGTAGACGATATCGTCCGGGCTCATGTTCAGCGCGATCGTGCCAAAACTGGCGGAACTGCGCATCCAGCGACCGTGCTTGAACACCCCGGCCTTGGGTAACCCGGTGGTGCCTGAGGTGTAGATGTAGAAGCAGGGATCGTCGCAGAATACCTGCTGGCTGGTCACCGGGTTTGCGCTTGGGCTGTCGGCGATGGCCGCCATCATGTTGATGAAACCATCGGGCGCAATGCCCGGGTGCCGGCAGGTGTCCTGATCGGCTACGAACCAGGTGCGGGCAGGCTCCAGCGCCACGCGCTCGCGAACAGCGGAGAACGCCGGCACCAGTTCTTCGCCGACAATGATCGCCGCAGGCGCTACCAGGTTCAGGCTGTGCACCAGGGTGTCACGGGTTTGCGAGGTATTGAGCAGCGCGCTGATCGCACCCGTCTTGGCCACCGCCAGGATAGTCACCAGCAGTTCCGGACGATTCTCGATGAACACCGCCACCACATCACCCTTGCGGATGCCCTGCGCGCTCAAATGGTGAGCCATGCGATTGGCCCACTCGTTCACCTGGGCGTAGGTCAGGAGCACATCGCCCTGAAGCAATGCCGGGCCGTCGGGATTGCGCAACGTCGCTTGCTCGAAGCTCCAGCCCAGGCCACAGGACTGGGTTGGATCCTTGACGTTGGCAGCCTTCATGCCCCGGACCACTCGTGGCAGGGCCTTGGCGATGGTGGGCAGTTTGCGCAGCATCATGCCCCAGGTAATCGTGTCGTTCAGCGCGCGGCTCATCGTTGCTCCCGTTCGATCTTTTTATTGTCGGGTGGTGGCCGAAAGTACGTGAGTGATTCAGGGGCTGTACACGCAGTTTTTGCAATGTTTTGTATCCGCACAACAGACCGGCGACAACGTGAGCCCGGTTTTTGCGAATGGTTCCATTGAAACCGAACGAATCTCGCAAAATGCAGGATGCACGATGGCCTTTCATGCAGATTGCACGAAAGCAAAAATTGGCTGATTTTTTATCTTATTGATTTGTAAGGGTTTTTATTATTTTCAAATGCTGGCACAAAGGGTGCAACTACCTCTCCATGCTTGCCAATCAAGTGCTAACGGAGCTGATAGACATGAGCCTGATCCAAGAAAAATTTACCTCCCTGTTCTCCAACTTCGAAGTGAACACTCAGCCACGCCCCGACGGCGGCATCCTGCTGACACTGCGCAGTCAGGAAGGCAAAGTCTTCAAACGCTCGATTTCCTACCAGCAACTGCATGCTGGCGACCAGTTGTCCTGGGTGATCAGCGCGATCCGTCGTGACCTGGCTGAGCAAGCCAGCGAGTTGCCACAGATTTCGATGCTGCAAAGCCAGCAACGGTTCGCTCTGCCGACTTATCATTCGGCGTAAATTGTTGCAGGGCTGCAAACAGTCAGGCCGTGAGAGCTTTCGCTTCACGGCCTGAGTTGTTTCTGAAGTTTGTAAGGCTTAACACGCCCCTGCCTGATTCCTGAGACGCGCCCCTGTAGGAGCGAGCTTGCTCGCGAAAAACTACCAGGCGCCTTGGCCACTCAGGCTTCCCGCGTCATCGTTGACGACCATCGCGAGCAAGCTCGCTCCTACAGTCCATAGTCTATTCGGAGACTGTTTAGTATCTGGTCGGATCGATGCTCGCGAAGCTGTCGACAGTCTGGTGACCAGTCAGCGTCCCGCCTTCACGTGCCAGGCCGCAGGTGGCCATGCCGGCTTCCCGCGCCGCGTCCAGTTCTTCGACGATATCCGACAGAAACAGAATTTGCGCCGCTTCAAGGCCAATCGCCTGAGTGATGCGCTGGTAAGACTGCGCCTCACGCTTTGGCCCCGAGGTCGTATCGAAGTAACCGCTGAATAACGGCGACAAATCCCCTGCCTCCGAGCAGCCGAAAATCAGCTTCTGCGCCTGAATCGAGCCTGACGAATAAACAAAAAGTTGAAAACCCGCCTGATGCCACGCCTTGAGCGCTTCAACAGCATCCGGGTACACATGCCCCTGCAACTGCCCTGCCTTGTACCCCTGCTCCCAGACCATCCCTTGCAACGCCTTCAACGGCGTGGCCTTGCGGTCTTCGGCAATCCAGCCCAGGAGTATCTCGATGACACGCTCGACATCCGCCTGCGGCTCATGGCTGTCCTGGCGCACTGCGTCCAATTGCTCGGCCACATCGGCGCGCCCGGCCTGTTGCCGTACGAAATCCGGCAGGTGCCTGGCCGCATAGGGAAACAGTACGTCGAACACAAAGCTCACGGCGCTGGTGGTGCCTTCGATGTCGGTGAGGATTGCTTTGATCGGCATCGGCTCAGTCCTCGAGTCGCGGGAAGCGATTGGCGATGTCTTCGCCGGTGAAGTTGGCCACCCAGCCTTCAGGGTTATTGAACAGGCGGATTGCCACGAAGTGCGGATGTTCGCCCATGTCGAACCAATGCGGGGTACCGGCCGGCACCGAGATCAGGTCGTTCTTCTCGCACAGCACGGCGTAGACGTAATCGTCGATGTGCAGGGTAAACAATCCACGGCCGGCGACGAAAAATCTTACTTCGTCTTCGCCATGCCGGTGTTCGTCGAGGAACTTGGCGCGCAATTCGGCCTTCTGCGGGTGATCGCTGTTGAGGCTGATAACGTCGACCGTCACGTAGCCTCGTTCGGTCATCAGCTTGTCGATCTGCTCCTGGTACGCCGCGATAACTTCTTCCTGGCTGGCGCCGGGCTGGATCTTCGCCGCCGCTTGCCAGCGGTCGAAGCGCACGCCCTGCTCGGCCAGGGTCGAAGCGATGTCTTCGAAATGGGTCAGCACCTTGTTCGGAATGTCAGGGCTTGAGACGTGGTAAACGGACAGGCTGCTCATCAGGGCAACTCCTTAACGGTTCATGCGTTACGGTTGGAGAGCGAGCGCATCTTCAACTCGCACTCAAACAAAAATTCGAAGGCCTCGATCTGCCGCAACGCATCGCTCATGCGCGCGCCCCAGGTGTAGAGGCCGTGGCCGCGAATCAGGTAACCCACGCAATCAGGGTGCGCCTCCAGCCAAGGCTGAACCTTGGCGGCGAGGCGCGCAATGTCCTGGTCATTGTCGAAGACAGGCACGCGCACCCGGGATTCGTGGGTCGATACGCCACTGAAGGCTTTTTGCAGTTCGTAATCTTCGAACTCGATGAAGGCTTGCGGCGTCAGGCGCGACAGCACCGTGGCGTTCACCGAATGGGTGTGCAGCACCGCGCCGATGTCCCCGCGCCAGCTATACAGCTGGGTGTGCAGCAGGGTTTCGGCGGAGGGTTTCTTGCCCGGTTCCAGGCTGTTGCCCGACAGGTCGGTGGCCAGTACATCGTTCAGGCTCAACTGGCCTTTGTGCTTGCCGGACACGGTCAGCAGCGCCTCGGTGGGCGACAGACGGGTCGAATAGTTGCTGCTGGTGGCCGGCGACCAGCCGCGGCCATACAGAAAACGCCCGGCATCAATGATTTCCTGGGCGAGGTGTTCACGGGTAAGGCTCATGGCCGGTCCTCTTGCATGCGTGTGGCTATGATAACGGCAGCGGCGAAGGCTGCGAGACTGGCGATACTAAAGGTGAACGTGGCCCCGAGGGCATTCCAGCTGTAGCCGGAGTACAGCGCACCCAATGCGCCGCCAGTGCCAGCCAGGGCTGCGTACAACGCCTGGCCCTGCCCTTGCTGGCGCGCACCGAAACTACGTTGCACGAATTGGATGGCAGCGGCATGAAAACTGCCGAAGGTAGCCGCGTGCAGCACCTGGGCAAACAGCAGCACCCACACATATTCGGCGAACGAGCCCAGCAGCACCCATCGCAGCGCCGCCAGCAGGAAACTCGCCAGCAGCACCCGGCGCACGGAGAACCGCGCAAGAATCTTGCTCATGCCCAGGAACATCAGGACTTCGGCCACCACCCCCAATGCCCAGAGCATGCCGATCAGTCCACGACTGTAGCCCAACTGCTCAAGGTGCAGGGTGAGGAAGGTGTAATAAGGGCCATGGCTCAGTTGCATCAGGCCCACGCAGGCGTAAAACGCCAGGACGCCCGGGCTGCGCAGCTGTTGCAGAAAACCGTCGCCGGCGATGCGTTCACTTTGCACCGGCTCGGCATTGGGCACCCACAGGCTGCTGATCACGATCCCGGCCATGATCAGCACCAGCGCCAACGGATAAATGTCCAGGCTCAACCACTCGAACAAGCGCCCCAGCGCGACGACGGTGATGATAAAACCGATGGAGCCCCACAAACGGACCTGGCTGTAGCGCGAGGTCTGGCCTTTCAAGTGCGCCAAGGTGATGACTTCGAACTGCGGCAGCACCGCGTGCCAGAAGAACGCGTGCAAGGCCATGACCATGGCCAGCCAGGCGTAGGTCTTGCTGACGAAAATAAGCGAGAATGAAAGCAGCGTGCAGACCGCACCGAAGCGCACGATCGCCAGGCGTCGGCCGCTGTAGTCACCCAGCCAGCCCCAGATATTGGGCGCCACGCACCGCATCAGCATCGGGATGGCCACCAGCTCGCCGATGCGCGCGCTGGAAAACCCCAGGTGATCGAAGTACAGCGCCAGAAACGGCGCCGTCGAACCGAGCAAGGCGAAATAGAACAGATAAAAACTGGAAAGCCGCCAGTACGGGAGTGCCGCTGTCGTCATCAGACAGCAGCGGCCTTGAGGCCAGCCATTAAAGCTGACCCAGCACCGGCGTGCTTACTTGCACATCGGCGTTCTGCCCACGGTGGCGCAGCAGGTGATCCATGAGCACGATGGCCATCATCGCTTCGGCAATCGGCGTGGCGCGGATGCCCACGCACGGGTCGTGACGGCCCTTGGTGATCACATCCGCCGCGTTGCCGTGGACGTCGATCGAACGGCCTGGCGTGGTAATGCTGGACGTCGGCTTCAACGCCAGGTGCGCAACGATCGGCTGGCCGGAGGAAATGCCGCCCAAAATGCCCCCGGCGTTATTGCTGAGGAAACCTTCGGGGGTCATCTCGTCGCGGTGTTCGGTGCCACGCTGGGCGACGCTGGCGAAGCCGGCGCCGATTTCCACACCCTTGACCGCGTTGATGCTCATCAGCGCATGGGCCAGCTCGGCGTCGAGACGGTCGAAAATCGGCTCGCCCAGGCCTGGCATCACCCCTTCAGCAACCACGGTGATCTTCGCGCCGACCGAATCCTGGTCGCGGCGCAACTGGTCCATGTAGGCCTCAAGCTCGGGCACCTTGTCCGGGTCCGGGCTGAAAAAGGCGTTGTCTTCCACCGAATCCCAGGTCTTGAACGGGATCTCGATCGGGCCCAGCTGGCTCATGTAGCCCCGAATGACGATGCCCTGGGTCGCCAGGTATTTTTTTGCGATCGCGCCGGCCGCTACGCGCATCGCGGTTTCACGAGCCGAACTGCGGCCGCCACCGCGGTAATCGCGCTCGCCGTATTTGTGGTGATAGGTGTAGTCGGCGTGGGCCGGACGGAACAGATCCTTGATCGCCGAGTAGTCCTTGGACTTCTGGTCAGTGTTGCGAATCAACAAGCCGATGGCACACCCGGTGGTGCGGCCTTCGAACACGCCAGCAAGGATTTCCACCTCATCGGCTTCCTGACGTTGCGTGGTGTGACGGCTGGTGCCGGGTTTGCGGCGATCGAGGTCGCGCTGCAAATCCTCCAGGGAAATTTCCAGGCCCGGCGGGCAGCCGTCGACAATGGCGACCAACGCCGGACCATGGCTTTCGCCAGCGGTGGTGACAGTGAACAGCTTGCCGTAGGTATTGCCGGACATGCAGGACGCTCCGTGAATTGAACGTGAATACGTAATGCGCGCCAGTATACGCAGGCTACCCAAGTAGTTCATCCTCGAACCTTATGGGTGCCCGCGAGTCCAACCGGCACCTTTGTGAATGATGGCGTGATGATGCTGCGAGTTCTAGCCTTGAGCCTTACCTTGTTTACCGGATTTGTGCAGGCCACTGTCCTGCAACGTCCCATTTCGCTGGACACCGGCAGCGGCGAACTGTTTGGTTCGTTGTTGCTGCCAAAGTCCGACACCCCCGTGCCCGTGGTGCTGATCATTTCCGGCTCCGGCCCGACCGATCGCGACGGCAATAACCCCGACGGCGGGCGCAATGACAGCCTCAAGCGCCTGGCCTGGGTGCTGGCCAAACACAACATCGCCAGCGTGCGCTACGACAAGCGCGGCGTTGCCGCGAGCCTGCCCGCCACCCCGGACGAGCGCAATCTGTCAGTGGAGGGCTACGTGTCCGACGCCCAGGCGTGGGGGCGCAAGCTCAAGGCTGACCCGCGATTCGGCCAGTTGATTCTGCTGGGGCACAGCGAAGGTGCCTTGATCGCCAGCCTCGCCGCGCCCGATGTCGATGCCGCAGCCGTGATTTCCATGTCCGGCAGCGCTCGCCCAATTGACCAGGTACTGCGCCAGCAATTGAGCAACCGTCTGCCTGCGCCCTTGATGTTGCGCGCTAATGAATTGCTCGACAGCCTCAAGGCCGGCCACACCGACGACAACGTGCCGCCGCAACTGCAGGTGATTTTCCGCCCGAGCGTGCAGCCGTACCTGATCTCACTGTTTCGCCAGGATCCGGCAGCGGCGTTCGCCAAGCTTGCGATGCCGGCGCTGATCATCCAGGGCAGTAACGACATCCAGGTCGGCGTCGGTGACGCCAAGCTGCTCAAGGCGGCCAAGCCGGACGCCGAACTGGCACTGATTGAAGGCATGAACCACGTGATGCGCATCGTGCCCAACGACGTGAAGCGCCAGTTGGCGTCGTACAAGGATCCGAATTTGCCGCTAGCCGCCGAGCTGGGCTCACGCATCATCGGGTTTATTGACGGACTTCGTGCCAGTTAAGCGCTATTGACCCTCCAGTCCTGCAAAAAACGGCCGATAAGCCGGTGTCGCCAGCAATAAGCCTGGCGACACGCCGAGCTTGGACAGGACCTTGCCGTTATGACTGACACCCCGACTTCACCCGCCACCGCAGCTGAACAGGACGCGCCCCCAGCGGTCGAGCTGCCGTGGGCGGACGTGCACGCCGAGCATCGCCAGATGCTGCGCCTGGCTCCCCTGCAGACTGATCGCAACACCGGTGGGCGACCGCTGCGCTTTGTCGAATTCGGCTACGCCGAACGTCATGACAAGGAACGCAGCCTGATGCGCATGAGCATCACCCTGCCCGGCCAGCGAGTGCGCAAGGAACAGAACCTGCTGGATGTGTGGGTCGATCACCAGGACAAAAGCGTGCACTTCGGCCCCGACAGCGGCTTGCAGATCGAACCGATGAATCGTGGCGTCGGTCGCTTCATGGCGACCCACGGCATCACCTGGCTGAAGCAACGCTGGCCCGGGTACAGGGTCAACGGCCGCGATCTCAATAACAAGGACGCGCTGAACGAAGACACCCGCCTGCGTCGTGATGACTTCCTCAAGGGGCACGGTTTTGAAGTGGTCTATGCCGATGCCCAGCATCTCAAGGGCAGCGTCAAGGACGTGCCCGTCGGCGACCTGAAGGCGCAGTGGAACAGCGAGAAGGTGCAGGTGGTGGAGATTCTCGAGGCGGCGCAGATGCTCCAGCAGGCCGAGCAGAACCTGGCCGAGCAGGAGGTCAAACTCAAGCAACACGAGGAAAAGGTCAGCAAGTACCGGCGCGAGGACACGGCGCTGCGCTTTACCATCTCATGCCTGGTGGCATTTGCGGTGTTTCAGGCGGGGTTGTTGATCTGGATTGCTACGCACAGGTAGGGCTTGGGGGCTATGGTGCCGCCATCGCTGGCAAGCCAGGCTCCAACAGGATTACTGTCGTTGCGATAATGGCTGAACGACACAAAAACCTGTGGGAGCCTGGCTTGCCAGCGATGGCTTCCTCGGGTCAGACGCGGGACGCGAATAGCGCCTGATGCTCCCGGCACTGCTGCGCCGTCAACATGAACACCCCGTGTCCACCGCGCTCTAAGTCCAGCCAGGCGAAATCGACCTCCGGGTACAACCCCTCGACGTGCACCTGGCTGTTGCCTACTTCGACAATCAGCAAACCCTTCTCGGTCAAATGCTCGCCGGCTTGTGCGAGCATGCGGCGCACCAGGTTCAAGCCATCGTCGCCGCACGCCAGGCCAAGTTCCGGCTCATGCTGGTACTCGTCCGGCATGTCGGCAAAATCTTCGGCATCGACATAAGGCGGGTTCGACACGATCAGGTCGAAGCGCTGTCCTGGCAACCCATCGAACCCATCGCCCTGCACCGTGTACACGCGCTCATCGACGCCATGGCGCTCGATGTTCTGGTTGGCCACTTCCAGCGCTTCGAAGGACAGGTCGGCCAGCACCACCTCGGCGTTCTGGAATTCGTAGGCGCAGGCAATCCCGATGCAGCCGGAACCGGTGCACAGGTCGAGGATTCGTGCAGGCTCGCTGCCCAGCCATGGCTCGAAACGTTTTTCGATCAGCTCGCCGATCGGCGAGCGCGGGATCAGCACGCGTTCGTCCACGATGAACGACATGCCGCAGAACCAGGCCTCACCGAGCAAATAGGCGGTGGGAATACGTTCTTCGATGCGCCGCTTGAGCAATCGCTGGAGGTTGACCAACTCGTCCTCTTCCAGGTTGCAGTCGAGGTAGCTGTCCGCCATTTCCCACGGCAGGTGCAATGCACCCAACACCAGTTGACGAGCTTCGTCCCAGGCGTTGTCGGTCCCATGGCCGAAGAACAGATCCTCCCCATGGAAGCGGCTGACGGCCCAACGGATATGGTCGCGCAGGGTACGAAGTCGGGAAGTGATCACGGGGGCAAACTCTCTGAAAAAACGACTGGCGATTCTACCAGCCAAAACGCCTGGCGACGACGCCGTAAAAACATCCCGGCAAATGTAGGACTTTTCTGTTTTTTCGCCAGGCCGATGAACAAATTGTGAGTAATGACAAGGCTGCAAGCCAGTAAAGACGGCATCTGCGATGGTAGCGATTCACAGAATCGCTCAGCCAGAGGACAATGTCGCAAAAGCCCCACCCGAAGGAGCCCCAGAATGTCCGTTCCAAAAACGATGTTTCAACTCAGCGGCCGCGGTTATGCAGCAGCCAATCTGAGTCATGCGACCCTTGTCATCATCGATGCCCAGAAGGAATACCTCAGTGGTCCCCTGGCCCTGAACGGCATGGATGCTGCCGTCGCGAACATCAAGCAACTGGTAAGCGCTGCCCGCGCCGCCGGCCGGCCGATCGTGCATGTGCGTCACCTTGGCACCGTGGGTGGTCTGTTTGACCCCCAGGGCGAACGCGGTGAATTCATTCCAGGCCTGGAGCCCCTGGCCGACGAAACCATCATCGGCAAACTGCTGCCGAGCGCGTTTCACGGCACCGAATTGCTGGAGCGCTTGCAGAATCTGGGCTCGCTGGACCTGATCGTATGCGGCTTCATGAGCCATTCCAGTGTCAGCACCACCGTACGCGCGGCGAAAAACCTGGGCTTTCGCTGCACCCTCGTCGAAGACGCCTGTGCCACCCGCGACCTGCCTTACAAGGGCACAGTCCTCAGCGCCGAACACGTGCAGCAGACAGAAATGGCGATCATGGCGGACAACTTCGCCACCCTCGCCCTGACTCACGAACTGATTTGACCGATGCCTGACGAGCGGTGCATATCGCCGCTCATCCGCAAAAGCCTCTCATTTGCTGTAATTGTCTTAGCCTCAGGAACATCCCGGTCAACTCCCGGTCGAAGGGCCGATACCCATTGAGGAAGGTCGGAATGAAGTTATCCGATGGTTTTGACGCTCGGCGCCTGCGCCCCAAAGGCCAGAGCAACTGGCGTTTTCGTTTTGGTGCCGCATTCGCTGCGCTGCTGGCCACCTGCGGCGTGCTGCTCGCGATGGCCGGCGCTGCCAGCCTGCTCGGCCGCCCGCCCGCACTCGGCGAACTGAATGCAAGCCCATTGGGCTCGACGATCATCCTGGCTGTCGGGCTGTTCGTTTTGTACCTGGGCGTATGGTTGTGGCGCCGCTGCCGTCGTCGCGCGCGGCAATCACGGGAACTGAACATGTCGCCGCACCTGATGAAAAAACACGATTGATGCAAAGGCCCGCCTGCTGACGGGCCTCAATTGTTATGGCTCAAGCCCCGACTTGGGTAAACTGGCCGCCCTTCGCGGAGGCTGACATGCAAGACGACGATTTTTCCCTGTTCAAAAGTGCGATCCAAGGCGTCAAGCCGATCAAGCACGATCGCGCCGAAACCGGCAAACCCAAGGCTGACCGCGCGCAGATAGCCACGCTGCGCCAGGCCGCCACCGTGCGCACCGATGCCACCACCGTTGACGGCCTGTCCGACCAGTTCGTGATCGACGTCGGCCCCGAAGACGAGCTGATGTGGGCCCGTGACGGGGTGCAGGAAAGCCAGATGCGCAAGCTCAAGGTCGGCCAGATCCCTTTTGAAGGCAGCCTCGACCTGCACGGCATGACCGTGGAAAAAGCCCGGGAAACCCTGTGGGCCTTCCTCGCCGAAGCCACCAAATTCGAAATCCGCTGCGTGCGCGTCACCCATGGCAAAGCCGTGCGCCTGGACGGCAAGCGCCCGATGATCAAAAGCCACGTCAACACCTGGCTGCGCCAGCATTCCCAAGTGCTCGGCTTCACCTCGTGCCAGGCCCGACACGGCGGTGCCGGAGCGGTTTATGTGATGCTCAAGCGCACCATGATGGAAGGTCGCGACGATTAAACCTGTCGCTTCACGCTTGCAGCGCCGTGTCCGCCACCGTACCCTTGCCCTTTGCGTAGAATCCCACAGGTAGTTTCATGTCCCTGGAACAGAATTACACCGCGATTCTCGGCCAATTGGGCGAGGACGTATCCCGCGAGGGCCTGCTCGACACGCCAAAGCGTGCCGCCAAAGCCATGCAGTATCTCTGCCGCGGCTATGAACAGACGCTGGAAGAAGTCACCAATGGTGCCTTGTTCAGCTCCGACAACAGCGAAATGGTGCTGGTGAAGGACATCGAGCTCTACTCGTTGTGTGAGCATCACCTGCTGCCGTTCATCGGCAAGGCCCATGTTGCCTATATTCCGAGTGGCAAGGTGCTGGGGCTGTCGAAAGTCGCGCGGATCGTCGATATGTACGCCCGCCGCCTGCAGATCCAGGAAAACCTCAGCCGCCAGATCGCCGACGCGGTGATGGAAGTCACCGGCGCCCTGGGCGTTGCAGTGGTGATCGAGGCCAAGCACATGTGCATGATGATGCGCGGTGTGGAGAAGCAGAATTCGTCGATGATCACGTCTGTGATGCTCGGTGAGTTCCGTGAGAACGCCGCGACCCGCAGCGAATTCCTCAGCCTCATCAAGTAATTCGCAACACGGAGAAAACCGGCATTCATCGCCGGTTTTTTTTCGTCCGGCAAAAATCAGGTAAGCTGCGCGCCTTTATCAATTCCCACCGTGAGGCTTGTACCGTGTTCGTAAAAGCGCTTCGTGTCGGCCTTGGCCAACTGATCATCTTCATCGACTTCATCACCCGCCCGGGCAAGAAGCAGCGCCCGGCCGAGGTTCAGGCCAAGGTCAACTCCGCCGCCAGGGACCTGACCCTGTATCAATTCCACGCCTGCCCGTTCTGCGTCAAAACCCGCCGCGCCCTGCGCCGCCTGAATGTGCCGGTTGCGTTGCGCGATGCGAAGAACAACGAACAGGATCGCAAGACGCTGCTGGATCAAGGCGGCAAAATCAAGGTGCCGTGCCTGCGCATCGAAGAGAATGGGCAGACCACCTGGATGTATGAGTCCAAGGTGATCATTGATTATCTGGATAAGCGGTTTGCAGCGGCTTGATCCATTTGGATGTTTGATCTGGCGCCTTCGCGTACTCGTAAGTGGGCCAGCACAGCCAAGCCTGGTTGCGCTCGCGCGCAACACGACATGCATGCCGCACACAAGTAAAGCCCACCAGATTGTGGGCTTTACTTGCATGCGGCACGAAAATAAATTCGGCTTCAGGATGCGGGGCTCATGCGTTGCAAAAACATAAACTCTTCAACCAATCTCGTTCGCTCCTGCTTAAGCTTGGAAATAGAGTCCTTAAATTCTTTAATTTTTTTCTCACGGTTTTCATTTTCTTTCTTGAAAGTAGAGATAGAATTATTTATTTCAGTAATTTCTTGCTCAGAAATTTTGTTATCCGGACTTTCCGCTTCGCTCGTCATTAATTCAACTAGTTGCCTATGGTCTTTTTCAAGCTTGTCTTTATCCAACTGCAACTTCTCTAGTTTAGCTGGAGAATCCAAAAAGTCTTTCACAAGTCTTTTCCACTCCTCACCCGCAGCATTTGGGACTTTAATGTATTGTGGATATTTCCCATCGCCCTCTTTTTCCACAGAACCGAATGTCTTGATAACAAATTCATCTCTTTGTATGTAAGAGGACCACGTTTCTGTTCCAAAACCAGTATTTGTATGATCATAGATCTCGCCCTCGACGGCCCGATCCAGACGATGACTTACCGCGACGCCATTCCTTGACGCGTGCTCCAAAGCTAGATCTTTGCTATTTTTCAGACTCTGAATTTGACTGTCTATCGTGGAAATTTTCTTTTCATGTGGTTTCTGAACATTAGCAATGAGCTTAGCGGTTTTCTTCCGAAGGTTGTTGCGAATAGATTCCAAGTCGCTATCACTGGCTTTTGCCCATTCAATCTTTCTTTCAAGGGGTGCTTTTCTTTCTGCGTTTCTGCGATTTTTACCATCAAGCCTTTTAATTTCTCCTTCTTTGTCGTCAATCTCAGCGTCAATACTACGCATTCTAAGCCGTATGTTTTTCTCATCAACTTTCTTGGCGATCGGTATAATTTTTTCCTCGATAGATATTAACTGCCCCTGTTTTTTATCGAACATACGAGAGTTCTGATCGACGAGTTTTACACGCAGCGAAATAAACAGCCCCTTCAGATCACCTGTACTTTTTCCCATTGATTTAATTGCATTCATCAATGCGGGATTATTTTTGGTGTTATCAAGCTCACCGACTATTTTATCGAGCTTGCCCAAGTTCTTTTTTGAAACTTTATCGGCTGCGTGCAGTTCATCTAATTTACGACTGAGTGGTCCTTGCGCTGGACCGGACAAACCTGAAGACTGCATAATTACCCCACCCTTGAAATTTTTTATAAGCAATTACATAAAAATCTTAAATAAATATACGATGTAATGGATAAGGGTATCTTGCAAAATACGCTCTTTATCATTCTGAGCGCCATCATGGTCAGTTAACTCCATTCCCCAGGTGGTTTGAACGCTATCGCGTGCTCGTAAGCAGCAGGTGGAGATATTCCGCTCCCGAGTGCGCCTACCCTCCAAAACCTGACCCTATTAGAGTGCTACTACGTATTGCCGCGGTTTGGCTGGCAAACTCATGTCGCCATACGCAATCCATTTTCAGAACAAAACCAGGATTAAAATAAACCGTACAATTGGCCGGTTTATTAGTTCTACCTTCAGGCCACCTGGGCGACTCCGGCCTGACGCACGACCGCCGCCAGACGCCTATGAGTTTGATTCGTTGATCCATCGGGGACTCTCGATTCCAGGGCATGGTCAAGCACCTCCTGACCGCATTTTTGCACCTGTAAACGATGCCTCTGGTTTAAAACGTAAAGGAAGTCCCCGGTTTCTACCCGGGCAGGCCCGCTCCCACAGGATTTGGGTGGTGGACGCCATATTTATGTTCGACGGATATCACTGTGGGAGCCGGGCTTGCCCGCGATGGCGTCTGCACATTCGACATTGATGTGGCAGGGAGATTGCCATCGCAAGCCCCCTCCCACAGGGTGTTGGTGATGGACGCAGCATTTGCGTTCGGCGGATATCACTGTGGGATCGGGCTTGCTCGCGAAGGCGGCATGCCAGGCGATATACTCCGATCTGCAAAGTTTTCGTCTACAAGAGCAAAAACAATATTTGCTTTATTTGTACACAAAAGCATAATCCACCTCGTGCGAGTTCCTGACCAAGCGGTCAACAAATTCGCAAGTGCCTCAAAGGACCGCTGCCGCCCTCATGGGTCCGGTCCTGGAAATAACAATAAAACTCTTGAGGAGTACTCGCTGTGGAAAGCCGCAAATCCGAAGCATCGACGCTGGACCTCTCGCCGCCCGCCCCCACCGGCTGGCTGGAGCGTCTGTTTAAACTCAGCTTGCATGGCACCACGGTGAAGACCGAGTTGATTGCCGGTCTGACAACCTTCATCACCATGGCTTACATCATTTTCGTCAACCCCAACATCATGGCCGATGCCGGGATTGATCACGGTGCGGCTTTTGTCGCCACCTGCATCGCCGCTGCGCTGGGCTGCCTGCTGATGGGCCTTTATGCCAACTGGCCGGTCGGCCTGGCGCCGGGCATGGGGCTTAACGCGTTCTTCACCTACACCGTGGTCGGCACCATGGGCTACAACTGGGAAACGGCCCTTGGCGCGGTCTTCGTGTCTGGCGTGCTGTTCATGTTCCTGACCTTCTCGCGGATCCGCGAATGGCTGCTCAACAGCATTCCAGTGAGTTTGCGCTACGCCATGGGCGCCGGCGTTGGGTTGTTCCTGGGGCTGATCGGCCTGAAAACCGCGGGCATCGTCGTCGATAGCCCGGCTACCCTGATCAAACTGGGCTCCCTGCGCGAACCTGGCCCGCTGCTGGCAGCCATCTGCTTCCTGATGATTGCTGTTCTCAGCTACCACAGGGTATTTGGCGCGATTCTGATCAGCATCATCACCGTGACACTGGCAGGCTGGGGCCTGGGCCTTGTGCATTATGAAGGCATCATGTCGGCCCCGCCGAGCCTGGCCCCGACCTGGATGGCCATGGACGTCGCCGGCGTGTTCAATGTCAGCATGATCAGCGTGGTACTCGCCTTTCTCTTCGTGCACATGTTCGACACCGCCGGCACCCTCATGGGCGTGGCCCAGCGCGCCGGCCTGGTAAATGCCGACGGCAAGATCGAAAACCTCTCCCGTGCCCTCAAGGCCGACAGTGCTTCCAGTGTATTCGGTGCGGTGGTGGGTGTGCCGCCCGTCACCAGCTACGTCGAAAGTGCCGCTGGCGTTGCCGCAGGTGGTCGGACTGGTCTTACCGCAGTCACCGTAGGTGTGCTATTTATTGCCGCGATGTTCTTCGCACCGCTGGCCGGGATGATTCCCGCCTACGCCACAGCCGGCGCGCTGATCTATGTCGCCATGTTGATGATGGGCGGCATGGCTCACATCGAATGGGATGAAGCGACCGATAGTATCCCGGCGATTGTCACCGCGATCATGATGCCCCTGACGTTCTCGGTTGCCGACGGTATCGCCTTGGGTTTCATCACCTACGTGGCACTGAAGGCCGGCACGGGCAAGTACAAGGAAATTTCCGTCAGCCTGTGGGTGTTGTGCGCGATCTTCATCGCCAAGTTCGTTTTCTTGTAAGCGTTACGCAGTAAGCGTTACGAACCAGCCTCACCCCGTCGGGTGGGGCTTTTGCGCAAATGGAGGAAAGTGATGAGTCTGGAAACCTGGCTGCTGTTCAGCGGCGCTGCACTGGTGGTGATCCTGATCCCGGGACCGCTGTCGTTGCTGATGATCAGCAACAGCCTGAATTACGGTCTGCGACGGTCTTACCCCGCCTTCCTCGGGGGAGTGATTGCCTCGATCTGCCTGCTCAGCGCTTCTGCACTGGGCCTGGGCGCCCTGCTGCTGGCTTCGGAACAGCTGTTCAGCGCGCTGAAGATCGTCGGTGCGCTGTACCTGTTCTACCTCGCCTGGCAGAGCTGGCAGCAATCGCGCCAACCGTCGGTGGGCGCTGAAGTGCCCCAGACGGCCGCTGTTCCGCGCTTTCGCGCACTGTTCGGGCGCGCATTTGTATTGGGCGCAAGTAATCCGAAGGACATTCTTTTCTTCGCTGCGTTTCTGCCACAGTTTTTGAGCGCCGAACAACCGTTCCTGCCGCAATTACTGGTGATGATTGCGACGTGGACGGTGCTGGATCTGCTGTGCAAGTTGGCTTATGGGCTGGGTGCGCACGGCGCGGCGCGGTATATGCGAAGCGGCAAGGGGCAGAGTTGGTTTAACCGGATCAGTGCCGGCCTGTTCAGTGGTGCGGGTGCTGCGTCGCTGTTGAGCCGTTAGCAAGGCAAAATCAAAAGATCGTCCGAACGCGGCCCGAGCCTTCGGACGATCTGGAGGTGATGTTGCCTGTTGGGGCCTCATCGCGGGCAACCCCGCTCCCACAGTGGATTGTGGTGCTCTTTTGACTTTCCAGCAGGCAAAAAAAAGCCCGCAGTGTGAGCGGGCGAAAGACCAAAGAAGCTATATGCGCAGTCGCTTCCCGGTTGGGGCAGCTGCTTGGGGGATCAGCTGCCGCGATACGTGGAATAGCTGTACGGCGAGATCAGCAGCGGTACGTGGTAGTGATCCTGCTCGGCAGAGATGCCAAACCGCAACACCACGACGTCCAGAAACGCTGGCTCCGGCAACTGCACGCCACGGGCGCGGTAGTAGTCGCCTGCATGAAATTGCACCTGATAAACCCCGGTACGGTAGTCATCGCCTTGCAGCAGCGGTGCATCGACCCGCCCGTCGCTGTTGGTTATCGCGCTGGCGACCAATTCCAGCTGCGAGCCTTCAACGCGGTAGAGCTCGACCTTGATCGAGCTGCCCGGGCAACCGTGTGCTGCGTCCAAAACGTGAGTAGTCAAACGTCCCATTGATTCTGCGCGCCTGCGGTATCGAACCGTCAGGCCTCGCGCCTCCCGAAGTCAGTTAAAAAGGAGACCGCACCGATTCGGAGCACGAAACGCTGCGGCGAGGAACTGATTAAGACACTTTTCAAAAAAATTGTACACAATAAAAACGACATTTTTCGTGTCACTCCTGCCCACTGCCGATCAGTGCTGTATCTGCCTGCTCGGCAGGCCACCTCAGGACCTTCGATCCATTAGCTGACCATTCAGGCAGGTTTCTTGCACTACCACTGCAAGATGACAGCGAGTGAAAAATGCGAAAATTCAGACTTACAATGTGGATATAAAGTTGTATACAATCATCCCATCGCTGTGACGCCAGCCTGTGATTCCATCGCCAGGCCGCCACACAACCTGTCAACGAACAAGAAGGAAGACTGCAGTGAGCGCTGACTACCCACGCGACCTGGTCGGTTACGGCAGTAACCCTCCGCACCCACACTGGCCGGGCAATGCCCGCATCGCCTTGTCCTTCGTACTCAACTACGAAGAAGGTGGCGAGCGCAACATTCTGCATGGCGATAAAGAGTCTGAAGCGTTCCTCTCGGAAATGGTCTCGGCGCAGCCGCTGCAAGGCGAGCGCAACATGAGCATGGAATCGCTTTACGAGTATGGCAGCCGCGCCGGCGTCTGGCGGATCCTGAAACTGTTCAAGGAATTCGACATTCCGCTGACGATCTTCGCGGTGGCCATGGCCGCCCAGCGTCACCCGGACGTGATCCGCGCCATGGTCGATGCCGGCCACGAAATCTGCAGTCACGGCTATCGCTGGATCGACTACCAGTACATGGATGAGGCCCAGGAACGCGAGCACATGCTCGAAGCGATCCGCGTGCTCACCGAGATCACCGGTGAACGCCCACTGGGCTGGTACACCGGCCGCACCGGCCCGAACACCCGGCGCCTGGTCATGGAAGAAGGTGGTTTCCTTTACGACTGTGACACCTACGACGATGACCTGCCCTACTGGGAACCGAACAATCCGACCGGCAAGCCGCACCTGGTGATCCCTTACACCCTGGACACCAACGACATGCGCTTCACCCAGGTCCAGGGCTTCAACAAGGGCGATGATTTCTTCGAATACCTCAAAGACGCGTTCGATGTGCTGTACGCCGAAGGCGCCGAAGCACCGAAAATGCTCTCCATCGGCCTGCACTGCCGCTTGATCGGCCGTCCAGCGCGTCTGGCTTCGCTCAAACGCTTTATCGAATACGCTAAAAGTCATGAACAGGTGTGGTTCAGCCGTCGCGTCGACATCGCTCGCCACTGGCACGAAACCCACCCGTACCAAGGGCCTGCAAAATGAGCACTTTTCAAACTCTCAAACCCTCGACCCTGAGCCGCGACGCCTTCGTCAAAGCCTTTGCCGACATCTACGAACATTCGCCATGGGTGGCCGAGAAGGCCTTTGACCTGGGCCAGGACGCCTCGATCGACCAGATCGAAACCCTGCACCAGCGCATGAGCGACATCCTGTTGAGCGCCGATCACGCCAGCCAGCTGGCATTGATCAACGCTCACCCGGACCTGGCCGGCAAAGCTGCCGTCCAGGGCCAGCTGACCGAAGCCAGCACCAATGAACAGGCTGGCGCCGGTATTCACCAATGCACGGCAGAAGAGTTTTCTCGCTTCACCGAGCTGAACGACGCCTACAAAGCCAAGTTCAAGTTTCCCTTCATCATGGCGGTAAAAGGCAGCAACCGGCATCAGATCCTCGCGGCGTTCGAAACGCGCATCAACAACTCGGTCGACACCGAATTCAAGTGCGCGCTGGCGGAGATCAACAAGATCGCCCTGTTCCGATTACTGACCCTATAAGCGAGCCTGGCCCAGGTGTTCTCAAACGCAAATGACACCCGGGGCCTTGCAAGCATCCCAAGCCAACTTATTAAAGGCAGACAAGAAGAATGAAAGCTTACGCCGTACCTTTCGAGAAGTTCGTCAACCTGGCCGATGCCCGCCTGGGCACCAAGATCATCTCGGTCACCGATGACTGGTTCGCAGACGCCAATCGTCTGTTCCAACCGACCCCGGCCGTATGGAAGGAGGGCGTGTTCGATGACAACGGCAAGTGGATGGACGGCTGGGAGTCGCGCCGCAAGCGTTTCGAAGGTTACGACAGCGCTGTGATCCGCCTGGGTGTACCAGGTTCGATCAAGGGCGTGGACATCGACACTTCATTCTTCACCGGCAACTTCCCGCCATCGGCGTCCCTGGAAGCCTGCTTCCTGGCCTCGGGCGAACCAGACGACAACACCCAGTGGACTGAAGTGCTGTCGGCCGTCGAGCTGCAGGGCAACAGCCATCACTACCACGAAATCAGCAACGACCAGTCGTTCAGCCACCTGCGTTTCAACATCTACCCGGACGGTGGTGTGGCTCGACTGCGCGTGTACGGCATTCCGTTCCGCGACTGGTCGGCCGTGGGCGACAACGAGCAAGTTGACCTGGCTGCAGCCCTGAACGGCGGCCGCGCCCTCGCCTGCTCCGACGAACACTTCGGTCGCATGAGCAACATCCTGAACCCGGGCCGTGGCATCAACATGGGCGACGGCTGGGAAACCGCACGTCGTCGTACCCCGGGCAATGACTGGGTCATCGTCGCGCTGGGTCATCCGGGCGAGATCGAAAAAATCATCGTCGACACCCTGCACTTCAAGGGCAACTACCCGGACACCTGCTCCATCCAGGGCGCGTTCGTGAAAGGCGGTACCGACAGCCAGATCGAAACCCAGTCGCTGTTCTGGCGTGAGCTGTTGCCGGCGCAGAAGCTGGAAATGCACGCCGAGCACACCTTCGCCGAGCAGATCAAGGCACTGGGGCCAATCACCCACATCCGCCTGAACGTGTTCCCGGACGGTGGTGTGAGCCGCCTGCGAGTATTGGGCAAGGTCGCTAAATAAGCGCTGAACCCAATCGCCAGCAGGCTGGCTCCCACATTGGCAATGCATTCCCCTGTGGGAGCCAGCCTGCTGGCGATAGCAACAGAACCAACAACACAGAATTCGGAAAAGAACAGCATGCGCACACTGACGATTGAACCGCTGACCAAAGAAGCCTTCGCCCCTTTCGGTGACGTCATTGAAACCGACGGCAGCGATCACTTCATGATCAACAACGGTTCGACCATGCGCTTCCATAAACTGGCGACGGTTGAAACCGCTACGCCTGAGGACAACGCCATCATCAGCATCTTCCGCGCCGACGCGCAGGACATGCCACTGACCGTTTGCATGCTGGAGCGCCATCCGCTGGGCAGCCAGGCTTTCATTCCGCTGCTCGGCAACCCCTTTCTGATCGTGGTCGCGCCAGTTGGCGATGAACCTGTATCAGGCTTGGTCCGCGCCTTCGTCACCAACGGCAGGCAGGGCATTAATTACCATCGCGGCGTTTGGCACCATCCGGTGCTGACGATCGAAAAGCGGGATGACTTCCTGGTGGTTGATCGCAGTGGCACAGGCAATAACTGCGATGAGCATTTTTTCAAAGAGGATGAGCGTTTGATCCTCGCCCCCCACCAATAAGAGAAGGTCTGATCACTCGAATACAGAGTGACAGGCGAGAGGTAAAGACTGTGGAAGCACATCTGTTGGAATGGCTGAACCTGAGCGTGCGCTGGGTTCACATGATTACTGGCGTGGCCTGGATCGGTGCGTCGTTCTATTTCGTCTGGCTGGAGAACAACCTCAATCGGGTCAACCCAAAAAGTGGTCTGGCCGGTGATTTGTGGGCGATCCATGGCGGCGGTATCTACCACCTGGAAAAATACAAACTGGCTCCACCAACCATGCCGGACAACCTGCACTGGTTCAAATGGGAAGCCTACTTCACCTGGATGTCGGGGATCGCGCTGCTGTGCGTGGTGTTCTACTCCAACCCGACGCTCTACCTGCTGGCTCCCGGCAGCAGCCTGACCGGTCCTGAAGGCGTTCTGTTGGGCATCGGCTCGCTGTTCGTTGGCTGGTTCGTCTACTCCTTCCTCTGCGACTCGGCCCTGGGCAAGCGCCCTGCGCTGCTGGGTTTCATTCTGTTCGTGCTGATCATTGGCGCCGCCTACGGCTTCAGTAAAGTGTTCAGCGGTCGTGGTGCTTACCTGCACGTCGGCGCGATCATCGGCACCATCATGGTCGGCAACGTGTTCCGCATCATCATGCCAGCACAACGTGCGCTGGTGGCGGCGATTGCCGAGAACCGCACGCCCGATCCGGCACTGCCGGCCAAAGGCCTGCTGCGCTCACGGCACAACAACTACTTCACCTTGCCCGTGCTGTTCATCATGATCAGCAACCACTTCCCGAGCACCTATGGCAGCCAGTACAACTGGCTGATCCTGGCCGGGATCGCGGTACTGGCAGTGCTGGTGCGTCACTACTTCAACACCCGTCACGACAGCCACAAATTTGCCTGGACCCTGCCGGTGGCAGCGGTGGGCATGATTTGCCTGGCCTATGTGTCCGGTCCGAAGCCGATGTCCAGCGCGCCTGAAGTCGCCAAGGCCGCCATCGAGTACCAGCCACTGCCGGAAACCGCCCTGGGCGGTGACAAGAAGCCGGTTGAAGCTGCACCCGCGACGGCTCCTGCAACGGCACCGACCCAGGCAGCGAATGCCGGCCCGGGTTTTGACAAGGTGCACAACGTGATCCAGGAACGCTGCACGGTTTGCCATTCCGCCAAGCCGACCAGCCCGCTGTTCAGTGCCGCACCGGCTGGCGTGATGTTCGACACCCCCGACCAGATCCGCCAGAACGCCTCGCGTATCCAGGCGCAAGCGGTCGCCAGCCAGATCATGCCACTGGGCAACATCACCCAGATGACCCAGCAGGAACGTGACCTGATTGGTGCTTGGATCGTGCAGGGAGCCCAGACCAATTAACCGCTGAAAAGCATCGCGAGCAAGCCTTGCTCCCACTGGATTCCCAGGAATTCTGTAGGAGCAAGGCTTGCCCGCGATTGGCCGCCGCACGGTCGACCTGATGCACAAAATCACAAGAATAAAAAAGATCCGAGGTGTTGCATGTCCGAGCTATCCGAAGCGCGCATCCCCGACGCACCCGCTATTCAGCGTTTGCCCCTGTTGCAACTGATCCTGGTTGGACTGCAGCACGTTCTGCTGATGTACGGTGGCGCCATTGCGGTGCCGCTGATCATCGGACAGGCCGCAGGCCTGAGTCGCGAAGAAATCGCTTTCCTGATCAACGCCGACCTGCTGGTTGCCGGCATCGCCACCATCGTGCAGTCCCTGGGCATCGGCCCGATGGGCATCCGCATGCCGGTGATGATGGGCGCCAGCTTTGCCGCCGTGGGCAGCATGGTTGCCATGGCAGGAATGCCTGGCATCGGCCTGCAAGGCATTTTCGGCGCGACCATTGCCGCGGGCTTCTTCGGCATGATCATCGCGCCGTTCATGTCCAGGGTCGTACGTTTTTTCCCGCCCCTGGTAACCGGCACGGTCATCACCTCAATCGGTTTGTCGCTGTTCCCCGTGGCCGTCAATTGGGCCGGCGGTGGCGCCGGCGCGGCGCAATTCGGCTCACCGATCTACCTGGCCATCGCCGCCCTGGTGCTGGGCACCATTTTGCTGGTGCACCGTTTCATGCGCGGCTTCTGGGTCAATATCTCGGTGCTGATCGGCATGTGCCTGGGTTATGTGATCTGCGGCCTGATCGGCATGGTCGACCTCAGCGGCATGGCCCAGGCGCCCTGGGTACAGATCGTCACCCCGCTGCATTTCGGCATGCCGAAATTCGAGCTCGCACCGATCCTGTCCATGTGCCTGGTGGTGGTGATCATCTTCGTCGAGTCCACCGGCATGTTTCTCGCCCTGGGCAAGATCACCGGGCAGGAAGTTTGCCCGCGGATGCTGCGCCGCGGCCTGTTATGTGACGCCGGTGCTTCATTCTTTGCCGGTTTCTTCAACACCTTCACCCACTCCTCGTTCGCCCAGAACATCGGCCTGGTGCAGATGACCGGCGTACGCTGCCGCTCGGTCACCATCGTCGCCGGCGGCTTGCTGATCGTGCTGAGCCTGCTGCCCAAAGCGGCGTTTCTGGTGGCGTCGATTCCACCGGCGGTATTGGGCGGTGCAGCCATTGCCATGTTCGGCATGGTTGCGGCCACCGGGATCAAGATTCTGCAGGAAGCCGACATCGGTGACCGTCGCAACCAGTTGCTGGTGGCGGTGAGCATCGGCATGGGGTTGATCCCGGTGGTGCGGCCGGAGTTTTTCGCCCACCTGCCCTTGTGGATGAGCCCGATCACCCACAGCGGAATCGCGATGGCGACGTTGAGCGCGCTGTCGCTGAACCTGCTGTTCAACATCCTCGGCGGCAAGGAACGCGCCGCCATCAACGACTGCCACGCGCACTGACAAATAAGTACACGCCCCGCCAGGTGGAAGCGAGCCTGCTCGCGATGACGTTATCGGAATCAACACTTCATTGACTGATACACCGCCATCGCGAGCAGGCTCACTCCCACAGGGTTGGAGCCCCCGTGCCTTGAACAATAAAAACAAGAAGGAGCACCAGATGATCCGGACTCAGAAAAACCTGCTGCTGGGCGCCGCCCTGCTGACCACTGGCCAGGTCATGGCCGGCGACTTGTTGCTGTGGCAGACCAACAGCCTGAGCTATCTCTATGGCAAGGACTTTGCGGTCAACCCGTCGATCCAGCAGACGGTGACATTCGAGCACGCCGATGGCTGGAAGTACGGCGACAACTTCATGTTCATCGACAGCACCTACTACAACGGCGAGCAAGACCGCAACAAAGGCGTTCACGCCTATTACGGCGAGTTCAGCCCGCGACTGTCCCTGGGCAAGATCCTTGACCGACGCTTCGAATTCGGCCCGATCAAGGACGTGTTGCTGGCCATGACCTACGAGAATGGCGAAGACGACAGCGAGGCCTACCTGATCGGCCCCGGTTTTAACCTCGCAATACCGGGCTTCAACTTCTTCACCTTGAATTTGTATTATCGCCAGACCGAAGGCTCGCGCCCCGGCAGCGATGTCTGGCAAGTCAGCCCGGCCTGGTCCTACACCCTTCCACTCGGCAATTCGAGTGTACTGATCGACGGCTACCTGGACTGGGTGGTGGATAACGACCAGAACGCCCGTGGCACTTATCACGCCAACGTGCACTTCAACCCGCAGATCAAGTACGACCTGGGCAAGTCCATGGGTTGGCGGGAGAAACAGGTGTACGTCGGCATCGAATACAGCTACTGGAAAGACAAGTACGGCATCGAAAACAGCGCCAATTTCGACACCAATGAAAACACCACCAGCCTGCTGGTGAAGGTGCACTTCTAAGATGACCCGCAACCGTGCCCCAAACCTGTCGTCGGTGCGCTGTTGCGGGGCACTTGAGACCTGGCCAAGGAGTCAGTATTCTCCGCGGCCGCCTGAATCCACTTTAAAAAAAAGCCCGGATTTAAATCCTGACCAGAAAGCCAACTTATCCCGGCTCTGGACGGTATCAAGGCATCCCCGAACCACTCTCAATCGACTGTTTTCGAGCAGCCGAGCGGGAGTTTTTTGGTTTTCGCAAAGCCTTGGCGCAGCTTTTGCTAACAGCAATAAAGCTGACCGAATGGATGATTTTTTTGCAGCTAAAGAAAAAGGCGCCACACCAGAGCGCCGACCTTAAAAAAATAACGTGATACCACTACTTTTTGGGAGCAACCGAATGAAACGTACGTGCACTAGCCTGATGCTGGCAGGATCGTTGCTGGCCGGGGGCCAGGCCATGGCCGGCGACTTGCTGCAGTGGCAGGACAACAGCCTGACTTACCTGTATGGCAAAGACTTCCAGGTCAACCCGCGCATCCAGCAGACCGTGACATTCGAACACGCCGACGGCTGGAAATACGGGGACAACTTCTTCTTCATCGACAAGATTTTCTACAACGGCAAGGAAGACTCTTTCGCCGGCAAGAACACTCACTACGGCGAATTCAGCCCGCGCTTGTCGTTCAACAAGATTTTCAACCAGAAGCTGGAGTTCGGCCCGATCAAGGACGTGCTGCTGGCCATGACCTATGAGTTCGGCGAAGACGACACCGAGTCGTACCTGATCGGTCCGGGTTTTGACCTGGCCATCCCCGGCTTCGACTACTTCCAGTTGAACTTCTATAACCGTCACACCGAAGGCGACCGTGCGGGTGACGATGTCTGGCAGATCACGCCGGCCTGGTCCTACACCATCCCGGTGGGTGACTCGGACGTGCTGATCGACGGCTTCATGGACTGGGTGGTCGACAACGACGTGAACGACAAAGGCGAATACCACGCCAACCTGCACTTCAATCCGCAAGTCAAATACGACCTGGGCAAGGCCCTGAGTCTGGGTGCCAAGCAGTTGTACGTCGGTGTCGAGTATGACTACTGGAAAAACAAGTACGGTATCGAAGACAGCCAGGGCTTCAAAACCGATCAGAGCGTGACCAGCTTCCTGGTCAAGGTTCACTTCTGATTTTGTAAGAGTGAGCTTGCTCGCGAAGGACCAGAGAGCGCCATGATTTTGTAGGAGCGAGCTTGCTCGCGAAGGACCAGAGAGCGCCATGATTTTGTAGGAGCGAGCTTGCTCGCGAAGGACCAGAGAGCGCCACGGGGTGTCAGGCTCCCAGCGTCATCGTTAACGTCCATCGCGAGCCAGCTCGCTCCTACAGCAACCCCAGAAACCGGGACAACTCCCCGCGCTTGGCCAGCGCATCGCGCCGCCCCAAATCAATCAACTCGCTGCAATACCCCGCCTCGAACAACAGATAACTCAACACCCCCGCTCCACTTGTCTTGGTCGCCCCCGGTCCGCGCAGGAACAGGCGTAGCGCCGCTGGTAATTCCTGCCGATGCCGCGCAGCGATCTCATCGATCGGCTGGCTCGGTGAGATCACCAGCACCTCCACCGGCGCCACGCCAAGCGCTCGGGTGGGCGTGCCATCTGGCATCAGGTGACTGAACTGGTTCAGACGCTGCAGCAGCTCGATGTCGCTTTCCAGGCTGTCGATGAACGTGCTGTTGAGCATGTGCCCGCCAATTTGCGCGAGGGTCGGCTGCTGGCCGGTATAGGCGCGTTGCAGCGGCTGCTCGGGATCGACCCCGCGCGGGTTGCCGCTGACCCCCACCACCAGCACGCGGCTGGCACCAAGATGCAGGGCCGGACTGATCGGGGCCGATTGGCGTACCGCGCCGTCGCCGAAATACTCTTCACCGATTTTCACCGGCGCGAACAGCAGCGGAATCGCGGAACTGGCGAGCAGGTGCTCAATCGTCAATTGCGTAGGCACGCCGATGCGACGATGGCGTAACCAGGCGTCGATGGTGCCGCCGCCCTGGTAGAACGTGACGGCCTGACCCGACTCATAGCCAAACGCAGTGACCGCCACGGCCTGTAACTGTTTCTGCGCGATCGCCTCAGCGATCCCGGACAACTGCAGCTTGTCGTCGAGCAGCCCGCGCAATGGCGAACTGTCAAGCAAGGCCACCGGCACCTGGGCACCAATCCCGAGCAGGCTGTGACCGACAAAGCGGCTGGCCTGATGGATCACCCCTGGCCAGTCGCTGCGCAACACCAGATGACTGCGAAAGCCTTGCCAGAACGCCGTCAGGCGCTCGATGGCGGCACGAAAATCCAGCGCGCCACTGGCCAGGCTGACCGCATTGATCGCACCCGCCGAGGTACCGACAATGACCGGAAACGGATTACGTGCACCCTGCGGCAGCAACTCGGCAATCGCCGCCAGCACTCCCACCTGATAGGCCGCCCGAGCCCCACCGCCGGAAAGAATCAAGCCTGTAACCGGTTCAACGGGACTCATCGCAACGCTCCATGGTACTTGTTGGTAGTCCGCTCCTGCAGGGGATCATGTCTCAACCGCGCTTGGCGTACAGCTTGGGTTCACCGGGTGGGCGGCTTTTGAAACGCCGATGCGCCCACAGGTATTGCTGCGGACAATCGCGCAGCACGCCTTCGACCCACTGATTGATGCGAATGCAGTCGGCTTCCTCGGTTTCCCCCGGGAAGCCTTCGAGCGGCGCATGGATCATCAGTCGATAGCCGCTGCCGTCCGCCAGGCGCTCCTGAGTGAACGGCACCACCAGCGCCTTGCCCAGCCGTGCGAACTTGCTGGTGGCCGTCACAGTAGCGGCCTGAATGCCAAACAGCGGCACGAAGATACTTTGCTTGGCGCCGTAGTCCTGGTCCGGTGCATACCAGATCGCGCGTCCGGCCCGCAGCAGCTTGAGCATGCCGCGCACGTCGTCACGCTCCACGGCCAGCGAGTCGAGATTGTGGCGCTCGCGGCCGCGGCGCTGGATGTAATCGAACAGCGGGTTCTTGTGCTCGCGGTACATGCCATCAATGGTGTGCTGCTGGCCGAGCAACGCTGCCCCGATTTCCAGGGTGGTGAAATGCACGGCCATCAGGATCACCCCCTTGCCTTCGCGTTGGGCTTTTTGCAGATGCTCCAGGCCTTCGACATGCGCCAGCTTCGCCAGCCGCTCGCGCGACCACCACCAGCTCATGGCCATTTCAAAGAAGGCGATGCCGGTGGAAGCGAAATTTTCCTTGAGCAGGTGTTTGCGCTCGGCGGCGGATTTTTCCGGAAAACACAATTCGAGATTGCGCTTGGCGATGCGCCGTCTGTCGCCCGCCAGGCGATACATGACGGCGCCCAGGAGCCGACCGATGGACAGCAACGCCGGATAAGGCAGTTGGACAATCAGCCACAATAGCCCCAGACCACACCACAGCGGCCAGAAACGCGGGTAAAGAAATGCTCTTCGAAAACGCGGGCGATCCATTAAAGGTTCCGTCAAGACAATGGCCGCGCATTCTACATCGTTAGACCCGGCTTGCGGCCTGCGGGCGTTCTCGTTATAAGTCTCGGCACTTTTAGTGACAAGTCGTTGTATGCCGACCATGAGCCAAACCGAACCGCTAGACAAAGATCCCGTGTTCCAGTTGAAGGGCAGCATGCTCGCCATTACGGTGCTGGAACTGGCCCGTAACGACCTCGAGAACCTCGATCGACAACTGGCCGCCAAGGTCGCCCAGGCGCCTAACTTCTTCAGCAACGCGCCACTGGTGTTGGCCCTGGACAAACTTCCACCGGGTGAAGGCGCCGTTGATCTGCCGGGCCTGATGCGCGTGTGCCGCCAGCATGGCCTGCGCACCCTGGCAATCCGTGCCAGTCGCATCGAGGACATTGCTGCGGCCATTGCGGTCGACCTGCCGGTGCTGCCACCGTCCGGTGCCCGTGAGCGAGCCCTGGACCCGAATGAAGGCGTTGTCGTGAAAAAACCGGAGAAACCACCGGAGCCGACGATCAAGCCGACCAAAATCATCACCTCCCCCGTGCGCGGCGGCCAGCAGATTTACGCCCAGGGTTGCGACCTGGTGGTGATCTCCTCCGTCAGCCCGGGGGCGGAACTTCTCGCCGATGGCAACATCCATGTATACGGCCCGATGCGCGGTCGCGTGCTGGCCGGGGTCAAAGGCGACACCAAGGCCAGGATTTTCTGTCAGCAGATGAGCGCTGAACTGGTCTCCATTGCAGGCCACTACAAGGTTTCGGAGGACCTGCGACGCGACCCTTTATGGGGTTCAGGCGTTCAGGTCAGCCTGTCGGGCGATGTGTTGAACATCATTCGGCTTTAACGGATACTGCCGCATTTTCCAAGCATCTCTAAAACGTAGCGAAAACGGCTTGAACGAAGTGGGAAAATGGCCAGAAAGCAGTGTTTACCGAAGGTAAGCGCCGTTCAGGGCCGGATTCCAGCCAAGGCTGTCCGACTGCAGTAGTTTTCCAGAGATGTTTTTTCAGGGGCTAAATGTCCTTTTTCCTTAGGGGTGAAACACCTTGGCCAAGATTCTCGTGGTTACATCCGGCAAGGGTGGTGTGGGTAAGACCACCACCAGTGCCGCTATCGGTACCGGCCTCGCACTGCGCGGCCACAAGACAGTTATCGTCGACTTCGACGTAGGCCTGCGTAACCTCGACCTGATCATGGGTTGCGAACGCCGCGTGGTGTACGACTTCGTCAACGTGGTCAACGGCGAAGCCAACCTGCAACAGGCCCTGATCAAAGACAAGCGCCTGGAAAACCTTTACGTACTGGCCGCCAGCCAGACCCGCGACAAAGACGCGCTGACCGTCGAAGGCGTGGAAAAAGTCCTGATGGCGTTGAAGGAAGACTTCGAGTTCGTGGTCTGCGACTCCCCGGCAGGTATCGAGAAGGGCGCTCACCTGGCGATGTACTTCGCTGATGAAGCGATCATCGTGACCAACCCGGAAGTGTCCTCGGTACGTGACTCGGATCGCATGCTGGGCCTGTTGGCCAGCAAGTCGCGCCGCGCTGAAAAGGGCGAGGATCCGATCAAGGAACACCTGCTGCTGACCCGCTACAACCCGCAACGCGTGAATGACGGTGAGATGCTCGGCGTGGAAGACGTCAAGGAAATCCTGTCTGTCACCCTGCTTGGCGTGATTCCGGAATCCCAGGCTGTACTCAAGGCCTCCAACTCGGGTGTGCCCGTGATTCTCGACGACCAGAGCGATGCCGGCCAGGCATACAGCGATGCCGTCGATCGTCTGCTGGGCAAAACCGTGGAGCATCGTTTCCTCGATGTCACGAAGAAGGGATTCTTCGAGCGCCTGTTTGGAGGTAGGTAATGAACATTTTTGACTTCTTTCGAGCCAACAAGAAGCCAAGCACAGCCTCGGTAGCGAAAGAGCGTCTACAGATCATCGTGGCGCATGAACGCGGCCAACGCAGTACACCGGACTACCTGCCAGCCTTGCAGAAGGAACTGGTGGAGGTGATCCGCAAGTACGTCAATATCGGGTCCGATGACGTGCATGTCGCTCTGGAAAACCAGGGCAGCTGCTCGATTCTGGAACTCAATATCACTCTGCCTGATCGCTGAGTCGATCCGGCTGGAGCCACGGCGGCTCAGGCCCTTCGGGACCGTGTAGGAGCTGCCGCAGGCTGCGATCTCTTGATCTTGTTTTTAAAGGCAAAATCAAAAGATCGCAGCCTGCGGCAGCTCCTACGGGGACAATGAAGGGCGTGAGTCGCCGTTGGCGTTTGTTACGAGGCTGTTTTAATGCCGCTGTCCAACATCCAGATCATCCACCAGGACGCCGGCGTCCTGGTGGTGAACAAACCGACCTTGCTGCTCTCCGTCCCTGGCCGGGCCGATGACAACAAGGACTGCCTGATCACCCGCCTGCAGGAAAATGGCTACCCTGAGGCGCGCATCGTCCACCGGCTGGATTGGGAGACGTCCGGCATCATCCTGCTGGCGCGTGACCCGGATACTCATCGCGAGTTGTCCCGGCAGTTTCACGACCGCGAAACGGAGAAAGCCTACACCGCCCTGTGCTGGGGCCAGCCGGAACTGGACAGTGGCAGCATTGACTTGCCCCTGCGCTACGACCCGCCGACCAAACCCCGCCACGTGGTGGATCACGAATTTGGCAAGCACGCGCTGACATTTTGGCGAGTGCTGGAGCGTTGCGGTGACTGGTGCCGGGTCGAACTGACGCCCATCACTGGCCGCTCCCATCAACTGCGCGTTCATATGCTGTCCATTGGTCATCCACTGCTGGGCGACGGGCTCTATGCCCACGAACAGGCACTGGCCGCCTGGCCAAGGCTGTGCCTGCACGCCAGCATGCTGAGCTTCACCCATCCGCAATCCGGCGAACGCCTGCGCTTCGAGTGTCCCGCACCGTTCTAGGCTACTGCCTTCCCCCGCCAATCGCGGACAAGCCTTGCTCCCACAGTTGGCCAGTTCATAGCTTGTGCGAACCACACAAACCTGTGGGAGCGAGGCTTGCCCGCGATGGCGGTGCGTCAGTCGACATCTATGCCGGCTGGCAATCCGTATTCGCGAGCAAGCCCGCTCCCACAGGGATCGGCCCGATAGGCACATTAGCCGCCCAATACGTTAAACTGGCGCCACTGCTGTCTGGAGCTTTTTATGCGCGAAGAGTTGAACCAAGGCCTGATCGACTTTCTCAAGGCCTCCCCTACCCCCTTTCATGCCACTGCCAGCCTTGTACAGCGCCTGGAAGCGGCGGGCTACCAGCGTCTTGACGAGCGCGAGTCCTGGAACACCGAAGCGAACGGTCGCTACTACGTCACCCGCAATGACTCTTCAATTGTCGCGATCAAGATGGGCCGCCACTCCCCACTCAACAGCGGCATCCGCCTGGTGGGCGCCCACACCGACAGCCCGTGCCTGCGGGTCAAGCCGCAGCCGGAGTTGCAGCGCCAGGGTTTCTGGCAGCTGGGCGTGGAAGTCTACGGCGGCGCCTTGCTGGCACCCTGGTTCGACCGCGACCTGTCGCTGGCCGGCCGGGTCACTTTCCGCCGCGACGGCAAGGTCGAAAGCCAGCTGATCGATTTCAAGCTTCCGATTGCCATCATTCCCAACCTGGCCATTCACCTCAATCGTGAAGCCAACATGGGCTGGGCGATCAATGCCCAAACCGAACTGCCGCCGATCCTCGCGCAGTTTGCCGGCGACGAGCGCGTGGATTTTCGTGCTGTGCTCACCAACCAGCTGGCCCTGGAACATGGTTTGAATGCCGACGTGGTGCTCGACTACGAGCTGAGCTTCTACGACACCCAGGCCGCTGCGATCATCGGCCTGCATGGCGACTTCATTGCCGGTGCGCGCCTGGACAACCTGCTGTCGTGTTATGCCGGCTTGCAGGCATTGCTCACCGCCGAGACCGATGAAACCTGCGTGCTGGTGGCCAACGACCACGAAGAAGTCGGCTCCTGCTCGGCCTGCGGTGCCGACGGCCCAATGCTTGAGCAAACCTTGCGCCGCTTGCTGCCGGAGGGTGACGAGTTTGTCCGCACCATCCAGAAATCCCTGCTGGTATCGGCCGACAACGCCCATGGCGTGCACCCCAACTACGCCGACAAGCACGATGCCAACCACGGCCCGAAACTCAACGCCGGCCCCGTCATCAAGGTCAACAGCAACCAGCGCTACGCCACCAATAGCGAAACCGCCGGGTTCTTCCGTCACTTGTGCATGGCTGAAGAAGTGCCGGTGCAAAGCTTCGTGGTGCGTAGCGACATGGGCTGCGGCTCGACCATCGGCCCGATCACCGCCAGCCACCTGGGCGTGCGCACGGTCGACATCGGCTTGCCGACGTTCGCCATGCACTCGATCCGCGAGTTGTGCGGCAGCCATGACCTGGCGCACCTTGTGAAAGTACTGAGCGCGTTCTACGCCAGTCACGAATTGCCATGACACCCGTGTAGGAGCCTGGCTTGCCGGCGATGGCGGTTTCAATGACTCCATCGCCGGCAAGCCGGGCTCCCACGGCCTGTGCTCGACCCACCAAACCCGCCTAGAATTCAAGTAATCCCTTTCGACAAGGCCGTCGCCATGATCACCATGCAATCCTTCCACGCCATGCTGATCCCGATCCTCACCGGGATGATCCTGCTGGCCATCGGATTCAATTTCCGCGACAAGAATGCCGGCGTGTTCGCAATGTGGATTGGCATGCTGACGATCCTTGGCACCGTGGTGTTCAAGATCCTCGCCAAACTCAACGAATAAATACTCGCCCCGACTCGCATTGATTTTGGCGGGCTCGTACACTCGGGCAATCTGATCTCCCAAGGTTGACCGCCTAGTGTTTGTTCGTCTTTTTGCCCTGCCGTATTTCCTCTTCGTCTGCCTCATGACGCTGCTACCGCTGGCGTCTGCCGAGGCGGTCGGCCTGCCCGGGCTGCTCAATGGCTCGGAGAAACCCCAGCCGGAGGCGCAAGCGCCTCTCGGGCAGTCCCTGGACGATGTCATCAAGTCGCTGGAAAACGACCAGCAGCGCAGCAAACTGCTGGCCGACCTGAAAAAACTCCGCGATGCCACCAAGCAAGTCCAGCCAGCCGCCGAACAAGGTGTGCTTGGTTTGATCGGCGGCACGCTGGCCAGTTTCGAGAAACAGTTTTCCGGGGAGGACAGCCCGATTACCCGCTGGTCCCAAGAGTACGACCTGGCCAAGGACGAGCTGCAAGCGCTGATTCTGCCGGCCAACGAATGGCTGCCGATCATCTTCGCCTTCGCCATGATCCTGATGGTCTGGAGCCTGCTTGCTGCCGTGCTGATCTGGCTCGGCCACCGCGTGCGCATGCGCTTCGGCCTGACCGAAGAGCTGCCCCAACACCCCAAGGCCCTCGATATGTTGCGCTTCGCCCTGCGCAAACTCGGGCCCTGGTTGATCGCCCTGGTCATGACCGTGTACATGACCTACGCCCTGCCCTCGTCACTGGGCAAAAGCCTGGCCATGGTCCTTGCCTATGCGCTGGTGGTGGGCACCTGTTTCTCGGCTATCTGCGTGATCGCCTTTTCCGTTCTGGACGGCCCGCACCGGCACCGCGCCTTGTTCATCTTGCGGCACCAGGCCTTCCGGCCACTGTGGCTGATCGGCAGTTTTGCCGCGTTTGGTGAGGCACTGAGCGACCCGCGCCTGGTGGAAAGTCTTGGCAGCCACCTGGCGCACACCGCCGCGACCATAGCCAATGTCCTGGCAGCGCTGTCCACGGGACTGTTCATCTTGCGTTTCCGCCGCCCGATCGCCCACCTGATCCGCAACCAGCCACTGTCGCGCCGCCTGACCCGCCGCGCACTCAGCGACAGCATCGATATCCTGGGCACCTTCTGGTATGTACCGGCGCTGGTGCTGGTAGCGATCTCGCTGTTTGCCACGTTCGTATCCGCCGGTGATACCAGCACCGCACTGCGCCAGTCGCTGATCTGCACCGTGCTGCTGGTGTTGTGCATGGTGATCAACGGCCTGGTGCGGCGTCACTCGCTCAGGCCGCAACGCGGGGTGAAGCGCCATGCACTGTATTCGGATCGTCTGAAAAGCTTCTTCTACACCCTGGCCCACCTGGTGGTCTGGCTGGCGTTCATCGAATTGGGCCTGCGCGTCTGGGGCATGTCGTTGATAGCCTTCACCGAGGGTGAAGGCCATGAAATCAGCGTCAAGCTGTTAAGCGTGGCCGGCACGCTGATGTTCGCCTGGCTGATCTGGATTCTCAGCGACACCGCGGTGCACCACGCCCTGACCCGCTCGCGCAAAGGCCTGGCCAACGCCCGGGCGCAGACGATGATGCCGCTGATTCGCAACGTGCTGTTCGTGGCCATTTTCATCATCGCGCTGATCGTCGCCCTGGCCAACATGGGCATGAACGTCACGCCGCTGCTGGCGGGTGCCGGCGTAATCGGCCTGGCCATCGGTTTTGGCGCACAGTCCCTGGTCGCCGACCTGATCACCGGCCTGTTCATCATCATTGAAGACTCACTGGCCATTGACGACTACGTGGACGTCGGCGGGCACTTGGGGACCGTCGAAGGCCTGACGATCCGCACGGTACGCCTGCGGGACATCGACGGTATCGTGCACACCATCCCGTTCAGCGAAATCAAAAGCATCAAGAACTACTCCCGGGAGTTCGGCTACGCGATTTTCCGGGTGGCGGTGCCGTCCAGCATGGACATCGACGAAGCGATCAAGCTGATGCGTGATGTCGGCCAGAAAATGCGCACCGACCCGCTGCAGCGGCGCAACATCTGGTCTCCGCTGGAGATCCAGGGCGTCGAGAGTTTCGAGTCAGGCAACGCGATCCTGCGCGCCCGGTTCAAGACGGCACCGATCAAGCAGTGGGAAGTGTCGCGGGCGTTCAACCTGTCGCTCAAACGCCATCTGGATGAGGCAGGAATGGATCTGGCAACGCCGCGGATGAGCGTGCAGGTGGTAACGGCGGGCGGCGGACCGATAGCGCAAACAACCTCGAACCCTGACTAACCTAACCCGTAGGAGCTGCCGCAGGCTGCGATCTTTTGATCTTCAATTGCCCAAGATCAAGATCAAAAGATCGCAGCCTGCGGCAGCTCCTACAGTGGGTTCGAGCAGCAGCAGCGGCAGCGGCAGCAGCGGCAGCGGCAGCAGCGGCAGCAGCAGCGGCGGCGGCAGCAGCAGCGGCGGCGGCAGCAGCAG
>NZ_JADEVO010000089.1 GCF_017114825.1 Pseudomonas gregormendelii | reverse complement strand
GCGACTGAGGCGATCCAAGGTACAAGGTACGAGACTGCCCACGGACCCAATCACCCTGCTGATTGATCGTAATCCCTTGTTTTTCCGCGAACGCGATTAGATGGGAAGACAGCGAATCAAAACAACCCTCCTCGATCCAGTCAGCACAGGCATCAACACGTGTTACGTGATACTCGATGCCGCATGTTCGAAGGGCTTCAGCAAGTGCAGGCGCATCCTCTGAAGTTGCAGTGATATTCACCCCGGGATTACCACCCCACCAGAGACGACAGAGGGTGTGACTGCCTCGTGAAATCTTGGCCCCATGGGTATATCCGTGCATGCCCTTATCAGGGGCAAAATCGACCAGTTCCCAAACACGCATCAGGTGATCAATCAGGCCTGCGTAGGACGGATCTGGAGCGTAAACGGTTGCTTGGTACCAGTCGAAGCGTGTCATCAGTCTGAAACCCCCGGCTTAGAGGCTTTCTTGATTGATTTTTGCCGCTTTGGAGGGAGGGTTGAATCAGTACCTGACCCCCGTGTTACAGGGACGGGGGTTGAGCCCGACTCGACAACGCCCGAAAGCTTCGAAAAAAGGTCGTCCAATTGGGCAGTTTGAGTGCCTGAAGCGGAGACCAAATCCGCGTGTATACCTTCGACGACAGAACGCAGTCCATCCTTGACCTGTTGAGGTGCTGCAGCAGCAGCTTCTAGCAAGGCAACAGTTCTGGTCATAGCCGGCGCTACAGAGTCGAGCAGATCAGCAATGACAGCTCCGCGACTGCGTCCCTGAAGCACAGACAAACGCTCGATCACAGCGTGCGTGCCGGGTTCGAGAGTGACCGTTGTTCTTGGTTTGAGAGTAGGCATAATCTTTCCTAGGTGCGCACTTATTGGTTGAGTGTGCTACTTAGGTGCGCACTTCGTCAATAGGTGTGCGAATTGGTACCAAAACCCTGTTTTGGCTCTGCACCTGGTCGAAAAGATTGGTACCGGAAATAGACTCTGGATCGGAGGCGGCTCGCTCTGCACCGAGCCGCTCTCCGCCTCCGATCCAGATTTATGGAGCATGGACGCGCGGAGCGGAAGTAATTGGGCGCGCTTGGGAATTGGTTTTGGATCGACTGACACAACACGCGAAGGATGTTTTAAGCGCCTCTGATGACGCTGGGGACGTTTTTGACGGTAGACCGGCCGCTTACGCGGGTATCGGCGCAGGAAGTCCTACGTAATCACCAAAGACTTCACAGCGCCTAATTGCCCGTTGGGCAAGTCGAGGTTGCTAGGACTCTCAGTGGACAGTCAAAACTGAATCAGAGAGATCAAAGAAAACTCCCTCAGGACCTCCTGAAACCATGATTGACGGACCTACATCAGCACCCGGCAATGCAACAACGACAGCTGTAACGACACCCTCTGCAGAAGACGTAAAACCATCACAGACTTCCGTCACAGATACAGTCTTACCAAGAAGCTCGAGCACTTGCGTAGAATTGAAAATAGCCATTGTGTATCTCCGTTTAGATCACTTGGTTAGCGGGATAGATGGGCTGCAACCCATCTATTTCGCGGTTTTGCCTCAGGAAGAGACGGTAAGGGGGGGAGAAGATTTCGCAGTATTACCAAGACTGGGCCGAGCCTTGACCACAGCTTGTCCCAGGAGCGTTCCTAGGTCCTCCCAAGATCCAGCCTCCTGAGCCCACAACGCGAGAGCAGGACCGTACTGAGCAAGCAATGCAGCGCGTGTTCTTTCAGCATCAGACTGACGCCATACAGTTCCCACCGATCGCTTCTCAAGGTCGTCCCAACCGAGGACTGCAAGAGCATCAGCAACCCAACCGGAGCAGAACACCTCAGAAGGCTTCCAACTCGCGACAGCGTTTCGGTGAGCACCTTTTGGCTTGAGTCGAACTTCAAGGCGAGTCCAATCCTTTGGAGCATCTCCGCCTTGCTCATAACCCTTCTCGTACAAACAAATTCTGACCGGCGACTGAGGCGATCCAAGGTACAAGGTACGAGACTGCCCACGGACCCAATCACCCTGCTGATTGATCGTAATCCCTTGTTTTTCCGCGAACGCGATTAGATGGGAAGACAGCGAATCAAAACAACC
>NZ_JADEVO010000088.1 GCF_017114825.1 Pseudomonas gregormendelii | reverse complement strand
GTATGCGTCCGGCCAAGTCATCTACCCAACCCCGCAACGCCAGGACATGGTGTGCACTTAAATTTAAGTGGGCACCAGTTCTAGCCTTTCAAGCGGGTATTTCATGCAGCCAACACGCCGTTCCTATTCCAAATCCTTCAAGGCCCAGGTCATTCAAGAGTGTGCCCAGCCCGGCGCTTCGATTGCCAGCATCGCCCTCAGCCATCGCCTCAACGCAAACCTCGTCCACAAATGGATTCGAGTGCAAGCGCAGAAAAGCACGACGCTTCAACCTGCATTCATCCCATTGCCTATGCAAACAACGGCGCACGTATCTTCATCGAATATCAGCGTTGAGATTCTGCACCCACGCGGCACCGTCAAAGTGAACTGGCCAACCGATAGTGCTGCTGCCTGCACCGCTTTCCTTCGAGACCTGTTGCGATGATCCGCATCGACGCCATCTGGCTCGCCACCGAGCCCATGGACATGCGTGCCGGCACTGAAACTGCGCTGGCCAGGGTGATTGCGGTCTTCGGTGCGGCGAAGCCGCACTGTGCTTATCTGTTTGCCAATCGCCGCGCGACTCGGATGAAAGTGCTGGTACACGATGGGATTGGCGTTTGGCTGGCTGCACGTCGCTTGAACCAAGGCAAGTTTCACTGGCCAGGCATTCGACAAGGCAGCGAAATGCAGTTGGATACCGAACAACTTCAGGCCTTGGTGCTCGGCCTACCTTGGCAACGTGTTGGCGCTGGCGGTGCAATCACGCTGCTTTAAAAGCCGTAATTAGTGCCTCGGCTTGCTGTCGCAAGTGGCCTGCTTTGGTAAAATCCACGGCATGACTTCCTCGCCCAATCTCGATCAAATGACTCCCGACCAACTGCGTGCATTCGCTGCGCAGTTGCTGTCGCAGGTCGAGACCATGGGTAAGACGGTCGAAACAATGGGTAAGAAGATCAACCGCGATCAAACGGTAATCGAGAAGCTGACCCACGAGATTGCGCAGCTCAAGCGTTTGAAGTTTGCCAAGCGCAGCGAGCAGATGAATCCTGAGCAGGCGAGCCTGCTTGATGACCTGATCGATACCGATATCGCGGCGATTGAGGCCGAGCTTCAGGCCTTGCAAATAGCCCCAGTGGCGACCGAGAAAAAGCAAAAGCCCAAGCGCACGGCCTTGCCGGCAGAGTTTCCACGCACCTTGATCCATCACGAGCCGGACAACACCCACTGCCCATGCGGCTGCGCGCTCAAGCGTATCGGTGAAGATATCAGCGAAAAACTGGACTACACACCGGGCGTGTTTACCGTTGAACGCCATGTTCGTGGCAAGTGGGTTTGCGATAGCTGCGAAACGCTGATCCAGGCACCGGTGCCGGCGCAGGTTATCGACAAAGGCATCCCAACCGCCGGGTTGTTGGCCCATGTCATGATCGCGAAGTTCGCTGACCATCTTCCGCTTTACCGTCAGGAATCGATTTTTGGTCGTGCCGGCTTGGCGATTCCACGTTCAACTTTGGCTCAATGGGTTGGCGTTACGGGCGTGCAGTTGCAGCCACTGGTCGATGCCCTGCGTGACGTAGTGATCGGGCAGCAGGTTGTGCACGCGGATGAAACGCCCGTGCAGATGCTCGCTCCGGGCTCGAAAAAAACCCACCGTTCTTATGTTTGGGCTTACGCCACCAGCCAGTTCTGCGAAACAGCCGCTGTCGTCTACGACTTCAGCCCCAGCCGCGCCGGTGAGCATGCTCGCAACTTCCTGCAAGGTTGGAAAGGTAAGTTGGTCTGCGACGATTTTGGCGGTTACAAGGCCAGCTTCGAACTCGGCGTAACCGAGATCGGCTGCATGGCCCATGCCCGGCGCAAGTTCTTCGAACTGCACGCTACAAACAAGAGCCAGCTCGCCGAGCAGGCCCTGCGTTACATCCAGTTGCTGTACGAGATCGAGAGCGAAGTGCGTGACCTGGAGCCGGATTTACGGTGCCGAATACGGCAAGAAAAAGCCGTGCCGGTGATGGATATCCTGCATACCTGGATGATCGCTCAGCGTGATCTTGTGCCCGAAGGTTCGGCCATCAGCAGAGCACTCGATTACAGCCTTAAACGCTGGGCAGCGCTGTCGCGCTACCTCAATGACGGGGCCGTACCCATTGATAATAATTGGGCGGAGAACCAGATCCGACCATGGGCTCTTGGACGCAAGAACTGGCTCTTCGCAGGGTCGCTACGCAGCGGAAAACGGGCGGCGGCGATCATGAGCTTGATCCAGTCTGCGCGGCTGAATGGTCATGATCCGTATGCCTATCTAAAGGATGTTCTCACGCGCCTGCCAACGCAGCGGGCGAGTGAAATCGAGCAGTTGCTTCCGCATAAGTGGCAGCCGGTTTAATCACGCAAGATGTGATGCCCGGACGCATAC
>NZ_JADEVO010000087.1 GCF_017114825.1 Pseudomonas gregormendelii | reverse complement strand
AAAACTGACCCACCCTGCCGATTGAAAATTGACCCAGGACGGATTGCTGATTTCTGTCCCAGCAATTGTGGATAAGTTTAGCAGCAGTGCTCCGGTTCGAGACGCATCAAGCCCCACCGCATGTATGCATACAGCAGGGCATTTATGGTGCGGATCAAAATGGCTCATCGTCCTCGATATCATCTCCGTCCTTGCGCTTTCTTTCGCGTGACTTGATCTTTGTCTGGGCGGCCAAGGTGCTGTGCTGAAGGCGGTAGGACTCATTGCCCGTTTCGACGATGTGGCAGTGGTGTGTTAACCGATCCAGCAACGCTGTAGTCATCTTGGCGTCGCCAAACACGCTCGACCACTCCGAGAAGCTGAGGTTGGTGGTGATGACCACGCTGGTGTGTTCGTACAGTTTGGACAGCAGATGAAATAACAGTGCGCCGCCGCTTTGGCTGAAGGGCAAATATCCCAGCTCATCAAGTATCACCAGATCTGTGCGAAGCAGTCCCTGTGCGATTCGGCCTGCCTTACCATCGTACTTTTCACGCTCCAGCAGGTTGACCAGATCCACCGTGGAGAAGAACCGTACTCGTTTGTTACGAGTCGTTATTCCTGACACAGCCAAGGCACTGGCCAAGTGTGTTTTTCCGGTTCCAGGCCCACCGATGAACACCACATTTTGCGCTGTCTCCGTAAACTCCAAGCTGGATAACTCCTTGACCAACCGGGCATCAGCGCTGGAAGCGCTGAAGTCAAAGCCAGCTAAATCACGGTGCATGGGGAGTTTTGCCATGCTCATCTGATGGTTCACTGAGCGCACTGCTCGATCCGCATGTTCCTGTTGAAGCAGATGTTCCAGCAGCCATTTCGATGAAGCCGTCGAGGCTGTTCCTTGAGAGACCAGTTCTTCCCAAGCACTGGCCATGCCGTGCAGGCGCAGCTCTTTGAGTTCCGTCATTAGGTCACGCATTGCGATTCTCCTCATCAGTCGTACGGAGCCGGTCGTAGCGCGCTGTATTGGCAGTAGGCGCGACCTTGAGTTGCAGGCTGGTTTCCACGCAGGGAGGTGGTGCGGTGGAGGTCAGGCGGGCAACGACATTGAGGATGTGATCGGCGCTGAGACTTCCCGACTCAAGTACCAGTTCCACCGCGACCAGCACCGGTTCGAGACCGGCGATGGGTACGGCAGCCAATACTTGCATCATGATTCGATCACCGTTGGTGTGACGCCTCAGTCCCCGCTTGAGAAGCAGTAACGGCTTCGGTAGATCGGCAAATGGGGCACCATTTCGCAATGCACCAGGCTTGCGTTCGATCAGTGGGATGTAGTGCTGCCAGTCAAAACTGACCTGATCTCGATCAAAGAGGCGCTCGTGGCTTGCGATCACCGTTTCGTCAGCGATGACCATGATCCGCGAAGGGTACAAACGGCTGCTGACCCACTGGCCAACTCGTTCGCAAGGCACCGAGTAGCGATTGCGCGCCACGCTGATCAGGCAGGTGCTGGAGACACGGACGGTGCGTTCGACGTAGCCATCAAATGCCGTCGGCATCGGCATCATTTCAACCTGCTCCAGCTCCAGGACTTCTGCCACCGTCAAACCGTTGTACTGCGGATGTATAAGTTCGCCCCAGAGCGTACGACAGCGTTGGCCGAGCCAGGCGTTCAGCTCCTCGAAGGTATGGAACATGCAGTCTTGAGCATCGATCCAGATGCGTCGTCTGCTGTCTTGGACGTTCTTTTCGACGATGCCCTTTTCCCAGCCCGAAGCAACGTTGCAGAAGTCCGGATCGAACAGATAGTGCGCGCACATCACGGAAAACCGGGCATTGACCGTGCGGCCTTTGCCTTTGTTAACCTTGTCGACAGCCGTTTTCATGTTGTCGTAAATGCCGCGACGCGGCACTCCGCCTAACGCACCAAACGAACGGGTATGGGCGTCGAACAGCATCTCGTGGCCTTGGCTGGGATACGCAACCAACCAGAACGCGCGACTGGCGCATAGCTTCATGTGGGAGACCTGGATACGTCGAAACAGGCCGCCGATCAGCAGACTCTCTTCGCTCCAGTCAAATTGAAACGCCTCGCCGAGGGCAAACGTCAGCGGTACAAAAGCGCGTAAAGACTTGCCTTGCTCACCTCGCCAAGAGCGCACAAACGCCGTGAGCTGGCTATAGCCGCCGCCGTAACCCTCGGCCTTGATCTGCTCGAAAAGCGCTTTGGCGCTCCTGCGGTTGTGTTTTGGCCGGAACGAATCGGCCTTGAGCGCCTGTTCCAGCGTCTCGTGGAAAGGGCTGAGTTTGTTGAACGTTACGCACCGTTGGTACACCGGCTGACTGGCTTCGGGCTCTCTGACCCATTTTCGGATGGTGTTTCTCGACAGCCCTGTGCGCTTGGCTATCTGATGCAGCGAGAGCTTGTCGCGGAAGTACATCCGCCGGATTTTTCCCAACATTTCCATGCTGATCACCCTGTGTTCTCCTGCTCAAAAAGTGAGCAGAAGCAGTTGAACACCTGGGTCAGTTTTCAGTCGGCAGAACAGCCCCTACTGGGTCAGTTTTCGGTCAGCGGCAACA
>NZ_JADEVO010000086.1 GCF_017114825.1 Pseudomonas gregormendelii | reverse complement strand
CGCGACCCTGACCAATCCTGCCGGCACTCCGGTGACTGTGACTTTGAGCAATGGCTCGGTCATCACCATTGGTGCGGGTCAGACCACCGGCACCGTCGTGGTCCAGACTCCGGCGAATGACGTCTATGTAAACGGCAGCACTGTCAGCACTACGATCACTGGCGCTACTGGCGGTAACTTCGAAAACCTGGTGCCAAGTACTACGCCGGCTGTTACCACCATCACCGACCGCATCGATACCGTCACTGTGACAATCGAAAGCGCCGGCGATGTGCTGGAAAACGCCGCACCGACCTTCACAATCAAGGTTGATCAGAAGCTGGATCAAGACCTGACCGTGACCCTGAGCAATGGCCAGACCGTGACTATCGCGGCTGGTGCAACTGAAGCCACCTACGCCCTGCCCGCTCAGGGCGATGACGTTTACAAAGATGGCGAGACCATCAAGCTGGGTATTACTGGTGCAGTGGTAGAAGGTAAGACCTTCGAGAACCTGGTCATCGGTACCGAGGCTCAAGTTGTTGTTGGCGATACCACCAGCGAAGTGGTTGCGACCCTGACCGCAGATAAAACCACTGTGGCGGAAGGCGGCTCGGTTACTTACACCGTGACCCTGACCAACGCAGCAGGCCTGCCGATCAACAACCACGGTGAACTGACCTTCACCCTGACTGACGGAACCCAGATCAAAGTCCCAGCCAACGGTAACGTCGGCAGCGCGACCATTGTTGCTCCGGACGACATCCTGGTTGGCGGTCAGCCGACCATCATCAACAAGCTGGAATCGGTGACCGGCGCAGACAACTTCGAGCAACTGACCCTGGGTCAGAACTCGCTGGAAACCACCGTTACTGACGAACCTACCGGTCAAGGCGACGCGGTTAACATCAGCATCACTGGCAACGGCCCGGTCCTGGAAAACCAGGATGCGAGTTTCACCATCAAGCTGGATAAAGCCCAGACTCAGCCAGTCACCGTGACCCTGAGCAATGGCCAGACTGTGGTTTTCGCCGCAGGCGAAACCGAAAAAGTCCACACCCTCGCGCCGCAAGGTGATGACGTCTACAAAGACGGCGGCACTGTGAACCTGGGTGTTGCCGGTGCAACCTCCAACGGTACGGCGCTGGAAAATGTGGTTCTGGGGAATCCGGCTTCGGTCGTTATCACCGATACCCTCAGCGAAGTCATTGCGACTCTGACCGCGGATAAAACCACTGTGGCGGAAGGCGGTTCGGTTACTTACACCGTGACCCTGACCAACGCAGCAGGCCTGCCGATCAACAACCACGGTGAACTGACCTTCACCCTGACTGACGGCACCCAGATCAAAGTCCCAGCCAACGGTAACGTCGGCAGCGCGACCATTGTTGCTCCGGACGACATCCTGGTTGGCGGTCAGCCGACCATCATCAACAAGCTGGAATCGGTGACCGGCGCAGACAACTTCGAGCAACTGACCCTGGGTCAGAACTCGCTGGAAACCACCGTTACTGACGAACCTACCGGTCAAGGCGACGCGGTTAACATCAGCATCACTGGCAACGGCCCGGTCCTGGAAAACCAGGATGCGAGTTTCACCATCAAGCTGGATAAAGCCCAGACTCAGCCAGTCACCGTGACCCTGAGCAATGGCCAGACTGTGGTTTTCGCCGCAGGCGAAACCCAAAAAGTCCACACCCTCGCGCCGCAAGGTGATGACGTCTACAAAGACGGCGGAACTGTGAACCTGGGTGTTGCCGGTGCAACCTCCAACGGTACGGCGCTGGAAAATGTGGTTCTGGGGAATCCGGCTTCGGTCGTTATCACCGATACCATCAGCGAAGTCATCGCCAAACTGTCTGTGGATAAATCCACCATTACCGAAGGCGGTTCAGTCACCTACACCGTGACTCTGACCAACGCTGCCGGTCTGCCAATCAACAACCACGGCGCGCTGACTTTCACGCTGACCGACGGCACCACCATCACTGTTCCAGCAAACACTTCGGTAGGCTCGGCGATCGTCGCCACCACCAATGACGTGTTCACTGGCGGCCAACCTTCGTTGGTCAACAAGCTCGATACCGTCACCGGCAGCGAGAAGTTTGAAAAGCTGACCCTGGATCAAACTACCCTGACCACCACCGTCACCGACCAGCCGACGGGCGAAGGTGACAAAGTCACCGTCACCATCGAAAGCTTGGGCGACGTGCAGGAAAATGCGGTCGGCAAGTTCAGCGTGAAAATCAGTCAGGAACTCAAACAGGACCTGACCGTTACCTTGAATAACGGCGATAAAGTCGTGATCAAGGCCGGCACTACTGAGTCGCCGTACGAGATCAAAGCCCAAGGTGACGACGTCTATAAAGACGGCGAGACCATCAAGGTCAGCATCTCCGATGCTACCGTTGACGGCAAAACCTTCGAGAACCTGGTCATCGGCGACGCCGCTGAACTGAATGTCACCGACACCACCAGCGAAGTCATCGCCAAACTGTCTGTGGATAAATCCACCATTACCGAAGGCGGTTCAGTCACCTACACCGTGACTCTGACCAACGCTGCCGGTCTGCCAATCAACAACCACGGCGCGCTGACTTTC
>NZ_JADEVO010000085.1 GCF_017114825.1 Pseudomonas gregormendelii | reverse complement strand
CTGGGGATTCCATGACCATCCGGACACCCATTCCACCAACATCCGGACACTGATTCCACGCTGATCCGGACACTCATTCCACGAGCATCCGGACACCGATTCCACGGCCATCCGGACACTTTCAGGCAGGCAGCAACGCAGGATTATTCACTACCATCGACCTCTTTTTTCGAAGCGAAGAGGTCGTCGTGGAGCGTTTATCCATGCGTAAAATCCGAGAGGTACTACGCCTAAAGTTCGACGCCGGCCTGTCCGTGCGCAAGATCGCCAAAAGTTTATCCATTGGCCATTCAAGCGCGGGAGACTACCTTTGCCGGTTCGCAGCCAGTGGGCTTCAGTGGCCCATCGATATCTCTGATGCAGAGCTGAACCGACGCCTGTTTCCGCCGGCAGTACCGGTGCCGAGCGACCAGCGCCCGATGCCTGACTGGGCTTGGGCGCATGCCGAGTTGCGCCGCCCCGGCGTAACTCTGGCCCTGCTTTGGCAAGAGTACCGACTCGCTCACCCGCAAGGCTTCCAATACAGCTGGTTCTGCGAGCACTACCGCCTCTGGGCCGCCAAGGTCGACGTTGTCATGCGCCAGGAGCACCGTGCCGGCGAAAAGCTGTTCGTCGATTACGCCGGACAGACCGCGCCCATTATCGACCGACAGACCGGTGAAATCCGTCAGGCCCAGATCTTCGTCGCCGTCCTCGGCGCGTCCAGCTACACCTTCGCCGACGCCACTTGGTCGCAGAAACTGCCCGACTGGCTGGGCTCGCACGCCCGCTGTTTTGCTTTTTTCGGCGGCACATCGCAGATCCTGGTGCCCGATAATCTGCGCAGTGGCGTCACCAAGGCGCATCGCTACGAGCCGGACATCAACCCCAGTTACCGCGATCTCGCCGAGCATTACGGCGTAGCCGTACTGCCCGCGCGTTCGCGTAAACCCAAGGACAAAGCCAAGGTTGAAGTGGGTGTGCAAGTGGTCGAGCGCTGGATCCTGGCAGTGCTGCGCAACCGCCAGTTCTTCTCGCTCGGAGAACTCAACACGGCAATCAGCCTGCTGCTCGAACGCCTCAATCAAAAGCCCTTCAAGAAGCTGCCCGGCTCACGCCGCTCGGCCTTCGAGACCATCGACCAACCCGCACTGCAACCGCTACCAGAACATCCGTATGTCTACGCCGAATGGAAAAAGGTGCGGGTGCACATCGACTACCACGTCGAGGTCGAGGGCCATTACTACTCGGTGCCGTACCAGCTGGTGAAGCACCAACTCGAAGTGCGGCTAACCGCTAAGACCGTCGAGTGCTTCCACGCCAACCAGCGGGTGGCCAGCCATCTGCGCTCGCCGCACAAAGGCCGCCACACCACCCAAACCGAGCACATGCCCAAAAGTCACCGCGAACATGCCGAATGGACGCCGCAGCGACTGATCCACTGGGCTGAGCAGACCGGGCCGAACACCGCAGGTGTAATCGCCTACATCCTCGAACGCCGAATCCATCCGCAGCACGGCTTCCGCGCCTGCCTGGGGATCCTGCGCCTGAGCAAACAGCACGGCGAAGAGCGGCTGGAAGCCGCTTGCCAGCGAGCGCTGGCACTGGGCGCGTGCAGCTACAAAAGCCTTGAATCGATCCTGCGCCAAGGGCTGGAACGGCTGCCGCTGGCCCAGCAAAACCTGCCGTTACTGCCTGAAGAACACATCAACCTGCGCGGCCCTGGCTACTACCACTGACCTGAAAAAGGAGCACCAAAATGCTGCCCAACCCGACACTCGACAAGCTGCAAACCCTGCGCCTGCACGGCATGATCAAGGCGCTTGGCGAACAACACGCAACGCCTGACATCAACGATCTCAGCTTCGACGAACGCCTCGGTCTGATGGTCGACCGCGAGCTGACCGAGCGCGAAGACGTCCGCCTGACTACTCGCCTCAAGGCCGCACGACTGCGCCATAACGCCTGCCTGGAAGACATCGACTATCGCAGTCCGCGTGGCTTGGACAAGGCCTTGATCCTGCAACTGGGCAGCGGCCAGTGGCTGCGCGACGGCCTGAACCTGATCATCGGCGGCCCAACTGGCGTAGGCAAAACCTGGCTCGCCTGCGCGCTGGCTCATAAGGCCTGCCGCGACGGTTACAGCGTGCGTTATCTGCGCTTGCCGCGCTTGATGGAAGAACTAGGCCTGGCCCACGGCGACGGCCGCTTCGCGAAACTGATGGCGGGTTATGCCAAGACCGACTTGCTGATCCTGGACGACTGGGGCCTGGCGCCGTTTACCGCTGCGCAACGGCGCGACATGCTTGAACTGCTGGACGACCGCTACGGCAACCGCTCGACGCTAGTGACCAGCCAGATGCCAGTGGACAAATGGCACGCACTGATCGGCGATCCGACCTTGGGCGATGCGATCCTCGACCGGCTGGTGCACAACGCTTATCGGATCGAACTGAAGGGCGAATCGATGCGCAGACGCGCAACGAAATTGACGGCGACAGAGACTTCAGACTAACAATGCAAACCTGCGTCGCTGCGCTCCGACTGCCTGTCCGAATGAGCGTGGAATGAGTGTCCGGATGTTGGTGGGCTGAGTGTCCGGATGGCGTGGAATCCGCA
>NZ_JADEVO010000084.1 GCF_017114825.1 Pseudomonas gregormendelii | reverse complement strand
ACCGCCCGCCGCACCAGCGACCGCCATCAGAATATCGACAGTAGTGCGCAGCCAGCCGGGAATCTCGTCATCTACCGGCAGGTAGCGGTGGGTGCCGCCGCCGATGAGCACGTTATCCGAACCGCTGAAGATCGTTGCGCCGCAGGTGATCTTGTCGCCCTTTCGGGCCGCTGCAGTGCCGTTGATGAAAACGTTGGTCGAACCCTCTGCGACCTGTACCGGACCTGGATGCTTGTCGCAGGCGCCAATGCTTTTTTCGACATGGGCAGCCTTGCGAATGTTAACAAATACGTTGTCCGACGCAATGACGATGGTGCCGGAGGGCGAGGAAAAACTACTGCCTATTTTCTCCCCCAAGGAAGTCAATAGGCTACCCAGGGCGCTCCGCGCCCTGAAGATAGTCAAGGTGGTGGCCGAGCTCGGCTCCCAAGGCTCGTTCAATCAGCGCCTTTTTGAACGCCATCGAAGCATCCTGAATAGCTTCGGCAACCATCGGTCCGCTGACGAACTGGTCGATCAGCTCTTAGGGAATGGATGGAAAGTCACTTGGGGCCTCACGGGCCAATTTCTTTTTGCTGGCATACATGCATCTCTTCAACATGTTATGCCCGAACACAATATTTATGACTGCCCCCATAAACCGTAAAATCAACTAACCAACACAAGCCAAGCTTTAACACGGCCAAACTTAAAACCTACTTACCTAACTCTTCAACAAAATTTTCAAGACTATGAAAAGCCAATCTTAATTTTTGCTCTTCCTGCAGCACCTCCCCGCACCAAAATAAGGATAACTCGCCAGAATTATTCTCAAGCAAGCTATTACTATATCGAAGAAAACGACTTTTTTAGCTGAGCCGCATATTTCTTACTGTTCGGAATGCGAATAGATTTCAGATAAACCTCCAAAAAATCCGGCTTCACATTCAAAATACAAAACTCAATCAGATGCAAATTTAAGAAATTTTTATAAAAAGGAAGCTCCTCCAAGACTTGATCATCTTCACCTCCACCCTCTTGCTCATTTTCAGAACCCTTTATAACTGAAAATTTAGCACTCAAGTATTTGCAAAACTCAACTTTGCGGTGAGCGCATTCGGACAAGTTCTGTATCGACAAACCGGCCGAATTCATTTTGTTCACATCGTGCTTCAATAGAATTTCAGCAACTTGATCATCTCCGACTTTAAAACCCAGCTCACCTTTCACAAGATCCATAAGTTGATTATATTGAGCGCTTTCAATCCACTGTTTAACTGCCGCTACATCTACCATATATCCATACCCTTAATAATTTTCGAAACGTCATAGCCGGTGTGTCGGAACGGGTCTACAGATTCATGCTCCCAAGGAGTGAGAGCGTCCAGATTGCTCGACTGATGTACATCCTTACCACCAACGCGTTGCGGAATGTCCCTATGATGCAGTTCCATAGAGACTTCTTTGACTTGCGGCATACCAGTTTTCCTGTTGATAACCTCAACAGTCATCTTGGGAGCTTTACCTTCAGTCATTCGTGCCAAGTTAGCGGGCGAATATACATGGTTTGGCGTCTTAGCTTCAGTCTTCCAGAATTTCTGGCGCGCCGAACTCCAGCATTCCCACCCCCATGGATCAACCCACCCGGTAGGACTAGGTACATAGCGATAGAGATTATCGCCCCCGTCCAACCCAATCGGATCCTGCGTAATAAACCGCCCCACCTCCGGATCGTAATACCGAAACGTATTGTAATGCAGCCCTGTCTCATCATCGAAATACTGCCCCTGAAACCGCAGATTCTGCTCGACTACATTGACGTCCAGACGCTCCACCGCCCCCCACGCCTTGTACGTCGCCTGCCAGACAATCTGCCCTTCCCGGTCAGTCATCTCCAGCGGCGTACCAATCTGGTCGGTATGGAAGTAATAAAGCGTCTGCTCCCCACCCTCTTCCTGGTCCACCCGAGCAAGTGGCGCATAACTCCCCGGCTCATACACATAAAGGCTGCTCTGCCCCGGCGTTTCCTCACGCAACAAGCGCAAGCCCTGCCACAGAAAATGCTTCTGTTCAGTGACCCCGTTGACCTCCGACACCTTGGCAACACGTCGTCCGAGGCTGTCATAACGATAAGCCCCAATACTTTCCAGCTTGCCGCCCACCAACGTCTCAGCTTTAACCAACCGATTCTCGCAGTCATAGCTGAACGTCTGCAGCCGGCTCATCCCGCTGCGCTTTTCAATCAGGTTGCCCCAGGCATCGTAGGTATATTCCTGATCCCGCCACTGCTTGATCCGGTTGTCCTTCACGTGATCAAACTGGCTGGTATTGAAGTTCAGCCGGTTCGCCGCCGCGTCGTATCGGAACTCCTCACTGTCCACCAACTTGCCCGTGTCACGGCTGTGCAACTGACCGTTGGCCTCATACTCGTACTTGATCTCGCCGCGCAGTTTGTCGAGGGTGCGAATGAGTTCGCCGGCTGGGTCGTATTGGTGACGGCGGTGAATCGGGTTGTAGGCGTGTTCTACCAACAGCTCAGGCTGAATGCCGGGATTGAGAATCTGTGAGAGTTTCTCTGCCGGCAACGTTGAGGCGAATTGCCAGGCTTTGCGGCCCATCGCGTCGTAGCCGAAACAACTGGTGAGTTTGCCCTGGGTGCGCAGCACCTCGCGGTGCAGGTCATCGCGTTCCATGTCGCTGATGAGCTGGCCGT
>NZ_JADEVO010000083.1 GCF_017114825.1 Pseudomonas gregormendelii | reverse complement strand
AGCACAAGGTCGGCAGCCTCGCGCTTGAATTCAGCGGAAAAGGAACGGCGTTGTTTGGTCATCTGACACCTCGATCTGGCGAGCATTCTCGCCTAAATGGGTGTCCGGTTTCATTAGACCACTACAACGTTGGCAGTTCGTCATGGAAGCTCACGGCCCGTTGGCGGCAATGATTCCCACTGTGTATCGATGCAGTTGTCCGGCGTTTCCGAAAGCAGAACCGTGAGGTCAAGCTTGGCTTTCTCAGTATGCTTACGGCGCTTGGGAGTTTTAAAAGTACGGGAGAGGGTGGCCTCGTCGACTGTCGACTGCTGTTTTTTCCGGGTTGCCATAGCCAACCTCCATATAGTCATAATTAGTCTAGCTAGGAGAAAGACGGCTTTGATAATTTCTCTGAATGCTGGAGCGATTTCATCAGCGTTTGCACGGCCAGAAAACTGATGTGGGATTTCATACAGGAACGATCTCGCCATCTGAAAAAACAGGGTCGAACGTCATCGAACGAATCCTGCTAGTAATGCATCCAGAACACTTCGTACGGCCGGGACCATTCCCCGCCGGGAAGGGAAGACAGCGTGCAAGCTGCCGCTCGGCGAAGACCAGTCAGCAAGGATCTGGACGAGGCGACCTTGTGCAAAGTCCTTTTGAATGAGACTTAGCGGCAACTGTGATACACCGACTCCCATCAGTGTAGCCTCCCGTAGCGTCTGTAAATCATCAGTTGCCAGCCTCGGGTAATGAGTAAATGCAATCGGATGAGGAGTCAGAAACTCCCATTGATATTTATCGTTTGCGTTCGCCATGGCCAATGTCGGTACTGAAGCTAAATCGTCTAGATCTTCAAGTTTTGGATATAGCGTTAACAACGCCGGGCTGGCGGCTAAGACTCGGTAGCTTGGCAAAAGCGGCAACAAGGTAAGGTCGGAATCGTCTAATGGTAGCAATCGTACTCTCAGCGCGATGTCTAGGCCTTCCTCAATGACATCCACACGTCGATTTGTCGCATCGAGCTTAATGCGTACAAGCGGGTTATCTATCAGGTACTGCGACAATATGGCTCCGGCGCCTATCTGCAATACGCCAAGCGGGCAACTGATGCGGACCACGCCCTGTGGCGTGGCTCGTGTTTGATCGATGACAGTCTTTGCCGCGCGAGCTTCTTCCACCATGGCGGAGCAGTGCTGGTAAAACAATCGCCCCGCTTCAGTGAGCGATACGTTCCGCGAGTTACGATTTAGTAGCCTTACGCCCAACTCCGTTTCCAGCGCTGCAACGCGACGGCTGAGTTTTGACGTTTGCAGTCCCAGCGCTTTTCCCGCCGAGGTGAACCCCCCGTGGTCCACCACCTTGGCGAAGAGATGCATGTCGTTCAAATTCGTCACATGGTCCATCGTCTCACCCTTCGATACTTCGATCGTTCTATTTTCAACAACGTACCGTTGTTTTTTGAGCCGTTCTAAAACCTTCATTCCAAAACCATAATCCTCTGATTAGCAAATCGCTATTCCTCTGAGGCTCTAAAATGTTGAAGCATCGCTTGAGACACAATCTGGGTGGCGGCGATTTCGGATGGCTTCGAGCGAAGCACCATTTCAAGGTGACCCCAGATGGCAATCCTGATCACCATCCGCTTGGAGCCCTCGTTGTTTGGAACGACGACGTGATTGCTCCAGGCACTGGTTTTCCTATGCACAGTCACGAAAATATGGAAATCGTCACTTACGTATTAGAGGGAGCGGTGTCGCATCGAGACAGTTCTGGCGGACAAGGTAAGACCGAGTCTGGAGATGTACAGGTAATGAGTGCTGGGACGGGAATTCGCCATGAAGAGCGAAACGCGGAAAGTGAGCCGTTGAGGTTCTTCCAAATATGGTTACGACCGCGCGCGATAGGCGGACGACCTTGCTGGGGAACGCGTCCATCCCCTAAATCTGATCGGGCCAAACAATGGGTGGTCCTCGCCAGTGGAGCTGCGACGGACGAAAATGCGTTGCCTATCAATGCCGATGCACGTGTAAAGGGAGCGTTGCTTAAAGCAGGTGAGAGCTTACATCTAAGCCTCCAAAAACTAGCCAGTGCTACTTGGTGCCGACGTTAGGGACAGTAGTCGTGAACGGTGAGCGGGTCGAAGCTGGGAGCGGTGTGGCCATATCTGACGAGTCTATGCTTACCCTTAGCGCTCTTGATGATACCGAGGTGGTTTTGGTCGAGGTCTTCTGACCGCGTCGATTTGAGCCCATTAGTCGAGAGCAGTCCGGCTCAACTGATGGGCACCGCATTCTTTTCCTTGCGGACAGAGTAGGTGGTAAGTCTCGCTGAGTCGTGGTGCACATCACTAGCTAATAGTCCGGGGCTATAGAAACGAATAGCTGTAGTTAAAGATCACCCGTGTCTGATCTGTGTCAGCCAGAGCAGATCCGTCGCTACGGTAAGTACCGTGGCGAACTGTCGTTCCAAAGCCCTTCAGTGGACCAGTTTGGATGATGTAATCAATGCGCATGTCTCTCTCCCACTCCTTGTGATCATCGCCTCCTCGAACGTCCTTGATGTCATCACCCGTCAGATACGAGATAGATGTTTTCAAGCCAGGCACTCCTATTTTTGCAAAATCATAGGCGTATTGCCCAAACATCGTCTGCTCGCCGGCCCTGGAGAAATTGCCCACGATGGCGTCAGTGAACAGATAAAACGCTGTCCCACCGTTGCCCTCCGGACGGTTGCGACCATCAACAACATTTCCTTGATTGAGCCACACAAACCCACCGTCGTCGCTCACGCTTTGGTGGCCTACAAGGATTGAATGGCCTCTAAAGCTGTACGTGAACATAGCGCTCCATGTTTTGTTATCAACTTCACCTGGGGTCTTTGCATAGCCTCCGTTGTTATTGAACCGGTACCCTATGTCACCATTTTTGCCGTCAGAGTCACTGTCGAAATATCGCAGATCAGTTTTAAAGGACTGTTCCTCGCCTAGGGGCAGCACATGAACTAGACCTACAAAATTCTGTTTGTAGTAGTTTTCGAGTCTTGCGAAGTAGTATTGAACCGTCAGATCCTTCGTCGCTTTCCAATCGCCGCCTGCAAACCGAAAATCGTTTGAGTCTTTCGTGCCGCCAGCTAATGCCAGCCCGGTCGAATTGCTAGTCGCTCGTCCTGAGGACTGGTCAATTTTCCCAGCGGTAAGCGTAAGTCCATCAATCTCTTTGGAGGTGAGGATACCCGGCGGCGGCAAAAACTGAGTGCAACACCTGACCTTTCCGGTACGGTGCTGCCCCATGTCCTATCACGAACTCAGCGTCGAAGAACGCGCCGCCATTCAAATCGGTCATATCCAGGGCCTCAGCC
>NZ_JADEVO010000082.1 GCF_017114825.1 Pseudomonas gregormendelii | reverse complement strand
TCGTTCTTTAAAAATTTGGGTATGTGATAGAAAGATAGACTGAACGTTACTTTCACTGGTAACGGATCAGGCTAAGGTAAAATTTGTGAGTTGCTCTTAATTGAGTATTATCGAATTTTCGGCGAATGTCGTCTTCACAGTATAACCAGATTGCTTGGGGTTATATGGTCAAGTGAAGAAGCGCATACGGTGGATGCCTTGGCAGTCAGAGGCGATGAAAGACGTGGTAGCCTGCGAAAAGCTTCGGGGAGTCGGCAAACAGACTTTGATCCGGAGATGTCTGAATGGGGGAACCCACCTAACATAAGTTAGGTATCTTAAGCTGAATACATAGGCTTAAGAAGCGAACCAGGGGAACTGAAACATCTAAGTACCCTGAGGAAAAGAAATCAACCGAGATTCCCTTAGTAGTGGCGAGCGAACGGGGACTAGCCCTTAAGTGGCTTTGAGATTAGCGGAACGTTCTGGAAAGTACGGCCATAGTGGGTGATAGCCCTGTACGCGAAAATCTCTTAGTCATGAAATCGAGTAGGACGGAGCACGAGAAACTTTGTCTGAATATGGGGGGACCATCCTCCAAGGCTAAATACTACTGACTGACCGATAGTGAACTAGTACCGTGAGGGAAAGGCGAAAAGAACCCCGGAGAGGGGAGTGAAATAGATCCTGAAACCGTATGCGTACAAGCAGTGGGAGCCCACTTTGTTGGGTGACTGCGTACCTTTTGTATAATGGGTCAGCGACTTATTTTCAGTGGCGAGCTTAACCGAATAGGGGAGGCGTAGCGAAAGCGAGTCTTAATAGGGCGTCTAGTCGCTGGGAATAGACCCGAAACCGGGCGATCTATCCATGGGCAGGTTGAAGGTTGGGTAACACTAACTGGAGGACCGAACCGACTACCGTTGAAAAGTTAGCGGATGACCTGTGGATCGGAGTGAAAGGCTAATCAAGCTCGGAGATAGCTGGTTCTCCTCGAAAGCTATTTAGGTAGCGCCTCATGTATCACTGTAGGGGGTAGAGCACTGTTTCGGCTAGGGGGTCATCCCGACTTACCAAACCGATGCAAACTCCGAATACCTACAAGTGCCGAGCATGGGAGACACACGGCGGGTGCTAACGTCCGTCGTGAAAAGGGAAACAACCCAGACCGTCAGCTAAGGTCCCAAAGTTATGGTTAAGTGGGAAACGATGTGGGAAGGCTTAGACAGCTAGGAGGTTGGCTTAGAAGCAGCCACCCTTTAAAGAAAGCGTAATAGCTCACTAGTCGAGTCGGCCTGCGCGGAAGATGTAACGGGGCTCAAACCATACACCGAAGCTACGGGTATCACTTAGGTGATGCGGTAGAGGAGCGTTCTGTAAGCCTGTGAAGGTGAGTTGAGAAGCTTGCTGGAGGTATCAGAAGTGCGAATGCTGACATGAGTAACGACAATGGGTGTGAAAAACACCCACGCCGAAAGACCAAGGTTTCCTGCGCAACGTTAATCGACGCAGGGTTAGTCGGTCCCTAAGGCGAGGCTGAAAAGCGTAGTCGATGGAAAACAGGTTAATATTCCTGTACTTCTGGTTATTGCGATGGAGGGACGGAGAAGGCTAGGCCAGCTTGGCGTTGGTTGTCCAAGTTTAAGGTGGTAGGCTGGAATCTTAGGTAAATCCGGGATTCTAAGGCCGAGAGCTGATGACGAGTGTTCTTTTAGAACACGAAGTGGTTGATGCCATGCTTCCAAGAAAAGCTTCTAAGCTTCAGGTAACCAGGAACCGTACCCCAAACCGACACAGGTGGTTGGGTAGAGAATACCAAGGCGCTTGAGAGAACTCGGGTGAAGGAACTAGGCAAAATGGCACCGTAACTTCGGGAGAAGGTGCGCCGGTGAGGGTGAAGGACTTGCTCCGTAAGCTCATGCCGGTCGAAGATACCAGGCCGCTGCGACTGTTTATTAAAAACACAGCACTCTGCAAACACGAAAGTGGACGTATAGGGTGTGACGCCTGCCCGGTGCCGGAAGGTTAATTGATGGGGTTAGCTAACGCGAAGCTCTTGATCGAAGCCCCGGTAAACGGCGGCCGTAACTATAACGGTCCTAAGGTAGCGAAATTCCTTGTCGGGTAAGTTCCGACCTGCACGAATGGCGTAACGATGGCGGCGCTGTCTCCACCCGAGACTCAGTGAAATTGAAATCGCTGTGAAGATGCAGTGTATCCGCGGCTAGACGGAAAGACCCCGTGAACCTTTACTATAGCTTTGCACTGGACTTTGAATTTGCTTGTGTAGGATAGGTGGGAGGCTTTGAAGCGTGGACGCCAGTTCGCGTGGAGCCAACCTTGAAATACCACCCTGGCAACTTTGAGGTTCTAACTCAGGTCCGTTATCCGGATCGAGGACAGTGTATGGTGGGTAGTTTGACTGGGGCGGTCTCCTCCTAAAGAGTAACGGAGGAGTACGAAGGTGCGCTCAGACCGGTCGGAAATCGGTCGTAGAGTATAAAGGCAAAAGCGCGCTTGACTGCGAGACAGACACGTCGAGCAGGTACGAAAGTAGGTCTTAGTGATCCGGTGGTTCTGTATGGAAGGGCCATCGCTCAACGGATAAAAGGTACTCCGGGGATAACAGGCTGATACCGCCCAAGAGTTCATATCGACGGCGGTGTTTGGCACCTCGATGTCGGCTCATCACATCCTGGGGCTGAAGCCGGTCCCAAGGGTATGGCTGTTCGCCATTTAAAGTGGTACGCGAGCTGGGTTTAGAACGTCGTGAGACAGTTCGGTCCCTATCTGCCGTGGACGTTTGAGATTTGAGAGGGGCTGCTCCTAGTACGAGAGGACCGGAGTGGACGAACCTCTGGTGTTCCGGTTGTCACGCCAGTGGCATTGCCGGGTAGCTATGTTCGGAATAGATAACCGCTGAAAGCATCTAAGCGGGAAACTAGCCTCAAGATGAGATCTCACTGGGACCTTGAGTCCCCTGAAGGGCCGTCGAAGACTACGACGTTGATAGGTTGGGTGTGTAAGCGCTGTGAGGCGTTGAGCTAACCAATACTAATTGCCCGTGAGGCTTGACCATATAACACCCAAGCAATTTGACTACTCGAAAGAGCATCAGATTGCGGTGTGTGAAGACGAAATGAACCGAAAGTTCGACTCTTGCAAACACCGAAAGCTATCACATACCCAATTTGCTGAAGCGAGGCCAGCTGGCCACGACTCAGTACCCGAATTTCTTGACGACCATAGAGCATTGGAACCACCTGATCCCATCCCGAACTCAGCAGTGAAACGATGCATCGCCGATGGTAGTGTGGGGTTTCCCCATGTGAGAGTAGGTCATCGTCAAGATTAAATTCCGAAACCCCTATCTGCGTATGCAGGTAGGGGTTTTG
>NZ_JADEVO010000081.1 GCF_017114825.1 Pseudomonas gregormendelii | reverse complement strand
GGCTGAGGCCCTGGATATGACCGATTTGAATGGCGGCGCGTTCTTCGACGCTGAGTTCGTGATAGGACATGGGGCAGCACCGTACCGGAAAGGTCAGGTGTTGCACTCAGTTTTTGCCGCCGCCAGGTTATTTCACCCATTGACGATGGGCTGTATGGATCTTAAACGGTCTGTGAACCAGCTGTAATGACGAGCGATATCCTACTCAGCTCAAACGCTACCCTCACGTTCGATAACCAGAATCCGTGCTTCTCCACGAGGGTGTGCAACATGTTCACAGCCGATCCCTGCGAAAAACACGTCCCCTACCACCAGTGTCACGATGTGCTCGATGCCTGACTCTCGATAATGCATATCTACAGTGCCGTCGAGGACTGCGAAAACTTCCTCCCCATCATTGACATGCCATTTGTATGGTTGATCGGTCCAGTGAAGGCGGACGGTGGTTCCATCCATGTTAGCTATGTCGTAAGCACCCCAAGCGCGAGTGGCGGTGTAGTCTTTGCTACGAATAACTCTCATTGATCGCGGTTCTCAAATAAATAGTGAATGTCTTGCAATTTACCAGAACCATTGACAGTCGAGTGCTGGCCTAAAAGCAGGCTTGAACCGACAGCCGCTGTTGGCCGTTTTCTGACCTTCGCGAGAGGCTGACTTGGGAGCAGTCCATGACTCCCGCGGGCCAGCATTTTTCCCGTAGCAGTTCACTGGGGAAACAGGTTGTTAATGGCAGTGATGTTGAGCCGTGTTGACATCAACTCATTGAAATTCACGGTCAACGGGTGACATAGCTTCCCACTGAAAATCGATGCTGTGCTCGGGAGTTTCGGCTAAGAGTGTAGCGAGGTCGAGTTTTGCCCTGGGCACACCCTGCCGAGATTTTATAGGCATAGGGATCTCAGGGGGGGTGGAGCTACCGCTTACTGTAGGGTGATGCTTTTTTCGACGTGCCATTGTAGATCTCCAAAGTCCAAAAGCAGTTTAGCCCGAGGAAGATTTCCCTGTTGCCGGCTGCGCCGAAAGGGGACCATCGGGGGCGTGGTCGTCGATTGAAGCTGCGACGGGCGATTACCAGCGGGTGGTAATTCGTCGTTCGTCGCTCGCGTTAGGTAGGGGTCGATTTGCGGGCTGTCCGCCTGAGGAAAGGGGGCAAAAATTTGTGTAACTCGTAGGTCGCTTTTCTCACGAAATGGATCTTCCGCCAGATGCGCCTGAGTGCAGTGATCATCATGGCTTCAAAATGGGCGAAGCAAACAACGCGGTCGCCGCGAATAAAAATTGTAGTTTCCTGCGTAAACAGAATAACCCGCTATGCTGGAGTTTGCTTCAAATCGGCTGTCCAATGAAATGCTCTAGTTTTGTGAACTCCTCGTTTTATCCCTTTTTGCCCGCGCGTTTCTCGCGGGTTTTTTATTGGTTTTTTTCGCTTGGTCATCGCTCCTAGCGTCTTTTTTGCCGACCGCACGAGCGTTCAATCATTCATCAAGTCCGCGATTCCGCGGGTGATGTGCGCCAAGTTCAAATCCAAGGTAACCAAGGTGCTGCGCACATTCTCGGCAACTGTCGCGTGTCCAAGTTTGTCTACGCACAGGGCAAGCTCCTCAACGGCCGCGGCGATCGCGATTTGGTTTTCATTCAAGCGATAAAGCAGGGAAGGGATCAGGTCGTTGGTTGGCATGAGCTTCGTCCTCCTAGAAGACGAAAAGCTTAGCACCGAGCACGACAATCCTCCGCTTGTCGAAAACTCCCACACAAAAAATTGACCGCAAAGCTGCTTCAACGTTTACTGTGCATAAATACAGTACTTGTATAAGGCATTGCCATGAGCTTTACCATCGTGGGTCCTATAGCTGAAGGCGGAATTCAGGTTCCAAAATGCTCCTTTCGTGTGCCGGCCGGCTTCCCATCACCGGCTGCGGATCACATCGAACAACATATCTCCTTGGATGAGATTTTGAATATCCGGGCTCCACACGTTTATTTAGTGTCGATTGCCGGGGACAGCATGCAAGGTGTTGGTATTTTCGATGCTGATTTGGCGATCGTCGATCGTGCCCTAGAGGCCGGTCACAACGACATTGTGGTGGCATTGTTGAACAACGAACCCATATGCAAGCGACTATGCATACGCGGTAATCAAATGATCCTCCTATCAGAGAACCCCAAATACCCACCCCGATACGTACTTGAGGGGGACGAGCTTTCCATATGGGGCGTTATTACGAGCAGTGTGCGCAGCCATGTCTAAGCCGGTAGCGGTGTTTGCGCTGATCGACTGCAATTCGTTTTACGCGAGTTGCGAACGGGTGTTTCGACCTGATCTGGCACGTGTGCCTATCGTCGTCTTGAGCAATAACGACGGTTGCGTGATTGCCCGTAGCTATGACGCTAAATCCTTCGTGAAAATGGGCGAGCCGTACTTTCAGATCAAGAACAAACTCAAGCAGCACGGGATCGTTCCCTTCTCCTCGAACTACGCGTTGTATGGCGACATGAGTGAACGTGTTATGTCCCTGATCGAAACCATGGTGCCGGTTGTGGAGGTATATAGCATCGACGAGGCCTTCGCTGATTTAGCGGGAATCGCAAACCCGTAATCTCTCGGGCGTCAAATTCGCAGCCAGGTTCTGCGCTGCACGGGCATACCGGTGGGAGTCGGAATTGCTCACACCAAAACCCTGGCAAAACTCGCGAACCACACTTCGAAACGGCTTCAAGCGGCAACGGGTGGGGTCGTTGATATCTGTGATCCATTCAAACGCGATTGGGTGCTGCGCAATACCGATGTGTCCGAGGTATGGGGTGTCGGTCGGCGCATGAAAATACATTTGGATGCATTGGGCATCAAAACGGCGATGGACTTGGCTAAGGCTGATCCATCGATGCTTCGGAACAAATTCAGTGTGGTGGTTGAGAAGACAGCTAGGGAGTTGGCCGGCACGCCTTGTCTTGAGTTGGACGAACCAGATCCCCCGAAGCAGGAGATTTGTTGCAGCCGAATGTTTGGGAAACGCCTCACGGAGTTGCCGCCGATTAAAGAAGCGGTGGCGATGTACATGATGCGCGCTTCGGAAAAGCTTCGTGCCCAGGGATCAGTCTGCAAGAAGATCCGCGTCAGCATTCGCACGGGTATGTTCAATCCGGAGGAAGCGAAATTCGCTAATGGTGTGGTAGTGGATTTGCCGTATCCAACTGACGATGTCCGGCTGTTGACCAAGGCAGCAGTGGACGCGGTGGAACGTGTGTTTCGTCCTGGATTCAAATTCAGTAAGGCGGAATTCATGCTGCTCAATCTTTGCCAGCCAGGACAATACACTGACGATTTGTTCGCTGTATCACAGCCCGCCGAAGCCACGAGGATAATGGCCGTGCTGGACCAGATTAATGGGCGGTGGGGGAGGGGAACGTTGCGTACCGCCAGTGTGCCGAGCAACCCAGATTGGGGCATGCGGCGGGAGATGATGAGTCAGAGTTTCACTACGCGAATCGACGAGTTATGGACGGTGCATTGTAAGTAGGAAAGGGAGACTTTCACCAAATCATCGTTTTAATAAAAATCGTACCATTTGTCTTACTTCGGCCCGGCCATGCACTCTGCTGTGCTAGAGAACAGTGTCCCGGCTTGTTGAGCGAGCTTGAGCCACTCAGTGTTAGTCATCAGGCCTTCGCGCTCCATGTCGTCAGCAGACCTCAGCAATCTGTAGTATCTGTCCTCATCGTCGATGCGGTTTGCGGACAGAGTAAAGAGCTGTTTGTAGTGGTCTAATGAAACCGGACACCCATTTAGGCGAGAATGCTCGCCAGATCGAGGTGTCAGATGACCAAACAACGCCGTTCCTTTTCCGCTGAATTCAAGCGCGAGGCTGCCGACCTTGTGCT
>NZ_JADEVO010000080.1 GCF_017114825.1 Pseudomonas gregormendelii | reverse complement strand
CGATATCAGCCATTTTTTGATGCATCGCTACAACTGGATTCGGCCTCACCAATTCAACGAGGGGTTGGCACCAGCGCGGGCCGAGGAAAAACTTAACGTCGTGTCCGGGATTAGTTGACCACTACAGGATTCCAGCGACGTAGCTGTGGATGAACAGCGGCCTTAGTCCCGACCACCCCCTACATGGCGGAGCGCTAAGACGTGCTTTTCTCTTGGTAGCACCTACAACCATTGCTCAAAGATACCGTTGGTAAATATGCGCTACCTCTAAGCCCGGGTTAGAACGCTGTGCAGACGGCGCGCTTTGCTCACGATCCACCTCCTCTGCGCGATGCATTTTCGGCTGCCAACCCTTAAGCGCTACTGCTTCATGAGAAAGATCGTCGTGCTTCTGAGCTTCATGAGCATATGAAACGCCCGCGTACGCAGCAAGCACCATTGCTGTGGCGAGAGCAATGCCAAGCAAACCCGCAGTATTTGGATTACTGAAACCTACCATCGCGATTCTCCAGGTACCCACGTCTGAGGCGTAAAGGCCGCTGAGACAGTGGAGCCATTTGAAGCTTGCGGTGTATCTGACAAGTGTCGGGGTATCGAAGTTTTGTATGCATAAATCGCTGACACCGTTCTGGATACGCTCAGATACAAGCATTCGGCTAGGTACACCAGGCACATGGTCATCGCCGACAGAGCAAAACCAGATGAAAGCACCCCGCAGCTTGCTAGCGACCAGGCAATCAAAGTTCGATGAGGAGGATTAATACTCAAGGATGAGAGACGCATCAGAGCTGATTATCTAAAGAGACTTACGTCCCAATGATTCTGGCCCTTACGCAAGATATCCTTTTTTTAAGGCTTCGGAGGGCTTCATCATGAACAGGCTGCTGTCGGACATGAAAGGTTGGGTGGTTTCACTAAGCTCCTTGGTGCTTTTTCGATCCGGCTTGGTTGATGCGAATCTCGTGTCCTGCCTGAACAGCCCGATTTCCGAACATGAGGTTCATGTCCGTAGCGCCAAACGTGGAGCCTCCCAAGACTGTACTACTACCCATTTAAATCTCAGGCGGGTTGGCTTGGCGACAAATTTTCTCACGCCAGGAACCCATCTTGTAAGCCCACGCAAACTGTACATCCACCACGGAATTTACCTTGGAGACGGGACCGTAGCTCACTATTCCGGGTTGAGTGGCTCACTGAAAGCTGGTCCGATTGAGATAACCCATTTGGAGCACTTCGCGAACGGTCATTCAGTCTGGGTTTACCAAGACCACCCAGCATTTACTAGCGACGAGATCGTGGTACGTGCGCGGTCTAGAATCGGAGAGTCGAAATACAAAATTCTGAGCAACAATTGTGAACACTTCTGCACCTGGTGCATAAGCGGGGCCAGCAAGAGCGCTCAGGTGGATGAGTATCTACATTTTCCTCTCCGCTTGATCCATTTGATTTTGGCGCCAGAGCCCGGTCTGCTTGCATAGGCTGAAACCAAGTGCAGCCCACATCGTCAGAATGGAGTGCAAGCCATCGCCTCTCCCGTTCTGCGAATATCCCGGTCAATCGAATTGCTTGTCGCAGATTACCGGCTAGTGTTTATGTAATCCCGACAAGGTATTGCGGACCAGCAGGCCCATTGATTTATGAAAATCATAATGGAGACGACTGTGGCTGCTGACTCAGTTACCGATGGCCGAGCATCGCCTGCTGTGCTTCAGAGGATTGGGGCGATTGCACTTTCCAGCGGCATTTTCATTATCGACTCCCTCACCTCAATTGAGATCGCGGTTGCGGTTCTCTACGTCGCTGTGATCTTGATAGCGATCAACGTGTTCTCTAGGAGGGGTGTTGTAGGTGTCTCACTTGCCTGCATTGGATTGACGTTATCAGCTTTTTTTATTGCACATGGCGCCGACCTATACTCCGCGAGTTTTGCGCGTTGCCTTGTAAGCCTTTCCGCAATCGGCATTACGACACTGCTCGCGCTCAAGAACAAAGCCTCCAGCGATGAATTGCAGGAGCAGGTGCGGCTACTCGCGCAGACTCACGATGCGATTATCGTGCGTGACATGGATCAGATCATTACCAGCTGGAACGCAGGCGCGGAGGCACTATACGGATGGTCAGCATCACAGGCTGTCGGTCAGGATTTTCGCACGCTTTTAAATCCGCAATTGGCGATTCCCTGGTCCGAGATGATGACCGCGCTTCTCAAGACGGGTCAGTGGGAAGGGGAAGTGGTTGAACACGGCCGCGATGGAAATAGTATCAGCGTGATCAGCAGATGCTCCCTGTCGAGAGACGACAACGGCAACCCCAAAGCGATTCTTGCGACCCACAACGACATTTCCCAACGTAAACAAGCGATTAACGATTTGCGACGCAGTGAAGCCTTTCTCGCCGGTGCGCAACGGCTGAGTCAGACAGGGAGCATCGGACTTAAAATTCCCGGCGGCGACATGTACTGGTCCGAAGAAGCACGCCGGATCTTCGAATTCGGCGATGAGGAACAACCGGCGTTGGACAGCATTTTAGGAAAAACGCACCCGGACGATATCGATCTGATCAAAAAGTCAGTCGATGATGCCTACCGTGAACAGCCGTTTATCAAAGTGGAATATCGACTATTGATGGGCGATGCACGCATCAAGCATGTGCAGATGTTGGCACACTCCGTTGCGGATGCTTCCGGAAATGTCGAATACATTGGGGCTTTGATGGATGTGACCGATACAAAGTTATCCGAGGAGGCCCTTCACCGTTCCCAACAGGAGTTGGCTCACGTCACGAGGCTTTCAACCTTGGGTGAGCTTGCGGCATCCATCGCCCACGAAGTCAATCAGCCGCTTGCTGCTGTCAGTACCAATGGTACCGCGGGCCTGCGGTGGCTAGCTCGGGACGTGCCTAACCTCGAGGAGGCGCGCAGTGCAATCGAGCGAATGATGAGCGAAACCCATCGAGCCAGCGAAGTCATTCGGCGTATACGCGCGATGTCTCGCAAGACGGCGCCGCAAACTATGGCTCTTGATTTGTCCGAGGTGGTCAGCGAATCGTTAGAGCTAGTGAAGCGTGAGCTAAAGCGGAGCAAGGTCATCCTGACGTATAAACACGATGGTCATCCTGCTTTGATCGTGGGTGACCGCGTCCAATTGCAGCAAGTAATCATCAACCTGATCATGAACGCCATGCAAGCGATGGGGCACGCAAAAAGTGCAAATCGTACCTTGAATATAAGCGTCCGCCATAAACCGCCCAGTACTGTAGACGTAGACATTCAAGACAGTGGGCCGGGCATCTCACCTGAGCAGATCCCTAAACTGTTTGAGGCCTTCTATACAACCAAAACCGAAGGAATGGGAATGGGACTCTCCATATGCAGATCCATTGTCGAAGCACACGGCGGACGGGTATGGGCGACGTGTCAGCCGGGTGAAGGTGCGGTGTTTCATTTGTCATTCCCGCTTGGGCAGGAGGAGCATCCATGAATCGAGATGCCTCATCAACACACTCCTCCATCGATGGGCCGATAGTATTCGTGATTGATGACGAGGAATCTGTCCGTGTTGCGCTGAGCAGCCTCTTTCGCTCGATAGACATTCGTGTCGAGACGTTCGCGAAGCCGGCAGAATTCCTGGAGCACACTCCCCCTGACATTCCTTCGTGCCTGGTCCTGGACGTCCGCCTGAAAGGCCTCAGCGGCCTGGAATTCCAACAAAAATTAGTAGAATCAAATACAACGCTCCCAGTCATTTTCATGACCGGTCATGGCGACATCGCCATGGCTATCCAGGCCATGAAGGCGGGAGCAGTTGATTTTCTTGTCAAGCCGTTCCGGGATCAGGATCTCTTAGACGCAGTGTCTGCCGCTCACCAGATCGACACCCAAAGACGTGGAATCGAGAAGCGGAATGCTGAGATGAATGCCTGTTTCCTAAGGAAATCCTGAAAAAGACTTCCTGATTTGGCAAAATCCCCGGACACCAATCGCCGAGCTTTTCGATGATGAAGCAAATGACCTTCGCCGATGCCGAGTACGCCGGTAAGCGCAAGCAGACCCGCAAG
>NZ_JADEVO010000008.1 GCF_017114825.1 Pseudomonas gregormendelii | reverse complement strand
TCGACTTGGTCGACAACCGACAATTTAAAAGTCAGCGTGTAATCTCTCTGGCTACGTTTTTCGCCCGTGTTCATTGCACCTTCCTGATAAGAAGCCAGAAGGTGTAAACCTTATTCAGGACGAGACAGAACCAAAAAAAAAGCCCTATCGAAATCCGATAGGGCTTTTTTCATTGCCGCGACCTGGGTGTTACCGCCCGATCGCCCGTGCCGCATCCGCAGTGTACTGGTCCGGCGTGAATTTGCCTTCGTTGAGGATCGGACCTTTCTTCGCCTCGTTGGTCATGCCGTAGCCGGTATATTGGCCGGAGTTCAAGTCCATGAAGAACTGCGAACCAGCCTGCCAGCCACTCATGTCAGGATGGTAGTAATAGTTGACCATGGCGTGTTTCCACAGCTGCCCACGGGCATCGTAGTTGTCGGCCATCACCGAGTTCCAGGTGTCTTCGTCGATGAACAGCACACGTTTGCCATAGACATGACGGAAGCCTTCCTTCAAGTCGGCTTCCACCACCCACACGCGGCGCAACTCGTAACGCATGAAGTCAGGGTTGGGATGATTGGGTGTCAGGAGGTCGGCATACTTGACCGTCCCGGTATTAGGCTTGAACGCGTTGGCCGGGGTATAGATCTCGCGCTTGCCGATCAGTTTCCAGGAGAAACGCTCCGGTGAACCGTTGAACAAACGGTCCTCGTCGACGGTCATGGTGCCGTTGGTGCCGATCATCGGCTGATCGTAACCATAACCCGGCAGTTGCCGCACGCGCCTCGTCGATGGGCTGTAGGACCAGGCCTGACGCGCATCGGTGCCATAGTTGTAGGGTTCATGGGCAATGCTGAGGGTGCCGTTGTCCCGGGCCGGTTTCAGGGTCATGTTGTTACTCATGGCCGAGAGTTTCTCTTCGGTGCGGGAATCGGTGGTGGGTGAGTTGGCCAACGACAGGTTGCGCGCGTAGGCACGACCCCAGCCAATGCTGCCATTGGGCAGGACCGAGGCCAGGTCGGAGGTTTTTTCCTCCGTGTAGGCTCGGGCCGGAAGTTGGTGGTTCCACAACACTTCCACGCCGCTTTTGGGGATCGGGAACGGCACCTGGCCAATCCCGGTGAAACCGTCGCCGTCGTTGACCAGCTTGGCGTGCAACGCGTTGTCCATCGCACGGCGGCAGACGTAATCGGGGTAACGAAAATCCCGATGGCCTGGGTAAATATTCATCTTGTAGGTGGTCGGGTACTTCTTCAGCAGTGCCTTCTGGCCTTCGGTCAGGTGCGCCTCGTACTGGCTCATGTTCTGCGCGGTGATCACCAGGATCGGCTTCTCCGCCGCATAAGGATCAACTGGCTGGTCCCCGGAAAATTTCACATGGTTCCAGCCCGGTACTTCGCCCAGGTACTTGCCGGTGTAGGGTGGAATCGTGCCCTCGGCGTTGCCGGCTTGCTCGGCGCCGACACAGGTCAGCTCCTTGCCCAGCTTGGCCGCTTCCTGAGGTGACACTGCGGCGTGCGCATAAACCATCAGCCCGCTATTGGCTGTGACTGCGACCGCGAGCATGAGACCGGTTCTTGTTATTTTCATGTAATGCCTCCTACGCTGATAAGGCTGTGTGAGATGGACCCATTGTTCGTGTTCTGGCGGCCCCGACATCGTCCGGAAAGACTAAGGTGCAATCAGACGCCCAACTTTTCTTGCAGCTGTGCCTTGAGCACCTTGCCGGTGGCATTGCGTGGTAATGGTTCAAGTACCCGATAGACCTGGGCCGGGACTTTGTAGGCGGCCAGGCGCTCGGCAATGAATGCGCAGACTTGTGCCTCCTGGGGCAGCGTCGAAGCCTGGCCGTGGACGGCCAACCCCACCGTCTCCCCCAGCAGCGGGTCGGCAATGGCAAATGCCGCCGCTTCGAGAACCCCGGGCAAATCGAGGACACACGTCTCGATTTCCGCGGCGGAAATTTTCTCGCCACCACGGTTGATCAAATCCTTCACCCGGCCGGTGATGTAGAGAAACCCTTCCTCATCGAGGTAACCGATATCGCCGGTGTCGAGCCAACCGTCGTGCAGGCTTTGCGCAGTGGCTTCGGGCAGGCTCCAGTAGGCGCTCATCAAGGTTGGGGAGCGCAACCAGATCACCCCACGAGTCCCGGCCACCTGGGGCTGGCCAGGGCTTTCGCCGATATGAATATCGACTATCGGCAGCGGCCAGCCAGCGGTCTGCGGCTTGTACACGAACGGATCACCACCGATGGCAGCGCCGATCCCGTTGCTCTCGGTCAGGCCGTACCCGGCACCGCCAATCACGTCGGGCTTGAGCTTGAGCATGTTGTCCAGCACCCCGGCGGACGAAGCTGCACCTCCCAGTCCAAGACCGAAGAGGCTGGCGGTGTGCTCGCCGCCAAAACGTGGCGAAGCAAGCAGTTGCTGCATCATCACCGGTGCCCCGTTGAACTGGGTGCAACGCTCATCGCGAATGAGGTCGATGGCTTGTTCGACATCCCACTTGTACATCAGCATCAAGCGCCGGCCGCCGCGCAGTGCCGACAGGAACTGCGCATGCAAGCCGCTGACATGGAACAGCGGTACTGCCGCCAATGTGGTAGGTGCATAGCCACTGTTGATCACCACGCCGATACGCTCGGGTGAGCTCATGGCGCAAAACGCACCCTGGAAATCCAGGGCATACAGTGCCTGGCAGATTGCCCGGTGACTGGACACGGCGCCCTTGGCGCGGCTGGTGGTGCCCGAGGTGTAGAGGATCAGTGCTGGCGCGTCAGGATCGATTTCCAGCGTGGGTGCCGGCAATATCGGGGCGTTGATCAAGTCTTCGAATCGCAGGCAGTACTCGGGCGACGAAGCTTCCTGCGCCCCGACGACTATCGTGCCTCGCTGCTCACGGGCCAAATCTTCATGCAGGGTATTTAACCGTGCTTCATCACACACCAGCAGGCGCGAATCGCTGTCTTGCAGCGCGTACTGCAGTTCGTCGCGCAGCCCCCAACTATTGAGCGGCACACACACCGCACCACAGCGCACGATCGCGGCGAACGCCACGAGCCACGCTGGCTGGTTACGCATTGCGATGGCCACGCGCTCGCCGGGCTGCAGTCCGAAACGAGCCACCATTTGCCCGGCCAGTCGATCAACCTGATCGAAGAACTGGTTGAAGGTCAGGCGTTGCGCTTGCCAGACCAGGAATTCACGGTCACCGTGGACCCGACCGGCGTCGAAAACCTGCGTCAAATCGCGCGCGGCGTGCCGGAAGTAACGTGGAGCGCCGTCATCGGACGTCACCACCTCAAACGGCGCACCGGGGGCGATCAGTTGTCGCCACGCGGTTTGCCAGCGTTCAATGCTCATTTGTGTATCTCCAGAACAACCGAGAGACCTGTGGGAGCGGGCTTGCCCGCGAAGAGGCTGGCACATTCAACATCCTCATTGCCTGACACTCCGCGTTCGCGGGCAAGCCCGCTCCCACAGGGTTTCAGGCGTGGGCGCAGTAGCGTTCGCAATGGAAATCCCGATCCCCCAGGCAGCTCTGCGCCACACGAACGCGCTTGAGGTACAGGCCGACATCGAGCTCGTCGGTAACGCCTATGCCGCCGTGCATCTGCACGGCTTCATTGGCGACTTTGAGCGCGGTGTCGCCGGCTTTCCATTTCGCCAGGCTGACCAGTCGAGCACGTGCCCGAGCGTCATGACCGGCGTCATCCAGGGTCGCCAAAGCGGCCATCAGGGCGCTGCGGCTCAGCGCAAGATCGATGTACATTTGCGCAGCGCGGTGTTGCAGCGACTGGAAAGTGCCAATCGGCGTATCGAACTGCACCCGGGTCTTGAGGTACTCCAGGGTGGTTTCGAACAGTTGCTCGGCCATCCCCAACAGCTCCGCCGCGAGGCAGGTGCGGCCGCGATCCAGTGCGGTTTCCAGCACGGCCCAACCCTCATCCAGGTTGCCCAGCAAGGCATCGCTGCCCACGCGCACCTCGTCCAGTCGCAGGCGGGCGCTGTTGCGCGAATCGATCACCCCCAAGGCGCTGACGGTCACCCCCGGGCTATCGGCCGGCACCAGGAACAGACTGATACCTTGAGTGTCGCCTGGCTGGCCGCTGGTGCGGGCCGCCACTACATAGGCATCGGCGCCCAGCCCGTCGATCACCCAGAATTTGTCGCCGTGCAGGCAATAGCCCTGTCCATCGGCCTTGGCCGCCAGGGCGATGTGGCTCGGGTTGTGGCGAGAACGTTCGTCCACGGCCAGGGCCAGGCGCTGCTCACCACCGATCACAGCTTGCAGCCAACGTGTCTGTTGCGCCGAGTTGCCCGCCAGAAGAACCAATGACCCACCGAGTACCACACTGGACAACAGCGGCGTGGCGGACAGATTGCGCCCTACGGATTCGAAGATTGGACCGAGCCCCTTGCAACCGAAATCCAGACCGCCAAAGTCTTCCGGAAAAGGAATCGCGCTCCAACCCAACTCCACGGCTTCACGCCACAGCTGCGGTTCGAAGCCAAAAGCTACGGCCTCATCGCGCAATCGGCGCTGGGCACTGACCGGGCTGCGGGCGGCGAGAAAGTCCCGGGCGCTGTCGGCCAGCAAACGCTGTTCATCGCTATAACGCAGGCTCATGCAGCAACTCCTTTTTTGGCGTCCGGCAAGCCCAGCACGCGCTTGGCGATAACGTTCAACTGGACCTCCGAGGACCCGCCGGAAATGGTCAGCGCATAACTGTTCAACCAGGAGCGGGTCACCGCCAGTTGCTGCTCGCTGAACGCACCACTCTCCCAACCAAAGGCGTGCCCGGCCATGGCATCGAGCAGCACTTCGAACTTGTCGCGCTCCTGCTCGGTGTGCACCAGTTTCATGATCGACATCAGGCCGCCGATGTCGTCGCCGGCCCGCGCCTCCTCACCCATGCGCTGCACGGTCAGGTTGTAGGCCTGTTCATTCATCGCACAGGCCGTGGCCCGGGCCTGCAGGGCATGTTCGCCCTGGGTCTGTGGCGCCGGCACGTACTCGCGCATCAGCGCCAGCAGGTCGAAGTGCGACGGCAGGCTGAACTCACCGAACTTCGACATCGCCTTGCGTTCGTGCTGCAGCAGGTATTTGGCCAGAGTCCAGCCGCCGTTCAACGGCCCGATCAACTGGCTCTTGGGGACTTTCACCGCGTCGAAGAACACCTGGCAAAATGCCGATTTGCCGCTGATCAAATCGATCGGCTGCGGCTTGACGCCGGGGCTGCGCATGTCCAGTACGATCAGGCTGATGCCTTCGTGTTTCGGTGCACTGAAATCGGTGCGTACCAGGGCATACATCCAGTCGGATTTGTCGCCGTAGGAGGTCCAGATCTTGCTGCCGTCGACGATGAAGTGATCGCCTGCATCGCGAGCGGCCATTTTCAGGCTGGCCAGGTCGGAACCGGCGTTTGGTTCGGAGAACCCCTGGCACCAGCGCACTTCACCACGGGCAATGGGAGGCAGCAGATCGCGTTTCTGTTGCTCACTGCCAAACGCCAGCAGCACCGGCCCGAGCATCCAGATACCAAGGTTGATCTGTGGCGGCCGGCACTTGATGCGGCGCATCTCGCTTTCGAGCACCGCCAGTTGCTCGTCACTCAGCCCCGCCCCGCCGTATTCCTCAGGCCACTCGGGACAGAACCAGCGCTTGTCGCGCATGCGTTCAAACCACAGTCGTGCGTCTTCGCACGGAAACTGCGGGTTCTGGCTGCCCCACACGACATCGCCTTCAGCCATACCGGTGCGCATTGACAGCGGGCAGTTAGCCTCCAGCCAGGCACGAGTGTCGTGCCGAAATTGCTCGATAGTGCTCATGAAAGTCCCCTTCGACCCGCGCCGGAACCGGGCCGAGTACGTTTTTGTTGTTGATGGACCAGCGTCAGCGTTGGGTGCGCGGCATGCCGAGGCCAAACTGGGCGATCAGCTCACGCTGGATTTCATTGGTGCCGCCGCCAAAGGTCAGGGTCGGTGAGCTGCGCAACTCGAATTCCAGCTCTCCCTGCAGCAGGGTCGCTGCCGAGCCACTGCGCATTGAGCCGTTGGCGCCGAGGATCCCCGCCAGCTTGCGCAGGATCTCGATGGCCGACTCCGAGCCGAACACCTTGGTGGTCGAGCTCAGCGCCACGTCCATCCGATCGCGGTCCAGGTCGGCAGCAATGCGCATATTGATCAGGCGCATCGCTTCCAGGCGCGCGTAACACTCGGCCAGCGAGCTGCGCACCCAGGCCTTGTCCATCGCTCGACGGCCCTGTTCGTCACAGGCCCGCGCCCACAGATAGACCCGGCGAAACAGCGCCACGACCTTGTCCGACCAGGTGCCAAGGCCGAGACGTTCGTGGTTCAGTTGCGAGGTGATCAACTTCCAGCCGCCGTGCAACTGGCCCACCAGCATTTCGTTGGGCACCCGTACGTTGTCGTAGTAGGTGGCCGTGGTCGGAATGCTCGTGGTGGGGATCAGGGTATGAGAGAAACCCGGCGTCGTAGTGTCGACGATCAACAGCGATATGCCTTTATGCCTCGCCTGAGTCGAATCGGTCCGGGCCGCCAGCCAAACGAAATCGGCCGATTCGGCACCTGAGGTCCACAGCTTGTTGCCATTGACCAGGAAGCCTTCGTCGTCCTGGCGGGCACTGGTTTTGAGCACGGCCAGATCGCTGCCAGCGTCGGGTTCGGAGTAACCAATGGCAAACATGATTTCACCGGCCGCAATGCCAGGCAGAAAACGTTCCTTCTGCAGCTCGCTGCCATGGGCCATCAAGGAAGGGCCGACGGTGCTGATAGTGACGAACGGCAGTGGCGCGCCGGCGATGTTGGCTTCTTCAAAGAAGATCAACTGTTCGGTGGCCGCGTAACCCTGGCCGCCGTGGGCCTTTGGCCAACCGACCGCGAGCCAGCCGTCGCGGCCCATCTGGCGGATGGTCTGGCGAAATAGATCACCGCCTTCCTTGCCCCGCAACTGGTCGCGCATGTCCGGGGTCATCAAGGCCTGGAAATAGTCCCGCACCTTATGGCGCAGGGCATGTTGTTCGGGAGTGAGGTCAACGAACATCTGCTGCTCCTTAGGCTGCGCCGAGAATCAGGCCGCTGGTGGGTACGCCGGTGCCGGCGGTGACTAGTACGTTTTGCACATCCGCCACCTGGTTGACTGCCGTCCCACGAACCTGGCGGACCGCTTCGGCGATCCCGTTCATGCCGTGGATGTAGGCCTCACCCAGTTGCCCGCCGTGGGTGTTGATGGGTAGCTTGCCGCCACGGGCGTGATGCCCGGCGCGGATGAATTCCTTGGCTTCACCCCGTTTGACGAAGCCGAACTCCTCCAGCTGTGGCAGCACGAACGGAGTGAAATGGTCGTAGATCACCGCCGTCTGGAAAGACTCCGGGCCCAGGCCTGACTGGCGGTACAACTCGCGGGCCACCACGCCCATCTCCGGCAGCCCGGTGATGTCGTCGCGGTAGAACGAGGTCATGCTCTGCTGGCCGTGGCTGATGCCTTGGGAGCCAGCCTTGATGGTCACCGGTTTCTGCCGAAGGTCACGGGCGCGCTCGGCGGAGGTAATCACCATCGCCACGGCGCCGTCGGACTCCTGGCAGCAATCGAGCAAGTGCAGCGGCTCGCAGATCCAGCGCGAGGCCTGGTGTTCTTCCAGGGTGATCGGCTTGCCGTGGAAAAACGCCTGGGGATTGGTCGACGCAAAATCCCGCGCGGCCACAGCGATCCGGCCAAAGTCTTCGCTGGTGGCGCCATAGGTGTGCATGTAGCGCTGGGCGAACATCCCGACCCAGGCTGCCGGCGTATGGAAGCCGTGGGGCATGTACCAGCCGTAGTTGACGTTGTCGAATATCGGCGAAGCTGCAAAGCCGTAGTTGCCGGTACCGAAGCGGTACCAGGAACGCTCGTTCATGGCCCGGTACACCACCACCACTTTCGCCACCCCGGTGGCTACCGCCATCGCCGCGTGCATGACCGGCCCACAGGCAGCGCCGCCGCCATGGGGCACCTGAGAGAAGAATTTGACGTCCTTGCACCCCAGCAGACGGGCAATTTCGTACTCCGGGACCTTGTCCACCGAGTAGGAGCTGAAGCCGTCTACCTCCGACGGATCGATGCCGGCATCCTTGAGCGCACTCAAGGTGGCCTCCATGGCCAGGCGCAATTCGGTGCGTCCGGAGTTCTTGGAAAATTCGGTCGCGCCCAGACCAACGATCGCGGCACGCCCGGAAATCGATGAATCAGTCATCTGTGTCTCTCCGGCTGTCAGGGCAGGACCAGCGCGACCGTGCCGGTCACGTGGTTGCCCATGGAATTTTTGCCGCTCAAAGTGATTTCCACCGAGCGGGTGTCCGCATCGACTGCGCTGACGCGGCCACTGAACGTCATGCAGTCGCCGGGATAATTCGGTGCGCCGAGTTTGATTTTCAGTGCGCTGAATTGCGCCAGCGGCCCGGCCCACTGTTCGATGAATCGCTGCACCAGGCCATTGGTGGTGAGGATGTTCATGAACACGTGGGGCGAACCCAGGGCTCGGGCCGCCTCCGCGTCGTGGTGACCGGGAAAGTAGTCACGGGTGGCAATCGCACCACCGTTGATCAGGGTCACCGTGATCGGCACCGCAAGCTGCGGCAGTACTTCGCCGGGGCGCACGTCTTCAAAGCGCTTGGTGTTCTTCGAGGTCATATTTCCATCCCAGCTTGTCGTTATCGTTGAGCCAGTCGCCCAGGCGTTCCAGGTTTGCCGCCGAGCCACCCAAGGCAAGGGACAAGCCGCGACTCCAGTAGAGAAAACGGTGGATCGGGTACGTCAGATCGACGCCGATGCCGCCATGTACGTGCTGCGCGGTGTGACCAATGCGGTGCCCCGCTTCACAGGCCAGCCAGGCAGTGGCCAGCGCTTCACTGGGCGCCGGCATATCGGCATCGATGCGATAGACCAGTTGCCACAAGGTCGTACGCAAGGCTTCGACGGCGATATGGGTATCGGCCATGCTCATCTGCACCGCCTGGAAGCTGCCGATTACTCGTTCGAACTGCCGACGCTCGCTGACGTAGGCCACGGTGCGGCGGATCTGCTCTTCGCTGACACCCAGCTGCAAGGACGCCAATGCCGCTGTGCAGCGAAGTTCAAGCCAGGCGACAGCTTCAGCCGGTAACAGCGAGGTGGCGCTCACGGTCAAACCCTGGATGTGTAAGTCGGCCACCGCTTCGCCGTGGGTCAGCACCGCCGACACCCGTCGTATCTCGGGCGCCGAAAGGTCGAGCAGCAGCAAGCGCGGCTGGTTTTCGGCTTCTACCAACACCAGCGCCGCCTGGGACTGATCACCCAACGCCAAGGCTGCAACCCGGCCGTCGATCAACCAGCCGTCGGCGCAAGCACGGGCTCGCAGTTCGATGCCGAGCGCACTGCTCAAACCATCGACAGACAGACTCAGCAGCACCTCGCCGGATGCCGCCCTGGCAACCCACCCTCCATTGTCGACGGCGTCAAACCGGGCCAGGGTCGCAGCGGCCAGTTGATGACGCCACAAGGGCACCTGGGCCAGGGCCTTACCCTGGGCTTGGAGCACCAGCATCAACTCAGTCATGCCCAGGCCGCTGCCACCGTGCTCTTCGGGGATTGCCAAGGCATGCAGGCCGGTCTCGACACACAACGTCCACAACGGCGCCATCATCGCTTCGCCGCTGGTGTCCCACTGGCGCATGTAGTCATCATGGCAATGGTCGACAAACAGGCCGTCGGCCATTTGCGCAATGGCGCGCTGGTCTTCGCTCAATTCGAAATCCATGGTGGCTCCTATGCCTCTACCGGCCGGAATAACGGGAGGGTCTGTTGGTCATCGAAGGACTGGAACTCGACCTGCAAACGCTGGCCGATCTGCAGTTGCTCGCGCTCGATGCCGACCAGCCCGGCGATCAGGCGCACACCCTCCTCCAGTTCGATCAGGCCAATCGGGTTGGGGTAATCGAACGGCGGCACTTCGGGGTAGTGCATCACCACGAATGAATACAAAGTGGCGCGACCACTGGCCTGCAGGGTGTCCCAGTCGAAGCTGTGGCACTGGATGCAAACGGGGGCCGGTGGATGCCGCAGGGTCTGGCAGGCCGTGCAGCGCTGGATCAACAACTGCCCCTTCTCGCAGCCTTCCCAGAAGAACCGCGTGTCGTCGCTGATTCCCGGCAACGGGCGCTTGGCCTTGACCGGTGCCGCTTCCACCTTGGCTGGAGCCTGGGCGTTCGCCGCACGGAACTTGAATACGCGAAACAGCAACTCGCCCACCGGCTCGTCGCCGCCGGCTTTTTCCACGAAGTGGCTCATTATCAGAGTGACGAAGAAGCCGGTGCCCAGGGCGGTGGTTTTCTCATCGCCAACTGAATCCAGGCGCGTGGTGTAGTAGAGTTTTTCCCCCAGGCGCAGCGGGCGGGTGAAGCTCAGCTCGGAGTTCACCGCCACTGTGGAGGCATAGCCGTAGGCTTCCATTTCCTTGAGCACCTCGTAAGGGTTCTCAGTGGTGGAGCCGGGCGGATAGTTATTGGCGTGCAGGCCTTCCATGGTCCAAACCTGCAACATCGCAGGCGGCGCGATCAGGCCCTCATGTTCGGTACCCAAGGCAAAGCCCGGGTCGGTGTACAGCGGGTTGTCCACGCCCATGACTTCGCACCACTGGCGAATCATCGGGGCATTGACCTCGTCCCAGGCATACACCCGGCCGTACTGGCGCCCTACCAGGGCGCGCACATTGGATAGCAGTTGTGGATCAGCCAAAGTCGTCTCCTTCACATTGAAGGCGGCTACCGAACCCGGTTGCCGCATTAGGTCGATCAGGTGGGCAGAACTTGCGCAGCACCGAGAAACGCCGGGCGTTCACCACCGCCATGCAGCAACAGGTTGCAACCGCTGGCGTAACTGGCCAGCGGTGATGCGATATAGAGGCATGCGTTGGCAATGTCCTCGGCCACCGCCATGCGTGCAGCCGGGATGCCGGCAGAGACAGCATCGATACCGGCCTGCGTGCCGTAGTGCAGATGCGCCTGCTCGGTCAGCACCAGCCCCGGGCTGACTGTAACCACCCGCACCTTGGGGCCCCACTCCACCGCCAACGATTGCACCAACGCCAGCACGCCGGCCTTCGCCGCGCCATAAGCGGCCGTACCTGGCGACGAACGCAGCGCACTGATGCTGCCGATAAAAATGATGCAGCCACCCTGCACCTGTGCCTGCATCAGGCGATTGGCGTGCTGGGCGACATTGAGTGGCGCGATGAGATTCAGCCCGATAATGCTTTCATGAAATCTGGGCGAGGCCGTGGCGGCGTCGGCGGCAGGACTGCCTCCGGCGTTGTTGACCACCACATCGAGGCGTCCGAAATCTCGCTCGATGGTGGCGAATAGTCGTTGCAGGGAATCCTGGTCACGTACATCGGCGGCAATGAAGGTCGCATGCTTGCCTCCCGCTGTCGGCACCTGCTCAGGTTCGCGCCGGGCACAGACAATCACCCGTCCGTTCGCGGCCAGAAATCCCAGCGCGATACCAGCGCCGATGCCCTTGGTGCCACCGGTGATCAGCACCACCTTGCCGCTGTAATCAAGACCCGAATGCAGCTCCATCATGTGCTCCTTTTCTACTGACAAGAGCCACTCTAGGGACGAACCGCAGGCCAAACTACGTCTGAACGGACGATGAAAATTCAGCGCCGTGAACCGGACACTGGCGCCATTGATACCCTCTCTGGTCTTCGAGAATGCCCATGTCCGACTCATCTGCTGCACCGGTTCTGCTCGAACGCCCGCTGCCCGGCGTCGCCCTGCTGCGGCTCAACCGCCCCCAGGCGACCAACGCCTTGAGCCTGGAATTGCAGGCGCTGCTGTCGCGCTATTTCAGCCAGCTGGCAATTGATCCCGAGGTGCGGTGCATCGTCCTTACGGGCGGTGACAAGGTGTTTGCTGCCGGTGGCGACATCACCAGCATGGCCGGGGTCGGCCCCATCGATATCTACAAGCGCCACACCGAGCGGGTCTGGGGGCCGATCCAGCACTGTCCGAAACCAGTGATTGCGGCCGTCTGCGGCTACGCCTACGGCGGTGGTTGCGAACTGGCGATGCACGCCGACCTGATCGTTGCCGGACGCAGCGCGCGCTTCTGCCAACCGGAAATTCGTATTGGCATCATGCCCGGCATCGGTGGCACCCAACGGCTGGTGCGGGCGGTAGGCAAGGTCAAGGCGATGCGCATGGCACTCACCGGGCAACCGATCAGTGCCGAGGAAGCCTGGGTAGCCGGGCTGGTCAGCGACCTGGTGGACGATGACCAGGTCCAGGCCCACGCACTGGAACTGGCACGCGTCATCGCGGCGATGCCGGCGTTGGCCGCCGAGCAGATCAAGGAGGTGATCCTGGCGGGCATGGACGCCCCGCTGGAAGCCGGCCTGGCGCTGGAGCGCAAGGCCAATGCGCTGCTGTTTGCGTCACGGGATCAGAAGGAAGGCATGCAGGCATTTATCGACAAGCGTCCGGCCCGGTTCGAGGGGTACTAGACGCTCGTCTGTCGGCCTCATTTCTATAGCTCTTGCGATCCCCCGTAGGAGCTGCCGAAGGCTGCGATCTTTTGATCTTCCATTCGGCCCTATCAATCCGATCCAGCGCCCAGTCCTCTGTCAGCTCGAAGAACAAAAAATCAAAAGATCGCAGCCTGCGGCAGCTCCTACGGAGTGAACATCAGAAGTGGGTTTCAGGAAGCGCTAGATACTCATCACCATCTGCCCACTATCAACGCGCAACTCTACCCCATTGATCGCCCGGGCTTCGTCGCTTGCCAGGAACAACACGCTGGCTGCCACGTCTTCCGGGCGGCACATGCGGTTCATCGGGTCGCTGTCGATGGTGAGGCGGTTGGGATCGATGCCTTCCGGGAAGCCGCCGCGGGTCATATCGGTGAGTACCCCATCGGGGTGCAGGGTGTTGCAACGGATGCGGTACTTGCGCCGTCGGCACATCACCGCCACCGAGCGCGACAGCGCCGCCACCGCCCCCTTCGAAGCGCTGTAGGCCAGGTAATCGTCGCGCCCGGCCAGGGCCGCGATGGACGACAGGTTGATGATCGAGCCACCGCTGTCCTTCATCAACGCGATGCCTTCGCGACAGCCCAGGAACACGCTGTCGGCGTTCACGCGCATGACTTTGTGCCAGTCAGCCAGACTGGTTTCTTCGATCGATCCGGCGATCAGGATACCGGCGTTGTTGACCAGGATATCCAGGCGTCCGTAGCGCTTGCGCACATGTTCGATGACCTGGCGCCACTGGTCTTCGTTGCTGACGTCGTGGCGGATAAAGGCGGCCGTCGGCCCGATTTCCGCTGCCAAAGCCTGGCCGGCCTCGACGTCCAGGTCGCTGATCAGTACCTGGGCACCTTCGGCTGCCAGCAGGCGCGCGCTGGCGGCGCCGATGCCCTTGGCGCCGCCGGTGACCAGCGCCACCTTGCCGTGAACCCGTCCATTCTTGCTCGTTTGCTCGAGGGGCATCATGGGGTCTCCTGTGCGTGGGTGTTTTGCGGTTGCTGGTTGTATGCGCGGACGACGGCGGCGCCGGCTCGACGGCCGGAGAACACGCAGTCCGCCAGGGACAGGCCACTGATGTAAAGGTGCGACGGTATGCCCAGGGCGCTGCGTCCGGCGGCGTACAAGCCGCTGATCGCCTGGCCTTGCTCGTCCAGCACCGCGCCGCTGCGCTCATCCACGCGCAATCCACCCAGGGTCAGGGCGCCCAGGGGAAATACCGGATTGGTCACGGAGATATCGCAGGCATAGAACGGCCCTTGTTCAATCACCTGGCGCCCACCCTCGGACTTGCCGAACGGCTCCGGCGCCTCGCCACGGGCGGCGGCGTTGGCGGCCAGCACAGAGTCGCGCAGCACGTTGGGGTCCATGGACGTCGCACTGGCCAGCTCAGTCAGGCTCTTGCCCTTGCGCACCTTGAACAGCATCAGGGCCAGGGCCGGAAAACTCTGGAACCACCAGTAGCCGCCGAACAGCGCTTCGCGGATGGCTTTCTTGCGCAACGGCGCATCCAGCACCAGCCACGCCTTGCCCCCCTGCTCTTCCATCAAGGGCTGGCCGAGGGTGGCGCCGTAGACTTCTTCGTTGCAAAAGCGCAGCCCCTCGCGGTTGACCACGATGCCTTTGTGCCAACTGTACGGCGGGTTGATGAAGCGCCACGCCGATACTCGCTCAAGCCCAGCCCCCTGACCACCGACACTGGCACCCAGGCGCAAGCCGCTGCCATCGCAGCCGGTGGCGCCGACCTTGAAGTTGCGCCGGAACTTCGGCGCGTGCTGTTCGAGCAATTGGCGGTTGAAGATGAAGCCACCAGTGCTCAGGATCACCCCGCGGAGCGCCCGCACCCGGCGAGGCTTGGCGAAATCCTGTTCCAGTTGGCAGACCTTCTTGCGCAGTTTGTTGCAATAGCCAGGGACGAAGTTCTGCAGACGTTCGGCGCGGGCGGACAGTCGGGCATGCAAGTGGGCTTGCTTGCTGCCTTTGGGCATGCACCAAAACTCGGCACCCAGTACCTGCCCCTGGGCATCGGTGACCAGTCGTCGCGCCGCCGCCTGCAACAGCGTTCTCGCTCCGGCCTTCAGGCACGCTGCTTTCAGGTGGGAAAAAAGTACCGCCCCGCCCTGCCCCTTGCCCACGGTGCGATGCCCTCGTGGCGCAGGCGGCAAGGGGCCACCGTGGTCAGGCACCAATTCGTTACCCGAGTAATAGAGGAAGTAGCCGTCGGGCGGATAAGAAGTCTTTCCCCCGCCCGGTGGCATCTGGTGGGCGTAGGGCGCGCCGTGGCTTTCCAGCCACTGGAGGTTGCTCACGCTGTCGGCGCAGAAGCGCCGCAGCGTGTCATCGCTGACTACGGAGCGGGTTTCGTGCTTGAGGTAGTCGAACATGGCTTGGGGACTGTCGTTGAAGCCCGCCGCCTGTTGATGGCGCGTGCCGCCACCGGCATAGACCACCCCGCCGCTTTTGGCGCTGGCACCGCCGCCGGTGAAGCGGTCGGCGATCAGCACGTCGGCACTCTCGGCCCGAGCTTCAAGCGCCGCGCAGGCACCGGCAGCACCCCAGCCGACGACCAGTACATCGCATTGTTCGTCCCAGGTTACGCTGTTGCCATCGGCCACCTGCAAGGGTGGCATTACGTCGGTGCTGGGGACGTTATCCGTCATTGACATCACGCCTCCTGCAGCTGACGGGCCAAGTGGTTGGCGGCGACATAACCAAAGGTCATCGCCGGCCCCAGGGTGCCACCGGCTCCCGGGTAGCTGGTGCCCATCACCGAGGCAGAGCAATTGCCAATGGCGTACAAGCCGGCGATGGTCGATCCGTCATCGCGTACCACCTGGGCATGTTCGTTGGTCAACAGACCGCCCTTGGTGCCGATGTCACCGGCGTCCAGGCGCATGGCGTAGTAAGGCCCTTTGCGCAGCGGCGCCAGGCAAGGGTTGGGCTTGATGTTGCAGTCGCCGTAATAGCGGTCGAAGACATTGCCGCCACGGGCAAAGTCGATGTCCACACCGCTTTCTGCGTAGCCGTTGACCTTGGCCACGGTGGTTTCCAGGCCAGCACCGTCGACGCCGATCTGCCGGGCCAGGCCGCTCAGGGTGTCGGCTTTCCAGTACAGGTTGTTGAGCCACTCTTTGCGCAGGCGGCTATCGGGCATGACCTGACCAGGCATCAATGGCCCCATGGCGTAGTTGAAACGGAAGTGCGCGTCGAAGATAACCCAGGCCGGCACCGATCTCCCGTCGGTACTCTGGTTGTCCCGATGCATGGCGTCGACGAACTCCAGATACGGTGCCGCTTCGTTGACAAAGCGCTGCCCCAGACCGTTGACCACGATAGCGCCGGGGAACGCACGCTCGGCGAAGATCCCCCGGGGCTTGTCCTCTCCCGGCACGGCAATGGTCGGCGCCCACCAGGCCCAATCCATCAACGCGGTGGCGGCGCCTTGCGCCATGCCGGCTTCGAGGGCGGCCCCAGTGTTGTTGCCAGGCGGTGTCGCGCTCCAGGCCTTACGGGTGGGCTTGGGCAAGTACTGGTCGCGCAGCGCCTGGTTCTGTTCAAAGCCACCCGAGGCAAGGATCACCCCCAGGCGGGCCTGCAATTGCAGCTCGGCACCGTCACGCATCACCGTGACACCGCTGACCCGGCCGCTTTCGGTGACCAGGCCACAGAAATCGGTGTTGAGCCAAAGCGGTACGTTGCGGTCCATCAGCGAGCGGCGCAGGGAGGCCACCAGCGAACTTCCCAGGGATGCACGGCGGTCCATCTTGCTTTTGCGTCGCCATTTGAAGTCCAGCTTGTAGCGCAACATCAGCTTCATGATCAGCAAGCGCCAGCCGAAACTGCGGGCCATGGCTTTGTGTGCATCGCGCGCAGTCCAGGCGATGCGCCCCATCAGCAGGGTTGAAGGCGACGGTTTGCGCAGGTTCGCGAGTTCCTCGCCCAACAGGCTGGTATCGAAAAACTCCGGGTCCAGTGTTCGTCCACCGGCCAATGCCCCGGGCAGGTGTGGATAGTAATCAGGGTATTTCGCCGCCACCGCGTAGCGCACCCGGCTTATACGGGTGAGCTGTTCGATCATCTTCGGCGCGTTGTCCAGGTATGCGCGCAAGCGAGTTTCGTCGACATGCTCGCCCGCCGCCGCTTGCAGATAGGTCAGGGCCGTTGCGTAGCTGTCATTGCCGTTCATGCGAGCGAAATAGTGGTTGTTCGGAATCCAGATACCGCCGCCGGAAATCGCCGACGTGCCGCCGTACTGGTCGCTTTTCTCCACTACCAGCACCCGCATACCCTGGTCGGCGAGAAACACCGCCGAAGTCATCGCACCTGCGCCCGAACCGACGACGATCACGTCATAGTGGGTCTGAGACTGAACTTGAGCCGTCATTGTTGTTATGCCATTAGCTGAGGTCAGAAAGAAACCGCCGACCACGCAGGGTGCGCTGGCGGAGTGCAGCCCATGATCAGGGCTGCGGGGGGATTGGCTCATCGTCAAATTGGACTAGGGGTTGCCTGTGGAGGCGAGTCAGCTCGCGTTAGCGGTGGATCAGTCGACAGAATGTTGAACTTCAGCGCCCATCGCCAGCAGACTGGCTCCCACAAAGGTGCGGAACTGCAAGGGCGTGGAACTAAAAGGTGGCACGCCTGGCGACCCACGGATGGGCTTGTTCCAGCTGGCTGGACAGGCGCAGCAGCACGTCTTCGCCACCCAGGCGCGCAGTGAACATCATGCCCACCGGCAGGCCGTCGTCACTCTGGCCAAGCGGCAGAGAGATCGCCGGCTGGCCGCTTACGTTGGCGAGTACCGTGAAGCCGGCGCTGCCCATAGCGTTGTGGGCGTAACTGTCCCAGGGCTGGTCCAGGGACAACAGCCCCAGCTTCGGCGTCAGGCTACCGGTGACCGGCGACAGGATCACGTCGTAGCGTTCGAAATGGTGTTCCATGGTCGCGCCGATGCTCTCGAACGATTGCCGGGCGCGGTACAGATCCTCGCCACTGGTACCCTTGGAACGTTCCAGATTCACCAGGGTGATTTGCTCCAGGTCCTGCGCCGTGGCAGCGCGTCCGAGCACCTGCTCACGGTCGTGGATCAAGGTTCGCACGGCCGTCCCGATCACCATGCCATGGGCGCCGAACAACTGGCGGGGATCGACCCCCAGCTCCACCTCGTCGATCTCATGCCCCAGCGCCAGCAGTTGCTTGATGGTCTGTTCCAGGATCGCGGCAATCGCCGGTTCAAGCGGCGCGCCGGTCAACGATTGGCGCACGACAGCCACGCGCAACTTGCCCGGTTCGCGTTGCAACTCGTCTACATAGGGTCGGACCAAGGGCGGGCACCAATACGCACTGCCCGCCTCATGGCCCTGGCCGACATCAAGGAACAGTGCGGTATCGCGCACCGTGCGTGAGACGACGTTGGCCACACTGGCGCCAAACCAGCCCTCGAAATGCAGCGGTCCGCTGGGGGTTCGATACCGGCTGGGCTTGAGTCCGACCAGGCCGCAGTACGAAGCAGGAATGCGGATCGAACCGCCGCCATCGGTGGCATGGGCCACGGGCACGATCCCCGCCGCCACCGCTGACGCCGCGCCTCCGGAAGAACCGCCGGCGCTCATGGCCAGGTTCCAGGGGTTACGGGTCTGGCCCCAGGCCAGGGATTCGGTGGTGGTGGTCAAGCCGAACTCAGGGCATGTGGTCTTGCCGAATGGCACCGCACCGGCCTGCTCATAACGGGAGATCAGGACACTGGTGCGGCTGGCCGGTGGTGAGTCCTTGAACATCCGGCAACCGTTGCTGGTGATGGTGCCCTGCAAGGAAGTGTTGAGGTCCTTGAGCAGCAGCGGCACTCCGGCCAGGGCGCCCCGATTTTCAGTGCCCGCCGCGCGACGCTGGGCCATCAAGGTGCGAGCGTAACCTTCATGCAGCATGTTCACTGCATTGACCTTGGGGTTGGCTTCGTTGTAGCGAGCCAGCGCCGCCGCCATCAGGTCCTCGGCACTCAGTTCGCCGCTGCGGATCGCCTGGCTCATCGCCCAGGCGTCCAGGCCCTGGTAGTCGCTGGCCGAAATCCCCGCCGCGCGGACGTTTGCATAGCGCCCCAGAAGCCCGACGCCAACAGCCACGGCACCGGCCTTGAGTACGCTGCGACGGGGCCAGCCGGCTTCAGGGGTTGTCGAAGGATTGAGCGGTGAGTGTTCGTGATTAGCCATGATAGTGATGACGCCCTGATTGATCATTATTAGTCGGATGTAACACCGGCCAGCATGGCCGCCAGGTAGTGCTCACCGTAGGGCGGCAACAGGCCCCACTCGCGGCGCGGGTCGTGGGCCGAAGCCTTGAACACCGTGCGCATGTGACTGAATTCAAGAAATCCTTCGCGACCATGGTAATGGCCCATGCCCGACGCGCCGACACCGCCAAATGGCGCATCGTGCAGGGCGGCGTGCATCATCACGTCGTTGAGGGTGACCCCGCCGGACAGGGTGTGTTCCAGCACGTGGCGCTGCTCCTGCGCATCTTCGCCGAAGTAGTAAAGCGCCAGCGGACGTGGCCCTGCATTGATTTGCGCGATGACCTGATCGAGGTCGTCATACCCCAGCACGACCATGGCCGGACCAAAGATTTCCTCTTGCATGATCGAGCTCTCCGGGGCCGGATCAACCACCACCCGCAGCGGGCGACGGCGGTCCTGGGTGTCCACGGCCAGGGGTTCGGGCAGGCATTCGACGCGCGCACCGCGTGCCTGCGCGTCCTCGACCAGGCTCTCGACCCGCTGCAGATGTCGCTGATTGACCACTGCTACCACATCCGGGTTGCCCGCTACGGTTGGGTTGAGATCGCGATAGGCGCTGCGCAAGGCTTCAAGGAAGGATTCGAGGCGGGCCTTGGGTACGTGCACCAGGTCCGGGTTGATGCAGATTTGTCCACCATTACTGGCCTTAGCCGCGGCGATGCTGAAAGCGGCCTTGTTCAAGTCGGCGCTGGCAGAGACGATTACCGGCGACTTGCCACCCAGTTCCAGGGTTACCGGCACCAGGTTTTTCGCAGCACTGCCCATTACCTGCCGGCCAATCGCCGTGCTGCCGGTGAACACCAGGTGGTCGAAGGGCTGGCTGCTGAAGGCCTCGCCCAGCTCCGGCCCGCCGTTGACCACTGCAACGACCAACGGATCGAGGTGTTCAGCGCACAGATCCGCCAACAGTCGAGCGGTGCGTGGCACCACCTCCGAGGGCTTAAGGATGGCCCGATTGCCGGCCGCCAGAGCCGATGCCAACGGGCTGAGCAAGGTATACAGCGGAGCATTCCACGTACCGAGGATGCCTACCGTGCCCTTGGGTTGGTACATGACCCAGGCGGTGGCGCCAAGCTGGTCATAAGGGCTGAACATCTGACGGGGTTCGTCCGGCATCCAGTCCTGCAGATGATCGCGGGCATGTTTAAGCGAGGCCAGTGCGCCCAGCACATCATTCATCAATGAGAAACCGGCAGGCCTCCCGCCGAAATCCTGGTCAATGGCCTGAGTCAATGCGGCGTGGTTATGGACCAGCAGGTCGATGACCTGCTGCAGGCGCTGGCGTCGGGTTTCGCCGCTGACTCTCCCGGCACTGGCGAAAGCACTCTTCTGTCGCGCCAGCAGGCTGGAAAGGTCTTCGACGCAAGACGTGGCTGAACTCATTGTTATCCCCTTGCAGGTCGGCTCATTGGCCGTTAAGCGCCCCATGCGCCTGGCGCCACCCTAGCCTTGCGGACATCTGCGCCGCCTCGTCCAATCGGACGAGCCCCTGCAATAGTGTTAGTCCGTTGAGACGATGTTGGGCATTTGCAAACGCCCAATACTGGCCATACGAAAACTCCACTCCATGAGGCCAGTCATGGCAATGCAAAGCATCAGCTTCGATCCCCAGGCATTCCGCGCCGCGCTCGGCACGTTCACCACCGGGGTCACGATCATCACCACCCAGACCGAAGACGGCTCTCCGGTTGGCATCACCGCCAACAGTTTCAACTCGGTGTCGCTTAACCCGCCGTTGGTACTCTGGAGCCTCTCCAAGCAGGCACGCAGTCTGCCGATCTTCAGCAGCGGCAAGCATTGGAATGTGCACGTGCTGTCCACGGAGCAGGAGACACTGTCGGGACGTTTTGCCACTCAGGGCGAGGACAAATTCGCCGAGATCGAACTCGACAATGGCATCAGCGAGGCACCGCTATTGCAAGATTGCACGGCGCGTTTCCAATGCCGCACGGCGTTCCAGTACGAAGGCGGTGACCATGTGATCTTTGTCGGTGAGGTACTCGCCTTCGATCACAGCGACCGCGCGCCGCTGGCGTTCCAAAGCGGCCAGTACGCCCTGGCAACGCGTAAGCCACGCAGCGAACTGCGACTGGCGACCACCCCGCCACCGCCCGAGTGCAGCTATACCGAGGACTTGCTCGGTTACCTGTTGGGACGTGGGCACTATCAAGTGCTGAACGTCTTGCGCAAGCTATTGAACAGTCAGCAGCTGGACGAACAGACGTTTTTTGTTCTTTCCATTCTGTGTATCCGCGACAACCTCACCCTTGAGGAAATCAACACCTTTGTGAACTACACAGGCCGCGAAGTCACGCTGGCCAGCATGCGTTTTCTCGAACGCCAGCGCCTGGTGGCGTTCGAGGGCTCGGCAGAGTCCTTGCGGTTTGTCCTTACGGCCCAGGGCCGCGAAGTTTCGCTGCATCAAGTCGCTTTGGCCAAGGCTGTGGAAGAAGACCTTGCCGTCAAGCTCGGCGCGGCCGACGCTCAAGCCTTGAAGGTGTTGCTCAAGCGCCTGATCGTCGTAAGCGACCCCGGCCTGCCGGATCTGTGGGCACCACGTTGACTGCCCGCGCAGGTTTGTTGCCACCGGCCAGGGTCGGCTGGGGCAGCCATGGCTTGCTGTTGTTGCTGGCGATGGTATTTGCCGACAATTTCGTCGGTCGACAAATACTGGCGGTCATGGTCGAACCGATCAAATCCGAATTTTCGGTCAGCGACACCGCCATCGGGTTGATCTCGGGATTGGCGTTCGCGGCAGTCTATGCACTCATGGGCCTGCCAGCGGGTCGCCTGGTGGACCGCATGCCACGTATACGGCTGCTGGCAATGTCCTGTTTGCTCTGGGCCTTGGCGACCATGGCTTGTGGCCTGGCCGGCAGCTTCCTGGCGCTGGCCTTCGCGCGCATGCTGGTTGCAGTCAGCGAGTCGCCGACAACTTCGGCCTCGCTGTCGTTGATCGCAGACCTGTACCCACCACAACGGCGTTCATTTGCCATCAGTTGCTTTACCGCCGCACCGACCTTCTCCTCGATCATCGGGTTAAGCATCGGTGCCTGGGTGGTGGAGCACTATGGCTGGCGCAGTGCGTTCATTGCCCTTGGGGTGCCGGCGCTGGTGTTCAGCGCCATCCTCGCGCTTTTCGTACGCGACCCTCAACGCGGTCGTTGGGATGTTACACAGTCCCACACCCCTCACGCCCTGCTGGGCATGGGCGCTGAAGCGCGCAAGCTGTGGGCGCTGCCAGCGTATCGTTGCCTGATCCTCGCAGGTGGACTGACCACACTCAGTTCCTATGCCATTGGCATGTGGAACACCAGCTTCCTGGTGCGCTCACACGGCCTGTCCCTGCAACACGCCGGATTGCTGGCAGGAGTGATCTGCGGAATTTCGGCAGGAATCGGTGGTTTGTTCAGCGGGTGGTTGAGTGACCGCCTGTGCCGACGCAATCCACACTGGCAAGTTTCAATCCCGATTTTCGGCCACTTGGCGGCCATCTGTGCGCTGGTTCCCTATCTGCTCTGGTCCGACTCCCTGCTGGTGCGCCTGGGTGATGTGCCGATTCCAACCGCCATGCTCTGGTGCGCGCTTTACGCATTCTTTGCCGTCTGGTGGGTCGCCCCGTCCTACAACCTTGTCACCCAACTGGTGCCGCCCGATCGACGGGGTAGCGCCATGGCATTACAAACCATCGTCAGCACGTTGCTCGGCGTCGGTATCGGGCCACTGGCAACCGGCTTGATCAGCGACATGCTGCTTCCTCTGTTTGGCCACGAGTCATTGCGATATGCGCTGCTGTTGGTGAATCTGCCGGTCATCTGCTCGGTGCTATTGCTGATGCGGACCGCGAGCCATGCGTCAAGCACGGGTTATGGCCACGGGGGTTAAGCTGAGCTGTGCGAGCAATTCGTCCGAAGACCCAGCCAGAGGGCCTTGCCTGTCCTCACATCTCCACCTGAGTCCCCAGTTCGATCACCCTGTTGAGTGGCAATTTGAAGTACTTCAGATTGCTATTGGCGTTCTTCAGCAGAAACGCGAACAGACCCTCTCGCCAGCGTGCCATGCACATGCGCTTCGTTGGGACCACCGTCTCACGGCTGAGGAAATAGGTCGTGCGCATCGGGCTGAAATCCAGCTCATTCAAATGACAAAGACTCAAGGCTGTAGGCACGTCCGGCTCCTCCATGAAGCCGAAGTGGAGGCTGACCCGGAAGAACCCGTCGCCATAGGCTTCAACTTCAAACCGCCTATCTGCACTCACTCGAGGACTGTCCTCGGACACTACGGTGAGCAATACCACTTGCTCGTGCAGCACTTGGTTATGCAGCAGATTGTGCAAGAGTGCATGGGGAACCGCATCGGCCCTGGCCGTCAGGAAAACCGCAGTCCCCTGCACACGATGCGGCGGCTGTGAACGGATACTGCTGATGAACAGCGGCAAAGGCAGCGCGGTCTCATCCAGCCGCTCGACGATGATTTTCCGCCCGCGCTTCCAAGTCGTCATCAAGATAAACAGACCAATACCGGCGATCACCGGGAACGCGCCGCCCTGGAAAATCTTGGGCGCGTTGGCAGCGAAGTACAGGCTGTCGACCAGCAGAAACCCGATCAGCATGGGTATCGCCAGCCACCGAGGCGTTTTCCAAAGGAGCAGCACGACAGCCGAGGACAAGATGGTGGTGATCAACATGGTGCCCGTCACCGCGACCCCATAGGCAGCGGCCAAGGCACTGGACGACTCGAACCCGATCACCAACAGCACGACACCGACCATCAGCGCCCAGTTGACCGTGCCGATGTAAATCTGCCCCTGCTCCTGGCTGGAGGTGTGCTGGATAAACATGCGAGGGACGTAACCTAGCTGGATAGCCTGGCGCGTCAGGGAGAAAGCGCCGGAGATCACGGCTTGCGACGCGATGATGGTTGCCAGGGTGGAGAGCGCGACCATCGGCAGCAGCGCCCAGCTTGGCGCGAGCAGATAGAACGGATTGCGCACCGCCTCCGGGTTCTCCAGGATCAGGGCACCCTGGCCAAAATAATTGAGCACCAGTCCCGGCAACACCAGAATGAACCAGGCGCGGGAAATCGGTTTGCGACCAAAGTGGCCCATGTCGGCATACAGCGCCTCAGCGCCAGTCAATGCCAGCACGACGGCGCCCAAAATCGCCACACCCATTCCCGGATGAACCACGAAGAACTGCACTGCCCAAACAGGGTTAAGCGCTTGCAGCACTTCGGGACGCTGCAAAATACCGTGGATCCCGAGCGCGCCCAATACCACAAACCACAGCACCATAATCGGACCAAACAGGATGCCGATGCGGGCGGTGCCGTGTTTTTGTATCAGGAACAGCGCCACCAGCACGACCACTGACAGGGGCACCACCCAATGTTCTATGCCATCAAAAGCCAGCTGCAGGCCTTCAACCGCCGACAGCACCGAAATCGCCGGGGTAATCATGCTGTCCCCGTAAAAAAGTGCCGCCCCGAACAGGCCGAGCAGCACCAGTACCTTGCTCATGTGGGGATAAGCGCTGGCCGCGCGGCGGGCCAAAGCCGTCAATGCCATGATGCCGCCTTCGCCCTGGTTGTTGGCACGCAGGATGAACAGCACGTATTTGATCGAGACGACCCAGATCAGTGACCAAAAGATCAACGACAGGATCCCCAGCACGCCGTCGTGGTTTACCTGAACGCCGTAGTGGCCGGAAAAGACTTCTTTAAGCGTGTAGAGGGGGCTAGTGCCAATGTCGCCATATACCACGCCGACAGCGGCGACGAGCATGCCCACTCCTGACGTTTTGGATGGGTAATTTTCGTTTGCAACGGTCACTGTCTCACTCAAGGGGCGCTTCTCTCAATCATCGGGGAGTACTGCACGCCTTCCTTGCGCAATGCCTCTGTTCCAGGCCTATCGGAAAGAAAGGCCTGGGCGATTAAAAAATCGCCGCCAGTATCGTGTCCGGCAAAAACGCTGACTGTAAAAAAAACGTAAAAAAATTTCGTCAGCCACCGCCTTTGCAGCGTCACCCCAATGATCGAAGGCGGACAGCATTTCTTCCTGACTGGCGTTGCGCACCCATTTCGCGTCGCTTGGCCAGGTGGGATCAGGGTGCCCATCCCTGGGCGTGAGCTTTTCTACTGCGGTACGGCTTGTTTGGATGAAGTTGCTCGACGGCTCGCAGAGTTCTGGATCAGGAACACCAGAATAGCGATGGCACCAATCAGGCCGGGTACCGCAAAGATGAGAAAGCTCGCCTGTAACGGCAATGAAGAAGCATGCAGTGCGCCCCCCAGCAAGGGACCGATGATGGCGCCGGTCCGACCGATGCCCATCGCCCAACCCAGCCCTGTAGACCGAATGTGCGCAGGGTAGTACTGCACCGTGCAGGCGTTAGCCAGGATTTGCGTGCCAATGGTGCACGCCCCTGCAATGGCGATGAGCAAATACAGGACGGGTAAAGGTGCTTTCAGCGCCAGCAGGCTCAGGGCGATCGCCCCGCAAGTGAAAAAAGCGAACAACACCTTGGCGATTCCAATCCGGTCTCCCAGCCAGCCTCCGGCCACTGCACCGATGATCGCGCCGCCGTTGAGCGCCAACAGAAACGCCAAGCTGGAATTCAGGCCATAACCGGCGGCAGTCATCAGTTTCGGCAGCCAGGAGCTCAATGCATATACCATCAGCAAGCAACAGAAAAACGCCAGCCACAGCATCAGGGTATTCAACTTGCGCCCGTCCTGGAACAGTTGCGCAATGGACACCGTCGTCCCTTTGGCGACCATCGGGTTCAACTGGTCACCGGCGGTGGGTGCATATGACGGCGTAGCGTGTGCCAGCAGTCTTTGGGCCTCGACGGTCTGCCCGGTGCGCAGCAGGAAGTCCATCGACTCCGGCAATTGCCGAATCAGAAACGGCAAGGCCAACAGCGGAATCAGCGCCACATAGAACACCGCCTGCCAGCCCCATTGGGGAATCAGCACCATGCCCAGGCCCGCTGAGAGCATCCCCCCTAGCGAATAGCCACTGAACATGATCGCCACCAGGGTGCTGCGGGATTTCTTCGGTGCGTACTCGTTCATCAGCGCGACCACGTTGGGCATGACGCCGCCGATCCCCAGGCCAGCGATGAATCGGCACAAGGCGAAGGCCTCGGGGCTCCGGGCCAGACCGTTCAGGGCTGTGACTACGCTGAAGATGGCAACACACATCATGATGGTTTTACGTCGGCCTATGCGATCCGACAATGAACCGAAAAACAATGCCCCCAGCATCATGCCCACCAGCGCGCAACTGCCCAGCGCCCCGGCCTGCAACGAACTCAAGCCCCACTCGGCCATCAGTGAGGGCAACACGACCCCATAGATGACCAGGTCATAACCGTCGAAAATGATGATCAGTGCGCACCAGAACAGCACGCGGGCATGGAAGGCACTAAAACGCGCCCCGTCAATCAGGGCCGAGACATCAATCGTACGCATGGCATCGCTCTTCTTGTCATTGTTATAGAGCCGGAGGATCTGTCGCCCCCCGGAAATCGCGCGGTGTCCAATGGTGTTAAGCAGAGCATTGAGCACTGGACATGGGTTCGATGATGGGCAAACCCGCGCCCGTGATAAATGCAGCCAGGTGAATAGGTATTATTTCGAACGTGAATAAACCTCGGACGAAACAAAAGCCCCACTGATATCCAATGGACGCGCCCCTCTGGCACTTGTTAGGCTTTGGCTCTTGCAGCGGCCATTTCAGAGCGGTGCAGACCCCAAGGGTGGGCAAAGATTTACGGCCCTTATGAGCACGCAATCTGCACGAGACGTTATGGAATTACGTGAACTTGATCTCAATCTGCTGCTGGTATTCAACCAGTTGCTCATCGACCGCCGGGTATCAACGGCGGCCGATAGCCTTGAGTTGACCCAGCCCGCTGTGAGCAACGCGTTGAAGCGCTTGCGTGTCGCTTTGAATGACGAGCTGTTCGTTCGCACGTATCAGGGAATGGAGCCCACGCCCTACGCCCGGCAGTTGGCTGAGCCGGTGGCCATGGCCATCCAGACCTTGCGCGATGCGCTGAGCCGTCAGGACACCTTCGACCCGCGCAACTGCAATCGCCGATTTACCATGGCGATGACCGACATTGGCGAAATCTACTTCATGCCGCGGCTGATGGACGCCATGGCTGAGCGCGCGCCGGGATGCTCGATCAGTACCCTGCGCAACACCTCCAATACCCTGGCCGAAGGCTTGCAGAACGGTGCAATTGACCTCGCAGTCGGCTTGCTTCCGCACCTGCAAGCCGGATTTTTTCAGCAGCGCCTGTTTCACCATCGCTATGTCTGCGTATGCCGCAAGGACCACCCCGCGACCCGGGAGCCGCTGACGCTTGAGCGTTTCTGCAGTTATGGCCACGTTCGGGTCGTCGCGGCGAACACCGGTCACGGTGAAGTAGATACGTTCCTGGCGCGGGCCGGCATCGAGCGCAACATACGCCTGGAGGTTCCGCATTTCGTCGCCGTCGGCCACATACTTCAACGCACCGACTTGATGGCCACAGTGCCTGAACGATTTGCCAGCAGTTGCGAACAACCCTTCGGGCTCGCGGTTTTACCGACGCCAGTGGAACTGCCCAACATCGAAATAAACCTGTTCTGGCATGCGCGCTATAACAAGGATCCCGCCAATCGCTGGCTGCGCCAGCTGATGTTTGAGTTATTTTCTGATTAGTGCTGACAATCACCCGGCCGGTTATGGATGGCCGCGTTAAAAACGCAAAATCTCCAACGTAGCGCGCAGCCCCGTGGGCGTGTGGTTTTCCAACCGGACCTGCCCTCCCAGGCGATCGGCAATCGCCTGGACGATGTTCAGCCCCAGACCCGCGCCCTGATCATTGCCGCGGCTGTAGAAGCGTTCGAACAGCCTGTCGCGATCTTCCTCATTGATCCCCGGCCCCTCATCCTCAACAGACAATTGGTAGTGATCGCCCTGTTTACTCAGCCTGACAGTGATCAAACCGTGCTTAGGCGAAAAGTTGGCGGCATTGGTCACCAAATTGTTCAAGGCGATGTCGATGGCGGCGGGATCGACCCTGACGGGGCCGATGTCGTCGCTGACATCGAAGGCCAGTTCCAGCCCCTTGTTCAACAACCAGGGCGTCAACTGCACCAGGCTGGCACGCACGGTGGCCGCCAGATCAATGACCGGTGATGGCGGTATCGCTGATTGCGGTTCAAGGCGGGCCATGGTCAGCAATTGGTTGACCAGTCGGGTGGTACGGTCCACGCCGGCGATCAAATGTTCCAGGGACTCACGGCGATCCTCTTCGCTCCCCGCCTCCATCAGGTTCTGTGCATGGACCCTGAGCACCGCTAACGGCGTACGCATCTCATGGGCCGCATCAGCGATAAAACGCCGCTCGCGTCCCATGACTTCCTGGATCTGCGCGAGCATGCGATTGAGCGCCGCTTGCATCGGTTCCAGCTCGCTGGGCAGCGGGGTCAGTTGCAGCGGCTCCAGCGAGCCGCTGTGCCGAGCCCGCAGCGTGGCCGCCATGTCGGCCAGGGGCTTGAGGCCCCAGCCAATGGCCATCCACACCATCGCTGCCAGAATCAGGCTGCCCAGCACATTGGGCAACAGGGTATGGCGCAGGATCCGGTCCACCAGGTCCGAACGCACATCGTCCCGTTCACCCACCCAGATCCGTAGATCCGTTTGTTTGTCCTCCAGCATGAAGGCGCGCCAGTGGCGGTTGTTCAGGTCCACCACATCACTAAAACCTGGGGTGACTGGCGGTGTGCCAAAAGACGGCGCACTGGCGGTGTGCACCAGTACCTGGCCCTGACGATTCCAGACCTGAAAGGCAATCTTGCTTTCATAGGGATGGCCATCGACCTTGGGCACCGCCTCGCCCAAGGCCTTATTGAACGCCTGGTAGAGTTCGGCGTGTTCCTTGCTGGCCAGCGGCATGCGCATCACGCCCTGCAGCAGCCGGGCGTTCTGGGCTAGCTGGGCGTCGTAGACTTCGGCGATTTCGTGATTGCTGTCGTTCCAGTTGAACACGGTGATCACTGCCAGGCCGGCGAGCATCAGGCCGATGATCAGCGTCAGCGTGCGACGCCGGATGGAGGTCATCGACGTTCCTCCACCAGGTAACCAACTCCGCGAATGGTACGGATCAGGTCAGTGGAGAACTTTTTGCGCAGGTGATGAATGTGCACTTCCAGGGTGTTGCTTTCGGCCTCTTCGTTCCAGCCGTAGAGCAACTGCATCAGGTGATCGCGGGTCATGACCCGGCCCGGTGGCGACAGAAGTTCGTGGAGCAGTTGATACTCCTTGGGCGTCAGTGCCACCGGTTCACCCATATAGCTGACTTGCTGCGTGCCCGGATTAAGGCTGATGCCAGCGTGTTCGATGAGCATCTGCGCACGCCCGGCGCTGCGCCGCAGCAAGGCCCGCAGACGCGCCTTGAGTTCGGCCAGATCGAAGGGCTTGATCAGGTAATCGTCGGCACCGGCATCCAGCCCGGCGATACGGTCTTCGGTGGCGTCCCGCGCCGTAAGAATCAACACCGGCAGGTTGGAGCCGCTGTCACGCAGGCGGCGCAGCACTTCCAGCCCGTCCATGCGTGGCAGGCCGAGGTCGAGCACCGCCAGGTCGAAGGATTCGCTGAGTAGCGCGTGCAAGGCACTGCTACCGTCCTGCAACCAGTCCACGGTGTACCCTTCGCGGCCGAGGGCCTGATGAATGCCTTCACCCAGCGCCACGTCATCCTCAATCAGTAATAAGCGCACACGGACTCCTGTCAGTCTATTTTCTTGTTCACGTCCACCAGCAGCGCTTCGATCTCTTTGCGCCGTCCGGCGTCGGCCAGTTCCCGTCCTGGCCTTGGGGCAGCCTGCAGGGCTTTTTGCAGCGCACCCCGGGCTTCGCTGTAGCGTTTTTGACGGTAGAGGTGATCGCCCCAGAAGTACAGACTATCGATGCCGTCAGGGTTCAGTTGCAAGGCCTGCTTGAGCAACTGATCGGCCTTGTCAGCGTCACCGAAACCGATCGGCCAGCCTGGCACACGGTCGTACAGTGCGCCGAGGCTGGTGTAGGCCGAGCCTTGCAAGGCTTTGGGGTCCAGGGCCAGGGCTTTCTCCAGATCGACTTTTGCATCCTTGACCTTGCTCAATGCTCCGAGCCCGCCCTGGGCACCGGCCCAACTGCTGGTGACGATTCCGGACCAGATCCAGGCTTCGGCCACGGACTGGCGGTCGTGCGTGAACGCCGACGCCTGGCCGGCCAGCTTTTCAAAAGCGGCGGTACGTTGATCGGCGGGCATTTCATATTGAATGTGTGCCCAGCTTTGCTGGATGCCACTGAGACGTTGTTGATCGGCGGCATCAAGCGCCCAGGCGTTTGCGCTCAAGGCGCCCATCAGCAGGCAGGCGAAGATTTTTTTCATGGCTTGAGGTTCTCGTTATCAGGCTTCTGACTCAGACGACGGATCAGTGGCAGCTGCTTGCGCAGGCCGCGATCCACCAGGTTGGGCAACAGGCTGTTCAGGCCCACGAAGAAGCGTTCCGGCCAGCCCAGGTACAGGTCACGGTGATCACCGGCAATGGCGTGCATCACCGCCGAGGCAACTTTTTGCGGATCATCGACGTTGGATTTGAGGGCATCATTCAACGCCTGCGCTGCCGCGCTGTTCATGCTGGTGCGGGTGGCCCGTGGTGCGACGTACAACACCCCGACCCGGGTGTCGGCGAGCTCACGACGCAGGGCTTCGGAAAACCCCCGCAGGGCAAACTTGGTGGCGCAATAGCTGGCGTAGCCGGGGTAACCGATCGAGCCATAGGTCGAGCCGACGTTCACCACCATGGCGCTTTCAGCCTGCTTGAGCAGCGGCAGCAGCAACCTGGTGAGGCAGATCGGCGCGCTGACGTTCACCGCCAGCATGGCGTTGATGTCGCTGTCATCGAGCTGTTCAAGCATGGCGAAGTGATTGATCCCGGCGGCGTTGATCAGCAGGTTCAGACCCCCGATGCCTTCGGCGGCGGCCAGTACTTTACGGCGGTCGGTGAGGAACGTCAGGTCGGCGCCGACCCAGGACAACTGCTGTGGGTAGCGTTCCAGTAAAGGCACCAGCGGTTCCCGGTGCCGAGCCACGGCCAATACCCTGGCGCCACTGGCGCACAGGGCCGTGGCGATTGCCAGGCCGATGCCGCCACTGGCGCCGGTCAGCACCACGCGGGCTTCAGACAGGCGCATGGGGGGTCTCCCCGTCGCGCGGCAAGCCGCGGAACATATCGGTGTACAGCGCGTACACCACTTTGGAGGCATGAATCACGGCAGCCTGGTCAGACGGATCATCAAGGGTGTTCATCAAGCGGCGATACGTCTGCATGTGCTCGATATCCAGCGAGCCATGGGAGCTGAGGTAACTGAACGCGCTTTGCGGCAAGTCCAGGCGTTCGCGGATGCTCTCGGCGGCGTGGGTGGCCAGGGCGATACTGGTGCCTTCCAGCACATTGACCATGCCAAACAGGCCCACCGGATTGCCCCGGGCAATCAGGTCGTAGAGGTAGCTGACCATCAATTCGATCGGCAAGGAGGGACGACCGTCGCGCACCGCCGCCTTGTCGCCACCGCAGGCTTCGATATCGTTGAGGATCCACTGTTCGTGGCCGTATTCGTCTTCGATGTACTCGCACACTGCTTTGCGCAGCCATTCCAGACGCGACGGCAGGCGTGCACCGCAGGCCATCATCAACGGCACGGTATGGCGCACGTGGTAATAGGCTTGCGCCAGGAAGGCCCGGTAGCTCTCCAGGCTGACCTTGCCCTCCAGAGCATCGCGAATGACCGGCAGGTTGAACAGCGCGTGGCGTTCGTGTTGAGTGGCTTCTTGCAGGTTGTCGAAAAAACTCATGACGCAGATTCCTCTGAAAAAAAAGCGTTAGTCAGTTGCGCGCGGTACTGCTCGACGATGGCGTCCCGGCGTGGTCGGCCATTGGCAGTCAGCAAGCCGTTGGCGGAGGTGAACGGTTGAGCGAGACGGGTCCAGTGGTGAACCTGGGCGTAATTGGGCAAGGCCGCGTTGGCCTGAGCCACGGCGGCGGCCAACTCCGCGTCTGTGCAATCGAGGCGATGAGGCCAAAGCAGCGCGTGATTGCCCGGCATGGCCTCGCCGTAGACAAAGGCCTGGGCGATATCGCGGCGTTGAGTCAGTTCGGACTCGACCCATTCGGGGTTCACATTGCGGCCATAACTGGTGACGAACTGGTGTTTCTTGCGTCCCTTGAGGTACAGAAAGCCCTCGGCGTCGAATTCACCGAGATCGCCGCTGGGCCACCACTCATCGCAGTGCTCAGCCTGGCCGAGGTAACCCAGCAGGGTCGAGCCCTTGATCAGCACTTCGCCGTCGTCGGCCAGACGGATCTCCACGTGGGGCAGAGGCCGCCCGACGCTGCCGGCGCGACGTGCCTCTGGCCGGTTCAGGCACACCACCGACGCGCACTCCGACAGCCCGTAGCCTTCATAAACCGGCAGACCGGCCCGTCGCGCCCGGTGCAGCAAATCTTCACTCACCCGGGCGCCGCCCACTGCGGCAAAACGCAACGAGTAGGGGCTGAAGGCTTTTTGCTCGGCGGCGCTGACCAATAACAACAGCAACTGCGGCACCAGAATCACACTCTCGGGCGCACGGGTGGCCAGGCAACCGAGCAGTCGCGGCACATCCACACCGCTGGCCCCCTCGATACCGAGGGTTTTCTGGCTGGGCAGGCTCAGCTTCGCACCGGCGTACAGCGCCGCATAGCAGCCGATGTTTTCCAACAGGATCGCCAGTGGCAAAAGCGCAAGGTGATGCTGTGGATCAGTGGGCTTGCTTGCCTGATCGAGTTCGCGGGCGACCCGCAGGATACTTTCGGCACTCAGGCACACGCCTTTGGGAGTGCCGGTGGTGCCCGAGGTGAAGGTCAGTTTGGCGGTGCCCTCGGGCATTCGGTTCGGGCCGTTGAAAGTGCGCCGCCAGAATTCACCGTTCTTTTCGTAGCCGCCCGTTTGCAGTTCCGCTTCCAGAGCCGGCTCGGCAATCACCAGGGCAGCCTGGCTTTGCTTGAGACAATGTTTACGTTGAGCTGGCGTGAAGAAAGGGGGCAACGCCAGGCAGGTCAAGCCTTCGAACAACACGGCCAGGTCCCACAGCATGGCGTCGACACCATTGTCCAGGGCCAGTGCAACAACCTGGACGTTTTCATCCCGTAGACGCTGCTGGCGGTACATCACTTCCGCGTAGAGCGTCGCGTAGTCCAGCTTCAGGTGATCCCCCCAAATAGCGATGGCATTGGTCTTGCGTTCGGCATGGGAGCGCAGGGTCTGTTTGAAACGCTCGATTTCAGGCGACATGGCTGGATTCCTCGATGGACGCTGGCAACCCCAATCGGCTGAACATCCCTATGTTGCGCAAATGAATGAAGCCGGCGCGGATGTTGCCAACGTGCACCCAGGGTTTGCTCTCGTAGTAGCTGCCCCAGCTGTGGCGGTCCTCGCCCAAACGCGCGGGATCGGCGGCGCAAAGGGTCACGGGCTTCAAGCCCAGACGGTGAAAGCTGTTCACCAGGCCGATGTTGCCGGTGAACGCCACCCATTCCAGGCCGCCCATGGCCAGCAGATAGGTAATGGCGATGATGCTCATGCGTGCACTGCCAGTGTCGCTGGCGGCCAGGTTGCCCACTTCAACGATGCCCCTGCGGGCGACTTCACAGTCGGCAGCGGCACTGATCAGCGGGTCGACCGGCTCGTCCAGGTAGCGTTCCAGAAACAGCGGTTCACGGCTCGCCAGGCGCACGCCGGCCACTGCACACAGTTCACCTGAGGCGTTGTTCATGCCGAACAGCTCCGGCATGAAGTGACGGATGTCCGCGCCGTGGGCCCTGCGGAAGCGTTTCTGGATAAAGGCTTCCAGGACGGGGCGCAGGGGCTCGTCCGGCAGAGCGCGGGCCAGACTCAGCTGCGGGGTTTCGGCTTGGCCGAAATGCAGGGGCAGAGCGATGTTCCAGTCAATATCGGGCATTGGAAGACGCCTCCCGGGAAAGTGTGGGAGAAGTATCCGAGGCATTTCTTAACGGAGTCTGAAGGTGGCCAAAAGATCGGCAGGGGCAGTCTTCAGATTGCCTTAAGACTGGATAGGCAGGCTGGCGTCATTCGGTTCGCTTACCGAACGAAACCGGACCGCGCAAATGATTGTGCAGCCACACCAACGTCCAAGAGGCCTGTTATGACTCGCGATTTACTCGCTCACAACCGCTACGCAAAACTCTCGATCACCTTGCACTGGCTGATGCTCGGGCTGTTTGTCGGGGTCTATGCCTGTATCGAGATCAGGGGCTGGCTGCCGCGCCAGCACCCGTTGAGAGGACCACTACTGGGTACCCATGCGCTTTTTGGACTGGCGATTTTTTCCTTGGTGTGGGTGCGCTTACTCGGTCGTTTACAAAAACGTCCGCCCATCACGCCTCGCCCCCCCGCGTGGCAGACTGCGCTGGCCCACCTCACCCACCTGGCGCTCTATGTGCTGATGATCGTCACGCCCCTGCTCGCCTGGCTGATGCTCAGTGCCGCCGGTAAACCAATACCGTACTTTGCTTTTACCCTGCCCTCGCCTATCGCACTCGATCCTGATTTGGCGAAGCAATTCAAAGAATGGCATGAATGGCTGGGTAACGCCGGGTACTGGCTGATTGGCGTGCACGCCTGCGCCGGGATTTTCCACCATTACTGGATGCGCGATAACACCCTGACCCGGATCCTGCCCAAGCGCTTTGTGCGCTAGTGTCTGACGGCAATCATTCCAACCTTCAGCACTACTGAACCGCTGACCTGGTCCAGCCAGGGCAACGGCTTGACTCCGCTTGGCCTGTCAGGTGCAGAAATCGAGGGCGCCTGGCCTTCATCGCCCTGGTGCACGACAACGGACAATTGATTGAGGTGGGCGTCAGTCGTTATGCGGCCACGGGTGAACAGCAATGTGAATCCGCCATTACGGTCGCCGATGAATGGAATCACCTGGGACTGGGTACACTGCTGATGGAACATTTGATCAAGGCGGCGCGCCACAACGGTTACCGGCAGATGTATTCGGTCGATTCCGCCAGCAACGCGCCCATGCGTGACCTCGCCAGATCGCTTGGGTTTGAAACTTACACTGACCCTGATGACCGCCACCAGGTCATTCATCGTCTGCAACTGTGAACCGTCGCCCCGCGATCTTTCGGCCAACGGTTGATCAGGATTGATGGGTTATGTGAAGGGCGACTTGATCTCTATCAGCTTGCGTAGAGGCCTCATTCAGAGCAACCAGATCCCAGCCCACATAGCCAGTGTGAGCAGGACCTGACCCGGAATTACGTAAAGGGCGAACCGGCTTCCACCACTGACCCACGCCACCGCGCATTTGCTCAGCGAATTACTGCTGATGGCGATCAGTACAGGCACGGCAATGGCGTCGAATGGCAACTGACCCGATTTGGCCAGGGAGGCAATCGACGCCGTCGAAGCATGGGCATCGGCGAAACCGGTGAAGGTCGCCGTCACCATCACCCCCGCTTCCCCGTAGTACCTGAGCATCACCGAGGACAGGAAAGTGATGCCGGTCACGGTCAGGGTCACCACCAGCGCCAGCTTGAGATTGAACGCACCGCCGACCTTGATCGGCTGGCTGGCGTTCGTCGCGGTTTTCGGAAACATCAGGCACAGGCCATACAGGGCGGTAGCAAGCGCGCCGCATACCAGTGGACCGAAAACCGGCCGCAGCAGACCGGTGTCGACCGCACCCAGGATCAGGCCCGCTTGAACGAAGGTCGCGAGGTTGGACCAGATCGCGGCGGCGCTCAGGAGCTTGACGTTGACCGGCTCCCTGGCGGCGATATGGCCCATCGCGGCGATTGTCACAGTACTGGACGCGAATCCGGAGGCAATGGCGCTGATCGCATAGCCATAGCGGGTGCCCAAGGCACGAACCGCGACATGCCCCACTGCCCCAACCACCATCAGCAGGACGGTCAGGGTACAAATGGTACGCAGGTTGATCGCCCCATACGGACCGATATAGCGATCAGGCGCCAGCGGCAGCACCACCAGGGCGGCCGTCAGCAGGACCAGTGCGTCGCGCATTTCGCCATCGGTTAACTGGCTGCGGGCGAAGTGGTGCAACTTCTCGCGGTACGCCAGCAATCCGGCCATCACCACCGCCATGGTCACCGCCAGTTGTGGCTGACTGCTGCAGAGGGCCCCCAGTACCAAGACGGTGAGCAAGGCCACTTCACTGGTCACCCCCGGGTCGTCGCTTAAGCTGCGCCAGTAGGCGACCGTCACCAGCCCCCCAAGGGTGATCGCCAGGGCCGCGACCAGCAGGCCGCCAGCCACCTGCATCGCCCCATAGCCCAGCAGCGCGGTAATCGCGAAAGTGCGCAACCCGGCGCAGGCACGGCTTTGCCCCTCGCCTTTGTGCCGCTCGCGCTCAAGACCGATGAGCAGGCCAATTCCAAGCGCAGCGGCGGCTCCCGTGAGGCCCGGGCTCTCGATCATGAGGCGCTCATTCGCCTGGGCAAAGCACGTTCGATCCTCACGGTGTGATCGCCACTTTCATCACCCCGTCCCGCTGGTGGGCAAACAGGTCATAGGCGGCTTCAATATCATCGAGTTTGTAGCGGTGCGTCACCAGGGGTGACAGATCCACGCCCCCGCTGTTGACCACCGCCATCAGGCGACGCATGCGCTCCTTGCCGCCGGGGCACAGGGTGGTGACGATGCTGTAGTCCCCCAATCCTGCGGCGAAGGCATCCAGCGGAATGCGCAGATCGCTTGAATAAACCCCCAGGCTGGACAAGCGACCGCCGGGACGCAGCACCCGCAGGGCAGATTCGAAAGTCCCTTGGGTGCCCAATGCCTCGATGGACACATCGACACCTCGGCCATCGGTCAGGGCCATGATCTGATCGACCACGTTGCCGTCCTTGAAATTGACCACATGGGTCGCGCCCAGCTGCCGCGCGACGCTCATGCGTTCGGGTACGGCGTCAACGCCTATGATCGTGGTCGCGCCCTTGAGGCGGGCGCCAGCCACCGCGCACAGGCCGATCGGCCCGAGGGCAAACACGACAACGGTATCGCCAATGCTCACTTCACCGCGCTCGGCCCCGGAAAATCCGGTGGACATGATGTCCGGGCACATGAGTACCTGCTCATCGCTGAGGCCGTCGGGAATGGGACACAAATTGGCGATTGCGTCCGGCACCAGCAGGTACTCGGCCTGGCACCCGTCAATGATGTTGCCGAATTTCCAGCCGCCTGTGGCGCGAAACCCGTGGCGGGTATCCGGGCCGTCCTGGGAAGCGCAGCCGCACAGGCAGGCGTAACTTTGGCCGCTGGGGGTGATGGCTCCGGCAATGACCCGTTGCCCTTCGACGAAGCCGCGCACCTGAGAGCCCAGTCGTTCAATCACACCAACCGGTTCGTGCCCAACGGTCAGCCCTTTGGCCACTGGGTATTCACCGCGCAGGATGTGTACGTCGGTGCCGCAAATGGTCGTGGTGGTGATACGGATCAGCGCATCCAGTGGGCCCACCTCGGGAATGGGTTTGTCCTCCAGCACGATCCGGTTTTTCTCAACGAAAACTGCTGCTTTCATGGTCGCCATGCTGATTGCTCCTTTGTCCGTGTGCGCCAAAGTTCAGCACAGCCAGCAGATTGCACCGCAATGACCGATGAAAGGTTGATAACGATGAACAGTTACTGGCTTTGACGACCGCATGCTTGACAACATTTATGCTCATGACCTCTCGCCCATCAGTTCGGACGAGTTTGGCTTCAGCAAACGGGTCATAGATCTTTGCGGGAGCTGCGGATACGCTGTAGTCCTTCCTGATGACTGCCCCAGATTGCCAGAACAATGACCCGCGAATCACTTTCAAGCCGTGAGGTATGCCAGATCCTGAGAGACCTGGCCCTGGGTACGCGGTCTATCCAACGAATCAGCCGTCAGGCCTCTCCGGGAATTGACGCGGGCCAGATCCGTGTTGAAGTCGATGGCTGGGTGCTCAACCTGTGCCAGGACCAGGGCACCCTCACCCGCTGTGAATCCTGCATCGCTGCGGATGGCCGCTCGGCCACGTTTGCCGACTGGCATCGTTATGGGACTGATCCCGTGGAGCTGCTGAGTACCTGGGAGCGTGCGCAAGTCGAGGGGCTGTTGGCCGACCCGCAAAGCGTCGAGGCACGTGCGATATGATGAGAGGTGCGAGCCAAGCGTGACAGGTGAACTAATCTGTAAAGGTTCAAGCGTCGTAACTCCAACGCACACTCGCCGCAGTGGGGTTCACCATGAAAATCGTCTTCGCCCCTTGCATTACCCTGATCCTTTGCGCGGTCTCGTCAAGCGCAGCAGCCGAGACCATCACCCCTCTCAAAGGACAGACGCAGGCAATCATCCAGCAGGACGTCAGCGCCTGCCAGTCCCAGGCTGGCAGCACAACGAGCTCGAGCACGACGCCGCAATCAGGTGGGCGTGTACGCGGAGCCGCGACTGGCGCCGTTGCCGGAGCTGCGGTTGCCGGCGCGCGGGGTCGTCAGCACGATGAGTTCTATGATCGGGTGGACGACGACGTCAAACAGCAATACCGCCAGAACCAGGCCAAGGATGCAGCGGTGGCTGGCGCAGTGGTGGGCGGGTCCCGCCAGCGCCAGGATCGTCGCCAGGACCGCCGCAGCGCAGAGCAGAATACGACGGCGGTGTCATCCGCCTACAGCAGTTGCATGCAGCAGCGTGGTTATCAGGTAACGCCATAAGGATTCTCGCGGACACACCTTGGCCAAGGCGAACGCAGCCGCAACCCCGGCCGCGTCGCCTATGGATCAATGCGGTGGTTGTAGACGTTGGCCAGGAACGACAGGTGCGACTCCGGGTACACCGGCGGCGGGCTGGTTTCGGCTTTGCGGCAACCCTGCGGGACCGGCACCCGTGGGCGACCGAATGGCGCCACTCCATGGCTGCCTCTGGTCACCGCAGCCTTCAGGGCTGACGGCTGCTGACGGCCTCTGCGCCCTGCTGGAACATGGCGTCGAAACGCGGTTTGTTGGCCGCGTAATATGCCGCTACCACCTTGTCGGACGAACTCTGCCGAGCCTCCATCATCAGCGCGTCCAGGTCCGCCTTGGGCACCGAATAGTGGGCGAAGAAATACGCCACTTCGGGGTACTGCTCGCTAAAGCCCTTGCGCGCCACAGCGTGGATTTGCTCGGCGCCGCCAAAGATCTGCTTCGGATCATCCAGGTAGCGCAACGGCCACTTGGAGAACATCCAGTGCGGGCTCCAGGCATTGACCAGCGACCATTTATCGCGCTTCAGATTGCGATCCAGCTCATTGAGCATCCCGGTCTCAGAGGACGCCACCAGCTTGTAGCCCTCAAGTTTGTACTCATCGATGGCCTTGACCGTCAGCTTGTACTGGCCGTTACCCACTTCCGAGGTGAGGATCTTGCCTTCCAGCCTGGCCCGGACCTCAGGCTTGTTCAGGTCTTCGACGCTGGCCACCTCGCTCAACGGCACCGAACTCGGCACCGCCATGCCGATACGCCCCTCATACAGCACCCCAAGGTCTTCGAGCCGGTCTTTGTACTTGTCATAGAACGCCTTGTGCGTGCTCGGCAGCCAGACCATCGGGATCAGGTCGATCACTTTCCATGCGGCGAAAATTCCCGATGTGGCCACGGCGCGCTATGCGATTGCCTCGGGCAAGGTGGACATGGTGGGCATGACCCGGGCGCACATGACCGACCCGCACATCGTGCGCAAGATCATCGAGAAGCGCGAAGAAGACATCCGCCCGTGCGTGGGCGCCAACTACTGCCTGGACCGCATCTACCAGGGCGGCGCCGCCTATTGCATCCACAACGCGGCGACCGGTCGCGAGACCACCATGCCCCACGACATTCCCAAGGCAGCGGTCAAGCGCCGGGTGGTCGTGGTGGGTAGCGGCCCGGCGGGGCTGGAGGCGGCGCGAGTAGCTGGGGAACGAGGCCATGACGTGACCGTGCTGGAAGCGGCGGACCAGCCTGGCGGGCAGATACGCCTGACGGCCCTGAGCGAGCGCCGGCGCGAAATGATCAGCATCATCGACTGGCGCATGGCGCAGTGCGAACGCCTGGGGGTCAAGTTTCATTTCAACACCTGGGCCGAGGCCGACACCGTGCAAGCCTTCGAGCCAGACGTGGTCATCGTCGCCACCGGGGGCCTGCCGCACACCGAAGTCCTGCGCGAGGGCAACGAACTGGTGGTCTCGACCTGGGACATCATCTCCGGTGACGTCAAGCCCGGGCGCAATGTGCTGATTTTCGACGACGCGGGGGATCACGCCGCACTGCAAGCCGCCGAAGTCATCGCCAGGAGCGGCGCGACCCTTGAAATCGTCACGCCCGACCGCTCATTTGCCCCCGAAGTCATGGCCATGAACCTGGTGCCCTACATGCGCAGCCTGCAGGATCTGGACGTCACCTTTACCGTGACCTACCGGGTTGAGAAGGTGCACAAGCGCGATGGGACGCTGGTTGCGATTTTTGGCAGTGATTACGGACAGGTCCACAAGCAGCGAGTCGTCGATCAGGTGGTAATCAACCACGGCACCCTGCCCCTGGATGACCTGTACTTCGAGCTGCGCCCGCTCTCCAGCAATGGCGGAGCAGTCGAGCAGCATGACCTGATCGCCGGTAATGCGCAGCACCTCGTCACCCACCCCGAGGGGCGCTTCCAGTTGTTCCGCATTGGCGACGCAGTCTCGGCACGCAATACCCATGCGGCCATCTATGACGCACTGCGGCTGGTGAAGGAAATCTGAAACCGGAGGCCTGCGCGCAGGCTTTTGCCGCTTCTACATGCCCCGGCGTGCGACCTGCGCGCCGGCTTCCACCGCCCGCCCCACCAGCGACTCGAACTCATCATCGACCATCGACTGCAGGGCTGCCGCTGTCACGCCCCGGTACGCCAGCAACGAATCGATCAGCTGTTGCGGATCGTGTCGAGCCAACATGTGCCCGCCACCCACGACAACGCCTTGAGCAGCTCGTTGCGCGATATCCGGTGGAATGCCTGCGGCCACTGCTTGCCGTGTCAGCGCCAGTTGCAGCATGGCCGGGAGTGCCGGGCCGGTTCCCGACAACGCACTGAGATAATCGACACAGGCTTCATCAGGCACTGCGTCTGCGCTGCCTACGCATTCGAAAAGACCTTGAATCCACAAGGCTTCCTGTTCATCCAGGCTGACGTTGCTGCACCAGGGCGTGAACGACTGCCGAATTTCCACCGCCGCATTGGGCATAGCCCGCACCACTGCTTGCGCCCCGGTCGCCAAACCGATGGCTGCCGCCGACACGCCCGCCATCAGCGAGATCACCTGCCTGCCCCGAGCGTTGATGCGCAGTTCCCGAAACTGCTCCGGGCGAATCGACAGCACGACGATATCGCTCTCATCCACCAGTTGCTGATTGTCAGCGAGCAGCCGTACGCCTGGTTCAAACGCAGTCACGCCCGAGCGATTGGAGATCAACAGATGCTGCGGCGCGATGAACTGACTGTCGAGCAGCGCCTCGGCCAGGGCTCGCCCCAGCCAGCCGGTACCGCCGATGATTCCCACGGTCTTACTCGTCATCGATCGGGGTTCCCTCGAACGTTTCAGCCAGGGGCACGAACACGCCGGGTTCTGTTTGCGCGTAGCCAAAGGTCCCGTAGAAACGGTCAAGCTCACGCCGCTTGGGCGCCTTGCCGGTAAACACGCTGACGTACTGTGGAATGCGTCTGAAGCGCACCACGATATCTTCGGTAGTCTTCATCGAGATGTAGCCGATCTGCGTGAGGTAGATCGTCCTGGCGCGTACATCGGCCCCTTCGTTGTCGTAGCCAAATCGGCGGAACATCGCCGCCAGTGCGCCGATGCGCGCCTCATCGGCCAAGGCGATTTCGCCAGACACTCCATCCGACTGCAGCGCCCAGCTGCGCACCGCGAACTCGAATTGTGAGTCGAACAGCTCCGGGTTCAGCCAGCACTTGAAAACGTTGAGAATCGCCTCGGAAATACTCTCTGCGTAACTTTCGCACTGGCTGAGCATGCCGCCGGTATTCTTGTCCCGCCAACGGGCGAGCAGCGCCGCTAGCAGTTGTTCGCGGTCCTCGTAGAACCAATAGAAGCTGGTGCGGGACAAATTCAGGCGCTTGGCCAGCGGCATCACCCGCACGGCGTCCACCCCCGACTCCTTCAGCGCGTCATAGGCGGCATCCAGCCAGACATCAACCGAGCCCCGCCAGCCCGCGTCCTGCGCCTTGGTCTTCGCTCGTCCTGCCTGGGACATTGGGGTGCACCTTTTACTGAAAATTCCTGATCACTGTACACCCGCAGATCCATGGCGTACACGCGATGTACATAAGCGTACATTTTAAAGACGCTCTGCACGCAGCTCTTGAAGTTATCAGAACGAGACAAACCGCCAAACGTGGGTCATGCGGCTAAAAACAAAAGCCCGCTTTCGCGGGCTCATGTGGGTGTGTGCTGCAACTTAAGCGGTTGCACGCAAATCAGGCGCGCACCGGAATTACTTGGCCAGCCACGACTCGACTTTTTCGGAGCCGTACTTGGCTTTCCATTCTTTCAGGGTCTTGTGGTTGCCACCTTTGGTTTCCACAACTTCACCCGATTCCGGGTTTTTGTAGACTTTGACCTGACGCGGCTTGCGCGTGCCGGTTTTGGCTTCGGCAGCAGGTGCACGGCGACCGGCTTGTGGGTCGAGCAGGTTGACGATGTCTTTCAAGCTGTAACCATACTTGGCAAGGAGCGCACGCAGTTTGGTTTCGAATTCAATTTCCTGCTTGAGGCCAGCATCACCTTTCAATGCTTCCAGCGCCTGGAGTTGTTCTGCCAGGTGTTTTTCCAGTTGGCGAAATTCTGCGAGTTTGGACATGGGAGATCTCTACGTGATGAGTTCCCTAACATTACACCAAAAAATAGAGTTTGAATTAGTTACAGATGACTTAGTTGTCATTTAACGAAAATTTGAATCCCCCGGACACTCCGCGGTCATCTATCGGGAGAGCACGGAGACGACAAAGCAGCGGAGGAATTTATGAGCCTTGCAATGACAATCTTCAGCATGATCGCCTCCTGGATGGCGATAGCAATCGCCATGTTGTGGGGAATGTTGCGGATTGCGCGCCGACATCAAGCGACAGGGAGCTGCACCCATGAACCCCACCACCCCGGACGGCCGCTACTTTGTCGTCAAAGGTCAGCTGTGGCGATGTTCAGACCCGTCGCTGGCCGCTGACAAGCGCCAACTTCTGGTCAATCAGTTGATGAACGCGCGACGCCAGGTCAAGGCTGCCAAGGCCAGCGGCGATCTCGAACAGTTGCAGTCCGCCCGGGCGGAAGTCAACTCGGCCAAAGTTGCACTTGGGGAGCGTGGCCCGGTCTGGTGGGATGATGGCAGCCCCGACTACAACCGGTTTAAAGTTGCCAACACACCCTATGCCCAGTGGTACTTGGCAGGCAGTTTCTAGATACCGCTGTTAAACTCCGGCTCATATCGTCGATGCAGGCTTTGTGTTTGAAGCCGCAAAAGCAGTACCTGAGGATCCAGGCACTTCAAGCCACACGTGCATGACCAATGCTGGGTGAGTTTGAAATAATCATCACAACCTTTACCCAGGAATAGCCGTCCATGATCTTCAGCCACCGCATGCTGCTGGCCAGCGCCGGTTTGACAATGTTAGTCGTCGCCATTCACGCCTCAGCCCAGGAGGGACCGTCTTTCAAGTGCACTTGCGTAAAGCCAGGCTCGATGGAAGAACTTACCCCAACGCGGTATCAAGAAACATCATCACCCCAAAGCCCATCATCAACCCAAGCGTAGCTGGCGTTTCATGGCCGTTGCGGTGGGTTTCGGGAATCACTTCGTGGGACACCACGAAGATCATCGCCCCGGCCGCCAGACCCAAGGCTACGGGATAGCCGAGGGCGAATGCCGATGAAACGCCCAGGCCGATGATCGCGCCCAACGGTTCCATGAGCCCGGAACCTATCGCCACCAGGGCCGACTTCAAAGCAGAGATGCCTGTGACCCGCAGCGCCAGCGCAATGGCAAGCCCTTCGGGAATATCCTGGATGGCGATGGCCGTGGTCAGGGGCAAACCCACCTTCATGTCGCCGTCCGCGAAACTGACGCCGATGGCCATGCCCTCGGGCAAGTTGTGCAGGGTGATGGCCAGGACAAACAGCCAGACCCGGTTGAGGCGTTCTACCTCGGGGCCGCGCCGACCGCTTTTCTGGTGCTCGTGGGGCACAAAACGATCAAGGCCGACCATCAAGGCCACGCCCAGCCCCATGCCCAGCACCACTACCGCGGCAGACACCAGTTTGCTGCCGGTGATGGCGTCGGCGGCGGCGATGCCTGGAAGGATCAGCGAAAAGGAGCTGGCCGCCAACATCATTCCCGCCGCAAAGCCGAGCATGATGTCCTGGGTACGGACCGCGACGTCCCGCAGTACCAGTGCCATTAATGCGCCCAGTGCCGTAGCGGCAAATCCGGCGGTGCCGCCCAGCATGGCGTAATGCAGAACGTCCGAGTCGGCTTCGGTCAATGCACTGTAGCCACTGAACAGCAGCAGGCAGGTCACGACGATTAACGTCAACCAAAACAGCAACCCCGACCAACTGCTGCCACGGGCCAATTCAAGCCAGGAGCGCGAAGCGCCGCTGCTCGATGAGACGGGATCGGACATAAAAACTCCTATCGATGGTTGGCCCGCTTATTGGGCGCCCGGGAGGCGACCGGTAGCAACTGTTTTGAGCTGCGCAGCGCTTCCTGCTCGAAAGAAAGGGCACCAGCTGTGGCGAGCTGAGTTGACTCATCCGGTGACTCACCGAATGCGCCGCCCACAGATATCTGAAGCAATTGCACGTGGGATAATTTGATAAAGATTGATGGCTGGCGACCGGCGGCAAATATCCACTCGATGGCTGTCAGTCGTCGGTAGTTGCTTAACTCAATGCAAACTTTCAATCGCCCCTCTAATCTATTTGCAGCGCCCGCTAAAGACCCCACCATGGACGAGCCATGACGGCACACCACAACTTCAAGATCGCGTTGCTGCTCAGTGGCCTGGCGCTTGCCATGGTCGGCGTCCTGACCTTTCAATTGATTCATTGGCAAGTCGCCGACAGCCGCAAGCAAGCGGCACTGTGCGAAGACGCCAAGCAGACCATGAAGAACCTTGAGATCCGCGCGCGGGCGCTCGCCTCCGGCATGACCGTCGAGGCTTATGCCAAGGCTGAAGCCGATGAAGTGGCGGCACTGATCGAGCGACTGGATGCAGCCCGTAATGATGCCGAGGTCGATGCCGTGATCGACGCGCACGCGGCAGCCCTGGAGGCCAAGGGGGCAGCCATCGACGCGCAAGTGGGGACAGGGGGTGACCAGGCGTTCCTTGAGCAGCGGCTGGTGCGCCAGCGAATCCCGGTGGACGTCAAACAGGAGTTGCGCCGCGCCGCGAAAGCCGTCAGCGACGCGTGTCACTGAGGCGTTTACGCATCCATTTCAGGGCAGCGCATAGATGCTGGCGGGTGGTTGCAGGCCGCCGCACCCAGGGCTTGGCCTAGCGATGTCAGGTACTCGCCAAAACCGCCGGTGCATTTGTAATCCTTGCGTGCGCTGGTCACCACCGGGTTGGACGCGGTCCAGACGATACGCGCACGGATGCGCTCAAGGTCGGCCACCAGGTGTATGTCTTCATGGGCAGCCAGGTGTTGAAAGCCGCCGGCGTTTTTATAAGCCGCAGCGCTCAGCCCCAGGTTCGCGCCGTGGATATGCCGGTGATTCTCGATGAACTGATAGCGCTCCAGGTAGCGGCTGCGAACGCCCTCCCCGTGCTCATCCCAATTGTCCACTTCAACCGTGCCGCACACGGCGTCAGCCATGCAGTCGAGTTGGCGGGCGATCCAGTCGGCCGGTACAACCGTATCGGCATCCGTGAACGCCAGCCATTGCACACCCGCCTCCAGCAGTACCTCGGCCCCTGTAGCCCGCGCCTTGCCGACGTTCCTGAAACAGACATCGAGTGTCGGCACGTCCATGGCGCGCACCCGCGTGCCGGTGGCATCCGAACAGTCGTCCAGCACCACCAGGATGCTGACTTCGCGCCCCTGCAACTGCGGGTGGCGTGCCGCCACAAGGATGGACGCCAGGCAAGCGCTGATGTGTTGTTCTTCGTTGTGGGCGGGTATGACAACACCGATCATTGGCGTCCCCTCGGATGGGCGAAGTGTGGGCTCTGCAGTTATCGACACTTCGCGTCATCAGAAGGTTTAAAGAATGTACGGCCTCAGGGCAGCGGCCCCTGTTGCGGCTCTGGTTCCGGTCGGTCCTGCACCCACTGCCAGAACAGTTGATACCCCACTGCCAGCACTACCGGCCCAACGAACAACCCGATGATCCCGTTGGACACCATGCCGCCCAGGGCGCCGATCAGGATCACCGGCATCGGTACATCGACGCCGCGCCCCAGCAGCAAAGGCTTGAGCACGTTGTCTACCAATCCGGCGACGAACACGTAGATGGAAAAGATGATCGTCCCGGTGCTCGCGCCCTCGGTGGTGAGCACAAAGGCAATCACCGGCAGCGTGATCAGGGTCACCGGCAGCTGCATGATGCCCAGCAGCAATACCGCCAGCGCCAGCAGGCCGGCACCGGGCACGCCCTTGAAGACAAAACCCAACCCCACCAGCAGCATCTGGATAAAAGCGATGCCCACCACGCCGAGGGCCACTGCACGAATCGTCGCCGTGCACAGCTCGGCGATTTTCGGGCCCTTGGCAGGGCCGCTAACCCGCGCGGCGATCTGCACCGCGCTGCGGCTGCCGCCTTCGCCGTAGGCCATGAAAACTCCGGCGATGATCAGGGCGAAAATGAACATCAGGAAACCCATGCCGACCCCGGCCAGCTTGCTTAATAAACCGAGGCTGAAATGCTTGATCTGCGGCAGGTATTTGGCGGTCAGGTCAGGCAGGTTGGTGGAGGCCTGCAGCCAGAGTTCCGTCAGCGGCTTGCCGACCAGCGGCCAGTCGGCCACCGCGGCATTCGGCGGCGGCACATGGAAGGCGCCGCCCTTGACCAGCACCATCGCTCGCTCGACTGAGTCGGCAATGGAGGTGCCCAACAGGTAGATCGGCACCATTAGGATCACGATCGCGGCCAGCACGAGCAGGGTCGCGACGTGCCCCGGCTTGTGTCCGCCTCGCCTCATCAACCGCGTCTGCAGCGGGTAGAGAGTGATCGCCAGGATCAGCGACCACAGCATCAGGTCGCGGAACGGCCTGAAGATCTCGAAGCAGAACAGCACCAGGACGGTAATCAGCCCTGCTCGAATCAGCACGTCGAGCAGGGTGCGGGTCAGCGCCTTCTCGTTTATCGGGGTGGGCACCATTGACGGGCTCCATGCAGGTGGCGAAAGTGGTTCGCTCAGCATAGACCCACAGTGGGCGGTGTGAGAGGTCAGCGTAGTTTCAGCGGATCGACCAACCCGGCCGCGATGGCCATGCCGACCAGGTCGGGCAAGGTAGTGGCTTGCATGCGTTTCATCACGCGGGATCGGTAGAGGTCGACGGTCTTGGCGCTGACCCCCAGCTGCTCGGCTATTTCCCGGGTGGTATAGCCTTGCACCAGCGGCACCAGCACGTCGCGCTCGCGTGGGGTGAGCGTGAGCAGTCGCGCCTTGAGGGCTTCATGGCCCTGGACGCCAGAACGATTAACGGCGCTGTTGCTGAGCGCTTGTTGCACGCTGTCCAGCAATAACTGCTCGTTGTAGGGTTTCTCGATGAAATCGTGCGCACCAGCCTTGAAGGCGCGCACCACGATCGGCACATCGGCGTGGCCGCTGACAAAGATTACGGGCAGGTTCAGGCCACGGGTGCGCATTTCTTCCTGTACGTTCAGGCCGCCCATCCCCGGCATGCGCACGTCAAGCAGCACGCAGGCGTCGAGGCTGGCATCGCAGGCGTCAAGAAAGGCAACCCCGCTGGTAAATGCCAGGGCCTTGAGGCCAACGGATTCGAGTAGCCACACCGTGGAATCAAGCATCCCCTGGTCATCGTCGACCACGTACACCACGTGCTCCATCACAGCTGCCATTGCGTTATTCCTGTTGTTGTTTGGTCGGGCCGGCAAGCGGCAAGCGGCACATCATCAGCAGCCCGCGGGGTTGGCGCCTGGCCTGCAGCGCCCCACCGAAGCCTTCGATGATGCTGCGGCTCATGGACAGGCCCAGACCCAGGCCATCGGCCTTGCTGGTATAGAACGGCGTGAATATCTGCTCAAGTTGTGCCTCGCTCACCCCCGGGCCCTGGTCCTGCACACTGAATTCCACGGTCGCACTGCCGCACAGTCCCGCGGCCATGACGATCAGCGAAGGCTGGCCGGGATGTTGTTCGCGATTGGCATCGATGGCATTGCGCAGAATGTTGAGCAGGACCTGTTCGAGCAATACGCGGTCGGCATAAATTGGCGGCAGATTATCCGGCAGCCGATCCTCGATTGTCACTTGGCAATTGCTCGCTTCCCAAGCGCACAAGCGCATCGCCTCGCGGGCGACATCGGCGATGTCCAGGGCTTGCATGCGGCGCTGGCCCTTGCGCAGGAAGGCCCGCAGGCGACGGATCACCTCGGAGGCATGGGTGGCGTGGTGGGTGATGCGCTCCAGCCCCTGGGCGACGCGTTCGGCAGCCTGGGGATTGGAGCCCAGGGACTGCAGGTAACGTTGGCTGGCGTTGGCATAGTTGACCACCGCGGCCAGTGGCTGGTTGATTTCATGGGCGATGCCTGAGGCCAGTTCTCCCAGGGTGACCAGCCGCGCCGTGTGCGCCAGTTCGTCCTGGTGGCGGCGCTGCTGGGTCTCGCGCAGTTCGCGTTCGGTCATGTCCCGCGCCACCAGCGAGTAATAACGCTCCCCCCCCGCCGCGCGGTGGGCCAGCAACACCAGGGATACCGGAACACCTGCGCCCCCAGCCGGCGGCAGCAGCCGGGCATCGGTGCTCCACACCCCATCACGCTCGGCAGCGGCCCAGCCCTGGCGTTGCACGCGCAGCAGGTCGGCGCTGGCAAACAGGTCCTCCATGGACGGCATCGGTTGTGGCGGGTTGATGCCCAGGATTCGACGCGCAGCGGGATTGAGGTAGGTGACGTGCCCGTCGGGGTCGATGAACAGCACCGGGTCAGTATTGGCTTCGACCACTTCGGCCAGGCGGCGATTGTTTTCTTCGGCCTGGACCCGGGCGGTGATGTCACGGGAGACGCTGACCACTTCGACGACGGTGCCGGTGTAGGTCTCGCGGATGGCCCGGCTCGCGGTTTCGAACCACAGGTAGTGGCCGTCTCGATGACGAATGCGAAAGGTCATGGTGTGATAACCGTCCTGCTCCAGCGCGTCACGCGCCCTTTGCACCAGGCTCGCCAGGTCCTGGCCGTGGAACAGGCCCTGGGCCATTTGCCCGCGCAGTTCTTCGGGCCAGTAGCCAAGCAGAGTCCAGGACGCGGGCGAGGCATCCAGAAAGCGTCCGTCCGGGGAGTGCCGGGAAATCAGGTCGGTGGTGTTCTCGATGATCAGCCGGTACAGGCGGCGCGCCGTGGCGGCCTCTCGCTCAGCCAGCACCTGCACGGTGGCGTCGCGACAACGGGCGAGCACGCGGTTGTCCTGAGGGTCTGGAATGAAGGTCCAGATCAGCACCTGGTCCTCGAACTGGGCTTCGACGCCTTCGATGGCGCGCTGCTGGTCGAGACAGGCGCGCACCAGCACCCGATGGTTGACCGGCAGAAAACCCAGCACGTCGGTCAGGGGTTTTTCCGCCAGCAGGGCCAGCAGCGCCGCATTAAATTCCTGCGGACGTCCCTGGGCATCAAGCAGCAGGCCCGGTTGTGGGTCGTGCCCCAATAGCGGCGAGCCACGCAACATGCCGTTGACGCTACTGAGCAGGGTCGTCAGCAAGTCGCGAACCCAACCCAGCCAGTCAAAACTCACCCCTTCGCAGACTTCCACCAGCAGCAACCCGGCCTGCCCCGGCTGTAACCCCAGGTCGAACACCTGGCCGTGGCTGATGGCAGCGCGGCGCAGGCGACCGGCCAACCAGCAATCGAGCCGGCGCACTTGCGCCAGGTCCAGGCGCCCGGCAGCCGTCAAGGCCTCGAACAGCAGCCGGTCACTGGCCAGCACCGGATCGCCCTGCCCCGGCGGGAAATGCTGGGCGCCGCCCTCATGGCTGTAAATGCCGGCCAGCGGTTGCCAGCTCAGGTACACCGCACGCCGCACTTCGGGACAGTCTTGCAAGGCCCGACACAAGGCGTCGGCGCGGGCGGCCATCGGCACGCCCTCGCGTTGCAGGCGCAACCAGCTGTGCAGTCGAACAGGAGTCGGGGTCATCGCGGGTCCGCATCGGGGTGGCGTCCAAGGATATACCGGCACTGGCGGCTCGGCGGCATTCATTTAGAGCAGGATGAATATAATATAGTACATATACTATACGCTATAGGTTGTACTTCCATATCGATGGCTGAATGTTATATAAAGCAAACCAGACATAAAAGATGCACGCGGCGGCGACGCCGACGAGCCATCTGTAGAGCTAACAATCAGCCACCGAGTATCCGAACATGTCGATCTATGAACAAGGGCTAGGCCCTTCGGCGGTCAATCACATCGCTTTGTCTCCGCTCAGCTTCCTCGAGCGTACTGCCAACGTCTATCCCCACTACCCTGCCGTGATCCACGGGTCGATCCGCCGCACCTGGGCGCAGACCTACACCCGCTGCCGGCGCCTGGCGTCGGCATTGGCCGGGCGCGGCATCGGCAAGGACGACACGGTGGCGGTGATGCTGCCAAACATCCCCGAGATGCTTGAAGTGCACTTCGGGGTGCCGATGATCGGTGCGGTGCTCAACCCCCTCAACGTGCGCCTGGACGCCGAAGCCATCGCGTTCATGCTCCAGCATGGTGAAGCGAAAGTGCTGATCACCGACCGGGAATTCCATGACGTGATCCACGCCGCCATCGGCATGCTCGACCATCCGCCGCTGGTCATCGACGTCAACGACCCGGAATACGGCGAGGGCCAGGCCGTCAGCGAGCTGGACTACGAGGCGCTGCTGGCCGAAGGCGATCCGGCGTTCGACTGGAAATGGCCCGTCAGTGAGTGGCAAGCGATCTCGCTGAACTACACCTCCGGCACCACCGGCAACCCCAAGGGGGTGGTCTACCACCATCGCGGTGCCTATCTCAACGCCTTGGGCAACCAGATGACCTGGGCGATGGGCAATCACCCGGTGTACCTCTGGACCCTGCCGATGTTCCATTGCAACGGCTGGTGTTACCCCTGGACCATCACCGCCCTGGCCGGGGTGCACGTGTTCCTGCGTCGGGTCGACCCGCAACGAATCCTTACGCTGATCCGCGAACATCAGGTCACTCACCTGTGCGGTGCGCCGATCGTGCTCAACGCACTGGTGAACATGCCAGAGTCGGCCAAGGCCGCGATCGATCATCCGGTCAACGCGATGGTCGCCGGCGCGGCACCGCCGGCCAAGGTCATCGGTGCCGTTGAACAGATGGGCATCAAGGTCACTCACGTCTACGGCCTGACCGAAACCTACGGCCCGGTAACACTCTGCGCCTGGCACGCCGAATGGGATGAGCTGCCTCTGGAAGAACGGGCGCAGATCAAATCCCGCCAAGGCGTGCGCTATCCGACGCTGGAAGGGGTCATGGTCGGCGACTCGAAAACGCTCGAACCGACGCCGCGCGACGGCCAGACCATCGGCGAGGTGTTCATGCGCGGCAACACCGTGATGAAGGGTTACCTGAAAAACCCGACGGCCACCGCCGAGGCATTTGAAGGTGGATGGTTTCACACCGGCGACCTGGCGGTGTGTCATCCCGACGGCTACGTCGAGATCAAGGACAGGCTCAAGGACATCATTATTTCCGGTGGCGAGAACATTTCCACCATCGAACTGGAAGGCGTGCTGTATCGCCATCCGGGTGTGATGGAAGCCGCAGTCGTTGCACGTCCTGATGAGAAATGGGGCGAGACCCCCTGCGCCTTCATCACGCTCAAGGCCGATTACCAGGATGTCCGCGAGGCCGACATCATCAGTTTCTGCCGCGAACACCTCGCCGGTTTCAAAGTCCCGCGCACGGTGATCTTCACCCTGCTGCCCAAGACCTCGACCGGGAAGGTCCAGAAGTACGTCCTGCGCGACAGGGCCAAGGCACTCTAACCCGAACCAGCACTACCCCTCAGGCGGCAGGTCGATTTCCTGCCGCTTCGGGCTCGTGCAAGCCGAATTTGGCCTTTCACTCCGATAACAACAAGACAAGGTGGAGCTTCCCATGATCGACATCCATTCAACCGATACCCAGCGCTGTGAACGCATACGCGGCAATCCGAAATTCCTGCAGCTGGTCAGCAGCCGTTCACGCCTGGCCTGGTCGCTCAGCGCAGCGGTGCTGGGCACCTACTACATGTTCATGGCGGTGGTGGCGTTCTTCCCACAGTGGTTGCACGCCCCGCTCGCCGAGCACCGGATGATGACCCTGGGCATGCCGGTGGGCGCAGCGATCATCGTGTTTTCCTGGTTGCTGACGGGATGGTACGTGTACCGCGCCAACACCCGCTTCGACGCGCTGGGCGCAGCCATTCTCGAGGAGAGCAAGTGATGAGCATCCTGCGTAAATTCCTGATTGCCGCTGCCGGCCTTTTGCCTGCGAGCCTGGCACTGGCCGCGCCCCTGACCGGCGTCGCCGAAAAGCAGCCACTGAACCTGCATGCGATCGGCATGTTCTTCGTGTTCGTCCTGGGCACGCTGGCGATCACCTGGTGGGCCGCACGCCAGACCAAATCCACCTCTGACTTCTATACCGCAGGCGGTGGCATCACCGGCTTCCAGAACGGCCTGGCGATTGCCGGCGACTACATGTCCGCGGCCACGCTGCTGGGGCTGTCGAGCCTGGTATTTGCCAAGGGCTATGATGGCTTCATCTACACCATCGGCTTTTTTGTCGGCTGGCCGATCATTACTTTCCTGATGGCCGAGCGCTTGCGCAACCTGGGGCGCTACACCTTCGCCGACATTGTTTCCTATCGGCTGGACCAGAACAAAGTACGGATTTTTGCCGCGTTCGGTTCGCTGACCGTGGTGTGCTGCTACCTGATCGTGCAGATGGTCGGTGCCGGTCAGTTGATCAAGCTGCTGTTCGGTCTCGACTACCCGGTTGCAGTGGTGATCGTCGGTGCATTGATGCTGGTGTACGTGATCTTCGGCGGCATGATCGCCACCACTTGGGTACAGATCATCAAGGCCGTGTTGCTGCTCGCAGGCGGAACGACCCTGGCGGTGATGGCCATGTCGCAGTTCGGGTTCAGCTATGAAGCCCTGGCAACCCGGGCGGTCGAGGCACATGCCAGCGGCTGGAACATCATGGGCCCAGGCTCGATGCTCGCCGACCCGATCAACACCGCCTCCATGTCCCTTGGCCTGGTGTTTGGCATTGCTGGCCTGCCGCACATTCTGATGCGCTTCTTCACCGTGCCCAATGCCAAGGAAGCGCGCAAGTCGGTGTTCTACGCAACCGGCTTCATTGGCTTCTTCTTCCTGGTGGTCTGCACCCTGGGTTTCGCCGCGATGGTGATCATCGGTACCGACCCGCAGTACTACGTCAACGGCGAAGTCGGCGGCACCCTGATAGGTGGTGGCAACATGGTTGCCATGCACCTGGCCAAGGCAGTGGGCGGTAACCTGTTCTTCGGTTTCCTCTCGGCGGTGGCCTTCGCCACCATCCTGGCGGTGGTGTCCGGCCTGGCACTGGCCGGCGCTTCGGCGATCTCCCACGACCTTTACGCCACGGTCTTCAAGAAAGGCAAGGCGACCGAGAAACAGGAAATGCGCGTTACCCGCATGGCCACCGTCGGTCTTGGCATCATCGCAATCCTGCTGGGCATCCTGTTCGAGAAGATGAACGTCGCGTTCCTGGTGGGCCTGACGTTCGGCATCGCCGCGTCGACCAACTTCCCGGTGCTGATCATGGCCATGTACTGGAAAGACCTGACCACCAAAGGCGCGATCATCGGCGGGTTTGCCGGTCTGATTTGCGCCTTGGTACTGGTGATCCTGTCGCCTGCCGTTTGGGTGACCGTGCTGGGCCATGCCCACGCCATCTTCCCCTACGACCACCCTGCCCTGTTCTCCATGCCGCTGGCGTTCCTGGTGATCGTCGTGGTGTCCAAACTCGACCGCAGCGTGCGGGCCGGCAAAGAGCGTGATGCCTACGCCGACCAGTTTGTCCGGGCCCAGACCGGCCTGGGTGCCGCCAGCGCGTCCAGCCACTGATTGAACGGGCGCGACCGTCCATGACGGACCGCGCCCATCGCCTAACCCTGTGAGGTTCACGTAATGCCCGAATTCAAAGCCCCGCTGCGCGATATGCGCTTTGTGCTGCATGAAGTGTTCGAAGCCCCGGCCTTGTGGGCGCGCCTGCCAGCCCTGGCCGATAACGTCGACGCCGCCACCGCCGATGCCATTCTCGAGGAAGCGGCCAAGGTCACCTCGCACCTGATTGCACCGCTTAATCGCAGCGGCGACGAAGAAGGCGCCCAGTGGCAGGATGGCCAGGTCAGCACGCCGACCGGTTTCAAACAGGCGTACGCCACCTATATCGAAGGAGGCTGGGTGGGCCTGTCGGGAAACGCCGAGTTCGGCGGCATGGGCATGCCGAAGATGCTCGCCGTGCAGTTCGAGGAAATGCTCTACGGTGCCAACTCCAGCTTCGCCCTGTACTCGGCACTGAGTTCCGGTGCCTGCCTGGCGCTGGATGCACACGCCAGCGACACCTTGAAAAACCTTTACCTGCCGCCCATGTACGAAGGTCGCTGGGCCGGCTCCATGTGCCTGACCGAAGCTCACGCCGGCACCGACCTGGGCCTGATCCGCACCCGCGCCGAACCCCAGGCCGACGGCAGTTTCCAGATCACCGGCAGCAAGATCTTCATTACCGGCGGCGACCAGGACCTGACCGAAAACATCATCCACCTGGTGCTGGCCAAGCTGCCTGACGCACCCGCCGGGCCAAAAGGCATCTCGCTGTTTGTGGTGCCTAAAATTCGCGTCAACGCCGACGGCTCCCTCGGCGCCGCCAACGCCGTCAGTTGCGGCTCGATCGAACACAAGATGGGCATCAAGGCTTCGGCCACCTGCGTGATCAACTTCGACGGCGCCAGCGGCTGGCTGGTGGGCGAGGCCAACAAAGGCCTGGCAGCCATGTTCACGATGATGAACTACGAACGGCTGTCCATCGGCATCCAGGGCATCGGTTGCGCTGAAGCGTCCTACCAGAGCGCGGTGACCTACGCCCGCGAGCGCGTGCAAAGCCGCGCCCCCACCGGCGCCATGGCCCCCACCCAGGTGGCCGACCCGATCATCGTCCACCCGGATGTGCGTCGCATGCTGTTGAGCATGAAAGCCATGACCGAAGGTGGCCGGGCGTTCGCCAGTTACGTGGGACAGCAACTGGACCTGGCAAAGTTCTCCGACGATGCCAGCGAGCGCGACAGTGCGCAAAACCTGGTGGCCTTGCTGACGCCAGTGGCCAAGGCGTTTTTCACCGACAGCGGCCTGGAAAGCTGCATTCACGGACAACAGGTTTTCGGTGGCCACGGCTACGTCCGCGAGTGGGGTCAGGAGCAATTGGTTCGCGACGTGCGCATCGCGCAGATCTATGAGGGCACCAACGGCATCCAGGCGCTTGACCTGCTCGGGCGCAAAGTGGTGGCCAATCATGGCGTGGTACTGCGCCAGTTCACTGACGAGATCCGCCGCTTCACGGACCAGCCCGACGCGCCCTACGCGACACAACTGCTGGATGCGGTACGGCGCCTGGAAAACCTCAGTGATTGGGTACAGGACCGGGCCGAGACCAACCGCAATGAAGTCGGCGCCGCGTCGGTGGAGTACCTGCACCTGTTCGGTTACGTCGCCTATGCCTGGCTGTGGGCACGCATGGCGCACGTGGCCGGCAAGCAGCGCAGCACCGATGAGGCGTTCTATGGCGCGAAGATCGCCACCGCCGACTTCTACATTCACCGCCTGCTGCCGCGCATCCTGAGCCTTGAGCAGTCCATACGCGCCGGCAGCGCCTCGCTGTACGGCCTGACGGCTGAGCAGTTCTAACGATTGAACCGCGCGCGGCGCCTTGCTCCTCTCATTCAGGCGTCGCGTTTTTTATTCAGCAGCCCTCGCCAGCTCGGCGAGGGTCGCCAGATCCGATTTCTCATAATAAAAACAAAGGGGCTTCACCATGGATCGTCACACCTGCAATCTCGCGACCCGACTGCTGCTGGCCGGTGGCGTCATCAGCCTCTCGGCCCCCGCAGCCGCTGATTTCATCAAGGACAGCAAAGCCAGCGTGGAATTGCGCAATTTTTACTTCAACCGCGACTTTCGCCAGGACAACGCCGCACAATCGAAACAGGAAGAATGGGCCCAGGGTTTCCTGATGCGCTTCGAATCGGGCTTCACTGCCGGGACCATTGGTGTCGGGTTCGACGCCATCGGCCTGCTCGGGGTCAAGCTCGACTCCAGCCCTGATCGTGCCGGCTCCGGTTTGCTCAAGCGCCATGCCGATACCCGCCAGGGCGCCCATGACGAGTACGCTGAAGTGGGCCTGACGGCCAAGGTTCGCGCGGCAAAAAGTGTACTGAAACTGGGGACACTGTTGCCCAAGCTGCCAACCGTGCTGGCGAACGACTCACGCCTGTTGCCGCAGACTTTCCAGGGCGGCCAGTTGAGTTCGCTGGACATCCAGGGCCTGACCGCAGACGCCGGGCGCCTGACCCAGGTCAATCAACGTGATTCCTCGAACTACGAGGACATGGGCATCACTCGTACGGGCGCCAAGGGCATCATTAGTCGCCACCTGGCCAGCGACAGCTTCGACTTCGCCAGCCTCAACTACAAATGGACGCCTGATCTGGCCACCGGATACAGCTACGGTCATCTGGATAATTTCTACAGCCAGCATGTGGTCAACCTGACGTACGTCCTGCCGATCACCGTGGGCCAGTCGTTAAAAACCGACCTGCGCTTCGCCCGCTCCACCGACGACGGCGGCAGTAATGTCGACAACAATGCCCTGGGCGCGATGTTCACCTACACCCTGGGCGGTCATGCCTTTGGCCTCGGCTACCAGGGCATGAGCGGCGACACCGGTTATGCCTACATAAACGGCACCGACGCGTTCCTGGTGAACTTCGTGCAAATCGGCGACTTCGCCAGCAAGGACGAAAAATCCTGGCAGGCGCGCTACGACTACAACTTTGCGGCCATGGGTATTCCCGGCCTGACCTTCATGACCCGCTACCTCACCGGCTCGGACATCGACCTGGGCAACAACCGGCCTGAAGGCAAGGAATGGGAGCGCGATACCGATATCGGCTACGTGGTGCAGAGTGGGCCGCTGAAGAATGTCGGGCTGAAATGGCGCAACGCGACAGTGCGCTCGACCAACTTTGGCAGTGACCTGGATGAAAACCGCCTGATTGTCAGTTATACCCTGCCGATCTGGTAAGCAATGCCTCGTCCCCATCCTTAGGGGACGATTTACCGGGGGCGCACCGGCTGGCAAAGGCGCTCTCGAGGGCACGGGCGATGAGAGTAGGATAAGATGCCTGCAAACCAGGCTCGCCGCGAGACGCCCCGCATGACCGATATCACCCCCCGCCTGATCAAGAAGTACCCCAACCGCCGACTCTATGACACCCACACCAGCAGTCACCTGACGCTGGCGGACATTCGTCAACTGGTCGTCGACAAGGTGCCGTTCCAGGTCGTCGACGCCAAAAGCGGCGAAGACCTGACGCGCAGCATCCTGCTGCAGGTGATCCTGGAAGCTGAAAGCGGTGGCGAGCCGATCTTCACCAGCGAGATGCTGATGGGCATTATCCAGTTCTACGGGCCCTATCAGGGTGTGCTCGGCAGTTACCTGGACAAGAGCATCCAGACCGTTATCGACATCCAGTCCCAGACGGGCGCGCAGTCTTCCGAAGCCTGGAGTACCTTCATGCACCAGCAGGCTCCCGTGATGCAGGACTTGATGCGCCAGTATGTCGATCAGTCCAAGGCGCTGTACCTCAATACCCAGAATCTGTTTGGCATGTTTGGCGCAACGCCGGATGCCAAAGGCGGCCCGAAAAAAAATGGCGACGGGGAATAAACCCGTCGCCATCGGTGCAGCTGGCCTGAACTGACTTACTTGTTACCGCTGGTAGCCTTGCCGCCGGCTCCTGGCGCGGCTTTTCCCGGCGCTGCGCTCGCGGCCTCGAAACCACTCTGAGCCACATCGGCCGCCTGCTTCGCGGCTTTTTGTGCGCTTTCAAAGACCGTACCGGCGTTGGCCAGGCCCGACTTGAAAGCGGCAACTACCGGTTCCGAACCCGCTGGCGCGTTCTTGCTCAAGGTTTCCACGAACTCTTCAACCTGCCGGGTGCCGGATTCGACCTGGCTGGAGGTCAGTTTGGCGATGTCCGACTGGGTGTCGACGATCAGCGCCTGGACCTGACGGTTGAACTCGGCCAGGCGTTCGCCCTGTGCACTTGGTTGGGTCAACGAAGCCTGCAGCTCGGCAAAACCCTGAGGATCACGCACAGACAGCAACTTGCGAACGCCTTCGAAGTGTTCCTCGGTGGAGTCGCGCAGGGCCTTGAACTGCAACTGGCTCAGCTGCTCGACGCTGGCGAAGACTTTGCCGCTGATCTGCTGCAAAAGGTCGAGGTTGGCTTTCTGGGCGGTTTGCAGTTTTTCCGGGTTGAAAAAAGACATGCTGGAATCTCCTGGTACTGAATGCCCTGAGAGGGCCAAGGGCGCGACGGCGATCCTGCCAGTCATCGCGATAGCGGCGATATTGCAGTGCACAAATCTGTTTGGCAATGAGTATTTTGTGCAGCGCACAATAAATCGTGGTGACCTTGAGTGTTTTGACGATAGACTCCAGCCACTGAGCGCTTCCGACAAGCCCCCATTAATCGCAGCAATGTTTTCGGAGCGCTTTCCATGCAGGTCGGCAGGAGCACACCATGAACCAGGCAGGAAATATTGCAGCGCACGATATAGACCTTGCAGCAGCGCCCGGTCTGTTCGATCACCTGAGTCATCTGCAGCAGCTCAACCTGCACAATGTGCTGGGCGCCGTGAACGCGCGCCAGGCCAGCACCCTGGCGTCCTCACGGTTGGAACAACTCAGGCAGCCCTCGGCTGCCGACTGGCAGGACTACCTGACCGACCTTGGCCAACGCAGCCTGTTGTTCTGGGATACCTTGCGCCAGCGCGGCGACAACACCCTGGCTCACGAACGCGCCGGGCATCCACTGCTGCTCAAGTTCGAGTACGAAGTGCTACAGGCCGGCGAGCAACTGCCCCGCCCGGTCAACTATTCGCTGCTCAAAATCGTCGATGCATCGGCATCAGCAAGCGACCCCGACCAGCAGCCAGTGGTGATCATCGATCCGCGGGGCGGCCATGGCTCGGGCATTGGCGGCTTCAAACAGGATTCGCTGATCGGCGAGAGCCTGCGCGCCGGTCACCCCACCTACTTCATCTCGTTCAGTCATGCGCCAAGCCCCGGGCAAACCCTGGCAGACATCGTTCAGGCCGAAGCGCAATTCATCGAGCTGGTCAGCGCCAGACACCCCGACAGTGCCAAGCCGGTGGTCATCGGCAACTGCCAGGCAGGCTGGGCCTTAATGAGCCTGGCGGCCTCCAGGCCGGAGCTGCCGGGCTTGATCATTATCAATGGCGCGCCGCTGTCCTATTGGGCTGGCACCCATGGGCGCAATCCGCTGCGTTACTGCGGCGGGCTGCTGGGCGGTGGCTGGATGGCGCGCCTGGGCAGCGACCTGGGCAACTCGCGTTTCGACGGCGCCTGGCTGGTGAGCAATTTCGAAAGCCTGGACCCGGCCAATGCCTGGTGGGGCAAGTATTATCACCTGTTCAGCGAAGTCGATGGCGAGGCCGAGCGCTTCCTCGACTTTGAACGCTGGTGGGGCAGCCCGACCCTGCTCAACGGCGAAGAAATCGAGATGATCGTTGACCAACTGTTCATCGGCAATCAGCTGTCCGGCGGAGTCGGGCGCAAAAGCAATGGCCTGGACCTCAAGCGCATCGAAGTGCCGGTGGTGGTGTTCTGCTCCTGTGGCGACAACATCACTTCGCCGCAACAGGCACTGGACTGGATCACCGACCTCTATCCCAGCGATCTCGCCCTGGACGACGCCGGTCGCACTATCGTTTATCTGCGCCATGCCAGCATCGGGCACCTGGGCATCTTTGTCTCCGGCGAAGTGGCCCGGCGCGAGCACCGCGAGCTGCTGGGAGCGGTCGATACCATCAATGCCCTGCCCCCTGGCCTGTATGAAATGTTGATCGAGGACCTGCCAGAAGATGCGCCGAATCCCTATCGCGTCAGCTTCGAACCGCGCAGGATCGCCGACATTCATGGCGATGTTGAAACACCGCAGGCTGACGATCGCGAATTCGCCCTGGTCGAACGCACCTCGACCTTCAACAACAACCTCTACGATGCCTGCGTTCGTCCGTGGCTGCGCCAGTTGATCAACGAACCCGGCGCCGAACTCATCCGCCGGGCCCATCCTTTTCATCAGCAGCAATTGCTCTGGAGCAGCCTCAACCCTGCCCTGTGGTGGGTGGCGGCAGGCGCGGCCAAGGCCCGCCGGGATCGCCAGTGCGTCCGCGCGAACAACCCGTTGCTGGCGTGGCAGGACTTGTATTCGGATCAACTGCAGGATGCCCTGAACGGCTACCGCGACCAGCGTGATGCTGCCCAGGAAATGAGCTTCTATGGGGTGTATGGCGCCCTCAATGGCCTGCTCGGCGATCGTTGACGCACCAGGGCCGCGTCAGACCGGCGCGGCTTGCTCGATCTCGAACGATTGATCGGCGCGGTACTGCCCCGGCGTCATGCCAAACCAGCGGCTGCAGGCCTTGTTGAAGCTGCTGTGGTCATGAAAACCCAGCAGATACGCCACACGCTTCATGTTGAAGTGGGAGTGACGCAGGTAGAAATCCGCCAATTGTCGGCGCACTGCATTCTGCACATCCTTGAATTGCGTCCCATCCTTTTCCAGGGCCCGTTGCAGGGTGCGCTTGCTGAAATTCAGCGCTGCAGCAATGGATTCCATGTCGCAAAGCCCCTGCCCCTGACTCAAGCGCTCGGTGATCAGCGCGCGAATCCTGCCGACGATGGTGAAGCCGAACAGCAGGTCCAGTTGCGCCTCGGCAAAACTGTCGTGCAGGACCGCCAACGCTTCGTTGGCCATGCTCAACGGCCGCAGCAGCTCCTGGCCGTCGAACAGGATGCTGTCGTAAGCCGAGCCAAACTGCAGGTCGCAGCCAAACAGGCGTTTATGTTCCGAGGTGTCCTCGGGTTCGGGATAGCTGAATTCCACACTCAGCGGTTGCGGTAATTTGCCATCACCCAGCCAGCGGCAGATGCCGAGCAATGATGCCAGACCGGCATCGGCGTACTGCCGGGGCTTGATCGAGCCCGATTGTTGATGATCGAGGGAAGCCAGGCGATAGTGTCCCTGCTCCGGGACGAAAAACAGGCTGAAGCCGGTGCCGATCAATGGGCTGAATCGCACCAGGCGCTCAAGGGCGCGTTTCAGGTTGAGGCTGGACATCATGGTGTAGCCGACAATCTGGAAGCTGCCTGGATGAAAATGCCCGTACGCCTTGAGGCCGATGTCCGGGTCCGCAGCAGCCTGGGCCGCCAGTTGCCACAGGCGATAAATCACCCTGCGCTCGCACAGCGCTCCAGGGACACTGGCGAGGCTCATGTCCAGCCCGGCGACCTGGCACAGGCTGGCAACGTCGAGTCCCTCGGCCGAGAGCGTATTGACCAGCACATTGGCATAGCCCGAGCTCATTCTGTACATGGCGTTCTCGATGACGTAAGTACTGGGCGCTTTCAAGGAATGATAAGCGGCGGCCTGGTTGGGGGTATTGATCTGCGTCGGTTTCTGCGACCCATTGATCCTTGACCGCAAACTCGCGGGCCAGGCCGCTGGCACCGGCAACACCACTTGGCTGCTTGGCGCCGTTGGACACCACACAGTCACCTGGCAACACTTCCGCACGGCCCGCCCATCACCAACAATCCTCCATCTTGCAGCGCAAAACAATAAAAGCAACGGACGTCAGGAAGTCGCTTGGTCGTATTGCGTTGTTCACGACTGTTATGGGTGGAAATTAATGGACAGCAAAGCGCAAACCTTCAACAGTTACTGGTCCGGCCAGGTGCCCTTTATCGCCAATTTTGCACTGCAACAGTTACGCCTGTGGGTCAGCACCAATCCCTGGTTCACCGGGCAGGATTACCACGCCTGGTTCGACCTGCCTCGGGCAACGCTGGACACCCTCCAATCCGACTACCAGCAGCAATGGGCAGAACTCGGCCAGCGGGTGCTGAGCGGGCAGCCCTTCAGTTTCCAGGACCGGCGTTTCGCCAGCGACAATTGGAGCCAGCCGCTGTACGGCTCCCTCGCCGCGTTTTACCTGCTCAACGCCGGCTTCCTGCTCAAGCTGCTTGAACACTTGCCGATCGAAACCAGGAAGCCGCGCCAGCGCCTGCTCTATCTGGTGGAGCAAGCCATCGCAGCGGGCGCACCGAGCAATTGCCTGGCAAGCAACCCCGACGCGCTGCAACGGGTGGTCGAGACCGGGGGCAGCAGCTTGCTGACAGGTTTGCTGCACCTTGCAAGCGATCTGCAGGAAGGCAAGATGCGCCAGTGCGACCGCGATGCATTTCAGGTAGGCGTCGACCTGGCCAACACGCCGGGTGAGGTGGTGTTCGAGAACGAGTTGTTCCAGCTGATCCAGTACTACCCGCAAGCACAAACCGGCTACCGGCGCCCCGTCTTCATCGTCCCGCCGTCGATCAACAAGTTCTACATCCTCGACCTGCGCCCGGACAACTCCATGGTCGGTCACCTGCTGCAGCAAGGCCATCCGGTGTTCCTGATGTCCTGGCGCAACTTCGATCAGGCGCATGCCGGCACTACCTGGGACGATCTGATCGACACCGGCATCGTCAAGGCGCTGCAGGTCACCCGTGAAATCAGCGGCGAGCAGCGCCCCCATTGCGTAGGTTTTTGCATCGGCGGCACCCTGCTCAGCACGGCACTGGCGGTGCTGGCGGCGCGCGGCGATCGTGAGATCGCCAGCGTGAGCCTGCTCACCACCTTCCTCGACTACCTGGATACCGGCCCCATCGACATATTCGTCGACGAACAACTGGTGGCTTACCGCGAGCGCACCATTGGCGGCAGCAACGGCCCGATCGGCCTGTTCAAGGGCGAGGACATGGGCAACACCTTCTCGCTGCTGCGCCCCAACGACCTGTGGTGGAACTACAACGTCGACAAATACCTCAAGGGCCAGAAACCCAATGCCCTGGACCTGCTGTTCTGGAACAACGACAGCACCAATCTGCCTGGCCCCATGTACTGCTGGTACCTGCGGCATACCTATCTGCAAAATGACCTCAAGTCCGGCGAACTGGAGTGCTGCGGAGTCAAGCTGGACCTGCGCGCGATTGACGCGCCCGCCTACATCCTCGCGACCCACGACGATCACATCGTGCCGTGGCGCAGCGCCTACGCCAGCACCCAATTGCTCAGCGGCCCCACCCGATTCGTGTTGGGGGCATCCGGCCATATTGCGGGCGTAATCAATCCACCTGCCCGTGAAAAACGCCACTACTGGACCCAGGAGCAGATCACCAGCGACCCTGACGTCTGGTTCGACAATGCCCGGCAGCAACCCGGAAGCTGGTGGAACGACTGGTTTGCGTGGCTGGCCGATCAATCCGCCGAGCGCGAGCCGGCGATGCAGCAGATGGGAAATGCCCAATACCCGCCACTGGAGCCGGCCCCTGGACGCTATGTGATGCAGTGATTGCAGACAAAGGCGCCCAAGGCTCGCCCCCACGAGGGTTGGGCGTTTATCATGGGCGCCATACCACCCCTGCCTTCTATGAGCACCTGCATGACTTTCGATTTCGATCAGGTCCACGACCGCCACGCTACCGGCAGTACCAAATGGAGCCGCTACCCCGACGATGTCTTGCCTATGTGGGTCGCCGACATGGACTTCGCCGCGCCGCCGGTGATCATCCAGGCGCTGCAAAAACGCCTGGAACATCCTCTGCTGGGGTATAGCGTGTGCCAGGATAATCTGCGCGAGGCCATCGTTGCCGATCTGTGGCACAAATATGCCTGGCGCGTCGATCCTCAGGCCCTGGTGTTCCTGCCGGGCGTGGAGTCGGGTTTCAACATGGCATTGAAAGCGCTGGTCAAGGCGCAGCAGAATGTCGTGGTGCAGGTGCCCAATTACCCGCCGCTGCGCCATGCACCGGGCCACTGGGGGCTGAACAAGGTTGAACTGGGGTTCGACTTGCAGGCCGATGGCACCTTCACCACGCCGCTGGACAGCTTGCGCCAGTCATTGCAAGGCGGCGGCGCCCTGCTGTTGAGCAACCCGCATAACCCGCTGGGCAAAGCTTTTCCGCGCGAAGAACTGCAAGCGATTGCCGACATCTGCCTGGAGCAGGACGCCTGGATCATCTCCGACGAGATCCACGCCGAACTGTGCTTTGACGGTCGGGTGCACGTGCCCACGGCGTCCCTGAGCGAGGCCATCTCCCGGCGCACCATCACCTTGATGTCGGCGAGCAAGGCCTACAACATCGCCGGCCTCAAGACCTCGTTCATGATCATTGATGACGCGGCTGTGCGTGCCCAGGTCAATCACGCGCGCTGTGGCATGGTCGACAGCGTCAACCCGCTGGGGCTGGAAGCCACGCGCGTCGCCTACAGCGAAGCCGCACCCTGGCTGGCCGAGCTCAAGACTTACCTGCAGGCCAACCGCGACTGGCTGGTGGACGCGGTTCGCACGCGCCTGCCGGGTATCAGCATGAACGTGCCGCAAAGCACCTACCTGGCCTGGCTCGATTGCTCGGCGCTGGGCCTGGCCAATCCGCAGCAGTTTTTCCTGCAGCAGGCCAAGGTCGGGTTGAGTGCAGGGCTGGACTTCGGCGACGACCACCAACAGTTCGTGCGCCTCAACTTCGGCTGCCCGCGTTCGTTGCTCGAAGAAGGTATCGCCCGGATGGAACGCAGCCTCAACACTTGATCAGTTGATCAACTGTGGGAGCAAAGCTTGCTCCCACAGAACCTCACCAGCTGCTGGACCTCCACCTACAGAACCTCGCCAGCTGCTGGACCTCCATCACAGAATCCCGGCAGGTGCCCAACCGGCCAGATAATTGGGTAACATGTCGCCCCTCCCCCGCAGCCCTGCTCTGCACCTGCCGAATAAGCCGACTCCATGCCTTTCGAACTCAGCGTTGACCTTACCACCCTGGCCATTCTCGCCGTCGTAGCCTTTATTGCCGGTTTCATCGACGCCATTGCTGGCGGTGGCGGGCTGTTGACCACTCCGGCCCTGCTCACGGCCGGGTTGCCGCCGCACCTGGTACTGGGCACCAACAAGCTCAGCTCGACCTTCGGCTCGGCCACGGCCAGTTTCACTTTCTACCGGCGCAAGCTGTTCCACCCGCGCCAATGGGTGCACGCGATTGTCGGCACACTGATCGGCGCGCTGACCGGCGCCGTGGTTGCGCACTACCTGCCGGCCGAATGGCTGAACAAGATGCTCCCGGTGATCGTGTTTGCCTGCGGCCTGTACCTGTTGTTCGGGGGCACGCCCAAGGCGCCGCTGGACAGCAACGCGCCGATCAGGAAAAAGTGGCAGTCGACCCAAGGCTTCACCCTCGGTTTCTACGACGGCGTGGCCGGGCCAGGCACGGGCGCGTTCTGGACCGTGAGCAGTCTGCTCATGTATCCCATCGACTTGGTGAAGGCCAGTGGCGTGGCGCGCAGCATGAACTTCGTCAGCAACATTGCGGCGCTGTCGGTGTTCGTGTTTTCCGGGCAGGTGGACTGGATCATCGGCCTGAGCATGGGCCTGTCGGTGATGGTCGGGGCGTTTTTCGGTGCTCGCACCGCCATCAGCGGCGGCGCGAAGTTCATTCGCCCGGTGTTCATCACCGTGGTGCTGGGCTTGACCGTGCGGTTAGCCTGGCAGCACTGGTTCAGCGTGGCCTAAAAGCCGCGCCACATAAACGTCGATCAGGTAACGGGCAATCGAGCGTGACGCTGGCAACGGCGGCAGCTCGTGCACGTTGAACCACTGAGCGTCTTCGATCTCGTCCTCCTGGCAGACGATTTCGCCCCCGGCGTATTCCGCGTGGAAGCCCAGCATCATCGAATGCGGGAACGGCCAGCACTGGCTGCCCAGGTACTGGATGTTCTTCACTTCGATCTGCACTTCCTCGCGAACCTCGCGCACCAGGCACTCTTCGGCCGACTCCCCGGGCTCGGCAAACCCCGCCAGCGTGCTATAGACCCCGGCAACAAAACGCGGTGAGCGCGCCAGCAGGATTTCATCGCCGCGGGTGATCAGTACGATCATGCTCGGGGAGATGCGCGGGTAGCTGCGCAAATCGCAGGGCTGGCAATACATCGCGCGTTCCCGAGGCACCTGCACCATCGCCTGCCCGCAATTGCCACAGAAACGGTGCTCGCGTGCCCAGGTGCCAATTTGCGCGGCGTAGCCCAGCACCTTGTAGAGCGTGTGATCGCCTTCGAGCATGAAGGCGCGCAAGCCCTTCCAGCCACAGCCGGGCACTTCACTGGTGCTCCGCAGCTCCAGCAGATAGACCGGCTCGCCGTCGAGATGGCCGATCCCATGCTCGGCGAGGATCGGCAGGTCCTGGCTCTTGAGCCATTCCCGAGGGAAGAGCGCGCCATTATCGTCATACAGAAAGCCTTCGGGGCTGCGAGCCACGGCCCAGCCCCCGGGTTTGTCGATGTCCAGTACTGCAGTGGTCCAGCGTGAAGTCATGGTTAACTCAATCCAGAAATTCGGGTTTCTGTTTGCTCATGTGGGCCGCCATGGCCACGCGCAAGTCAGTGGATTGGAGCATTGCAGCGTTCCAGGTGGCAACGTATTCCAGGCCATCATCGATACGGTGGTCGCGCATGTAGCTGATCATCTCCTTGGTGCCGGTGATGGCGATCGGCGACTTGCTGGCGATTTCGCGGGCAATGCCCAGCACGCCGTCGAGCAGGCTGTCCTTGTCGCTGTAGATGCGATTGACCAGGCCGATGTCGCGCGCTTCCTCGGCGCCAAATGAGCGGCCAGTGTAAGCCAGTTCACGCAGCATGCCGTCACCGATGATGCGCGGCAAGCGTTGCAGGGTGCCAACGTCGGCCGCCATGCCGATGTCGATTTCCTTGATCGAAAACTGTGCGTCCTGCGCGGCATAGCGCATGTCACAGGCGGCAATCAGGTCGATCGCGCCGCCCAGGCAATAACCCTGGATGGCCGCGAGCACCGGTTTGCGGCAGTTATCGACAGCCGTGAATGAGGCTTGCAGGGCCAGGATCTTGCGTCGCAACAGGCGCGCATTGCGTCCGACGTCCTTGCCCAGCTCGTTGGCGACGCCGGCCAGCATCATCAGGTCGATGCCCGAGGAAAAGTGCTTGCCTGCACCACTGATCACCACTGCGCGCACATCGTCGGTGTCGTCGATCCACTGGAAGATCTCGATGATCTCGCTCCAGAACGCCGCGTTCATCGAGTTGATCTTTTCCGGACGATTGATCTGCACATGGGCGACTTTATCCGCCAGTTCGACGGTGAACGCGGTGTACTGGGACATGGCAGTGATCCTTTACCTGGCAAAAAAGAGGCCCGAACTATAACAAGGCACCCGGTGCTGCAGTAAGGCAGCGCTTCAGCCAAATGCGGGACTGGCCAGCCCGCACCACAACAGTGCAACAAAACTGTCACACCTGGTCCATTATTGTGACTCGCCGGTCACATTGTGAGGCGTCACGCAAAATAAAACTGCCCTTCGTCGGTGCGATCACCCTTCGTCAGGCTCAGCCGTTACCCTTTGAAAAGGATTGTCGAACAATTTTCCCAAATGGACTGGCCCGCTCTAGGTTCTGGCCTAGACTCCTTTTTGCCGGTTAAAACCGGTCAGTCACAACCGGGAAAATTAGAAGAAACTTTTGCCGCTGGCGCAAGGTCAGCTTAAAGGTGGGTGTGTTGCGACTGGTTCGATCTTTGCAACAGCCCTCTCCAGCCACTGTGCTTTAACGCGTTGGCAGCGTTTGCTCACCGATGCGTAGCGCGTTTGCGCCCGGCCATAGGGACAGGCCATCGAACATCGTTGGTGCCAGACCGAGAATTAGATCAACAACACGGGAGATTCATATGATCAGTGCGGCTTTAGATATTCAGGGAGAACGTGCTCATCAGCAGGTCGGCGAGTCGAGCACCGTAGTCAATGCGCAATCCGCTGCACCGGTTAACGTGACCAGTCCACGCAAACTGCCACCGGTAACCAGTCAGAATCCGAACAAGAAACGCGTCTTGTTCGTGACCTCCGAGATCGCCGATCTGGTCAAGACTGGCGGCCTGGGCGACGTTTCCGCCGCGCTGCCGCGGGCGATGGCGCATCTGCACGACGTGCGCGTGCTGATCCCCGGGTACCCGCAGGTGCTCCACAGCGAAAACCCGATTCACATCATCGGTGAGCTGGGCGGTCATGCTGCCCTGCCGCCTTGCAAGATCGGGCGCATGGACATGCCTGATGGCCTGGTCATCTACGTACTGATCTGCCCCGAGCTTTACGAGCGCGAAGGTTCGCCCTACGGCGCCAACAACGGTCGCGACTGGCCGGACAACCATATTCGCTTTGCCCGCCTGGGCCTGGCCGCTGCAGATATCGCAGCCAACCTGGCGCAGATTCACTGGTGCCCGGACCTGGTGCATGCCCACGACTGGCCAGCCGGCCTGGCGCCGGCCTACATGCATTGGCGTGGACAGCGCACCCCGACGCTATTCACCATCCACAACCTGGCCTATCAAGGTGTCACCAGCCTGGGTTCGTGCCCTGAACTGGGGATTCCCACCCATGCCCTGCAACAGGAAGGCATGGAGTTCTACGGCAAGATGTCGTTCCTCAAGGCTGGCATGGCTTACGCCAGCCACATCACTACGGTCAGTGCGACCTACGCCCAGGAAATCACCACGCCGGACTTCGGCTGTGGCCTCGACGGCTTCCTCGCCGCCAAGACCCAGCAAGGCCTGCTGAGCGGCATTCCGAACGGCATCGACGAGAGCTGGGACGCGGCGACCGATCCGCATCTGTTCTGCCCGTTCACCATTGGCGACTGGGACGGCAAGGCGGTGAATGCCGACCATGTACGCGAGCTGTTTGGCCTGGACGATTCCGAAGGCCCGCTGTTTGCGGTGGTTTCGCGGCTGGTCTACCAGAAAGGCCTGGACCTGACCGAAGCCGTCTCCGAATACATCGTCAAATCCGGCGGCCAGATCGCCATCATCGGTCGTGGCGAACCGGAAGAAGAGCAAGCCATGCGCGAGCTGGCCCTGCGCTTCCCCGGCCAGATCGGCGTGCGCATCGGCTTCAATGAAACCGACGCCCGGCGCATGTTTGCCGGCAGCGATTTCCTGCTGATGCCTTCGCGCTACGAACCCTGCGGCCTGAGCCAGATGTACGCCCAACGCTTCGGCTCCTTGCCGGTGGCACGCAATACCGGTGGATTGGCCGACACCATTGAAAACGGCGTCACCGGTTTCCTCTTCGACGAATCCACCGCAGAAAGCTATCAGGAGGCCCTGAGCCGCGCGTTCAAGGTATTTGCCTACCCGGACCTGCTCAACGCCATGCGCTGCCGTGCCATGGCTGCACCCTTCAACTGGTGCAAGGCCGTTGAACCCTACGCCGAACTCTACGAACAACTGGTCGCCAAGGCGCTGGGAAAATCGCACCGACAATAAGAGGTTTTTACCAGATGCCGTTACGGACCCTTGAAACCTGGCCCCACGGCGCAATTATGCTGGACGCACAACACACGCGTTTTGCCTTGTGGGCGCCAGATGCGTTTGACGTCAGCGTCGAACTGGAAGATGGACAATCCTTACCGCTGCTGCCCCAGGCCCATGGCTGGTTCGTGATCGAGACGCGCTGCCCCGCCGGCACGCGTTACCGCTACAACATCGACGGCGAGTTGCAAGTGCCTGACCCGGCATCCCGGGCGCAGGCCGGCGACCTGCACCTGCACAGCGTGGTGGTCGACCCCGCTGCCTATCAGTGGCAACACACCCGCTGGCAAGGTCGGCCGTGGCACGAGGCGGTGATCTACGAGCTGCACGTCGGTGCACTCGGTGGCTTCAGTGGCGTCGAGCAGCACCTGGCGCGGCTGGTCGACATGGGTATCACTGCAATTGAGCTGATGCCCCTGGCGCAATTCCCCGGGGAGCGTAACTGGGGCTACGACGGGGTCTTGCCCTACGCGCCCCAAGCCTCCTACGGCACTCCGGAACAACTCAAGCACCTGATCGATACCGCCCACGGCCTTGGCCTGGCGGTGATTCTCGACGTGGTCTACAACCACTTCGGCCCGGATGGCAATTACCTGCATCGTTACGCCAAGGGCTTCTTCAACGAAGACAAACATACGCCCTGGGGGGCCGCCATCGACTTCCGTCGCCGCCAAGTGCGCGACTTCTTCATCGACAACGCCCTGATGTGGCTGATGGAGTACCGCTTCGACGGCTTGCGGCTCGACGCCGTGCACGCCATCGAAAGCCCGGATTTCCTGCAGGAACTGGCACAACGCATCCGCCAGCAGACGGCTCCCGGAAGGCACGTGTGGCTGATGCTGGAGAACGAACACAATCAGGCGAGCCTCCTCGAGGAAGGATTCGATGCCCAGTGGAACGACGATGGCCATAACGCCCTGCACGTGTTGATCACTGGTGAAACCGATGCGTATTACGCCGACTACGCCGAACAGCCGACCCGGCAATTGGCGCGCTGCCTGAGCGAAGGCTTTGTGTTCCAGGGCCATGTCAACCGCCACGGCCAAACCCGCGGTGAACCCAGCGGCCACCTGGAGCCCACTGCGTTCGTGCTGTTCCTGCAGAACCACGACCAGATCGGCAATCGTGCCTTCGGCGAACGCCTGCACCAGCTCGCACACCCGGATGCCCTGCACGCTGCTACCGCGTTGCTGCTGTTGTCGCCGATGATTCCGCTGATGTTCATGGGCGACGAGTTCGGTGCCGAAGAGCCATTTCTGTTCTTCACCGATCACCACGGCGAACTGGCAGAGCTGGTACGCGAAGGCCGGCGTAACGAGTTCGCAGCCTTCAGTGCATTCGCTGACCCGGAAAAACGCGAGCGCATCCCCGACCCTAATGCACCGCAGACATTCGAAGCATCGATTCCAGACCTGACACCCGCTGAAACCCCGGCCATCCATGCGTTGTATCGGCGCCTGCTAAGCCTGCGCCATGCGCAGATCGTTCCGCGCCTGCCAGGCACGCGCTCCCTGGGCGCCCAAGTGTTGGCCCACGCCGCGGTGAGCGCACGCTGGCGCATGGGCGATGGCAGTGAGCTACGCATTGACCTGAACCTCGGCAACACGCCCGTGGTCCACACTTCTCAGGCCGGTGCCCAGGTGTTGTTCGAACACCCGGCACACGCGACCAGCCTGTTGGATCAGGGGCAACTCGCCCCGTATAGCGCGCTAGTCAGCCTCAAGGCCGCAGCCCCTTTGCTACCCCCGGATGGAGAGCGCCAATGAGTGATGCGCAACTGGAAATACTTGCCAGCCGCGCCGGTCTGGCAGTCGACTGGATCGACGCCAACGGCCGCCCGCAAAAAGTTGCCCCTGCAGTACTACGCAATGTCCTGACCGGTCTCGGCCACCCCGCCGGCACCGCCCTGGAAATTGACGCCAGCCTGCTGCAGTTGCAGGAAGTCCAGCAAACCCGCCACCTGCCGCCGATGCTCACGGCGGATGTGGGTGTCGGGGTCGATCTGGCGCGCTACTTCGAGCCCGAGACCCCGTGTGAAATCCACCTCGAGGACGGCTCGCGGCTCAACCTGAAGCTGGATGCCAATTCAGTGTTGCCGGGCCTGGTACCGGTCGGTTATCAACACGTCAGCATCAATGGCCAGCATTTTACTTTGGCCGTCGCACCAGCCCGCTGTTACAGCGTCGGCGATGCGGTAGACAACCCGATTCCCCGCGCCTGGGGCTTGAGCGTGCAGTTGTACTCCCTGCGCCGCCCGGGCGATGGCGGTTTCGGTGATACCCAGGCCCTCGAAGACCTGGCCCGAGTGGCCGGGGAACGGGGTAGCGACGCCTTGGCGATTAGTCCGCTGCACGCCATGTTCAGCAGCGACACCCAACGCTACAGCCCGTATTCGCCGTCCAGCCGCCTGTTCCTGAACAGCCTGTACGCCGCGCCCGGCGCCATTCTGGGTGAGCGGGCGGTGCGCGCCGCCATCGACGCCACCGGCCTGGCCGCCGAGTTCAAGCACCTCGAAGAACTGGCGCTGATCGACTGGCCTGTTGCCGCCGAGGCCAAGCATCGACTGTTGCAGGCATTGTACGAAGGGTTTGTGCAGGGTGAGCATCCATTGCATCCCGACTTCAGCAGCTTTCGCCACGCCGGCGGCGAGGCTCTGGAAAATCATTGCCGTTTCGAAGCCATCCAGGAGTCTCGCGCAGCCAAGGGTGAAGCGCTCGACTGGCGCGAGTGGCCCGAGCAATGGCAAGACCCGCGCAGCGCTGCGCTGGCCGAATTTGCCGAAGAAAATGCCGGACGCATCGGCTTTTTCGCTTTCTGCCAATGGCTGATTACCCGTTGCCTGGAACGCGCGCAAACAGCGGCCCGCGGCAGCGGCATGAGCATCGGCCTGATCGCCGACCTTGCTGTAGGCGCCGATGGCGGTGGCAGCCAGGCCTGGAGTCGCCAGGATGAGTTGCTCGCGTCCCTGACAGTGGGCGCGCCACCGGACATTTTGAATCGCACCGGCCAGGGCTGGGGCATTTCCGCGTTCTCGCCGGAAGGTCTCGTGCGCAACGGCTTTCGCGCATTCATTGAAATGCTGCGGGCCAACTTCGCCCACGCCGGCGGCCTGCGCATCGATCACGTAATGGGCCTGCAACGGTTATGGGTGATCCCCAATGGCGCGTCGCCTGCCGATGGTGCCTACCTCTACTATCCGGTGGATGACCTGCTGCGCCTGCTGACCCTGGAATCCCATCGGCACCAGGCCATCGTCCTCGGTGAAGACCTCGGCACAGTGCCTGAGGGTCTGCAGGAAAAACTCATCGCCCGCTCGATACTCGGCATGCGGGTATTGCTGTTTGAACAGGATAACGCGCAGTTCAAGTCGATCCTCGATTGGCCGGACAATGCCCTGGCCACCACCAGCACCCATGACCTGCCGACGCTCAACGGCTGGTGGCACGGCCGCGACATCGACTGGAATGCCCGCCTCGGCATGACCGACGCCAACAGTGAAATCGAATGGCGTCGCCACCGCGAACGTGAGCGTGAAGGCTTGCGCCGAGTGCTGGGCGAAGACCCGCAGAACTTTCGCGAAGAGTCCCATGAAACCGACCAGGTGCTCGACGCCAGTGTGCGCTTCCTGGGCCATACGCGCGCGCCATTGGTGCTGTTGCCGCTGGAAGACGCCTTGGGCATCGAGCAGCAGGCCAACCTGCCCGGCACCATTAACACCCATCCAAACTGGAGCCGGCGTTTGCCGGGCTACAGCGAGGCATTACTCGATGACCCCGATGCCGCCCGGCGTCTGGAACTGCTCGCCTGTGCGCGACTTCAAGCCGGTGAGCGTGACCAATGAACCAACCATTAATCCAACCGTTGCGCGCGACTTTGCGCTTGCAGTTCCATAAAGACTTCACCCTGGATCAGGCGGTGCCCCTGGTGCCGTATTTCGCCAGTCTGGGCATCAGCCACGTGTACGCCTCGCCCCTGCTCGCAGCCCGCGCCGGGTCCATGCATGGCTACGATGTGGTGGACCCGACCCAGGTCAACCCGGAACTGGGCGGCGAACCTGCGTTGCGCCGCCTGGTAGCGGCCTTGCGTGAACAGAACATGGGGCTGATCCTCGACATCGTTTCCAATCACATGGCCGTCGGCGGCAGTGACAATCCCTGGTGGCTGGACTTGCTTGAATGGGGACGCCTGAGCCCCCACGGCGAGTTCTTCGATATCCAGTGGCATTCCCCCGACCCCTTGATGGAAGGCCAGTTGCTGCTGCCGTTTCTGGGCAGCGACTACGGCGTGGCATTGCAGGAAGGCACCTTGCCCCTGCGGTTCGATCCCCTGCGCGGCTCGTTCCATGTCGAGCACTACGATCATCACTTCCCGATCTGCCCGAACAGCTACGGCGAGTTGCTCAGGAGCGATGACGAGCCGCTCAAATTCCTCGCCGATCGCTTCTCTGCCCTGAGCTACCAGACCGACGCCCACAGCCTGGCAGTACCGCTCAAGGAAGAGCTGCGCGAACTGGCCAGGGACCCGGCCATCCGGCAGCGCATCGAGCAGAATCTGCAAGGTTATGACTCGCGGACACCTGAGGGTTTTGAGCGCCTGCACTTGCTGCTCGAGCGCCAGAGCTACCGCCTCGCCAGTTGGCGAACAGCGGGCGATGACATCAACTGGCGGCGCTTTTTCGACGTCAACGAACTCGGTGGCCTTCGCGTCGAGCGTCCGGCCGTCTTCGAGGCGACCCACGCGAAGATTTTCGAGCTGGTGGCCGAAGGCCTGATCGACGGGCTGCGCATCGACCATATTGACGGCCTGGCCGACCCGCGTGGCTATTGCCGCAAACTGCGGCGTCGGGTCGACTCGCTGTCGCCCGAGCGCCACTTGCCAATCTACGTCGAGAAGATCCTCGGTGAAGGCGAAGCGCTGCATCGCGACTGGTCGGTGGACGGCACCACCGGCTACGAGTTCATGAACCAGTTGTCGCTGTTGCAACACGATCCCGAGGGCGCCCAACCTTTAGGTGAACTGTGGAGCAAGTACAGCGAACGGCCTGCGGACTTTCGCCAGGAAGCCCAACTGGCGCGCCAGCAGATCCTCAACGGTTCATTGGCCGGCGATTTCGAAAGCGTGGCCCAGGCACTGCTGCAAGTGGCCCGGGATGACTTGATGACCCGCGACCTGACTCTGGGCGCGATCCGCCGCGCGCTGCAGGAATTGATCGTGCATTTTCCGGTGTACCGCACCTACATCAGCCCGCTTGGACGTTCCGACGAAGACGATGTGTTCTTCCAGCAGGCCCTGGCAGGAGCGCGGCAGACCCTCGGCGAGGCCGACTGGCCGGTGCTCGACTGCCTGGCCGGGTGGCTGGGTGGCAAGCAATGGCGTGAGCGCCCCATCGGGCGCTCGCGCAAGATTCTCAAGCATGCCTGCGTACGCTTCCAGCAACTGACGTCACCGGCGGCCGCCAAGGCGGTCGAGGACACGGCGTTCTATCGTTCGGCAGTATTGCTGTCGCGCAACGACGTGGGCTTCAGCACCGAACAGTTCAGCGCGCCCGTCGCTGATTTTCACCAGGCTTGCCTGCAGCGCTTCGAAGCCTTCCCGGACAATCTGCTGGCTACGGCCACCCATGACCACAAACGCGGTGAAGACACCCGCGCGCGACTGGCCATATTGAGCGAGCGCAGCGCCTGGTATGCCGAACAGGTGCCGCTGTGGCAAACCCTCGCCCGGCCGTTGCGTGACGACGAGCAGATGCCGTCTGCCGGCGACGAGTTGATCCTCTACCAAGCCGTCCTCGGCAGCTGGCCGCTGGACCTGCGCAGTGACGATCAGGCGGGCCTCGAGGACTACGCCAAGCGCCTTTGGCAGTGGCAACAGAAAGCCTTGCGCGAAGCCAAATTGCAAAGCAGCTGGAGTGCGCCCAATGACGCCTACGAGCGAGCGGTCCAGGTCTTCATCGAGCGCTTGCTCCTGAGTGCCGAGGGTGAACTGTTGCGCTCGGCCCTGGCCAAGGCCGCCCAGGCACTCGCGGCACCGGGTGCCCTGAACAGTCTGGCGCAAACCTTGCTGCGCATGACGGTGCCTGGGGTGCCGGACTTGTATCAGGGTAACGATTACTGGGACTTTTCGCTGGTGGATCCGGACAACCGCAGGCCCGTGGATTACCACATCCGGCAGCAAGCCATGGCACAACCCCGGGAGCTGACCGAGCTGTTGGCGGCCTGGCGCGATGGGCGCATCAAGCAGACGCTGATTCGCCGCACCCTCAACCTGCGCGCCGAGCATGCCCAACTGTTCGCCAGTGGCAGCTATCAGCCACTGGAAGTGGTCGGCAGCCAGGCCCACAGAGTGCTCGCCTTCATGCGTGAACATGCAGGCATCAGGGCGGTAGTGATCGTACCGATTCGTTGCGCCGAACTGCTGAAAAACAGTGCCCAGCCCTTGGTCGATGCGCTGCAGTGGGGCGACACCCGGGTCAAATTACCGTTCGAGGCATCCGCAAAAAATCTGAAGGGACTTTTTCCTGGTGCCACAGTCACAAATCACAAGGAGCTGAACATCAGCACCGCGCTGGGCGAATTCCCGGTCAATCTTTTTATCCAATTTTCTACCCAATCTTGAGTTCAGTTCAGGAGCATAGCGATGAGTACCGACGATAAACGCGTTCGCGAATTTGCCTATCAGATCTGGGAGTCGGAAGGACAACCCGAGGGCCAGGAAGCCCGTCATTGGGAGATGGCTCGCAAACTGGCCGAAGCTGAAGCGCTGGCCCCCAGCAAGTCGCCCAAGGCGGCTGGCAGCAAAGGTGTTGCTGGCAAGGCTGCCAAGCCCAACGGCAAGCTTGAAGACAAACCTGCTGCCAAGCCCAAGGCCGCCGCCAAGGCCAAGCCTGCAGCCGCTTCTTCAGTGATACCGCCAGGCGAAAAGGCTCCCGAGAAAAAGCCGCGATCGACTAAAAAACCTTCGGTCTGACGACAGACTTTCTGATTTTGACTGGATTCATGGCGAGCTTGCTCGCCATGTCGGGGTCGTTCGCCCTGAAAACACTATCGCCACACCGTACTCGACCCCATTTGCAGGAGCATTTATGAGCAGTCCAAAAAAACCCGCGACAGAACCTCACGCCGAGGCCTCGCGAATTCGTGAGGGCCTGCCCTTCCCGCTCGGTGCTACCTGGGACGGCCTGGGTGTCAACTTCGCGTTGTTTTCCGCCAACGCGACCAAGGTTGAACTGTGTATTTTCGATGATTCGGGCGAGGTCGAACTCGAACGCATCGAATTGCCCGAGTATACCGACGAGATCTACCACGGCTACTTGCCCGACGCCCATCCCGGGCTGATCTACGGCTACCGTGTGTATGGCGCCTACGACCCGGCCAATGGTCACCGCTTCAACCACAACAAATTGCTGATCGACCCCTACGCCAAGCAACTGGTCGGCGAGCTGAAATGGTCCGAAGCATTGTTCGGCTACACCATCGGCCATCCCGACGCCGACCTCAGCTTCGACGAACGCGACAGCGCGCCCTTCGTACCCAAGTGCAAGGTCATCGATCCGGCGCACACCTGGGGCCACGACCACCGCGTCAGCGTGCCGTGGGACAAGACGATCATCTATGAGACCCACGTCCGCGGCATCAGCATGCGTCACCCTTCGGTTCCGGAAAACGTGCGGGGCACCTTTGCCGGCCTGATGGTGGACGACGTGCTGGAGCACATCCGCAAACTGGGTGTGTCGTCGGTCGAACTGCTGCCGATCCACGCCTTCGTCAACGATCAGCATCTGCTGCACAAGGGCATGACCAACTACTGGGGCTACAACAGTATTGCGTTTTTCGCCCCGGACCCGCGCTACCTGGCCAGTGGCAAGATCGCCGAGTTCAAGGAGATGGTTGCGCACCTGCACGAAGCCAATCTGGAAGTCATACTCGATGTGGTCTACAACCACACCGCCGAGGGCAACGAGCAAGGCCCGACCCTGTCCATGCGCGGCATCGACAACGCGTCGTACTACCGCCTGATGCCCGACGACAAGCGCTACTACATCAACGACTCCGGCACCGGTAACACCCTGGACCTGAGCCACCCCTGCGTCCTGCAGATGGTCACTGACTCTTTGCGTTACTGGGCCACGGAAATGCACGTGGACGGTTTCCGCTTCGACCTGGCGACCATCCTCGGGCGCTACCACGACGGTTTCGACGAGCGCCACAGCTTCCTGGTCGCCTGCCGCCAGGACCCGGTACTGCGCCAGGTGAAAATGATCGCCGAGCCATGGGATTGCGGCCCCGGCGGTTATCAGGTCGGTGGCTTCCCGCCAGGCTGGGTCGAGTGGAACGACAAATTCCGTGACACGGTGCGCTCCTTCTGGAAAGGCGATGACGGCCAGCTGGCGGATTTCGCCAGTCGCATGACGGCATCCGGCGAGATGTTCAACCAGCGCGGCAGACGCCCATATTCGTCGGTGAACTTCATCACCGCCCACGACGGCTTCACCCTCAACGACCTGGTGTCGTACAACGACAAGCACAACGAGGCCAACGACGAGAACAACCAGGACGGCAGCAACAACAACCTGTCCTGGAACCACGGCGTCGAAGGACCGACCGACGATCCGGAAATCAACGCGCTGCGCCAGCGGCAGATGCGCAACTTCTTCGCCACGCTGCTGCTGTCCCAAGGCACGCCGATGCTGGTTGCCGGTGACGAGTTCGCGCGCACCCAGGACGGCAACAACAACGCCTATTGCCAGGACAGCGAAATCGGCTGGGTCAACTGGGACCTGAGCGAAGACGGCAAGGCCCTCCTGAAATTCGTCAAGCGCTTGATCAAGTTGCGCCTGGCCTACCCGATCCTGCGTCGCGGACGCTTCCTGGTGGGCAACTACAACGAGGACATCGGCGTCAAGGACGTCACCTGGCTGGCCCCGGATGGCAACGAGATGTCCATCGAGCAATGGGAAGACGCCCATGGACGCTGCCTCGGCATGCTGCTGGACGGCCGCGCCCAGGAAACCGGGATTCGCCGCAAGGGAGCAGATGCCACCCTGCTGCTGGTGGTGAATGCGCATCACGACATCGTCAACTTCACCTTGCCGGAAGTCCCTGAGGGCGTGTTCTGGACGTGCATGGTCGACACCAATCAACCCTCGATCCGTGGTCAGGAACGCTTCGAGTTTGGCCATGAATATTCCGTGACTGGCCGCTCGCTGCTGTTGTTCGAACTGCAGCGTGAGGAAGACGAGTGAAATGGAGCTCAAGACCTGTCTTGATCGCCAGTCGACGGACTACGACGGCACCCGGGCACTAGGACAGTGCCTGGAGCAACTGGTGGAGGCAGGTCTGGATCGACTGCCGCTACCGGGGCAAGGCCACACGCTGGAGCGATTCCAGCGGTTGGCCGAGGTGGGCGGGCATGATCTGCGGTTGTGCAAATTGTATGAAGGGCACACTGACGCGCTGGCGATTTTCCAGCAACTCGGTGCGTTTGCGCCGCCGCCTGGCAGTACCTGGGGCATGTGGGCGGCCGAACCGCCGAATGCCCGGGTTCGGCTGACTCATTCAGCGCAGGCCGTCGCGCTCAATGGTCGCAAGGCCTGGTGCTCCGGCGCCGCCGTGCTCAGTCATGCGCTATTGACTGCCTGGGACGAACAGGACCGTCAACAACTGGTGGCAGTCGCCCTTGATCAGCCAGGAGTCACCGTGACCGATGTGGGCTGGCAAGCGGTCGGCATGGGTGCAACCGGCAGCGTCGAGGTCCTCTTCGACGACGCCCAGGCGACCGCCATCGGTAACCCCGGCGATTACCTGCAACGCCCCGGATTCTGGCAAGGCGGGATCGGCATTGCCGCCTGCTGGTATGGCGCGGCCTGCAGCATTGCCGAGCGGTTGCGCGAGCATTGTGCGCAGCGCGCTGAACCCCACGCCCTGGCCCATCTGGGCGCCGTCGACAGTGCCTTGCAAGGCGCTGCCGCGGTGTTGCGTGCCAGCGCCCTGGCGATAGATGCCGCCCCTCTCAAAGACGCCGAATTGCTCGCCCGACGCGCCCGTGCAGTGGTTGAAAACGCTGCCGAGCAAGTCATTCATCATGTCGGCCGCGCGCTGGGCGCCGGCCCTTATTGCAAAGACCGACAGTTCGCGCAACTGAGCGCCGACCTGCCGGTTTTTCTGCGCCAGAGTCACGCCGAGCGCGATCTCGCGGGTCTGGGCCACTTAATGCGTGAAGGGACATGGACGTTATGAAAACCAATCCAATTGTCGGCCAGGGCACGCCGCTGTATCAGTGGCAAGCCTCCAGTCAACTGGCGCAGCTACCGGTGATCGATGTTCTGCAATTGGTCCCCGAGGGCTCTCGCGCGGTGATCATTGCACCACACCCGGACGACGAGATCCTCGGCTGCGGCGGTTTCCTGCAGCTGCTGGCCGAGGCGGGCCGTGACCTGCAGTTGATTTCGGTGACCGATGGCAGCGCCAGTCATCCGGGTTCAAAACGCTGGCCGGTGGAACGCCTGAGCACCGTCCGCCCCCAGGAGTCGGTGGAAGCGCTACGGCGGCTCGGGTTGCCATTGCACAGCCTGAGGTGGTTGCGCGGTGGTTTTGCCGACAGCCAGGTGGCGGCCAGAGAGGACGAATTGAGCACATTTATCGAGCGTCATCTGCGCGCCAGTGATGTGGTGTTCACCACCTGGCGCGAAGACGGGCACTGCGATCACGAAGCGGTGGGGCGTGCCAGTGCCGAAGCGGCGCAGCGTGTCGGGGCGACTTTGCATGAACTGCCGGTGTGGACCTGGCACTGGGCAACGCCTGAAGACCGCAGTGTTCCCTGGCATCGAGCGCACAAGATCCTGTTGTCGCCGCCGTTGATTGCCCGCAAACGCCACGCGATCCATGCCTTCGCCAGTCAGCTCGAGGGCGACCCACAGATCGGTTTGCCACCGGTGCTCGCGCCCTACGTGCTGGAGCGGCTGCTACAACCCTTTGAGGTGGTGTTCGTATGAGCGTCGATGATCGATATTTTGACGGCTTGTTTGCCAACAGTGACGATCCCTGGGCATTCCGCCAGCGCTGGTACGAACAACGCAAACGGGCCATTACCCTGGCTGCGCTGCCCCGTCCGCGCTACCGCGCCATTTTCGAACCGGGGTGCGCCAACGGCGAATTGAGCGCCGACCTCGCCACCCGCTGCGACCGCCTGCTGTGTTGCGATACCGCCAGTGCCGCCGTCGCCCTCGCGCGTACGCGTTTGAGTCCGTTCAACCATGCGCAGGTGCATCAGGCACGTTTGCCCGAGCAATGGCCGAGTGAGAAATTCGACCTGATCGTAATCAGCGAGCTTGGCTACTACCTGGACGCCGAAGACCTCAAGCGCCTGATCGAACAAGCCTCGCATTCCCTCACGGCCGACGGTCAACTGTTGGCATGCCACTGGCGCCCGTCTATCGAAGGTTGTCCCCTGAATGCCCGCCAGGTGCATGACCTGCTGCACGAGCACCTGCACCTGCCGCGCCTGGTGCTGCATCAGGAAGCCGACTTCCTGCTGGAACTATGGAGTCGCGAACTGCGTTCGGTGGCCACCCTGGAAGGCCTGCGAAGCAGCACCTGACGACGCCCCACTGCAGGAGCGAGCTCGCTCGCGATGGTCTTGAACGGTAACGCGGCGCTCTCAGGTCATTCACAAACACGCTCGCTCCTGCATGGGAGATCAACATCGGCAAAAAATACGTACCAGATAGAACATGCACGCGACGAATCGCAATACATGAGCAATACTCCTTGCGCGGCAATCCATGGTTTGGAGCGTGCGCACCCACGCTCATACACCCGGAACAAGGACGTAGCCCGATGAAGACCGTTTCCTTCAGCGAAAGCAGCCTGCCTGCGCAGATCTGGAACAGCGCGGCGCAACTGGACAATATCCCCGTCATCAACACCCAGACCCTCGTTCCACCGGGCGCTCGCGCGGTGGTGATCTCGCCCCATCCTGGCGACGAAGTGATGATGTGCGGCGGCCTGCTGCAACTGCTCAGCGCCCTGGGCCATCCCCTGCAATTACTTTCCATGACCGACGGCAGTGCCAGTTATCCGGGCTCGCAACAGTGGTCGGAAAAACGCCTGAGCGTGTTTCGCTCCCAGGAAAGCGTCGAGGCCTTGCGCCGCCTGGGCATGCCGATGCACAGCCTGAAATGGATTCGTGGCGGTTTTACCGATAACGCCCTGGCAGAACACGAAGCCCAGCTGGCCGATTTCATCGCCCGCTACCTGCGCCCCGGCGACGTGGTATTCAGCACCTGGAGCGAGGACCGCCATCTGGATCACGATGCCGTGGGCCGTGCGGCGGCCAAGGCCGCGAAAAGAGTCGGCGCGGCCTTCAACGAAGTACCCATTCGCGCCTGGCACCGACCGATCCGAGACCGCGAGCAAATCCCTTGGCACCGTGCGCGCAAGGTGCGCCTCGACACCTGGACCGTGGCGCGCAAGAGCCACGCCACCCATGCCTATGCCAGCCAGCTCGATGGCGAGCCCGCCTTGGGCCTCGCCCCCCTGCTACCCCGGGTGCTGCTGGAACGAATGCGCCTGCCTTACGAAATCGTCTTCGTCTGACACCAATCCCTGTGGGAGCAAGGCTTGCCCGCGATGACGGTGGCAAATGCTCCACCACAAACCAGTTCCCAGGGCCAAGGGCCTGGACAACAATCGATCGCCGATTTTCGCTGAACTGCGCGCGCCCCCATCAGTCGCATAGATATGGAACCGCCTACCAGGAGTCAACGTGACCAGTGATCCAACGCAGCAGGCACTTGAAGACATGCCGCTGAATACGCCACCGGCCATCCACCGCCTCAGAGTGCTGACGGTCAACACCCACAAGGGCTTCACCGCACTCAACCGGCGCTTCATCCTTCCGGAATTGCGCGAAGCGGTACGCAGTACCTCGGCCGACCTGGTATTTCTCCAGGAAGTGGTGGGCGAACACGAGCGTCATTCTTCACGCTTCAACGACTGGCCACAGACTTCCCAGTACGAATTCCTCGCCGACAGCATGTGGAGTGACTTCGCCTACGGTCGCAATGCCGTCTACCCCGACGGTCATCATGGCAACGCATTGCTGTCCAAGTACCCCATTCGCGAATACCGCAACCTCGACGTGTCGATCACCGGCCCCGAACGACGGGGCCTGTTGCACTGCGTACTCGATGTTCCGGGGCATGCCGAAGTCCATGCGATCTGCGTCCACCTGAGCCTGCTGGAAAGTCATCGCCAGCTGCAGCTCCAGCTGCTGTGCCAACTGCTTGAGTCCCTCCCCGATGATGCACCGGTGATCATCGCCGGGGACTTCAACGACTGGCAGCTGCAAGGCAACGCCGCCCTCGCCCGGCGCGACTATCTGCATGAAGCCTTTGAACGCCATCACGGTCGTCCCGCCAAGACCTACCCGGCGCGGTTCCCCCTGTTGCGCCTGGACCGCATTTACCTGCGCAATGCCAGCAGCCATGACCCGCGAATACTGGGAAACAAGCCCTGGACGCACCTTTCTGATCACTTGCCGTTGGCGGTGGAAGTGCATCTGTAAGCTATAAATAAATCCGACCCGCTGTCATTTGTGTCAGTGGTTATCGGCGAGTTCTGTTGGTGCGGTATCAATTGAAGCGTTGGACGCCTTTACACACCTGGAGATATGCATGGACATTGCGACAGGTTTGCCTAAGTACCGTATCAGTGACTACCGTTTCAGTGCCCTCGCCGTTTCCATTTGTCTAAGCCTTGGATCGCCACAATTCGCTCAAGCCAGCTGTACATTCACGCCCACCGCCGGCAACGATAACCATGTCTGCGACAGCGGCATCGGCGGCGCACTGACCGATCTCACCGGCAACAACACCCTGAGCTTTCCCACCAGCGGCACGGGCCAAATCATCGGCAACGTGAATTTTGGTGCGGGCAATGATGGCCTGGTCATGAATTCCGGGACATTGACTGGCACCCTGAACCAGGGTGATGGTTCAGACACGGTGTTGATCACCAACGGCGTGATCACCGGCGCGGTGAATCAGGGCAATCAGATCGATGACTTCGTCATGAGTGGCGGGCGGATCCAGTCCCTGGCCCAAGGCGACGGCCGCGACACCTTCCTGATGACCAATGGCACCATAGTCGGGGCCTTCGAGGACGGGGACGTGGCGAGGATGTCCGGCGGCACTATCGGTCGAGTCGACATGAAGCTCGACAACAACATCTTCGACATGTCTGGCGGCGAGATCATCGGCAATCTGGTGACCGGCTTCGGCCTCGACACCATCATCATCTCCGGCGGCAAAATCGGCGGCAACGTCAGCGTCAGCGGTGGCAATGACAGCATCACTGTCACCGGCGGCGAAATCGTCGGGGAGATTCGCGCCAGCGTCGGTAATGACATCCTCAACTGGAACGGCGGCGGGATCATCCGTTCGGCGATCCTGATGGGCGAAGGCAATGACCTCGCCACCCTTTCCAACCTCACTGAAACCAGCCTGGCACCGACGCCGAGCATCGACGGTGGTCCCGGTACCGACACCTTGAATTTCAGTCAGACCACCACAGCCGGCGCCTCCCGCTACATCAACTGGGAGTCGCTGAACCTGAGCAATAACTCGCGCCTTGACCTGGCCAGCGATTCGCTGATCCTGGGTGACAGTACCAGTGGCACCGGCGTGATCAACGTCGACGCCAGCAGCACCCTCACCTCGGTGCAAGGCAGCATCGCGCCGTTCACTGCGGGCCAGCTCGCGACCTTGAACAATGCCGGGACCATCGACCTTACCAGCGCCAATTCGCGCGGCAATGACACACTGACGGTACAGGGCAATTACGCCGGTAACGGTGGCAAGCTGCTGCTGCAAAGCGTGCTGGGCGATGACAGCTCCCCCAGCGATAAACTGGTGGTCAATAACGGTACCTTGACCGGCAACACCGTCATTACCGTGCAGAACCTGGGCGGAGTCGGCGGGGTCACTCAACAGAACGGCATCCAGCTGGTTGAGGCACAAGGCTCGGCCGTGGCCAGCAACGGAGCCTTCGCCCTTAACGGCGGCCTGATTTCCGCAGGCGCTTTCGATTACCGTCTGTTCAAGGGCGGGGTCACCGCCGGTACGGAAAACAGCTGGTACCTGCGCTCGGCGGTGGTCGCCCCTGCGGTGACGACCATCCCCAATCCGGATCCGGCGTTGCCGCCTATTACGGTACCCGTCGTTGCGATACCGGTCGCCGCGCCCGCCCCTCCGGCTCCCACTCCTGAACCGGGAAGCCCGCCGCTACCAGCACCGGCACCGCTGCCGCCGTTGCCCGAAGCCGTTGCGGGTGCCGCGCCGATTCCCCTTTACCGTCCCGAAGTCGCCACCTGGTCAGTGCTGCCCCCTGCTGCGGCCCAGTTGACCCTGACAGCGCTCGGCACTTTCCACGATCGCCAGGGCGATCAACGCCTGCTCACCGAAACCGGGGCGTTTGGTGCGGGCTGGGGCCGGGCTTACGGAAAGAATCTCGACCAGACCTGGTCAGGCACCGTAGCGCCGCGCTTCGATGGTTCGCTCAAGGGCTTTCAAGTGGGCAATGACCTCTACGGTTCCCAAACCTCGGGCGGGCACACGCAGCGAATCGGGTTCTTCGTGGGGCACACCGGCATGAAGGGCAATGTCGACGGCTTCAACGAGGGCTTTGAAGACAAACGCGCCGGCAAGATCGACCTGCGTGGCGACCATGTCGGCTTGTACTGGACATTGGTGGGCAACAGCGGCTGGTACTTCGATAACGTGATCATGTCGACCCGCTTTGATGGCGACAACCGCTCAGAGCGTGGCCTGAAACTGGATACCCGTGGCCACGGACTCACAGTGTCCAGTGAAGCCGGTTATCCCATTGCCCTCAATGACACCTGGGTGCTCGAGCCCCAGGCGCAAATCATTCATCAGAAGATCTCGCTGGACAGCCAGGACGACGGGATTTCCCGGGCTTCCTTCGACTCCAACGGCGCATGGACCGGGCGCCTGGGGGCAAGGCTCAAAGGCAACTATCAGGTCAGCGGTCGCCCGCTCGAACCTTACCTGCGGGCGAACCTGTGGCATACGTTGTCAGGGACAGACACGGTGACCTTTGACGACGTCGACAGGGTCACCACTGAACAAAAAGCCTCCTCTGCCGACATCGGTGTGGGCGTGAATGTGAGCCTGGCTTCATCCGTCAGCGTCTACGCCGGTGCCGACTACAGCACCAACATCGACAGTCAGGACTTGCGCGGACTGTTTGGAAATGTCGGCCTGAGAATTAGCTGGTAGCCGTCATATAAAGGCTCTGGCGCGCGGTTTTTTGACGATGCCTCGTACAAACAACCACTTGCAAGCGCGCCGGAAATCAGTCACTTATGGGGCTTAAATTAGCCCTACCATTTATCGGCCATTTTCTTGACGCAATGTCAAGGGTCTTCTTAGCTACAGGTTACTACCCCCGGAACACTACCAGGAACAAGCCTCACACCGCTCATGCAGGGGACGGTGCAGGTTTGGCCTACTCCATTCGGTCGCCCCTCATTCGGGGTAGGAGAGACGCCAAAGCGAGACAGCGCATGCGATTGCAAGGTAGACCACCATGAGAACATCACTCCCCCCGCTTGAGATCAAAGCCACTTTCTACACCCTTTCGAGTTCGCTGCTGTTGTGCTCATCGGTGGGAGCACAGGCCGGGCCAGCGGAAGATGAGACCTTGCCCTGGTATCGCCAGGACGTCCCAACGATGTCACTACCTGCAATCAATATCACGGCCCCCTACCCCGGGCATGTCAGCGCAGCATCCGACGCCCGCAGTTCACGCCTGACCATCGAAGACGCCGCACCCTCGACCTGGGACCAGCTCTACGGCAAGCCTTCGCGCCAGGCCCAGGACGACGTGCTGGCGCAAGGCTTTTCCGGGCCCGGTGCCAGCGAGTCCTGGGGCCCGGCGCTACTGACGTTGCAAAGTGCCGGCGGGCATACCCAGCGCGTTGGGCTGATCGGCGGCGTCAGCCAGTTCCAGAGTAACGGTAATGGCCTGCTGACCAGTCGCGCCCAGGCCGACCCCGCCACGGACACCCTCAACCTGCAAGGCCAGAGCCTTGGCGCCTACTGGAGCCTGACCGGAGCGCAAGGCTGGCACGTCGACCTGACGGCCAGTGGTGGCCGGGTCAACGGCTTCAGCCGCAACGAACAGGGCGTGAGGCAAGTGACTGAAGGCAGCGCGTTGACACTCTCGGTGGAAGGCGGATTCCCCATTGGGTTAAGCGATAACTGGGTGGTTGAACCCCAGGCGCAACTGATCAATCAACGTATCACCCTCGACACGCCCTACTCGGGTTCAGGCAATGCTTCGGCCAGCGACCTAAACTCATGGAGCGGCCGGGTCGGAGCGCGGTTGAAAGGGAGTTACGACATCAATGGCCTGGGCGTCGAGCCGTATGTGCGGACCAACTTGTGGCACACGGTTTATACCGGCAACACGGTATCGCTGGATCAGGTCGACAAAATCAGCAGCAGCCGCAAGTCGTCAACCGTGGATTTGGGGCTGGGATTAGTGGCGAAGGTGACACCGGCGGTGAGCCTGTATGTCAGTGCCGATTACAGCAGTGATGTGGATGACAACGATTTGAACGGGTTGATCGGCAGTCTGGGCGTGCGGATGCGTTGGTGAGGTTTTTTTAACAGCAAAAGATCGTCCGAACGCGGCCCGAGCCTGCGGCAGCTCCTACAGGGCATTGCGTGTAGGAGCTGCCGCAGGCTCGGGCCGCGTTCGGACGATCTTTTGCTCCACCTTTTTTCTTACGCCTCAGGCCGCAGAATCAACACCGCCAACGGCGGCAAATTCAGCGACAGTGACAGCGGCTGTCCGTGGCTGGGTTCTTCCTCGGTAAACGCCCCGCCCCCGTTGCCATAATTGGACCCGGCGTACATCGCCGCGTCGCTGTTGATGACCTCGGTCCAGCGACCGGCAAACGGCACGCCCACTCGATAACCCTGGCGCGGCACAGGCGTGAAGTTGGCAACCACCAGAACCGGGCTGCCATCCTTGCTCCAGCGCAGGAAGGCATAGACGCTGTTGATCGCATCGTCGCCAATCAACCACTGGAAGCCCTGTGGCGCGTCGTCCTGGTCGTGCATCGCCGGTTCTTCGCGGTAGAAACGGTTGAGGTCGCCCACCAGCTTTTGCACACCCTTGTGTTCCGAGTACTGCAGCAGGTACCAATCCAGTTGCTGGTCGTGATTCCACTCACGCCACTGGCCAAACTCGCAGCCCATGAACAGCAGTTTCTTGCCCGGGTGCGACCACATGAAGCTCAGGTAAGCCCGCAAGTTGGCAAATTTCTGCCAGCGGTCGCCGGGCATCTTGTCGATCAGCGAATGTTTGCCATGCACCACTTCGTCATGGGAAATCGGCAGGATGAAGCGCTCGGACCAGGCATACACCAGGCCAAAGCTCAGCTCGTTGTGATGATGCCCACGGTACACCGGGTCCTGCTGGATGTAGTGCAACGAATCGTGCATCCAGCCCATGTTCCATTTGTAGTCGAAACCCAGGCCGCCCTGTTGTGTGCTCTGGCTGACGCCGGGCCACGCGGTGGATTCCTCGGCGATCACCAGGGCACCTGGGGCCTCAAGGTTGACCACGTCATTGAGATGGCGCAGGAAGTCGATCGCTTCCAGGTTCTCCCGCCCGCCGTGGCGGTTGGGCACCCATTCGCCGGCCTTGCGCGAGTAGTCGCGATAGAGCATCGAGGCCACCGCATCGACGCGCAGGCCGTCGACGTGGAAATGCTTGAGCCAATGCAACCCCGAGGCCAGCATGTAGCCATGCACCTCGGTGCGGCCGAGGTTGTAGATCAGCGTGTCCCAATCCTGGTGAAAACCTTCCTGCGGGTTGCCATATTCGTACAACGCGGTGCCGTCGAATTGCGCCAGGCCGTGGGTGTCGGTCGGGAAATGCGCCGGTACCCAGTCAAGGATCACACCAATATCCGCCAGGTGGCAGGCGTTGACGAAGGCGGCAAAATCATCCGGCGAACCGTAGCGGGCACTTGGAGCGAACTGCGACAGCAGCTGATAACCCCATGATCCACCGAACGGATGTTCCATGATCGGCATCAGCTCGATGTGGGTGAAACCCAGTTCCTTCACGTAAGGAATCAACCGCTCACCCAGTTCGTGCCAGGTGTACTGGCGAGCGACTTCGCCCAGGTCATCCAGCTCACACTGCCAGGAGCCGGCGTGCAGCTCGTAGATCGATAGCGGCGCACTGGGGTGCTGGCGCTCGATGCGCGACTGCATCCACGCCTGGTCTTGCCATTCGATGCTCAGGGGCGAGGCGACCTTGGACGCCGTGTCTGGCGGCAAGGTAGTCGCCAGGGCCATCGGGTCGGCCTTCAGCGGCAAGATACCGTTGGCGCCGAGGATTTCGTATTTGTAGGTTTCGCCCGCCTGCATGCGCGGGATGAACAGCTCCCAGACACCCGTCGGATGCCGCAGGCGCATCGGATGACGGCGGCCGTCCCAGTTGTTGAAATCACCCACCACCGAAACCCGCTTGGCATTCGGCGCCCAGACGGCAAACCGCACGCCATCGACCCCGTCTACCGTTTTCAACTGTGCACCGAGGCAACTGCTCAAATCCCGATGGTTGCCCTCGGCAAACAGGTACAGGTCCATCTCGCCCAACAAGGGACCGAAGCTGTAGGGATCCTCGGAAACCTGCTCGCCGCCGGCCCAGCGGGTGCGCAACAGGTAAGGCTGGGCGCGATCGAAATGCCCGACGAACAAACCTGGGGTCTGGGTGGCCTCAAGATTGCCCAGTTCTTCGCCGGTATCCTTCGCGAGTACTTGCACGCTCAGGGCATCCGGCAGATAAGCCCGAATGAATTGCCCGCCGGCGTTATCGGCATGGGGGCCGAGAATCGCAAAAGGGTCGGGATGTGCGGCGCGCACCAGCGCGTCGAGGTCCTGCGATCCGGGCAGCAGCGCTTCTTTAGCGTGACCCAGTTCCTTGTTCTGGAAACTCATGACTACTCTCCACCAAGATCGGAAAAGGGTTTAAGCCCACTCAATAATCCATACAAACCATGTAACGGCACGGGCAGCCAGGTTGGGCGATTCTCAGCCTCGTAGGCCACCTCGTACGCGGCCTTTTCCAGACCGAACAACGCCAGCGCAGCGTCCTCGCCTGCCGGATCTTGCCACGCATGTCCAAGACTAGCTGCCGCCAGCCGATAAGCGTCGACAAATGCCTGGCGAGCCTCATTTAAATAGCGCTCGGCGACCCTGACTCGCGCCGCCTGTGCCGCTTCGGTGTTATCGACATTGTGCACATTGATGGTCATGGCTGCCGCGTAATCAAACGAGCGCAATACCCCGCTCACATCCTTGTAAGGACTGTGCTTGCCCCGTCGCTCATGCAGTGGCCGGGCCGGTTCACCTTCAAAGTCGATCAGATAGGCATCGCCCTTGATCACCAGCACCTGGCCCAGGTGCAAGTCGCCGTGGACACGCATCCGCAGGCCACCTGCCGCCTTTTTGCCCAGCTCCTGAACATGGCTCAGGATCGCCTTTTTGTTGTCCACCAAGCGACTGACCAGCGCCTGGTCGGCCGGGTTCAGTTCGGTTTGATGCTGCTTGAGCAACTTCAACGCATGTTCCACTTGCGCGGCGACGTCCTTGGCTGAGGCCAGGGCTTCTTTTTGCGTGGTGACCTGCGGCGCGAAGTCCGGGTCATCGGTGGGCGCGGCGAGCACCTGATGCATTTCACCCAGGCGCTGGCCGAGCATGCCGGCAAAATCCTTCAGCTCGCCCAAGGCGTTGTAGTGCTGTTCCTGTTCCGAAATGGCTTGCGCCAGTTCGTCACGTAATGCGCGTTCGAGGTTGTTCTGCGTCCATTCCCAGGCATCACCCTGATTGCTCAGGAAGCCTTGGGCGATCATCAGCAGCGTGTCCTCGCCTTCGGCGTCACGACGAATCACCGAGCCCAGCAATGGGGAGATATTGGCGAACCCGGCGTTGGTCAGGTACGCACTCATTTCCAGTTCAGGGTGGACCCCGGAGGCGATCTTGCGGATCAGTTTCAGCACCAGGCTTTTGCCGACCACGACCGAACTGTTGGACTGCTCGGCCGACAGATAGCGCACCTCCGACTCCGCGTTGAGGCCCAATTGAGCCAGCGCGGGGGTCGGTTCAAAGCGGATATCACCTTCGCCAGACGCCAGTACGGTGTTGTTGTGCATACCCTCCAACACCGCACGAATGAAGTTTTCCAGGGCAAATGCATCGGTAATGATGCCGACCTGACGACCGCGGCGAACTCGGGACAGTGCCAGTTGCTGCGGCAGCGCCGGACCGACCTGATCCTCGGCGATGAAGCCGAAAGGCAGCTGATACCGACTGGTCTGGCCATTGCTGGTGACGTCGATTTCGCTCAGCAACACCGGATGCTCTGCGTCGCCAAAGCGCACGCCATAGGCCAGTTTTACCTGTTCGATGGTGGCGTCCTTGCCGCCAAACCAGCGGCGATTTTGCAGCCAGTTGGGCAAAATGCCCTGCTCCATCGTGGCGCGAGACGGCGCTTCGAGGAGTTCTTCCATGCGGTGCTTGAGCACCAGGGTGGTGAAGTCCGGCAGGCTTTGCGCCGGCTCCACATGCCAGCTGGGCATCTGGTTCTCCGCCGCCAGGCCAAACCAGTAGAAGCCATACGGCGCCAAGGTCAGGAGGAAGTTAAGCTGGCCGATCGGTGGGAACGCGTTCCCACCGAGCATTTCCACCGGCACCATGCCGGTGTAGGCCGACAGGTCGAGCTCGGCCGCCTGGGCACTGCGCGATACGTTGGCCACGCACAGAATGATCTCGTGTTTACCGTCTTCGCCGGTGAATTCACGGGTATACGCCAGGATTCGGCGATTGCTTGGCGAGAGCATTTTCAGGGTGCCGCGCCCGAATGCCTTGGATTGCTTGCGCACGGCAAGCATGCGCCGGGTCCAGTTGAGCAGCGAGTGCGGGTCGCCGGCCTGGGTCTCGACGTTCACCGACAGGTAACCGTATTGCGGGTCCATGATCGGCGGCAACACCAGGCTGGCCGGGTCCGCGCGCGAGAAGCCGCCATTGCGGTCAATCGACCACTGCATGGGCGTACGCACGCCATCCCGGTCACCCAGGTAGATGTTGTCGCCCATGCCTATTTCGTCACCGTAGTACAGGGTCGGCGTGCCGGGCATCGACAACAGCAGGCTGTTGAGCAGTTCCACGCGGCGGCGGTCACGCTCCATCAAGGGTGCCAGGCGCCGGCGGATGCCCAGGTTGATGCGTGCGCGGCGATCAGCGGCGTAGTAGTTCCACAGGTAGTCGCGCTCCTTGTCTGTGACCATCTCCAGCGTCAGCTCATCATGGTTACGCAGGAAAATCGCCCACTGGCAGTTGGCGGGAATCTCCGGGGTCTGCCGCAGGATGTCGGTGATCGGGAAGCGGTCTTCCTGGGCCAGCGCCATGTACATGCGCGGCATCAGCGGGAAATGGAACGCCATGTGGCATTCATCGCCGTTTTGGCCCTGGGCATCGGTGTCGCCAAAATACAGTTGAGTGTCTTCAGGCCATTGATTGGCTTCGGCGAGCAGCATGCGGTCTGGGTAGTTGGCATCGATCTCGGCACGGATCTGCTTGAGGACGTCGTGGGTCTCCGGCAGATTCTCGTTGTTGGTGCCGTCACGTTCGATCAGGTACGGAATAGCGTCCAGGCGAAGGCCGTCGATGCCCATGTCCAGCCAGTAGCGCATCACCGACAGCACGGCTTTCATGACTTGCGGGTTGTCGAAGTTCAGGTCCGGCTGGTGCGAATAGAAGCGGTGCCAGAAGTACTGCCCGGCCACCGGATCCCAGGTCCAGTTGGATTTCTCGGTATCGAGAAAGATGATGCGCGTGCCGTCGTATTTCTGGTCGTCATCGGACCACACGTAGAAGTCCCGGGCGGCCGAGCCTTTCTTGGCCTTGCGCGCCCGCTGGAACCAGGCGTGCTGGTCGGAGGTGTGGTTGATAACGAGCTCGGTGATCACCCGCAGGCCACGATCATGGGCCTCGGAGATGAACCGCCTGGCATCGGCCATCGTCCCGTAGTCAGGGTGTACACCTCGGTATTCGGCAATGTCGTAACCGTCGTCGCGACGCGGCGACGGATAGAACGGCAGCAGCCAGATGGTGTTGACGCCGAGGTCGGCAATGTAATCGAGTTTCGAGATCAGGCCGGGAAAGTCGCCGATCCCGTCGTTGTTGGAGTCGAAAAATGACTTGACGTGAACCTGATAGATCACCGCGTCCTTGTACCAGAGCGGGTCTTTGATAAAGGTGGCAGCCTTGGGTTTCTTCGCCATTTGAAACTCCTGTTGAATTCGATAAAGCGATGCATCTCGCAAATCACCCCTGTAGGGGCCGGCGTCAGGCTCGGATGGTCAGGACACTGAAATCCGCCAGATGCCGAACGATTGCTGAGCCGGGTCCAGGCGCATGAACTGGTACTTGCCGTGCCAGGTCCAGCGGTGCCCGTTCATCAAGTCCTCGCCCTGGGTGTGCGCGTCGTCCGGCAAACCCATTTCCCACAGCGGCAGCTCGAAATTCGCTTCCTGGGGGTTGTGCGGATCAAGGTTGACCGCTACCAGAATGAAGTTGCTGCCATCGACGCTACGCTTACCGAAATACAGGATGTTGTCGTTCCAGGCGTTGTAGATCTTCAAACCAAGGTGCGAGTGCAAGGCCGGGTTTTGCCGGCGAATGCGGTTGAGCTGGGCGATCTCGGCGATGATGTTGCCCGGCGCGTTGTAATCCCTCGGGCGGATCTCGTACTTCTCCGAGTTGAGGTATTCCTCCTTGCCCGGCACCGGCGCCGCTTCGCACAACTCAAAGCCCGAATACATGCCCCACAGGCCTGAGCCCATGGTTGCCAGGGCCGCGCGGATCAGGAACCCGGCACGCCCGGACTCGTGCAGGAACGCCGGGTTGATGTCCGGTGTATTGACGAAGAAATTCGGGCGATAACATTCCCGCCATGGCGATTCGTTGAGTTCGGCCAGATAAGTCGACAGCTCGTACTTGGTGTTGCGCCAGGTGAAGTAGGTGTAGCTCTGGGAGTAACCGACCTTGCCCAGGCGCGCCATCATCGCGGGCGTGGTGAAGGCTTCCGCGAGAAAGATCACTTCCGGATACAGCGCACGCACGTCGGCGATCAGCCACTGCCAGAAAGGCAGGGGCTTGGTGTGCGGGTTATCCACGCGGAAGATCTTCACGCCCTCCTCGACCCAGCCCACCACGATGTCGCGCAGTTCGACCCAGAGACTCGGAATCGCATCAACGGCATAGAAGTCGACGTTAACGATGTCCTGGTATTTCTTCGGCGGGTTTTCGGCGTATTTGATCGTGCCGTCCGGACGCCAGTTGAACCAGCCCGGATGCTGTTGCAGCCATGGATGGTCCTGGGAACACTGGATCGCGAAATCCAGGGCGATCTCCAGGCCATGGTCGGCCGCTGCCGCCACCAGGCGACGGAAGTCCTCGCGGGTGCCCAGCTGCGAGTGAATGGCCTCATGCCCCCCCTCGGCACTGCCAATGGCATAGGGGCTGCCCGGGTCATCGGGACCGGCGCTCAGGGAATTGTTCGGGCCTTTGCGATGGCTGCGACCGATGGGATGAATAGGCGGGAAATACAGGACGTCGAAGCCCATGTCCTGGATCATCGGCAAGCGCGAGTGTACGTCGTTGAACGTGCCATGCCGGGCTGGATCGTCGGTGACGGAACGGGGAAAGAGTTCGTACCAGCTGGCAAACTGCGACAGTTCACGCTCAACGTCCACCGGGTACTCGGGGCTGAAACTGACAAAGGCCCGATGGTCGGCCTGAGCCATCAGGTCGGCGCTACGTTGGTGCAGAAACAGTGCAACCTGCTCGGTTTCGAGCAGCCCGGACAGCTCATGGTGCAAAGCCGCCAGTGCTTCGCTCAGAGGCCCTTCGGCACGCTCGGCGGCGTGCTGGACCTGAGTACGACCTTCCTGCAGTTCCAGGCTGACCGGCACCCGTGCGCTGTGCTTTTTCTCCAGTTCATAACAGAAGCTGGCGAACTGATCGATCCAGGCCTCCACAAAGAACACGTATCGGCCCTGGCGCTCGACGCGAAACTGGCTCTGAAAGCCGTTATTGCCCAGTTCGCCCATCACCGCGCTGTGCCAGCTGTCATCGCCCTCGGAGCGCCAACGCACCCGCACCGCCAGCTTGTCATGGCCGTCGGCAAACACCTTGCTGGTGACCACGACGTCCTGACCCACCACGGCTTTGACAGCGAACTGCCCGCCATCGAGGATCGGCATGGTGTCTTCAATCGCGATTCGCGGCAGCAAAAGTGCCTGCGACAACGGTATATGAGGGTTGTAGCTCAACTCTGTAGGCTTTTCAGACGTCATCGAGCATCTCTCCTTTACGCCCCATGGACGCTCTTGTACTGGGCCGACAATCGCAAAGCGCTCGGCCCCGGAATGAACTCACTTAGGTTCCGAGCGACCGGCGCAGGTAAAGTTCACGCTGATTGTTCAGTTCGATCACGTTGTTTCGATCACGGGAATCATTTCATGAGAGCCAGGGTCAACAGACTTAAGCACGACTCAAGCCATGTGCCACAGGAGATGCAGCGATGACGATTCCCAACCCTGTTGAAACGCCGGATCCGAATATCGACAATCCCGTTATTCCGCCAACCGATCCGCAGCCGGTGCCAGAGCAGGAGCCGCCTGGAACGGTCCCACCGCCACGGGAAGACCCGCCAGATACCATGCCGCCGGTGATCGTGTAGCCCTACCCCGCAAACCCTGAAAACCCTGTAGGAGCGAGCTTGCTCGCGATGGGCGCTAACGATGACGAGGGTAGCCTGACACCCAACGGCGCTCTCAGGTTCTTCGCGAGCAAGCTCGCTCCTACAGTTGGCAGCGATCGTAGACGCGCGATCGTAGACGATGGCAAAGCAGTAGGCCGTAATCGTCGTCGATGGCCGAGCAGTGAGCCGTTACAACAAGCGGCCGAGCCTGCTGCTTCGGCAATGGTTACGGTGCATCACCCCGATCCTTATCCAGCAACTTCACAATCCTCGGCATCACGCTGAAAATCGCCAGCGCCAGCAACGTGCTCAGCACTGCAGTCGACTCACGCCCCATGCCTGCCGACACTCCGATCGCTGCGGTCATCCACAACCCGGCTGCAGTGGTCAATCCCTTCACGTGGCCCTCTTCGCCTCCGGTATTTTTCAGAATGGTCCCGGCGCCAAGAAAACCGATGCCGGCAATCACCCCCTGCACCACCCGGCTCATGGCATCTGCCTGCGACCCGGACATTTGCGGCACCAGCACAAACAATGCGGCACCCAATGCCACCAGCATGTGGGTACGCACCCCGGCGGCCTTGCCTTTGTGCTCCCGTTCGAACCCCAAAATGCCGCCCAGGATCGCGGCGATCAACAGTCTCACAGTGATTCGTGTCAATTGTGCTGCATCGCCGATATCGGCAAATTCCGCTTGCAGGGTTTCCCATACTTCATGCCACCAGGCTTTCATGCTGCTGTCCTTGTGATCGTTCTGGAAGATGGACCACGCCAACCATTAATCGGTTGCACCGAACGATGCTGGCCGGCCATAGCCTAATGCTGCAGACCCCGCAGAAATAAGGACTCCGCCATGACCGTTCGCATCGAAAACCAGACTTGCTTCTTCACTACCGAGAACGGCGAAGAAATCCGCCTGTGTCCCGACGTCACCGTGATCACCGACTCGGACAAAGCCATGTCGGCGGTCGAACTCGATGGTCAGCGCGTCTACATCACTGAAGCAGAAGCTGATGCATTGACCGTAGCAGGCGCCGTAGATGGGCGTAAGCATTTGAAAGCCACCGACAGTGATTCGGTGATTTGACCGACGCAGATCAACCCGGCCGGCGAGTGCTTGCGACAGGCGCGCAGGGACCGGGCTGACAGCTGCTTCAAAGTGTCGCAGACAGCGGATCAGAGCCCATCTGATCCGCTTTTTATTGCGATACCTGAGTCTGTTATGCAAACAGATCGACGCTCATAGTGCTCCGGCCTGATGGAGGCTGATGAGCGAAAGACCATGAGCGAAAGAATTCCCGTCCGAACCCTTGAGAGTGCCCCGTCCGTCCAGACTTTTGAGCCTTCGCGTGCAAAGACGAAGACCGGGTCCAGCGACAATCTGATTCACACCCGCAGTTTTACCGGCCTGTTTCGTACATTGCGCATGAGCGGTGCAGGGTTTCTGTTCCTGCTGTTCTTCGGCACGGTGTGGCTCAATTGGGGTGGGCGCCAGGCCGTGCTCTGGGACCTGTCCGAAAGCAAATTCCACATCTTTGGTGCAACCTTCTGGCCACAGGATTTCATCCTGCTCTCGGCGCTGCTGATCATCGCCGCATTTGGGCTGTTTGCGATCACCGTATTCGCCGGGAGGGTCTGGTGTGGCTACACCTGCCCCCAGAGCTCCTGGACCTGGATTTTCATGTGGTGCGAGAAAATCACTGAAGGCGAACGCAATCAGCGGATCAGACTGCAGGCGGCCCCCTGGACCTTCAACAAGATCCTGCGGCGTTCGGCCAAGCACACGCTATGGCTGGCGATCAGTCTGCTCACCGGTCTTACCTTCGTCGGCTATTTCACCCCGATCCGGCCCCTCGCCGAAGAATTGCTGACCCTGCAAATGGCCGGTGTCAGCCTGTTCTGGGTCCTGTTCTTTACCGGTGCCACCTACATCAATGCCGGCTGGTTGCGTGAAGCGGTGTGCATGCACATGTGCCCCTATGCGCGGTTCCAGAGCGTGATGTTCGACAAGGACACCCTGACCATTTCCTACGACTTCGCTCGCGGGGAACACCGTGGCCCGCGCAAGCGTGACGTAGCACCGGCTGCTGTCGGCCTGGGCGACTGCATCGACTGCCAGCTGTGCGTACAAGTGTGCCCGACCGGTATCGACATCCGCGACGGCTTGCAGATGGAGTGCATTGGTTGCGCAGCGTGCATTGATGCCTGTGATTCGATCATGGACAAGATGGGCTACGCCCGTGGATTGATCAGCTATACCTCCGAACACGAACTGCAGGGTGGCAAGACCCGTCTGTTAAGACCGCGACTGATCGGTTACACCGCCGTGCTGCTGGCGATGATCGGCGCCCTCGCCCTCGCGCTGGTGGAACGGCCAATGGTCTCGCTGGATGTCAGCAAGGACCGCGGGCTGTTCCGCGAGAACAGCCAGGGGCAGATCGAAAACATCTACAGCTTGAAGGTCATCAACAAGACCCAGGAGCACCAGGACTATCGCCTGATGCTGGTGGAGGGTGACGACTTCCAGTTGCAAGGCAAGACCGAACTAAGCCTGGCGCCAGGGGAAATTGTCGACGTGCCGGTGTCCGTGGCGATGACCACGCAGCGCCCGAGCTCCAGCTCGCAAAGCATTGTGTTCAAGATCATCGATACGGATGAGCCCGGGATCTACAGCGAAGCCAAGAGCCGGTTTGTTGCGCCGATGAACCGTTGATCCCTTAGACTGCTGTGCTGCCACAAGCGCACTGCAAAACCGGTGGGAGCGGGCTTGCCCGCGAAGAAGTCCCCCCGATTTCACAGAACAACCCAACCGGGCTTTAGATGAAACGCTACGAAAAATTCGCCGACGACATCGCTGAACTGATCCGCTCCGGCGTCCTCGGCCCCGGTCAGCGGGTACCGTCGGTGCGCTACGCCAGCCAGACCTACGGGGTCAGCCCATCCACCGTGTTCCAGGCTTATTACCTGCTGGAGCGGCGCGGTTTGATCCGCGCCAGGCCGCGCTCCGGCTACTTCGTCAACACCCACGCCCCGAGCCCTTTTTCCGAGCCGGAGATCAGCAGCCAGGTGAACGAATCAACCGAGGTCGACGTGAGCGAACTGGTGTTCTCGGTGCTCGATTCGATCAAGGACCCGAACACCGTGCCCTTTGGCTCGGCCTTCCCCAGCCCGGCGCTGTTTCCCCTGCAGCGCCTGTCACGCTCCCTGGCCAGCGCCACCCGGGACATGGATCCGCGCATGGTGGTCACCGACATGTCGCCGGGCAATCCACAGCTGCGCCGGCAGATTGCCCTGCGTTATATGGTGGGCGGGCTGATGTTGCCGATGGAGGAGCTGTTGATCACCAACGGCGCCCTGGAGGCACTGAACCTGTGCCTGCAGGCCGTGACCGAACCCGGCGACCTGGTCGCCATCGAGGCGCCGGCCTTCTACGCCTGCTTGCAGATTCTCGAGCGGCTCAAGCTCAAGGCGGTGGAAATTCCCGTGCACCCACGCGAGGGCATTGACCTGGCCGTGCTCGCGCAAACCCTGGAGCGCCATCCGATCAAGGCCTGCTGGTGCATGACCAGCTTCCAGAACCCCATGGGCGCGACCATGCCCGAGGCGAAGAAACAGGAACTGGTCGAGTTGTTGCGTCGGCATCAGGTGCCGCTGATCGAGGACGATGTCTACGCCGAACTGTATTACGGCCAACAGGCCCCCAAACCGGCCAAGGCCTTCGATACCGAGGGCCTGGTGATGCACTGCGGTTCGTTCGCCAAGAGCCTGGCCCCCGGATACCGCATTGGCTGGGTAGCTGCCGGGCGGTTCGCACAGAAGATCGAACGCCTGAAGCTGATGACTTCACTCTGCGCATCGATGCCAGCCCAGGCAGCAATTGCCGACTACCTGCAGCACGGCGGCTACGATCGACACTTGCGCAAATTGCGCTATGCGCTGGAGGAGCAGCAAAGCGCAATGCTCGCGGCCATTGCCCGGTACTTCCCGGCACAGACGCGGGTCAGCCAGCCTGCTGGCGGGTACTTCCTGTGGCTGGAGTTGCCGGAGCAGATGGACTCGTTGAAGCTGTTCCAGATGGCGCTCGCCCAAGGCATCAGCATCGCGCCGGGGCCGATTTTTTCACCGACCCGACGGTTCAGGAATTGTATCCGGCTGAATTATGGCAGTCCCTGGGATGAGACGGCGGAAAAGGCGATGGAGACGTTGGGACGGATTGTCCGGTCTTTTTAAAGTCAAAAGCTTGAGCTTGAGCTCTTAGCGTCCGCCGCCCAGATCAATAAAGGTCCCCGTCGCATACGACGCCTTGTCCGACAGCAACCAGACAATCGCCTCAGCCACCTCATCCGGCCGCCCACCCCGGGCCATCGGGATCGCTGACTCCAGCTTGCTCACCCGATCCGGGTCGCCACTGAGGGCATGGAAATCGGTGTAGATGAATCCTGGCCGCACCGCATTGACCCGAATCCCCTCGCCCGCTACTTCCTTGGACAAGCCGATGGTGAAGCTGTCCAGCGCCCCTTTGGAAGCCGCGTAGTCGACGTATTCGTTAGGCGATCCCAGGCGCGACGCCACCGACGACACGTTGACGATGCTGCCACCCTGGCCGCCGTGCTTGGGGGACATGCGCAGGATCGCGTGCTTGGCGCATAGAATGGGCGCCAGGACGTTGGTCTTGAGGATTTTGAGAATACGGAACTCGGACATTTCGTCCACGCGGGATTTGTGCCCGACGGTTCCGGCGTTGTTCACCAGGGCGGTCACACGGCCCAGTTCGGCGTCCACGCGGTTGAACAGCCCGACCACTTCATCCTCGATGCTCACATCGGCGCGTACCGCGATCGCCTGGGCCCCCATTGCGCGCACTTGTTCGAGTACCGCGTGTGCAGCTTCTTCGTCAGCCTGATAATTGATGCAGATCCGATAGCCCCGTTCAGCGGCCAGGAGCGCTGTCGCGGCGCCGATACCTCGGCCCCCACCGGTGATGACGATGACTTTGTCCATGCTGACTTTCCCCATTTTTTGCGTAAGCAGTCGGGGTCAAGAATAACCGCCATCGGCGGTTTTTGCATGGTCAGGGGTGTCATTACTGACGCCATCGCGGTCCATCAGACCGCCGCCATCTGCTCCCCACGAACAATATCCATCATGAAGCGCTCGGCCGGCAGCGGATGGCCGAGCAGATACCCTTGCAACGAGTCACAGCCCAACTGCGTCAGGAAGTCCTGCTGCACGTCGGTCTCCACCCCCTCCGCCACTATCCGCAGGCCCAGCGCCCGCCCCAGGGCGACGATGGCCGAAACGATGGCGGCGTCATCACTGTCGCGCTCCAGATCACGAACGAAACCACGGTCGATCTTCAACTCGTTGGCCGGCAGGCGCTTGAGGTACATCAGGCTGGAATAGCCGGTACCGAAGTCATCGATAGACAGGTCCACGCCCATGTCCGACAGCGCCTGCAGCACCGTCATGCTCGCATCGGCGTCGCTCATGGCCGTGGTTTCGGTGATTTCCAGAGTCAGGCTGTTGGCCGGCAGATGGTGAGTCGCCAGGGCCTTGGCGACGCTCTGGACCAGACCGGCATGGCAAAACTGCAACGCCGAAAGATTCACCGCGATGCGCCAGTCGGTGTACCCCAGCACATACCACTCGCGCATCTGCCGACAGGCTTCATTGAGCACCCATTCGCCGATCGGAATGATCAACCCGGTCTTTTCCGCCAGCTCGATGAACTTGTCCGGCAGCAGCATGCCCTGGGTCGGATGCACCCAGCGCAACAACGCCTCGGCACCGATCGGACGGCCATTGGCGGCATCGAACTTGGGTTGGTAATAAAGACTGAATTGCTGTTGCTCCAGTGCCGCGCGCAGGTCCTGCAACAGCTGCAGTTGCTTGCGCGCGTTGCTGTTCATTGAAGCGTCAAAGAAGCTGTAGCCGTTCTTGCCGGTGCCCTTGGCGTGATACATCGCGGCATCGGCGTTCATCAGCAATTCCTGGGCGGTTTCGCCGTTGCCCGGATAGACCGCAATGCCGACGCTGGCGGATATCTGCAGGTCATGTTCGGCGACGCGAAACGAACGCGCAATCAAGCCGACCTGGCGCGCGGCCAGATTCAGCGCTTCATCCTGCTCGGCCAGTTGCACCAGCAAGACGAACTCGTCACCGCCAATTCGCGCCAGGGTGTCCTGACTGCGCAGTTCCACCCGCAGGCGCTGGGCCACTTCGCACAACAACTGATCGCCCATATGGTGACCGAATGCATCATTGACTGGTTTAAAACCGTCCAGATCGATGAACATCAGCGCAAAACAGCCGCCCTGTTCACGCACCACCAGCATCGCCTGGTCGATGCGATCGGCGAGCAGCACCCTGTTCGGCAACCCGGTCAATGGATCATGCAGGGCCAGTTGGGTCAGTTCGCGGTTGGCCTCGGTCAGTGACTGGGCCAGATGCGCCGTTCGCGCTTCCATCCGCGCGTCGAGAATCGAAGTCAGCAAGGCGATGGTCAGCACCGCCAGGGTGGTAATCAGCACCAGGTTGTCCAGCCCGCTCCCGCTCAGGCCGCTGGACGCAGCGCCGCAAAAGCTGCCGTCGGGAAAGCGCGCCGCAGCCATCCCGGTATAGTGCATGCCGACAATCGCGATGCCCATGATCACTGCCGCACCGGCGCGCATCAGCGCAACATGGGGCGTGTGCTGACGCAGCCGGAAGGCGATCCATAAAGCCGCGCCCGAGGCACCCACCGCGATCAACAGCGAGGCACTGAACAACGCGGGATCGTAATCGATGCCCGGTTGCATGCGCATGGCCGCCATGCCGGTGTAGTGCATGGCGCTGATCCCGCTGCCCATGGTCAGCGCGCCGAACAGCAGCTGCCAGGCAGGTAGTCGGGGCTGGCTGACCAGCCACAGGGCGAAGCCACAGGACAGCATCGCAATCAGCAACGACAGCAGGGTCAGCGTGACGTCGTAGCCCAGGTCTATGGGCAGGGTGAACGCAAGCATGCCGATAAAATGCATCGACCATACGCCTACACCCATGGCAAAGGCGCCGCCAGCCGTCCACAACGCAACCGCAGGGCCCTTGGCCGTGGCAATACGTTCGGTGAGGTTGAGCGCAGTGTAGGAAGCGAGAATCGCGACGAACAGGGAAATGATAACCAGCGTGGGGGAATAGCTACCAATAAGCATCGGAGTTCTCGAAATGACCCGTACTGCTTCCCTGCCCGGCGGTGTTGAAGTTGGCGATTGTACTAACTCTCAGGAGGAACGCACTGAGAAAATCAGCAAAAGGCCATCAAGCCGATGAAACGCTTGTTTGAACAGTTAAACGGTGGGGCAATACCCTTATCTGTAGGTGCGAGCTTGCTCGCGATGGACGCTAACGATGACGCGTTTTGCCTGGAATAACGCGGTGTTCTGACGTCCATCGCGAGCAAGCTCGCTCCTACAGGAGGGACGCTACTGTGCGCTCTGCTCCAGCTGCCCATCCCAACCACCGCCCAGCGCTGCAATCAACTGCACGCTGGCGATCAACCGGCTCTGCAACAGGCTGAGCATGCTGCGTTCATTACTCAGAGCCGTCGCCTGTACAACCACCACGTCAATATAGGCAATCAACCCCGCCTTGTACTGGTTCTGGGTCAGGCGCAGGGAATCTCGGGCCGCATCCAGCGCCTGCTGGCGCACTTCGGATTCGTCTTCCAGCACCTTCAACTGCACCAGATAGTTCTCCACTTCACGGAAGCCGTCGAGTACGGTCTGGCGATACTTGGCCACGGTTTCATCGTAGGCGGCTTCGCTGCGGTCCACTTCAGCCGAGCGCTGGCCGCCGTCGAACAGGGTCATGGCCAGTTGGGGGCCGACGGACCAGAAGCGATTCGGCACGCTTATCCAGTTGGAAGAGGTGCTGCTGCTGTAGCCGCCGTTGAGGCTCAGTGTCAGGTCCGGGTAATACGCCGCCTTGGCCACGCCAATGTTGGCATTGGCCGCCATCACCGAGCGCTCGGCCGAGGCAATGTCCGGCCGCCGTTCCAGCAGTTGTGAAGGCAGGTTCAGCGGCACCTCGGGCAAGGTCGGGATATCACGGGATTCGGCCAGGTTGAACTGTGCTGGCGGCAAGCCGATCAGCACCGCAATGGCATTTTCGAACTGCGCGCGCTGCCAGATCAGGTCGACCATGTCGGCCTGGGTGCTCTTGAGCTGGGTCTGCGCCTGGGCCACTGCATCCTTGCCGGAGACTCCGGCGCGGTACTGGTTTTGGGTCATTTTCAGCGAGCGCTCGTAGGCTTCCACCGTCGCTTGCAGCAGGCGTTTTTGTTCGTCGATAACCCGCAACTGCAGGTAGTTCTGCACCAGTTCCGATTGCTGGCTCAGGCGCATGGCCGCCAGGTCGGCATAACTCGCCTGGGCATTGGCGGTGTCCGCTTCCAGGCCGCGGCGTAGCTTGCCCCAGACGTCAGCCTCCCAACTCACGCCGGCCTGCGCCGTGTAAGTGTCACGGATGCCACTGGAAGAACTGCTCAGGCTGGAACTGCTGCTACCGGTGCCCTGGCTGGAGCGGTTCTTGCCCACGGTCAGGTCCACGGTCGGAAAAAATGCGCCACGGGCGCTGCGCACCAGCGCCTGGGCCTGGCGGTACTGGGCTTCGGACTGGGCGACGGTCTGGTTGGCGCTGTTGAGTTTGTCGATCAGGCCGTTGAGCTGCTGATCGCCATACAACTCCCACCAGGCTCCGCGCGCCAGCGAATCGCTGGGGTTGGCCTGACGCCAGCCGGCCGCTTCCTTGTACTGCACCGGGGCCGCCGCTTGCGGGCGCTGGTAATCCGGCCCGATGGCGCAAGCACTGAGCAACGACACGCACAGTGCCAGGCTCAGCAGGCGCGAGCCGCGAGCCGGGACCAGGGGTGCGGCCAGGGTGAAAAGCGAACGGTCAGTCATAGCGGAGTTTCCAGAGCAGCATCGGTACGCACCCCACGCCAGTGGTTGAAGCGATGGCGCAGTTTGTCGAGATAGAGGTAGACCACCGGGGTGGTGTAAAGGGTCAGCACCTGGCTGAAGATCAGCCCGCCAATAATCGTCAGGCCCAACGGCTGGCGCATTTCGGCCCCTTCGGCGCGACTGAGCAGCAAGGGCAAGGCCCCGAGAATCGCGGCCAGGGTGGTCATCAGGATGGGCCGCAGACGCTGCAGGCAGGCGCTGCGAATCGATTCCAGCGGCGCCAGGCCCTGATGCCGCTCGAGCTGCAAGGCCAGGTCGATCATCAGGATCGCGTTTTTCTTCACCACGCCAATCAGCAGAAACAGCCCCAACAGCGAGATCAGGCTGAATTCCCCGCCCAGCGCATAGATCGACAGCAATGCGCCGACGCCGGCAGACGGCAAGGTCGAGAGGATGGTCAGTGGATGTATGTAGCTTTCATAGAGCACGCCCAGCACCAGGTACACCGCGACCAGCGCGCCAAGGATCATCCATGGCTGGCTCTTCTGCGTGGCAGCGAACGCGTCAGCAGTCCCGGCGACTTTGACAATCACGTCTTCCGGCATGCCCAGCCGCGCAATCGCCCGCTCGATGGCGGCGGTCCCCTGCTCCACCGTCACGCCTTCGGCCATGTCGAAGGAGATGCTTTCGGAGGCGAACTGGCCCTCGTGGCTGACCCGGTCGTCTTCCAGGCTGTTTTCGTAATGGGCAATGGTCGACAGCGGAACCCGTGCACCGTCGGCGGTAATCACCTGCACCTGCTTGAGGGTAATCGGGTCCTGGGCGTATTTCTGGTTGACCTCCATCACCACCTGATACTGGTTCAGGCTGTCGTAGATGGTCGAGATCTGCCGCTGGCTGTAGGCGTTGTTGAGCACCGAAGTGACCATGTTCATGTCGATGCCCAGGCGCTTGGCCTGATCGCGGTCGACAATCAGCGTGACTTGCTGAGCGCCGCGGCCTTCACGGGCGTCGATGGCCGTCAGTTCGGGCAAAGCCTTCAGCGCGGTCACGACCTTCGGGTACCACTCACGCAATGAGCCCAGGTCCGCGCTTTGCAGGATGTAGGAGTATTGCGAGGTGGTCTGCTCGCGGCCACCGCCGAATTGCAAATCCTGGTCCGCCATCAGCATCAGTTGCGCACCGGGAACCTTGGGCATCTCCTTGCGCAGGCGCTCGATGACCTTCTGGGCGGAGATGTTGCGCTCCTTAATCGGTTTGAGGCGCACCAGCATGAAGGCGTTGTTGGTGCCGTTGCTGCCGCCAATGAAACCGGCGACGCTCTCAACGGCCGGGTCTTTCAATACTGCACGACGGAAAACCTCCATCTTGGGTTGCATCACGGTGAATGACAGCCCGTCATCCCCGCGCACGAAACCGATCAGCTGACCGGTATCCTGCTGCGGCATAAATGTTTTAGGAACAACAACATACAGCGCAATGTTAACGCCAATTGTCACGAACAGACTGAGCAGTGTCAGGCGCCGATGGCGCAGCACCCAGTCGAGGCTGGTGGCGTATTTGGCGACCATCCAGTCGTTGGTCCGGCGGCTGACGCGCTGCAGGCGGTTCTCCTGGCCCGGCGTATGGGGCTTGAGCCAGCGGGCGCAGAGCATTGGCGTGAGGGTCAGCGAAACCACCAGCGAGACCACGATGGACGCCGCCAGGGTGATGGAGAATTCGCGGAACAGGCTTTCAATGATGCCGCCCATGAACAGGATCGACAGGAACACCGCCACCAGCGAGACGTTCATCGACAACAGGGTGAAACCGACCTCTTCGGCCCCCAGATAAGCGGCCTTCATCGGCGGCACACCCTCGTCGATGTGCCGGGAAATGTTCTCCAGCACCACGATGGCGTCGTCCACCACCAGCCCGGTCGCCAGGATCAGCGCCATCAGCGACAGGTTGTTCAGGGAGAACCCGTAGAGGTACATCACCGCAAACGTACCGACCAGCGACACCGGCACTGCCAGGGTCGGAATCAGCGAAGCACGGAAGTTGCCGAGGAACAGGAACACCACCAGGATCACCAGCGCCACGGCGATCAGCAAGGTCATTTCCGCTTCATGCAGGGTGGCCTTGATCACCGGCGAACGGTCCATGGCCAGGTTCAGCTTGACGCTGGCCGGCAGCACGGCCTGCAGCGCGGGCAACTGGGCCTTGATTTCGTTGACGGTCTCGATGATGTTGGCGCCGGCCTGGCGGTTGATGACCAGCAGCACTGCGGCGTCGTCGTTGAAGAAACCGCTGTTGTAGCGGTCTTCGACGCCATCGCTGACCTTGGCCACATCCTTGAGGCGCAATGCCGCGCCGTCGGCGTAGTGAATGATCAGCGACTCGTAGTCCTTGGCCTTTTCCAGCTGGTCGTTGGCCTGGATCTGCCACAGCCGCTCGCCGTCCTCGACCGCGCCCTTGGGCCGGCGCACGTTGGCATTGGCGATGGCCGTGCGCACATCATCGAGGGCCACGCCGTACTGGTTGAGCGCCTGGGGTTCGAGCTCGATGCGCACCGCAGGCAGGGAACTGCCGCCGATCTGCACTTCGCCCACGCCCTGCACCTGCGACAGGCTCTGGGACAGAATGGTCGAGGCCAGGTCGTACAGCTGGCCCTTCTCCAGCACATCCGAGGTCAGGGACAGCACCATGATCGGCGCCTGGGACGGGTTGACCTTCTTGTAGGTCGGCATACTGCGCATGCCACTGGGCAGCAGATTGCGCGACGCGTTGATCGCCGCCTGTACTTCCCGCGCCGCGCCGTTGATATCGCGGTCGAGGTCAAATTGCAGGATCACCCGTGTCGAGCCCTGGCTGGATCGGCTGCTCATGGTGTTGACCCCGGCAATCGCCCCGAACGAACGTTCCAGCGGCGTGGCCACGGTCGACGCCATGACCTCGGGGCTGGCACCCGGCAGGCTGGCCTGGACCACGATCACCGGGAAATCCATTTGCGGCAGCGGCGATACCGGCAACAGGCCGAAGCTCACGCCGCCCAGCAACATGATCGCCAGGCTCAACAGCATGGTAGCGACCGGCCGCTTGATGAAAGGTCCGGACAGGTTCATGTCTGCTCTACCGCTTCCACGGGTTCGGACTTATGACCCCAACGACGACCCAGACGATCGAAATAGAGGTAGATGACCGGGGTGGTAAACAAGGTCAGGACCTGGCTCACCAGCAACCCGCCCACCATCACCAGCCCCAGGGGCTGGCGCAGTTCCGCGCCGGAGCCGGTGGCCAGCATCAGCGGTACCGCACCGAACAAGGCTGCCAGGGTGGTCATCAGGATCGGCCGAAAGCGCAGCAATGCCGCCTGGTAGATCGCCGTCTCCGGGTCCAGCCCCTGATTACGTTCGGCGTCGAGGGCGAAGTCGATCATCATGATCGCGTTCTTCTTGACGATACCGATCAGCAGGATGATGCCGATGATCGCGATCATGCCCAGGTCATTGCCACTCAACAGTAACGCCAGCAAGGCGCCCACTGCGGCCGAGGGCAAGGTCGAGAGGATGGTGATCGGGTGGATGTAGCTCTCGTAAAGCACGCCCAGCACGATGTACATGGTCACCACCGCCGCCAGGATCAGCAGCAACGTGCTCGACAACGACGCCTGGAAGGCTTCGGCTGCACCCTGGAACTGGGTCTGCACGCCCAGCGGCATGCCAATGTCCTGCTGCACCTGTTCAATGATGTCCACCGCATGCCCCAGCGCCACGCCGGGAGCGAGGTTGAACGACATCATCACCGCCGGGAACTGGCCAATGTGGGTGATTGCCAGCTGAGCCTGACGTTGCTCGATATGGGCCAGGCTGGACAGGCGCACCTGGCCGCCATCGGTGGTCTTGACGTGGATCTGGTTCAAGGCATCCGGGCCGATTTTCTCGCCGGACTGCGCCTGCAGCACCACGCGATACTGGCTGGCCTGGGTATAGATGGTAGAGATCTGTCGCTGGCCGAACGCGTCATACAGGGCGTCGGTGATATTCGCTACCGAAACCCCTACCCGGGACGCCGCGTCGCGGTCGATCACCAGGTAGACCTGCAGGCCCTTGTCCTGCAAGTCGCTGGCCACGTCCGTCAGCTCGGGTCGCTGCGCCAGGGCCTCGACCAGACGGCCGCTCCACAGGCTGAGCAAATCCGAGTCCGGGGACGACATGCTGAACTGGTACTGCGTGCGGCTGACCCGATCCTCGATGGTCAGGTCCTGCACCGGCTGCATGAACAGGCGAATACCGACCAGTTTGTCTACTTCGGGTTGCAGGCGGGCGATGATTTCGCTGGCGCTCAGGTCCCGGGCGCTGTGAGGCTTGAGGTTGATCAGCAAGCGCCCGCTGTTGAGCGTCGAGTTGTCACCATCGACGCCAATGTAGGACGACAGGCTTTCCACCGCCGGATCAGCCAGGATGATTTTCGCCAGGTCCTGCTGACGCTGGCTCATGGCGGCAAAGGAAATCGACTGCGGGGCTTCAGATATGCCCTGGATCACCCCGGTGTCCTGCACCGGAAAAAAACCCTTGGGCACGATCATGTACAGGAACACCGTCAGCGCCAGTGTGCCGACCGCCACCAGCAGCGTCAGCGGCTGATGTTTGAGCACCCACTGCAACTTGCGCCCATAAGCGGCGATCATCCAGTCGATGACGGCGCCACTGGCACGATAGAAACGCCCCTGCTCCTTTTCTTCGGGCTCGCGCTTAAGCAGCCGCGCGCACATCATCGGCGTCAGGGTCAGGGATACGACCAGGGAAATCAGGATGGCCACCGCCAGGGTGATGGCGAACTCGCGGAACAGGCGCCCTACCACGTCGGCCATGAACAGCAACGGAATCAGTACGGCGATCAGCGACAGCGTCAGGGAAATCAGGGTGAAACCGATCTGTTTGGCGCCCTTGAGCGCGGCGTTCAACGGGGTTTCGCCTTCTTCGATATAGCGGGAAATGTTTTCCAGCATCACGATCGCATCGTCCACCACAAACCCGGTGGCGATGGTCAGGGCCATCAGGGTCAGGTTGTTGACCGAGAACCCGGCGAGGTACATCACGCCAAAGGTGCCGATCAGCGACAGCGGCACGGCAACCGAGGGGATGATGGTGGCGCTGGCACGACGCAGGAACAGGAACGTGACCATGACTACCAGGGCAATGGCGATCAGCAGTTCGTGCTGCACGTCCGTCACCGAAGCGCGGATGGTCTGGGTCCGGTCGGTGAGCACGGTGACCTCGAGGCCGGCCGGCAGGTTGTCAGTGATGCTCGGCAGCAGCGCCTTGATCCGGTCCACCACTTCGATGACGTTGGCCCCGGGCTGGCGCTGGATATTGAGCAGCACCGCCTGGTTTTCATTGGCCCACGCGGCCAGCCGTTCGTTCTCGGCCCCGTCGACGATCTCTGCCACGTCCTTGAGCCGCAACGGCGCGCCGTTGGCGTACGCGAGGATCAGGTTGGCGTAGTCCACGGGCGAAGTCAGTTGATCGTTGGCATCGAGCATCGACACCCGGGTCGGGCCGTCGAAGTTGCCTTTGGGCTGGTTGACGTTGGACGCACCGATCAGGGTGCGTACGTCAGCCAGGTTCAGGCCGTTGGCCGCCAGGGCCTCCGGGTTGACCTTGATCCGCACCGCCTGGCGCTGGCCGCCGGCGATGCTGACCATGCCGACCCCGCTGATCTGGGCGATTTTCTGCGCCATGCGCGTATCGACCAGGTCATTGAGCTTGGGCAGCAGCATGGTCTTGGAGGTGATCGCCAGGGTCAGGACCGGGGTGTCCGCCGGGTTGACCTTGTTGTACACCGGTGGTGCCGGCAGATCGCTGGGCAGCAGGTTGGTAGCGGCGTTAATCGCGGCCTGGACCTGTTGCTCGGCGACGTCCATGTTGATGTCGAGGCTGAAGCGCAGGGTCAGCACGGAGGCGCCGCCGGAGCTGGTCGAAGCCATCTGCGTGAGGCCGGGCATCTGCCCGAACTGCCGTTCAAGCGGCGCGGTCACGGCGCTGGTCATGACATCCGGGCTGGCGCCGGGATACAGCGTCATCACGCGAATGGTCGGGTAATCGACCTGAGGCAGCGCCGACACCGGCAGCAAGCGGTAGGCGATAATGCCGGCCAGGATAATGGCCAGCATGCTAAGCGTAGTGGCTACCGGGCGAAGGATAAACAGCCGCGAGATGTTCATGCGCCGCCCTTTTTCGCCTTGTCGGTCGCAGTGCTATCAGGCGACGAGGCCGCCGACTTGCCCTGAAGGTGTTCGGTGGGCGCGGTCGGCACGTCCTTGCTGTCATTGACCACTTCCACTTCACTGCCTTCCTTGAGGCGGTCGGTGCCCTCGAGCACTACGCGGTCGCCGGCGGCCAGGCCTTCGGTGATCACGGTGTTGTCACCGTCACTGGCACCGACTTTCAACTGGCGAATGGTGACCTTCTTGTCGCCATCGAGGGCGTAGACGAAGGTGCCATTGGTGCCGAACTGGATGGCGGCCGAAGGTGCCAGCACGACATTTTTCAGGGTGTCGGCCAACAGGTGGACGTTGACGAACTGGTTGGGAAACAGCGACTGGTCGCGATTGTCGTAGCGGGCCTTGAATTTGAGGGTGCCTGTGGTCACGTCGATCTGGTTGTCGAGGCTCTGCAGCACGCCGGTCGCCTGCAATTTGGTGTCCCCCCGGTCCCAGGCTTCAGCAGGTAGCTTGGCCCCCGAACGATAACGCTCCAGCACCACGCTCAGGTTGTTTTCCGGCAAGGTGAAGGCGACGCTGATCGGTTGGGTCTGGGTGATGATGGCCAAGGCCGTGGTGTCATTGGCGGCCACCAGGTTGCCGACGTCCAGCTGACGCAAACCTACACGGCCGGCAATCGGTGCGCGAATTTTGGTGAATTCGAGATTGAGCTTGGCGTCATTGACCGCTGCCTGATTGGTCTTGACCGTGCCCTGATACTGGCCGACCAGCGCCTCGGCGGTATCCAGGGTCTGCTTGGCGATGCTGTCTTCGCGATACAGGCCACGGTAGCGTTCGACATCCACCTGGGCGTTTTTCAACTGCGCCTGGTTCTGCAGCAGGGTTCCTTCGGCCTGAAGCAAGGCATTCTGGTATGGACGCGGGTCGATCTCCGCCAGCAGGTCGCCGGCCTTGACCATCTGGCCTTCCTCAAAGGCAATCTTCACCAGTTCGCCGCCGACCCGGCTACGCACATTGATGGTGTTGAGCGCGGTTACAGTACCCAGCGCCTTGTAGTAAAGGGGAAAATCACCCTTCACAGCCGGCGCCACACGCACCGGAATCGGCCCGGTCGCGCCGCCGAACCCCGGCCGCATCCCCCCGGATTTGCCGGTATGCCCGGCCGCAGCTTTCTGCCCTGCAGACTCTTTCTGGTCGCCTGCGGGCCAGAATTTCCAGCAGACGCCAGCGACGACCAACAGAACTAGCAGGCCGAACAGCCAGCGACGGGGACTACGGGAGGAGGATTGCATTGAATGATCAACCATTGGGCGCGTGGGCTTCTTCTACGGGAGGCTGAACGATAAGCACTGGCGGGTATTAAGCAAAGCGGCTTTACCGGCAATTTACCTTCGGCTTACGTAACAGGATGTTTGTCCAAGACACTGATACAGATACACAAATGAAAACGGCCTGGACAGGGCCAGGCCGTTAACAATTGTAAGCCCGAACTTATTTCAATACAGCAAGCGCTGCTTCGTAATTCGGTTCTTCAGCGATTTCCTTGACCAGCTCGCTGTGCAGGACATTGTCGTTTTCGTCCAGGACCACTACCGCACGAGCGGTCAGGCCTTTGAGCGGACCGTCGGCAATCGCCACGCCGTAGTTCTCGATGAACTCGGCACCGCGCAGGGTCGACAGGTTCTGCACGTTTTCCAGGCCTTCGGAACCGCAGAAACGCGCCTGGGCGAACGGCAGGTCAGCGGAGATGCACAACACCACGGTGTTGGCCACGTCGTTGGCCTGGGCGTTGAACTTGCGCACGGAGGTGGCGCAGGTCGGAGTGTCGACGCTTGGGAAGATGTTCAGCACTTTGCGCTTGCCGGCGAAGCTTGCCAGGGTCACGTCGGACAGATTGCCGGCAACCAGGGAAAAGGCTGGCGCCTTGGAACCGGCTTGTGGCAGTTGGCCGTTGACTTGAACCGGAGAGCCTTTAAGAGTGACTTGAGCCATGAACTGAGTCCTTCTGAACGTTGATTTTGAGAATTTTGAAGAGGCCGAAGTTAACCACGAAATGGGCTGGCGACCTATGCCCGGATACAAATTGTGGTGTATCAGCCAGCGACTGTAATCGTTGACGTCGATTGCCTGCACAAGCTGCGCAGGCGCTGTCGGGACGGATGGTGCTTGTCACCAAAACCCCGTAGGAGCTGCCGAAGGCTGCGATCTTTTGATCTTGATTATAAAAAACAAGATCAAAAGATCGCAGCAGCTACCAGAGCAATCGGGATCACTTCGTAAGGCTTCAGGCCTTCAGTCTTGCTGCTGGCGGCGGTAATGGCGGCGCGCACCACGATCACACCCGGGCCAGGCCCTGCGGCCAGCGGCAAGGACTTGCCAATTTCGCGCTTGAGCGCCTGGTCGATTGACACGGGCCTGGCATCCGGCAAAGCTGCACCGATGCTGCACGCGCGCCTGAAGGTAATCGCACCTGGACTACGGAAGTCGCAATGCCTGAACATAAGAATAAAGCTGCAGATCCGAAGCCTGATTCGCCTTCCAATCTGACGGGGCGCTTGCTGTTTCCGGTCATCATCGCGACGCTGCTCCTGGCAGTGGCGGGGATCGGCTGGTTTCTGCTGAGCAGCACACCAACCCCGGTTGCCCTCGCACCTGCTCCGACTGCCCAACCAGCCAAGGCGCGCCCCGTCGCAATGCCCCCCGCGACCATGGTCGACGAAGTGCAATGCCAAGGCTGCCACAGTCCCCAGGTCAAGGATTGGCAAGGTTCCCATCACCAGCTGGCCATGCAGGACGCCAATGCCGACACGGTGCTGGGTGACTTCAATAACGTCAGCTTCAAGGCGGAAAACGAAACCACACGCTTCTCGCGCAAGGACGATGCTTTCTGGGTCAACACCCCTGGCATCGATGGCAAGAATGCGGACTTCAAGGTGGCCTACACCTTTGGCATCGCGCCGTTGCAGCAGTACCTGATAGAAGTCGGCGAAGGTCGGCTGCAGGCGTTGGGTGTGGCGTGGGATACCGAAAAGCATCGCTGGTTTCACCTGTACCCGGGCCAGGGCGTCAACTTCAAGAATCCGTTGCACTGGAGCAAGCCGAGCCAGAACGCCAATTTCATGTGCGTCGAGTGCCACACCACCGGCTTCAAGCGCAATTTCGATGCCGCAAAAAACACCTTCGACAGTCAGTGGAATAGCCTCGGTGTCGGCTGCCAGGCATGCCATGGCCCGGCCTCGAACCATCTGCAGTGGACGGCGAAAAAAGGTGACCTGGTCCACAAGGGTTTTGCCGTGGATCTCAAGGACCAGAACGCAACCGTCGAACTGGAAACCTGCGCCCGCTGCCATTCCCGGCGAGCGCCCCTGGGAGACGGTTTTACCGTCGGCAAGCGGCTGATGGACGACTACCTGCTCAGCGCCCTGACGCGCGAACTGTATGCGCTGGACGGCAAGATCAAGGATGAGGTGTTCGAGCATGGTTCCTTCGCCCAGAGCAAAATGGCCGACAAGGGCGTGCGCTGCAGCAATTGCCACAACCCCCACAGTAACGAACTGAAGGCGCCCGGTAATGGCGTCTGCCTGCAATGCCACAACACGGCGGGCAAGACCGCCGTCGCCGGGGTGGACGGCAAGGGCTTGCAAGCGAAGAACTACGACTCCATCGAACACACCCGGCACACCATGGGGCAACCCGGCTCGCAATGCGTAGATTGCCATATGCCCGGCAAGTTCTACATGGGCAACGACTTCCGTCACGACCACAGCTTCAGCATTCCCAACCCGGAACGAGCAAAAAAACTCGGCACGCCGGACGCCTGCCTGACCTGTCACCAGGGCAAGGCTGGTGACAAGGTCACTGAACAGTTCAAGCTCTGGAACGCCGCCTCTGCCCCGCAGGCCCCGCGCTACGACGAAAGCCTGTGGCTGATCCGCAATGGCCAGCCCGGTGCCGCCCAAGCCCTGAAAGAGCAGTTGCAACGCAGCAATTTGCCGGCCATCCAGCGCGCGACGCTGCTGGCCGAGTTGGCGCTGTACCCCAGCGAACAGGCCTTGAAACTGGCAAGCAAAGACTTGAACAACCCGGCGCCCCAGGTACGTGAAAGCGCCATCCGGGCGATCAGCGCCATCCTGCCGCCGGCCGAACGCGCCCCCCTGCTGACGCCATTGCTGGTTGACCCGGTGAAGGCCGTACGGATTGCCGCCGCACGCGACCTGCTCGGCGCGGCCCGCGATGGTTTGGGTAACGCCCGGGGCAATTGGGACGTGGCAATCGGCGAGTATGAAGCGGTGCAGAATAGCCTGGCCGAACGTGCCGAAGCCAACCTCAACCTCGCCATGCTGTATCAGGCCAACGGGCGCAGCGCTGAAGTCGAAGGTTTGTTGCGCACTGCGCTCAAGCGCGACCCCGACTTCTACCCGGCACTGGTCACCCTGGTGCAATGGCTGGAAGCGGCCGGACGCAAACAGGAAGCGCAGGCACTCCTCGACCAGGGCCTCAAGGACCACCCGCAAGCAGCGCTGCTCCAGCATTCCCTTGGTCTGGCCCTGATTCGCGCCGGCAAAACCGCCCAAGCCATGCCTGCCCTGCTCAAGGCGGCCCGACTGGAGCCGCAGAACGCGCAATACGGCTATGTACTGGCCGTAGCGCTGCACGACAGCGGCAAGGTTGACGAGGCTTGCCTGGAGCTGGAACGGCTGCTCAAGGAACAGCCGGCCAATCGCAACGCACGACTTTCGCTGATCCAGTATTACCTGGAGAACGGCCAGGAACCCAAGGCCCAGGTATTGCTGCAAGGCTGGAAGAAAATGAACATGGGCGACCCGGCGTTGAAATAACGGCCCGTCCGGCACCGCACTCCAGTTTCCCCTGCCTGATGGCGCTCTCGGGCACCTGGCATCAGTTACGCACCGATTCGACCCTGCGCAGGCTGACGCCCGCAGAGTCAAATCCCGCAAGATCAGAGTGTGTTATCTATCTTTCAGCCGCGCTCGCGGGGGATCAGGCTTTGCAGTTGCTGCGCGAGGAAATTCGCATCGAAGGCAAAGGTATCCGCGTCCTTCAGGCCGTTGGTCTTGCGCCACTGCCAGCTGTTGGAGGGCGGCAGGCAGACCAGCGAAACGCTGCCATAGCGGGCAGCCGTGAGGCCCATGACCGCCAGGGAAATCTGCCCGCCCGTGCCCATCACATCGGGAACGAATTCCACCGGCTTGCCAGCGATCACGATGCTCAGCTTCTCGGTGTTGAACTTCGACGTTTCCACCGCAACACTTGGCCCGAATGCGACATAAGCCGCGCGACTGACTTCCAGCAGGTTGGGCGTCTTGACCGGTTCCAGCCACAGCTGGATCTGGTCGAAAAACTCGCCTATACGCGTCGCCCACACGGCCGATTGCGCCTCAAACAGTTGCTTCTTGTGCGCTTCGCTATCTGCGTATTGGCGAAGCATCTGACCCAGTTGCTGTACGTCGTCCATTGCGGTGTTCCTTTGGTTGAAGCAGTGCTGCGGACGTTGAGCATGGCAGAAGCGAGCCGCCGGCGTACGACTAAACGCGCCAGCGGTGTTTTTTGCGCTGCCGGCCCAATCAGCGGGAGGTGAGCGTGCGACGCAGGCGCGCCATGCTCAAGGTATCCACCAACACCCCGTCACGCACGGCGTAGTCACGAAACAGGCCTTCGGTCTCGAAGCCGAATTTGCGATACAGGCTAATAGCCGCTTCATTGTCGGCATACACCGAAAGCTCGACCCGCTGCAGGTTCATCCAGTTGTCGGCGATGTCCAGGGCGGCGCTGAGCAATCTGGAGCCAACGCCCTTGCCCTGCCACGCTGACGCGACGCCCATGCCAAAGCTGCCCGCATGGCTGCGGCGCACTCGCGAATACTGTTCAAGCCCCAGGTGGCCGATGACCGCGCCCTGATGCAGTGCCACCAGTTTCAGTGCGCGTTCGTTGCCTGCTTCAATGCGCGAGCGCCAGGCCTCTACGGACTGATACGGCATCTGCAGCACCTGGCGCGTGATCGCTGTTTCGTTATAGAGCGCGGCGACGCCTTCGAGATGGGATTCGTTGAAACGTTCGAGGCTGATGACGGGATCGGTGCCAGACATGGGTGATTCATCCTTGATACAGACATGGCAGCCCACTCTATTACAATCCTGCGCCCATCAACAACTCGGGGTTTGGCGGAAACTTACGGCCAGGCGATTCCAGCTGTTAATGGTCGTGACGGCAACGGTCAGGTCGACCATTTCAGCCTCACTGAATTGCTCCCGGGCCTGGGCGTAGACGTCATCCGGAACATGGCTTTGAGCGAGCAGCGTGACCGCCTCGGCCCAGGCCAGTGCGGCGCGCTCACGGGGGTTGAAGAAGTCACTGTCGCGCCACACCACGATCGAATACAGCCGCCGATCGGTCTCGCCCAGGCGTCGCGCATCCACCGAGTGCATGTCAGTGCAGAACGCGCAGCCATTGAGCTGTGAAGCGCGGATCTTGATCAGGTGCAACAACTGCGGTTCGATGCTGAGATGGCTGGTGAGGGCCTCCATGGCGATCATGGCTTTCATCGCCTTGGGCGATGCGCTGTAGTAATCCAGGCGGGAATTCATGGCGAGCCTCGGGGGCCGATAGAGTCAGCCTACGGTAGGCGCGCAACGTGGATCGTTACAGGTCCAATTCGGCGAATTAACCGTTGACCACTGCGGCGCCAGGCCAATCTGCGGTTTTTTACCCGCACAACTACTGCATGTTCGCTCATGCGGGTAATCTTGCGCGATCGCACACGCCCCTGAATCGCCCCCGGAGCCCCGCCGGTATGGAACTTCATGTCGTCATCAACGGCCGCAAGGACCTGGCGGGCCAGTTGTACAAGCAACTGCGCAGCGCCATCGAATCCGGCCGCCTGGCGGCTGGCACCCAGTTGCCGCCCAGCCGCTTGCTGGCAGAGCAACTGGGCATCTCGCGCAAGACCATTTCCGATACCTATGCCCAGCTGACCTACGAGAACTTCCTTACCGGCGTCATCGGCAAAGGTACGTACGTCAACGCCCGCCCGGCCAAAATCACTCGCAAACAGAGCCATTCGGACCTGGCCAGTGCGGAAATCATCGAATCCTGGCGCAGCTTGCCGGTGTTCTTGCGCCACCCGACGCTGGACGGTTCACTGCGCTACGACTTTATTGGTGGCGCCACCAGCAAGGGGCAATTTCCCCAGGACGACTGGCGCAGGTGCACGGCACACGCCCTGCGCCAGATGTCCGGCTCCAAGGGCTTCTACAGCCAGCCTGAAGGCCTGCCGGCGCTGCGCAATGCAATAGCCCGGCATATTGCTTTTTCCCGTGGGGTCAATTGCCAGGATGACGATGTGGTGGTGTGCAACGGCGCACAACAGGCGCTGGACCTGATCTCCCGGGTGCTGACCCGTCCCGGCGGCCTGGTGGCCATGGAAGATCCCGGCTATCCACCGGCGCGCCTGCTGTTTGGCAGCCACGGTGCGACGGTGATCGGTGTGCCGGTGGATAGCGAAGGCATTCAGGTCGACAAGATCCCCTTGGGCACGCGGCTGATCTACGTCACGCCCTCCCATCAATTCCCGCTCGGCATCCCCATGAGTACGCAACGTCGGCTGGCGCTGCTGGAGCGCGCTTATGAGCTGGGGGCGATCATCATCGAGGACGATTACGACAGCGAATTCCGCTATGAGGGCCGGCCGACAGACTCGCTGCAAAGCATGGACGAGCGCGGCATCGTGGCTTACGTCGGTACCTTTTCCAAAACCCTGTTGCCGGAGTTGCGCCTGGGTTATGCGATCTTGCCCCCGGCGATCCTCGAAGCGGTGATTCGCGCCAAGCAGCTCACCGACCTGCACACCTCGACCCTGCCCCAGTGGGCGCTGGCCAAGTTCATCGCCGAGGGGTGCCTGCTCAAGCACATCAGGCGTTGCCACACGATCTATGCCGGTCGACGCGAGCGTATTCTCGAACGCGCAGCCACGGACCTTGCACCCTGGCTCGAAGCGGTCCCTTCCACGGCAGGCTTTCACATGGTGCTGATGTTCAAGGTGCCTATCGATATGCCAGTGCTGGTGGAATTGGCGAAAAAAGTCGAAGTCGGGCTGTATCCGATCGAGGGTTTCTACTACCAGGAGGCGCCAAGAGACGGGCTGCTCATGGGTTTTGGTGCTATCGAAACCCTGGACATCGACCTGGCCCTGAACCGTTTGCGCGACATTCTGCAGCAGGTCGCCTGATCGATTGGCGTAGGGGTTTATCAGGCGATTGGCTATTGGTGGTCCCGGGGCGCAAGCCTATCCTGCTAAGGCGTTTATCCCTCAGTGAGCAGGATTCGTCCGGCCTGATTCAGGAGTGTGAGCAATGTCCACCGAAGTCATCAATACCGTACAGGTGCAGGCCGCTGCCGGCCGCTCCGACGAGCTTGGCAAGCAACTGCAGAGAATTGTTGAAACCCTGCGCCAGCAGCCAGGCTGCGAGTCGTACATGGTCGACCGCTGCCCCGAGGACAGTAACCGCTGGAACGTCAGCGCCCGCTGGCAATCGGAAGCGGCCATGCAGATGCATTTCAACTGCCCTGAAGTACAAGGCTTTATCGGCCTGATCGACAACCAACTGGCCAATGCGGTGGATTTCAACAGTTTCCCCATCCGCTGAGATTGGTCACCTGACCTTCCAGGGAATTGGCTGTTTGCCTGGCCTCACCTGCGCACTAATGTGGGTTCGGACAACCCCATTCTTCCAGGTGATAAACATGAAAATCCTGCGCTTACTCGCTGCTCCCCTTGCGGCACTGACCCTGACCGTTTCCGCTGCTGCACTGGCCCACGAAGCTGCGCCATCGGAAAAGGTCACGGTGCTGCAAGACCAGATGCTGAAAAACGTGCCCGGCAAAAAAGCCTTGATGATCGAGGTCGATTACCAGCCCGGACAGGCCTCTATCGCTCACAAGCATGAAGGCACCGCCATGGCCTACGTGCTGTCCGGCGAGATCATCTCGCAGGTCAAAGGCGAACAAGCAGTGTCGTACAAGGCTGGTGAATACTGGTACGAGCCCGCCGGCTCGGAACACCTGGTCTCGAAAAACGCCAGCGCAACCCAACCCGCGAAACTGTTGGTATTCATGGTGCTGTCGCCGGACGAGAAAGTGTTGATCCCGTTGAAAAACTGATAGCTGAGCAAAGGTCCATAAATAATCAGGCCCATTTCAATTATTTGGGCCTTTTTATTTCTCCGAGCGATGAGTCGCCAATCTTTACGCCGAACAAAACTAATGACCACCTCCGTGGCGTCACCGGCGCTATTTCATAAAATGCTGACAGGACTAATCTTTGAATGACGGCCGGATCGATGTCGGCGATAAACTTCATGAATTAAGCTGTTTCACTGGAGTAACACCATGAAACGCATGCTGATCAGTACACTGACAATGACGGTTATCATAACGGGCTGCTCCGTTCCAACTGCACCGGAATCGGTTGGTCCTCTGCATGGGATATTCTCCCAACCGGTAGGCCGCAGCGCTTCCACCAAGGTGCCCAGCGGGCCCGACAAATCCGTAGGCATTGTCTACAGTCGCAATACCCAGACCAACCGCGCTTACCTCAATGATTACCGCGCCAACGCGGGGACGGGCTTCGGCCAGAGTCTGCTGGTGCAATCCATTCATGACGCCTACGTGGCCACCTCCACACCGGACAGGGCAGTGGACTGGGTCAAGGCTTCGTTGCAGCGCCAGTTTGGCTCGGTGACGGAATACCCGGACATGCAGAGCCTGCGCGCGGCGAGGCCTGATGTGGCAGCAGTCGTCGATGCCCGCAGCCAGTTGATTACCTCGCGCAGTTCTGACGTGGAAGCGGATGTCAGTGCGCACTTCTATGATCGCAACCTTGACTATATCGGCACCGCTCGCGGGTACGACACCAAGTCATTGAGCCCTTTATGGGCTGATTACAAGCGCAGCGAGGAGATAGTTGCAGACATCAACGAACAGCAGGAAGTGCAAGTTCGGGCATTGCAGAAGTTTGACCAGTCGCTCAGTAATTTATTGACCGGACCGACAAGTAATGTATCGATGATTGATGATAACAAAAGCGATAAGTTGTATTGAGTCTAAGGGCCCCTTCGCGGGCAAGCCCGCTCCCACAGGGTTCGGTGTAGTGTGGAGATTATGTGTCCAACACAAAACTCTGTGGGAGCGGGCTTGCCCGCGAAGGGGCCCTTGCAGCTACACCCCAACAAAAAAAACCCGCATCTCTCAATGCGGGTTTTTTTCATTCAGCGACTGTTCAAGCCGCCGGTTCCAGCTCTGCGCTGACCGTTGCAGGAGCAGGCACTACGGCTTGCCCGCTCAAGGCCAGGTCCAGCAACTCCCGGTTGGCCACGGCGTACATGGCGTAGTCCGTGCCACTGGCGGCGCGGATTTCCACCAGCATTGCGCGCCAGCGTTCGATCATGCTCGCGTGCTCTGCCATCCACAGTGCCAGGCGTGTTTCCACGTCCTGGGAACCGTCGCCCTGTTGCAGGACCGAGATGGTGATCGCACGCTGTTGCCAGTCGACGTCGTCGCGGAACGCTTCACGGGCCAGGGCCTGCCAGTTGTTTTCAACCGGCAAGGCACTGATCTGCTGCAGGTACCAGGTAATGTCCAGTGCGCTGCCCACGGCGAAGTAGGCCTTGGCCACGTCCGCAGGGTTCTGGCCGGTCACGTCGGAGGCCTCGATGATCGGCAGCAACGTGTACAGGTGCGAAGTACCAGCCACCATGCGTGCGAGCAGTTCCGGCACACCGGCTTCAACGTACGCCTCGTAGCGCGCCTGCCAGTTCTCGTGGATCTCGCCACTGAGCAGTTCGTCGAGCTTGAGACCCAGCTCCTTCAGGTGCGGACCGAAGTGGGCGACGTCACGGGCAGCATTCTGCTCGTTGCGACGGGCACGCAGGAACCAGCGCGTAGCGCGGCGACCCAGGCGCATCAGCTCGTCCATCAGCTCCAGCTGCACGTCTGCCGACACCTGATAGTCCAGCGCTTCAATCTGGCGGAACCAGTGCGGGAGGTGGAAAATGTCGCGCACGATCACATAGGCACCGGCCACGTTCGCCGGGCTCATGCCGGTCGACTCTTTGAGTCGTTGAACGAAGGTGATGCCCATGTGGTTGACCAGGTCGTTGGCGATCTGGGTGCTGACGATTTCGCGCTTCAGACGGTGACGGCGCATGGCTGCGGAGAACTTGCTCACCAGGCTTGGCGGGAAAGCGGTTTCCATGTCGCGGGTCAGGTAGTCGTCGTCCGGCACCAGGGAGCCCAGCAACTGCTCCTTGAGGTCGATCTTGCTGTAGGAGATCAGCACCGACAGCTCGGCACGCGTCAGGCCATGGCCTTCGGCGATGCGTTCGTTGATCGCTTCCTCCGACGGCAGGAACTCGATAGCGCGGTCCAGCTTGCCGCGGCTTTCCAGGTCGTTCATCAAGCGCTTGTATTCGGCAATCCGCGGCAAGGCACGGCGAGCTGCCAGGGACAGCGCCTGCGTTTGCTTGTAGTTGTTGCCGAGCACCAGGTTGCCCACTTCGTCGGTCATGCTCGCCAGCAACAGGTTGCGTTGCTTGTCGGTCATGTCGCCGGCCTGAACCACTTCGTTCAGCAGGATCTTGATGTTCACTTCGTGGTCGGAGCAGTCCACGCCACCGGCGTTGTCGATGAAGTCGGTGTTGGAACCGCCACCATTGAGGCCGAATTCCACGCGACCGAGCTGGGTCATGCCCAGGTTACCGCCCTCGCCCACGACCTTGCAGCGCAGCTCGTTGCCGTTCACGCGCAGTGCATCGTTGGCCTTGTCGCCAACGTCGGCGTGGCTTTCGCTGCTGGCCTTGACATAGGTGCCGATGCCGCCGTTCCACAACAGGTCCACCGGCGCCTTGAGCAAGGCGTTCAGCAGTTCGGTCGGGGTCAGCTTGTCTGCCTTGATGTCGAAGCGCTCTTTCATCTGCGGGGAAATCGCGATGCTTTTGGCGCTACGGGAGAAGATCCCGCCACCCTCGGACATGATGCTGGTGTCGTAGTCCGACCAAGCCGAACGCGGCAGGTCGAACAGGCGCTGACGCTCAGCGAAGCTGTTGGCCGGCTGCGGGTTCGGGTCGATGAAGATGTGCAGGTGGTTGAACGCTGCGACCAGTTGCAGCTTGTCGGACATCAGCAAGCCGTTACCGAACACGTCGCCGGCCATGTCGCCGACGCCCACCACGGTGATGCTGTCTTCCTGGACGTTGATGCCGCGCTCGCGGAAGTGGCGTTGTACGCCCACCCACGCGCCCTTGGCGGTGATGCCCATTTTCTTGTGGTCGTAACCGGCGGAACCACCGGACGCGAACGCGTCACCGAGCCAGAAACCGTAGTCGATGGCGATGCCGTTGGCGATGTCGGAGAAGGTCGCAGTGCCCTTGTCCGCAGCCACCACCAGGTACGGGTCATCGTCATCATGGCGCACGACGTTGACCGGCGGTACCAGCGCACCGTCTTTGAGGTTGTCGGTAATGTCCAGCAGGCCGGAAATGAAGATGCGATAGCAGGCGATGCCCTCTGCCGCGATCTCGTCACGGCTGCCGCCCAATGGCAGGCGCCGCGGCAGGAAGCCGCCCTTCGCACCCACGGGCACGATGACCGAGTTCTTCACTTGCTGGGCTTTCACCAGGCCCAGGACTTCGGTACGGAAGTCTTCTTCACGATCAGACCAGCGCAGGCCGCCACGAGCGACATTGCCGAAGCGCAGGTGCACGCCTTCAACACGAGGCGAGTAGACGAAGATTTCGAACTTCGGTACTGGCTTTGGCAGCTCGGGAATCTGATGCGGGTTGAACTTGAAGCTGAAGTACGACTTGTTATGGCCGTTGGCATCAGTCTGGTAGAAGTTGGTGCGCAGCGTGGCCTTGATCAGGTCCAGGTAGCGACGCAGGATGCGGTCTTCGTTCAACACCTGGACATCGTCCAGTGCGGTGACGATGGCTTGTTCCAGACGTTGCTGCTTGTCTTCCAGATCGTCGCCGGTGAGCTTGCGCGCCAGATAGAAACGGGTCTTGAACAACCGGGTCAGCTCGCGAGCGATGTCGGTGTGGTTGTTCAGGGTGCTGGCGATGTAGCCCAGGTCGAAGCCCAGGCGGATCTGCTTCATGTAGCGCGCGTAAGCACGCAGCAGCGCCACGTCACGCCATGGCAGGCCGGCGGTCAGTACCAGGCGGTTGAACGCATCGTTCTCGGCATCGCCACGCACGATGTGGACGAACGCGTCCTGCAAGGTGTCGTTGAGTTGCTGGATATCGAGGTCCAGGCCTTCGGCGGCGGTGAAGGCGAAATCGTGAATCCAGAACTCGCGGCCATTGTTGTGGCGCAGGCGGTACGGGAATTCACCGAGCACACGCAGCCCGAGGTTTTCCAGGATCGGCAACACGTCGGACAGGGCCAGCGGGGTATCGGCGTGATACAGCTTGCAGTGCAGCTCGCGCTTGCCGGAGACCTGGCCCAGCGGCTGATAGAAGCTCATCACCAGCGGATTTTTTTCGTTCAGGCTCAACAGGTGCTGCATGTCGACCACAGCCGAATGCGCCGCGAAACGCTCGCGATAGCCGGCCGGGAAGCCTTTGGGGAAGTCTGCCAGCACGTTGGTGCCACTGGCTTCGCCGAAGCTTTCAACGGTGAGGCTGGCGTAGTCGTCCTGCCAGCTGCGGCAGGCCTGCACCACTTCTTTTTCCAGCAGGACCGGGTCGATGTCCAGGCGGTTCTTTGGATCAACCCGCAGAATCAGTTGCACACGGGCCAGCACGGACTCGGAGAAGAAGGTCCAGAACTCGCAGTCCGAGGCCTTCAGTCGATCCATCAGCACTTGCTGGATCTTCTGGCGCACTTCGGTGGAGTAGATGTCGCGCGGCACGTAGGCCAGGCAATAGCAGAAACGACCGTACGGGTCTTTGCGCAGGAACACGCGAATCTTGTTGCGTTCCTGGATCTGCACGATCGACATCACGGTGGCGAATAGCTCGTCAACCGGGGTCTGGAACAGGTCGTCGCGTGGCAGTACTTCAACCACCTGCGCCAGTTCCTTGCCCAGGTGAGCCTTGGCCTGGAAGCCGGAGCGGCGTTCGATTTCCTCGACCTTGCGGCGGATGTACGGAATGACCCGCACGCTCTCGCCATACACCGAAGAGGTGTACAGGCCCATGAAACGGCATTCCTTGATGACCTTGCCGTCGGCATCGATCTCACGGATCGACACGTAGTCAGGGTAAGCCGGACGGTGCACACGGCTTGGGTGAGCGGCCTTGGCGAACGACAGCAGGGTCGGTTCGCGCAGGTACTTCACGGCATAGTCTTCGATGCGCAGGTCGTCGTAGGTCAGGCCGGTGCGCAGCAACTTGGTCAGGCCAAGGAACGAATCCTGGTCGTAGACGATGTGGCCGCCATCGGCTTCATCGCTTACCACGAATTCTTCGTAGCCGAGGAAGGTGAAGTGGTTGCCCACCAGCCATTCCAGGAAGCTTTTGATTTCGTTCTTTTCTTCAGCGTCGACAGCAAACTGGCTGTTATCGAGGCCGGTCAGGATTTCCTGGACCTTGGCTTTCATCGGCTCGAAATCGGCGACCGCCACGCGGACCTCACCGAGCACCTGCTCCAGCTCTTTGCTCAACACGTTCAGTTCGGCCGCGTTGGCGCAGCGGTCGATTTCCAGGTACATCAGGGATTCCTGGAGAATCCCTTCGCCCTGGGTGCCTTTTGGCAGGATTTCCAGCAACTCGCCCTTGCTGCCGCGACGCACGCTCAGCACAGTGGTTTGCAGGGTATGAATGCTGTAGCCGCGACGGTTCAGCTCGGTACGCACCGAGTCCACCAGGAACGGCAGGTCGTGGTGCAGCACTTCGACCGCAGTGTGGGTCGACTGCCAGCCGTGGCGTTCGTAATCAGGGTTGTAGACGCGCACTTGCGGCTGCGCGTGATCGAAGCGCTCAAGCAGGCGCCACGCAGAAAGGGTGCACCCGGCGAGGTCGGACAACCGACGTTGAGTCAGCTCGTCGAGGGAAATGATGCCGAAAAATTGTTCAGCAAACAGCGCCACTTGTGGCAGTGCCTGTTCACTGATGTGCTGCGCCAGTGCCGCTTGCAGTTGGTGCTGGAAGTCGGCTTTGCTGGCTGCGGTGAAGAACGCCATCTGTGGTACTCCGCTTGGGCTTGTTATTGATGGAAGCGTCGCGTGCAAAACCCCTCGCGGGGCTATCCGTCACCCTGTTCCTGATTCTCGGGCAGAGGAAACAGGGTCACAGGTGGGTGAAGCTGGACGAGACACTCGGGTCACATTCACCTTCCATGAATGGGCATCTGCAAAAACCACTGCGCGATGGATTGCGCACTGTCTTTACGGGTATCCATTCGATGCGCAGCTTAACGAGTGCGACAATGTGCCTGCTTGCGGTGCTGCGACATATTCGGTCATCCGCACGCAGGTTGTAGGCTGCGCATCGAACAACACTAGCAGTCGCGCGACAAAAAGGCCGGCTTAAGCCCTGTTTTGCGGCACATTCGTGCTGGAAGTGACCAGTAACGCCTCGAATGTTCACGACACATGCTCTGACACTCAGACGAGCAGAAATTCCCGGCGGCTGGCAGAATTGCCCTTTCTTCACCTCAACAACGCTCCTCGAGCCAGGATTTACCCATGCAAATGACCACCGCCCTGTTGATCGTCAACCCATGCGATGACGAAGAAGACAACATGGCCATGCTCGCCTGCCACAGCGAGCAGGGCGAGATGTTCCTGATGACCCGCTACCCGGACGAAGACGCGCTGGACATCACCCTGGACGGTGAGCCTTCGACCCTGGAAGGTGTAAAAGTGACCCTGAGCCCTACCCGCCTGCTGATCGAAATCGCCCCAGGGGATGTCGATGCGCTGAATGGGGATGATTGCCTGGAGATCATTCACAGCACTGCGGCGGGTGATCTGCCTGAGGTGGAGGAGACTTTGCAGAACATTCTCAAGGGGACCGGGACTTATATCAGCCAGATTGGCTGACAGACCGTATTCGCGGGCAATAATGATGAATAAGTATGCTTTGCTCGCGAAAAGCCCGAGAACGCCTCGAGGGGTCGGGCTTACGCATTAAATAATAGAACATTTCAACCAATCAACTGCCCACCGAAGATTCATCCTACAAAACAACAAGAAAAAACCTACAACTAAAAATCATGCTTCACCACCCCATATCATTGAACAACAGAAAAACCTCTGATATTAATAATCACTTGAGAAAAACTTCGCAAGTGAGTCGCACACTGACGAGCACCTTCAACTGTATTCTACAAGCGCCTAAATACGCAGCCCTTAAAAACAGGCACCTCATGCAAACACTTATTAGAACAACTTGCAAGAAGCATGCAGGGCTGCTGACCTCAACCATCACCACAATCATCGCGCTAAAGCTTATAGCTCTAGCGCCACCTTTGTTGGTAGGCAAGATTGTCGACGCGCTACACACTGACAATCACGCAGACCTCAATATGCTTCTGCTGCTAACCATCGGTTATACACTGGCGGGATGCCTCCAAGCGATTATAAACCCTCTACAAATATTCTTTTTATCCAAACTTGTGCAGCACGTGACAATGAACGCCTCCATCGACTGGATTGCAAAATTAATGCGCAAAGAGTTCCTCCAGTTCAGCTCGTGGCGCATCGGACAATTCATAAAATCAGTAGAGCGGGGGATTACAGCGCACGAGCAATTATTAACGTTTTTCGTCACCACAGGACTTCCGCTGTGCCTGGAATTCCTTATCGTAGGCGGTGCATTTTATTATATGGGTGGCGCTAAAGTATTCCTGGCGATGACAGGCCTTGGCATCGTTTACCTGTTGGTCACCCATCGAATCATCCGCTGGCGCAGAAAGCACATTGATGCCGTCAACGAGCAAGAGGATGAAGTCAGCGCACTGCTGTACAACACCTTGAGCTCCGGCAAATCCATCAAACTGGAAGGTGCTGAATTCTGCGCAACTGAACGACTGAACCGCGCCTTCAATAACTACGCCAAAGCGGCGGTCACCGTAGCAAGCTCAGGTGGCTTCCTCACTGGGGCAAAAGTACTGTTTGTCAGTCTTTCAACGGGAGGCCTACTCGGATGGGGCGTCTTCGATCAGTTGTCGGGAGAGCCAGGTATCAGCGTTGGGCAACTGGTCGCCATATTCTCAATTGCAGGTAGCTTTTTACTTAATATCACCGCGCTGAGCGAAGGCTATCGGGTGCTGGATCAGTTTCTCGCGGACCAGCGTCGCCTCCAGCAGTTACTGGCACTGCCAGACTTTGACGACGACAGTCGCCGCGCCGAAAAAACCTCCGGTGAGGAATCTACATTGGTGCTCGCACCCTGTGTGATCACCGACGGCGGCAGCGTCCGGCTGAGCATCGAGAAAGCTTTTACTTTCACACAAGGTCAGTCCGTCGCCATCACGGGCCCCAGTGGCGCAGGTAAATCGACCTTGCTGGAAGCCCTGGTCGGTGTGAATGTGTCGGCAAGAAATTCGCTGAGCCTGGACGACACGTGCGTTTCCAGGTTGAACGCCCAGGCACACTTGCAACTCCTGAGCTATTGCCCTCAATCACCGCAGTTCCTGGAGGGTTCCTTTGACAGATCAGTGCTATTTGGAATCGACCCCTCTCCAGCGTTGAACCAGGCAATACAGCGACTCGACCTTGAAGATATCGTTTCCCAGCGCCACCTCACTGAAAACGCCTCCAATGTTTCTGGCGGCGAAGCTAAACGCCTGTCTCTGCTCCGGCTGATCAACCGGCCAGGGCGTTTTAATCTGTTCGACGAGCCCAGTGCGTCGATCGAGCCGAAACTGGCCGGCCCGGTGTGGGATTTGCTTTTCGACACCTTCGCCGGGCGGGGATTGATTTGTGTGACACACGATGTCGGCCACTTGCACCGTTTTGATCGCGTGATCGTCATGCACAACGGGGCAGTCGTTGAAGATGGGCCATGGTGTGAGTTAGTCAACCGGGCGACAGTGACATCCTTGTTGAGCGACCTTCAGCCATAGAAAAAACACGCTGCGCATGAGCGCCCGCCATTCAATTCCCCCATTTCACGCAAAAAGCCGTTAGTCGCCACCCCCCGCCATGCATTAAAGTAACGCCCCCAGCCCTCGGCGTTATCGCAACGTCTGCGGTCACCCTTTCCAGGAACAGTCATCGATGGAACATCGTGAAGCGCTGCTCGCGCTGCGAACCTTTCTTTCAACGCAGATTCTCGGCCAGGAAAAACTCATCGAGCGCTTGCTCATCGCCTTGCTCGCCGACGGCCATATGCTGGTCGAGGGCGCTCCCGGGCTGGCTAAAACCAAGGCCATCAAGGAGCTCGCCGAGGGCATCGAGGCGCAGTTCCATCGAATCCAGTTCACCCCCGACCTGTTGCCCGCCGACATCACCGGCACGGAAATCTATCGGCCGGAAACCGGCAGTTTCGTGTTCCAGCAAGGGCCGATCTTCCATAACCTGGTGCTGGCTGACGAGATCAACCGGGCCCCGGCCAAGGTGCAGTCGGCGTTGCTGGAGGCCATGGCCGAGCGCCAGGTCAGCGTTGGGCGCAGTACTTATGACCTGTCGCCGCTGTTCCTGGTGATGGCGACGCAAAACCCCATCGAACAGGAAGGCACCTATCCCCTGCCCGAGGCCCAGCTTGACCGTTTCCTGATGCACGTGAAGATCGGCTTTCCGGATGCTGCAGTCGAGCGCCGGATCCTGCAGCAGGCCCGCGGCGAAGCGCTTAACGGCGAAACCAAACCCGAGCGTCGGGTCAGCCAGCAGGCGATCTTCGCCGCGCGCAAGGAAATCCTCGGCCTTTACATGGCTGACGCAGTAGAGGAGTACCTGGTGCAACTGGTCATGGCCACCCGCACCCCGGGCAAGTTCGATCCGGAGATGGCCGAGTGGATCGCTTATGGCGCAAGCCCGCGGGGCTCGATCGCCCTGGACCGCTGCGCCAGGGCTCATGCCTGGCTCGCGGGTCGCGACTTCGTCAGCCCGGAAGACATCCAGGCGGTGTTGTTCGACGTATTGCGTCACCGCATCATTCTGTCCTTCGAAGCCGAAGCCGCAGGCATTGACCAGGACCGGGTGGTCCAGCGGATTCTCGACGTCGTAGCCGTCGCTTGACCCCGATGAACAGCCTCCCGCTGCCCGAGCCGGGTATTCGTGTCAGCCTCGCCGAATTGATCGAAATGCGCCATCGCGTGCGCGAGGTGCAGCTGTTTTCCACGCCGAGCCAGCGCAGCCCGTTGATTGGCCTGCATCACTCCAAGCTGCGCGGCCGGGGCGTGGATTTCGATCAGGTACGGGTCTACCAGGCAGGGGACGATGTGCGCACCATCGATTGGCGCGTGACCGCGCGCACCCAGGAACCCCACACCAAGTTGTTCCATGAAGAGCGCGAGCGGCCGATTTTTATCATGGTCGAACAGAGCCGCCGGCTGTTTTTCGGCTCCGGGCTGATGTTCAAGTCGGTGCTGGCTGCCCAGGCAGCGAGCCTGATCGGCTGGGCTGCGTTGGGCCATAATGACCGCGTGGGCGGCCTGGTGTTCGGCGACAATGAGCATTACGAGATCAAGCCGCGCCGTAGCAAGCAAAGCCTGCTGCAACTGCTCAACCGCCTGGTGCGGGTCAACCAGTCCCTGCACACCGAGGGCGAGACCCATCGCGACGCCCTCAACCTGGCCCTGCGCCGCGCCCGGGAAGTGCTACGTCCGGGCAGCCTGGTGATCGTGATCTGCGATGAGCGCGCCCTGACGGAAGGCTCCGAGCAACAGCTGAGCCTGTTATCCCGTCATTGCGACCTGCTGCTGCTGCCGGTGTCCGACCCACTCGATCATGCCCTGCCCGCTGCGGGGCTGTTGCGCTTCGCCGAACGCGGCGCGCAACTGGAGCTCGACACCCTCAATTTCGAGCTGCGCCAGGCCTATCGCGCCCAGGCTGAAGCGCGCGTCGCCCGCTGGGAACTGCTGGCGCAGAAGTTGCGGGTGCTGCTGATGCCCCTGAGCACCCAAAGTGAAATGGTCGAGCAACTGCGCGAGTACCTCAACCCGCAAAAACCGGGGAAAGGTCGATGAGCAGCCTCGAGCAATTGCAACCGCTGATCACCCCCTCCCCGATCGGTTTCTGGCCACCCGCGCCCGGCTGGTGGCTGCTGCTGTTGCTACTGCCACTGCTCGGCTTCGGCCTGTGGCAGCTGCGTCGGTTGATTCCCGACAAGCGCCCGATCGTGCGCGCCGAGCAACCGCTGGACCCGGTGCGTGTCGCCGCCCTGGCGGAACTGGCCATGATGCCCAAGCCCTACGATGGCGCGCCGGCGGGCGCCTGGTTGCAGCAACTCAACGGGCTGCTCAAACGCCTGTGCCGCAACCACTACCCCTACAGCCAGAGCCACACGCTCAACGGGCGCAAATGGTTGGCGTTCCTCGATAACCGCTGCCCGGCTGCCGGACTGACGCGCTGGATGGTGCTGGTCGAAGGCGCCTACAAGCCCGAGTGCAAACTCGATGACAAGGCCATCGCCGGCCTGACCCAGGCCATCGACACCTGGATTCGCAAACATGTTTGAGTTCGCCTGGCCGTGGATCTTCGCCCTGCTGCCGCTGCCCTGGTTGATGCGGGTGCTGCTGCCGGTGGCCGACAGTGGCGAGCCCGCACTGAAAGTCAGCTTTCTCAATGACCTTGAAGGCCTGGCTCGACGTCGTGCCCGCGCCAATCTCCCGGCCTGGCGCCAGCAGGCACCGTACATTTTGCTGTGGCTGTTGTTACTGATAGCTGCTGCACGCCCGCAATGGCTCGGCGAGCCGCTGCCAATCGCCGCCAGTGGTCGCGACCTGCTGGTGGCCGTGGACGTCTCCGGCTCCATGGATTTCCCCGACATGCGCTGGCAGGACGAAAACGTCAGCCGGTTGGATCTGGTCCAGCACTTGCTGGGGGATTTTCTCGAGGGTCGCGAGGGCGATCGGGTCGGCCTGATCCTGTTCGGCAGTCAGGCCTACCTGCAAGCCCCGCTGACCTTTGACCGGCGCACCGTGCGGGTATGGCTCGACGAGGCTCGGATCGGCATCGCCGGCAAGAACACCGCTATTGGCGATGCCATTGGCCTGGCCCTGAAACGCCTGCGATTGCGCCCGGCCAACAGCCGCGTGCTGATCCTGGTCACGGACGGCGCCAACAATGGTGGCGAGATCGATCCGCTGACGGCCGCGCGCCTGGCCGCCAATGAGGGCGTAAAGATCTACCCGATCGGTATCGGCGCCGATCCCGAGGAAAGCGGCACTGCAGGTTTTCTCGGCGTCAACCCGAGCCTGGACCTGGACGAACCATCGCTCAAGGCGATCGCCGAGGTCACCGGCGGCCGCTACTTCCGCGCACGCGACGGCAAGGAGCTGGAGTTGATCAAAGACACCCTCGACCAGCTGGAGCCGGTGACTCAGCAGCCGACCCAGGCGCGCCCGGCCCAATCGCTTTACCACTGGCCGCTGGCACTCGCGCTGGTGTTGAGCATGTTGCTGGTGGCCCGCGAACGCTGGCCAAACAACCTGCTGCAACGCCTGTTCACCAAGGAACTGTTCTTGCAATCGCAACTGCCCGGCTGGCGCAAACGACTTGAGCGCCTGCGCCTGCGGAGACGCCGATGAGCGCGCTCTGGCCCTTCTGGTTCCGTCCCGCCTGGCTTCTGGTATTGCCGCTGCTGGCCTGGTTGCTGTGGCAGCTGTGGCACCGGCAAAAACGGGCGGGTCGCTGGCAGATGATCTTGCCGCCGGCCTTCCATGCGGCGCTGCTCAGTGGCGGCAGTGGACGCGATAGCAAGCTGCCTTGGGTGGCCCTCGGCCTGGCCTGGACGCTGGGGCTTGTGGCCCTGCTTGGGCCGGGTTGGGAGCGCGTCGAGCAAACCAGCCAGAAACCTGCCGACCCACTGGTGGTGGTGCTGGAGCTGACCCCGGAAATGCTCGCCACGGATGTGCCGCCAAACCGCCTGGAGCAAGCGCGGCGCAAGCTGTTCGATCTGCTGCAGCATCGCAGCGATGCGCAAACGGCGATCGTTGTCTATGCCGGCAGCGCCCATACACTGGTGCCCCTGACCGACGACCTGGCCACCAGCCGCAATCTTCTGGACGCCCTCAAGCCATCGCTGATGCCGCAACCGGGCCATCGCGCTGACCTGGCGGTGGTCAAGGCACTTGCGCTGCTCAAGCAGGCGGCGCTTGGCGACGGACGCATCCTACTGATTGGCGCCACCCTCACCGAACAGGAGCGTCAGGGCATTCGCCAGGCACTGGGGGGCCAGTCCACGCAATTGCTGATGCTCGGTATCGGCACCGCCGAGGGCGCGCCGATCACCCTGGAGGATGGCAGCTTCCTCAAGGACGACCAGGGCGCGATCCTGGTGCCTCGCCTCGACGAGCCCAGCCTCAAAGCGTTCGCCAACGCCATGGACGGCCGTTACCGCCACGCTCGCCTGGAGGACACCGACCTGCGTGCCCTGGGACTGTTTGACGGTCCGCGGGCAATGCGCAACGACGGCCAGACCCTGCGCCTCGACACCTGGGCGGATCAGGGTTACTGGCTGTTGTTGCCGCTGCTGTTGCTGGCGGCGTGCGCCGGTCGACGGGGCTGGCTGTTCTGCCTGCCGCTGCTGTTGCTGATGCCGCAGAAAAGTTATGCCTTCGAGTTCGAAGACCTGTGGTTGCGCCCGGACCAGCAAGGGCTGCACCTGCTCAAGCAGAAACGCCCGGCCGAGGCAGCGCAGCACTTCCAGGATCCACAGTGGCAAGGTGTCGCGCTCTATGAGGCTGGCGACTACAGTGGCGCCGCCCAGCGGTTTGCCCAGGGCGACGACGCGCATGCCCACTACAATCGTGGCAATGCCCTGGCTCGCAGCGGTGAACTCGAAGCGGCACTGGACGCGTACGACCAGGCACTGGAACGCCAGCCGGATTTGCGTCCGGCGCTGACCAACAAGGCGTTGGTGGAAGACCTGCTCAAGCAGAAGAGCACCTCGCCGTCGGTCGAGGCGCAGCAGGAACCCGACGACCCGTCACCGGCTTCCGAGCCCGAGCCGGCCCCTGGCGCCGCGACCCAGCCGGCCAGCGAAGGTGAGTCCGCCAGCGATGCACCGCAGGCCAGCCCGGAGCCCGGCGAAGATGAGCCGACTACCCCGCCAAAACCCGGGGCCAATGAAGTGCCCGGCAGTGAGCTGGGCGATGAACAGCACACCACGCCGCCGTTGCGCCCGGCCGCCGAGGCGATTGACGGCGAGCAGCGCCAGGCCCTGGAGCAATGGCTGCGCAAGATCCCGGATGACCCGGGAGAGTTGCTCAGACGCAAATTCTGGTACGAACAGCAACAACATCAGGATCAGGGAACCACTCGATGAACCGCTTCACCGCCTCCTTACTCGCACTGCTGTGCTGCACCGTTCAAGCCCAGGCGGCGGGCCTGGTCGCCAGCGTCGATCGCGGCCGCCTGAGCTCCGGCGAGACCGTGGAGCTGACCCTGGAGTCGGACGATGTGACCCAATTCGGCAAACCGGACCTGGCGCCACTGGAGCCCTTCTTCGAAGTACGCGGTACCCGCCAGGTCAACCAGCTCAATACCCTCAACGGTGACAACCAGGCCACCACCCGCTGGATCGTCACCCTGCTGCCCCGGCAGAACGGCAGCGTGGTCATTCCCTCGTTGCAGTTGGGCGATGCGCACAGCGAGCCACTTACCGTGCAAGTGGTCGAGGGCGAAACCCAGGACGGCGCGAAAAAGCTGCAGCCGGTTTTCCTCGAAGTCAGCCTGGATCAGACCAGCGTGTACGTGCAGGCCCAGGCGATCCTGACCTTGCGCATTTATCACTCGGTGTCGCTGTACGACGACAGCAGCCTGACGCCCTTGCAGATCCCCGATGCGCGCATCGAGCAATTGGGCGAGTCGCGGACCTACGAGAAAGTCATCAACGACCTGCGCCACGGCGTGATCGAGATGCGCTATGCCATCTACCCCCAGCACAGCGGCGAATTAACCATTCCGGCGCAGGTATTCAGCGCCACCCTGGTCGATACACAACCGGCCCAGGACGGCGACGCCCAGGCACCGAAATCCGGAAAACTGATGCGCGTTGGCTCCCCGGCCATTCTGCTCGACGTCAAGGCCAAGCCCGCCACCTGGCCCGCCGACGTACCCTGGCTGCCGGCGCGCAGCATCAGCCTGAGCGAGAGCTGGAACCCACCTGCGGACCAGGCTCAAGTGGGCGATTCACTGACCCGCAGCCTGACCCTGAAGGCCGAGGGCCTGGCCAGTTCGCAGCTGCCACCGCTACCGGCCACCGAGATCAATGGGCTGCGCCGCTATCCCGATCAACCGGTACTGGCCAACCACAACGGTGAGCGCGGCCTGGTGGGCAGCCGCGAGGAACGCGAGGCCCTGGTACCGACCCGCAGCGGTGCGATCGAATTGCCGGCCGTTGAAGTGGTCTGGTGGAACACCTTCGAAGATCACCTGGAGCACACCAGCCTGGCCGCACAAACCCTGCAGGTGGCCAACAACCCCAGCCTGGTGGTCGACACCCCCGCGAGCACCCCGCAAGCCATGAGCAGCGCCGACAGCGAAAGCCTGTGGTGGTGGAAACTCAGCACGTTGCTTCTGGCCTGCACCACATTACTGGGGTTCGGCCTGTGGTGGCGTGCCCGCTGGCAACCGGCGATCCTGCGTGCTGCGCAGACAGGCCCGAGCCCACGCACCGTGCTCGACGAGCTCAAGCGCGCCTGCCAGGCCAACGATTCCCACGCCACCCGCCAGGCCCTGGATGCCTGGGCTCGACAACAACCGGAAACCCTGGCCGACATGGCCGCACGCTTCGTCCCGCTGTCCGATGCCCTGGACGGCCTCAACGGCGCCCTGTACAGCGAGACCGGCCAGTATTGGCAAGGTGATGACCTGTGGCGGGCGATCAAGGCGATCCCGATTGCCGAGCGGGTCCAGGACCCGGTGGGCGACAGTGGCCTGCCGCCGTTGTATCCCAAATAAGATCAAAAGATCGCAGCCTGCGGCAGCTCCTGCAAAGGGACGGCGTACACCCGTAGGAGCTGCCGCAGGCTGCGATCTTTTCTGCCTTACGGCATTCCTGACTTTTTGCCAGTAAACTCTCCCCCTTTCGCCGCTTTCATTGTTCACGCGGCCATCACCTTATCTCCAACGGAGTTTGCCTTGCGTCTGTTTCACACCTCCGACTGGCACCTTGGGCAAAACCTGCACGGGCAGGAACGCGATTTCGAACATGGCTGCTTTCTGGACTGGCTGCTGCGCCAACTGAAACTCGACCAGCCTGATGTGCTGCTGATCGCCGGCGACGTGTTCGACACCGTCAACCCGCCGGTCAAAGCCCAGGAACGCCTCTACGACTTCATCGTCAGCGCCCATGAGCAGCAACCCAAGCTGACCATTGTGATGATCGCCGGCAACCACGATTCCGGTTCACGTATCGAACTGCCCGCCCCCTTGATGCGCCGCTTGCGCACGCATGCCCTGGGTCGGGTGCTGTGGCTCGACGACGGGCAGCTCGACGCCGAACGCCTGCTGCTGCCGCTGCCCAATGCCAAAGGCAAGGTCGTAGGCTGGTGCCTGGCGCTGCCGTTCCTGCGCCCGGCGGAAGTCACCGGCGCGCAGTTGGGCGACAACTACCTGCGCGGGATCGGCCAGGTGCACGAATGGCTGATCGCCGCCGCCAACGCCAAGCGCAAGCCCGGGCAGGCGCTGATCGCCATCAGCCACGCCCACATGGCGGGCGGCTCGGTGTCCGAAGACTCCGAGCGCAGCCTGATCATCGGCAATGCCGAAGCGCTGCCGGCCAGCCTGTTCGGCCCAAGCATCAGCTACGTGGCACTGGGTCATCTGCACAAGCCGCAGAAGGTCAACGGCGAAGAACGGATCCGCTACAGCGGCTCGCCGATCCCCTTGTCGTTTTCCGAAATCGGTTATCGGCACCAGATCCTCGACATCACGCTGGATGGCGAGACCCTGGTCAGCGTCGAACCCAAGCTCATCCCCCGGGCGGTCAACCTGCAGCGCATCGGCCCCGCGCCCCTGGCGGACATTCTTCTGCAACTGGCCGACTTGCCGAACATCGACCTGCTGGCCGACGTCCAGCGCCAGCCCTGGCTGGAGGTGCGCGTGCGCCTCGACGAGCCGCAGCCGGACTTGCGCCACCAGCTCGAGACCGCCCTGCAAGGCAAGGCCGTGCGCCTGGTACGCATCGCCGCCGAGTACGCAGGCAATGGCGGGCGCGACGGTGCCGATGACGCCATGGCACTGATCGAGCTGGACCAGCTCACGCCGCAGGAACTGTTCAGCCGCGCCTGGCAGGACAACTACGGGAGTGAGGTCGATGAGCAGACGCTCAAAGACTTCGCCGAGTTATTGCAGGACGTTCAGACCGAGAGCGAACAGCCATGAAGATCCTCGCGATCCGCCTGAAAAACCTCGCCTCCCTGGCCGGGCCATTTGAAATCGACTTCACCGCCGAGCCGTTGGCCAGCGCGGGTCTGTTCGCCATCACCGGGCCCACCGGTGCCGGCAAAAGTACGTTGCTCGATGCCCTGTGCCTGGCGTTGTTCGGCGCCGTGCCACGGCTGAGCAATGCCCAGGTGTCCGCCAAGGCCCCCGACGCCGACGGCGAAATCAGTACCGGCGACCCACGCACCCTGCTGCGTCGCGGTACGGGCGAAGGCTATGCCGAAGTCGACTTCGTCGGCATCGACGGCCGCCGCTACCGCGCGCGCTGGGAAGCCAATCGCGCTCGGGAGAAAGCCGGTGGCAAGCTGCAGGCCAGTCGCCAGAGCCTGCGCGACCTCGACCAGGATCAATTGCTGGCCAGTCAGAAGGTCGAATTCAAGGTGCAGCTTGAAGCCGTTCTGGGCCTGAATTTCGAGCAGTTCACCCGCGCCGTCCTGCTCGCCCAGAGCGAGTTCAGCGCCTTCCTCAAGGCCAACGACAACGAACGCAGCGAACTGCTGGAGAAACTCACCGACACCGCCTTGTACACCCGCCTCGGTCGTCGCGCGTTCGACAAGACCAGGGACGCCCGTGAGGCCCACAAGCTGTTGCAGGACCAGGCCACCGGCGTAACGCCGTTGCCGCCCGAAGCTCGCGCCGAACTCGATGAACGTTTCAACCAGGCGCAGCAGCAACTCAAGCACCAGCAGGCGCAACTCAAGCAGCTTGAGTTGCAGCACACCTGGCTCAAGGAACTGCGCCAATTGCAGGACGAACAACGGGGCGCCACCGAACAATTGACCAGCGCCCAACAGGATTGGCAGCACCTGGCCGGCGATCGTCTGAAGTTGACTCGCCTGGAGCAATTGGCGCCACAAAGGCACCAGTTCGCCCGCCAGAGCGAACTCAAGGCCCGGCTTGCGCCCTTGGCTGCGCAGATTCAGCAGCAGACCCGGCAACAACAGGATCTGCAGGCGCGCCAGGCACAACTCGAACAGAGCCTGGGCAATGCACAAGCAGCGCTGAGCGAGGCACAGGCTCAGCACACATCGGGCGCGCCACTGCTGCGCCAGGCCTTCGAAGCGCAAAGCAGCCTCGCCCGCCTGATCAAGGACACCGGCCTCAGCGCCGAACGCAAGCAGCAGGCCGAACAGGCCTGCAGCGAAGGTCAAAACACCATTCAAGGGCTGCTCGATCAGCAGCAACGAGTGGTCGAACGCCTGCAGCGCATTGGCGCCGAGCTTGAGCAAAGCACTCACCTGGCCCCGCTGAGCGATGCCTGGAATGCCTACCGCGACCGCTTGCAGCAATTGATGCTGATCGGTAATCGCCTGAACAAGGGCCAGGCGGAGCTGGCGTCCCTGGAGCAACAAGCCAGCCAGGCCGCTGCGGAATGGGCCGGGCAAAAACACAATCTGGAAGTGCTCTACAAAGAGGCTGGTGCCGAGCCGGAGGCGGTGGCCGAACAGATCCAGTTGCTCGGCAATCTGTTGCAGGACAACCGCAAGCAACTGCGCGCATTCGAAGAACTGACGCGACTGTGGGCCAGCCAGCAGGCGCTCGACCAACGTGTCGCCGAACTGCAGCAGCGCCAGGGCGCAGCCCAGCAGGAACGCGAGCGGCTGACCCAGGACGGGGTCAAGACCAGGAACGAACTGGCTGTCGCCGAACAGACCCTGACCGTCACCCGTGAACTGCTCGAGCGCCAGCGCCTGGCCCGCAGCGCCAGTGTCGAAGAGCTGCGCGAGCAATTGCAGGCCGATCAGCCCTGCCCGGTCTGCGGCAGCCCCGACCATCCTTATCATCAGCCCGAGGCGTTGTTGCAAAGCCTGGGCCGCCACGATGAGAGTGAACAGGCCAACGCCCAGCAAGTGGTGGATGCGCTCAAGGAAAAACTCACGGACCTGCGCACCGAGGTCGGCGGCGTCATCGCCCAGCAAAAGGAGTTGCTGCAACAGCAGGAGCAACTGGTCGCGCAACAAGGCAGCCTGGCGCCGAGCCTCCAAGCGCACCCACTGTCGGCCCAACTGTTCAACCAGGACGGCGCTCGGCGCGATGCCTGGCTGGCCCAGCAAAACAGCCAGTTAAACCAGAGCATCAGCCAGGACGAACTGCGCCAAACCGCCCTGCTCACCCTGCAACAGGACGCCGCGCGCCTGCAACAGCAGCTGCGCAACGCCGAGACCGCGAGCCAGCAGGCGACCCAGCACCTGGCCAATCAGCAACGCGAGCTGGGCAATGATCGCCAGCGCCTGGATGAGGAACTGAGCGCCTTCAGCAGCCTGCTCCCCGCCGAGACGCTGGACGCCTTGCGCAATGAGCCGGCCGCGACCTTCATGCAGCTGGACCGCCAGATCACCCAGCGCCTGGAACAGCTTGATCAGCAACGCGACGAACTCAGTGAGCAGCAACAACGCCAGCAGACGCTGGAGAAGGAACAGGATCGCCAACTGACGCGCGTCCAGCAGCTGGAAGCGGCGCTGCAGCAGTTCAACGCCCTCGCCGAGCAGCAACAGGCCTGCCAACAGCAACTTGCCCAGTTGTTGGGTGCCCATGACAGCGCCGAACACTGGCAGCAGCAACTGGATCAGGCGGTTGAGCAGGCGCGCAATGCCCAAGCGGCAGTCAGCCAGGAGCTGCAATCGGTGCGCACGGGCCTGGTGCAGTTGGCCGCCGAGCTCAAGGCGCAGCAGGAGCACCTGATCGCCCTGGAAGCCGAAGAGCGCGAGCTGAGTGCGAAGATCGTCGACTGGCGCGCCTTGCACCCGGAGCTGGATGACGGGGGGCTTGAACAGCTACTTGGCGTCGACGACCAGCAGCTCGGCCAATTACGTCAACGCTTGCAGCTCAATGAAAAAGCCCTGGAGCAAGCCAAGGTGCTGCTGCATGAGCGCGACAAGCGCCTGGCCAGTCATCAGGCGCAGCACAACGGCAATCTGGACGCAGAGCAACTGGCGACCGCACTCGCCGAGCTGCAGGGCCAGCTCGCCGCCAGCGAACACCTTTGCGCCGAGTTGCGCGCCGAGCAGGCGGAGGACCAACGCCGGCAGACCGCCAATCAGGCACTGGCGCAACGAATTGCCGACGCCTATGCCGAATACCAGCGCTGGGCGCGGCTCAGCGCGCTGATCGGCTCGGCCACCGGCGACACCTTCCGCAAGATCGCCCAGGCTTACAACCTCGACTTGCTGGTGCACCACGCCAACGTGCAGTTGCGCCAGCTGGTGCGGCGCTATCGCTTGAAGCGCGGTGGCAGCATGCTCGGTCTGCTGGTGATGGACACCGAGATGGGCGATGAGCTGCGGTCCGTGCATTCGCTGTCCGGCGGCGAGACCTTCCTGGTGTCATTGGCCCTGGCCCTGGGCCTGGCATCGATGGCCTCGAGCACCCTGAAGATCGAATCGCTGTTCATCGACGAAGGCTTCGGCAGCCTCGATCCGGAATCCCTGCAACTGGCCATGGACGCCCTCGACGGCCTGCAGGCCCAGGGTCGCAAGGTCGCGGTGATTTCCCACGTACAGGAAATGCATGAGCGGATTCCGGTGCAGATCCAGGTCCACCGCCAGGGCAATGGCCTGAGTACCCTGGAGGTCAAATGACTACGCTCTACTCCTTCCGCCGCTGCCCATACGCCATGCGTGCACGCATGGCCCTGCGCTACTCGGCGGTTGCCGTGGAGATCGTCGAGGTCAGCCTGAAGGCCAAGCCACCACAGATGCTCGCACTGTCACCCAAGGGCACGGTGCCGGTGCTGAGCATCGACGGCGCGGTGATCGATGAGAGTCTGGCGATCATGCGCTGGGCACTGGAACAGAACGATCCAGCGGACTGGTCGCTCAAGGATGATCCTGCCGGTCAGGCACAGACCCGTGCGTTGATCGAGGAGAACGACCAGGTGTTCAAGGTGCACCTCAATCACTACAAGTACGCCGAGCGTTATCCCGAACAGCCGATGGCGTTCTACCGGGCCGAGGGTGAGAAATTCTTGAGCAAACTGGATGAGCTGCTGCAGCGTAATGACTACTTGCTGGCCGATCATCCGTGTCTGGCGGATGTGGCATTGATGCCGTTCGTGCGGCAGTTTGCGCACGTGGACAGGGCGTGGTTTGCGCAGACGCCGTATGTTCGGTTGCAGGCCTGGTTGCAGCGCTTCATCGAATCAGAGTTGTTCACCTCGATCATGCAAAAATGAACCCCCGTGTACCCGTGTACGCGGGTTCGGTGGGTTAGGCCAACACTTCGCACATCCGCAGCACCGAGCAATCCACCTGGAACGGCCCGAAAAAATCACCAGCGCGCTTGGCAGGAGGGTTTCCAGCCATGAGCCCCAAGGACTTGGCGGTCTGAATATTGTGAGCCATGTTGTGATTGGCTTCGATTGACCGTGCTACAGCGCCAGCCGAGCCTTGCCCGACGCCTGCCAGTGACGTGCCATTGGTCATGAACGCCAAAAAAGCCACCACCCCGAGTTTGCTGCCTTTCATGAGCCTGCCACTCCCGCCACGTCTGGGTGATCAACCACGGCGTTCTGCACGCGGTGTTCAAACTGGATGGCGGGATAAGCGACCTGAATCGGTGCTTCAAAATCATGCTGCATGTGCGCCGAGATACTGACGAACGACACCAGGACCACGTAGAGACCGATGGCCAGGTAGGCGCCGTGTTTGGCGGAGGTGAGGATTGCGCTGGCCATGGTGTTCTCCCGTGGGCATGTTTCAGAGCCCACAGGATCAATCAAAAAACCCGGGCCAACCACTCAGGGTTTTCCATAGTGATCATCAGCTTGCTTGATCATTAAACCCGTCTATCGCGACGTTTAAACAAACCAATGATCACACGCGCGTACACACACACGCGCGCGCGTAGGAGCTGCCGAAGGCTGCGATCTTTTGACTTTGATCTTTAAAAAGCAAGATCAAAAGATCGCAGCCTTCGGCAGCTCCTACGGGGGGAGTGCGAAGAAATTCGTGGATTTCAGGCTTGGGTTTTGTGATCCAGGGCAGCATAGAAGTTGGCACTCTGCTGCAGGTATTTCTGGGTGTAGCTCTGGGTGTGGGATTTTTTGTTGCTGATTTCCACGCTGGCGCTGGTGGGCAACACAACGGTAGCGGAAATGGCGGATGCGGCGATTACGGAGAAGAGATTGAAGTTCATGGCGGTAATCCTCGGAGTCAGTTGGCTTGCTTGCCCGGTGGGGCCGTGAAGCAAACTTAACCTCCGAGGGTTACTGCCCTGAAATGCTTTGTAGCACTTCCAGATATCAGCCTCATTGATAGAACAGCGCAAGCCCCATCAACCGGGGGCTGCGGCCTATTGACGCACCAGAAACTTGAGGTCGCTGGGGGCATCCATTGGCAGCTTCTGCACGGTTTTACCCAGCAGACCGCTCTGGGCATCGCGTTCGACCACGACAATCTGGTTGCTCTTCTGATTGGCAATCAGCAGGAACTTGCCGCTTGGGTCGAGGGCAAACTCGCGCGGGTGGTCGCCTTCCACCGAGCGACGCTGCAGCTCCTTGAGCTGGCCAGTGGCAGGATCAATGGCGAACACCAGCAGCTCGTTAGCGGTACCCCGGTTGCTGACATACAGGAACTTGCCATCCGCCGATGCATGCAGCGCAGCGGCGGCTTTGTCCGATGCCGGCTGGCCGGCGGCCAGCTCGACCATTTGCGTCTGCGCAAGCTTGCCGTCCTGATAGTCAAAGACGGCCACTTGCGCACTCATTTCCATGGTCAGCCAGGCATGCTTGCCATTGCCGCTGAACAGCAAATGCCGCGGCCCACTACCGGGTGGTAACTGGACGGACGCAGGGGTGGCTGCCACCAGCGGCAAATCCGGATTGGCCTTGGGGTCGAAGCGATAGACAAACACCTTATCGGCGCCCAGGTCGTTGGAAAAGACGTAGTTGCCGTCTGGCGAGGACACGGTCGAATGCACGTGCGCCGACATCTGCCGCTCGGGGTTGACCCGGCTTGAGGCATGGCTGCTCAACTGCACCACGGTTTTCAGCTTGCCATCCGCGCCCACCGGCAACACCGCCAGAGTGCCGCCCGGGTCTTCGACCACGGAATAATTGCTGACGAACAAGTGGCTGGCGTCTGCACTGAGGCTTGAATGAGTCGGCTCGTTGCCCAGGCTCTGCACCTGATTGATCAGGCTCAGGGCTTGGGTTTTCGCATCGATCGAGTAGCTGCTGACGCGCCCGACCGGGTCTTTCTGACCGGGGCCGTTTTCGTTGACCACGAACAGGTGACGCTGGTCCCGGGACAAGGTCAGCCAGGAAGGATTTTCACTCTCGACCACCTGCAGCGGCTTCGCGTCGATCTGGCCGGTGGCGCTGTCGAAGTTCAGGCGGTAGATGCCCTGACTCGCGCCGGCGGTGTAAGTGCCAACCAGCAGCTGGTAATCCGCCGTGGGTGCCGCCTGCACACCCATGGCGCCCACACTGCCAGCCATCAGCAACGGCCAGAAATTACGCATCCGCATGCTCGTCGTCCTCCTCGTTGTCACCGCCGATGGCTTCCATCGGCACCAGGCGGTGCTCGCCGGAGTCGCCGGTGATGATCCAGCTCTTCAAGGCCGCGTCAAACGTCGCCGCCTGGATTTGCGCCATGCTGAACGCCCACCGCTTGAGCGCACGGCCGTCCATGCATTCGATATGCAGGTTATCGTCGTCATCGAGAGAGAAATCGAAGGCATGCAGCCCGTCGATTTCAAGCATGTCGCAGTGTTCGAGGGCGTTGAGCAAGGTATCGGTCATGGCAGTCAATCTTCAAAAGAAAGACGCAATGATAGCTCAATGCGGTGGTCGGGATTATCCCTGCCCACCACCCCTATATCACACACCCTCCCCGTAGGAGCTGCCGCAGGCTGCGATCTTTTGATCTGCTTTGTCGCAATTTCAAGACATTCAAAATCAAAAGATCAAAAGATCGCAGCCTGCGGCAGCTCTTACAGGGGAATGTCAGAGGGCATCGCGACTCGGCTGGCCATCCACCAGGCGTTGAATGCCCAATGGGTTGGCATTTTTCAGCGCATCCGGCAGCAGGCTGTCGGGGTAGTTCTGGAAGCACACCGGCCGCAGGAAGCGGTCGATTGCCAGCGTACCGACCGAAGTACCCCGGGCATCTGAAGTCGCCGGGTATGGCCCGCCATGCACCATCGAATCGCAGACCTCGACACCCGTCGGGTAGCCGTTGAGCAGGATCCGTCCGACCTTCTGTTCCAGCAACGCCGTCAGCTCGCCAAACTGCTCGAGGTCAGCAGGTTCGCCCGAACTCGCGGCGCGCATGGCAGACCGGCAACCGCCGCCGCAGATGATCCTCGGCGGCTATCGCCAGCTGCACATAGACCACGTACTGCAGGCGGACCAGGGCTGTGACTTCGACTTCCTGGTCGGCTGCCGCGGCGCCGAGGTATCACGCCACTCCCACTAACCCCACCCACCCCCTGTGGGAGCGAGCCTGCTCGCGATAGCGGAATATCATTCAACAACGTGTTGAACGTTAAACCGCTATCGCGAGCAACCAGGTCGCCATCGTTCGCTTAGCGCCTTAGCGAAGGGGGAAAAGTTGCACCCGACTCTCGCGACCGCCCGATGAATCAATAGGTATGAGTCCAATGCTGGCATGAGTGTTTTTTGAAAGACTTCGGTCTTTTTACGTCTATTCTTATTTGGATCACTCATACCATAAAACAAGGTAACACCATGATTGAACACACGACAGCAACCCGCCAACCAGCGATTTCGCCGCCCCCCTGCGCAATCAATCCGAGCACCTGTAACCGCATTCTGAAAAACCCGACTAAAGCCCGCATTATCAAAACCAAAAACACGCCTATGCACTTTCAAGTCATAGTCAACGAACCTTTACTAGCCAAAGCCGTGCACGAAAATCAACATTTGAAAAATATTTCGAACATAGATCGCCACACAAACCAGAACGATAGAATCACCTCTCTCGGGCTCGCGGTTATCGTATGTGAAAATTCAAGAGCAAATGCCGACGCAAAAATCCCGACGAGTATTACAGGCGAGCAATCACCAAGAGGCAGATTGATCGACATGAAACCAGACCCTGCAACTTCATTCAAACTCGGGCACGAGTTGATACGACACCTTGCAAGTAACGATCACATTTGCAACTCTACTTTGTACGCTATTGGCTTAGGTGTCGGACACGACATAAAACAAGACAATCGCGACCAGACTACAACTGACCATTTCGTAAAACTCTCGACGTTACTTATGAATAAGGAGAAGAAAAATGAAGCCCAGGAGGTGATATCAATCTCCGTCCGAGATCTGCGAAAGGTATTTGAGCAGCACTAACACTTAGACCCGCGGACCAAGCCTGTGACTTCCACTTCCTCGTCGGCTGCCGCGGCGCCGAGGTACCACGCCACTCCCACCACCCCCCCCTGTGGGAGCGAGCCTGCTCGCGATAGCGGAATATCATTCAACAACGTGTCGTGTTGAACGCTAAACCGCTATCGTAAGCAACCAGGTCGCCATTGTTCAATACATGGCAACTCGCCTTAAAGGATCAAAGCCAGGACGCTGGCATTGGCAGCTTCATTGAAACCGAGGGGATTCTCCCCAATCTTTATCGAACATAGAACCCTCAGATGCTGGCTGACTTGTAAAATTGTTTTCCAGTCTTGCCAAATGCTTTACGCCGTCAAGAACGTTCTTCAGTGTGGCAATTTTTACTTCACCGCCTCCCTTGTAAGCACCTTTATTGCCTGCAATCGATGACTTAAATTTATCGGCTTGCTTACCAAACTCTTTAATTTCTTGGATAATCGCAGAAGTGAATTTTCCTTCCGCACCATTAACTACTTTTTTTAAATTATATCGAAGCGCATTGATGTGCCTTGTCTTTACATGCGCGTCCGATGCAGCGCTAACTTTCGCATTACTTGAAGGACTAGAGCTTTTCATTGGAGATAGGCACCTTGCTTAATTTAAATCATGGTATTTTGATGCGCAGTTAAATTCTTGCACCTTACGCTCACTGAATAGGCCGCTTTGACGAATCAGCGCAGGAAGTTACCAGTCAACATTCTCCCGGCTGTCCTCGTCCTCTTCCGTCTTGAACACGTCCTGCAAAAACTCCTGGAAAAACATGTGCGCTGCCGACACCGAGGAAAATGCTTCCCTGAGTTCCTTGTAAACATCTTCGCCTTCCAGCCCCTCGGCCTTCATGCGCTCCATAAGTTTGGCCAGCACATCCTGCTGATACTTGGTGGTGTGGTAGATTTTTTCGCCAGCGCCATTGGTGTATTGCTTCAGGTAGTCAACGATGGCCTTCTTGCCCGGCCCGTCGGCTGCCCAGGCGATAAACTCGTTATAAAACGCATCGAATTCGGGGTTGGGGCGGGCCTTCGATTGCGTGCTCTGAGTGCCTGATACGCCCCGAGGCTCCTGAGCACCCAGGCGCTGCGCCAACGGCACCACGGCGTCGGCTACCAGCCCGGCGCCAGGCAACGCTGCGTTCAACAGGATGTTACTGATGTCCGTCATTCAAGCTCCGCTTCCACTTCAGGGGCCGCGCCACTTTGCGTGTCGAGGTTGCCGGCCCATTCAACGAATAATTGCACCGAGGCGTCGTCGAGTTTGCGCACGCTGTCCGGCAACTGCTTGAGCCGGGCCAGCAGGCGCGGCGCCAGGCGCTGTTGGGTTGCTTCGATATCGAGTTCGATGACCTGGTCGCCCTGGCGAAACAGGTAGCACTCCCGCTCATGAAAACTGATCCGGGCATCCTCGATACCCTGCTCGGCCAAGGTACCCTGCAAGGTGGCCAGCAACGCCTTGCAACGGCGCGGCAAGATGATTTGCAACGTGCCGGGCTGCCCCGCGCCATGCCGGGTCGACCAGCGTTGCACCAGCATCTCGAGCAATTGCTCGTCCATCAACCACTCACCCAGCAACTCACGCGCTGCCTGCAGCAGCTGCGCCTGCAGCAGCTGCGCCTGCAGGGTGGTTGCCAGCACCCGCGAACTCAACAACAGCTAGCTGAGGTCGCCGGCCACCTGCAGCACGCCTTGCGAGTAGCCTTCCTGGAAGGCCTGGGCGCGGATCAGGTCGGTCTCGGCCTCGGCTTCGGCCACACAGTCTCTGGCCCGCTCCTGCGCCTGCTGCATCAACAGCCGGCGCTCGCGGGCGGCGCGGCGGTCGGCACGGACGATCAGCGGATCATCCGCCGCCGGGGGGTCAATCAGGGTTCTGATGGAGTCGAGCATGTTGTACCGCCAAGACAAAAAGTGACGCATTCGGCTTTTGCGCGGGCATGGCCTGCTGCAATGCGACGACGCGGGGGGAAAACTGCAGGGCCAGGCGCTGCAACAGCGCCGGGGGGATGTGCGCCTGCCAGGCCAGCAGGGCGTTGAGGCCCAGGGCATCGAGCGTTTCCAGCACCCCGTCGGCATCACGGATCGGGCGGGCGCAACGCTCGCCCAGGCACAGGCGGGCAAAGCTGCGGGTGGGTTCGTCGAGTTCGCGCAGGCGTGCGCCGATGGCCAGTTGCGCCCAGCCCAACTGGGCGCCCATCAGCCGGGCGACCGCCGGCAGCCGCCGCCAATGCCGCACCCACGCCTGGGCCCAGGAATGCGCCGGCAGCGGCACCGGCTCGGCACTCAGCCCCAGACCCAGCAACAAGGCCTGATCCAGCAGCGCCCGGGCGGCGGGCGCGGTGAACCGTGCAGGCAGCCCCCCACGCTCCGGATGCAGGTAGGCAAAAGGCTGGCGCAGAATCAACTCGAGGGCTTCACTGGCCTGCGACATCGCCGGCCTCGTCAGCACGTTTGCGTTGATACAGCCACAGCGCCCATGCCGCCGCCAGCACCAGGCCCAGGCCCAGCAACAGATAGAGCGGTGTCAAGTCGCGCGAGCGCGGTTCCGGCGAAGGCGCGGCATGCTGGATCGGCGCACGGCGCGACAGCACCACGGAAATATCTTCATAGTCGATGCCGGCGAAGCTGTTCTTGAGAAAACGCTTGATGTCGCTGATCAGCAATTGCGGTTCGATATCCGGCTCGTGGGTCACCAGCGCCGATAAATGCACCGGCGCCGCCTTGCGCTTGCTCTCACCGGACTCCAGGTCGTAGCTGACGTGCAGGCGCGCCGAGACCACACCGCCGATGGTCGCCAGGGACTGTTCCAGGCGTTGTTCCAGGGCGCTGTACAGGCGGGCTTTTTCGGCGCGGGGCGAAGCCACCAGTGAATCCGCCGGAAACATCTGCGCAACTTCGACCCGCGGCTTGGAGGGCAGCGCATACAGGGTCAACAGGTCCACCGCTGCGGCAAAATCGGCCTGGGCGATCTGCACCGAATAACCAACCTTGCCATTGTCGATCTTGTCCGCGCTGATGTTGTTGCGTTGCAGCACCGACACCACTTCATTGACCTGCTGCTGGTCCAGGCCTTCAAGCAGGCTCGGTTGACGACAGCCCACCAGCGCCAGGCACAGCAACACCACACAACCGAATGATCTCATGACGAACGCAACAAGGTTTCAGCCGTGCTCACGGTTTTGCGCACCAGGACGTTGAGCAGGGAAACGTCGATGTTGTACTGCGCCATCATGATCTGCAACTGGCTGAGCACTTCCGGGTTGGTGATGTCCGGGCGATCGAGCATGCCATTGATCTTTGCGTAATCCTGTTCGGTGCCCACCGCAGAGGTAGCGAAACCTTGAATCAGACGACTTTCCAGGGACACCACGGCGTTCGGAGCCGGAGTCGACAGTTCAGCTATTTGTAACGAGCTGAGTCCCGTCGGGGCAATAGCGTAATTTGACATAAACAACTCTCATGAAAATCGCCGGCAAGTCACCGACCTGTCGACGATAAAACGGATATGACGTTTAGCGAGCGGCCGCAATGATCGCCGAATCGATTTCCTTGAAGCCCTTGATGGTATTGGTCGCCGCGTTGCGGAAAATATTGTAGGAAGAAAATGCGGCTTGATATTTGGCGAGCTTTATTGGGTCAGACGCATCATCGTGCAAATCTTTCAGCGCGGCATCCAGCATGGTCTTCAACCCTGAAGCGCCTGTTTCGAAGGCTTGTGCCTGCGCGCCAAGAAAGTCCGAATGAAAATTTACTGCATTTGCACGTGGATTGGCTGTGGGGTTACCCATACATCACCTACCTTCTAAAGATTAAAGCGGTTTTGGAAAATACCAGGATGACGGTGTCATCTTGATGTAGCCCTGTGGGCCATATTGAAAAGACTTGCCCTTGAGCCAGTCATCTTTCAATTCGATTGCAAAGTTCACATAGCGGTCGCCCCACTGTTGATTGAAGCGGGTGACATAACTGTTCAGCGCCTGCAACTCGACATCTTCCAGGCTGCCTTCAACGCGATAGGTCACGCTGTCGCCATTGGCCTGGCGGGTAAACGGCAGCGCCAGGCGTTGCAGCCCTTGTTCGGCATGACGCGCCAACACCCCGTCGTCACTGCTGACCAGCACTATTTCACGAGCGTAAGGCGCGGCCTCGCGCAGCAGGCCCTGCACCCGCAGTTGAGCCTGCGGGGTCAGCACATTGCGTTGCGCACTGACCAGCAGCCGTGGCTGCGCCGGGTCGGCAAGGTCGATGCGATGAAACGCCAGGCGCGGCTCCTGCTCCAGCAACAAGGCCTCCAGCCGGGCGCGCTCGCCGTAAGTGGTCAGCAGCTGGCTGGCCGAATAGCCGTTGCGCACCAGCACCTGGCGGCCCCAACTGGCCTGACGTTCGGTGGCGGCGAAGACGTACACCGCCCGATCCCGGCCGTAGAGCACGGTCATCTCGGCGTCGGCGCCACGGATCAGCGCTTCAACGTTCGACACCGGGCCGGGCCTGGACACCTGCCAGGCGAACACCGCGCCCCCCAGCGCCAGCAACAATGCCAGCGCAACGCCCAATTGCTGCGTACGACTGCCCGGCACCTGCACCAGGTCCGGCACGCGCGGCGCGGGCATGACCGGCAGCAGCAGCGCGTCCAGCCATGGCTCGTCCGCCGGGCGCACGGCAATCTGCAGGCCCTCGATGTTTTCCAGCGTCTGGAATGCCAGGCTACGGTCTTCAACCCCTAGCGGGCCGAGCACCCGCAGCCGGCAGCCGCTGCGGGCATTGTCATCAAGCAACACTTCAAAGTTGCAACCGCCCGTTTCCAGTGGAATATAAACAGCGTCCTCGGGCACGCTCGGCACGTGCTCAACGGCACAGAAGCGTGCCTCGGGGCCCACCAGGAAAAAGTTGCCGTGCTGCGCCAGGTTAAATTCACACCCCTGCAACGGGCCGTTGAATACGCGCAATACACATTGAATTGCAGGGGAGTCCTGCATGCTGTCCACCATCGTGCCAATCATCATGAAAAGCGCCACGCGCCTTGATTTGAACGACAGGATAAACAGCCTGTTAATGCCAATCCTGATCAGACTCTGCACATCGCCAGGGCCATCCGATCACATTCGGCGGGCGGACCCGCGATGCGCATGCCAGGCGTGATAATGCGTCCAGACCTTGCGCGCATAGCGCAGGCGCAAGGCTTCGCGCTCGGGCGAACTGCCCGCGTTGTAGGCCCCGACCGCCGTCCAGTTATACCCATGGCGGGCGACGAATTCGCCCAGGATCAAGGCCCCCGCCTCGACCGCGACACAGGGATCGGACAGCAGCAACGTCTCGGTGATACCGCGCCGGGACAGGCGCGGCAGGTGCTGGCTATTGATTTGCATCAGCCCGATATCCCGCGAACCGTTGCGGTTGAGATTGATGGCGTCGACCTTGAAGCCGGACTCCACCTGGGCAATGGCCATCAGCAATTGCGGTTCGAGGTCATGCCGTCGGGCAGCCTCCTGCCAACAGTCGGCCAGTACCCCGCCCACCCACAGCAGGCTCGCCAGCCCGGCAACCACGGCCTGGCGCCTCATGCCAGCAATCGCTGGTCAGCCGGTTGTGCCAGCCCTTGCAGGCGCGGATCGCCCAGCCGGGCCCGCCACCAGGGGCAGGATTTACCCTCCAGCTCACGCCACAGTTGCGCGACCACACGATCACCGTCGAGCCGGCGCAGCACCGGCAGTTGCGCCGGACACAAGGGCGGATGCTCCGAGGCCACGCACCAGCGCTGATAACGTTCGCGCGCGGCGCCCTTGTCGAAGGCGGCCTGCACATAACACACCACCAACTCGATCTCGCCCGCCTGCCCCCCGAGCAACCCGCCACGCTCCAGCACCGCCTGCGCCGTCAGCGGATCACCACCGACGTCGAGAATCAGCGCGTGCATGGCATTGATCACCGGATGCCGCTGGCCCAGCACGCTGATCGCCTGCCGAATCACATCAAGCGCATGCAGCGCATCGATCTCCAGCTCGATTCGCGCGCGCAATAACCATGCGGCCACCGAGGAGCAATCGTGCTCCAGGGACTGTTCAATCGCGTCCAATGCCTGGCCGAATCGCCCGCAGCACCACAGATGCCAGGCGTAGTGATACTGCGCCCCGGCCCGGTCAGCGCCCAACAGCACCGGCCGAAACAACGCTTCGGCCGCATGCGGCACCCCCTGCAGGCTGGTCAGCAACGCCAGCCGGGCCGAGGCCTGGGTATTTTCCGGCTCCAGCGTGAGCGCCCTGGTCAAGGCCTTATACGCCTGGGCTAACGCCCAATGATGGTCCTTGAGCCCCAGATTGGCCATGGCCAGGTAAGTATCCGCCAGGCCACACCACAAGGGCGCGTAACCGGAGTCCATTTGCACGCAGCGCATAAATTCGACCAACGCCTCGCCCACCCCCTCGGGCGTATAGGCTTGCAACCCGAGCAACCCATTGCCATAGGCCAGCGCCAGCGGATAGGAACTGCAGGGCGGCACCTGCGCACGCAAGCCCGGCAGGCGATCGGCGATCAGCAACACCACTTGCTGCATCGCCTGGTCCAGGTGGGTGACCTCGACCAGCACCTCACTGTGCAACACCACGTGATCGGCCCCACGCACCAATTCGACGGAACCGGTCCAGGCCAGGTCGCGCTCGACGCAACGAAAGCTCAGGTAGTAATCGGCCTGCAGGCGCTCGACCAGTGCCAGGTAGCCGCCCTCCTCGACACCGGCCGTGACACCGGCCGAAAACACGCACAGGCTTTCACCAAAAGCCGTCGCCAGTTGCCGCACGACTTCGCGGTGCACGTTAAACATGCAACCGTCGCCGTGCCCAGCCACCGGCAACACCAGCAACGATGGCACCATCGACGCCGCGCCCGCCGACGTACCGCGGCGCTCGGTCACCTCGCCGACAAAACGATAACCTTTGCCATACAGGGTCTTGATATAGCCATTATCGCGCCCAAACACCTTGCGCAATGTATAAATACAGCGCGTCAGGGATTCTTCGGCGATATCGCAATTGGGCCAGACCCGGGACAACAACAATTCCTTGGACACCAGGGAGCCCGCCGAACTCAACAATAAACGCAGTACGTGCAACTCCTTGGGCGGCAGATGCAGTTGATTGCCCTTGTGCAAGAGCAAACCGTCGCTGCACAACTCCCAGGAACCGAAGATAAACGAGTTTGTTGACGATAGAACCGCAGCACTTCCCGAGCTCACGTTGACTCCCTCCAAGGTAAATTAACCACGCCTGTTCGAGCGTTAAAACATAACGTCAGGGGGCATTGCCCTGCATGAGCGGCGAACTATATCAAGGGAGGGTCGGCATGATGCATGGACTACGGACTTTTAGTACTCTTCCTACAAGTTAAAGCGGCATACAACAAGACAAATCAGGACATCAATTAAACGACGCGCCCCGCCAAAGGGCGCGCAACTAGTTAACTATCAAACTCCGGAAACGTTAAAAGTCTGTAGGACCAATCTGAACAAGTCCTCTACCCGGCGCACTTTGGCGACGCCTTCGGGGGGCAGTTCAATGGCAAACGCTTCGTTGATATCCAGTACGATCTCCAGCAGGTTTAATGAATCGGCACCGAGGTCTTCGACCAGGTGATGGCTGGGTTGCAGCGCCGCTATATCCACCAACAGGGTGCGGCAAATGATCTCGCTGACGATTTTGTCATGCTCAAGTTGGCCCAGGTTAGCCTCCCTCATACCAGGAAAGCCCGGCCCCTCGTGGCGGAGCCAGAGGACACCGAACCGGCAAACGTGTTGTCAGTATTAACCTTGGGATATACTTTCGCCGGTACTATTTTGGACTTCCTCATTGATGGCAGTTTGAACACAGGGCTCGAGTGCACACGATTCTGCGCTTGATCCTTGTCCACAACATCGGCGCCAGTACCGATGGCCGCGGTGGTCGCGCTAGAGGAGCGATCCGCAAGGGCGGCCATATTGTCGCGCCCGACATTGGACGCGGTATCAGCCGAAGCAATTGACTGCACCAGAGCTTCCCGCGCACGGCTATAACCTGTATTGGAGGGCTTGAGCTTATCTTGAGCCTTCAGAATGTCCGTTAGCACATCATAATTTGTAGCCGCGCTGGAAGAATCCGTCTGGCCACCAGGAAGCACTAAACGCGAGGTAGTACCGCGGTCCCCCAAATTGTTGAGTTGTTGCGCAAGCGGTGTATTTACTGCAAGTACGCGCCTTCCACCGCCTGCCTGCTCCTCAAATTGCTTAATTTTTCTTGACGGAGAATTCAACCACGTCGTTGGGGTTATCGCTGGGGGCGCCTCAGGAGGATCTTCGTCGATATTAGAGTCGGTTTTTTCCGATTCTGTTACGCCGACTGTTGGCAGCTTATTCCACACCTGCCAAGACAACCGCTGTTCGAGTGTCGTTACAACACTGGCGTCCTCATGTTGAGATATGTCCTCGACATCCCTAATAACCGGACTCGCTGACCGCCCGGCAGTGACCTCATCCGATGAATGTTGCACAGTCGTGATTTGACCTGTCTCTGCATCTGCAGGTAGAGCGTGCGACGCAGGCGTCGCCGCCGATGCGCTCGCCTCCTTCCGCCTCGAATTCCAGTAGTCCTTGTTGGCTAGCTTATCGACGGGGAGATTCGTTAAATCCAATGGTGTATAGCCGTCGCCCTGATCCGGCGACGGCTCGATCAGATTACTCGTGCTGAATTCCGGGGTGGTCGTAAGAGCGGAGAGGCTCGAAGAGGCGGAGCTATTCCCGTGCCCGAAGTCTAACGAGGTATCAGCCGAATTTCTTGACCACCCCGTATCTACTTGCGCAGTACCATTACTTGTCGAAGTGCGCTTGAGCGCGGCCTTGGCTTTCGCCAGTATTGTTATAGAAGGGTCTTCTGGCTCAACGCGCGGCCCACGATCGCTGGCCGGCTTGAGCCCGAACCCTTTCTCGAACCCATCTTCAAGCTGGCCGATCACCAAAGCACGCGCGCCAGAGGGGATAACAGAAGCGGTTTCTACCGACTCTGAGTGAACGCCCCCTGACTGCCGAGCCGCTGAATTCGTTTCAGTGGGCTGGGGTGGCGGTGGTGGCGGTGGCGGTGGC
>NZ_JADEVO010000079.1 GCF_017114825.1 Pseudomonas gregormendelii | reverse complement strand
ACATTTCCATGCTGATCACCCTGTGTTCTCCTGCTCAAAAAGTGAGCAGAAGCAGTTGAACACCTGGGTCAGTTTTCAGTCGGCAGAACAGCCCCTACTGGGTCAGTTTTCGGTCAGCGGCAACAGCCTGAGTCCATAAACATGTAGCAGGCAATGGTTACACCGTTGGGTTGTGCGAGGAATCGAATTTCCTTTTTAGCGGCCACAGAAGGCTGAATATCCGTGATGCTTTTAACGTGCTTGAATTCTGTAATACCGGAAATCTGATTGTATTTTGGTTCTGACATAATGGACGCTCTAATATTGTTCTCTCATATATTATAACTATATATAAAAATAAAAAGATATTATAGCGCAATGTAAAATTGCTTTTTGTTGCCAAAAGCGATGCCGGACAGATTTGTTACTAGAACAAAAATGGAAGACGGATCAGATCCGCCCATTTCTTCCATGCTGGCGAGGCGGAGAAGCTCCTTCCAAAAGCTCTGGATGAGCCGTCAGGTAATCCTTGCACCAGGGCTGAATGTTGTGAGGCACGCCTCTCATGATGTTGAAGACACCCGAGCTTCGATAAATCATGTTCTTTGCGCTCAACCCTCCAGCGATTCCGTCCTCTGGTTCGAAGTAGCAAGTGTTTTCGTGTCCAAGTACGTATGGAGCTAGGTAGGACTTTTCGGCTGGTGTCAGCTCACGAAGGCGCTGTTCGCGGACGAGTCGGGCGGATCGGACCGTCCAAGCCTTGATGATTACGTCCTTGAGCCAAAGGATTGTTGTTGCGGAAAGGTACGCTATAGAAAGAAGGAAGGCGCCGCCGATCTCAGCCTTGTGTTCTGTTCGAAAGGCAGTCATCCCGAGGCTTTCAATCATCGAGTCCGGAGAGAAGAGAACAAGGCTGCTTGCGATGCCAATGGCTAGCATCGGTCCAGGGGCGTTCTTCAATACAGCGCTGACAACGCTTCCGAGCCATTCCATTGCCATGTTCCGTCCTCCACTGAATTTCACTAAATTGAAGCACATGGAGGAGGCACTGGTTTTTCTTTTATAGGACGACAGTGTTGGGGTCTGAAGCCTTGGATTTTGTGGGTTTCTTCTTTCGCAATGTCGCTTTCTTAGGCTTCGGTTTATGTGACTGGATTAGCGCTTCCGGGGAGCTGCCTGAGAGATGTTCGTGCCCGTAACGAGCGAGGAGGAGGGCGTCGCTGCGACCGTCTCGTAAACCGCCCCTGGGGCCGTGCAGAGAGGCGGAAGGGTAAAGTCTCTGTGCGAGGTCGGCGATTTCCTGCTTGTGTAATGCTTTGTCTTTTGAGCTGGATTCGATTCCGAAATGGCCTTGCCACGCCTGGGGCCGGATGAGTAGGTACGGAACGCCCAAGGCCGAGAGTACGCCGGTTATCGAGCCCAGGGCGTGGCCAAACGTAAACGTCGATGTGACGCCTTGACCAGGACGAGACGAGACAAGCTCACAGACGGCGAATTCCGGTTGATGCCTTTGTATCAGTGAAGCGAGGTGCGCGCAGTTGATGCGACTTTCCGAGGCTTCGATATCAATAATCTCTACGAGCTGCCCATCATCCAGAATGGCGACAGCTCCGCTTAGCCCAGGGTCTATTCCTAATATTTTCATCACATCTCCTTAAGTGAAGATATTATACTGTCTTGTATCATGGCTTGCGAATGTTTACCTGGCTGACATTTTGACGCTGGAGTGGAGGGCTTTTTTGGAGTTTTATTTTGCAAAAATTTTGGCTTGAAAATCGGCTGGAGGCCACGTGTTTAGCGGGTTTCAGAAATCGGAAAAGTGAAATAAATCTCTTAAGATAAGATTTTTATTTTTCGAAGAAGAATGGGTGCTAAAGAAGCCCAGGCTAACGCCTGAAGGGGGCCAGCGGGGTGGGAGTGGTGCTTGGGAGGAGGGTGTATCTGAACTGAAGTAAGTGATGGTGCGGGGTATGGGACTTGAACCCATATGCCGTGAGGCGGCGGATTTTAAGTCCGCTACGTATACCAATTTCGCCAACCCCGCATGCCTTGCAGCAGCGACGGATCATACTGATTTGAAAGGGGATTGTCACCCCCATTTATAGGTCAACCACCCCCGCTGGCCCCTTTAGCGCTGAAAGCGCTGTAAGCGTTGATTTTCCTGGGCTTCAGCAGGAAAGGAGGGTTTTCGGAAAAATAAATTTAATAAATCTGCAAAAGAAAGGTTATTTACTTGCAAAGTAATTTACAAGACGTTATACTGTAAATGCCAACGATAAATCTATAAATAGGAAACACCATGGAAGTCTTAACCCTTGACGGATCAATCCGTTCACCTCACGCCACCTTCACCGTTTTTTCTGATTCGGATCTGCTGCAAGAAAAGGTAGATTCTCTCGGTTCAGATCGCACCGGCTTTTTCATTCACTACACCAGCGCCCGTACTGCACTTATTGCCTTGGAGGCCGGAATGGACCTCATCGGTGACGATTTGAACACTCTGGTTTTTGAAAAAAATGTGCTTTTGATCCAGCAAAAAATAGAGAGTGCAAAAAGCATTCACGAGGCAGGTAAGGCGTCGCGTCAAATATTCAGCGATCTCGACAGACTTGCCCATAAAAAAGACTTACATACATTGCTGTATATTATTGAGAATTCTAAACAAGTATATGAGATCACCTCATTATTGTCTAAAAAGTACAAGAAACACGATTTAACGACGACGGCAAAAGTTAGCCGGATGATCAAGCCGAACGAGGTTGAGGTAGTCGATTACAAGGGGCTTGCACTCAATAGTTCACTGGCTCTCGTAGCTCAAATGGGAGCTGGCAAAAACGTTGAATGCATCGAGCCCTGGTTTGCAGATGCGATGCTGAACGACAAAATGCCAGTCTACTTGGCCCCATTGAAACCTTTGCTAGATAAATACGTTGGCACAGCCGAACACTATCAATCGTTAATCGACACGGATTCTCCAAAAAAAGGCCTCCGTACAACCGCGAACTCATTCGTAATGGAGCAGTACGCTGAACTCAGAAAGGATAACAAAATTCTGTTTATTGATGAAGTTGTGAGGCTTATAGAGCAGGTGAATGGCGGTGCGTTTTTGTCAGGCTCCATGCAAGATAAAGTGTTTGGTTGGGAAATTATTTTTGATGCCATTAAAAGTGCAGAGACTGTTGTGCTTGCTGACGCTCAACTTGGCCAAGTCTATCTCGATATCATTAAGAGTCTTACTGGGAAAGAATTTCCTGCCCTGACAACTCCGTCGAGTGATTATTCCAGTATAAAAGTTTCCATGGGTGCTAAGGTCGCAGAACTTGCAGCAATCGTTAAATTGAGAAAAGCTGACGGCGTTAAATCTGCTTATTTCTTCGACGGGAAAATTGAGGACGGGAAAGCTCTTGAAGCTGCTTTCATAAAGGCTGGCCTGAATGCGGTTTATCTATACAGTTCCGAAGGCAATGTCACAGCTAACGGTGTTATAGAAATTTCAAGAAAACCAGAGTCATTAGACCGCTACGATGTCGTAATATGCAGCCCATACATTGGGCCCGGTTGGGCATGTACCCTGCAAGATTTCAAAAACGTATTGGTGCATTGCTGCGGCACGGTTTCACCTGCTAGCGTGATTCAAAGCATCAAGAGATTTCGAGCAGTTGAAACTGTAAATATTGCTTACGATTTAAGATATGCGAAACGAAATCTTCCAGAAAAAGAACTCAGCGTAGCATTCAATTTAGCTGCAAATGAGATCCAAAACGAAGCTTTCGACGTATCACAAACGTTAACAGCGGCTTATGATTTTGTAAAAAATCCTACCGGTAAAGCGATTTGCAAAATGATCGCGCTGGAAAACTACTCTCGCAACAATTATGAGTTTTTTATCCATAAAGCAGTTCAGGCGTTGGGTTTTGACTTGGAAGTCCTCAGTCATGATGCCAGGATTTCTCGCAGTGAGTCGAAGCTGATTAAGAAAGAGAAGGAAATCATTTCGGAAGAAAAGTTGAATTTCTTTTTAAATGACCAATTTCTTGATGAAAAGAAACTGATTGAATTAAGAGCTGTTAAAAGGAATAAGGGCGTTGTTTTGGCTGACGATTGGCTAATTGAGAAAAGTGAAGCCGCCCTGTTGATGAACACAAAAGGTGGATTTACAGAAGCAGAACTAGATTTCATTTTGAATAAAAATGGAGTGGAGCTGATCAAAAAATGTGAAATTTTAGCAGGTGAATCTAAAAAAACTCACGCCAATTTTGTCAAGGCTGAGCTTTTCCGTGAAGTAGTAAAATTTGCGAAGAGCGGAGTTTATAATGCGGAGTCGATTACAGGGGGCGGCGGCAAAAACTGAGTGCAACACCTGACCTTTCCGGTACGGTGCTGCCCCATGTCCTATCACGAACTCAGCGTCGAAGAACGCGCCGCCATTCAAATCGGTCATATCCAGGGCCTCAGCCAG
>NZ_JADEVO010000078.1 GCF_017114825.1 Pseudomonas gregormendelii | reverse complement strand
GTAAACGCTTCGATTTCAAATGTCCGATCGAAGTGATGAGTGAGGTGATGCAAAAGGCCATTGCGATGCGGCACGATACTCCCACTTCGATTCAATAACCGTGTTGCACTCAGCTCCTGCAACCGCCTAGTTTATAGCCAGGGCGCAAACTAACATCGACATTACGAATAAACTTCTGCGCCGCCCCGCACTCAATTGACGTAGTCACTTGAAGGATTGCACATGATCGCTCGTTGGCGTTGGGTAACGAATCAACTCACCAAACGGCTGTGGTTCAGAGCCTCCCTATTCTCCCTTCTAGGGGTGGCTACGGCACTGCTTGCTGTTGTATTCAAAGACTTCATCCCGGAGTCATTGCCAGCGCGTATCGGCGCAGATGCCGTAGACAAGATTCTGGGGATCATTGCCTCCAGCATGCTGGCCGTCACAACCTTCTCGTTAAGCACGATGGTCACCGCTTACGGGGCCGCGAGCAGCGGAGTGACACCTCGTGCCACCACCCTGGTGATGGAAGACACCACGACCCAAAATGCCCTTGCTACGTTTATAGGCTCATTCCTCTTTAGCCTGGTAGGGATCATCGCATTGCGCACGGGCGCCTATGGCACACAAGGTCGAGTATTGCTGTTCGCAGTGACGATAATTGTGGTCATCCTGATCGTTTACACCCTCCTGCGCTGGATCGATCACCTGTCAAAACTCGGAAGGGTGGGAGAAACCATCGACCGCGTCGAGAAGGCTACGATAAACGCAATTACTCGACGAGTTCAGTGGCCCTACTTAGGCGGTTCAGCTTACCCGACCGATCTGTCCCTACCTCCTGGCGCAATCACAGTGAAAAGTGAGCTAACGGGGTATGTGCAACATATCGATGTGAGCGCACTTGGAGCTATCGCGCAGAACGATCAAATACAGATTTATCTGGAGGTACTTCCGGGTACATTTGTGCACGAGGGAATGCCACTCCTACACATTGTGAGCTTGGGCAACACGCTGGCAGGTGATACCGATACTGCGAGACGGAAGGTTCTAGCGACTCTGATCATCGGCGTCCGGCGAACCTTTGAAAATGATCCCCGCTTCGGACTTTGCGTGCTCTCGGAAATCGCTTCTCGCGCCTTATCGCCTGCGGTGAACGACCCTGGGACAGCCATCGATGTCATTGGCCGGGGAGTGAGGACATTAACTTGCTGGAGCAAGCCTCATGTATCTGGCTCGCAAATAGACCAAGGCTGTAAACAGATCTTTCTCCGAGGATTGACGGTAGATGATCTGTTCGATGATTTTTTTGCCCCGATCAGCAGGGACGGTGCAGCTTTGCTAGAAGTTAACCTTCGCCTGTTAAAAGCCCTCATCAGTCTCGCTGAGATAAACCCTGCGATCTTTAAGGGTGCCTGCGCCAGGCACGCGGCTGTTCTGATCACTCGTGCAGATACAACGTTAATGCTGCAGCATGAGAAAGATCAACTCATCTCATTGGCTAGAACGATGACACGGTAAGGCCTATCGAGTTGGATTCTTTGGCGTGGTGGCAGGTTCTGCGAGAAAGCCTCGCGCCAATTGCTGATACAGCTCAGGGCCCATTCTTGAACTGACAGCCTTGGCGATCAAAGCTACCGCCATGAGACTGATCACCATACTGTGGCTATCAATCATCTCCATCACAATGATTGCGGAGGTGATTGGCGACTGAGTAACGGCAGCCAGAAAACCAACCATGCAGAGTGCAATAGTGGGCTGCGCGGCCAAGTGGAATAGCTCTGCGGTATTGGCGCCGACTGCTGCCCCTACAGCGAGCGAAGGGGCGAAAATACCTCCTGGAATACCAGAGAAGTAGGTCACTACAGTCGCTAAGAATCGCGTAATGGGGGCGTGCCATGGCAGGACTACATCGGATGCGATGACCTGGGAGGTAATGCCGTATCCGCTACCAAATGACATTCCGCCACTGAGCCAGCCCAATACTGCGACGACTAATCCACAGATACCGGCAAACCACACTGGGTGCAGGCGTCGCCATTGCCAAATGATGAACTGTGGGTACCGCTGTGGCCATAACAACACTCGGCTAAATAACCCCCCCAATAGCCCACATCCAACCCCTATTACCAATGCCGGGACGACTATGTCGAGGTTGATGCCCTGAATGCCGAAATGACCGAAATAGTTGTAGTTTCCCTGCAAGGCAATGGCAACCATCCCAGAGAGTATGATCGTGCTAAGAAGAACGCCGCTGGTACGGGTTTCAAGCTTGCGTCCCAGCTCTTCTACCGCAAATGCGATCCCGGCCAGTGGCGTATTAAATGCAGCCGCAATACCCGCTGCACCTCCCGCCAGAAGGAGATCCTCGCTGCGCACGATTCGCGCGTTTGGCAGGAAGCGGTGAAAGAAGTGCATGATGGATGCCGCAACCTGAACTGAGGGACCTTCACGCCCCGCCGAAAAGCCGCCCGTCAGCGCCAGAGTTCCAAGGCCTATCTTGGCAAAAGCGATACGCAGTGAAACCAGTTTGTTAATGGGCTTACCTTGGCGGGCAAGCCGTGTTGCTGCGATAACCTGCGGAATTCCGCTGCCTTGTGCACCCACGAAAAAGCGCGTTGTCAGCCAAACTACGAGCATGCCGATCAGCGGAGTGTAGATAAGAGGAAACACTACACTGAAAGCAAACAGTCTTTCAGTGTGCTTGCGACTCCTACGTTGCTACTCAGAAAAGCTGTCGCCACTGAGAGGACTAATACCTCCAAAAAACCGGTGTGATGAGTACCAGTACCGTTAGGATTTCCAATCTCCCCAGCAGCATGCCAATGGTGAGTAACCATTTTGCTGCGTCGGGTAACGATGAGAAATTACCCGCAGGCCCAATGACCTGGCCGAGCCCAGGCCCCACATTGCATACAGCAGTAGCCGCACCACTTAATGCAGTAACCCAATCGAGTCCGATCAAAGCGAGCCCTAAGGCGATCATTGCAATGGTGATGGTGAAGAAAAATGAGAAGGTCAAAAGCGAACGCAAGATCTCTTCATCAATGGGGTGACCGTTGTACTTTTTCTGAATCACCGCTCGAGGATGGATCAACTGCTTAAGGCTACTCACTAATAGAGCACCAGCAACCTGGAAGCGGAAAATTTTAAGGCCTCCAGCCGTCGAGCCTGAGCACCCACCGACAAAGGTCAGATAGAAAAAAAGCAAGACCGCGAAGCTGCCCCACAAGGTGTAATCGCCCACCGCAACTCCGGTGGTCGTGACGACCGAGGTCACATTGACGGCCACGATACGAAACGCATCCCACCATCCGTAGTCGCTGTGAAAACACAGCCACGTACCCACCGCCAGCCATGTGACGATCAAGAACCCCACGAATCCGCGTACCTGGTGATCCTTGATCAGCGCACGCCGATTACCGCGCAATGTCGCGACGTACAAGGTAAAGGGCAGGCTCCCCAGAATCATGATGACCACCGCCACCCAGTGAATCGCCGGCTGCGTCCAGTGGCCAAGTGACGCGTCCGACGTTGAGAATCCCCCGGTAGAGATCAACGACATTGCGTGATTGACCGCCTCAAACGGCGTCATTCCCGCTATCCAGAGTGCCAGAGCCCCGATGCCAGTAAGTCCCAGATAGAGAAAGAGGATGTACTTAGCGGCCACATGAGAGCGCGGTGTAACTTTCTCCGACCAGTCTGAGGACTCAGTCTGAAAGAGACGCATGCCACCTACCCGCAGCAATGGAAGTATTGCCACAGCCATGCCGATGAAGCCGATACCACCCAGCCAGTGCAGCATCGAACGCCATATCAATAGTCCAGGTGACGCGGTATCCAAACCACTTAAAACGGTAGAACCAGTAGTTGTAATACCGGACATGGTTTCAAAGAAAGCGTCGGTGTAGCTGATGCCACTGATAAACACCATCGGCAACGCTGCGAAGGTGCATACCACCACCCAACTCCCAGTCGTCAACAGGTACATATCCCTAGGGCGAAGGTGTACAGAGTCTGGCCGCCCACGCACGATCAACAGTAGCCCGCAGATAAAGGTAATAAGGCTCGACCAGAGAAAGGCAGACAGGTCGTCGCTACGTTCATAGGCCACAAGCGTAATCATGGGTATAACCATGCTCACAGCGAGAGTGACTAGAAAAATGCCTAAGATGAAGCCTATAAGACGCATTGCAGCGAGGGACATGACCGTAGCCCGTAGATTTAGCGCCGAGCAGTATCGGATGCCCAGCACTTGAGCCCCGTAAATTTTTCGTAAAAATCCTTTGGCTAATCGGTAGCCAAGGTCGTCACTTTAGTGTGAAAAATTCACCAGCCCATCGTATGCGTCCGGCCAAGTCATCTACCCAACCCCGCAACGCCAGGACATGGTGTGCACTTAAATTTAAGTGGGCACCAGTTCTAGCCTTTCAAGCGGGTATTTCATGCAGCCAACACGCCGTTCCTA
>NZ_JADEVO010000077.1 GCF_017114825.1 Pseudomonas gregormendelii | reverse complement strand
AACGCTTCGATTTCAAATGTCCGATCGAAGTGATGAGTGAGGTGATGCAAAAGGCCATTGCGATGCGGCACGATACTCCCACTTCGATTCAATAACCGTGTTGCACTCAGCTCCTGCAACCGCCCCTTTTAATTTCGTTTCCAGTTTCTCTGCTTTGTAACTTCTGATGGCTTTAAATATTCCAATTGCAGATCCGGTTATTGGAAATGCGCTCAAAGCTCCGCTAGTTACGAAGGTGTCGACGAGTGCTTCTACTGTTTCTTCTAAGGGCAACTCCTTGCCCGCCTTGATTATTTTTCTGTCTTTCATTGGAGCTCATCCATATTAAGTTGTTAATCGCCTTGTTTCGCGGTCTCTCCCAGAGATAATGCCTACACAATGTTGACGCCGACATCGAATTGACCCACATGCTGACTCAGGGGTGACCCACCTCCAATAGGAAAGACTCAGCACAGGATATGCTTCGCAAGGTATTAGGTTGGGCCAGTGACATCTCGGTAACTAGGTCAATTCAACGTCGGCGCCAATAGCTCACCCTGATCGCCTCACCGCCTCGACCCTCCAGTTGCCCCTCGCTACCCCCGGTCTTGCATCCGTCACACGTTCCGGCTCCCGCTGGGCCATCCGTTTCGTGCGGAAGGATTCGTGTGCCTGGCGTTTGGCGAGGGGTGGTAGGGGGTAGCAAAAAGGGCGCATTAGCTTACTCGGTTACCTCGCATGCTGCGGACTTAGCTGGGTATTCAGCCTTCGATCAACAGGTAATCTAATAGTCAACGTGTGAGTTTTTTCTCATATGAATAGAATGAAGGCCGTATGTACTTGACCCGCTTTTCCATTTTGGGCCTCTTGAAGCTGCACATATGAGGCTTTCTATTAATTATAGGTCTGCTAAACCATTGATTAGTAACGATAATATTCTTAATGCTTATCAGTCACGGTGAGATAGCGCCTTGGCGTCGGTAATGTCTATTGCCTATCTCTCGCCATTCTCTGTCGGTCATGGCTACGAAGCGTGCCGTTCAAATCCGCTGGAATCGGTGGTCAGGCCGACTGCAAACAGGTGGTCAAGTGCAGTGCAATTTCGCGATTACCAGAGGGGCAGGTTTTTTGGTGAGGATCGTGCATTCGCCAAGGTCATAGATTGGGTGTAAGAGCATCGGCAGAAATATTGCGTATTTTTCAGTTAAAATCATATCCTGTTTAGACAACTGGCATATTGTTGCAAGACGAAATCTTTTCGGCAGGGCGGTTCTCAAAACCGTTCCTGCTCGCAACCAATCGCTCATGACCATTTCAACCCTAAGGAGAAATTATGCGATCGATAGGGCTGGATTCAGCAATAGCCATGAGTGAGCACAGCAAACGTACCTGGTGGCGTAGAGTGTCCGCCAACATCGTAGGGCGTACCTGCAGCGATCGGGGAAGAACAATGGTTGTACTTGATCATGTCCTTCCTTTTATTTCGGTCCAGCTCAACGATGACGACATTGATCTGATCGTTTCGGCCGATGCGGGAAACGCTGATGCGCAAAACGATTTGGCCCAGTTGTTCGATGAACTTGGAAAGCGTGAAGTTGCGTTGTATTGGTGGGGTGCTTCAGCCGATCAAGGGCACCCTGATGCCATGCATCATCTCGGCAACTGCTTCATCTGCGGCAGTGGCGTCTGCAAGGATGAGAACACTGGAATCATGTGGATCGCCAAGGCCGCGTCTCTAGGACATGTCGTGGCCAGAGGGCAAATAAATTCTCTTTTGCGATTTGCCAACATTGGAGCACGCTGAATATCCTGGCATTCGATGGCACATGCCAAGCTGTGCCAATGTTGATTAAGGCGCAATCAAACCTATGACAAATTTTGCTAAGTGAACACGATGTTGCTTTATGCGGCGGTTCTACTGCCTGCCGAGGCTGGCATAGGCCTTGCTTGCCTACATCAAGAAACGGTATTTCTGCCGTTAAATACATAGAGGGATTTCGTAGATGAAATCTGCACAACAGGGTTTTACGCTCATTGAACTACTCATAGTCGTTGCGATCATCGGGATTCTGGCAACATTCGCTATCCCGGCGTATTCTGATTATGTGGCTAAAGCCAAGGTTGGTGCGGCAATAGCGGAGATTTCTCCTGGAAAGACAGGATACGAAGTGATGGTAAATGAAGGCAATGCGGCTAGTATCTCGCCGGCTGGAATCGGATTACAAACCAGCACACCTAATTGCACTACTATCGCAACGACTCAGGCAGCCACCGGTGATGGCACGATCTCCTGTGTTATCAAAGATAATATTGCAGCAGCAGGTAGCGTTGTTTGGTCGCGAAGTACCGCCGGTGTATGGACATGTAAATATACTGGCGCTGATAAGTATGCATCCAAGGGTTGCCCTAAAGGCACACTATAAAAAATAGCATCAGACGATTTCGATACTGCATCTTAAGTCACACTGCCTAGCTGTTCGGCGATAGACGACTGCCACTCCTCTCCAGACCATCGCTGTAAGGAGAGGAGCGTGCATTGGTTGGCGGCCGCTCGCATTGACCAGTAAATTATAAATTCAGTACTATCCGCCGCTCGTTTCAAAACTGCACTTTCGCAAATCCCGTCGCCCAAGTATGGTGAGCTTCAGCTATTCCTGACGAAATCTTCGGGCGCTTAAATCCCCGCTGATAACTCGTGATGACTGAAAAATAGTGGCTAGTAGATTGCGTCAAAAAATGAGGAATACTCGCGCACTTAGCTTCATTTCCCCTGCTTTTGGCGGCTGTCTCCGAACTTGGGGTGCCGATTATCGCCCAGCAAAAATGGTACATTCGCACTCGCGTTCGGATTTTTTGAGGCTCACCTTGAGCCAGCTGTTGGGGCACAGAAGCGTGAAGGGCGTCAGGCCGTCCACCGATGGGCAACCTGCTTCTCAGCTAGTCACGATTATAGGGAATGGCAGGGAGGATTGAGCTTAAGTGCGAACGAAGTTCTGGCACGCGCTGCCGAAGCCGCTCACAAGGCACTATCTGTTGACACTGATGCCATTCTGACCCAGCTGCCGGAATTCATTGGCCCTGACGAATACCCAGCAAACGATGGTTTGCGCTGGATTTCAGAGGCCGCTTATGGGGCAGCCAAAATCAGCCACTTGGTCAAAATTGCTTTGTCACCAATAATCTAGGAAGTCAGGGGCGATTCATGTCCCTTTTAATACCCTAAAAAAAAGAGCGCATAACGCCCTTTTTATATTAATTAGTGATTAGGGCCAGAGGTTTTCTTAAAATTGCCCATTTAAAATCTAAGCTTTAGCTGCGCGTTTAGATTTTTTAGCCGGAGTTGAATCAGGTATTGCCGCAAGCATTTCCTCAAGGACAACCTGCCTTTTGAGTCTATCGTCTGAAATCTCTCCCAGCGTCTCCAATATTTCCACTGCTTGTTTAAATGGCGCTAATGCGTGCTCACCGGGCTTGGTGAGTTTATCAATGATCTTCTGGCAATAAGCCTCCATTTTTTTTGACTTGAGCGCAGGTTTATCTTTGCCGGCAATAATCGCGCATACTAAAACAAGAATATGCCACTTGAATCTTCTCATGTTCTGAGGGACGTTGCTGCTGGCAACATACAAGTGCAGTCGATACAATGTTAGACACGACGCATAAAAAATAACCTCCTTATTTTCCTCATCGAACATAACACCGGAAAGACTCTCATACATTTTTTTAGGGTAGCGATAAGCCAAGTCAGGACGATGGCAGAACATCGAAGCCACACACTTGGCAACAGTATTAATGTTGAAGGTGCGAATGGCAGGTACCTCTTTCCCGAAGTACTGCTTTTCTCTGCGCTCAAAGTAGAGGCGTCCGTCCTGCCCTTCAAACGAATTAAATAGCTGTTCGACACGTTTTATTATAGGGCGAAGTGTTAGAAATTGAGTTTCATCAACCTTAGATTGACTATTTGTCGCCCTAACCAACTCCGAAAATACATCCTCACTGGAGGTTTCAATTACCTTGAGTGTAACCATCACCCTGTCATCATATTGACCTCTATTTTCATAAAGAATATTAGAGGTCTGGCAGCCATTTACAATTTGAAAATTCTCCAGATGCAAAACGTTGCCTTGCAAGCGAATGTCTGGGCTGACAATAGTTATGCCGTTGTTTAGCACCGGGAAGCGGGTGGATGTAACGCTGCTATTAAGTGTTTCAGCAATCGACTGGTTAACTATGTTGTCGCCGCCTAAATATGCCCGCACGTTTTCTTCAAAAACCTGAGTTCGAAGACTGCCGTCTTCTGCAACCAATAAATTGGCTACGACGTCTACAGCTCGCGCAACCACCAAATAGGCTTCTTCAATGCCAGCAATCGTAGGGAGTGGAGCGGAACCAAAAAGAGGAAGTTGTGCTGTAATGCCAGAATAAGTTGATACCCAAAGCTCAGTCAGCTCATTACGGCCAAAGCACTTAATATCCGCTTCAGAAAAATACCCTAAATCACTAATTTGTTTTTCAAAAGCAGTAATTGCATTAATAAACTCTTTTGGTGCAAGGTAATTTCCAGTGGTTATAAATCGTGCAGTTAAGCGGGGTTTGCCATTACGAATTTTTGGGACGTTCCTGATACACTCATCAAATACATTTCTTGCGTTTATCTGAATTGTATCAGTCGCTAGGTAAGGATCCTCGTTTAGAAAGCGTAAGATAGACTGGGCGGCGGCAAAAACTGAGTGCAACACCTGACCTTTCCGGTACGGTGCTGCCCCATGTCCTATCACGAACTCAGCGTCGAAGAACGCGCCGCCATTCAAATCGGTCATATCCAGGGCCTCAGCC
>NZ_JADEVO010000076.1 GCF_017114825.1 Pseudomonas gregormendelii | reverse complement strand
GAGCACAAGGTCGGCAGCCTCGCGCTTGAATTCAGCGGAAAAGGAACGGCGTTGTTTGGTCATCTGACACCTCGATCTGGCGAGCATTCTCGCCTAAATGGGTGTCCGGTTTCATTAGACCACTACAATCTCCCATTAATGGAGAACGCTGCGACAACTCCAATAGTTGATCGCTTCTGGGAACAGTTTCACCAACAAATGGGGTTTAGAGAATGAGCAGAGATGTCATGGCTTAATTGTGCAGGATGAAACAATGCTGGTAGAGCCTTCTGAACAGGCAATCAGTCTATTCGGGAAGGATTGGGATCAATACGCAGCTGGAGGTCTCTTCCTGATCTAGTGCCGATAAGCCTGAGGCGGGGCGACTGGCTTGGCTGGTCAGAACTCGCGGAGGAGCGTTACCGTGTCAACGTGGCCGAAAGCGGTGAGTGATACGCCATTTCTTACTGACGATGGTCTCTTGAAAGAAGGTTGCACCCCCACCACTTTCCGGTGACGTTAGTAGAGGCTCCCGGGCGGTGGTGTATGTCAATCTCTAGGAGCTGAAAGGGAGTTTGAAAGCTTTTTCATCGAAGACGAGAGCTTCATCTCGTTTTCCGTGCGGTGCAGATCATTCGTGGTAGTAGTGAGCTGGCTAGTGAGAATACCTAACTCCCCGAGAATGCCCTGAACCTTCCCCTCACGCTCTTTTTCGCTCAGAGAGTGATTGTTCTTGATGGCATCCAATTCTTCCATTTTCTTTTGAATTTTCTCTTGGATGTCTCGTATCGCTTTGAGAATTTTTTTCACGCCATCCGGTAGATTGCTAGCGTCGATATCCGCATTTTTTTCGGTCTCACTTGACGCTTTCGCAGTCCCCTCGGGGGACAAAGTCACTTTCACGCCTTCGGTAACTGCTGGTACGTCGGAGTCGCCTGACGCCTCACTCAGCACTGATTTCGCAGCATTTGAGGGTTCTATGATTTTAATCGAAGCGTGGGCAGCGGCATTGATTTGCATGAGATTCTCCCTTTTTGTCTTTGCTGTATCGACGTTGGCGAAAAGTACTTTAAGGCAGTGGTGAGAAAAAGCCTTTGGGAGTGAGCTAGCTAACGAGTATCGGCACCTGGCTGGGGATCTATGGCGCTCCTCCCGTCCGATCAATGAAGCGTATGGGAATGTCACAACGCTCTTACTACTCCCGGTGTACGGGAATGTATCCAGCATTACCTCAGATACAGAATGCTTCACTGGGGCCTCTTCCGGACACAACGCAAACACACCTGCTTGAAAGACTGCATTTTCCGCCGATCGTCGTACAACCAGATTCGGCCTTTCCCCTAGAGTCTTTGCAAATGAACGCCCAATTATCACGATTCCATAGCTGGTCCTTATTCTCTCTGCTGTCGCTACTGGTCTTGGTGATGACAGCTCTGATCCTCGCGCTCAACCCCGACTTGGTCGAAGCAACACGCAGTGCAATTCGCGCAACAGCACGCACCTCATTCGCACTTTTCCTTGCAGCCTTCACAGCATCTGCGTTTGCGGTACTGGTGCCGTCATCATTCTCTAAAACCTTAGTACGCGAGCGTCGTTTCATAGGCCTTGCGTTCGCATTCTCACACTTGGTTCATGCTCTGCTGATTTACACCTATGGTCAGTTGAACCCTGAATTCTGGCCCGGACGCTCAACCGTCGGCAATATTCCCGGATCCGTTGGCTACCTCTTCATTGTCCTGATGACATTGACGTCTTTCAAAGCAACCACACGCCTGATTGGACGACGAGCGTGGAGAACTATTCACGTTTCCGGCATTTGGGTTTTGGCAGCAGTCTTCACCTACTCCAATTTCAAACGCATTCCCTTGAGTGCATGGTATGTGGTGCCGTTTGGAATTATGTGCGCGGCCATTGCGATTCGGGTGATTGGAAAAGTCGCGCAAACGCAAAAGCGCAGCCATCCGCGCACGTATGCCTGAGTTCGGCATCGCTGCGCAAATTTATGGATATTTATCGAGAAAACTCGCAGTCCACGAGATTTTGAAGATTGGTCTACATTGAGAATGTTCGCTCAGGATTCGCCACAGAGCAATAAGGCCAGGCACGCTTGCGGGGCCAATTAACCTGCATTCAGCGCTCAAGCCCGTAGTACCTAGAAAATGGCAAATTCTGTCCGATGTATGCCCGCTCGGGTCACGACGCTAAGTGATATACGCACTCGTCAGCGACTTGAATATGTCCTTTCACGTTGGAGCAATCTCATGAGTCTCATTCTCTACGGTTTCGATGCAAGTCCATACGTTCGCACGGTGAAAATGCTGCTAGCGGAAAAAGGTGCTGATTTTGATCAGGTACAGATCAACGTGATGAATGGAGAAACGCATCTTCCGGAACACCTTGAGCGCAATGCTTTCGGCAAAGTACCAGTGATTGATCACGACGACTTCAGAGTGATCGAGACCTCGGCCATCATGTCCTACCTCGATGAGGTTTTGCCCGGCCATTCTTTAACGCCTGATAGTGCCCGTGATCGGGCGCGTAGCCACATGGCTCAAGCGGTATACGATTCCTACGGTTACGGTTCAATGGTTTCGGTATTCGGCTATTACCTGTTCCCTGACTTTATTGGGGGACAAAACGATGAATCTCGCCTACAGGGCATCGAAGACTCTAAATTGGTTTTGCGCGAATTGATGAAAATCAAAGGCGCGGATCCATTCATAGCGGGCAAAAGCCCCAGTATTGGGGACCTGTACCTGGCGCCAGCTTGTGCATACATGTCGATGACTCCGGATGCTGATCAGGTTTTTGCCATCGATGGTTTCGCCGACTGGTGGGCAAAGATGCAAGCCCTGCCGAGTTTTAAAGCCACGCCACCCCAGTAAATCCATGCGCGGCATTGGAGCAATTCTTTGACTCCCTACACAACTTCTCTAGAGGTTGTGTAGGGACGCATTCCGTCGATATTTCCTCAGCTTTAAATTCAATAGCCCCTCAAGCGCATCTCCTCTCCCGACCTAAATAATCGCGGCCATTTCAAAAACTGGAACAGTAGATTGTCTTTTTTGGTCGTTCTCCCGGATTTGTTTAGGGCAGACCATGGCTCACGCAGTGCATTGATTTGCAACCGGCCGCAGAGGCATCAACTCGATGAAATTCGTATTTCTTGATGATGCAAAGAAGGTTCTGAATCGTTGCACAGACGTACTACGTGCCCGCCCGAGAGGTAGGGTTGATTCTGTAACCGGCACAAATTGATGGAATTGCGTCAACCTTCATCACACACAGGAACTCTAGATGAACAAGTTATTCTCAGGTCTGGCCCTCACAGCCGCAATGATTACAGCCACCGCAGCGATGGCTGCGCCGGCCAAACCGACTGTCGTATTGGTTCACGGCGCTTTCGCCGATTCAAGCAGTTGGAATGGCGTCGTCAAAATTCTGGAAAAAGATGGCTACCCAGTGATCGCAGCGTCGAACCCATTGCGCTCACTCAAAGGTGATGCGCAGTCGGTCGCCGATGTGCTCGCCAGCATCAAAACGCCGGTCGTGCTGGTCGGGCATTCCTATGGTGGCCCGGTCATCAGCGAAGCGGCTTACGGCAACACCAATGTTAAAGCGCTGGTATTCGTCGCAGCCATTGCACCCGAAGCAGGTGAATCCACCGCGGAGTTATCTGGACGTTTCCCAGGCGGCACGCTTGGCCCTACCCTCGCTCCTCCAGTAGCCTTGGCTGACGGCGGCAAGGATCTGTATATCCAACAAGACAAATTCCACGACCAGTTCGCAGCCGACGTTTCCAATGCAGACGCCAAATTGATGGCTGCGACTCAACGTCCCGTTACAGTTGCGGCACTCAATGAAGCATCCACAGAACCGGCTTGGAAAACGATTCCTTCCTGGTTTGTCTATGGCGACGCTGACAAGAACATCCCAGCCCAAGCACAGGCCTTTATGGCTGAGCGAGCACACTCCAAGCAGACCGTCGTAGTCAAAGGCGCTTCTCACGTGGTGATGGTTTCGAACCCGAAAGTCGTTGCCAGCTTGATCGAAAAAGCAGCTAACGCCAAATGACGACAAGTCGCGGCTTAGTGTTGAGCCGCTTCATCGTTAAACGAGCATCCGGTCGTATTACGGATGCTCACTTGAAGCCCTAGACGACGCAATCGACAGATTCGCGGAGCCGGAGTAGGAGTGTTATTTGATGAAGAGGAAATTTCTCGTTCTATCTGCAACCGTCAGTTTTTTGAGTGGCCTTGCAGGGATCTCAGTTGTTGCATACGCCGACTCGACTCAAGGCACCGATGCAGAACGTTCACCGGTCTTTGGAGTAGCCCTTCCCCATGGCTATCGCGAATGGCAATTCGTCAGCATCGCCCATGAAGAGGGCGACAAAGCCGACATCCGTGTGATCCTCGGAAATGATGTTGCAATGAAAGCGTATCGGAATGGAACTATCCCATTCCCTGACGGCACGATAATCGCCCGTCTAGCTTATAAATATGAATCCTCCGCAAGGAACAACGCCGTCTTCGGTCGCGCGCAATCCTACATCGCCGGAGAGCCGACGAATGTGCAGATAGAAGTCAAAGACTCAAAACGCTACGCGAGCACCGGCGGATGGGGCTACGGCCAGTTTGAAAACGGCAAAGCTAATCCTAGTGTGCAGCTCATGAACACCTGTTTCGCTTGCCATACAAAATTGTCTCCTCAGGATGACTTCATCTTCACAAAATATTCGAAGTAGTCGCCAGGCGTTCTTCATATGGAGATATTTGCCTCGGAGGCCGGCGCAAGCCCCATCAGGCCTTACGCCTGATAGAGGTGAGCTTCCGAAAGTAGACCATCGCCGCCCGCAGGCCGAAAACCTGGTTAGCGGGTTAAGAGGTTAGAGCTTTGCACAGATGCGAGCCGCTCTCTAATATGACAGTGCGCCGAGCAATCCGGCCCAGCATGATGGTCGGCAAAGGCTTGGGAAAAATTTAACAAATACCCCCCTGCCAATTCAGACTTTACCAAAATGCGCTGACGAATCAGCGCACAAAACCGTTCACTTGTGGACGGTCTAATAGAACAAGAACGGCGCGTTTAACTATTCATAACACCGTTTAACATCGGCGGCGGCAAAAACTGAGTGCAACACCTGACCTTTCCGGTACGGTGCTGCCCCATGTCCTATCACGAACTCAGCGTCGAAGAACGCGCCGCCATTCAAATCGGTCATATCCAGGGCCTCAGCCAG
>NZ_JADEVO010000075.1 GCF_017114825.1 Pseudomonas gregormendelii | reverse complement strand
CTAACGCTAACGGCTCGTGAGCGAGAGGTGATGATCCACGCGGCTAAAGGTTTGATGAATAAGCAGATTGCAGGAGAAATGGAACTGAGTGAAGTGACCGTCAAAATCCATCGCGGTCACGCGATGAAAAAGATGCGCGCTAAGTCATTTGCAGACCTAGTACGAATGGCCGAATTGTTGGGGTTAGGGCAGAAACGCTGACCGCTAATACATGTGTGTTATTTCCCTAAAAAGGTTTCGACCATAAAATGGAGACCGTGCCGGGAGCTTGCCCAACCAAACCGCTTCCTGCCGAACCTAGGTTATAAACATGACCAGAATCCCAATAATTTCGATCGTTGATGACGACAAGTCAGGGCGGATAGCGTTGAGTAGCTTAATGCGCTCACTCGGCTACGAATCTCACCTTTTTTCATGCGCTGAGGATTTCTTGGCGTCTACCGAGCGCAACGTTACCGATTGCTTGATTACAGACGTTCAGATGCCAGGAATGTCTGGCTTGGACCTGCAACGTGAGCTGTGTAACCATAGCCCCGATGTCCCTATCATTTTTATTACCGCTCACCCAGAAGAGTCTGTACGCCAGCGAGCTAAAGCAGGGGGAGCAGTCTGCTTTTTGAGTAAACCTTTTGATGGCCAAGTACTTATAGACTGTATAGAACGTACTCTAGCAAACGCCCGCGCACACTCAGCTCGCATGTAAACACCATCCAATGTTCTACCCGTTCCAAACTCAGAGCCCTAGAAAATATAGCTTGTGCACCGGTGTCCGTGTATGTCACACAAACCCCCTATACTTTAGTATTAGCACCTACGACTCACACAGTAGAACAAAGTTACTCAAGTAGAATTTCCAATTATGCTTATTCAAATTAATCTTAAGTCAAGCCAACGAACGCAGTACTCCAATAAACGCTGGAACCTGCAACGCTTCAGGGTTTTATTGATCAAGCTACCGTCACTGTTTCAAAGGCTCAAAAGCGCCGAGCGTCACACCAATCAAATTCTCGCTCGACACTCACCGACGCACACTTGACGGAGCTTAGCTCCACTGGTGATCTCATGAACAGGACCGACCTTCGCAAAATCGATTTTAATCTCCTGATTGTGTTTGAAACATTAATGCACGAGCACAACCTGACGCGTACCGGAGAAAAATTATTCATCGGGCAGTCTGCAATTAGCGCCTCTCTAAATCGTTTGCGCCACTTCTTCGACGATCCACTTTTCGTCAGTATGGGCCGGAAGATGGAGCCTACCAGCAGAGCAGTCGAGATACACCTCAGTTTGACCCCAGCTCTGGATTCCATTGCGTCAGCATTGAGTAAAATTAATGCATTTGACCCTAAGACGAGTGAAAGTGTGTTCAGAATAGGCCTGTCAGATGATGTCGAATACTCACTCCTACCTAGCCTGATTCGACAACTACGTATCGAGGCTCCTCATGTCAGCTTCGTGATCCGCCGCACCGACCACTCGCTATTGACTGACCAACTTTCGACAGGAGAGGTGTCTCTCGGCATCTGCCATAGCCGCGACCTCCCAGCCAACGCTAAGCGCAAATTCCTACGAACCATACGCCCCACAGTTCTTAGTTCAGATGTCAACAACAGATCTATCGATCTCGACGAGTACTGCGAGCGTCCACATGTTTCCGTGTCACTAAGAGGTGAGGTGATCGACTCTGTTGACCGAGCGCTACTGGCTTTAGGGCGCCAACGCCAGGTTGTTTTGGCTGTCCCACAATACAGTGCGCTTAAAACCTTAATCGAGGACACGCAATTGGTTGCGGTCGTTCCCGATTACGTCGCCAAGACCATGATTCGCCAAGGTGGTCTTCGAATGGATGCTCTTCCGTTGAACATCCCCGCGCTCGACCTATCGATGTCGTGGAGTGCGACTTCAGATACGGATCCTGGTGAACGCTGGTTGCGTGCACTTATCAGTAGTCACCTTTGCGAGAAAGGGGCAACTATCGAACATCTAATCCCGGCCAAGGAGGCAGCATAATATTTCGCTCAACAATTTGACAATAAGTACGGTCATTGTTCTGATAAGTGAAAGCTATATTAGGCCGCATAGCTTCTGGCGATGTGCTATGTAGCATGAGGCCTAACCCACGTTAGGCCGTTCTTACATAACAAAACCCGCGTTAGTTCTTTCGATTCTTGGACCGCTTCAATTGGCCACTTTACCATTGCTGCTAAAACTCGCTTGTTGGATTCTGGCGCAAGAATTAGTCATTTTTTGTTTGCAGTTGCAGAAGAATGTTTTCACACGGCAACGAATTTATTTAGTCTCGAAAAGCTCGGTAGGTCTCCCAAACGGTCCTAACTTAACTAAGCTTTAGACGAACCATAAATCTTTCCCCCGATGCGCCTCATTGTGGAGTAGTCATCATGGCTGAATCTGAAACCCGCCCCCCCCTTCCGCCTTTCGATCGTGAGTCTGCAACCCTCAAAGTCCGTCTGGCTGAGGATGGATGGAACAGCCGAAATGCTGAAAAAGTCGCATTGGCCTATACCTCCGACACCAGATGGCGCAATCGCGTCGATTTTGCTGTCAACCGCGCTGAGGCTCAGGCATTCCTTACGCGAAAATGGAACAAGGAATTGGAATATCGACTTATCAAGGAGCTATGGGCGTTCACTGAAAATCGTATTGCTGTCCGGTACGCTTATGAGTGGCACGATGATTCCGGAAATTGGTATCGCTCGTATGGCAATGAAAATTGGGAATTCGCAGAAAATGGGCTAATGGCCCACCGTTTTGCCTGCATTAACGACATGCCCATCAAGGAGTCAGATCGAAAGTTCCGTTGGCCCCTAGGCCGTCGCCCGGACGATCATCCAAGCCTTTCCGACCTGGGTCTTTGAGGAGGGTGGAGTCCTCGCATTAGCTGACGATGGCGCAAAGAAAAGCAGCGCTATACGACTAGTTGACTAGCACGTTAACCAGATCTGCATGGCTGATACTGCCATGCTAAACAATCGGAGGCAGCATGAAACCATTTTATGCATTTACTCTATTAGTTGGAATTTCCCTGTTCCACCTGTCTCACGCAAGCGCTGACGAAGTCCTCTCGCAAGCTGAGGACACTACAGCAGGGGCAGCATTTGGTGCAGGCACTGGCGTCCTAATCGGCGGGGCCGCTGGCGGCCCGTTAGGCGCATTAATCGGAGCTGCACTAGGGATTTTCGGCGGCAGGGAAGTGCAAAAGGCTACCGGTCTAGAGGAGCGAGCTTACGCCGTCCGAAGCAATACCGGTGAAGAACGAGTGGTGCGCTCGCCGCGCAAAGAATTTGCCATCGGTCAACAGGTAGAAGTTAGAGGAAACCGACTGCATGCACCCTCCCCCCAATAAATGCAATTGTTGCCACCGAGCCCGCCGTCCGCGGGCTTTTTTTCTCTCGCCATCCTGAACGTGAAATTAAGAAAACAGCCCATCATTTCCATCTGTGCTCAAGCGCGTGAGAGAGCGGGCTAGGCATTTCGCTCAGGAAATCGAAAAAAGGTCTAACAGCAACTGTTTGACGACTATCTGTAAGAGGTTGATCAGCCCAAATCACGCCGTATCGGGAGAAGATTCGAATCATCTCGCCACGTTGATAGGTGCCTCGCTCGGCCAACGCGGCAATTTCTCGGAAAGCTCTTTCAACTGCGCCAGGCCACAGCACTGCACCAACCATACTCGGGGTTGAACCGATTTGATGGATGCGGTGCGCAATTCCCGGTTCAAGTTGTATGGCATCGCCCTCGTGCAGCAATGCAATTCTTTGTCGACCAATACGAATATCCAACTCCCCCCTTAGCGCCACTACAAGCTTTGTTTCGTGACTATGCATCAACGGCAGGTTGTGAGCATGCAAGGGCAAGTCGAAGCGCATAGCCGTTCCTGATCCACCGACGCTTGCCTCATCCACATCAATCCAAACCAAGTAACCGCCAGGAATCAGCAGTATCGCTTCCGAGTTTTCAACGTTCATGAGCACTCCCGATTCGTACCTATAGGCAGAGCTTATGCAAAGCATTGTTTATAGGTCTTGGACGCTATTCAGCAAACGGCAGAACATGGCTTCACACCAAGCAATACTCATCCAGCAACACTTACTCAAGCATCAGATAGGAGCAACACCATGCAACAGTCCCACGCCTACAACGACACCAGTCTCGAACTGACCGCTAAAATTCTGGACGCCAAAGCCCGCAAAAACCTGTCTTTCGAAGACATGGCAGAAGGCACCGGCCTCGGTCTGGCCTACGTGACCGCCGCCCTTCTTGGTCAGCACCCACTTCCAGAAACTGCCGCGAAAGTGATCGGTAAAAAACTGGACCTGGACGCCGACTCGGTAGCGCGCCTGCAAATTATCCCACTGCGTGGCAGCCTTTCGGGCGTCCCCACGGATCCTACCATCTACCGCTTCTACGAAATGATCCAAATCTACGGCACCACTTTGAAAGCCTTGGTCCACGAACAGTTCGGCGACGGCATCATCAGCGCGATTAACTTCAAACTCGATATGAAAAAAGTTGAAGATCCTGAAGGCGGCCACCGCGCAGTGATCACCCTCGACGGCAAGTTCCTGCCACTGCGTCCTTTCTAAGAAAGCGATTGGAAATGTAATTCGGCCCGCACTCGTAGCGGGCCTGCTTCAACACATTTACCCACTTCCCCCGACTCACCAATTCTAAATGGAGGATTCGTCATGAAAAAATTTCTGTTTCTCGCCCTGTCTCTGACAGCTTCGTTGTCGGCCTATGCACAGGAAGCTTCGGTTGCGCCAAAAGCCACTCCGTATGTCTATGGCATGCACTTGGATATTGCCAAGGTCATCAACATCACTGAAGCAGCAGACGTCTGCGGTCCAGTGCCAGTGCAAATGACCTACAACGATTCGCACGGTGACACTCGTGTCCTTGAATACAGCGTGATAGGTCGCGGCTGTACCAACTAAATGTTACCCAACTTAACTACCTGTTAAAGGCACACCCCATGAAAGCGCTCATTGAAGGTTTTTTGAAGTTTCAGAAAGAAGCATTTCCGCAACGTACGGACCTATTCAAACACTTGGCCACCACGCAGCATCCAGGTACGTTGTTCATCACGTGTTCCGATAGCCGCGTAGTACCTGAACTGTTGACGCAACAAGAACCTGGTGAGCTGTTCGTGATCCGAAACGCCGGCAATATCGTGCCGTCGTACAGCCCCCATCCAGGCGGTGTGTCGGCAACGGTCGAATACGCCGTGGCGGTGCTCGGGGTGACCGACATCGTGATCTGCGGCCATTCTGATTGCGGCGCGATGACGGCTGTCGCAAAGTGCAAATGCATGGACCACCTGCCCGCTGTCGCCGGTTGGCTGCAACATGCAGAGTCCGCAAAAGTCATTAACGAGTCTCGCCATCACATCAATGACGCGGCAAAAGTAAGCTCGATGGTCCGGGAAAATGTTATCGCTCAATTGGCGAACATCCAGACTCACCCAAGCGTGCGCATAGCCCAGGAAAAAGGCTTGTTGAACTTGCATGGATGGGTCTACGACATTGAAACCGGATCGGTTGACGCTCTTGACTCTGATAATCGCAGCTTTAAATCGTTGGCACAGTACCCTGATACCTGCGCTGTTCACGCTCGTCTAGAAAAGGCCGCAGCCTAAGAATCGTCTAAATGAGGAGGACTCTTCATGCCTGAAATCACTATGTACACGACCAGCACCTGCCCTTACTGCCGTGGTGCTAAGCAACTGCTGAACTCTAA
>NZ_JADEVO010000074.1 GCF_017114825.1 Pseudomonas gregormendelii | reverse complement strand
CGACTTGGTCGACAACCGACAATTTAAAAGTCAGCGTGTAATCTCTCTGGCTACGTTTTTCGCCCGTGTTCATTGCACCTTCCTGATAAGAAGCCAGAAGGTGTAAACCTTATTCAGGACGAGACAGTGCAAATAAAAAAGCCCCCGCCACTGTGAAGTGGCGGGGGCTTTTTTGTGGGGGAGTGGATTACTCCTCAGCCACCTTGTCCTTGCTCTGGCGCTTCTCGATCACGTCCACCAGCTGCTGAGCCAGTTTCGGATAGTTCTCGTCAAAGTGATGCCCGCCCGGCAATTTCAACGCCTCCCCCACGGCCGTCTTGTCGGTGCAGCCGCTTTCATCGGCCTCCTCTTCACCGTAGATGCAGACCACTTTCTGCGCTGGCAACTTAGCCATCTCCGGGCCCGTGGCGGCTTCCTTGCCGGCGTTGCCCAGCCACCCCTCGACTTCGATCTCGAAGCTACCGGTGCGGGCGAAGGCCAGCAGGATGATTGCGTCGACGCGTTGCTGCTCGGCGGGCTCCAGGCGGTTGTAGATCGCGGGCAGCACATCGGCGCCAAATGAGTAGCCGGTCAGGACGAAGCGCTTGGTGCCCCATTTCTGCCGGTAGTGCTGCATCAGCTCAGCCAGGTCCAGCGCGCTTTGCTCAGGGCTTTTGTGCTGCCAGTAGTAGCGCAGGGTGTCGATGCCGACCACCGGGTAACCGATTTTCGCCATTTCACCCGCTACGTCACGGTCCAGGTCTCGCCAGCCGCCGTCACCGGAGAGGAACAGGGTGACGGTGTCGTTGGCCTGGCCTGCCGGCACTTCGACGACCGGAATCTGCAAGCCGCCAGCGGCCTTGTCGCCGCCGACCAGGATCTTGCGCAGCTCGTTGTTCAGGACCTGCGGCAGGTTGATGTCGTAGTCACTGATGCTGGTTTCGGCATTCGGCTGGTCACGTACGAAGCCGGCGCTGGTGTCGTCCGGGTTATCGTTCCAGGCTGCCAGCCAGCGACCGTGCGCTGCGCTTTTTGGCAGCAGGTGGGTGCAGCCGGGTTTTTCCAGGGCCAGGTCCACGGAGACGGCCTGCGCCTTGTCGTCTTTCTGTTCGGACAACCAGCGCCAGGCCAGCACCGCGCCGGGACCGATGCCGCTGACCAGCGTTGCCGGACCGTGGAGCTCGCGCAGGCCCGATTGCAACGCGCGGCTTTGCAGCAGGCAGTCTTTAGGCAGGATCACCTGGACGATCTGCGCCGAGCCGGTACGGCTCAGGGTCAGCAATTGCTTGTCACTGAGCTTTTGGTCCTCATTCACTGCGACCAGCACATGGGCGCGGGGCGAGGTGCCGGGAGTGACCCGGGTCATCGCCGTGCCGTCGGCTGGCTTGAACGATTCGAGGGTCGGTTCCGGGGCCGGGCGCTTGAGGTACCAGTAACCGCCACCGAGAATCAGGGCCAGCACTACCAGTGTGGCCAGTACATACCGCAGGGAGCGTTGAATCATCAGCGTTTCACCAATCCAGTCAAGCCGCCCGCAATCAGGGCGGCAGTGTCGGCCAGGGCTACCAGCGGATCGAGTCCGGCGGGCACGGCCATATAACGGGGTTCCCAGTCAGGCTGGAACTTGTCTTTGAAGCGGCGCAAGCCTTGGAAGTTGTAGAGCTGCTCACCACGGCGGAAAACCATCGAGCCCAGGCGCTGGGTCAATGGTGCGCCGCGACGGGGTTGCAGCCCCGACAGCGGCACCATGCCCAGGCTGAAGCGCGCGTATCCGTGACTCTTATAATGTTGAATCAGGCCGACCATCATGAATTCCATGGTCAGCTTTGGCGCTTCCGGGTGCGCTCGCATCAGGTCGAGGCTGGCCAGGTCGTGGCCGAATGTCTCGAGCAGATTGGCGAATGCCACCGGGCGGCCTTCGAAGCGGATCACCGCGATGCGGAAATGCTTGAGGTAGTCCTCGCTGAAACGGCCGAGGGAGAAGCCTTTTTCGCGAACGTTCTTGCCGGTCAGCCAGGCATCGGAGATCACCTTGAGCTCATCCATCGGCGCCTGTCCCGGTTCGAAGATCTCCAGCGACAGTCCGTCGCGGGTGCCACGGTTCCAGGTGTAGCGCAGGTCCTTCATCTCCTTGCCCTTGGCTTCCAGGTCGAAGTGCTGCAGATCGACCCGGGCTTCCTCGCCCAGCTTGATCGCGGTCAGGCCGATGTCCATGTAGTACGGCAGGTTTTCGGCGCGTACCTGATAGAACACAGGGCGGGCGTGGTGAATGTCGCACAGGTCGCGGAACTGCCAGATCATTTCGGCCCGTTGCTGGGCCGGTCCGATAGGGTCGTACAAGGCCACCAGGCTGCGGCCACGGCGGGCGTACATCAAGAACGCCTGCTCGTCGGGGTGGAACAGCAGCGCCTTGTCACCCGTCAGGGCGAGGCCACCGTCCGGTTGAGCGGAAGCCATGAGGATCTTTACCGCCCGGTCCAGCTCGTCAGGCGTCGGCAGGTGGATCACCGGGCGTGCGGTGCGCAGCAGCCAGGTCAGCGACACCACCACCAGCAGTACGGCGGCGCCGAGTAGCGAGCGCAGGCCCCGGGGAGCGTCAGCGTCAAGGGTGAACTGCCACCAGAGTTGATGGCTGTAAGGCACATCCTGGTAGGCAAACAGCAGCAGCCAGATGGATGCACCCAGCACGCACAGGCTCGACACCAGATACAGCGGCGAGAACGGCAGCTCGGTCAGGCGGCTCGGCCGATAGAACGAACGACGGAATACGCCAAGCAGGCTGGCGGTCAGGGTCAACAGGCAGGCTTCTTCCCAGTCAAAGCCCTTGAGCAGGGAGAGCAGGGCGCCTACGAGCAACAGAATGGTGGTCAGCATCCAGGCGGCCGACAGGCGCCGCCGCAGGCCCTGGGCGAGCAGCAGGCAGAGCACGCCGATCAGGCTGGCGCCGAAGTGCGAAGCGTCGACCAGGCGATGGGGGATCAGAAAGCCGATGTGCTCCAGGCGGGTGTCGATTTCCGGCGTCACACCGGAAAACAGCAGCACCACGCCGGACAGGAATACCAGCACCGCCAGGATCGGCGCAGCCAGGCCGGAGGCTGCGCGCAGGGACTGACGGGATTGAAACAGGCGCTGTCCTTCGTTGATCAGCAGGAACACGCAAGCGACCAGCAATGGCAACACCACATAAATCAGCCGATACAGCAGCAGTGCGGCCGCCAGCGGTGCAGCGCCAAGCTTGTCGGCGAAGGCGGCCAGCAGGATTGCTTCGAATACGCCGACCCCGCCGGGCACATGGCTGAGCACCCCGGCAGCCAGCGCCAGCAGGTAGACCAACAGGAAGGCGCCGAAGGGCGGCGCTTCTGGCAACAGCAGGTACAGCACGGTAGCGGCCGCGGCGACATCCAGTGCGGTGATGATCAATTGCAGGAACGTCAGGCGCCGCCCCGGCAGACGCAAGGTGCGGCGCCCGGCCTTGACCAGCAGGTTGTCCGCATAAGGTTGTTCCGGCAGGCGGCGGCGGTAAATGCCGATGGCCAGGACGCTGAACAGTAGCAACACTGCCACGGACACCGCGCCCAGCCAAATCTCGGACAAGCCCAGGGCAGTCGCGGCAGCGGGCAGGTCGCTGAGGGTTGCCAGGGCCGCAAGGGGCGGCAGGGCGCAGCCCAGCGAGAGGCTGGCGAACAGGGTCATGCGCGCCACTTCCGTGGCACCCAGGCCATGCCGTGCATATAGACGGTAGCGCACCGAGCCGCCAGAGAGCATCGATAGGCCGATGGCATTGCCGATCGCAAATGCGGTGAAGCCACCCAGGGCGAGAATTCGCGGTGCCAGCGTCACGCCGGCATAACGGCTGGCCGACCATTCGTAGCCCAACAGAATGATAAAGCCGACCACCGTCGCCGCCAGTGCACCCAGCAAGGCAGGTTTTGGTACCTGGAGAATCGAGTCGTGCAGAGCGTCCAGATCCAGTTCGCTCAACAGATGACGACAGGCAATCAGCGCGATGGCGAACAGCAACAAGGTCACTGCCAGGCCGATTGGCTGGCGGTACTTGCTGATCAGGTCCAGCAGGCGCAAACGCCCGGGCTTGATCGGTTGTGTCGCTGTGACGGAGTCTTGTGGATCAGACGAATTGGCGCGCATCAATCACCTCTTGGATTGTGCGCGACAGGATGGGGGTATCCAGCCAAGTTACCAATCCCTGTAGAAAAAAATAATCACAAATATTAACGCCACTCACCCTCAACAGGTGAAGGCACGCCATGGGCCGGTGCGGTAAACGCCTCGGACCAGCATAGACCTAACTCAAGGCTGGAGTGAAACCAATCGGCCCGTCACAAGGTGACAGATCATTGTTGCGAAAGGACTTTTTCGACAGACACAAAAAAGGCCACTCTTTCGAGTAGCCTTTTTTGATGTTTGGTTGCGGGAGCCGGATTTGAACCGACGACCTTCGGGTTATGAGCCCGACGAGCTACCAGACTGCTCCATCCCGCGTCTGTGTGGCGGCATTCTACAGAGGAACGACGGGGTGTCAACCGTTAATCCTCAAACAAGCCAAATAAGCGTAAAACAGCGATGGGCAGGGGCGATTCAGCGCTAAGTTTCGGAATCCGAACGATTTATGTTTTTTGCGCAGCCTGAGTGCGCCGACTCATTTATCTTCGAGGGATGCAAAACTGACGCGCACAAAAAAGGCCACTCTTTCGAGTAGCCTTTTTTGATGTTTGGTTGCGGGAGCCGGATTTGAACCGACGACCTTCGGGTTATGAGCCCGACGAGCTACCAGACTGCTCCATCCCGCGTCTGTGTGTCGGCATTCTACAGAGGATGGCGGGGCTGTCAACCGCCATTCACGAAGAAAACTCTTCCTGTTCAATCGCTTAGCGCAAAACCTCGGTGGCTGAAATGGCTGCAGCGCAGGCGTGGCAAGGGTTACAGCTCTATTGGTAGTAGGTTTTCGATTGAAAAAACAAATTCATCTTTTTTTCCGACCCTTGAAAAAGAACATGCCTACTACTGGTGCTATATACAGGTGTCGATGAGATACTGTTGATCTGACTCGCTAAAAACCTTTTTCGCACAATGAACGTCGCTTCTACATGACCCAGCGAAAGATCATCCACGTCGATTGTGACTGCTTCTACGCCGCCATCGAAATGCGTGACGACCCGCGCCTGGCCGGTAAACCTCTTGCCGTGGGCGGCTCAGCGGATCGGCGAGGGGTGATCGCGACCTGCAACTATGAGGCGCGCGCCTACGGAGTACGCTCGGCCATGTCCTCGGGGCACGCGCTGAAGCTGTGCCCGGACCTGACGATCGTCAAGCCGCGCATGGACGCCTATAGAGAAGCCTCGAAGGAAATTCACACGATCTTTCGTGACTACACCGACCTGATCGAGCCACTGTCCCTGGATGAGGCCTATCTGGATGTGTCGGACAGCTCGCATTTTGGTGGCAGCGCGACCCGGGTCGCCCAGGAAATCCGCCGGCGGGTCTCCAACCAGTTGCACATCACGGTCTCGGCCGGCGTGGCGCCCAACAAGTTCCTGGCCAAGATCGCCAGTGACTGGAAGAAACCCAACGGGCTGTTTGTCATTACTCCGGATCAGGTCGAGGACTTTGTCAGTGGCTTGCCAGTGAGTAAATTGCACGGGGTGGGCAAGGTGACTGCGGACAAGCTGGGGCGCCTTGGGATTGTCGATTGCTCGCATTTACGTGAGTGGGAAAAGTTGGCGCTGGTCCGCGAATTCGGCAGTTTTGGTGAGCGATTGTGGAGTCTGGCCCGTGGGATCGATGATCGCCTGGTGCACAATGACAGTCGGCGTCAGTCGATCAGTGTCGAAAACACCTACGACGTGGACTTGCCGGACCTGCTGAGTTGCCTGGACAAGCTCCCCGAATTGCTGGAGACGCTGGCCGGGCGCATGGCGCGGATCGACAGCAGCTCTCGGCCGGGCAAGCCGTTCGTCAAAGTGAAATTCCACGATTTCACCCAGACCACGCTGGAGCAGGCCGGGGCAGGGCGGGATCTGGGGAGTTATCAGCTGCTGCTGAC
>NZ_JADEVO010000073.1 GCF_017114825.1 Pseudomonas gregormendelii | reverse complement strand
CGATATCAGCCATTTTTTGATGCATCGCTACAACTGGATTCGGCCTCACCAATTCAACGAGGGGTTGGCACCAGCGCGGGCCGAGGAAAAACTTAACGTCGTGTCCGGGATTAGTTGACCACTACAATCACCAAATAGCTAGGCAACGCTGCGAAAAGCAGAGAAGTACGGTTGAAGTGGAAACTTCCGCAGAGCATATCGAAGTCGCTACTAGGTCCACCAATGCGATGGGTGGGGACGGCACCTCCATTGGTGATTCTCGGCGATTTTGGCGATATCGGCGCCGCGGTGTTGCCCAAGCTTAGCATCACATGGGGAGCCCCTGTCGGTAGGAGCAAGATGTTACCCGCGCGCATTGGCACACTTTTGCCGTCGGGGAAATCGACGCGACATTGTCCCACTAACACGATGTGATAAGGCGCTTTTCCCAGTGGTTCCTGTTCATGCTCGCGGGCCCAATCGCCCTCAAATTGACAGTGCAAATTGAGGCTTCCGCGCACGTTGGCCAAACTGATGAGCTTTTCTATCGAATTCATTTTGAGTTGCTCGCGACAAAAAGTGAGCCGTTCGAACAAACGTGAACCTCGTCTTTGTAGAAAACTGAGCGTGTCGAAACAGTACAACCCAACCCCGCTCAGGAGCTTAATCAATGTTCGTAAACTGGTCTGAAATGCTGCCTACCATCCAAAAAGCTTTTGGCTCACTGGGCAAAAGTAATCCAAAAATGGTCAAGGCCTATATGGCCCTCGCCGAGGCCTCCTCTGAAAACAACGTTCTGGATGCCAAGACGCGTGAGCTGATTTCGATAGCCGTCGCTGTCACTACGCGTTGCGATGGCTGTATCGGTGCTCACACCGATGAGGCAATCAAGGCTGGCGCGAGTCGTGAAGAAATTGCCGCTACCCTGGCTACCGCGGTCCAGATGAACGCAGGTGCTGCGTATATCTACTCACTGCGCACCCTGGAAGCGTATGATACATTGAAAAAATAGCATGCTAAATAGTAGAGCTGCCCCGAGCACTTTAGTGTGCCGGGGCTTTTTATTTTAAATATGAAATGAAAGTGAATACATTTTCATTGAAAAAAATGTTTTCACGCGGAAATGCGGCAATGCACTAATATGGGAGGCCTCCAGCTTTCAAAATAATTGTGCTCAGTTGTTTTGTTTAATGTACTGCAAGTTTAGCTCTCTCGCTGTACGCATCAATAGTAAGACAGGTGTAAGCAATTATTTTGCGGCGTGGAGCAATCGTATTGGTTACACCGTAAGGCGGCTGCGAAACTATACCTTTTGTCGCCAATTGGGTGTTCGCATCGTCCATTCATTAGCACCCTCAAAATACAAGCTAACCTGATATTGAAGGTGAATTGAGATCTATGAATCAGCTTTGGCTGACGTTCAACAACACCTATGGCTACTCCTCTGCGTAGCGTTTCATCGGTAAAGAGGCTGCGGCCATGCAGTGCTTGAAGATGTTTTGATGGCGCTTGTTCTGATTGATGGAAGCAAGCACACCGATTACTTCGCGAGCTACCGGCTAGTCCTGCCAAATCTTACTAGAGGAAATACCATGAAGCTCTTGTTTACTCTTTTCTTGACCATTGCGGCCAGTGGCGCGTATGCCTCAGCCGATGTGCAAACATCTCGCACCGGCGTTCCGACTGACGTAGCAAAAATACTCAGCGTTACAGACATCCGGTTTGCCTGTGGGATCGTGCCTGTTGAAATGGTGTATCAGGACTCTCAGGGGGCGCGACGTGTAGCAACGTATATGGAGGAAGGGGGCGGTTGTCAGACCAATTAAAGGTTCTGCGCAGGCACTATTTTTCCTTGGCGATTGGGGCTGGTAATTACGCAGCCCCGGTCGTCTGAGAATGAGAGGTAACCGCAAAAAACACTGCTTGAATGCCATGCCGGGCCTACACTGCATCGTGGAACGTTTGCACCCGATGGACCTAATAATAAGCACGCTTAGAACTGGAGTCACGGAAGCGACAGAGTGAGCTGCCTACGTACGTTCATTCGCCACCAGTGACCATCATGAATAATGCCTCAAGTGTTTACCCGACCGTGCCGTCGCAAGATTTCAGCAGTTCTTGTCACTATGCGTGGGGCTGTGAATCATGACCATTCCCTTGAAAATCTCTCCGGGGGTCCAGAACCCTCACGTACTCACGTTCGGCCAGTTCCAACTGTTTCCGTCACAGAGGCTGTTGCTCAAAAACGGAGAGCACATCGAGTTGGGTAGCCGAGCTTTAGACGTGCTCATCGCTCTCGTCGCCCACGCCGGTGAAGTGATTACCACCCGCGACCTTGTTCAGAGGGTGTGGAAGGGCGTAGTGGTGGACGAAAGCTGCATACGTGTACATATTTCTGCATTGCGCAAAGCTTTGTCGTGTCCTGAAACCAGCACGAGTTATGTGATTAATGTTCCGGGGCGCGGTTATAGCTTTGTGGCACCCGTTACCGTTCCCACCGATACCGAAAACTCGGCCGCAATGCAGTCGATACCGGCGGGTGAGTTACCTCCGCGCCTGGTGCGCATGGTAGGTCGTGACGACACCGTGAAGGCGATCTCAGGCCTAATAAAGCAACATCGATTCGTCACTATTAGCGGTCTGGGAGGGATGGGTAAAACAACCGCAGCGATAGCGGTTGCTCACCATTTCAGATCGCAATTTGAAGGCATGGTTATCTTTCTGGATCTGAGTGCAATTACAGATTCCAGCATGCTGCCTGGAACTCTCGCGGCCGCAGTGGGTGTGCAGTACCAGGAAGCCGAGCCACTGCAAACGTTAGTGGGCCTCATACGAGATATGCGTCTGTTGGTCGTGTTCGATAGCTGTGACCACGTAATCGATGCTGTCACTTGTTTGGCAGAAACGCTTTTTGGGCAAGCAGAGCAAACTCACATTTTAGTCACCAGCCGAGAACCATTACGAGCGGAGGGCGAACATATTTACCGCTTGGGCTCTCTGGCCTGTCCACCAGAGCAAGCGGAGCTGAAAGCCACCGATGCTATGACATTCTCCGCCGTGCAGTTGTTCGTTGAACGTGTCGCTCACAATCAAGGTGCGTATACCCTTAGCGACAACGATGCTCCGGTGGTGGCTCACATCTGTCGAAAACTCGACGGCATCGCGTTAGCAATTGAACTGGGTGCCGGCCAGGTTCCAGCATACGGGATTCAGGGTATCGCTGAACTGCTCAAAAATCGATTTAGCCTATTTTGGGAAGGGCGCCGCAACGCGATGTCTCGTCACCAAACGCTAAACGCAATGATCGATTGGAGCTACGATCTCTTGTCTGCAAACGAAGCGATGGTGCTACGCCGGTTATCCGTTCTGACTGGCAAATTCTCATTAGAGGTAGCAACCCAAGTGGTAGCTCCTCACGGCCATGAGATGATGGTTATCGATGCGATAGGGCGATTGGTGACAAAGTCATTGGTCTTGGCCGAGAGCAATAATTGCTTGATGTGCTACCGGCTCCCTTACACGACTAGGGCTTACGCGCTTGAGAAATTACACGGCGCGGGTGAGTTTGACTCGACAACTGAACGCCATGCTATCTACCTGGTTTCGCTGCTTGAGCGTCTTAACGTGCAAGGCGAAGCGCTTCCGGATTACGAGCGCATTCAACGTTATATAGAGTATCTAGGAAACATCTGCGCAACGCTTGATTGGACTTTTTCGGAGTCAGGGAATCTTTCTCTTGGCATTCGTCTCGCTGCATCTTCAGCGCCTTTATTCTTGGGGTTGTCCATGCTCGATGAGTGTCGTCGGTGGAGTGGGCGAGCCCTTGCCGCCGGGGTATGCCAACCCAATGGTCTCCCTCAAGAAACTGTTTGGCAGGAAGCGCTCGCAATCGCCACCATGTTTGCTTTAGGAAAACCTCATTCTGGGAATCCGGCCAACGGTATTAGCAAGGTATTTGACGAGAACCTAGGCGACACTCTTCGTCAGCTCAGATTATTGGGTGGCTCAAGCAATACCCTCGCGTGGAGTGCGGAGCAGCAAGAGTTCCAACCCTCGACTCTTCAGGCAATGACGTTGAGTGATAAAATTACAGATCCTAAGGGCATTGCCATGATGCAGTGGATGCTGGGGGATGCTAATCAATACGCCATAAAACATGAGTCGTCTGGGCAGGATTCTCGTGCCGGCTGGAACCTATATTCTTCACAATCTGTAGGAGACGAATTCTCGTTTAGCTATGACTATCGAGTTCGAGCATTGTCATCTCTTGCTAGGATTTCTTGGTTGCGCGGATACCCGGATCAAGCGCTTCAGCTCGCTCGACAAGCATTACATCGAGCTAATCATCTGCGCCATCCTGCAACCATTTGCCTGGCGCTTATCTACGTGTCTACGGTATTTCTCTGGACGGGCGATTGGAGTGCCGCCCGGCAGACAATTGATCAGCTGAATTCGACTGCCAAGCTCAATTTCTTCGAGCCTGAGTTGGCAGTAGGGTTGGGCCTCGAAGGCATACTTTTGTATTCCCAAGGAAATGTTGAAGAGGGTGTTCAACAGTTGCATGGTTGCCTGAGCTTGTTAAGCGTAGAGAACCATCAAGTTCTGGCCACAATGTTTATCAGATGCCTTTCGGAGGGTTTTGCTGCTACAGGTAGATTTGATAATGCGTTGGAAATCATTTGCGGGGCAATGGAGATGATTGAAAACATCGGAGAGACCTTCGATACTCCGGAAATTTTGCGAGTTGCCGCGGACCTCTATGCAGCTCGGCCAGACCCAGACTATGAGCTAGCCGAGCAATATCTATACCGCTCTCTGGCCTGTGCCGAGCGGCAAGCTGCGTTGGCTTGGGAGCTACGGACGGCAACTTCGTTGACTAGGCTGCATCTAAAGCAAGGTCGTATTACCGAGGCTGGAAAATTGCTTCATACGGTTTTTGGAAAGTTTTCTGAGGGCTATGACACCCTGGATATGCGTGAGGCCAGATTGTTATTGGAATCATTGAGTCTACGGACTACTCCTTGCCAATAGGAAATCCTGCCACAGGGCTTAACATATTCCTGAGGCAGGATTTTTATCTAAGCCTTGCCTTCCATCATTGCGACGACTTCATCTGTAGTCCACACAGCATTTGCCATGAAGCGGTAATTGATAATCGCAGCTAGGTAGCCGTCACCCTCGGGTAACTTGGGCCCCGCTACGGCGTCTCGTACCACTGCTACCTCAAACCCTTGTTCAAGCAGTTCACGCATGTGAGATTCCACACAGAGGTTCGCTAACATGCCGGTCAGGATGACTTGATCGACGAGTTGTTTACGCAGCTGTAGGTTTAGGTCGTTGACCTGTGGGCCGTACAGTTTGTGGGGCGAACAAAGAAACGTCTTACCGTCCATGATGTACGGCTTGAACTCCGGCATGAAATCGCTTCCTGAATTCTCAAATGCCGCCACGTCTAACTCGTTTTTGCGATCATCAAAAAGCTTCATATCGTGTTGCATGGCTTCGACTGGGGCCTGAATTTTCCAGTGATGGTCCGTTCCCCAGTACCAATGCGGCGAGATAGCGACCGTCATGCCTGCTGCTTTAGCCGCTTTGAATAGACGCAGCAGATTGGGGACTAGATTCTGCTCCGTCACACTTTCACCCGTCATCGGCCAGGCCTTGCCTTTAGGACTCATGAAGTCGATTTGCGGGTCGATGACCACCAGAGCAGTGCGCGAAAGGTCGAGCTTCATCGTCGACTTCGGGAGCGCTGGGTTCTTGGGAGCAGCATATTTTTCGAGATTGGATTGTGCGGGTTTGTCCGCTGCCATTGCTGAAGGGATAGCGCTTGCCGCTACGGCGGCAGCAGCACCCATGACGAATGAGCGTCTGCCGAGGGGTAGGAATTTTTCAGACATGATATCTCTCCAATAATTTACGACGTTCAGCTATGAAGGAATGCCAGTAAATCCTTGTTGAGTTGTTCCCTGTGGGTCTCAGTCAGACCATGGGGCGCGCCCGCATACACTTTGAGATTTGCGCTAGGGACCAGTTTTTTAGAGGCTCTGCCGGCGGCATCGATAGGCACAATCTGATCGTCGTCACCATGGACGATGAGCGTCGGTTTATCGAATTTTTTAAGGTCTTCGGTGAAGTCGGTTTCTGAAAACGCTTTAATGGAATCGAATGTGTTTTTGAAACCTCCGACCATTCCCTGTCTCCACCAGGAATCAATCATGCCTTGAGAGGTTTTAGCCCCGGGCCGGTTGAATCCATAAAATGGTCCCGCAGGGATATCTTTGAACAACTGCGATCGGTCAGCGATCATCCCTGCACGAATACCATCGAATACATCAATGGGAAGTCCCCCTGGATTCGCGGCTGTTTTGAGCATGAGCGGAGGCACTGACGAGATCAGGCAAATCTTCGCAACGCGGGATGTGCCATGCCGCCCTACATATCGTGCAACTTCGCCGCCACCGGTGGAAAAGCCCATGACTGTGACGTTTTTCAGATTCAGCGTATTGATCACAGTGGCAAGATCATCTGCGTAATGATCCATGTCATTGCCGTCCCAAGGTTGGCTAGAACGACCATGCCCGCGTCGGTCATGCGCGATAACGCGGAAGCCTTGGTTTGCGAGAAAGAAAGCTTGGCCATCCCAACTATCCGAGTCGAGTGGCCAGCCATGGCTAAGCGTCACTACCGGCCCGTTTTTTGGTCCCCAATCTTTGTAATAAAGCACCACACCTTCACTGTTAGTAATTGTATTGGATGTCATGGCATGAGATCCCGATTCAGGTTTTGATGGCGAGGCAGTTTGTGCCTGTGCCGCTTTGGGTAGCATTGATACAAGGGCCACGCCTATCCCTGTCATTACGAGGCCGCGGCGTACTGCTGCATCTTGAGAAAGCACGGATTTGTCTGTCATTTTTGCTCCGAGAGCCTGGTTGTGCGATCAGGTGTTCTTGATCTGAATAATGAGCGGCGTTCGGATAGCACTATGGGCGCGAGATTCTCGCGAAACGAGTTAAAAGATGTGAAACGGTGTGATGAAGTGCTAAACGCAAAGATAGCAATATTTGCAAAAATAGTTATGACTAGTTTGTATTAATTTATTTTAGAGGTTGAGTGGATGCACTAAGAGTCGATCTTAAAGACAGCGTGTTGCCGCTGACCGAAAACTGACCCAGTAGGGGCTGTTCTGCCGACTGAAAACTGACCCAGGTGTTCAACTGCTTCTGCTCACTTTTTGAGCAGGAGAACACAGGGTGATCAGCATGGAAATGTT
>NZ_JADEVO010000072.1 GCF_017114825.1 Pseudomonas gregormendelii | reverse complement strand
CGGCAGGCCGCCGTGCAATCCTGGCCGGCGTTGTAGAAACCAAAGGTGCGAATGCCCTCCACGGCGGCGTCGATGTCGGCGTCGTCGAAGATGATCACCGGGGCCTTGCCGCCCAGTTCCATGTGCAGGCGCTTGACGCTGTCGGCGGTGCTGGAAATGATGTTCGAGCCAGTGGCGATCGAGCCAGTCAGCGAGACCATGCGCACTTTCGGGTGGGTTACCAGCGGGCTACCCACCGTTGGACCACGCCCGAACACCAGGTTGAGGACGCCGGCGGGGAAAATTTGCGACGCCAGTTCCGCCAGGCGCAACGCGGTCAGCGGGGTTTGTTCCGACGGCTTGAGCACCACGGTATTACCGGCGGCTAGAGCCGGAGCGATTTTCCAGGCGACCATCATCAGCGGGTAGTTCCACGGCGCGATCGAGGCGATCACGCCCACCGGATCGCGGCGGATCATCGAGGTGTGGCCGGGCAGGTATTCACCGCCAGCCGAACCGCTCATGCAGCGGCTGGCGCCGGCGAAGAAACGGAACACGTCGGCAATCGCCGGGATCTCGTCATTCAGAACGGCGCTGTAGGGCTTGCCGCAGTTGTCCGATTCCAGCTTGGCCAGCTCTTCGCCGTGGGCCTCGATGACATCGGCAAGCTTCAACAGCAGCAGGGCGCGATCTTTCGGCGGGGTCTGTGACCAACCATCGAACGCCGCATCGGCGGCCCGTACGGCAGCATCGACCTGGGCTTCGCTGGCTTCGTTGATCTCCACCAGGACACGGCCCAATGACGGGTTGAACACGGCTTGGGCGGGGCCTTCGCCAGTGATCAACTGGCCGTTGATCAGGAGTTTGGTTTGCATGGGGTTGTCCTCTCTGAAGCAATTCTTGTTTTCAAACCGGACCCTTGTAGGAGCGAGCTTGCTCGCGATGGACGTCAACGATGACGAGGGCTGCCTGAATGCACGCGGCGCCCTCAGGTCCATCGCGAGCAAGCTCGCTCCTACAGGGGGTTGTTGTTAAATTGAAGGTCTGTTGATCGCCGCAGCGGACACATCAGCAGCCTTGGCCGGCGGCCTGGAGAACTTCCATGCATCGCCTGCAGGTGCTGTCCCCTTGTCGTACGGTTTCCCGAGCAACATGTAGACCAGGCCGGCACCCATCACCACCAGGGTGGTCAGGATCATCGAATAGTTGATGAACCACGGCGCATCCGGCGAGCGCGGCCAAACCATATTGATGATCGCGCAGACGCCATAGATCAGCGCGGCGAGGTTCACCCACAGGCCCCAGGCGCCGAGGGTGAACTGCCCGTTCGGACGCCAGCCCTTGGCGCGGGCGATCAAGGCCGCAATGACGATCAGCTGGAAGGCGACATAAATACCAATGGCCGCGAAACCGACGATGGTCGCCACCGCATCGGCCATGAACATGCCGAGGCAGACGATGCCAGCCGGCACCAGGCCGCTGATCAACAGGGCGAACGACGGCACGTGGTTGCCCGACAGCCGCTTGAGCAGCGAGCTGCCGATGATCATTTCGTCACGGGCATAGGCAAACAACAGGCGGCTGGCGGCCGCTTGCAGGCTCAGTACGCAAGAGATGAACGACACCATCACCACCGCCATCACCAGGCGCGAACCCACCGGGCCGAAGGCGTTGGCCAGAATGGTCGCTACCGGGTCGGTGTCTTCACCAGCGAGGACCTTGGCCATGTCAGGCACCGACAGGATCAGCGCCAGGCAGGCGAACATCGCCGCCGCACCACCGATGTAGATGGTCATGCGCATGGCTTTGGGAATGCGCTTGCCAGGGTTTGGCGTTTCTTCGGCGACATCGCCGCAGGCCTCGAAACCGTAGTACTGGAACAGGCCGGCAAGCGATGCCGCAAGGAACGCCGGCAGGTATGAACCGTTGACTTCGAGATTGAAAGTGTCGAACAGCACGCTGAACGGCTGGTGCCGTTCAAAGATCAGCAGGTAGCCACCCACCAGGATGGCGCCGACCAGCTCGCAGAGGAAGCCGAACATCGCCACCCGCGCCAGCAGCTTGGTGCCGACCAGGTTCAGCGCGGTCGACAGTGCAATGATCGTCAGGGCGATATAGATATTGGCCTCGGGCCCCGGATTGAAACCCAGCATGATGGCCAGGTAAGGTCCCGCACCGACTGCGACGCCGGCGATGGTTGCACACAGCGCCCAGGCGTAAACCCAGCCGACCATCCACGCCCAGCGCTTGCCCACCAGACGGCGCGCCCATGGATAGACCCCACCGGAGATGGGGAACTGCGAGACGATTTCACCGAAGATCAGGCACACCAGCAATTGCCCGGCGCCGATCAGCAGGTACGACCAGAACATCGGCGGGCCGCCGGCGGCCAGGCACAGGCCAAACAGGGTGTAGACGCCGACCACCGGTGACAGGTAAGTGAAGCCCAGGGAAAAATTCTCCCACAGGCTCATGCTCCGATTGAAATCCGAGCTGTAGCCGAGGGCGCGGAGTTGTTCCGCGTCCTGATCGGCGCTGCTGCTTGCACGCGTGTTGGATGAGCCACTCATTTTATTTCCTCATTATCAATGGCAGTGGATTGCGGTGCTGGCGGGTTGGCCCGCCAATTATTGGATACCTCGAACCTGTGGGAGCCAGCCTGCTGGCGATGGCGACTTCAAGGCAGCCATCGCCAGCAGGCTGGCTCCCACAGGGGCTCGCGTCAGGGTTTGGGTTCGGTGTCGTACTGCGAAAGCCATTCCACCGCTGCATCGCGATAACGGCTGAAACCCTTGTAATCGACCAGTTGCTGGTTCAAGTCCCGCAGCACCCGGTGCATGCGCCGCGCCCATGCGGGGTTGGTGGCGATGTCTTCGAGGCTGAGCAGATAAGTGCGAATCGGAAACACGATCGCGTTGCTGCGAGGCAGGCGGTGCAGTGGCTGTAACTCTATGCGCAGGTACACCAGCTTGCCGGCGTTCTGTGCCGTTACGATGGTGCGGTCCGGTGCCCATTCCGGCAGGCTTTCGGCGGAGACTTCCAGGCGCGGGTTGACCGTCAGTGACCAGTTCAGGCGACGCACCGGATGCCCGGTGCGCAAGCGCAACAGGAACTTCAAGGCGCGGTCGAGCATGCCGATCTCCTTGACCAGCGGCACCGGGCCGTGGAATTCCTCCCAGCTCATGCCCAGGTTGAAGCGCAGTGAGTAATCGGCACGTTGGGTGGCGATGCCGGCGCCCCAAAACAGCGTGCCGTCGCGTTCTTCCTGCAACACCCAATCGCCCTGGGCCTGACGGGTCACGTATTCCATCGGCTCGTAGGGCAGGGTCGCTGGATCACCGAAGGTGAAGTGGTCATCAATGTCCAGCAGACGGTTGGTCCAGTGCCACTGGCGGCCCTCGCGCTGCAGGCTGAAGTACTGCGGATAATCGCGGGCGTAGGACTCCATGATCAGTTCCAGCAAGTCCCACTGCGCCTCCATCATGTGAGGAGCCGAGACGTAGTGCATTCCCGGGTCTTTATCCAGGGTGATCGCCCGGTCCTTGCACTCGCTGATGTAATGTTCGTCGATGTCGAAAGCAGCGCGAAACGCGCCATCGCCTACCGGGACATGCGGCTCGAGATTCATCGAGTACATGTAGTCGTCATCAGGGAATGGGAAGGGCGCGCGGGCGATGGTTTCCGGGCTGTTGGCGAAGGTGTAGTCGTCGCGGTAGGTTTCGTCGGGATTGAATTTGATATTCATTTTTATGTTTTCCGTCGATCAGAGGTCGATGACCAGGCGATTGCATTTGGCGCGGGATACGCAGGGCATGATTTTCTTGCGGCTGGTCTTGTCCTCGTCCGACAGCCAGTCATCGCTGTGCAGCAGCTCGCCATCGAGTTCCAGTACGGTGGTTTCGCAATGGCCACAGGCGCCGCCACGACACAGGTAAGGCATGCTGTAGCCGGCGGCTTCTACCGCTTCGAGCATGGTCTGGTCGGGAGAGACTTCGATGGTCGTACCGCTGCGGCCGAGGGTGAAACTGAAAGCTTCGCCGCCGCTGCTTTGCTCCAGGAATCGCTCGAAGTGCACATGGCTGTCGGTCCAGCCCAGTTCCCGGGCGCACCCCAGCGTGGCGTCGATCATGCTGTCCGGGCCGCAGACGTACACGTGGCTACCCAGCGGGCGGTCGGCCAGGACCCGGCCGATGTCCATGCGCGAGTCGACACCCTTGCGATACAGGTGCACCTGTTCGCCATAGGTGGCCTGCAATTCCTTGCCAAGTTGTGCATGTGCTTCGCCGCGCACCGCGTAATGCAGTTCAAAAGGCACCTTGCTCAGGCGCAGTTCCTCCAGCTGCGAGATGACCGGTGTAATGCCGACGCCGCCCGCGATAAAGATGTGCAGCCGCGCCTGCTTGATGAGCGGGAACAGGTTGACCGGTGGCGTCACCTCGATCACATCCCCTTCGCTGACATCGTCGTGCAGCGAGACCGAGCCGCCACGACCGCTGTCCACCCGGCGCACGGCAATCTGATAACTGCTGGTGTCGTACGGCGAACTGAGCAGTGAATAGGGGTTGCGCAGGGTGTTCTGCGAGTGGGCGATCAGCACCACCACGTGGCTGCCACCGGAGAACGCGGGCAGGTGAGCGCCGGTCGGCGACACCAGGGTGAAGCGCTTGATTTCCGGGGTCACCGCTTCGATGCGGGCTACGCGCAAATTTAATGTGCCGTTGTTCTGGCTCATGTGTCGAGCTCCTCGGCTTCGGGCAATTCACCCGGGACTTCAGCATCGGCCTTGACCGCCTGGAAGGCGGCCAGGCGACGGGAATAATGATCGCGCACCACCAGCGTCACGCCGCAACCGGGGCAGTCGTAGACCCGTTGAGTGACGTTCTCGGTGTAGGTGTCGCAATGCACGCACCAGACCCGGCGTACCAGGGTGCCGGAATGCTCGCGTAGCACTTCGTCGCTATTGAGGTCGAAATGCGTGGCCACTTGCATGGCGCTGCCGAGAAAGCTTTCCGAGCCGGCGAGGTACAGGCGGGTGCCCATACGCGCTTCGCCTAGCAGGGTCCTGAGTGCTTCGATCAGCGCCTGATTGGACGGGTGCACGTGCAGTGGAAGCTGCGAATGCTCCTGTAACTGGCCGAGGAAATCCTGCCCGGAGAAGGACTCCTGGGAATACAGCAGGGTAATGGGGCCCGCAGAGGCGGCCATCTCGTCCAGTAATCGCAACATGGCGCGCCCGCCACTGCCCTGGCCGGCGATGATGTGGTGCAGACCGCCTGGCAGCGGTTCCAGCCGGTCATAGACCGGTCGGCTTTTGATCCCGGTGATCAACATTTTTATTATTCCTCCTGGCTACCGGCGCGGCGGTAAAGCCGGCCTTGTGCAAAGCCCAACGATGGTGGGTTGCAGATAGCAGGAGCACAGGTCGTGCCAGTTATATAAGTCTATGAATCCAAAGGGATATGTTGTTTGGTGAAGAAAGGAGAAAGGCAAAAGTAACTGGATATGTATGCGTTTCCGCAGCGCTTGCAGGTGAGAGTGGGTCCTGTAAGGGCCCTGTAGGAGCTGTCGAGTGAAACGAGGCTGCGATCTTTTGATCTGGTTTTTGGAGGAGCCAGAAGATCGCAGCCTCGTTTCACTCGACAGCTCCTACAACAGCTCCTCTACTCTGCTACCTTTTCAAATCACTCGCGCTGCAACTTGCGAATCAACGTGCCAATGTCGATACCCAGGTGCACCGCCGCCTTGCGCTTGCTGCCGCACAGGTGCACCGCCCGGAGGATCACCTGGCGTTCGAAATGCTGGACCTGCAGCTTGAGGTTCTGCTGCGCATCCTCTTCGTCGGCCAGTTGGGCATTCAGTGATTCCCGAGAGCGCTGCGGTTCGAGCATTTCGGCAGGCAGATGATGTTCCTGTGCTTCATCATCGGCGAGGACGGCCAGGCGCTCGAAAATGTTCACCAGCTCGCGGATGTTGCCCGGGTAGTCGTAGCTCAGCAGCCGCTTGCGACAGCCCGCTGAGAGGCTCAGGGACGGTTCACGGTCTCCATTGATGCGGCTGAGCAGAATGTCGATCAGGAAGGGCAAATCATCACGATGCTGGCGTAACGGCGGAATTTCCACCGGCAGCACGGCCAGGCGGTAGTACAGGTCGGCACGAAACTCGCCGAGGCTGACCAGGTGTCGCAAATCCTTGTTGGTGGCTGCAATGACCTGCACCTGCACGGATTTGCTCAGGGGCGAGCCGACCGATTGAATGGTGCTGTCTTCGAGAAATTTCAACAGCTTGGCCTGGACGTGCAACGGTATCTCGCCGATCTCGTCGAGGAACAGCGTCCCGCCGGCAGCCGCTTCGATATAGCCTTGCTTGCCGCCCGCCAGCGCGCCGGTAAAGGCCCCGCGTTCATAACCGAACATCTCCGATTCGAACAGGCTCTCGGGAATGCTCCCGCAATTGACATGAATGAACGGCCGATCGCCCCAGCCCGCTGCTCGGTGTATGTGTCGGGCGATCGCAGTCTTGCCCACTCCTGGTTCACCCAACAGCAACAGGCGCGCGCGTCGACGGAAGGCGCGCACGCCCGTGTCGGCGATGCCTGAGAGCTGTGGGGACAGATGCAGCGCGTTATCTTGCGGGTCGCGCAGGCCTTGGGATTCAACCGGCCTGGCGCCCAGGGGCGCTCGGCGTTGCGGCTGGCTGCCGTCAAAATCTTTCTGGGTCAGCATGCGAAAAGGCTTTTCATAAGCCCCGGTGGGAATCGCATGGGTGCTGCTGAGCAGCACGCGGCCCTCTCGGGAACGCGTCAAGGCGCTGTTGCCGCCGCGATTGAATGCCGCTTGCAGGTCGTCGTAGTTGAGTGCAGAGCGCTGGAAAAACTCACTGTCCGATAACCCGATGGCCTGCTGTTTGGACAGTCGATTGACCCGCTCGGCGGCCAGGTTGAGAAAGCGTACGCGGCCTTCGCCGTCAGTCACGATGAGCGCCTCGCTGAAGCTGTCGAGGAGGGCGTGCAGGGCCGGGGTCTGCAGTAACGCGCCGAGCACTTCGCTGCTGACATTGACCGAAGAGCGCATGCCCATCTGCAGGCTGGGTGGCAGGTTCGAGTCTTTCATGGGTGCAACTCTTGGGTGCCCACGCCCTGGCGCTGACGGAACACTGCAACGCGCCAGGCCACGCCTTCGCGAATCAGGATGCGCGAACAGTGCACATCGAAGTCCGGCGCACGCCCACTCAAATCCGGCAGCGGCAGACGGTGCCAGGTGCGTTCCGGCAGTGCGTTATCCAGCAACAGGCGAGCGATACCCGCGCCGTTGGTGATGCCGAAAGTCTCTTCAAACACTGCGTTGCGCCATTGCGGCTGCAAGTGTTCGTCAATCACCAGCACGGCGTCCGGTACTGCATCGAACACTCGGCGCAACGCATCTATGCGTTGTTCTGCATCGTGTTGCATGCGCAGTTCCTGGCTGACTGGGGATTCCATGACCATCCGGACACCCATTCCACCAACATCCGGACACTGATTCCACGCTGATCCGGACACTCATTCCACGAGCATCCGGACACCGATTCCACGGCCATCCGGACACTTTCAGG
>NZ_JADEVO010000071.1 GCF_017114825.1 Pseudomonas gregormendelii | reverse complement strand
TCGAGAACCTGGTCATCGGCGACGCCGCTGAACTGAATGTCACCGACACCACCAGCGAAGTCATCGCCAAACTGTCTGTGGATAAATCCACCATTACCGAAGGCGGTTCAGTCACCTACACCGTGACCCTGACCAACAAAGACGGCCTGCCGATCAACAGCCACGACGCGATGAGCTTCACCCTGAGCGATGGCAAGATCGTCAACATCGCCGCCAACGCCAGCTCCGGCTCGTTGTTGGTGCCGATCGCGGATGACGTCTACACCGGCGGCCAGACTGCGCTGGTGAACAAGCTCGATTCCGTCTCCGGCGGCAGCGTGAAGTTTGAACAGCTGACCCTCGACAAGACCCCGTTGACCACCACCATCACCGATGAGCCTGCAGGCCAAGGCGACCGGATTATCGTGAGCATCGAGGGCAACGGCGGCGTTGCTGAAAACGTCGGTGCAGCGTTTACCGTGAAGATCAATCAGGCGTTGAACGACAACCTCAACGTTACCTTGAGCAATGGCGGCACCGTCACCATCCTCAAGGGCAACACTTCGGCGATATACACCGCGCCGATCCAGGGCGAGGACGTCTACAAAGACGGCGGCACCTTGAACCTGACTGTCAGCTCAGCGACCGTGCCGGGTAAAACCTTCGAGAACCTGGGAATCAGCACCACTCCAGGCTCCGTAGTGATCTCCGATACGACCAACGAAGTCATCGCCAAACTGTCTGTGGATAAATCCACCGTCGCCGAAGGCGGCCAGATCACCTACACCGTGACCCTGACCAACAAAGACGGCCTGCCGATCAACAGCCACGATGCGATGAGCTTCACCCTGAGCGATGGCAAGATCGTCAACATCGCCGCCAACGCCAGCTCCGGCTCGTTGTTGGTGCCGATCGCGGATGACGTCTACACCGGCGGCCAGACTGCGCTGGTGAACAAGCTCGATTCCGTCTCCGGCGGCAGCGTGAAGTTTGAACAGCTGACCCTCGACAAGACCCCGTTGACCACTACCATCACCGACGAGCCTGCAGGCCAAGGCGACAAAGTCACCGTGGGCATCACTGGCGATGCTTCAGTCGTTGAAGGCCAGACAGCGCACTACACGCTGAACCTGAGCAACACCTCCCACGGCGAAGTCACTGTCACCCTGAAATACAGCGGTACAGCTGCCAATGGTGTGGACTTCCAGGGCGTGACCACGGTCAAGATCCCGGCCAACAGCAATGGCGTCGGTTTCGACATCTCGACCATCAACGACAAGCTGGTGGAAGGTTCCGAGAACTTCGTGATCACCATCGACAGCGTCGCAGGCGGTAATTTTGAGAACATCGCGATCGACCCTGCGAAAAACAGCGTCACCACCACCATCGTCGACAACGACCATGCACCTGTTGCTGTAAGCGGCGGTGTTACCGGCATTGAAGACACTGACCTGGTGCTGACGTGGGCCAACTTCCAAACCACCGATGTCGATAACGACAGTCCTCTGAGCATCACCATCACGGACATCGCCGGTCGTGGTGACCTGATGTTCAACGGTGCGGCTGGCTGGGTGAAGGTCGCGGCGGGCCAGGTCATCAGCCAGGCGGATATCGCCGGCGGCAAATTGAAGTTTGTACCAGTGGGCAACGAGTCCGGTGCTGACGGTTATGGCGGCACTGGCATTGGCAACAAGGCCGCTGACTACGCGCAGATCAAGTTCAAGCCTACCGACGGTTTCAACCAGGGCAATGAAGCGACACTCAAAGTCGACATTACCCCAGTAGCTGACAGACCGACGCTGACTGTGGACAGCAACGCAGTCACCTCGACCGGCCTGCTCAAGGAAGTCTGGACCAACCTGTCCGGCTTGAGCGCAGGTTATGACGGCAGCGTAGGCAGCGGTGCGGCAACGGCCACCCTGAAGTCGGTGATTGATGCGGCGAAGAATCCGAACAGCACCAGCACCTCGACCAACGTGCAATCCAGTGGCGACGTCGCTGTGGGTACCGCATCGAAAACGTCCGGCCTGATCTACCTGGAAGCCGGCAAAACTTACACCTTCAGCGGCAGCGCTGACGACAGTCTGCTGGTGACTATTGGCGGCAAAGATGTAGCCAGCGCGCTGTGGGGTAAAGGTGGCGCCATCTCGGGTACAGGCTTCAAGCCGACTACCAGCGGCTACTACACCATCGACATCTACCACCACAACCAGAGTGGCCCGGGCAGCTATGACGTCAACCTGTCGATCAACGGCGCCGCCGCTGTCGACCTGAGCAGTTCCGGTATCCCGCTGTACACCGGCGTGGCCAACCTGGCCGCATCCGGCGTGACGGTGTCCGAGCTGCACGGTGCTAACGGTGAAGGTTACTACGAGGGCTACAAGCTCAACGAAGGCGCGGAGAACGGCAGCGTACACCTGTCGAAGATCACCACCGCACTGACCGATACCGACGGTTCGGAAAGCCTCAGCGTGACCATCGGCGGCTTCCCCAAAGGCATGGTGCTGAGCGACGACGCGGGCCACACTTGGACCGTGGGCACCGATGGCAAGGCGATAGTGACTGGCTGGAACCTGGCCAACCTGACCCTGACGCCACCGGCTTACTACAATGGCAAGTTCGACCTGACCGTGACCTCGACTTCTACCGAGCAACTGGGTGGTTCGGCTTCGAGTACGGCGACGATTCCGGTCACCATTTACCCGGCGACGTACAACCCGATCACGCTGACTGCGGGCAATGACGTTCAGGACGGCACCTTTGGCAATGACATCATCGTAGCCGACGTCGCCGGGCTTACGCCGATCCCCGGGCAGAACTACAACATCGCATTCATGGTCGACAGTTCGGGCAGCATGAGCGAGGCCTCTGTGACGTCGGCCAAGAACTCACTGATAGCGGTATTTACCTCGCTGATCGCCAGCGCCACATCGCAAGGCGAGAACCCGGGTACCGTTAAGGTATTCCTGGTGGACTTCGATACGCAGGTGAACAAATCGATTTCGGTCGACTTGTCGGTCAATGGGGCGCTAGACAGCTTGAAGACCGTGCTCGATAGCATGAACAAGGGTGGCTGGACTAACTACGAGGACGTATTCAAGACCACGGCCAACTGGTTCTACAGCACCGACGCTAAGAGCAACCCGAATGCGATTAACCTGACTTACTTCATCACCGATGGTGAGCCAACTGCCTATACCTCCTATGAGGTAGTCAATCCAAAAGTCGTTGATTACTGGTCAAACAACACCAGCGACATCAACCTCGACAGCCTGATGAAGGCCGGTGATTACAAGCCTGGTACCGCGTTCAACACGATGATCGGTGGCAAACTCCGGACATTGGTTGATGCAAGCGGCAACGTTTACAAATGGACCCAGGACAGTTCCGGCGACTGGAAATCTTCGAAGATCGACAGCGACTTGAAGATTCACGCGCAGGGGGATGGCACGTACGAACTGTCTTACAACGACGGCCAAGGCAGGGTCGATCGCGCCAGTGCCACTAACGCAGGACTAGCACTGGCACTGTTCGCAGCCGCCAACTCCACCGTACAAGCCATTGGCTTGAACAACGCAGTTACCGAAAACGACCTGGCTCCGTACAACACGACCAAAGGAAAACCGCTGGCCAACATCAACCCTGATGACCTGGCTAACGCGATCCTCGGCCACAACGAGGCGACACTGCCAGGAAGCGACACCATCAACGGCGGCGATGGCAACGACATCATCTTCGGCGACCTGGTGAGCTTCAACGGCGTTACCGGTGAGGGCTACACCGCACTGCAAGCGTTCGTCGGCCAGGAAACAGGTGTCGAAACCAACAAGGTCACCCCAAGCAACGTGCACCAGTTCGTGACCGAGAACTACAAAGTGTTCGACGTGTCCGGTGCTCATGACGGCAACGACACGCTGCTGGGCGGTGCCGGCAACGACATCATCTTCGGCCAGGGTGGCGACGACAAACTGTACGGCGGCAATGGCAACGACATCCTGCTTGGCGGAACCGGCAACGACCTGCTCGACGGTGGCGACGGCAATGACATCCTTATCGGTGGCAAAGGCAACGACACCCTGATCGGCGGTCTGGGTGGCGACACCTTCGTCTGGAAAGCTGGCGACACCGGTGCCGACGTGATCAAGGACTTCAAGGCCGCCGAAGGTGACCGTATCGACCTGCGTGATTTGTTGCAGAACGAGACCGGAAGCACCATCGACAACTTCCTGAAGATCACCACGACGGACGGCGTGTCGTCCCTGGAAGTGAACTCTGGCGGCAAGTTCAACAGTAATGACGCAGCAGCTGCTAAGGCCGATGTGACGATCAAACTCGAAGGCAACAACTGGTCGACCGCCAACCTGCACAACCTGATTGCCGGTAGCGATCCGACCATCAAGGTTGATCACAACAACAGCTGATAGCCAGCGGATGGCCGCCCAAACCGGGCGGCCGTCACGTTTGCGACAATCACCCCGGTGACGATTTCGTCGTCGCACCGCATACTCGTGCGCAGTTGTCCTATGCTGCTGACAGCATGAAGCTGGTCCATTTCTGAGGGATGCTCAATGTTTTACGTGCAACGCGATGCGCAAGGCCAATTAGTGCGCGTGGAGGCGGCGGCTTACGCCGAGGCCACCGAGACGCTGCCCGCGGATCATCATGAGATCCAGGCGTGGTACGCCAACGAAGTGATGGAAGTCAGCCTCAAACAGCTCAAGCAGAGCGACCTGGAAATGATCCGGGTACTCGACGACTTGATTCAGGTGCTGACCAGCAAAGGCGTGATTCGGGTGACGGACTTGCCGGCGGCGGCGCAGGCCAAGCTGATGGACCGGAACCAGGCGCGTGAGGCGTTGGGTGGATTGAGTCACTTGATTGATGATGAAGAGACGGGGTTGATTTAGGACCGTTGCCAAAGCAAAAGATCGTCCGATCGCGGCCCGAGCCTTCGAACGATCTTTTGTGCTTCTGAAGTGTTTACTGCCAGGGCTTGGGCTCACCAAACAACTGCCCTTGCACCCCATAAAGCCCCATCTCGCGGATCACCGACAACTCCCCTTCAGTCTCGACCCGCTCAGCTATCAGCGGCAGATCAATGCTGTGCGCTGCGCGCTGGATCGCCTCGATGAACAGGCGCTTGTCGCCCTCCTGATCAATCGCACGGATGTAGCTGCCGTCGATCTTGAGGTAGGCCAGGCCCAGGCGTGCAAGGTTGCCGATCATGCTGAAGCGTCCGCCAAAACGTTGCAGGCTCAGGGAGAAGCCCAGTTCACGCAAACGCTTGGTCAATTGCTCGAGCACGGCTTGCTCGGGAATCTGCTCCTCGCCGATTTCCAGGGTCAGGCGCGGCCCCATGTTCGAATGTGCGCGCAAGATCTCGAACACCTTGTTCAGCATCTGCGGATCCGCCAGCGTGGCCGAAGACAGGTTCAGCGCCAGTGACTCGTCATGACCGGCCATTTGCTCCAGCACCAATTCCAGCATCAGCCGGTCCAGGCGCGCGGTCCAGCCAAAGCGCTCCAGCCAGGGCAGGAAACGCCCCGCAGGGATGGTCTGGCCCTGATCGTCAATCAGCCGCGACAGCACCTTGTAGTGCAGCACCAGCTGCGGGTCCTGACTGGCGACTACCGGCTGGAAGTACAGTTGCAGGCCTCGATTTGTCAGTGCCTGATCCAGCAGATTGTGCCAGGCATGGTGGTCATCTGCGACGCGGGACGAAGCGCTGTGATCCAGGCAGGCCCAGCTCGGCTCACCCTGTGTTTCCGCCTGCGCCAGTGCCTGGTCGGCTAACCCGATGACCGCCTGCGGTGAGTCACCATGGACAAACGGTGCCAGGCCCAGGGAGGCAACCGAGGCCACATCGGTGGCTCCGGTGGCATGCAGGCTCGCCAGGGCGCTGTCGAGGTTACGCGCCAGTTGCAGCGCTTCTTCACGGACCAGCCCAGGGGCCAGCACGGCAAACTCGCCGCCGCGAATACGTGTGACCAGGTTGAGAGTCTCGGGATACTTGGCGCACTCACGCGATAGCTGCTCGCCGACCGCAATCAGCAACTCGTCGGTGCGCTGACCGCCGAGACGCTGGTTCAAACCGGCCAGATCCTTCACCCGTAGCAACAGCAGATAACCCGAGCTGGCCTGCTCCGGGTTGCTCACCCGGGCGTTCAATTGCATCTCGAAATACCGCCGATTGGCCAAACCCGTGAGGGTGTCCTGATACGATTCGACGCGCAGTTTTTCACTGCGCTCGGCCTGCTCCTGGAACAGCGCCTTGAGCTTCTCGACCATCTGGTTCATGGCCTGGACAACGCGTCGCAATTCGGGGGTGCGCGGCAGGTCCGGCAGGCTGAGAAACTCACGTCGGGCAATGGCGTGGGATTGCTTGACCATGTAGTCCAGGGGCTTCAATTGCCGACGCAGCAGCAGCGCACCCAGCACCGCACTGACGGCGCCACAGAGCAGGAGCCAGCCCAGGCTGCCCAGTGCGCTCTGCCACAACTTGGCCAATGCAAACATCGGGTGACTGACGACCTCGACCCGCGCCGCCTGCTCCCAGCCACGGCTGACGATGGCATCACCACCGGCGGGCTCCAGCCCGATCAGCTTGACGAACCAGTCGGGCACGTTGGTCACCGCTGGAATGCCGCTGCGTTCCACGATGACGTTGTCGTTGCTGACGTCTATCACCCGAATGCTGGCGTAGTAACCACTGTCGAAAATCGAGCTGACCAGCAGCTCGACCATCGCCGGGTCATCAATATTAGGCGTCAGCGACAACGCCAGGGCCGTTGCCGCATCCTGGGCGTGGGAGCGCAGCTGGTTGATGTATTGGGTCCGCGAGCTTTCCAGGCTGACCATGAAGCTGCCAGTGAAAGCGACTACCAGGAACAGACAGATAGCGATCAAAAGCTGTTTGAACAAAGACATCTGAGCGCGTGCTCCTAGTTAGTCGTCTCGACCGGAAAACCTTCGGCCTGCATTTTCTTTAACACATCCTGCCAGCGGGACAGGCGTTTGGTGTCGCTGACTTTTTTGTTGCCCTTGGCGCCCGGAAGGTACAACCCTTCTGCGTTGAAAGAGTAGACCGGTAACAGGTCGGTTCGTTGATTGGCAGGCTTGATTACATCGATCAAGCTGTCGAGCACCAGCGGCATTGCCTCGGGACTCGAATAGTAGGTCAATACCATATGCGCGCGATTCTGGCGCAAGGCCTTGACGTAGGTGATGCGCAGTTTGTCACTGGAAACACCAAGATGGCGCAGGCTGAAATACTTGGCGATGGCATAGTCTTCGCAATCTCCTGCGCCTTTCCACAACGCTTCGACCGGCGTCTCCCAATAATCAACCTCGTTCCACAGGTCGATATCCTCCACATAACGTACTTTGCGGTTGAAGAACTGATTAACCAGATTGAGCTGCTCGAGTTCACCGACCTGCTTTTGTGTAGCCAATAAATGCTGCCAGGCGTCAATGCGTTGCTGCCCTTCGCCCAAGGGACCGTACAATGCCTGGGCACGGCGACTGATTAGCGAGAAATCCCAATCGGCATGCAGGCCGCCCAGCATGACGCCAGCCAGCAGCAGGGCGAATGAGAGCCAGCGCAAAATCCGAGGGATTGCGAAACGTACCGCCAATGCGAGGCATCCAGATCAGGCAGGTGGAATTCGGTTGATGGTGCAGGTTAGCCCGACAAAAGACAATGGCACGATGAGATCACTGATAGCGCGCTAAGCTTTCAGCGCGGCCGCCGGTTTGACATCTTGTCTGGCAGTCTCTAGTGTCAATTTGGATCCAATCACATTAAAACTTATTCAGGGTGCGTTGTGACACAAAAGCCCAACCCTCTTGGCAGTATCAAGATCAACGCGCCAATCCCTGCACACATGGCCCGCGCAGTGATTGAAGAGACCTTGCGCTCGGCGATTCTCGACGGCCGAATCCCGTGTGGCACAGCATTGCGTCAACAAGACCTGGCGGATTTCTTCGGGGTCAGTCGCATGCCGGTTCGCGAAGCACTGCGTCAGCTTGAGGCGCAGTCGCTGCTAAGCGTCATCGCACACAAAGGCGCCGTTGTTGCGCCGCTTGTCCAAGGCGATGCGGTGGAAACCTATGCACTGCGCATTCTGCTGGAGTCGCAAGCGCTGGGTCTGTCGATCCCTCTGCTTACCGCGGAGGACATTGAACAGGCAGCGCGCCATATCCATGATCTCGAGACAGAGCGCAACTTTACCGAGATCGGTCGTCTAAACCGCCTCTTCCACATGGCGCTCTACAGTAAAGCGCCCAACCGCAGGCTGTTGCGGCTGGTGGAGGACGGGCTGAATGAAGAGGAACGCTTCCTGCGCTTCAATCTGGAGGCGATGAACCTGGGTGAATTGTCCCAGGAGGACCACCGGGCGCTGTTGCGCGCAGTGGGGGACCGTGATGTCGAGGGCGCAGTGCGCTTGCTTGAACAGCACCTCAATCGTGCGGTGGAAGTGATTACGCGTTATCTCAATAGCCCCGAGCAATAGCCGTTCCAAGAAGGCTTGACCGATGTCATTCGACAGACGCGTGGCGATCAGTTGCGCAATTGGCTACCGGTGAAAGACAATGCGACTAATTATCATTGTGACATCCGGGCAGCCGCATCATGTCTTCATCACCGTTGGCAGCACAGGTGCCTGATCAACATGTGGTGAGACAGGCTATCCACTGGCTCCTGCGCTTGCGCAACAACGCTGGCAATCCCCGGCTGCGCCTGCAATGCGATGTATGGCGCGCGGAGCGCCAGGAACACGAACTGGCCTGGCAGCGTGTCAAATCCCTGCAGGCCGAGCTGAGCAGCGATCCGCGCGCCATAGCAGGCGCCCCGGACCACTTGAATACCTCGCCAGCCAGTGCCTTGGGCGTAGGCCGCCGGCAAGCCCTGCAGATGCTCTCCGGCTTGCTGCTGCTGGGTTCGACAGCCTGGTTGGCCAAGGACGCATACCACTGGCAACAATGGACCTGCGACTTCGCCACCACCACTGGCGAACGGCGTGGTTTCCAGCTGCCTGACGGCACCCGCCTCGAGCTCAATACCGCCAGTTCGGCAGACCTGGATTACACCCCTCATCAGCGACTGATCAAACTGACCCGAGGCGAGATACTCGTGACCTGTGGCGGGATCGATCAAGCCGCCTCGTTTGATCGTCCGTTAAGAGTGCAAAGTGTTCATGGATTGTTCGAGGGAGTGGATGCCCGGTATGTCCTTCTTCAGGAACCGAACCGCACCCGGCTCAGCGTAACGGCCGGCAAGGTGATCATTCATTCACCAGTGTCCGCCGCTGGCGTGCCCATTGAGGTGCGTCCCGGGCAAAGTTACCTGGTCGATCGCCAACAAGCGTCAATGGCGTCACCGCCTGACCTGGAGCCAGGTACGTGGGTGGACGGCCTGATGGTTACGCGAAATATGCGTCTCGCAGACTTCCTGGACGAACTGGGCCGCCATCGGCATGGCCACCTGAGCTGCGCCACAGATATTGCTGACCTACGCCTCACCGGTGCATTCCGTCTGGACGACACTGACCAGCTCCTCGTTACCCTGACGCACGCCCTTCCCGTCCAGTTGCACTACCGAACGCGCTGGTGGGTCACCCTGCAAGGCAAAGCCTGAGTCATCGGTGATGGGCAAGTGGCATTCATAGGGCGCTAAACGACAAAACCCCTGTCTGCGTTAGCAGACAGGGGTTTTGGAATTCAATCTTGACGATGACCTACTCTCACATGGGGAAACCCCACACTACCATCGGCGATGCATCGTTTCACTGCTGAGTTCGGGATGGGATCAGGTGGTTCCAATGCTCTATGGTCGTCAAGAAATTCTGTGACCCGCCCGTTACAGCAGTAACGTGCAGGTGAAAATGAGTGACTTCTACAAAAACAAAACCCCTACCTGCATACGCAGATAGGGGTTTCGGAATTTAATCTTGACGATGACCTACTCTCACATGGGGAAACCCCACACTACCATCGGCGATGCATCGTTTCACTGCTGAGTTCG
>NZ_JADEVO010000070.1 GCF_017114825.1 Pseudomonas gregormendelii | reverse complement strand
GCTGAGGCCCTGGATATGACCGATTTGAATGGCGGCGCGTTCTTCGACGCTGAGTTCGTGATAGGACATGGGGCAGCACCGTACCGGAAAGGTCAGGTGTTGCACTCAGTTTTTGCCGCCGCCCAGCGTTTCTGGATATCAAGGTTTTAGGTGCGCGTCCCGGAATGCTGTATCGGCTTGAATTTGTAGGGAACGGAGTGAATATCGCGGGGATTATCCGCTATGAACTGCTGTTTACAGAGTACAGCAAGGCTGGATATGGCACTGACAGTGCTTTGGGGGCGGTCAACGCTATCCAGCTTGGAGACATACCGGCGACGAGCATAGAGGCAGGGCAAGTTATTACCCGCTCTTTTAAGAGCGCTCGAATCCCTGGGTTGGAGTTTTTAGTGACGTACAAGCCGAGTGCTCTTCCCGCTGGCGGGTCTGTCGCCCTGAACAATGCGAACAGCGCCGGATTTTCGTGGATCATTGACGAGAGCTTGTACTTACCTGCACCCGTGATAACGGTTCCACAAGATGTGTTGCCAATGGCTTACTCCGTATCGGGTACTGCGAGCCGGGAAGTGCAAGTAGCCTTCCGTATGAGTAATGTGCACGACATGCGGCTGACGCTGAAGAGGAGTGGGATCAATGCGATTTATAACTCTGTGGTGGTGGACGTGGCCACTCACGGAGGTACACCTCCAACCCTGTCGCGAGTTTGGACAAACATATCCTCTGGGGGATCTGACTGGTTTGGTCCGTACCGGGTTCGGGCTGTTGCAAATGGTGATGCAGCTGCCGAAGCGTTCACTGGTGGTGCGCACGGCTCAGATGGCAACGTCGGTGGCGTGGCAACTGCCGAACTATTGTCGGTAGAGATCGCGGTCGATGGTGTGATTCTCGGCGGCACTGCAACTTATGCAGGCACCTGCCGCGAAGTAGCGATGACATGGGCCAATGGAGTGCAGGGTTACAACACCAAGGCTGCTCTACGGAAGATCCTCGAAGAAACCATGAATTTACGAATCACCCAAGGATCTATCCAGGTTCATGGCGAGTTCAAGGCGTTAGAAGCTATCGAAGTGCGTCGATACTACGGCCTTCAATCGCAGTCCAACGGCTTCCAGTCTAGTGTTCACTTCGTCGGTGGGCAGCAGGGCGCTCGTTTTGCGCCGGCAGCCAACACCGATTACAACGCTGGCGCCAAGAGTACTTACCCGAGCGTGCCGGTGATTGGTATGCGTAGCACCACTGGCGAATTCTGGATGTGGCTTGACGAAACTTACGGAATTGGAGCAGCGCGCGTTATAGATGCGGCGAATCCAGTAGCTACATATTCGCAGTACCTCAAGGCTTACCACTCCCTTGTTTATTCAGCTGCCGGGTTGGCATTGGCTGCTGGAACTAGTCGTAAATGGCGGGGTGGATACGCGTGGGGGCAGAACTTGATTACTCCGGATGCCGGAGCAGATTCAGCACTTCGATATGAAGACGGACGGACTCCTGTCTATGGTTTGGTGCGCTTGGCTGCGGGAACATCAAAACTCCCTGTAGCCCCCCGTGATCGAAACGTGCCGGTAACTTACGTTTCGGGAACGGGCGACAGTTACACCTCGCAAACCCTCGACATGACCGGGGCGGCCTACGGACTGATACGCGCCAAAGTTTAGTTTCGCGAACCACTGCCGGGCGTTGTGGAGCGACTGCGAGGTAAGTAGTTCGCTGTCCTCCCGCGCTTTTTTTAACTAGTGTGGGTAAGTAAATGGACAGAATTTCAGCTTTTACCGATTTGTGCACATCCGCTGGGTTGTTTCGCTATGGGGCCAGCGCAGGAGGTGTACCGCCTACGCCTTTAAAGGCTGAATATCTCAATCTAATTCAAGAGGAGCTATGCCACTTCATCTTGGCTTATTTACCAACATTGGATGCGCAGGACAGCACCCAGCTGCTCCAATCCGTTCGGGCATTGATCCTGAATTATTATACAAAGCCAGAAACTGATGCTCTTATCGCGGCGCTGGTCGATTCATCACCGGCAGCATTGGACACACTGAAAGAATTGGCCGATGCGCTGGGAAGAGACCCTAACTTTGCCACGACGATGACAAACCTATTGGCCGCTAAGGCGCCTTTGGCATCACCAGCGCTTACAGGCGCGCCTACCGCGCCCACCGCTGGCTTTGGCTCTAAGACTAAGCAGCTTGCCACAACTGAGTTTGTGCAGGCTGCGATGGCCGCTGCTTATCCGGTGGGCAGTGTCTATATGAATGCTAATGTGAACACGAGTCCGGCCCTGCTCCTGGGCTTTGGAGAGTGGGTGGCATTAGCGCCTGGTCGGATGTTGATAGGCGTTGGTAGCAGTACCGACGCTAGGGGGGAACTCAGAGGGTTTTCGGGAGGCGAGCAGGGTGGTGAATACAACCACGTGTTGACGATTAATGAGATGCCCTCGCATAACCATGGGATGCCACAAGGGCATCCTGTTCCTGATCCCGGAGGCGCTTACAACTACACTTCCGGTGATGACCTTACTACCGCATCACTGCCTAACCCGCCCCCTACGACTGATACCGGGGGCGGCGCCGCCCATAACAACCTATCGCCATACCTGGTTGTCTACATGTGGAAGCGGTCAGCGTAACTATTCAAGCAAGTGGTAGTCACTTCGGCCCCGTGGATCTGGGGTCGCGCCTCGGCAGTTGTCTGCCCTCAGCGGTGGTTGGTTCGGGATGAAGATCAATCCTTGAGCTTCCAGGCTGTACGAGAGGGCTTGGAGACTGACTCTCAGAAGCTCGCGTTCCCCATTCTCGAACTGCTGTATCGCCCGCACTGACACGCCTGATCGGAACGCTAAGGCCTCAACTGACCAATCCAGCATCGATCTGCCCTGCGCACAGTGCTCTCTTGTGAAGTGCAGCGGTAGGCTCAGGAGGAAATCAAGCATCTCTGCCTCCTCAACCTTTGCTGCCTTGTTGGGCTTGCGATACGTCTCCAGGACCACGACATTCTTGCTCATATAAGGCTCCTCGGGTGCTGTATGGACATACAGTGTTATCTGGGAGCTTACACAACCTGATAGTCAGCTGTCACCGTGGATAGGTTTGATTCACGACGCGGTGCCAAGTGGACCGCTAAGAGAGGGGCTATTGAATCGCGCTGCCAGTGCCAAATACGGCGTTAATCGGTGCCAAATGTGGCGCGCGCTTACACCATGCCGACCATATGCGGCTCGCGCAGGGTATTGAATACTTCGCTGTGCAGCTTGAGGATGCGCCTGGCATAACCAAGCAGTACCTGGCCCTCGGCTGTCAGCCGCACCTGGCGCCCGTCACGTTGAAACAACTGGCGCTGCAGCACGTCCTCTTCAAGCCGCTTCATCTGCATGCTGACCGCAGACTGGGTGCGGTTGACCAGTTCGCCTGCGCGAGTGAAGCCACCTTGGTCAGCGATGGCGACGAAGGTGCGCAGCACTTCAGTGTCGATACTGGGGTAGGCAGACATACATCAATCTCCGAGATGTATTGCATAAGAAACATTCGTTGGATTGATCTTAGCCCCGGCGCGACACTTGAGCCATCCCAAACGGAGGGCAATAAGATGAAAGGTCAACAGGATGTCAGCGCAGTAGAAAAACACTCCATTCACGTCGTCTCGGATCTGCTGCACAAGCTGACCCGCTGGTATGAACTGCACCGCGAACGGGAAATGTTGGCGGGCATGAGCGATGAGGCCTTGAAGGACATCGGCCTGAGTCGCGCGGACGTGGCGCAGGAAGCGGAGCGTCACTTCTGGCAAGACCCATTGGGCGGCGGCAAATAAGGCTGGAAACACCGATGGCACATGCCTGGTCACAACCCCATCACGCGTGGCGCAAGCCCGGGTCATGGGGTTTTTCATGGGCGGCAGCAGGCGGTCGTATTCGTTCGCTGGAGCCGGGCGGGCACCTGCTGAAAAGGCGATGAGGTCACGCCATTGGCGTTTCATGCGTGGGCCGCTAAGGTGGACACAGACCTCTGCATGAGCCTTTGAATGTCTACCTCCTCGTATTTTTCCTTGCTGCAGGCCAGGCGCCTGGCGTTGAGCTCCCAGGGGTTCGGTGGGCGCCAGCCGCCAGCGCTGGTCAAATCAATCCAGGTCAATCGTTTGATCGAACGTCTGGGGTATCCTGCAGATCGATTCGGTCAATGCACTGGTGCGCTCGCACTACCTTCCCCTGTTTTCGCGCCTGGGCTGTTATTCATCCGCCTTGCTTGATCAGGCGGCCTGGAGTCAGGGGCGGCAGCGCACGCTGTTTGAATACTGGGGGCATGAAGCGTCCCTGCTGCCCTTGTCGATGTTCCCCTTGATGCGCTGGCGGATGGCGCGGGCAGGCCGGGGCGAAGATATTTATCAGCAACTGGCGCGTTTCGGTCGTGAGCACCAGGACATCATCCGCCGCGTCCTTGGCTCGGTTCAGGAACTCGGGGCGTTGGGCGCAGGCAGCCTGTCGACTCGCCAGGAAAGAGCCGGGCCATGGTGGGACTGGAGCGCGGAAAAACACGCGCTGGAATGGTTGTTTGCCGCCGGTGAAGTGACTGTTGCCGGACGACGTGGATTCGAGCGGTTGTATGACTTGCCGGAGCGGGTGCTTCCCGCGGTCATCCTCCAGCAGCCGATGCTCTCGGAAGATGAGGCCCAGCGTGGCCTGTTGCTGCATGCGGCCAATGCCTTGGGCATCGCGACGGAAAAGGACCTGCGTGACTACTTTCGCCTGAATCCGGGCGATGCGCGTTCGCGCCTGGCGGAACTGCTGGAGGCGGGCGCATTGCTGTCCTGTGAGGTCCAGGGTTGGCGGCAACCGGCCTTTTGCCTGCCCGAGCCGAAAGTGCCACGCAAGGTCGAGGCCAGCGCCTTGCTGTCGCCCTTCGATTCACTGATCTGGGAGCGCGGCCGTACCGAGCGGTTGTTTGATTTTCGCTATCGGCTGGAGATTTATACGCCCCGGGATAAACGGGTCTATGGCTATTACGTGCTGCCGTTTTTGCACAACGAACGAATATCGGCGCGGGTAGATTTGCGCGCGGAGCGCGCACACGGCCGCTTGGCGGTGCATGCCGTGCACGAGGAAGAGCCGGGGCTGGATGATCAGGGGATGCTGGCGTTGGCGGTGAATTTGCGGCGGATGGCCGATTGGCTGGGGCTGGCGCAGGTGCAGTTGAATTGCCAGCGGGTGAGTGCGGCCAGATTAAGAGTGGCATTGGCTGGGATTGAGGGTGCCTGAGCTGGCCTCATCGCGAGCAGGCTCGCTCCCACAGTTGACCGCGTTTGGCAGAACAACGCCGTCAAAATGTGGGAGCTAGCCCGTTAGCAATTGTTTCAAAGTGGTTTACCGCCGGACTTGCTTCAACGTCTCGGCAATCAAGAACGCCAATTCCAGCGACTGATCTGCATTCATCCGCGGGTCACAATGGGTGTGGTAGCGGTCTGACAACCCGTCCTCGGTAATCGGCCGCGCGCCGCCGATGCATTCGGTCACGTTCTGCCCGGTCATCTCGATATGAATCCCGCCGGCATAACTGCCTTCGGCCTGGTGAACCTGGAAGAATTGCTTCACTTCGCCCAGGATCTGCGCAAAGTCGCGGGTCTTGTAGCCGCTGCTGGCCTTGATGGTGTTGCCGTGCATCGGGTCGGAACTCCACAGCACCTGCTTGCCCTCGCGCTGCACAGCGCGGATCAGGGCGGGCAGGTGGTCACCGACCTTGTTGGCGCCCATTCGGGCGATCAGGTTCAGGCGGCCAGGGTCGTTGTCCGGGTTGAGCACATCAATCAGGCGGATCAGGTCGTCGGGGTTCATGCTCGGGCCGACCTTGACCCCGATCGGATTGTTCACGCCACGCAGAAACTCGACGTGAGCGCCGTCCAGCTGGCGAGTGCGGTCGCCAATCCACAGCATGTGCGCTGAACAGTCATAGTAATCGTTGGTCAGGCTGTCACGGCGAACAAAAGCTTCTTCGTAATTGAGCAGCAAGGCCTCGTGCGCAGTGAAGAAACTGGTCTCGCGCAGCTGTGGCGAGCTGTCCATGCCGCAGGCGCGCATGAAGGCCAGGGTTTCATCGATGCGATCGGCCAGGTGGCTGTATTTCTCAGCCAGTGCCGAGTTGGCGATGAAGTCCAGGTTCCACTTGTGCACCTGATGCAGGTCGGCAAAACCACCCTGGGCAAACGCGCGCAGCAGGTTGAGGGTGGCGGTGGACTGGTGGTAGGACTGCAGCAGGCGTTCCGGATCCGGCACGCGGCTTTTTTCATCGAAGCCGATGCCGTTGACGATATCGCCACGGTAGGCCGGCAAGGTGACGCCGTCGATGGTTTCGTCATTGGCCGAACGGGGTTTGGCGAACTGCCCGGCCATGCGACCGACCTTGACCACCGGGCAGCCGGCAGCAAAGGTCATGACGATGGCCATTTGCAGCAGCACCTTGAAGGTGTCGCGAATTTTTGCTGCGGAGAATTCGGCAAAACTTTCAGCGCAATCGCCGCCCTGCAACAGAAACGCCCGACCCTGTGTCACTTCGGCGAACTGGCGACGCAACTCCCGGGCTTCACCGGCAAACACCAGCGGCGGATAGCTGGCCAGGGTTTGCTCGACCTGCAGCAAATGTGCTGCGTCTGGGTAGGCGGGTTGTTGCTGGATCGGCAGGGCGCGCCAGCTGTCAGGGCTCCAGGGTTGGCTCATCACGGTCTCGGTAGTTTTACGCTCGGACCCTCATGTTATCAGCAATTAGTGCGTGACCTGTTCCCGTTGCATCGCTGACAATCGCGCCTTTGCAGCCGCATCAGCGGTTGACTGCAGCTGTTTCCCCAAGCTGCAGGCCCGAGACGACCAGGAGACGAAATGACCGAGGAGCGTGTCGAGCATCTGCTCGCCGAAGTACAGGATGAGTTCGGCGTGATACGCGTGCTGGAAGTGGCGGACTACCGATTTCTCGAGTTCGGTGACGCCATCGAACAGAGTTGCGTGTTCACCGCCGACCCGAGCTGGCTCGAATACGATTACACCCGCGCGATGCTGATCGGTGCGTTGTGCCACGAGCAGCCGGAAAGTGCATTGTTCCTGGGGCTGGGCGCCGGTACGCTGACCCAGGCCTGCCTGAAATTCCTGCCGCTGGAAGACGTCGAAGCCATCGAGCTGCGGCCCGACGTGCCGCGCCTGGCCATTGAATACCTGGGGCTGGATGATGATCCGCGCCTGTATATCAGGGTCGGCGACGCGCTGGAGTTGCTGGATACTGCGGAGCCTGCAGACCTGATTTTCGTCGACCTGTATACCGATGTCGGGCCTGGGGTCGGCCACCTGGCCTGGAGTTTCCTGGAGAACTGTCAAAAGCGCCTGAATCCGGGCGGATGGCTGGTGATCAATCAGTGGGCGACCGACGATGGCAAGCCGCTGGGCGCTGCGCTGTTGCGCGGGCTGTATCACCGCCATTACTGGGAGTTGCCGGTGAAAGAGGGCAATGTGATTTTACTGGTGCCGTCAGAGCTGGATCAGGAGCTCGACATGGACGCCCTGGTGGCCCGGGCCGAAGGGCTGGCGCCGCGATTGGGGTATTCGTTGCAGTCGCTGATCAAGGCTATTCGCCCGGCAACATGAGTCGGCGTCTGTGAGGCCCTCATCGCGGGCAAGCCCGCTCCCACAGGTTTCGTATACGACGCAATCATTGTGGGAGCGGGCTTGCCCGCGATGAGGGCCCCACAGTCAATACATCCCTCAAAGCCCCTTAAACACGCCAGGTCGCTTCTCGATCATCGACCGCATTCCCTCCCTGGCATCCTCACTGCCCAGCAGCTTCTTCGCCAGCGGCGCCAGCCCCAGCGCTGCCGCCGTTTCTCCTTCATAGCGCGCCTGCCGGGCCGACATCAGGGTCGCCTGCACCCCAAGCGGCGCCTGACGGGCGATCCGTTCAGCCAACTCCAGTGCCCGTGGCAGCAAATCCTCACTGGCCATGACTTCCTGGACCAGGCCCAGGTGCAGCGCCTCATGGGCATCGAACTCATCCCCGGTAAGTAACCAGCGCATTGCATTGCCCCAGCCGGCAACCTGATGCAGGCGCAAGGTGGCGCCGCCGAACGGGAAAATCCCCCGTTGTACTTCTTTCTGGGCGAAGCGGGTATTGCTGGCGCACAGGTTGATATCAGCGGCCAGCATCAATTCGATGCCAATGGTCAGGCAGTATCCCTGGGCGGCGACGATCACCGGCTTGCTCACCCGAGGGCCGGCCTGGATTCCCCATGGATCGCAGCCACCGGGGGGCACCTGCCAGCCTTCGGCCAGGCTGGCACTGGCGCTGACCAGGTCGAGCCCGGCGGTAAAATGCTCGCCGTGGCCAAACACTACTGCCACCCGCGCTTCGCGGTCGGCTTCGAACTCGCCATAGGCCAGGCTCAGTTCATTCAGCAGGTCGAGGTCGAACGCATTGCGCTTGGCCACCCGGTCCAAACCGATCAACAGCACATGACCACGCCGTTCGCGGCTGACTCGACTGGAGCAGGGCTGATTCATGGGGCAATTCCTCGGGCGGGATGGGGGCGGTTGCCGGGCGCAGGGCAAAGGCGGCGGCTCAGCAGGGTGAACCGTTTTAGCGCCATCTCCAGCAGGGCCGGGCCTTTGAAAAGTAGACCCTGGTTGGATTCTGCGCAAAGCCTGTGACACAACGGCGTATACGTCAGTTTTCCGACAAATAATGCTCCCTTTTTGCCCGAATTCCGGTATAGTGCGCGCCGGCCTTTAACCAGGCCGCGTTTAGGTAGCGCAATTCCCCGAAGTCAGCTTCGGCTGCACGTCCGCACAGCGGACTCTCCCTTGACGAATCTTTTTCATTCATTCGTTTTCGCAAATCCCCGCCGACAAAGCAGCCAGGGCGACTCTTGAGTCTTACACGGCATGCGCAGCTTTGGAGCATGGGTCTTTGCGGATGCACTTAGAGGCAGACCCATGACCCAGGAAACCGGCGGCTTCGCCGCTTTTAATCTTAATCCGAATATCCTTGCAGCCGTCATTGCGACTGGCTACGAAGAACCTTCGGCTATTCAGCAGCAATCGATCCCAATCATCATGGCCGGCCAGGACATGATTGGCCAGGCGCAAACCGGTACGGGTAAAACCGCTGCGTTCGCCCTGCCTATTCTGCATTGCATCGATCCTGCCAAGCGCGAGCCGCAAGCCCTGATCCTGGCGCCAACCCGTGAGTTGGCGCTGCAAGTAGCAACCGCTTTCGAAACCTACGCCAAGCAAATGCCGGGCGTTACCGTTGTGGCCGTTTACGGCGGCGCGCCTATGGGCCCACAACTGAAAGCAATCCGTAACGGCGCACAAATCGTTGTCGCCACCCCGGGCCGTCTGTGCGACCACCTGCGTCGCGACGAAAAAGTCCTGTCGACCGTGAACCACCTGGTTCTCGACGAAGCTGACGAAATGCTCAAACTGGGTTTCATGGACGACCTCGAAGTCATCTTCAAGTCCCTGCCTGCAACCCGCCAGACCGTATTGTTCTCGGCAACCTTGCCGCAGTCGATCCGTGCCATTGCCGAACGCCATCTGCGCGATCCGCAACACGTGAAGATCCAGACCAAGACTCAGACCGTTACCGCGATCGAACAGGCTCACCTGTTGGTTCACGCTGACCAGAAGACCTCGGCTGTATTGAGCCTGCTGGAAGTTGAAGATTTCGACGCCCTGATCATGTTCGTACGCACCAAGCAAGCGACCCTGGACCTGGCCAGCGCCCTGGAAGCCAAAGGCTACAAAGCCGCTGCGCTGAACGGTGACATTGCCCAGAACCAGCGTGAGCGCGTGATCGACTCCCTCAAGGATGGCCGTCTGGACATCGTTGTGGCGACCGACGTTGCCGCTCGTGGCCTGGACGTTCCGCGCATCACTCACGTGTTCAACGTTGACATGCCGTACGATCCAGAGTCCTACGTTCACCGTATCGGCCGTACTGGCCGTGCCGGTCGCGAAGGTCGTGCGCTGTTGCTGGTGACTCCACGTGAGCGCCGCATGCTGCAAGTGATCGAGCGTGTAACCGGTCAAAAGGTTGCCGAAGTTCGCCTGCCGGACGCACAAGCTGTTCTCGATGCTCGCATCAAGAAACTGACCAACAGCCTGTCGCCACTGGTGGCTGACGCCGAATCGACCCACGGTGATCTGCTGGATCGCCTGACCGCCGACATCGGTTGCACTCCGCGTGCCCTGGCCGCTGCCCTGTTGCGCAAGGCAACCAACGCCCAGGCGTTGACCCTGGCCGCGATCGAGAAAGAACGTCCACTGGTGCCGAACAATGCACCGCGTGGCGATCGTCCAGAGCGTACCGGTGATCGTCCGGACCGTGGTGATCGTGAGCGTCGCGCTCCGGTTCCATTGGCTGAAGGTCGTGCTCGTTGCCGTACCGCGCTGGGTGCGCGTGATGGTATCGCTGCCAAGAACCTGCTGGGCGCCATCCTGAACGAAGGCGGCCTGGCCCGCGAAGCCATCGGTCGCATCCAGGTGCGTGACAGCTTCAGCCTCGTCGAGCTGCCGGAAGATGGTCTGGAAAAGCTCCTGACCAAGCTGAAGGACACTCGCGTTGCTGGCAAGCAGTTGAAGCTGCGTCGCTATCGCGAAGATTGATCGGCCCTTGGGTTGATTGATCGAACATAAAAAATCCCCGACTGGTTCGGGGATTTTTTTTGCCTTTGAGAACGTACCCGCTAC
>NZ_JADEVO010000007.1 GCF_017114825.1 Pseudomonas gregormendelii | reverse complement strand
GGAATGGGGGGCAGCCACCCCCAGGATCGGGCAAAGATTGGCGGGTGGGCTATAACCCTATAGGGGATTTCGTGCGGAACGCTATCCATGGCCAGGTCGACTCAAACACTCGCGTCCCACCAGGGCGATGTTCGCCTGGGCTCGCGCAAACAGCCGTTCAACCTGCTGCGCTGGTTTTCGCTGATCAGCATGGCGGTGATCGGCACGGTGGCGATCGCCCTGGGGGCAGTGTCGACACGCTTCGTGATTACCGAAAGCGTCCAGCGTGACGCCTTGCTGACTTCGCAGTTCATCCAGGCAATCGCTTCTGCCGAAGTGCGCCACGTGTCCATCCCGCATGTGCGGACCATGGGCGAGCTGCTTGACCCGCGTCAGGATCGCAACTTTTCCGACGTCGACCCTCTGGCCCGGGCCAAAGCCCGCGGCGAATTCCTCGACCATATCGAGCACTTGCCGGACGTGATTCTGGCCAACATCTATGCCCCCGACCGCACGGTGATCTGGTCGACCAACCCGTCCCTGATGGGCACCACCATCCACACCGACGATGACCTGGACCAGGCCTTCAATTCCAGAATTCCCGTGTCCGCCAGTTATCACGAAGTGGACAAGAGCCGCACGGAGCAGAAGTTCGTCACTCCCCCGGAATACATTTTTATCGAGAACTACATTCCATTGTTCGATGCCGACGGCGACAAGGTCACGGCGATGGTCGAGATCTACAAGGAGCCCAAGGATCTGATTGATCGCATGCAGCGTGGCCTGTTGCTGATCTGGCTGGCCACGGCCCTGGGCGGTGGGCTGATTTACCTGGGGCTTTACTGGATCGTGCGGCGCGCGGCGAATCTGCTGGCGACCCAGCAGAAGCAATTGATCACCAATGAAACCTTTGTGGCCCTTGGCGAGATGTCCTCGGCGGTTGCCCACAGTTTGCGCAACCCGCTGGCGACCATACGTTCCAGCGCCGAGCTGGCCCTGGAGTTCGACACTGGCGCGGCGCACAAGAACATCAACGACATCATCGGCCAGGTCGACCGCATGTCGAAGTGGGTGCGCGAGTTGCTGCAATCCTTGCGCCCGCTGAGCGAAGAAGCGGAACCGGTGAACCTGGTAGCGGCGTTGCACGACAGCCTGACGGCGTTCGAGCAGCAGATCGCCAAGGGCGAGATCAATGTCGTGTTCGAGCCCACACAGACGCCGATGGTGCGCAGTCAGAAGGTGCAACTCAACCAGATACTTAACAGCCTCGTCTCCAATGCCCTGGAAGCCATGGGCAAGGGGGGCACCCTGACCGTGCGGCTGGAGCCCGGTGATGCCCGCAGCGTCAGCGTGGTGATCAGCGACACTGGCAAGGGCATGAACGCCGAACAACGCACCATGGCCTTCCGCCCGTTTTTCACCACCAAGCAGGGCGGGCTTGGCGTCGGGCTGGTTTTGGTCAAGCGGATAATGGAGCGTTTTGGCGGCTCGGTGCAGCTGGAAAGTCGCGAAGGCGAGGGCACTAGCCTGCGCCTGTGGTTCAAGCTGATTCCCTGAACCTGGGGATGAACTTTCCCCGCTAGCGGGTGCCATTCCCCAGTCACTTCGGTCAGTCATGGCACATTGATGTTGTTAAGCCATTGTATTGAATGGCGTTAGTTCTTTTGTATTAATCTGTTACAAATCTGGCGAGCTCCTTGCACTTCCACCAGTACCCCTTCTGACTGTGAGGCGGCTGGTGATGAACAGGCAATCGACATACCCCTTCAAACGAACCTGCAAGTGGTTTACGCCCGTGGGCATCCTCCTGATGACCCTGGGTGCATCTTCCTTGCGTGCCAGCCCGATCGACGACGAGCGACAGCCCGAACCCTCGGACCCTTCGGCTTATTACGACGAACCCGAGGACAGGGCCGGCGCCTTGAGTGCGATCCTCACCATGCCGGAGGCCAACGAAGATTCCTTCGATTTGCCCGATGGCGTTAAAGGCAGCCGCGACACGCCGCGTCAGGAAAACATTCTGCCGCCGACGGTGCAGACCAGTTTCAACTACCCCACGAATGGCAAGCCCAGCCCACTGTTTGGCGCCCAGCCATTTACCCAGCAACTGGTGTTGTTCGAAGAATTCGGCCCGGAAAAGCTCGACCCGACCACACCGGCGGCGCCCCTGCCGTTTCCGCCCGTGGCTATCGGCCCGGCGCCGCAACAGGACCCCGCCAGTGCAGCGCGCAGTGCACCTCCGAGCGCCGCGCTCGATGCTTTCCTGCGTCAACCGGGGCTGACACCGTTCCCCAGTCAGTTCGCCAACGTCGTGGACCGCAACCCCTGGCAGGCGCAGATCGAATATTTCCTCAACCGGCATATCGGCTCGTCGGCGGAGGGGCGCCCGCCTGGAAAGGGCTGGTCCCACCAGCGCTGGAACGAGTTCTACCCGCAACTGGCCTACAAGACCGTGCAGACCGGTGCCCGGGTCAATGGCGGGCTGCGTGACAGCCGGCAGATGCATGGTTATGCGCTGGGCGAGTTCGGCCCCGGTGGGCTCTACCACAACGTGGCCGGCGTACCGGCCACCGACGGCACCGCCAAGGGCGTCGACCCGCGCTTTCACCCGAACATGCCGGTGCAGAACCACAATTCGGTCTGGACCTTCGACGGCACCCTGCCGCCCAAGTTGTTGATGGTTCGCTACGGCCAGCCCGTCCTGATGAGGCACTACAACGGCCTGCCCATCGACCCGGCGGCCAATATGGGCTTCGGCCTGCACACCATCAGCACCCACGAACACAACGGCCACGCGCCAGCGGAAAGCGATGGCTATGCCAATGCATTCTTCTTCCCCGGCCAGTACTACGACTATCGCTGGCCGATCCAGTTGGCCGGCTATGACAGCATCAACACCGACGCCCAGGATCCGCGCGCGGCGTTCCCCTGCTCGCCGGGCGAGACCCTCTGGACCAACGACCTGGCCCCCAGCCGCAAGACCTGCGACCACGGCACGATCAAGATCCGTGGCGACTGGCGCGAAACCATGAGTACCCACTGGTTTCACGACCACATGCTCGATTTCACCGCGCAGAACGTCTACAAGGGCAACGCGGCGATGATGAACTACTACAGCGCCCTGGACCGCGGCAACGAGTCGGTCAACGACGGCGTCAACCTGCGCTTGCCCAGCGGCAGCGCCTTGCCGTGGGGCAATCGCGACTACGACGTCAACCTGGTGATCGCCGACAAGGCCTGGGATCAGTCCGGCCAGTTGTGGTTCAACCCGTTCAACACCGACGGCTTTCTTGGCGACCAGATCCTGGTCAACTGGCAGTGGAAACCCACCCTCGATGTACGCGCCCGCAGCTATCGCTTGCGCGTCCTCAACGGCTCGGTGTCGCGTTACTTCAAGCTGGCCATCGTGCGCGAAATCAAGGGCAGCAGCGGCGAATTCCAGGGGCCGAAAAACTCCGGGGTGTCCTACAGCCGGGTGCCGTTCCACATGATTGCCAACGACGGCAACATCATGGAGCACAGCGTGCCCTTTGACGGCAGCATGGACCTGGATGCCGACGGCGATAAACAGAACCACAATGCGATCCTGCCGACCCAGGGCATCGCCGAGCGTTTCGATATCATCGTCAACTTCGCGAAAAACGGCATCAAGCCGGGGGACAAGCTGTTCGTGGTCAACCTGCTGGCCCACGACGACGGCAAGGGGCCGAATGAGCCAATCCCCCTTGGCGATGTGCTGTCGGAAAAATACCTGGCGGTGCTCAAACAATCGAGCAAGGGGCCGCAGTGGGACAAGGGTGACCCGGGCGTCGGCAAAATCCTCCAGTTTAACGTCAAGGCCTACACCGGCCAGGACCTGGCCATGGACCCGGCAGCCTACGAGCCGGCCAAGCCGGGCAAGGCGGAAGGTTTGGTGATGATTCCGCTGAAGATCCATCGTGACAACGCCGCCGACAAGGTACTGCTGGCCCAGGCCCGTCACCGCACCTTCACCTACGGCCGCTCGGACGGCACTGATGCCGCGCCCTGGACGGTCAAGACCGATGGCGGTTTCGGCTTCCACATGGACCCGCGGCGCCTGAATACCTCGATCCAGCTTAAAACCGGGCCTACCGACGCTGGAGTCAGCGGTTTCGGCACTCTGGAAGTGTGGAATATCAAGGCCGGCGGCAAGGGCTGGAGCCACCCGGTGCACGTGCACTTCGAGGAAGGGATCATTCTCAGTCGCGGTGGCAAGGCGCCTCCTGAATGGGAAAAATGGGCGCGCAAGGACGTGTACCGTATCGGCTCGGAGAACGACGGCCTGGACAGCGTGGAATTTGCGATCAACTTTCGTGAGTTCGGCGGCACCTACATGGAGCATTGTCACAACACCCAGCACGAAGACAACTCCATGCTGCTGCGCTGGGACCTGGAAAAACCCGGGCAATTGCAGCTGATGCCGACGCCACTGCCAAGCTGGGACGGAGTGCGTTATGTCAACTCCGCCGCACTGCCAACCTTCCGCACCGGCGACGGTTTCGGCCCGCAAGTGACGGTGAAAAAATGAACCGCCTACCGGTCGACCGGCCACTGTACACGCCGCGCTCCCGGGCCCTGGGCATGCACCTGGTGCTGCTGCTGGTGACCTGCGTGCTGGCCAGCCGGTTGCTGCTGGCACACGAGGCGGCGTCCGCGACGAATGGCTCGGTGACGCCCTGGGGCGGCGATTATTTCCCCAACACCCTGCTGACCAACCAGGACGGTCAGCAGGTGCATTTCTTCGACGACCTGATCAAGGGCAAGGTGGTGGTGATCAACTTCATTTTCACCTCTTGCAGCGATTCCTGCCCGCTGGAAACCGCGCGCCTGCGCCAGGTCCAGACGCTGTTGGGGGATCGGGTCGGCAAGGACATCTTCTTCTATTCGATCAGCATCGATCCGCTAAGCGACACACCCGCCGTACTCAAGGCCTACGCGCAACGCTTCAGGGTCGGGCCGGGCTGGCAATTTCTGACCGGTGAATTCGACGATGTCACCGAGCTTCGGCACAAGCTCGGGCTGTTCATCGAAGGCGTCGACAACGGCCGCAACAAGGACCACAACCTGAGCCTGATCGTCGGCAACCAGGAAACCGGCCGCTGGATGAAGGCCTCGCCCTTTGAAAATCCGTGGATCCTCGCCGATCAACTGGCCAATACCTTGCAGAACTGGAAGCAGCCGAGCATTGAACAAAGTTATGCCGACGCGCCGCAGATCCGCCCGCCGAGCACCGGCGAAGAACTGTTTCGCACCCGCTGTGCTTCGTGTCACAGCCTTGGCCCGCAGGATGGCCAGGGCATTGGCATGCGCAGCATCGGGCGGGACCTGATCGGCGTGACCCGCCAGCGCGACCCGGCCTGGCTGAGTCGCTGGATTCGTGAGCCGGACCGGATGCTGGCGGAGGGAGACCCGATCGCCACAGCGCTGTTCGAACGCTTCGAAAAAATCCCGATGCCCAACCTGCGGCTGGATGAAAACTCGGCCCAGGCGGTGATTGATTTTCTAACGCAAGAGACCGAACGCCAGCAGGCGCTGGCGGCACAAACACAATAGCGGCGATTTACCATCATTGGGCCGTCGGAGGCAATGATTGCCACCTACACTGATTGGGAACGCGCCCCTGTAGAGCGGGATAGGCCCATGCATAGACCACAACAATTAAAAGCACCTGCGCCAACTTTGGCCGCAATGCGTGAGGGCTGGCCTGGTCAGTTCAATCTGCTGCGTTGGTTTTCCGTGGGCAGCTTCGTCATCATCGCCGCCGTGGCCCTGGGCCTGGGTTATATCTCCACGCGTTTTGTGGTCGAGGAGAGCATCGAGCGTGACTCCATGCTGACTGCGCAATTCATCCAGGCCATCGGTGACGCTGAAATCCGCCATGCCTCGATCAATCCGCGCCGGACCATGGGCGAGATGCTTGACCCGCGTGATGACAACGCTTATCCAGATGTTCCCCCCGAGAAGCGCGCTGCGGCTCGCATCGAATTTCTCGACCACGTGGAGCACCTGCCGGACATCCTGCTGGCCCACGTCTTTGCGCTGGATCGCACGGTGGTGTGGTCGACCAACCCCGACCTGATCGGTGAGCGCATCACCGGTGACGAAGAGCTGGACGAATCCTTCATGATGAAGGAGGCGGTGTCCACCAGCTATCACGAGGTCGATGATGAGCGTCCCGAGCAGCGGTTCCTGCGCGAGCCGGCTTATCTGTTCGTCGAGAACTACATCCCGATGTTCAACGCCGACAGGAGCAAGGTCATTGCCATGGTGGAAATCTACAAGGAGCCCGTAGACCTGGTTGCGCGCATCCAGCGTGGGTTCAAGGCCATCTGGCTGGCCACTGCACTCGGCGGCGCGGCCATCTACCTGGGCTTGTTCTGGATCGTGCGGCGCGCTGCCAGGCTGCTGCAAACCCAGCAGAAACTGTTGATCGCCAACGAGACCTTCGTAGCCCTGGGGGAGATGTCGTCCGCGGTGGCGCACAGCTTGCGCAATCCCCTGGCGAACATCCGCTCCAGCGCCGAACTGGCCCAGGACATTGCCAGCCAGAGTGCACAGAAAAACATAAGCGACATCATCAGCCAGGTCGATCGCATGTCGCGCTGGGTCCGCGAATTGCTGGTGTCCTTGCGCCCGGCCAATGACGACTCCGAAGCCGTGGACCTGTTGCTCGCCGTCGAGGACACGCTGAACGCCTTTGAGCCGCTGATCCGGCGTTCGAACGTCGAGGTGCGCTTCACTGCGCGCTTGATCGAACCGGTCGTCAGTCAGCGGGTGCTCCTCACGCAAATTCTCAATAGCCTGTTTGCCAATGCCCTGGAGGCCATGCCCAAGGGCGGCGTGCTGACGATCGGCTTCGATTCGTCGCAGCCGGGGCAGGTGAGCCTGACGTTGAGCGACACCGGCAAAGGCATGACCGCGCAGCAGCAGCAAATGGTCTTCAAGCCGTTTTTCACTACCAAGCAAGGCGGTTTGGGCGTGGGCCTGGCGCTGGTCAAAAGAATAATGGAGCGTTTCGAAGGCTCGGTCGAACTGACCAGTCGGGAGCTGGAAGGAACCCGCGTATGTCTCAACTTCAAAGTGGCAACGGGAGGGGAATATGGAGCACAGCATACTGCTGGTCGAGGATGACGAACTTCTCGCCGAGAATATTCAGACCTACCTGGAGCGCAAAGACTTCGAGGTCACGGTCTGCCACTCGGCGGAAGATGCACTGGAGCAATTGCGTACGTTCGCGCCTGATGTGGTACTGACCGACAACTCGTTGCCGGGCATGAGCGGTCACGATCTGATCCAGAAGCTGCGCGTCAGCGCGCCGGATCTGAAAGTGATCATGATGACCGGCTACGGCAACGTCGAAGACGCCGTGGTGGCGATGAAAGAAGGCGCCTTCCACTACGTCACTAAACCGGTGGCTCTGCCGGAGCTCAAGCTGCTGCTGGACAAGGCCCTGGCGACTGATCGAATGGAGCGCACGCTGTCGTTTTATCAGGACCGTGAAGCACAGAAGTCCGGCGTGCAGGCGTTGATCGGCGAGTCGGCACCCATGCAATACCTCAAGGGCACCATCGCCCAACTGCTCGACGCCGAGCGGCGCATGGCCAACACCGATTTGCCGCCGGTGCTGGTGGAGGGTGAGACCGGCACTGGCAAGGAACTGGTGGCCCGGGCGCTGCATTTCGACGGGCCGCGCAGCAAGGGCCCGTTCATTGAGTTCAACTGCGCCTCGATTCCATCGAACCTGGTGGAGTCAGAGCTGTTTGGCCACGAGAAGGGCGCCTTCACCGATGCCAAGGATCGCCGGGTTGGGCTGGTCGAAGCCGCCGATGGCGGCACCTTGTTCCTCGATGAAGTGGGGGAGATGGACCTGCTGCTGCAAGCCAAGCTGCTTAAACTGCTGGAAGACCGGACCATCCGCCGGGTCGGTTCGGTGAAGGAGCGCAAGGTCGACCTGCGGGTGATCAGCGCCACCAACTGCAACCTCGAACAGATGGTGCAGCAAGGCAAGTTCCGCCGCGACCTGTTCTTCCGTCTGCGGATCATCTCGATCAAGGTGCCGCGCCTGTACGCCCGCGGCGAAGACATCCTGCTCCTGGCCCGGCATTTCCTGGCGGCCCACGGCAAGCGCTATGGCAAGCCGAACCTGCATTTCAGCGATCAGGCCGAGGAGCTGCTGCTCAGCTACAGCTGGCCGGGCAACGTGCGCGAGCTGCGCAACATGCTCGAACAGACCGTGCTGCTGGCCCAGAGTGACACCATCGCGGCTCATCAGTTGAATGTATGCCTGAGCCTGGTGGACGATCCACCGATCCTCCAGGAAGCGCAACACCACGAGCCGCGGCCGGTCTACAACGGCACCGAATCGATGAACCTGCCTGAGGTCGAGCGTGACATGGTCCGCAAGATGCTCGACAAGACCGACTGGAACGTGACCAAGTCAGCGCGCCTGCTGGGCTTGAGCCGCGACATGCTGCGCTACCGGATCGAAAAGCTCGGCCTCTCGCGTCCGGACAAGCGCCAGTGGTAGCCGGGCTACAACGCCGGGCCCTGGCGACTCAGGCAGGCCAGCAGGCACGTGGGGTCGAGGACTTCTTCGTTGACGTACACCCCGCGCTGGGGGTCATAGGAGCGGATGAACACCCGTACGCTGGCGTCCGCGATGGTCGGCAGGCGGGAGTCGGTAAACTCGTGCTGGCTGGCTATCGGGATGAAGTCCTGCGGCGAGGTCGAGATGTATGACCCCGGCGGCACGGTGCTGATGGACGGAGGCGAGGGGTGGGCGAAGGGCTGGTCCGTGCCGTAGTAGCTAAACTCGCTGTTGTAGGTCTGCGTCTGCATCGGACTGTCATCGGCCTGGGCGCCGTTGGCACCGAGCAGGCATACAGCGAGCGACAGCATCAGCTTGATGTTTTGCATGGCATCACCTGGTTTTTCGGTGTTTCCCCAAGGTCGTTAACTATAGACCTTCCGCAGGGGCCACATGTTCACCGCCAGGAGATCCTTCTTGCAGGAGTGAGCCTGCTCGCGATGAGGCCATTGAAGTCAGATTGGCTATTCCGGACAGGTCGAACAGCTTGCAGGTTTGGCGATCAGCCATTTCAAGGAGTACCCGCACTCCAATCGCGAAGAACTGTACGACCGCAATGAACAGCAGAGCACCCAGTTGCCCATGTGTTTCACCTAGGTGGCGGTGAAAACTTGATTGAGAAAGGTGGGGCAATCCGTATCCTGTGCAGCCTGCATAGTGCTTGTCTGATCAGGAGTGAAAATGAACAACGCCGCTGGAATAACGGTTGCCTTGTTGATTAGTGGTGCATTGTTCACCGCACAGGCCAAAGGGGCGGGTGATGTCGAGGCAGGGCAGAAGCTGTTTGGCCGTATCTGCGGCGGCTGCCATCAGGTCGGAGAGTCCGCCCGGGCGTCTTTCGGCCCGCAGCTCAATCAGATTTTCGGTCGGATGTCCGGCAGCACCACGGATTACCAGTATTCCGATGCGATGAAATCAGCCGGTATCACCTGGACCACGCAAACGCTCACCGCGTACCTGGAAGCGCCGAAAAAGGTGGTGCCCGGGACCCGAATGATCTTCTGGGGGCTCAGCGATCCCGAGAAAGTCGCGGATGTGCTGGCCTACCTGCAGACGTTCCAGGACGGCCAATGAGCAGACAGAAAAAACCCGGCTGCTGAGGCCGGGTTTTTTTCCGGTGCTGCCGTTAACACTTCACTCATGCGTTGCGACTCTCGATCAGGCGATCGGAGCCTCCTTCGGCTACACGACGTTCCAGCAGGCGATCGGAGCCACCTTCGGCTACACGGCGTTCCAGCAGACGATCGGAGCCGCCTTCGGCTACACGGCTTTCAATCAGGCGATCCGACCCGCCTTCAGCGACGACGGGCTGGGCGGAAGTGGCGGCGAAAGCGTTAACTGCAAAAACCGAGAAGGCGATGCTGAGAAGGACCTGGCGTTTCATGATGGTGTGCTCCGGGGTGTTATTGGTTGGTATGGAGCTGATGTTACGCCGGAGATTTTTTATGAGAACTTCATTGAGTTGATGGTGACTATCGACGCCAGCAATGGCTGCCAATCGCCTATCACTGGGCAGTGATACACAGATCGCCCGTCGCCCGGATCAGTCCCTGGCCATGCAGAGCGTCCTTGATCAGTCCGGACCGGGCGGTGGCCAGCCACAAGGGGCAGTTGGGGTCGGTACGATAGCGGGCGAACTTGGCGTACTCGGTCAACAGGCGGGCTTGCAGCTGATCCAGGCGCGGCCGAACCTGCGTGGAAAGGTCTGGCCTTGGCGTATCGGGTGCCTTGCCAGCCGCCTGCCACTGGGCAAGCAAACCGTACTGCACCAGCTTGCTGGCTTCAATCTGCGCCGCAACCAACTCGGCGACCTCGTCCGGGTCGAGTTTGCGTTCCAGCGCCTGTTTCCTGGCATTGGCAATGACTTGCGCTTCCCGCGCACTGTCTTGCGTCGGCTGGCGCGTATCCCATTTACTCAGCGCTACCTGATCGGCGATGCTCAGCCGCTCATACATCGTCACCAGCAATGGTCGCAAACTGTCGGGCGCCGGGGCGGGCACGGCCGCCTGCGCTCCACACATGAACAAACCGAGTATCACAGCAGGCAACAGCTTTGGCAGGAACGGGCACAAGCGCATTGGCAAAAACCTCATGGGTACAAAGTTCACTACTCACTGAGTATGTAACACAGGTGTGCCGGTGGTCATAAGTGTCAAATTGCCTGGTTTGCCCACAAAAAAGCCCGGCTGCTGAGGCCGGGCTTTCGGTGAGTGTTGATCCAGAGCGATTCTTCATGCGGCGCGGGACTCGATCAAGCGGTCAGAGCCACCCTCGGCTACACGGCGTTCCAGCAGACGATCAGAACCACCTTCGGCTACACGGCGTTCCAGCAGAGGATCAGAACCACCTTCGGCTACACGGCGTTCCAGCAGACGATCAGAACCACCTTCGGCTACACGGCGTTCCAGCAGACGATCAGAACCACCTTCGGCTACACGGCGTTCCAGCAGACGATCAGAACCACCTTCGGCTACACGGCGTTCCAGCAGACGATCGGAGCCACCTTCGGCTACACGGCGCTCCAGCAGACGATCGGAGCCACCCTCAGCCACACGGCTTTCAATCAGGCGATCCGAGCCGCCTTCAGCAACGACGGGCTGAGCGGAAGTGGCTGCAAAAGCGTTAACTGCAAAAACCGAAAAGGCGAAGCTGAGAAGGATTTGGCGTTTCATGATGGTGTGCTCCGGGGTGTTATTGGTTGGTATGGATGCGATGTTACGCCCCAGGATTTTTATGAGAACTTCATTGAGTTGATGGTGACTATCGACGCCACCGATGGAGCAAACGTATGCTTCCAGGCTGCCTGATCCAAATGGCGACAGGGACCTGGTCGCCACTGAGTGGCAGTCGTTGAAACGCAAGGTGTGGTCGCACAGGGCAAACGCGCAGCCTTTGGTTCCCTTGTCCCCGACCCTGGGGCTATCCTTGAGTACTCACCCTGCGCAGTCGAGACGGACCTCCCTTTCATGTCAACCCAGCCCCTTTGGAAAACCTACCTGCTGTTCCTCGCGCCCATGGTGCTGTCCAATTTCCTGCAGTCCATGTCGGGCACCATCAACAGCATCTACATCGGCCAGATGCTGGGCACCCAGGCGCTCGCGGCGGTCTCCGGCATGTTCCCTATCGTGTTTTTCTTCATTGCGCTGGTAATCGGGCTCGGTGCGGGGGCCGGGGTGCTGATCGGTCAGGCTTGGGGGGCGCGCGAGGCGCACATGGTCAAGGCCATTGCCGGTACGACGTTACTGCTGGGGGCGATGATCGGCCTGACAGCCGCAGTGCTGGGCAGTGTATTTGCGCGTTCGGCGCTGCAAGGGCTGGGCACGCCCGCGGACGTGCTGGACGACGCCGTTGCCTATGCCCACGTGATGATGTGGATCATGCCGTCGTTGCTGGTGTACGTGCTGTTTACCCAATTGCTGCGCGGTGTCAGCGATACGATGTCGCCTCTGGTGGCATTGCTGGTATCCACCTGCATTGGCCTGGCGCTGACGCCGGCCTTGATTCGAGGCTGGCTGGGGTTCCCGCCATTGGGGATTCAGAGCGCAGCGTATGCCGGACTGGCGGGTAACCTGGCGGCAATGGGATGGCTGGCGTGGCGCTTGATCGCCAGGCGCCACCCGCTGGCACCCGACCGGGAAATGTTCGCGGCGATGCGCCTGGACCGGGTGATCCTCGGCAAAGTGCTGCGTATCGGCTTGCCGACCGGCTTGCAGATGGTGGTGCTATCGTTGTCGGAACTGGTGATCCTGGCGCTGGTGAACCAGCACGGCTCGCAGGCGACGGCGGCATATGGTGCGGTGACGCAGATCGTCAATTACGTGCAGTTTCCGGCGCTGTCGATCGCCATCACCGCCTCGATTCTCGGCGCCCAGGCGATCGGCGCCGGGCGCCTGGAACGCATGGGGCCGATCCTGCGCACAGGGCTGTGGATCAACGTAGGCCTGACCGGTGGCCTGGTGTTGCTGGGTTACCTGTTGTCGCACTGGTTGCTGGGACTGTTCCTCACGGACGACTCGACCCAGGCGATGGCCGAACACCTGCTGCACATCATGCTCTGGAGCCTGTTGATCTTCGGCTTCCAGGCGATCATCGGCGGCATCATGCGCGCCAGCGGCACGGTGCTGGTGCCGATGGCGATCTCGATCGTCTGCGTGCTGCTGGTGCAATTGCCCGTGGCCTATGCGCTGGATACGCAGTTTGGTTTGCAAGGGGTGTGGATGGCGTTTCCGGTGGCGTACCTGGCCATGCTGGCGCTGCAGACGGCGTATTACCGATTCGTCTGGCTGCACCGCCGGATCGAGCGGCTGGTTTAGAAATACATGACGCGGTGATGTGCGTTCGGCGGTAGTCGCTTTAGTGAATGTCAGGGCGTCATCGCTGGCAAGCCAGGCTTGTGCAACAGTGGAACAACGCGCGTTTCTTTGCTTTAGTACATTTACCGCATTCGGCCGTGCAATCGGCAAACCTGGCCCCGACCGGAGAATCACATGACTTGCCGATTCCCGTGTTCCATTGCACTGGCGGTGACTTTGATCACGGGGGCGGTGCCTTGCACTCAAGCCGCCGAGTACACCCGCGTGAACCCTGCTGCGAGCAAGATCAGCTTCACCTTCAACCAGATGGGCTCCGAGGTCTACGGAACGTTCGGCAGGTTCGAAGCTCGCTTCGAGTTCGACACCGCCAACCCCACGGCAGCCCGCACCCGACTGGTCATCGACATGGCGAGCATCGACGCCGGCAGCAGCGACGCCAACCTCGAACTGCAGAAACCGGCCTGGTTCAACACCCCGGAATATCCCCAGGGCGTGTTCGAATCGACCCGGGTCACGGACCTGGGCAATAACCGCTATGCCGTGATCGGCAATCTTACAATCAGGGGTCTGACCCGAGAGGTGCAGGTCCAGGTCGAACTGAAACCGGAAAGTGGCATCGGCCTGTTCAATGGCGAGTTCGTTCTGGACCGCGATCTGTTCCGGATCGGCGAAGGGGAGTGGGCTGACACCGTCGTTTCCAAGGACATCGACATCAAGTTTCGGGTCGTGGCGCCCGAACACTGAGAGCCTGCCTGGAATCTGGCTGATAACGGCACTCAGGCTCACGTGTTGCCCATCGCTGCGCGGGTGCGCCTGCGTCAGGTCCGATATCGCAACCGAGCAAGCACTGGCCGGCCTCGGCAGGCGATACGCTGCGGGTCCTTCGAACCCGGTGCGCGCAAGGCCTGGCACACCCATCCGCTGGGACAGAAATTGATTGTCATTGCGGGTAGTGGCTGGGTACAGGAGGCCGGCAAACCGGCAAACCGGCGCAATCGATCAAACCCGGCGACACGGCGTGGATTGCTCCCTATGTGAAGCATTGGCATGGGGCAACGGCGGAAACGTCCATGTCGCACATTGCCATTGCTGAGTCGCAGGATGGCAAGGTGGTGGAGTGGATGGAAAAGGTTGGCGAGCAGGAATATCCGCAGTTGTAGAAGCAAGATGATTCTGTGGGAGACTTATGCGTGAGGCTCATGAATTCGCCGCTTCATTCTTCGGCGGTCACCCGATGCGCACTCTGCGCGTTATCATTACACCTTCGAGCGCCACCCAGACCCAGAGCCGCACATGCCCCAGATCACCCATTTCAAAACCCCATGCCCAGAGCATCTGACCAGTCAGATCCTGCAGCTGGTGGTCGACAACCTCACTGACATCAGTATGGTCGCGATCCCGCCGAGCAACCTGCTGTACAACGTTTACCAATATGCGATCGGCTATGAAGTGCATCTGTATCTGGAGGCGTTGAATGGCACCAAGGGGGTTGCCGTGGAGTTGCTGGTGGCCACAGATGAGGACGACCCGGAGCAGGTCGTTGGTTTCCTGTTATACCTGCCGATCCAGGACGATCCCGATGCCTGTGGCGTGGCGTACATGGCGGTGCAGGCGGGTCATCGGCGGCAGGGGATCGCCCGGCGGATGGTGCGCGAGATGGTGGGGCGTTATCCCCACGCCGAACTGACGTGCGCCGTGGCCAAGGTGCCCTGGTTCGAATCGATGGGTTTCCAGGTCGTGGGCGTGCGCGGCACCCAGGTGCTCATGAACACCCGTGACCACAGCAGCGACGGGCTCATGGGATTACTGGACGTAGGGCCCATCTACAGCTCGCTGGAGGTACGGCAGATTCATACTTACCTGCTGCAAAAGCATGGCAAGCGGGCGATGGTCGATGCCGAAAAACAGCGCGACCGGCACCTGGATCAGCTCACGCACAAAGCCCACGAGTTCGTTCGCGGGCGTGGTAACGGCGCTATTTAGCCGCGGGCAGCTTGAGGTGCGCGCACAGGCCGCCGCCCTCTCGATTGCTCAGGGTCAAGGACCCGCCCAGCGCCAGCGCCAGCTGTTGGGCGATCGCCAGGCCCAGGCCGGTCCCGCCGGTGCTGCGGTTACGCGAGTTTTCCACTCGGTAGAAGGGCTCCAGCACATGGGCCAGTTCTTCCTCGGCGATACCGGGGCCGCGATCCATCACCTTGATCGACAGGCTGCCATCGGCCTGTGAGGCCACCTCCAGCTGCGCGGCGCCGGCGAACTTGAGGGCGTTGTCGGTCAGGTTGACCACTACCCGGCGCAGCGCATGGGGGCGGGTGTCGATCACCGCGTCGGTCTTGCCTTCCAGGGACACGTCCTTGCCCATGTCCTGATAATCGAACACCAGGCTGTCGAGGAACGAATCCAGGTGGGTACGGCAGACTTCCTCGGTGGCGCCGTGCACGCTGCGTGCATAGGCCACGCCCTCGCGCACCAGGTGCTCGATCTCGCCGAGGTCGCTCCATAGCTTGTCCTTCTCGCTGGAGTCGTCCATGAATTCGGCGCGCAGTTTCATCCGGGTGATGGGGGTTTGCAGGTCATGGGAAATCGCTGCCAGTAGTTGCATGCGTTCTTTGAGGTACGCCGCAATTCGCGCCTGCATCGCGTTGAACGCCTTGGCCGCATGGGCGACTTCGGTAGGACCTTTCTCGTCCAGGTGCACCGGTCGCGCATTGGGGTCGAGGGTTTCTACCGCTTGGGCGAGGCGGGTGAGGGGGCGGATGGCGATCCTCACGGCCAGCCAGGTGCACAGGATCAACAGCGCCAGTTGCCCCAGCAGCACCGCCGGCAACCACGGCGACAAGGGCGCCATTGCCGGACGGACGTCGATGGTCACCGGACTGCCATCGGCCAGTTTCAGGTGCACCTGGAAATGCTTTCGCGCCCCTGGAATGTCGGTGTAGGTCATTGGGTAGTCCTTGCCGATGGCTTCCTTGATCGAGCTCATCGCCATCGGCGAATCGGTCATGGGCATCCCGGCAGTTCCTTCGTCGAGCAGGTAGCCGTAGTTCGGCCGATTCAGCTGTTGCAGCCAGCTGGCCCGCTCATTGGCAGGCAGGCGGTCGAGGATCGCGATTGAGGTCGACACGTCGGTTTCCAGATTGCCGAGCATGGTGTTTTTCGCGCTTTCGTAGCGCTCGTAATACTGCACGCCGAAGGACAGCGCCTGCGCCAGGATCAGCCCTACCAGGAAAATCATTGAAAGACGCGAGGCGAGGGTGCGGGGCCAGCGCAGCGAGAAATTCATGAGGGTGCCCCGATGACTTCCACCGCCAGTGAGAACACGTAGCCCTCGCTGCGCACGGTCTTGATGTACGCGGGCTCCCGGGCATCGTCGAGCAGGCGCTGGCGCAAACGGCTAACCAGCAGATCGATGGAACGGTCGAACAGGTCGGCGTCGCGGCCTTGTGTCAGGTTCAGCAGCTGGTCGCGGTTGAGCACGCGCTGCGGATGGTCGAGGAATACCCGCAGCAAACGATACTCGGCGCCACTGAGCGCAACCATGGTGCCGTCTTCGTCCAGCAGGTGCCTGGCCGAGGTGTCCAGCCGCCAGCGCCCGAAGGCCAGCAGGCGCCCGCTTTCGGTAACCACCAGATTCGGCGGCAGCATTCGTGTGCGGCGCAGCACGGCGCTGATGCGCGCGAGCAGTTCCCGGGCGGCGAAGGGTTTGACCAGGTAATCATCGGCGCCCATTTCCAGGCCAATGATACGGTCGGTCTCGTCACTGCGGGCGGTGAGCATCAATACTGGGGTGGCCTTGTGTTTGCCGGCGCGAAGCTCACGGCACAGCAGCAGGCCATCGTCCCCCGGCATCATGATGTCCAGGACGATGAGGTCCACTGGCGTGGATTCGAGAAAGGCGCGCATTTGTCGGCCGTCGGCGACCACCGTGGTACGCAGCCCGTTCTTTTTCAGGTAATTGCCGACCAGCTCGCGAATCTCGCGGTCATCGTCAACGATGAGAATGTGATCAACGTGTTCCATGGGGCCGGGCCTCTGTAAACGGGGGATGTCGCGCAGTCTATCGAGCCTTCGCGCGCGTGACTCCTGCCCTTTGTATTGCAGTGTATCTGGCCTTAAGGCGGACACACGCAGACTCAAAAACCGTGTTTTTTCGGGTTTTTGTATCGCTGTGTATCGGGAGGCGGTTCTGATACGTAGCGATTAACCCGCGCCTGTTTCCGACACAGAGGGGATACCTGGCGAGCTTCTAATGAGCTCCATCGAGGCAACCCCAAACCGCCTCGGCTCAATACCACGATTGACCCATTGAAGCCTTGAGGAAACCGCCATGAACACCAAAGCCGTCTACGCCGCCTGCCTGTTTGCCGCGCTGAATATCTGCACCTTGTCGGCCCGCGCCGAAGCCACGGTCAAGCCTGAAACCTACACCTACGGCACGCATCTGGACATCAAGAAAGTCATCTCGATGAAACAGGACGCCACGCCGACCTGCGGAATCATCAACGCCCAGCTGACCTACCTCGATTCCCAGGGCGACACCAAGGTCCTGGACTACCGAAAATTCGCTGACAACTGCCACGACGACAACTGAGTCGCCTGTTTGCCCATTACTGATTTTACGAGGATCCGCATCATGAAAAACCTGACCCGTTATCTGACCGCAGTGGCTTTTTCCGTAGCCGGCGCGGCTGCCCATGCCAACGCTGCGGTGGAGCAGAGCAGCTGCGCTGGTAGCACCTGTTTTCAACTGACCCCGGTGGGGCACAAGGATGCAAGCCCGTTGCTGGTCGAAGACGGTTCCAGCCGCACGCCGCAGGGGCAGTTGCTGGAAACCCAGACGGCCTGAACCCAAACACCAATCCCCTGTAGGAGCGAGCTTGCTCCTACAGGGGGCATGAACCGCTCATTATTCAGGTGATCCCATGTTAATCATCGCTTTTCTGGGCGGTATCCTCACCGTCCTCAGCCCGTGCATCCTCCCGGTCGTGCCGTTTTTGTTCGCCGGCGTTGACCGCAGCCGTACCTCGATCCTGCTGACCCTCGGCGGCATGGTCCTGACCTTCGCCCTGATCTCCAGCCTGGCGGTGGTCAGCAGCGAGTGGGTGGTACAGGCCAGTAACACCGGCCGCCACGTGGCATTGATGGTGATGGCACTGTTTGCGCTGTCGCTGATTTCCGCGCGCATTGGTGAATGGCTGGCGCGGCCTTTCGTGCTGCTGGGCAATCGCCTTGATCCCGACATGCGCAAAATGTCCGGCCCGGCAGGCTCGATCATGATCGGCGTGGCCACCGGCCTGCTCTGGGCACCCTGTGCCGGACCAATTCTCGGGGTGATCCTCACTGGCGCCATGTTGCAAGGCGCGAATGCCGGCACCAGCCTGCTGCTGGTGGCTTATGGGCTGGGCAGCGCGCTGTCGCTGGGTACCCTGATCTTCGCTGGTCGTGGCCTGGTAAACCGTCTCAAAGCATCGATACCGGTCACCGGCTGGTTGCGTCGCGGTGCTGGCGTGGCAGTGCTGGCCGCTGCAGTGGTGATCTCCACCGGTGCCGACAAGACCCTGCTGGCTGGCACGTCGTCCGAGGGCATCAGCAGCGTTGAGAAGGGGGTACTGGAGACCGTGCCAAAAGTGCTGGATTACTTCGTCAGCAAGGTCAAGGCCGATACCATGGACAACGCCCAGGGCGCCATGCCATCGCTGGCCGGTGCGGTCCAATGGCTCAACTCCCCGGAACTCAGCGGCGAATCGCTGAAAGGCAAGGTGGTGCTGGTGGATTTCTGGACCTTCGACTGCATCAACTGCCAGCGCACCTTGCCGTACGTGAAGGACTGGGCGAAGAAGTATGAGAAAGATGGCCTGGTGGTGATCGGCGTGCACACGCCTGAGTACGGTTTTGAACGCATCATCGATAACGTCAGGGACCAGGTGAAGAAGCTTGGCATCACCTACCCGGTGGCCATCGACAACAACTACGCGATCTGGCGCAATTTCGACAACCAGTACTGGCCCGCGCATTACCTGGTCGATGCCAAGGGGCAGGTGCGCTACACCCACTTTGGCGAAGGCGCCTACGACGCGCAGGAGCAGATGATTCAGCAACTGCTGGAGGAGGCCAAGGCGCCCGGAGCTTGATCGAGGCCATTGCCTGACAAGCTGAACCCTGTAGGAGCTGCCGAAGGCTGCGATCTTTTGATCTTTGGCATTTGTGATCCCGCCGAAGATCAAAAGATCGCAGCCTTCGGCAGCTCCTACAGGGTGGGTCTCGCTGGCGGCCCATAGTTCAGATGATAGTCACCGCCGCTGCTGCACAGTCCCGGTCTGGCAGCGGCGCCAGGCCGCAGGCGGTGAGCCGAATTCGCGCCGAAATGCGCGACTGAAGGCGGTGTCCTTCTGGCATCCGACGTCCTTGGCACTGCGCGTCAATGAACTGTTGCTGCGGCTCGCGCTCGGCCCGCACCGCCTTGAGGCGCCGGCGGTGCGGGCCAGCAATGGGAAAACTCCGGACGATCGGACACGCCTGGCCGACGATCGGACAGGACGCCGCCGTGCTGCGGCGCGATAGTTTGCCTGCAGGGCAAAAAACCCTGTTCCCATATCAAGAATGAGAGGTTGTCATGCCTAAGTTCGTCATTGAACGGGAGATAGCAGGTGCAGGAGCACTGTTGGAGCGCAATTCATGAGCACACCCATTGATCTAACTGCCTTGAAAAACCGTCAGATGGCCGCCTGGGCCAGTGGCGACTACGCCGTGATCGGCACCACCTTGCAGATCGTCGGCGAGCAGTTGGCCGAGGCCTGCGACCTGCTGTGCGATGAGAGCGTGCTGGACGTCGCCGCCGGTAACGGCAATGCCACGCTCGCGGCCGCACGGCGCGGTTGCATCGTCACTTCCACCGACTATGTGGCCGCATTGCTGGAACGCGGCGAGGACCGCTCGCGGGCAGAGCGCCTGCAAGTCACCTTTCAGGTCGCCGATGCCGAAGCATTGCCCTTTGAAGATGCGAGTTTTGATGCGGTGCTGTCGACCTTCGGCGTGATGTTCACCCCCGATCAATCGAAAGCAGCTGCAGAGCTGGCCCGGGTGTGCCGCCCCGGAGGCCGTATCGGCCTGGCCAACTGGACGCCCGAAGGCTTCGTTGGCCAGGTGTTCAAGACCCTGGGCAAGCATATGCCACCACCACCGGGTGCGCAGCCGCCTTCGCAGTGGGGTACCGAGGCCTGGCTGCATGCGCACTTCGACGAGCGCAGTTTCCTGGTCCAGGTCAGCCGCCGGACCTTCAACTTCCGCTATCGCTCGGCGGCCCATTTCATCGACACGTTTCGCCGCTGGTACGGTCCGGTGCACAAGGCATTCGCCGCGCTGCCGCCCGATGGCGCCACGGCGCTGGAAGCAGACCTGACCGAGTTGCTCAACCGGATGAACAGGGCGGGCGAGAAATCACTGGTGGTGCCGAGCGAGTACCTGGAGTTGGTCATCACCCGGCGCTGAACCCCGGTAGGAGTTGCCGCAGGCTGCGATCTTCGATCTTGAGATATAAGGTCAGGATCAAGAGATCGCAGCCTGCGGCAGCTCCTACTTTAGCGTCATCTTTTGGCGGGTTATTTGTGCCGCGATCCATCAAACCACTCCAGTGCCGTACGCCAGATGCAAATGCCCAGGAAGTAAGCCGACATCAGCAACCACAGCCCCATCACCAGCGGGTTGATCACCGGATGGTTGACCACCAGCGACAAGCTGCACAATAACCAGATGGCCGTCACGGCAATATTGATCGGCATGAATTTACGCACGCGAAACGGGTGCAGGAACTTCATGCGGGTCACGGTCAGCAGCGCCAGGCCAATCACCGTGAGGAAGGTGATCCATGGCGAAGGCGCAATGATGTACAGGCACAGCGCCACCACGTTCCACGCAGCGGGGAAGCCCTGGAAGTAGTTGTCCTTGCTCTTCATATTGACGTTGCAAAAACAGAACAGCGAAGACACCAGGATCAGCGACACCGTTAGCAGCAGCGTGTAGTCCGGCAACGGAATGTAGCGATAGATGAACAGCGCGGGGATGAATACGTAGGTCAGGTAGTCAATGACCAGGTCGAGGATCGAACCGTCGAAGCTGGGCAGCACCGACTGCACGTTGACCTTGCGCGCCAATGCGCCATCCAGTCCATCGACGATCAGCGCGACGCCGAGCCACAGCAGGCAACTGGTCGGCTGGTTATCCAGCAGGGCGAGGGTCGCGAGGAAGGCGGTGACCACGCCGGTGGCGGTAAAACCATGGGCGCCCCATGCTTTGAGCCTGGCGATGTGTAGGGTCGATATCACGGGGGCGTTCTCCAAAAAGTGAAGCAAGCCAGTCATCACCCTCGCGAGCGAGGGCGGCGGCAAACCGGTTCGGGTTGCAGGTATCGACCGAAAATCCGCGAATAAGGTTCACCGTCAGTCAATCTTAGCTGCGTCGCGGGAAAATACTTCGGCTAAATCCACGCCGCTGTTGCCCTGATGTCGGCAGCCAGACGGTGGTGGCAGATTGGCCCGCAAGGACTATCGTTTCCTGACCGAAATACTTCCATTAATAAGGACGACGTCATGAACACCAGCGACCTGCTCGAACAACTGCTCCGTGGCCAAGCCTCGCAGCAAACGGGTGCCGCTTCCCCCAAGGGAGGCATCGGCGGTGATCTTGGCGGGTTGCTGGGCGGCCTGTTGGGTGGCGGTCGCGCCGGTTCCAGCATGGGCGGCGGTGGCTTGGGCGGTTTGCTCGGTGGCCTGCTTGGCGGTGGTTCGGCCCTGGGCGGCGCGAACCAGAACCGATCCGGACGCAGTGGCGCAATGAATTACGCGGCCCTGGCCTCGCTCGGCATGATGGCCTTCCAGGCTTATCAGGCCTGGCAGCGCAATCAGGCGTCATCTGTCCCGCAGCAAGCGCCACAGACCGTGAACCTGCTGGCCGGACCGGAAGTCGAGGAACACAGCCACGCTATCTTGCGCGCGCTGATCGCAGCGGCCAAGGCCGACGGCCGGATCGACCCTGCCGAGCATGAGATGATCAGTACAGAAATCGGCCGTCACACCGACGACCCGCAACTGCAACAATGGCTGGACAACGAAGTATCCCGGCCTCTGGATGCCGCCGACGTGGCACAGTCGGCCACGGACCCTGGTATTGCTGCCGAAATGTACCTGGCCAGCGTGATGCTGGTGGACGACCAGCAGGATGTTGAGCGCGCGTATCTGGACGAACTGGCAGCCGCATTGAGCATAGATCCACAGCTGCAAGTGCATCTGGAACAGCAGGCCAAGGGCACTGCATAAGCCATCACGCAAACCCGAATGAGCAGGGTTTGCTGGCGATCACGACGGCAGCGGTCTATCTGGCCGGCCCCATCGCGAGCAAGCTCGCTCCCACAGGGGGGGCTTGTTTACTCCAGGCCCTGGCCGTCTGTCCGGCCATTTTTAACCTCGATTGAATTTTCTCCCTGGCTCATCGATCTGCTGCAGTAGAGACGCGTTGATTCAGCGTCCTGCCACTGGCCATAGACCGAGAGATGCGCCCATGACTGCCCTGACAAGACTTGAAGCCCGGCCTGCCCGCGCAGAGTCGATCCCGACCGCCGGTAGCCTGAAAAATACCTATGCCCAACTGCTGCTCAACGTCGATGACGCGCAGCGCAAATCCCTGGCGCGGACGTTCCTGGTCGAGCAACTTCAACAGGCCCAAGACCTGCCTGAGGAGATGCCCCGGGACCTGTCTGCCTTGCCAGGGTTTGTGGAACAGCACTGCGCGCAGGTAGCGCGCCAGTACGCCGATTATCTGCAACAACGCAAGGATGGCGGCCCACGTCAGTTCTTCAGCAACAAGGCCCATGCGCTGTTTTTCCTGCAGGCTGTCGGGCCGACCAAATTGGTGGACGGCGCATGGTTGTATGGCTTGCTGAGCCACTGGCGTGACCCGCGGTTCGACGGGCTGATCTGCACCTACCTGGAAGAATTGGGCGACGGCAATCCGGCGCAAAACCACGTAGTGATCTATCGCAAGCTCCTGGCCGAACATGGCCTGGATGACACCTGCGCGCTGCCCGACGAGCGATACCTGCAAGGCGCGATCCAGCTGGCGCTGGGCGAGTGCAGCGATGACTTCATGCCCGAAGTGATCGGCTACAACCTCGGTTATGAACAACTGCCGCTGCACCTGCTGATCAGCGCCTATGAACTGAGCGAACTGGGCATCGATCCCTACTATTTCACGCTCCATGTCACCATCGATAACGCCAGCACCGGCCACGCGCAAAAAGCCGTGCAGTCAGTGCTGCAGCTGATGCCGCTGGAAGGCGACCGAGAAGAGTTCCTGCGTCGGGTTGCTGCTGGCTATCGACTTAACGATCTGGGGCAGGGCAGTCGCGCGATTATCGAGTCGTTCGACCTCGAGCAAGAGCTGTTGGGCATGCTCGAACGCAAGCGTCCGTTCGGCCAGCACATGCATTCGGACTATTGCCGTTTCGAGGGCAAGACGGTCAATCAGTGGTTGTCTTCACCCGAGCAATTACCCGGTTTCCTCAGTGCCATGGAAAACAAGGGCTGGATCAAGCGCCACCAGGATCCGCGGGGCAGCCGGTTCTGGCAGATGATAGTGGGTGATGGTGCGGCGATGTTCGGTGTGTTCAGCCCTTATGAGAAACAATTGCTGCATGACTGGATCGCTGGAGACTGGGCGCCCGAGCGTGCAAGGCCGGCACATCGGCGTGTAGTCAGTGCCGCCCGGGTTCCTGAGCTGCCGGCCAGTGACCCTGACGTGCAGACGCTGCAAGCGTCCCTCGCGGGGCTGGATCCCCATGCACAGATGTCCGTGTTGATCCCGTGGCTGTCAGCCCATCGTCACTCACACCCGGCGGGACTGCTCGCCACGCGGCGCTACATCGAACTTAAATCCAGCCTGCGCTAGGGAGCTGCACATGAATCAGGAAGAACGACTGGACGCCGACGAACTGGCTCTATTGCAGCTGGGAAGACGCCTGCAGGCGGACGGCTATCGTTTTGTCACGCCCACTCCGCTCACCCACCAGCGAGTACTCGACCGCGACGCCACGCGCCCGGCAAAAAACCTGCGGGATGTCTACGGCTGGTCGCGGACGTTCGAGTCCGGGCTGCTGCCTGTCGATGAACAGCACCAGCTGCAGCAGGCCGGCGTCCTGGTGGACAGCCAGGGGCGGCTGAAAAGTCGCGTACGCTGGTCGAGCCTCGACGATTTGCTATTCGTGCACTCGGGCTTTCCTACTGAAGCGGCCGATTCGGTTTTTTTTGGACCGGACAGTTATCGCTTTGCGCAGTTAATCCACACGCACCTGCAGCAGAGCTTTGCGCCGATTCGCCGTGCCGTGGATATCGGTTGCGGCGCTGGCGTCGGGGCAATCGTGATTGCCCGGGCGCGCCGTGAAGCGCAAGTGCTGGCGGTCGATATCAACCCGGCGGCATTGCGCCTGACCACGGTCAATGCCGCCCTGGCCGAGGTGGCCAATATCACAGTGGAGGCCAGCGACGTATTACAGGACGTCGACGGCCAGTTTGATCTCATAGTCGCCAATCCGCCGTATATGGCCGACCCCGGTGAGCGCGCATACCGCCATGGCGGTGGCGAGTTCGGCGAGCAGTTGTCGGTGCGCATCGTCGAACAGGCGCTCAATCGCCTGGCAGCCGGAGGCTCGCTGGTACTGTATACGGGGGTGGCCATGGTCGAGGGGCGGGATCCATTCCTCGAAGCGTTGTCGTCGCGCCTGGCCTCGCCACTGTTCGCTTGGACTTACCGCGAGATCGATCCCGATGTGTTTGGCGAGGAACTCTTGACTCCGGGTTATCAGCGGGTCGAGCGGATCGCAGTGGTAGCGTTGATCGTCACGCGCATCGGCCCCGGCATCGGGGGCAGCGTTGCAACGGCATCAGGGGAGTGAGCCATGACCCGGAACCTCGACGATTACAACCGCATGCGCGACTTTTCCGCGACTTCCGAGCCGGCGGCGAAACGACCAGGCAAGAAAAAGTCCAAAGACCATGCCTTGCAGTTCTGCATCCAGAAGCATGACGCTTCGCGCCTGCACTATGATTTCCGCCTGGAGCTCGACGGAGCCCTGAAGAGCTGGGCGGTTCCCAAGGGGCCGTCCCTGGATCCCAAGGTCAAGCGCCTGGCGGTGCATGTCGAGGATCACCCGATCGATTACGCGACCTTTGAGGGCAGTATTCCCGAGGGACATTACGGGGCCGGTGATGTGATCGTCTGGGATCGCGGGGTGTGGATACCCCAGGAAGATCCGGCCCAAGCCTACGCCAAGGGCAAGCTCAAGTTCGAACTGCAGGGCGAGAAGCTCAGCGGGTTGTGGAACCTGGTGCGCACGCACATGCCGGGTAAACAGGAGCAGTGGTTCCTGATCAAGCATCAGGACAGCGCGGCCAAGCCCGAGAGCGATTACGACGTGGTCGTCGCCGCGCCCGACAGCGTGCTCAGCGACCGCACCATCCTGCCGAAAAAGGCCAAGGCCGCCGCCAAACCCAAGCCCGTCAAAAAGCCCGCATCCAAGGTCGCCCCTGAAGGCCGCTCGGCCAAGCTTACCGGCGCTCACAAGGCCAAGCTCCCGGAGCTGATCAAGCCGGAACTGGCGACCTTGGTCGAAAAAGCCCCGGATGGCGAATGGAGCTATGAGATCAAGTTCGACGGCTATCGAATCATGGCGCGTATCGACCATGGCCAGGTCAAGCTCTTCACCCGCAACGGCCATGACTGGACACACAAACTGCCGGCGCAAGCCAAGGCGCTGACCGACCTGGACCTCGAGTCGGCCTGGCTCGACGGTGAGATGGTGGTAGCCAACGAGCAGGGAGTTCCAGATTTTCAGGCCCTGCAAAATGCCTTCGAAGAGGGCAGCAGTGGCAACATCCTTTACTACCTGTTCGACATGCCATACCTCAACGGCGTCGACCTGCGTGAAGTGCCGGTGGAAGAACGTCGGGTGGCACTGGCGACGGTCCTCAGAACTCACGAAGATCCCTTGCTGCGGTTTTCTGACTCATTCGGCGAAGCGCCGGATGCCTTGCTCACCAGCGCCTGCCAGATGCAGATGGAAGGCCTGATCGGCAAGCGCCTGGGCTCCCCTTATGTGTCGCGGCGCAGTGGCGACTGGATCAAGCTCAAGTGTAAGCATCGGCAGGAATTCGTGGTGGTGGGTTACACCGATCCCAAGGGTTCGCGCAGTGCCTTCGGCGCGTTGTTGCTGGGCTTGCATGATCGCGACAGCGGCAAATTGCGCTACGCCGGTAAGGTGGGCACCGGGTTCAACGAAACGACACTGAAGAGCATTTACGCGCAATTGCTGCCGTTGAAGGCGAAGAAACCCTCGGTCGCCAACCCGCCCTCGGGGTTCGATGCCAAGGGTGTGCATTGGCTCAAGCCGGTGTTGCTGGCGGAAATTGCCTTTGCCGAAATGACCAAGGACGGCTCCGTGCGCCACGCGGTGTTCCATGGCTTGCGTGACGACAAGCCGGCCAAAGATATCACTGAGGAGCGCCCAGCCGTGGTGAAAAAAAGCGCTGCATCGGCGCCTGCTGCCAGGAAGTCTGCTACCAGGAACCCTCCAACCAAAAAGCCTGCCGGCAAAAAAGCCGCCGCAGAGCAAGCCAGCCCGGCGCCATCCCAGGCGGGACTTGCTGCGGGCAAGGTGCGCATTACTCACCCGGACCGGGTGATCGATGCCAGCAGTGGCACCACCAAGATGCAACTGGCCGAGTATTACGCCCGAGTCGCCGAATTCATCCTGCCCGAACTGAAGGATCGCCCGGTCGCCCTGGTGCGCGCCCCGGATGGCATCGCCGGCGAACTGTTCTTCCAGAAAAACGCCGAGCGCCTGGCGATCCCGGGCATTACTACCCTGGACAAGGACCTTACCGGGCAGCCGGTGATGATGATCAACAACGCCGAAGCGCTGATCGGTGCCGTGCAGATGAGCACGGTGGAACTGCATACCTGGAATGCCACGTCCGATAAGCTGGACAGGCCTGACCGATTCATCCTCGACCTCGACCCTGACCCGGCGCTGCCTTGGAAAAGCATGGTCGAGGCGACTCAGCTGACCCTTTCGGTGCTGGATGAACTGGGGCTTAAGGCGTTCCTAAAGACCAGCGGTGGCAAAGGTATTCATGTGGTGGTGCCGCTGACCCGCAAGCTTGGCTGGGATGAGGTGAAAGAATTCAGTCACGCGATTGTCAGCCACATGGCGAAACTGCTGCCAGAACGGTTTTCCGCCGTGTCCGGGCCGAAAAACCGCGTCGGGCGGATATTCATCGACTATCTGCGCAACGGCCTTGGCGCCACGACGATCTGCGCCTACGCGGTGCGCACCCGTGAAGGGCTGCCGGTGTCAGTGCCGATTTTCAGGGAGGAGGTAGGAGAGCTGAAGGGCGGTAATCAATGGAATGTGCACAACGTGCATGAACGCCTTGCCGAGGTCGGCCATGAGCCCTGGGCAAACCTGAAAAAAACCCGCCAGACCATCACCGCCGATATGCGCCGTCGCGTTGGAATGAAAAAGTAGGCCTCACAACGGGTTAATTGCGGGCTTCAGAGTTTGCTGGATTTGCCCCTGATCTACGTTTCACGCATCTCTGAGCAGGTCATTGGCATTGAGCAATTCATAAGCCACTTCAGGATGCTTTTCCAACCCGCGCCGAATCGCCGCCGGGATCGATGCGCGGGTCTTGCGGCACAAGCCGGGCAGTTCGGCGATCGAAATGGCGATGCCGCGCATGGTCCGGACTTCGTTGAAGCCTGGCGCAATGTCAACGCGGATGCCCAGTTGTTCGTGCATGCGGCGTTGCAAGCGCTCCAGGTCACCAAGGCTCTGGAGGTTCTCCAGACGCTCGAGCAGACGTTTTTCCTCCGCACGGGTCAGCAGCAGGATGCGCACGTCCGCGCCCGGGGTTTCCAACAGCGGATCACGCCCGCAATCGCAGGCGCCGGGAGGGCAGGGTTGGCGGAACGCAGGCATGTTGGTCATGGTGGTCAATCATAGCAGCCGAATCGGCTGCCGAAACTACCTTCAACCCACCACCACACCGAGCACACCCGCCGCCCCACAAACGCTTACTTCACTTCAACACCAACAACCGCGATACGCCGTCCTCGGTTTCAATGCCGTGCGTATCATGTGTAAAGCCCGGGAAGGACTTGTCGAAGTTCTCCAGCGCCTTCAGATATGCCAGCAATGGCCCATCCGCAGGTCCTGCGTTCTCGCCCGGCATCAACAGCGGAATACCAGGCGGATAAGGCACGATCCCGGTAGCGACAACGCGCCCGGCAGCTTCTTCCAGGGTCACCAGTTCGACTTCGTTCCTCACCAGCTTCTCATAGGCTTCCACCGGGCTGAACTCGGCTTGCGGCAGCATGCCGAAGGCCCGGGCCATGGTGGAAGTGGTCTTGTTCTCCTTCATCGCGGCGAAAATCTCGTCGGCCAGGTTCTTCAGGCCCATGCCGGCATAGCGCTGCTGATTCGCGGCCAACAAGTCCGGCAGGCACAGTTCGAGCTCCACGTTCTCGTCGTAGTCACGCTTGAAGTCGAGCAAGGCGTTGACCAGCGTGCCCCATTTGCCTTTGGTGATGCCGATGGAGAACAGGAACAGGATGGTGAAGTCAGTGGTTTTTTCCACCACGATGCCCTGGCGACCGAGGTACGCCGTCAGCACGCAAGCGGGAATGCCGGATTCCAGCAAATTGCCGTCGTCGCCCATGCCCGGGCTCAGCACCGACACCTTGATGGGGTCAAGCATGCAGTAGCCGTCTTCGATGTCGCCAAAGCCGTGCCACACCTCATTAGGGTGCAGTACCCAGCAGTTCGGCTCGGTTTTCAGCAACTGCGGATCGACCTCATGGAACGGCACCGCCGCCGCGCCGACTTGCACGGTCGGTGGCTGCCAGCAGGTGAAGAACCACTGGTCATTGCTGGCCATCTCATGGTGCATGCGCGAGATGACCTGGCGGAAGCTGATCGCTTCTTCGATGGATTCAGTGGTGAGGATTTGCCCGCTGGGCGCTTCCATCATCGCAGAGCTGACGTCGCATGAGGCCATGATCGCGTAGTTCGGCGAGGTTGAGGCGTGCATCATGTACGATTCGTTGAAGCGTGCATGGGGGATCGGATTACGGCCGTTACGCACGTGAATCATCGACGCCTGGGACAGTGCGGCCAGCAGTTTGTGGGTCGATTGGGTGGCGAACACGGTTGGCCGGGACTCGTCGTGATCCTCAGGGGCGCCATGCATGGCGAAGCGTTCGCGGTACAGCGGGTTGAACCGCGCATAGCCGTACCAGGCCTCGTCGAAATGCAGACGATCGACGCTTTCCCCCAGCAATTTCTCGACTCGGGTGACGTTGTAGGTCAGGCCATCGTAGGTAGAGTTGGTGATGATGGCGTGGACCGGCGTCGGATCGATGCCTTCCTTGACCAACGGGTTGTTGGCAATGGCGGCCTTGACGCCCTCGGCGCTCAAAGTCTGCGGCAGGATCGGGCCGATGATGCCGTAGCGATTGCGGGTCGGCACCAGGTAGGTCGGGATGGCCCCGGACAACGTCATCGCGTGTTCAGCAGATTTGTGGCAGTTGCGGTCGCACAGGGCGATCTGATCGCGCGTGACGCTGGCCATGAGGATGACGCGGTTGGACATCGAGGAGCCGTTGGTCACGTAATAGGTGCGGTGCGCGCCGAACACCTTGGCCGCGTAGCGCTCGCCCTGGCCGATCGGGCCGCTGTGATCGAGCAGGGAGCCCAATTCGCCGACCGAAATCGACAGGTCGGAGCGCAACAGGTTTTCGCCGAAGAATTCGTAGAACGCGCGTCCGGCAGTGCTTTTCAGGAAGGCGGTGCCACCGGCATGGCCAGGGGTGTGCCAAGAGTATTCGTAGGAGCGGGAGAACTTCACCAGCGCGCCAAACATTGGCGGTAGAGCGGCCTGCCGATAGCGCTCGATGGCTGCCATGATGCGGCCGCTGAGGAAGCGACTGGTGTCTTCCGGCAGCCAGATGAAGTCGTCGGCATGCTGCATCACCACCAGCGGAATGTTCGACGCGGTACTGCGGTCGCTGATCAGGAATACCGGCACCCGAGTGTTGCGCTCGCGCAGGGTGGTCAGCAGCTTGATGCATTCCTCATGGCCTTCACTTTCGTCCATTTCCCAGCTGAGCAACACGCACTGGATGGCCGAGTCCGAACGCAGGATCGACGTCGCGTCGCTCAGGCTTTCCGACATCAACACGCTGATGGAGCGTTCTTCCACGTCGTGGATCAGTTGGTCCAGGGCGCGACCGAAGACGGTACGTTTGTCCGGGGGAGTGCCCACCACCAGCGCGAGCATGCCCAGCGAGTGTTTATATTCCGTCATGATCTAACCTCCAAAGGCACAGTATTCAAATGATTCACCGGCACCGGTTCGCCCGTGATGTGCTGGGCGCTGACCGTCTGCGTCGGTACGCTGTTGTTGTGCGCTTCAAGCGCAATCAAGCGGTTGTTGACGAAGCTGAACAGGGTGTAGCCGAAGATCGTCGCCACACCGCCGAGCATCAGCGCCTGCTCGCCTGAACTGTACAGCGCCAGGTAACTGTAGGCCGTGGCGACCCAGGCAATGATGTTGGTAGCCAGTGCCTTGCCTGCCGGTACGTTGGAGACCTTCTGGATCGTCATGAGAGCCGCCATCGACAGGATGTACGGGATCAGGTTGGTGACCACTGCCAGGTTGACCAGAATGTCGAACTGCTTGCTCAGATCCGGACTGATGGTCAGGAAGCCGATTGCAGTCTGGATCGCCAGCAGGATCAACATGCCGACAATCGGCGTGCCGGCCTTGGTGGCCTTGGCGAAGATCGGCAGGAAGTAACCGGTATCCGCCGAGCTCTTGAACACTTGGGCAATGGTGAACTGCCAGCCCAGTAACGAGCCAATGCAGGCCAGGATCATCGCCGCCATGACGATGTTACCGACCATCGGATTGAACATCTTGGCGAACACCAGCCCGAACGGCGCGGTGGAGGAGGCCAGCTCCGGATTGCCGACGATGCCGGCGATCACGTTGGTGGAGACGATGTAGATCACCGCTGCGCCCAAGGTGCCGCCGAGTACGGCGATCGGTACGTTCTTCTCCGGGTTTTCCACGGCGTCCGTGTTGGCGCACGCCGATTCCAGGCCCAGGAAAGCCCACAACGTGATTGCGACCGAAGCCCCCGCTGCTTCCAGATAGCCCATGTTGTGCGGGTTCCATCCCGCCGCGTAGACGCTGCTGTCGAACCAGAACCAGCCGACGGTGGAAACCAGGACCACAGGTGCGATCACGCCCCAGACGGTGATCGAACCGATTTTGCCAGTAATCCGCGCGCCGCCGAAGTTGGCGAACGTGGTGATCCACAGCAACGCAATGGTCGCCAGGCCTACTTGCAGCGAATCGAGTTTGACGTCGAACAGCGTCTGTATATAGCCGACCGCCGTAATGCTGATCGCCACGTTGGCAATCAACAGCGAGACGCCGTAGGTGTAGTTGGTCAGGTAGTTGCCGGCCTTGCCGAAGGTGTATTCAGCGTAGCCACCCATGCCGCCCGTCTTGCGGCTGAGCATCCCGCAGCGCGCGAAGGCGTAAGCCAGCGCGAGGGAACCGGTGGCTGTGATCAGCCAGGAAAGAATGGAAATTCCGCCGACTTCGGCGAGTTTGGTTGGCAACAATATGATGCCGGACCCCAACATGTTGACGGCTGTCAACATTGTCAGTTGCCCTACCGTCATCTTCTTTGCGACTGACATTCCGTTGCCTCACTTTAGAACATTGGAGTGTTAGCTATAGCTAACAAAATGGATGTTGCAAAAAATGTCTTGGATTTATCAAGAATTATTCTCATGTAGGCGTAAGGCATTTTACTGGCCCCGAACACTGCGGGTTTTGATCAGAATCAATTTAATTTCAAATTGTTAGGATCGAATCTACATGCGCAGTGTGATGATCGCGTTAATGTCGTGCGGGCTGGCCAGCGTGGCGACGATGGCCGAAGCCCGGGAACTGAAGACGAATGATCGTTACATGTGCAGTTGGGGCGCGGGGACGGCCGCTAAAGCCCAGGAGTTGAAGCTGGCGGGAGTGTCGCTGTACGCCGCGCGTCAGAAGCTGCAGACCTACAAATTCACCAAACCGTGGATGCGCATGATGGCCATGGGCATCACCGAACAGACCTACGACAGCCCCTCGCGAATCAAGCCGGAGGCCATTCGCCAAGGCTTTTATGAGGATTGTGTCCGATACAAGCTGGCACGTCGGTAAACACTCTGGAATCCCATGGGGTCCCCGTAGGAGCTGCCGCAGGCCGGGATCTTTTGATCCTGGAAAATCAAAAGATCGCAGCCTTGTTTCACTCGGCAGCTCCTACAGGGTCAGGGTTGTGCACGGGATTTGTGCAGCACATCAGACTCTACGGGTTCTCCATTCCCGGACCTCTATCCTCAACCGTCTCCTATACTGACCCGTCCAGCAGTTTCCCAACCCTTCACCGCGAGGAGAACGCACATGACCATTCGTATTGGCGACGAAGCACCGGATTTCACCGTCGAGAGCACCGAGGGCACGCTGCATTTCCATGAATGGATTGGCGATCAGTGGGCCATCCTGTTTTCCCACCCCAAGGACTTCACCCCGGTGTGCACCACTGAACTTGGCTACATGGCCGGGCTCAAGCCCGAGTTCGACAAGCGCAACACCAAGATCGTCGGGCTCAGCGTTGACCCGGTGGGTAACCATCAAAGCTGGGCCAAGGACATCGAGGAAACCCAGGGCCACGCGGTGAATTACCCCATGATCGGCGACGAGAACCTGGTGGTGGCCAAGCTCTACGACATGATCCACCCCAATGCCAGTGGCGGCGCGCGCACGGCCGTGGACAACGCCACCGTGCGCTCGGTGTTCATCATCGGCCCGGACAAGAAGATCAAGGCCATGCTGATCTACCCAATGAGCGCCGGGCGCAACTTCGATGAAGTGCTGCGACTGCTCGATGCCATCCAGCTCAATGCCAAACACACCGTGGCCACCCCGGTGAACTGGCGCCCGGGCGAGGACGTGATCATCCCGACTTCGGTTTCCGATGAAGACGCGAAGAAGAAGTATCCGGACGGTTTTAAAACGGTAAAACCCTATTTGCGCACAGTCGCGCAACCGAAATAGCTCAGTTGCCCATCCCGTCTTCAATCGCGATGCCTCGTGCCCGCATCGCCTTGATCAGCTCGGCGCGGGTTCCGGGAAGACTGAGCAAGCGTTGGCGCTGTTGACCGGTGCACTGAGCCTGTTCGTCTGATCGCCTGATTCCCCCTGAAAACTGTCCACGCGGCCCTGCAAAGGGCGCGCGGATCAGCATCTGCCACTAACAATAATGAGGTTAATCGCCGTATGTCGGCACCCGGGAACCGCTATCTGCACCAGACGCCCAACCAGAAACAACCGTTGGAGTCTGGCCATGAACGACGATCGAAAGCAGCAAGCAATGGCGGCCTGGTACCAACTGCTCAAGGAGCCGTTGATTCGCATGGATTGTGAAGAGCAGTACGATGAGCTCCTCAAGGCCGCTGACGAGATGGAACGTACCGGTCTGATCAACAGCTATGAATGGCGTCAGCTGGTGCGCGAGGCCGGTGTGGCGTTTGCCCAGGCGACCGAGGGCATCGGTAACGGCACCTAGCTTTCGGGGTTCGCGATTTTCCCCTCGGCCTGCTGGGCAAACCACTCAAGGATCAGCCCACAGGCCGGATGCGTGCTCGCTGAGGGTTGCAGGATCAGCGCATACACGCCCGTTGTCTTCAGCGCCTTGCCGAAGGGAATCACCAACACGCCTCGATCTACCGACTCGCCCGCCAGGGTCAGGTCTGTCATCGCCACACCCAGCCCGCGTGCAGCCGCATCCAGTGCCAGTTCATCCAAGTTGAAAGGAATGTGCCGGTAGCGCTCCAGCGGTCCACCGCCCTTGGCTGCCAACCATTTTATCCAGTCATGCCGGTCCGAGGAGCGATGCAGCAGGGTGCAATGCACCAGGTCTTCAACTGCTCGCAGCGGGTCAGCCAGCCCCGGCGCGCAGACGGGCACTAGCGCTTCCTCGAACAGCGTCATGGACTGCGGATCATTCGAGGGTTGCGCCAGGTAGAGGATGTAGGCGTCGCTGTCGACGGCTGGCTCCACCACTTCAGTTGCCACAGTCTCGATCGACAGCAAAACCTCGGGATGAGATCGGTAGAACTCGCTCAGCCTGGGCAGCAGCCAGCGCACCGCCAGGGATACGTGCATGCGGATGCGAAACGGACGCTCCCTGGGGGCCAGCCGTTCCTCCAGGGCTTTGAGTTGCTCAAGGATGCTGCGGGCACTGGTTAGCACCTGCTCGCCCTGGGGCGTGAGACTCAGGCTGCGACTGGTGCGCACGAACAACGCCACACCGAAGTGACTCTCCAGCTGCTGAATTTGCCGACTCACAGCGCTTTGAGTCAGGCACAGCCTTGATGCGGCCTGCGTAAAGCTGCCCGAGTCGGCGACTTCCACCAGCGCCTGCATTGCTTGCAGCGACGGCACGTGACGAAGCTTATCCATGCGTTTTCCGAATACTTCGATGATTTTATAACGTTGGTTTTATCACCGATGACACTCTAAATTCCAGTCAAGGCCGAGGTTTCTCATGCGTTCAGCGCATGGGAAAGGGCAGTGCCCACGGCGGGACAACAGTGGATCGAGGTGATGCATGACCAATGAATGTGGCTGGATTGCGCAGGCGGGCAGCTCGCCCGTGCGCGGTTCCCTGAAGGGTACCGAGAAGGCTGACTGGCTGATTATCGGGGCTGGGATTACCGGGTTGAACGCCGCCCACACCCTCGCGCAGATACACCCTCAGGCCCGCATCGTGATCGTTGATCGCCAGCGTGCGGCGCAAGGCGCTTCGGCGCGCAACTCAGGGTTTGCCGTGGCCCACGAACATCCGGGCACCGATGAGTTGTTGGGTAGCAAGGGTTTTGCCAATTATCAGGTGGACACCGAGATCTCCCGGGTTGCAAGCCTCGAAGTGCGCCAGCGTATCGCCCGGCATGGCATCGAATGCGATTTTCGCGACGATGGTTACTTTTTTGCGGTGAGCGATCCCGGCAAATTGACCCAGGTCGAGGACAAGCTGCAAACCCTGCGCGCGGTGGGTGCTTCGGCGCATTTTCTACAAGGCGAGGCGCTGTATCACAAGCTGGGCACCCGGCATTACCAGGCGGCTATCTGGTGCGGCAATGGCAACGCGTTGTTGCAGCCGGCGAAGTACGTCAAGGGCTTGCTGGATGCATTGCCCGCCAGCGTCACCCTCTACGAAAACACCGACATCACCGGTCTGGAGCGCCTGAGTCAGGGGCGCGTGCGCGCCAATGGCGTTGCCGGCCGAATTGAAGCGCAGCAGGTGCTGGTATGCCTGAATGCATTCATCTCGCGTTCGGGCATCGACGACAGCGCAACGTTTGCGATGGAGCTCAGCGCGAGCCTCACCCGGCAGCTGACTGACGCCGAGTACCAGGCAATCGGCGCGGTCGAGCCCTGGGGCGTGCTGTCCACCCGCCCGCTGGGCGCCACCGTGCGCTTGACCCCGGACCGCCGGGTGATGATCCGCAACACGGCGGAATACCGGTCGCGGGATTTGTCCGCCAGCGAGCTGCGAGTGCGCCGTGAACATCATGTGCTGGGTTTGCAGCGGCGTTTCCCATTCCTCGGCGCGCAGGACATCCAGTACACCTGGACCGGACATTTGAGTGCATCGCGCAGCGGCCAGCCTTACTTCGCCAAGGTCGAGGAGGGGGTTTATGCGGTGGCCGGCTGCAATGGTTCCGGCGTGGCACGCGGCACTTTGTGGGGGCGGTTGCTGGCTGAAATGTCCTCTGGCGTCGATTCGCCAGTCCTGCAATCGGTGATGCGCCGAGCCCAACCCGGCTGGCTGCCACCCAAACCGTTGCTGGATATCGGTGCCATGCTGCGCATGCGTGTGGAGTCAGTCAGGGCCAGAACTGAAATCTAGAACATCCGTCGATCAACCAAGAACAACAACTCAGCACACACGGTGACAGAAAATGCGCATCAACAACCTTACCCTGGTGGTCATGCTCGCCTCGTTCCCGGCAGCCAGTTACGCGGATGAAGTGGTCAATATCTCCAACTGGAACGGCTACATCGCCGATGACACCCTGACTACTTTTACCAAGGAAACCGGGATCAAGGCCACCTACGACATTCATGACAGCAACGAGGTGCTGGAATCCAAGCTGATGACCGGCAACACAGGGTATGACGTGGTCAGCCCTTCAAACCATTTTCTCTCGCGCCTGATCAAGGCCGGCGCCGTGCAGAAGCTCGACAAGAGCCAGCTGCCGAACTGGAAAAACCTCGACCCGGTATTGCTGCACAAGCTTGAGGTCAACGACCCGGGCAACCAGTATGGCTACCCCTATATGTGGGGCACCGCAGGCATTGGCTACAACGTCGAGAAGATCAAGGCGATCTTTGGCAACACCGATATTACCCGTTCCTGGAAATTGTTCTTTGACGAAGAGAACATCAAGAAGCTCAGCCAGTGCGGCGTGGCGATCATCGATAACCCCACGCAGATCCTGCCGATCACCCTCAACTACCTGGGCCTTGCGCCCCACAGCCACGAGCCGGCGGACTACAAGAAGGCCGAGCAGGCGTTGCTGAAAATCCGCCCGTATGTGCAGTACTTCCATGCCTCCAAGTACATCAGCGACCTGGCCAACGGCAATGTCTGCGCAGTGATCGGCTTCAACGGCGACGTGGTACAGGCGGCGGCCAGTGCGAAGGAAGCCAACAATGGCATCAACATCGCCTATTCGATTCCTGATGAGGGCTCGACCCTGTGGTTTGACATGGTGGTGATGCCCAAGAGCGCACCGCACGAGAAGAACGGCTACGCCTACATGAACTATCTGCTTGATCCGCAGGTGATTGCCAATATCAGCAACAGCATCCACTACGCCAACCCCAATCTGGCGGCGGATCAATATGTGGTGCCGGCGGTGAAGCAGGACCTGGCGATCTATCCGCCAAAGACGGTGCTGGAGAAGCTGTTCACGGTCGAGGAGTTGCCAGCGGCGATTGCGCGGTTGAGTACGCGCTTGTGGACTCGATTGAAGACCAATACCTGAGGTTTCGATAGCCTGATCCCCTCCGCACGGGTCTGGCAGAGATCACTGTGGGAGCAAAGCTTGCTCGCGATAGCGGCATGACATCCACCAACGATGTCGCCTGATACGCCCTCATCGCGAGCAGGCTCACTCCTGCAGGGGATCGCCACACCGTCACAGCGCGCCTGTACTACGCTGTGTGGAATCGCAGGCTTATAAAAACAACTCCGGCCGACATCGCCTGACTTCGCTGTGGATGACCCGCTCGGACTGGAAACGCTAGGTGCCCGCCTGGCTGCGCGGAACCCTGATCGGCTTTCCGTTTGGCTCGATTCCGGCTGGCGGTGCGCAGATCCCGACTTTCCTGTCCTATTCCACGGAACGCAAACTGAGCAAATACCCCAAGGAGTTCTCGGCGAACAAAGGCGAGGGCGCCATTGAGGGCGTCGCCGGCCCCGAAGCGGCGAACAACGCCAGCGCCACCGGCTCGCTGGTGCCGCTGCTGACCCTGGGCATCCCCACTTCAGCCACTGCGGCGATACTGCTGGCAGCGTTCCAGAACTACAACCTGCAGCCGGGGCCGATGCTCTTTGAAACCTCCGCGGACCTCGTCTGGACGCTGGTGGCTTCGCTGTACATCGGCAACGTGATTCTGCTGGTGTTGAACCTGCCGTTGGTGGTCCTGTGGGTCAAGCTGTTGCAGATCCCCAGGCCCTACCTCAATGCCGGCATCCTGGTGTTTGCCACGATCGGCGTGTACGGCATGCGCCATTCCTCGTTCGATCTGCTGTTGATGCTCGGGATCGGTTGGGGCGGGGTGTTGATGCGGCGATTCGATTTCCCTGTGGCCCCGGTGATCGTCGGCATGGTGCTGGGGCCCATGGCGGAAAAACAGCTGCGCAACGCCTTGTCGATCAGCGAGGGCGACTGGCTTATCTTCGTCACGCAACCGATATCGGCTGCGTTCCTGGCGTTGATGCTGCTGGTGCTGGTGGTCCCGCCGCTGCTGCATGCCCGTGGCATCAAGCTGCATGAGGACGACTGAGCCGGCTTAAAAGGTGGGAGTGTATTTGACGCTGAACATCAGGTTGCGTGGATCGCCATAGTTGTTATTGCCATTGAGCTGGTTATACCCCGCCGTGATGTAGCTTTTGTCGAACAGGTTGTTGGCGTTCATCGCCAGGCCGATCTCCGGAGTCAGCTGATAGCCGACACGGGCATTCCACACGGTGTAGCCCGGCACCTCGTAAGTGTGTTCGTAGCCCAGGGTATGACTTTGCGTGGTGAAGCCCAAGCCGGTGCTGAGGCGGTTGAAGTCGCCACTGAACTGGTAGTCGCTCCATACCCGCAGCATGTGCTTGGGCGTCCAGGTACTGAAGGTCTTGCCTTCATTGTCCGGGTCGTCGAGGTACTTGGTGGTGTTGTAGGTGTAGCCGGCGAACAGTTGCAGGCCATTGAGCACTTCACCGCTGATCTCGGCATCGAGCCCCTGGCTGCGGACTTTCCCCGAAGCAGTGGAGCAATACCAGCCGTCACAGGCGAACCCCGAGGCCACATCGTTGACCGCGCGGTTTTCCTGGTCGTAGCGGAATAGCGCCAGGGAGGTGTTGACCCTGCCATCCATCAGTTCGCCCTTGAGACCGATTTCGTAGTTGCTGCCAATCACCGGCTTGAGCACCGAGCCGCTGGTGGTGCGAGCGGTCTGTGGCTCGAAGACATCGGTGTAACTGGCGTACACCGCCCATTCGCGGTTCAGGTCGTAGACGATACCGGCGTAAGGCGTGACTTCACCGTTCTCGCTCATGGTGCTTGGCACATTGGTAGTGGCGACATTGGCGAAGGCTCGCTGGTCCGCCGATTTGTAGCTGTAATCGTACCAGCTGACCCTGGAGCCGAGCACCAGGGTCAGCGGCTCAATCGGCTTGACCCGCCAACTGCCGTAGATACCTTTTTGCCGGATGTCGTATTTGCTGAGAGTTGCGCGGCCACCGGCAGTATTGAGCAAACCCTCGTAGCTGATCTCGGGCCGATGGTGGTCGATGTCGAAAATCGTGTCGCTGCTGTTGTTGAAAGTGCGGGCGAATTTGTCGTCGGACTTCAACTTTGAGTAGTTGCTGCCAAGCATGATTTCCTGGGGCATGGACAAGGCTTCAAAGCGCCCTGTGAGGTTCATGTCCAAGCCGATCTTGGTGGCATCGAAGTCAGTCGCGAAGTCGGCATATTGCACCCCGCTACCGTCGGCATTGATACCGGCTCCGGAGGACTGCAGGCGCTGGTTTATAGCGTCGTTGTCTTCGGTCATGCGCACTGCACCGACCTTGAGTGCCCAGTCGTCGTTGAAGCGATGTTCCATATCGGCATACACAGTGGTCAAGTCAATTTGTGAGTGGTTCCAGGTGGCGCCGGTGAAGGTCGAACGGGGCACGTTCAACCCGTCGCCATTGGTATAGCGGGGCAGGCCGCGAATGATCGGGCGCGACTCGTTGTCGGAGCGGCTGACGGCCAGTCCCAGGGTGGTATCCTCGCGCAAGTCGACGTCGAGAGCGCCGTATAGCGAGTGGGTTTTGCTCCATTCATAATCGGTGAACGAATGGCTGTCGTCCTCGTCGGCAACCAGGCGTCCACGTACCGTCCCGCTCTCATTCAGCGGGCCACCGGCATCCAGTTGCAGACCGTAACGGTCCCAGGAGCCGGCCTTGCCGGTGAGGGTCACGGTCGGTGCGTTCTGTCCGCGTTTGCGTACCAGGTTGATCGCACCGCCAGGGCTGCCGGTGCCTTGCAGCAAGCCCGATGCGCCGCGCAGCACTTCCAGGCGATCGAAGAAGATCAGGTCCTGGGTCGCCCAGTTGCCCAGGGCGTAGGTGTTGCGGGGGATCGGCACGCCGTCGTACTGCCAGTCATCTATCTGGAAGCCGCGGGAAGTGAGGATCATGCCTTTACCCACGCCTTGCACACCGACCAGGCCGGTGGTCTGGTTGGCGGCGTCCTTGAGGTCGGTCAGGCCCTGGTCGTCCATCTGTTTGCGAGTCATCACGGTGACTGACTGCGGAATTTCTTTGAGGGTGTGGGTTCCCTTGCCGATGGTCACGGCCCGCGCGGCATAGGAGCCGGAGCCTTCAGTCGTGGCCTCGACGCTGTTCTCAACGATGGTGGTCGCCCCCAACTGCACTGCCGCGCTGCCATCGGCGCCAGGCTCGACGCTGAAGTTGCCTTGCCCGGTCACGCGCAATTGCAGGCCGCTGCCGGTCAGTGCCTGATTCATCGCTTGTTCGGGGAGCATCCGGCCGACCACCGCAGGCGCCTGCTTGCCTTGTACCAGAGCGGGTTCAAGCGAGACGATGTGCCCGCTTTGGCTGGCAATCGCATTCAACGTGGCGGCCAAGGGGCCGGCCGGCAGGTTGAAGGTCAGGGGTTGCGCCTGGGCCAGGATGGGGCTGGCCAGGGTTGCCAGGGCAACAGCGACGGAAAGGGCGTGGGGCCACGGGTTGAACACAGCGTTCTCCTGATGATGTGAAAGTGTCAGGAGATAGGTGGGATGAGAAACGAAAACCGGACACGAATAAGAAGTATTTTCAAAAAAATTTTCGCTTGGAGTTTTGCACCCCTCTTGCGGCGAGCGCCACAGGGTCACAGCTTCCAGTTCCATTCACGTGTTTCGTGCCCGGATCAACGTCAGCCACGGGCTGTAGCTGTCCACCTGGATAGGCAAGGTTTCTGCCAGCGCGGCGAGGGTCCGGGCCGGGTCGTCGAGGGGGAATACACCCTGGACCCGCAAGTGACGCACCTGCGGCGCAATCCGGATGAATCCGCGCTGGTACGGACGCAGGGCCTCGACCACTTGCTCGAGGGGTTCGTCGAGCACATTCAGGCGTCCGACCAGCCAGTCGGCGCGACCACGCTGGTCGCCGGCCGTTGGCGTGATGCGCCCAGTGGCCAGCAGGGCGGACTGGCCTTCCTGCAGATCCCGTGTGGTGCCGTCCGGCAGTCGCAGCTGCACCGAATGCTGCAGCACAACGACCCGGGTGGCGTCCTGTTCCTGGGCCACCAGGAAACGTGTGCCCAGGGCCTGCACCTGCCCTTGAGCGGTGCGCACACGCAATGGACGTTGCGGATCGGGTGCCACCTGAATCACCAATTCGCCGTGACGCAGAACCACCAGGCGTTGCTGGTCGTCGAAGCGCAGGTCCACCGCGCTGTTGGCGTTGAGGTTCAGGCGGCTGCCATCTGCGAGGTTGTACCCCTGACGCTGACCGCGCCCGGTGCTCAGGTCGGCCAGTAAGGAATCCCCCAGCGGACTGCGGGCGCAGAGCCACAGACCGCCGCCCAGCAGACCCAGCCCGGCAATGACCCGCAGAGCATCCCGTCGAGAGCCTTGGGGTTGCAGCAGGATCTGCCGCGCTTCACCGGCCTGGCCCGGCACTCGGCGATCCAGGGCGCGCACGGTGTTGAACGATGCCCCGAGTCGCTCCTGCAGAGTCGTCCAGGCCTGCAGGTGCGCCGGGTCCATCGCCAACCAGGCATTGAAGCGCATTTGCAATGCGGCATCCGGGGTGCCGGCGCGAAGCTTGACCATCCAGTCTATGGCTTGCTCGCTGACCGGGTCCAGGCGCAGCTTGCTCATGGCGTGATCTCGCTCAGGTAGCACTGACGCAGGGCCTGCTTCATGTAGCGGCTGACGGTGCGCTCCGATAATCCCAGTTTCTGCGCAATGGCCACGTAGCTCAGCCCGTCGAGCTGGCTATAAAGGAAAGTCGCCTTGACGATCGACGGCAAGCCATCGATGGCCTTGTCGATGGCGACCAATGCTTCAATCAGCAGCATCTGCTCTTCAGGGGAGGGCGCCAGTGCTTCCGGCAGCAATGACAGGCGTTCCAGATAGGCCAGTTCCAGTTTGCGCCGACGGTGGCGGTCAAAGATCAGCCGGCGGGCGATGGTCGACAGGTAGGCGCGTGGTTGTTCGATGCTGTCCGGGTCGACCCGCGCCGCCAGCAGCTGGCAGAACGTATCGGCGGCAGTGTCCTCGGCATCCGCATGATTGCGCATTCGCTGCTGGATATGCTGCAGCAACCAGCGGTGATGGTCGCTGAAAAAGAAGCCCAGCTTGCGGGTCGAGGAGGGTTGCACCGGTCGGCGTTCCAGATGTGAGTGAGAATCGCTCTCAATATTACCTGCGAGATGATGGCCACTGCAATCACTCGATAGTGGCGTTGGTCGCGACGAAGATGCAACGAATGGCGCCCCAGGCCCTCATATGAAAACGAGCGGTGCTATTGGAGTGCAATGGCCGACTGCGATTTCGATTCTCGAACACAGGTGATTGTTATATGACGGCAGCGGAAAATAACCATGTGGCCTGGCTGGTTCAACAATCAATGCTGCACGCTGCCCGCCAGCGGGCCAAGCTCTACTCGGGGCAGGGCCGCCTGTGGCAACAGCCGTTTGCCCATACCCGCCCGCGAGATGCTTCGGCGTTGTCTTCAGTGTGGTTCACCGCGTATCCGGCATCCATCGTCACCCGCGAAGACGGCACTGTGCTTGAGGCACTGGGCGATGAAACCCTGTGGCATGCGCTGTCGAAAATCGGTATCCAGGGTATTCACAATGGGCCGCTGAAAATGTCCGGTGGTTTGCGCGGCACGGTCCAGACGCCAACCATCGACGGTAACTTCGACCGCATCAGTTTCGAAATCGACCCGCAACTGGGCACCGAGGCGCAGTTGCAGGCGCTGACCCGCATGGCCGCCGCGCATAACGCGGTGATCATCGACGATGTGATTCCTTCGCACACCGGCAAGGGCGCGGATTTTCGCCTGGCCGAGATGGCGTACGAGGATTACCCGGGTCTCTACCACATGGTCGAGATCCGCGAAGAAGACTGGCCCCTGCTACCGGAGATCGAGGAAGGTCGCGACGCGCACAACCTCAGCCCGCAGCAGGTTGATGTGTTGCGGGACAAGCATTACATCGTCGGCCAGTTGCAGCGGGTGATTTTCTTCGAGCCAGGGGTCAAGGAGACCGACTGGAGCGCCACACCGGTAGTCGTCGGCGTCGACGGCAAACCGCGCCGCTGGGTGTACCTGCATTACTTCAAGGAAGGCCAGCCGTCATTGAACTGGCTGGACCCGACCTTCGCTGCGCAGCAGATGATCATCGGCGACGCCCTGCACGCTATCGACGTGATGGGCGCAAAGATCCTGCGCCTGGACGCCAATGGCTTTCTCGGCGTGGAGCGCAAGCTCGATGGCACCGCCTGGTCGGAGAGTCACCCGCTGTCGATCACCGGCAACCAGCTGTTGGCCGGGGCGATCCGCAAGGCCGGCGGGTTCAGTTTCCAGGAGTTGAACCTCACCGTGGATGACATCGCCGCCATGTCCCACGGCGGCGCGGACCTGTCCTACGACTTCATCACCCGCCCGGCCTACCAGCATGCCTTGCTGATGGGGGATACCGAATTCCTGCGCCTGATGCTGCGTCAGATGCACACCCTGGGCATCGACCCCGGCTCGCTGATCCACGCGTTGCAAAACCACGACGAGCTGACCCTGGAGCTGGTGCACTTCTGGACGCTGCACGCCCATGATACCTACCTGTATCAGGGCCAGACCTTCCCCGGCAATATCCTGCGCGAGCACATCCGCGAACAGATGTACGAACGCCTGGCCGGCGAACATGCCCCCTATAACCTTAAATTCGTCACCAACGGCGTGTCTTGCACTACGGCGAGCATCATCACGGCGGCATTGGGGATTCGTGATCTTGACGCTATCACTGCGGCAGATATCGCGCAGATCCGTCAGGTGCACCTGCTGCTGGTGATGTACAACGCGATGCAGCCAGGGGTGTTTGCCTTGTCTGGCTGGGATCTGGTGGGCGCCTTGCCATTGCCCGCGGAACAGGTCGAGCACTTGATGCTCGATGGCGATACCCGCTGGATCCATCGGGGGGCCTACGACCTGGTCGATCTGAACCCTGATGCGCCCCTGTCCGCGGGACAGATGCCGCGGCCGAAGACGCTTTATGGCAGCTTGCCGACGCAGCTAAACGACCCTGACTCCTTCGCGTCTCAGCTGCAGAAAATCCTCGCCGCGCGCCGCGCCTATGACATCGCCGCCAGCCGCCAGATCCTGGTGCCGGATGTGCAGCACCCTGGGCTGTTGGTCATGGTGCATGAGTTGCCCGCCGGCAAAGGCACGCAAATCACTGCGCTGAATTTCGGCTCGACGCCGATCACCGAAACCCTGCACCTGCCCAACATCGCGCCGGGCCCGGTGGTCGACATCATTAATGAACGAGTGGAAGGCGACCTCACGGCCGAGGGTGAATTCACCATCACCCTGGATGCCTATGAGGGCCTGGCGCTGCGGGTGGTCAGCACTTCGCCTATGAATTAACGCTGCACAAAAGTCTTCGTAGGAGCCGGCTTGCCGGCGATTCGATGGTGCATTTGATGCCGCCATCGCTGGCAAGCCAAGCTCCTGCAGGGGCAGCTTGCAGCCACCAGCATCTACCGAAAAAACTCCCCCGGCGTTTCGCCAAACTGCTGCCGAAACGCCGCAATGAATGCCGAGGTCGATTCGTAACCGCAGGCCAGCGCCACATCGGTCACTCGTTCTCCCTGTTCCAACGGGGTGAGCGCGCCCAGCAGGCGCAGACGCTGGCGCCAGGCGCGGAAGGTCAGGCCGGTATCGCGCAGGAAGAGGCGGCTCAGGGTCTTTTCCGTCACGCCGAATTTCTGGCTCCAGTGCGCCAGGGTTGTCTGCTGTTCCGGATGGGCCTGCAGGCTCTGGTAGATCTGCCGCAAACGCAGATCCTGAGGCAGCGGCAGCATCAAGTCGATCGTCGGCGCCTCGGCGAGCTGGTCCAGCAATACCTGAGTCAGCCGCCCATGGGCGCCGTGCTGCTCATACTCTATGGGGATTTTACTGAAAGCCCTGATCAACTCGCGCAGCAGATCACTGACCCCCAGCACATGGCAACGCGGCGGTGCCCATTGCGTCACGCTGCAATCCAGGTACAGGCTGCGCATTTCCGTGCGCGGCGAGCTGAACACCCGATGCGGCATACCAGCCGGTATCCATACCGCCCGTTCGGGTGGCGCTACGAAGCGGCCCACACTGGTCTGCACCTCCAGCACGCCCTGAATCGCGTACGACAACTGCACCCATGGGTGACTGTGGCGGCGGGTTAACGCGCGATTGGGCAGTGATTCGGTACGACCGTAGACCGGTCTGGGCAGGCTGGGAAGCCCCGGTACACTGCGCCTTACGCTTTTTTCATGTCCTTTAGGCGGCATCAGCTGACTCATCGGCGTTAGTCGGTAATCAGCAGGCACGTTAGAGTCGGTGCCACGTACTTGGCAACCCCCGGATGATGATCTGATGACTCGCCCTCGTTTCCTGCCCGACAATTTCACCCTGACCCTGGTTGGCGTGGTCGTTATCGCCAGCGTGCTGCCTGCCAGCGGTCAGGTCGCCGTGGGCTTCGGCTGGTTGACCAACATCGCCATTGCGCTGCTGTTTTTCCTGCACGGTGCCAAACTTTCCCGTGACTCGATCATTGCCGGCGCCGGTCACTGGCGCCTGCACCTCTTGGTATTTGGCCTGACCTTCGTGCTGTTCCCGCTGCTGGGGCTGGCGCTCAAACCGCTGTTGACGCCACTGATTGGCGACGAGCTGTACATGGGCATGCTGTACCTCTGTGCGTTACCCGCGACCGTACAATCGGCGATCGCCTTCACGTCCCTGGCCCGGGGCAATATCCCGGCGGCCATTTGCAGCGCGGCGGCGTCCAGCCTGTTCGGGATTTTCCTGACGCCGTTGCTGGTGACCTTGCTGCTGGACGTGCACGGCGACGGCGGGTCAACCCTCGATGCGATCATGAAGATCAGCGTGCAATTGCTGCTGCCGTTCATTGCCGGGCAGATCGCCCGACGCTGGATAGGGGCGTGGGTGGGACGCAACAAGAGCTGGCTCAAATTCGTCGACCAGGGCTCGATCCTGCTGGTGGTCTACGGTGCTTTCAGCGAGGCGGTGAACGAGGGCATCTGGCAGCTGATTCCGGTATGGGAGCTGGCGGGCCTGGTACTGGTGTGCTGCATCTTCCTGGCGCTGGTGCTGGCATCTGCCACGGTGCTGGGCAAGGTGTTCGGTTTCAACCAGGAAGACCGTATCACCATCCTGTTCTGTGGCTCGAAGAAGAGCCTGGCCACCGGGGTGCCGATGGCACAAGTGCTCTTCGCCGGCAGCACCATCGGCGTGCTGATCCTGCCGCTGATGCTGTTCCATCAAATTCAGCTGATGGTCTGTGCAGTGCTGGCGCAGCGTTATGCCAAGCGCCAGGAGAGCGTCGCCGAATTGATGGGGAAGGTGGACCCCTGATGTGGCAGTAGGATTCGCATTCAACGGCAGGCAATTTTGCAGGCAGGTTTTATCTTCACAAGGTTCTAGCGCCAGAGCGAATCAATCTAATCGAGCAGTTTGAAAATCGAGGGTTTTTGCTATCCTGAAGGTGTAGGTGAAGACGCAGACTGATGCGCAAGCGGATAGCGAGGAGACGCGGGGCAGCGTTCCGAAGGGTACACGGTTAGAAAGATCTCCGCGCTGAGATCCAGCCCTGATGCCGTGTGAAGCACTAGTGCAGTACATACAAAGCGCTTGTGTGGGAGTCCTGATAAACCTTGTAAGCCGGAGACCAGCACTGGCCACCTACTCGAAATCTGAAGCCCGCTTAGAGCGGGCTTTTTCGTATAGCCTATAAAACCCTTCGACGTCCATTTGCGGACAAGTATTTTGGCCATTTCGATCCCCTTTTGGCCAATCGCCCACTGTGAACCGACCCTGCTGTCAGCAAGAATCGGTGGCAGTCGCCACGACGATCAGATTCCTGCTGCTCCTTGCCTTTGGCTATTTTTCAAGCCTGCTGCCGTGTACAGAACATAAAAACCATCGTACTGACGTCACACTTGGGGAAATCAATGCAAACGATGAAACGCATTCTCGGTGCAGGCCTGTGCGGGCTGACACTGCTGGCCGCCGCAGTACACGCCGAACAGCGCGAACTGAGAGTTTATAACTGGGCAGACTACATCCTGCCATCGGTGCCCAAGGACTTCGCCAAGGACACTGGCATCAAGGTGACCTGGGACACCTTCGACACCAACGAGTCACTGGAAGCCAAGCTGTTGACCGGTAACTCCGGCTACGACCTGGTAGTGCCGTCGAACCAGTTCATCGAAACCCAGATCAAGGCTGGCGTGTTCCAGAAACTCGATAAATCCAAGTTGCCGAACTGGAGCCATCAGGACCCGGAACTGCTCAAGCTGCTGAACAAGAACGATCCCGGCAATCTCTACGGCGTGCCCTATATGTACGGCACCGTGCTGATTGGCTTCAACCCGGCCAAGGTCAAGGCGGCACTTGGCGAGAATGCCCCGGTGGACAGCTGGGACCTGGTGTTCAAGCCCGAGAACATGGAGAAGCTCAAGGCCTGTGGCGTGGCCATGCTCGACTCACCTTCGGAAATCCTGCCGCTGGCCCTGCATTACCTTGGCCTGGATCCCAACAGCCAGAATCCCGATGACTACGAAAAAGCCAAGGCGTTGATGATGAAAATCCGCCCGTATGTCACCTACTTCAACTCCGCCAAATACATGACCGACATTGCCAACGGTGACATCTGCGTCGCCATTGGTTACTCCGGCAGCTTTTATCAATTCGGCAACCGCGCCAAGGAAGCGGGTAATGGCGTAGTAGTTGACTGGCGCCTTCCCAAGGAAGGCGCGCCGATCTGGTTCGATACCTTCGCCATTCCCAAAAGTGCGAAGAACGTCGAGGAGGCCCACGAGTTCCTCAATACCCTGCTGGACCCTAAAGTCATCGCCCCGATCAGTGATTTCCTCGGGTACCCCAACGCCAACAAGGATTCGATCGCGCTGATCAACAAGGACATTACCGGCAACCCGAACCTGACCCCGACCAGCGAAGCCCTGAAAACCCTTTACGTCGTGCAACCGCTGCCACAGAAACTTGAGCGGGTGCGTACTCGGGTGTGGACCAGTATCAAGTCCGACAAATAACCGCTCGCTCCACACCGTCGGCAAAACGACGGTGCGTGCGCAGCTTCGCTGGCCAGAGCGACAGCTATGTGCTGCCCAGGCCTGAATCGAGCAGCTCGCGCACCCGATGGCTCAGATCATTGAGGCTGAACGGCTTGGGCAATACCTGGGTAGACGCATCCATCGAGACCAGGCGCGAACCTGCGGCAAAACCGGTAATGAACAGCACATTGAGCGACGGGTATCGCCCCCTGAATTCCGCAGCCAGGCTGACTCCGTTCATCACGCCGGGCAAGCCGATATCCGTCAGCAACAGGTCCAGATGGTCGAGTTTTTCCGCCTGCTTGATGGCAGACACGCTGTCCACGGCTTCGATCACGCGATAGCCCATCTCGCTCAGAAACTCCGATACCATCTGCCGAATGGCTTTTTCGTCGTCCACCAGCAGGATGACTTCGTTGTGGGCTGCGGGCAGCATGGAATGCGCTTCACCGGCTTTTTTTCGGCTATGCCCCGGCTGCGAATGGTCTACCGGGAAGTACATGGTGACGGTCGTACCTACACCGAGGCTGCTGTGGACTTTGATCTGGCCTCCGGATTGCTGGGTGAAGCCATAGATCATCGACAGGCCCAGGCCTGTGCCTTCACCTATTTTCTTGGTGGTGAAGAAAGGGTCGAAGATGCGCGAGAGGATATCCGGGCTGATACCGGTGCCCGAGTCGGTGACCGAAATGCTGACATAGGTACCCTGGGGCATGTTCCTGTCAAAGGACGCTGGCGCATCAATAGTGCAGCGATCAACCATCAAGCTCAGAGTGCCGCCGTCTGGCATCGCATCCCGCGCATTGATGGCGAGGTTGAGCAGCGCATTTTCCAGCTGGTTGAGGTCGCAGCGGATGCGGTCGCTCGCTCTGAACGAGCACTCGACGACAATGCTGGGCCCCACCGAACGCCTGATCATTTCTTCCAGGCCCGCGACGACGGTGCGCGGTTCGAGCAGCTCGGGCTCCAGTGATTGTTGTCTGGAAAACGCCAGCAGCCGCTGAGTCAGGGCGGCCGCCCTGGAGGCGGAAGTCATGGCGACTGAGTTGTAGCGGGTGAGCTGATTGTGCTGCCCGGCGTCGATGCGTCGCTGCATCAACTCAAGGCTGCCAATGATCCCGGCCAACAAGTTGTTGAAGTCGTGGGCGATGCCGCCAGTCAGCTGGCCGACTGCTTCCATTTTCTGACTTTGCCGAAGCTTGGATTCTGCCATGGCCCGCTCTTGCTGTTCGGCCTCAAGCTGCGCGGTGCGCTGGGCGATTCGGTCTTCCAGCAAATCGTTCCAGTCGCGCAACGCTGACTCAAGTTGCACCCGGTCATCGACGTTCTCCAGGGTGCCATACCATTGCTCGCTGTGCCCGCCAGCGTCGAGGCTGCACAATGCGCGCACCCTGAACCAGGGTAGCTCGCCATCGTGCTTGCGCAATCGGACGTGCAGATCGAAGGGTTCCAGGGTCGCCAGCGAATGATCCCAGCCTTGGGCCAGGGATTGGCGATCGTCTGGATGGGCGGCTTGGGTCCACTCGCGACCCAGCGTTTGCGCCGGGTTCAGCCCGGTGTATTCGTGCCAGCGCTGATCGATGGAAATCAGCGCGCCTTGACTGTCGGCGCTCCAGGGCCACAACGGATTGAGCTCTGCGGCGATCCGGTAGTGCTTCTCGCTTTCGCGCAGTTTTTCTTCGGTGGAGCGCATGACCTGCAAGGCGTTGAAGCGTTTGAGGACCGCCCCCAGCAGATTGCTGTAGACCCGCAGGAAATCAATATCACTGTCGGTAAATTCGCGAGGGCAGCGGCTGTCGACTTCGAAAATCCCGAAGGGACGCTGATCGGTGGCCCCGTGTACCAGCACGTTGACGAACGCTTGCACGCCATTCCTGGTCTGGAAGTCGTGGTAGCGGAAGCGAGTTTCGGTGGCGACATTCACCGAGATCACCGGTAGATCAGTGTCCAGGGAGTAACGCTCCGGGCTGCCTTCACAGGCTTGCACCTGGACCTTGCCCACGACATCCGGCGTCCAGCCAATCCCGTTGCGCACCAGGAACGTGATGCCGTCTTCGCGCAACAACATGAACTTGGCCAGATTGGTTTCCAGCGCCTCACCCACCAGGCGACAGGCCTCGTCGAGGATGTGCTCAAGATCATCCGACACCAGGGCCAGCTCGCCAAATTCGGCAAGCACCTTGCGCTGGCGCAGTAGTGTGTCCTCGATGTCCATGGGTTTACCCGATCTGATTTTAATATCCGAGGGGTAGGGCGGCGGGTAGGTTCAACCGGTTTGATCGAAGGCTCGGGGTTTGCTCCCACAGCAAGGCAGCGGCCGAATCTACAGCCAGGTATCTGCCAGACGCCGGTCCAGCTCCTCCAGATCCGCCATGCCCAATACACGCGTGGTGTTCAGGCCGCGCAGGTAGCCGCGTAGCTGATTGGCAGTGTCCCGGGCCAGCTCCGGGCTCGGCGCGGGGTCGCTCAATAGCACGCTTTCGTACTGCACCAGATATTCGGCCACCCGTTCACGGTACTGGGGCAAGACGGCGTCGCGGATAAAGTCAAAAGTTCTCAAGTAGAGACCCTCATCGATCTTGTTAGATGGCGTGCCTGCCGGGACGGCGGGCAACTATTGCTAGAAGTAATAGTGAACATCACCAAAGGCAAGTTCTACTTTGCTGACAATACCCGGAAAATCACCACCATCGAACAGGGCGATGCCGTTCAACTGCTGAATCGCCCAATTTTTTCAGGATGAGATGGATGCGTGCTCTTTTTGTTTTTGCCATGGCGTTTGCCTCGTTGCTGCTGGCCGGTTGTGCCTCCGCGCCGAACGATCCGACCATGACCTTGCAGACCAGCAAGACTCCGGCCCAGTACGCTGACTGCGTCGTACCGAAGTTGCAGGGCAGTGCGCTGCATCCGACCGTTTCCCAGACCCAGCGCAGCTACCGGATCGTGGTGCCAAGCAAAATCTCGGCGGACAACGTGCTGGAAGCCTACAAGGCCGGCCACGGCGGCAAAGTGTTCATCTATGAGCGGCACTTGCTGGCGTCGAATTTACTGCCTTCCAGTTTTGAACGTGCAGCACAGGACTGCATCTAAGGTTTACTACAGAGCTCCTTTGGTTGGCCGCAACCAACCAATTTTTTAACCCCGCACCTCATTCGGTTGCGGGGTTTTTTTTGCGCTTTAGTTACCCCGGTAGGTCGAAAACCCGTAAGGACTGAGCAGCAGCGGGATGTGGTAGTGAGGAACGGTGCCATCCACCTCGAAAATCACCGGTACTTCCGGGAAGAAACTGGCCACCTTGTGCGCCTTGAACCACTCGCCGGTCTTGAAGGTGACGCGGTAGGTGCCTTTCTCCAGGTTCTGGCCTTCCGGATACAAACCGGTAACCCGCCCCTGTTCGTTGGTCGCGGCGCTGTTGAGCATGTCCCAGTTCTTGCCGTCCTGTTTTTCCAGCGTGACGTTGACCCCAGGGGAAGGCAGGCCATCCTGCAAGTTGAGTACGTGGACGCTCAGCGGGTTGGCTGCCGCTGATGCCAGGGTCGACAGGGCGCTCAATACGACGCCGGCAAAGAGAGATTTCAATACAGTCATGGTGATTTCCTTAGTGTTTAACAGCAGGGAGGACTTGGTTGATGGCAGCCAGTGCACAGCCTTCATCGAATGCAGCGCCACCGGCGCCGGCCACTCCGATGGCGCCGATCACCTGGCCCTCGAACTGCAATGGCACGCCCCCACCCAGCAGTAACAATTCACCCAAGGTGTTGAGGTTTTCTGCATCCGGGGTGCTGCGAGCTCGCTCGGCGAGAAGGCGGGTCGAGGTCTTGGTCGATAGCGCGGTGTAGGCTTTGCGTTGAGCGGCCAGCGTGTTGTGCGGGCCGACGTTGTCGTCGCGCTGCACGGCGACCAGGTTGCCGCCACGGTCGACGACGACGGCAACGGCCGTGCGGCCATCGGCGTGGCAGGCGCCCAGCGTGGCATTGAGCAAGTCATTGGCCAGCGCCAGCGTCACGTCCATCCGCGGCACTGGCGCCTGGGCGGCGTGGACGAATACAGGGCTCATGGCGAGTGTGATCAGCAATGAAGTCGATAGGCCGGTACGCATGCTTGTTCCTTGATCAGGGCGGGTTGAGTCATTGGTCGCCATGATGCCCGGCCCGTCCGCTCAGGATGATTGCCCGATCATTACCAATATGTAATGTGAGAACCACGCGAAGCGGGCTAGCCTATGCTCCAGTTCTGGAGGAAAAAATGCGTATCCTGGTGGTTGAAGACGAAGCGAAGACGGCGGATTACCTGCGCAAGGCCCTGACTGAGTCGGGCTATGTGGTCGAGATCGCCCTGAACGGGCTGGACGGCCAGCACCTGGCTCAGGAGAGCGAGTTCGACCTGATCATCCTCGACGTCATGTTGCCCGGCCTGGATGGCTGGCAATTGCTGCAGATCATCCGGCGCAAATGGCAAACCCCGGTACTGTTCCTGACGGCCCGGGATTCCGTGGACGATCGGGTCAAAGGGCTGGAACTGGGCGCTGACGATTACCTGGTCAAACCTTTCTCCTATGCCGAATTGCTGGCCCGGGTGCGCACCCTGCTGCGCCGCGGCCCGCCGCGTGAGGTCGAACATTTCGTGGTCGGTGACCTGAGCCTGGATCTGCTGCGGCGCAAGGTCACCCGCGGCGGCGAGCGCCTGATCCTGACCAACAAGGAGTTCGCCCTGCTGCACTTGCTGCTCAGTCGGGAAGGGGAGGTATTGTCCCGTTCGCTGATCGCCTCGCAGATCTGGCAGATGAACTTCGACAGCGACACCAACGTGGTCGACGTCGCGATCCGTCGATTGCGGGCGAAGGTGGATGATCCTTACCCGCTCAAGTTGATCCACACCGTGCGCGGTATTGGCTACATGCTCGAGGTGCAATCCTGAACCTGTTCCCGCGCGCCCTCAGCCTGCGCCTGGCGGTGATGTTCGCGCTCGTCAGCGCGCTGTTGCTGGGCGCGATCGGCTTTTACCTGTATCAGTCCCTGGAGCGGGAGATTGCCTGGCGCGATGACCAGGCCTTGCTCGGTCGCCTCGAGCGCATGCAGGCGTTGATCAACGACAGCGACAGCGTCGAGCAATTGCGCAGTCGGCCCAAGCTCTACGAGAACATGCTGGGCAATCGCGACAACCTGCTGTGGATCCTCGATGAAAGCGGCCAGGTGCTGATCGAAATCAACCCGGCCCAGATGAACCTGCCAAGGTTGCCAGCCACGCCCCAGGCGCTCGTTGCTGACGCAGATGCGTCAGAACCCGTGCGCCTTGCCTGGAAGGATGTCACCCAGGGCGACCGCCGTCTCACCCTGATCGCCGGCAAGTTGCTTGGTGAGCGAGAGCAGATGCTGGCGGCCTATCGATTCAAGCTCTGGCTGGCCATGTCGGTCGGTGCGCTGCTGGCTTTTGTGCTGGGCTGGTGGGTCAGCCAGCGTGGTTTGCGACCGGTGCGCCTGTTGGCCAGGCGCGCTGCCGGGATCGATGTGCAGCACCTGCATTTGCGCCTGGATGAGTTCAGTGAACTCAGTGAGCTGCAGGCGCTGAGCCATGCACTCAACCAGATGCTCGCACGACTGGAAGACGGCTTTGCCCAGCTGTCGCGTTTTTCCGAAGACCTGGCCCATGAGATGCGCACGCCGCTGAGCAACCTGATGGGCCATACCCAGCAGACCCTGCGGCACAGTCGTTCGATCGAGGATTACCAAAACCTGCTGGTATCCAATCAGGAAGAATACGAGCGTCTGGCGCGAATGATCGACAGCATGCTGTTTCTCGCCCGCACCGAGCAGTCCGACGCGGCGGTGAAAGCCGTTCAAATCGACTTGCACGAGCTGATCGAGCAGCTCTGTGATTACTTTGAAGGCGTGGCGCAGGAGCGCGAGGTAGGGCTGATCAACCAGGCCCATGATCAGTTGCTGGCCGACCCCGGCCTGGTGCGCAGGGCTCTGGCCAACCTGCTGGCCAATGCCCTGCGCTACGCGACGCCTGGCACGGCGGTGACGATCAGCAGCACACTGCTGCAGGACCGCCTCGAGGTCACGGTGCACAACCAGGGCGCGCCGATCGCTGCGGAACATCTGCCGAGATTGTTCGAACGGTTCTACCGGTGCGACCCGTCACGCAATCAGCCGGATGATTCCGGCGGGTTGGGCCTGGCCATCGTCCGCTCGATCATGCACCTGCATGACGGTTGGGTGAGCGTGGACAGTGACGAAACCGGTACGCGTTTTCGCCTGGGTTTTCCGCTCGCCGAGACTTGAGCGAATCACCCGGGACAGATGGGTTAATCAATTAACGGATGCTGCTGCACCAGCCGCTCGCGCTTGGCTTGCAGCTCGGCGATTTCGGCATCGAGGTCCTCGATCTTCTGCTCGATGTTGTCATGATGCTCCTGCAGCAGCTCCCGTGCTTCCTCCAGGTCGGACGCCGCTGGCGCCGCACCGCGCAATGGTTTGTTGGCCGTTTCTTTCATCGTCACGCCGGTGACCAGGCCGACCACGGCGATCACCATCAGGTAATACGCCGGCACGTACAGGTCTTGTGTGCTTTCCACCAGCCAGGCGACGATAGCTGGCGTCAGGCCCGCGATCAGCACCGAGACGTTGAAGGCGCTGGCCAGCGCGCTGTAGCGGATGTGCGTAGGAAACATCGCCGGGAGGGTGGACGCCATTACCCCGATGAAGAAGTTCAGCAGCACCGCCAGCATCAGCAACCCGGAAAAAATCAGGCCGAGCTTGCCGCTGTTGATCAGCATGAACGCCGGAATAGCGAGGAAGAACAAGCCAACGCTGCCGCAGATGATGAAAGGACGACGACCAATCTTGTCGCTGACCAGCCCGATCAGCGGCTGCACGAACAGCATGCCGACCATGATCGCGATGATGATCAACACACCGTGATTTTCGCTGTAGTGCAGGTTGTGCGTGAGGTAGCTCGGCATGTAGGTGAGCAGCATGTAGTAAGTGACGTTGGTCGCCGCGACCACGCCGATGCAGGTCAACAGGCTGCGCCAGTGCTTGGTGGCGACTTCCTTGAAAGACACCTTCGGCCCACGTGCCAGGCCGTCGCGATCGTCCTGTTCCAGCTGCTCTACATGCTGCTGGAACGCCGGAGTCTCTTCCAGCGCATGACGCAGATAGAGGCCGATCATGCCCAGGGGCAGGGCGAGGAAGAACGGCAGACGCCAGCCCCAGGCTTCGAACTGTTCTTCACCTATGATGGTGGAGATCAGCACGACCACCCCGGCACCGAGGACAAAACCGGCGATCGAGCCGAAGTCCAGCCAGCTGCCGAGGAAACCACGCTTGCGGTCAGGGGCGTATTCGGCGACGAAGATCGAGGCGCCGGTGTATTCCCCTCCAACCGAGAAGCCCTGCGCCATTTTGGCCAGCAGCAGGAGGATCGGCGCCCAGATGCCAATCGAGGCATAGGACGGGATCAGCCCGATGGCGAAGGTGCTCAGCGACATGATGACAATGGTGGCGGCCGCTCCCGCAAGGATCGTTGCCAAGCTGAAATTGTGCGAACTAAAAACTGACCAGGAGGTCAGGATGATCAGCAGCTCTTCTTTCATTCCGAGGATCGATCATGCGCAATTTCACGGTGCAATACCTGTTCAACGGCGAGCTCCGCTCCCACCTGTTCGAGCTCAAGCAGGAGCAGTTACCAGTGCATGAGGCCGCTCTGCATCTGTTGGAGTTACATTTTGGTGACGCGGAAAACGGCCTGATCATGCCCCCAGCTGACGCATCGCCGGAGGAAATTGTGCAACAAGCTGAGGTGGTAGGGTTAACGCAGATTAAGGTGCTCGATTGAGTGCAATCGCATTCCCCTTGGGAATGCACGCAACACGCGCCAACGAGTACGCCACGCAGAGCCGTATTGCGTTAGCCGGCTACGACGCTTGCTCGCGGGCAAGTCGATTCGTCGCACCGCCGCTCCCACAGGTGTTGTTGGTGTGCGCAGTATTTGTGTTCGGCGCAGATCACTGTGGGAGCTGGGCTTGCCCGCGATGGCGTCTGCACATTCGACATTGATGCGGCAGGGGGAAGACAATTGCTCCAGCAGGGGATTTGCGGTGTGGGTCAGAACGTTGTCTGACAGAGATTGCCGAACTGTTGCATCGGGAAGGGTTAGGCAAGGCACTTGGCGAGGCTTACTCCGCAGAACGACAAGCCCGGGGCGAGGCCTCTAAAGGCAGGCCACAGCGCGCTTAGTTGGACAGTGAAACCGCCAGGTCCAGCGCAGTGAAGGGCACGTAAATCAAGGTGATGAACGAATACGTTTTACGTGACCGGGCCAGGAATGCGCAGACCGGCAGGACGATCATGATCACATCCAGGACTCCCCACAGTGCAAGCGGCGAGGCCTTGAAAAACCACACGTTAACGCACAGCCCGAGCAGCAGGTAGGTCGACAGCGACAGCAGGGCGTAGCGGCCATCCTGCTCGAAGTAGAGGCGCAGGCCGTTCTGTTCGTCTTCGCTGCGGCTGGGAAGCAGCAGCGCAGCGGCCACAAACAACGATAACGCCAGCAGGACCAGCACCAGGAATTCGGGGAACGAAAAGGTCGTCTTGACCGCCGGCAGGGAGTTCACCGCCCACCAGAAATCCAGCTGGGTGGCGAACAGCATGATCGCCCAGACCAGGGGCACCCAGTCAGGTTTGGCGACCCGGCGAATGCGGAAAACAGTCAATGCACCCAGGAGCAGGCGGGTAACGGACAACCCCAGGATCATGGAGAGTACCGTGGCCACGATGGCGAAATTGCTCATCACCCCTCCTGTTCAGATTGCCAATCTGCGCAACACCGCAAAATTGTCGCAAGCGTAGACCACCACTCAGCGACGTGCAGGCCTCAGCGAAGGCTCCAAGACACCCCGGCGTACACACCCAGGCCTTCACCCGGCGTCGACCGCGCGGCATCCAGGCCCTTGTCGTCATAGCCCGGCGTGACCGTGGCGGCGTAGTGCTTGTTAGTCAGGTTGCGCAGGTCCAGCCAGGTCTGCCAGTCATCCTTGGGCGAGTTGTAGCCCACCGTCGCACCGAACAGCGCATAGGGATCGGCGTAATAGCTGTTGGCGTAATCGACTGCCACCTTGGATACCCACTGGGTGTTCAGCCCGGCAAAAAATCCCTGGGGCCAGTCATAACGCAGTTCGCCCTGGTAGTAGTGCATTGGCAGGCCCGGCAGGCGGTTGTCGCCGAAGCGATCGTCGTCGCGGTAATGGAAGTCGCTGAAGGTATAGCTCTGGCGCAGGCTCAGTTGGCCGCCGTCGTCTCGGGACCAGAGGTTGCTCTGCAGGCCGGCTTCCACACCCTGATGCACGGTGGGGCTGGCGTTGAGTTCGTATGGCGTGGTGGCGTTGGCGTCCGGCAGCACCGAGAGCAACTCGTTATGCACCTGGGCGTAGTACCAGGCCAGGCTCCATTGACCCAGGCGACTGTCGCCGCGCCCGCCGAGTTCCAGGGTGGTGGCGGTCTGGTTTTGCAGCTTGACCGGATCACGTTGAGTGCCCGTGGCGGCGCCGCTGCCTGCCGGGAAGCGCTGGTTGGCGCTGTAGATCAGCGACCAGGGATGCGGCCCTTCAACGGATCGGCTGAGGTTGCCAAACAGTTGCAGGTCCGGGTTCACCTGATAGCGCAGGCCCAGGCGCGGGGCGTAGTCCCAGTCATTGAGACTGGTCTTGCCGCCGCCGTCCGGGTAGGTCACGGCGCTTTCGCGCCGTGTGTAGATGGCGGCGAGGCCGGTGGTCAGCCACAGGTCGTCGGCGATCTGCAGATCGTTGCCTGCGTGCAATACCGTGTCCGAGCCCTGATAGGTGAAATTACGCATGGCGGTGCCCGGGGCGTACCCGGCGGTGTTGCCGGTGGGGATGCGCACCGATTCACTGGCGCCGGCGTTGGGCAGGTGCCTGGTCACTCGCAGGCCGACATTGCTCTGGCTTTCCAGGCCCCACAGGGTATCGCGACGCTTGTAGTCGAAGGTGCCGCTGACATCCGAATACGCTACCTTCAGGCGGTTGGGGCCTTCGCGCAGGTCCATCGGATAGTCGTGATAGGCCAGCCCGGTCTGGATGCTCGAATCGTCATCGATGAACCAGGTGGTCTTGTTGCCGATGAACGTGCTGCCCGGCTGATCGCGGCTGTCGTCCCGTGCGACATAGGCCGGGTTGGCGGCCCGTGCGTCGTGCTCGATGGAGTGCTTGGTCACGCGCCCGGCCAGATCGTTGTCGGTCTGGCGGTGGCGCAGATAGAAGCGCGTTTCCAGGTTCGGGTTGAAGCGATAACCGAAGTTGGCGATCAGCCCCTGGCTTTTGCTGGCGGTGTGATCCTGATACCCGTCGGCGCTCGCGTCGGTCACCGCCACGTAGTAATCGAATGCCCCCAGCACCTGCCCGGAACTGATCTGGCGCTGCTGATAGCCGTGACTGCCTACCGCATAGCGCACCTGCAACCGCGCCGCGTCGTAGCCCGTGTGGCTGATATAGTCGATGGCCCCACCCAGGGCCAGTGCACCGCGGTCAAACCCGTTGGCACCGCGCAACACTTCCACATGATCGAGCCACAGCGGTTCCAGCAACTCATAGGGCGTGCCCCCCGGCCCCGTCAGCGGCAGGCCGTCGAGCATGGCGTACAGACCCGAGGCATGGGCGCCGGGCGCACGGTTGATTCCGGAGCCACGGATCGAAATCTTCACCCCTTCATTGCCCGCAGACTGCGCATAGACGCCCGGCTGATAGGCCAGCACATCCTGGTTGCTGGCAACTCGACCCTGCAGCGCACGGCGCATGTCGACCACGTTAGTGCCGCCAGGCACCTGGGAAAGCCGCTCGCTGGCTTCCTCGATGGACGAGTCTGCGGTGCCTTGTCCGTCAGCTTCGATCAGCACCTGCCCCAACTCCATGCCCTGTGCCGCAGCGATGGCCGGACAGACGAGAGCCAGGCCCAGCAGGGCTGCCGGGAAGGAATGGGGCGAGGGCATGGGGAACTCCGGGTGAATGGCGCGGGCAGTGAGAAGTGCGACGCAGGAAACACCGAAGGGAGCACATTACTGCCGAAAAACTAATGCTCCAGGCTACATGCTTGCACTGCAAAGCCCTCATGACGCGTCACATGCCCACGACTAATTCACCGAGCCTGCTCGCTTGATATCACCGCAAAAAATATCGAGATTGCCGCTGTCCGGGGCAGTTCGCACGACGACCGAGTGCTCACTGGCAAGCAACACGGGCAGTTCCACTGGCGCACTTCTTGAGAATACCCAGCCGCGAATGGCCTGGCGTTCGGTGCCGACCTGGTCGTTCATTTCGTAGGCAACGGTGCCGGGCTGCTGGCAGCTGCCCTTGTTGATGAAAGTATACAGCCGCAGCGGCAGGGAGGCGCCGTCGGGAACGCCACTGATGATGAAGTTGAATCCAGTTTTCTTGCCCCAGTTGGCCAGGGTTACATTGCCGATTTGCCCGGTGTTATGCCGGGTGGCCTGGAGTGGCACGGACACTCCTTTCTGGGCGGGAGTGGTGCAACCGACCAGGGTGACGGTGATCAGCAATGCCAATGAGTTTTTGAGTTTCATTTCGAATCTCCAGAGTGGAAAAACTGCACTGGTAGATTAGTAGGTTTGCCGCTGTCGAATCTGCTCATTAGCGGGTTTGATTCTACCGTGGCGAAACGCAACTTATCGTTTGGCGGCGACAGGTTTTGGGGCCGCTTTGCGAACCAGCGCGAGCAAATTCGCTCGGCACGGGGTTGGTGGTGCCCCATACCTGGAGTGAGGCGATTGCTGCGTTGTGTGCACTCATACAGTGCTCACAAGTCAGTTATCGGAGAATTTGACGGTTGCTAGACTTCGCAGCTCTTCAGCCTTCTTATCCAGCATTCAAACGGGATCAATGATGTTCAGTGAAATCCTGGTGGCTATCAATGGCAACGCCCAGAGCGACAAGGTCCTGGAGTTGGCCATGAGAGTGGCCCATGACGCCACGCGGGTGCATGTGGTGAGCGTAATCGCGTACGAATTCAGCGCACCGGATCTTGAGTCCCGGCAAGCATCGCCCGCCTCGTGGGCAGAGCAGTTGCACTGCGAAGAAATTGTCGAAAAGGCCCGGCTGTTTCTTCAGGCTCGGCACATCAAATGCACGGCCACCGTCATTGCCGGCGACCCGGAGCATGCCATCTGCAACCACGCCCGGGAGCAGGGGTGCGATCTGATTGTGATGGGGCATCACCACATGTCGACGTTTGAGCGGCTGGTGGGCAACTCGGTGGCGTATGAGGTTTTGCAGAATGCTCCCTGCCCGATTCTGATTGAGGCGGGGTGAGTGGTGTTGTCATTTGCCACTGCGCAACTGCCCCGGACTCGCCCCCAGCCGTTGTCGGAACAGCGTCGCCATATGCGCCTGGGAATTGAAGCCGCAGATGAGGGCGATCTCGGCCAGGCTGGCGCTTGAGTCGCGCAGCAGGGCGCGGGCCTTGGCCACGCGCCGGTCGATCAGGTAGCTGTGCGGGCTTTTACCGGTAGCCTGTTTGAACGCCCGCATGAAAAACCCTTCCGACAGTTCAAAAAGGCCGGCCATCGCCAGCACACTCAGCGGCCCCTCAAGGCCCGCATCGATGAACTCATCCAGCAGGCGCAGGCGGTTGGCCGTAAGGGAGCCTGTCGGTTGCGCAGGTGATGCGATGTGCGCCGTTGCCCGCTCAGCCAGGGCCAGTGCCCAGGCCTGCCAATCGTCATCCACGGCGGCGTGCAGCATTGCGTTGCGCATGCGCAGCGCCAGGCGGATCGCTTGCGGATCGATACGATTATTAAAAGCGTGATCGCCGGGCAATTCCAGGCCATCGGTGCGCACCACCCGCAGGTATTCACCGCCCTGCGAGGACTCGGACAACACGTCGCAACCGGCCGGGACAAACGCCAGGCCGTTGGGAGTGGCGAGGAAGGGCCGTACCCGGTCGTTGCCGATGGCGTGCACGCCGCGCTGGCTGTCAAAGGCGAAGCCAATGGCGGCCTGGCTTGCTACGTAACGGGTCGTGTAGGGAGCGGCGGGCAACAACTCAATCGCCCACGGCCCGGCGTCGACCCGGCGCACCGGTTCGGTCATGAGCGTTGAGGGCTGGCGATTTCGCGGGTTCATGCCCGCATAGTAGTGAAGATGGGGCAAAAAAGTCAGGTCGGTTTTCTGAAAGCCGACGTAGCGCCTGCGCACCTAGACTGGGCAAAACCTCAAGGAGACTGCCCATGCACACATTGACTCGCGACGACATCGAACACGCCGCCCGCCTGGTGTACCAGGTCATGCCCGCCACGGCTCAGTACGCCTGGCCGTTGCTGGCAGAACGGTTGGGCTGCACGGTGTGGGTCAAGCATGAAAACCACACCCCCACGGGCGCCTTCAAGGTACGCGGCGGCATTACCTTCATGCACTGGCTCAAGCGCACCCACCCCGGAGTGAAGGGCATCGTCACCGCAACTCGCGGCAACCATGGCCAGAGCCTGGCGCTGGCTGCCAGTGCCGTGGGCTTGCGCGCGTTGATCGTGGTGCCCGAAGGCAACTCGGTGGAGAAGAACAACGCCATGCGTGGCTTCGGGGGAGAGGTGGTCGAGTGCGGCCGCGATTTCGATGACGCCCGGGTCGAGGCTGCTCGCCTGGCGCAGGCGCATGACCTGTTGCTGGTGCCACCGTTCCACACCGAACTGGTCAAGGGCGTGGCCACCTATGCCCTGGAACTGTTCACTGCGGTGCCCGACCTCGACACCGTCTATGTGCCGATCGGCTGCGGTTCGGGGATCTGCGGGGTGATCGCCGCGCGCGACGCGCTGGGCCTCAAGACCCAGGTGGTGGGAGTGGTGTCGACGGAGGCTGACGCCGCCAGGTTATCGTTTGAGGCGGGAGAGATCTGTGAAACCCCCTCGGCGAATACCTTTGCCGATGGCTTGGCGGTGCGCAAGCCGATTCCCGATGCATTTGCCATCTACAGTGCGGGCGCGGCGCGAATTGTCGCGGTTAGCGACGGGCAGATCGCCGAAGCGATGCGCATGTATTACACCGATACCCACAACCTTGCAGAAGGCGCGGGCGCTTCGGCGCTGGCGGCCCTGGTACAGGAGCGTGAAACAATGGCGGGCAGGAAAGTCGGAGTGATCCTGTCGGGGGGTAACGTCGATCGTGGGGTATATGCACAGGTGATCCAATAAGCGGACTTGCAATTAATTGTTCGGGTAAAGACTGAAACCGAGCACAGCGGCCGGGGACACGGGTCACCGGGCCCGGCCGTCAATATGGAAACATCTGCCACACTCTCCCCGACCAGCCATTGTTATGTTCCCTGGCAGTGGTGCTGGTGGTGTGGCTGCTGGTCGGTCGCAACATCTACTCTGTGTTCTTCATCGGCGTATTTGCCACGCTGTTCGCCAGCATCTCCGGCAAAACCGCCGCCTTCTCGATGCTCATTACCGATGCCTTCCAGCACGTGCTGCCCAAGCGTCGCGACAAGTACGGCAAAGAGTTTCACCATGATCCGATGCACAAGTGGTTCATGCTGTTCATACTCGTGACTCCGCTGGTCTGGTCGGTACCGGGCATGCCGGACTTTGCGACCGGCCTGGCCCTGTGTGTCGCGTTCCAGCTGGGCGTTGACCTGTTCAGCCTGTAGCAGCTGCAACCGTCGAGGGGCCCCATGGCCCCTCGGTGTTGGGTGTGCGGTTGATGGATTTGTTCATCGCTGAAAGCCTCACGAAAGTTTCCTGGCGCACCCTTCGAGCCGAGCTCTGCTATCGTATGAAAACCTCTAATCGCCCCTTCGGGCGATTTTCCGTAAGCACGCTTTACGGCACCGTCATCACGGTCAGGTTTGCGAGTTAACGGAAAACCATTCCATGGAAAACCCGCCGGTAGATCGTCCACCCTCCGAACCCCAGTCTCGCGCCGAGAAGATTGTCGAGTTTCGAAGGCAGAAAAGCCTGCTCAAGACCGGTGCCCTGCAAGACGCGATTTTCAACAGCGCTTATTTCTCCAGCATCGCTACCGACGAAAAAGGCGTGATCCAGATCTTCAACGTGGGTGCCGAGCGCATGCTTGGGTACCTGTCAGAGGATGTGGTCGACAAGATCACTCCGGCGGACATTTCCGACCCTGCCGAGCTGATCACCCGCGCCGCAGCCCTCAGCCTGGAACTCAAGACCGAAATCACGCCGGGCTTCGACGCGCTGGTATTCAAGGCTTCCCGGGGCATCGAAGATATTTATGAGCTGACCTACATCCGCAAGGACGGCAGCCGCCTCTCGGCAATGGTCTCGGTGACTTCATTGCGCGACAGCGCCGAAGTCATCATCGGTTACCTGTTGATCGGTACTGACAACACCGCACGCAAGCAGGAAGAAGCCACCCAGGCCTTGCTCGATCAGCGCCTGCGCGACCAGCAGTTCTATACCCGCTCGCTGATCGAGTCGAACATCGATGCGCTGATGATGACCAATCCCCAGGGGATCATCTCCGACGTCAACAAGCAGATGATGGCGCTGACCGGGCGCACCCGGGACGAGTTGATCGGTGCACCGTGTCGCAACTTCTTCACCGACCCTGCACGAGCCGATGCGGCCATCAAGCGCGTGCTAAGCGAAAACAAGGTCAGCGACTATGAACTGACGGTGCGGGCCTACGACGGCACCGAAACCGTGGTGTCCTATAACGCGGCGACCTTCCACGACCGTGATCGCAAGCTGCAGGGGGTATTTGCCGCCGCCCGGGACGTCACCGAGCGCAAGCGCTTCGAGCGCACGCTGGAAGAGAAAAACGTCGAACTCGAACATGCCAGCCTGATGAAGTCGGAGTTCCTGGCGACCATGTCCCACGAACTGCGCACTCCGTTGAACGCCGTGATCGGTTTTTCCGAAGCGCTCAAGGACGGCATGGTGGGTGACATGACCGACACCCAGCGCGAGTACATCAGCGACATCTTTACCAGCGGCCAGCACCTGCTGTCGCTGATCAATGACATTCTCGACCTGTCCAAGGTCGAAGCCGGGATGATGGCCCTGGAGCTCGAACCCGTCGAGCTGCAAGGCCTGCTGAGCAACAGTTTGCTGATCGTGCGCGAAAAGGCGGCCCTGCAATGTATTCAGCTGAAACTGGAAACCGACGACGACCTGGGCACCGTCGAGCTGGACCTGCGCAAGACCAAGCAGATCGTCTACAACCTGCTGGCCAACGCGGTGAAGTTCAGCACCGCTGAAGGCGTGGTCACGCTGGCGGTCAAGCAGGTTACGCGCGAACAGGTCGGGATCATTGAAGGCGACTGGCCCGTGCATGGCTTTGAGGTGCCGTCCAGCGAGCATGAGCAGTTTCTGCAACTGAGTGTCAGCGATACCGGCATTGGTATCGCCCAGGCGGACATGGACAAGCTGTTCAAGGCCTTCAGCCAGATCGACAGCAGCCTGGCCCGTAAATTCGAGGGCACTGGCCTGGGCCTGGCGATGGTCAAGCAATTGACCGAGCTGCAGGGTGGCAGTGTCGCGGTTGCCAGCCGCGAAGGGGCAGGGGCCCGTTTCGTGGCCTGGTTGCCCATCCGTGGAACAACAATTGTGGAGGCGCCGTGGCTGAAATCCTGATCGTCGAAGACAACGCCGCCAATATGCGCCTGGCCCGGTTGCTGCTCACCAGTGCCGGTCACAGCGTCATTTGCGCGGCTGATGCGGAAACCGGCCTGAAGCTGGCACGCGAACGGCAGCCTGCGCTCATCCTGATGGATATCCAGCTGCCGGGCATGGATGGCCTCAAGGCCACCTCGCTGCTCAAGAAGGACGCGGCGACGGCGGCCATTCCGGTGGTGGCGCTCACCGCCATGGCCATGAAGGAAGACCAGGAAAAGACCCGCCTGGCGGGTTGCAATGCGTACATTATCAAACCACTACGTTACAAGGAGCTCTACCGGGTCATCGACACGTTGCTGCAAAACACTCTGCCTCAACAGCCCTCTACCTGAGCTCTCTCCATGTCCGACACTGCCGCAACCCTGTTGATCGTCGACGATGAAACCCATGTGCGCAAACTGCTGCAGATCCTGCTGCAGAATCAGGGTTATCAGACACAAACCGCCAGTTCGGGGGAAGAGGCCCTCGCGATGATTGCGCAACAGCCGCCCGACCTGATCCTGCTCGATATCATGATGCCGGGCATGGACGGCTACGAAGTCGCCCGCCACCTGAAAACCGACAAGGCCACCTCGAACATTCCGATCATCATGCTCTCGGCTTTGGGGGAGCACAGTGCGCGTATATCGGGCCTGGAGGCGGGGGCTGAAGACTTTCTCAGCAAGCCGGTGGAAAGCGCCGAATTGTGGCTGCGGGTGCGCAACCTGCTGCGGCTCAAGGCGTTCGGCGACTACCTCAAAAGCCACAGCCTGATGCTCGAAGAGCAGCTGCAGCAGCGCACCATCGACCTGGAGCGCTTTCGCTCGGCGATGGATGCCTCGGGGGACGCGATTTTCCTGGTCAACCGCAGCAGCATGCAGCTGATCGAATTCAACCGGCGGGCTTGCCAGGTGCTGGGTTACACCCCTGAAGAGCTCCTGCGCATGACACCTGCGGACCTCGGCGATCAAACCATTGAAGAGCTCAAGGGCTTGTATGACCAGATCATCGCCGGCACAGGGCCGAACGAGCCTGCAGAGTCGCGCATCCGTTGCAAGGACGGCAGTTACCTGGAGGTGGAAGTCCATCGCCAGGCCTACAAGACCGGCGACGACTGGATCATTGTCGGTATCGCGCGCGACATTACCCAGCGCAAGGAAAACGACCAGCGCATGCTGCAAATGGCCCACTACGACACCTTGACCGGCCTGCCCAACCGCAATCTGTTTTTTACCACACTGGAGATGGGGCTCACCCAGGCGGTGCTCAGCGATTGGCAGTTGGCCGTGGTGACGGTTGATCTGGACGATTTCAACAACGTCAATGAAACCTGGGGCCACCTGCTGGGTGACCAGATGCTGGCTGAGCTGGCTCAGCGCCTGACTGGCTGCCTCAACGTCAGCGATACCTTGGGGCGCTTGCACGGTGACGAATTCGCCCTGATCCTTATGCTCCGCCAGGGCCAGGCGGACCCGCTGCAAACCGTCGAGCGCATCCGTGAAGTGCTGCGCCTGCCGTTTCAGCTCGACGGCCAGGACACGTCGATGACCGCCAGTATCGGTATTTCCCTGTACCCCAACGACGCCGCCGATGCCCAGAGTCTGATCAAGCAGGCCAACACCGCCAGGCACCGGGCGAAGAAGATCGGCCGCGATACCTACCGGTTTTATACCGCGCAAATGAACGTGGAAGCCTCGGCGCGCCAGGAGATGGAAAACGCCCTGCGCGAAGCCGTGCAACAGCAGGCATTCGAACTGTTCTACCAGCCCAAGATCGACCTGGAAGACGGCGCGGTGTGCGGGCTTGAAGCCCTGTTGCGCTGGCCGCGGCCGGGGCAGGCCAATGTGTCCCCTGCGGTGTTCGTACCTATCCTGGAAAGCATGGGGCTGATTACCGAGGTAGGTAACTGGGTGATCACCCGGGTCTGTCAGAAAATGGCCGAGTGGCAACGTGCCGGGCAGGGGCCGTTGCAGGTGGCGGTCAACGTGTCCGGCCAGCAGATCATCGAGGGCGACCTGATCGCCAGCATCCGCCAGGCCCTGATCGACAACCAGATTGAACCACGCTGGCTGGAAATCGAGCTGACCGAAAGCTCGCTGATGGAAAATACCGCCCACACCATCGCCAGCCTGCAAACGCTCAAACAACTTGGGGTCAAGGTTTCCATCGACGACTTTGGCACCGGTTATTCCAGCCTGGCTTACCTGCGGCGATTCCCGATCGACAAACTGAAGATCGACATCGCCTTCATCCGCGAGGTGACCAGCAACCCCCAGGACGCCGCGATTGCCCGGACCATTATCGAGCTGGCTCACAGCCTTGATCTGCAGGTCATCGCCGAGGGGGTAGAGACCCCCGAGCAGCTGGCATTCCTCACGGAAAACGGTTGTGACCAGGTGCAGGGTTACCTGTTCAGCCGGCCCTTGCCGGTCCCGGAGCTGGAGGTGTTCCTGCGCGAGCAGCAGGCATCCACCTGAGTAAAATGATACTCAACATAAAAATTTGAAACCTTTTGCCGTGGATTGCAATCCATCGCCCATAGGGGAGCAATTTTGCGCTCGCCGTCAGGTGGGCAAAAAGCAAAGGTTGGCTTTACACAAGACGACGTTGCCCGGTGCACGAAGGGCAGTCTCACAACGAGCCGGACTCAACATGCCAACTAATCACTTACCAGGCGCCGGCGCTGGCTTCCTGGCCTACGACACCCATCGGCTCGCCCTTATAGAGATAGGCGAGCGGATTCGCGACCTGGATGACACGCCCGCGTTAGCCTATGCGGCAGCGGAAATACTCGGGCGCACATTGCAGGTCAGCCGGGTCGGCTACGGCACCATCGACCCGGTGGCCGAGACCATCACGATTGAGCGCGACTGGAACGCGCCGGGGATTGAAACCCTGGCTGGCGTCTTGAGTTTTCGCGAATACGGCAGCTACATCGAAGACCTGAAAAAGAGCGAGACCGTGGTGGTGCGCGATGTCGGCGAGGACCCGCGAACTCGTGACAGTGCCCAGCAGCTCAAGGCGATCAGCGCCCAGTCGTTTATCAATATGCCCATCACCGAGAAAGGCCGGCCGGTGGCGCTGCTCTACCTCAACCATTGCGAGGTTCGCGACTGGTCGGATGATGAGCTGGCGCTGATTCGCGAAGTCGCCGAACGCACGCGCATGGCAACCGAACGCTGCCGTGCCCGGGATGATCTGCGCGATTTGGCCGCGTCCCTTGAGCATCAGGTGCAGGTGCGCACGGAGCAATTGCGTCAGTCGCAGAAGATGGAGGCCGTGGGGCGCTTGACCGGACGCTTTGCCCATGACTTCAACAACCTGTTGACCGTTATCCGGTCCTCCTGTGACTTGCTCAAGCGCCCTGGCAGTTCCGAGGAACGCCGTCTGCGCCTGGTCGAAGCGATTTCCGAGGCCGTGGAAAGAGGCAGCAGCCTCACCGGTCAGTTGCTGTCATTTGCGCGCCGCCAGGCGCTCAATCCGTCGGCGCTGGATGTGAACGCCAGTGTCACGGCCATCGCCGATGCCATTACGTTGCAGGTTGGGCCGGGCATCAACGTAGTCATCGATTTGCCTGAACAATTCTGTGCGATTCTCGCTGATCCAGGCCAGTTCGAAGTGGCGCTGCTCAACCTGGCCAACAACGCCATTGAAGCCATGCACGGCCAGGGTGAAATGGTCATCAGCGTGACCGCAGCCGAGCGTATTCCGGCTACCCGGGGTGACCCTGCCATCGACGGCAACTTCATTGCCATCGCTGTCAGCGACAACGGCTCGGGCATTGCGCCGTTTTGTCTCGAAAGGATTTTCGAACCTTTTTTCACGACCAAGACCGTTGGCCAGGGCACCGGCCTGGGCTTGAGCCAGGTGTTCGGGTTTGCCAAGCAGTCTGGTGGCGAGATACGCGTGGACAGTTGCCTGGGCCAGGGCAGTGCCTTCACCCTGTATTTACCTTGTGCGTAAGCGAGCGAGTGGATAGCCCGAATCGGAAAATGGCGTTAGCATCGTAGACCTTCGGCCGATGGCCTGTAGTTCAGATCAGGGTTTCATTGTGGAAAAGCTAAAACGCCTTCAAAGCGGAATCGAGGGGCTTGATGCTCTGCTCAAGGGTGGGCTTGTCGCGGGTTCGTCCTACATCATTCAAGGACGCCCGGGCTCTGGTAAAACCATCCTCGCCAACCAGCTCGGGTTTCATCATGCGCGCAATGGCGGCCGGGTCCTGGTCGCCACGTTGCTGGCCGAATCCCATGATCGCCTGTTTCAGTTTCTCTCGACCCTGAGCTTCTTCGAGCCGGCCCGGGTCGGCGCCGAGATTCAGTTTGTCAGCGCTTTCGACACCCTGGAAAACGAAGGCCTGGACGAAGTGGTCAAACTGCTGCGGCGTGAAATCAGCCGACAGAAGGCCACGGTGCTGGTGGTCGACGGCTTGCTCAATGCGCGCTCCAAGGCCGACTCACCCATCGACACGAAAAAATTCATCTCCGAGCTGCAAGGCCACGCCGCCTTCGCTGGTTGCACCGTGCTGTTCCTCACCAGCTCCCGGCTGGATGACGGCAGCCCCGAGCACACCATGGTCGATGGCGTCATTGAGATCGGTGAAGAGCTGTTCGGCACCCGTTCCGTGCGGCGCATCCAGATGCGCAAGACCCGGGGCAGCGGCGCGCTTACCGGCCTGCACGAATGCGAAATCACCGATGACGGCCTGGTCGTCTATCCACGTTTGGAAAGCCTCTACAGCCATCCGTCCATGCCCGACAGCGCAGACCTGACGCGCATCCCCAGCGGCATTGGTGCGCTTGACGGTCTGATCGGCGGCGGGTTGCACAGTTCCTCCGTGACCTTGGTGATGGGCCCTTCGGGGGTCGGCAAAACCACCCTGGGCCTCAAGTTTCTTGCTGAATCGACGGTGGACGCCCCCGGCCTGCATTTCGGTTTTTACGAAAGTCCGCAACGGCTGCGGCTCAAGGGCCAGTCGTTGGGGATCGACATCAAGGGCATGGAAGAAAGTGGCGCGCTCAGCATTGCCTGGCAGCCCACCACCGAGGGCTTGATCGACAGCCTGGGTGCACGCCTGCTGAGCATCGTCGAGCAGAAGGGCATCAAGCGCGTGTTTATCGATAGCCTCAGTGGTCTGGCACGGGTGTCGACCACGCCGGCGCGGATCACTGATTTCTACAGCGCCCTGATGAGCGAACTGCGCGCCCGGGGCGTGACGGTATTCGCCTCGTGGGAGATGCGTGACCTGTTCGGTTCCGAGGTCAGTGCGCCGACGCCGGACCTGTCGAGCATCGTCGATAACCTGATGCTGATGCGTTTCTTCGAGACCCAGTCTGAACTTCGACGACTGCTTTCGATTCTCAAGGTACGAGACAGCGGCTATGACCCCTCGCTTCTTGAAGTGGTTATCCATGAACACGGCGTCGAACTGAAAAAGGCCTCACGACATGCAACGGCAGTCCCCAATGATTCTGCGTTGCCCGGTTCAATTTCCTAAGTCTGTGAGTCGGGTTGAATTGACATGACCACCATCCTGGTCGTCGACGACGAGTACTTGATCGCTGATATCCTCGGCTACGCGCTGGAGGATGAGGGGTTCATGGTAGTAAAGGCCAGCAATGGCCAAAAAGGGCTTGAGGTGCTGGAGCGCGAGCGTCCTTCGCTGGTCATTACCGACTTCATGATGCCGGTGATGGACGGCCTCGAATTTGCCAAGGCGGTTCGGGCACTGCCGGTGGCCAGTCAATTGCCGATCATCCTGATCAGCGGTGCCCAGGCCCACATCGGCATGCAGCGCTCGGACCTGTTCGATGCGGTGCTGGAAAAGCCGTTCAATATTGACCTGGTGATCGCCAAGGCGCGGGAGCTGCTGGCGTTGAGCTGACCGGCCTGGCAAAACCTGCCGCCACCCCCAACTCCCTGATGCATCAATTCCGGCACTCCGACAAGACCACCTTGCAGGTCCTGGGCGTGCCGCCTGATCGTCCGGCATAACGAGCGCAGTTATTCAGCGACTTCTGCCGGGCGATGCTCAGGGTAGCCCCCCACGCCAGGCCGCCTTCGCCGGCCGTGGGCAAGGCCTTGGCATAGCAACTTGAACCGACGTTCGAAGCCGCGTAGCGAGCCGTGGTGGTTCTGCCGGAACAACCGGCAGTCAGCGCCAGGTTAATGGCGAGCAGGGAGGGTATGACCCAGGTTGAGCAGGGATGCGCTGTTTTGGCGGTCATTCCCATGTCCCCTGTAGCGACGTGATGGTGACGTGTTTAGCGTAGTCGGTTTATTTTCTACGCAATATTGAGTTTTCATTCCTGTAATGACGATGCCTACTTTGGCGCGCCGGTCATGCGATAAGTCAGCAAAACGATGCCGGTGACCACAATCACCCCTCCCAGCACCTGCCCCGCGCTGAGCATTTGATCCAGCACAATCCAGCCCATCAGCAGCGTTGCCAACGGCTCGATGTTCATGACCGGCGCATTGCGTGGCATGTTCAGTCGAGGCACTGAAATGAACAGCACGATAAAACCGGTGCCATAAAGCACCACCAGAGTGGCGAGGGCCAGCCATCCGGTCGAGGTTGCGGGCAGGTTCAGTCCGCCTGGCAGGGCGCCGGTCAGGCCCGCCAGATTGACGCTGCTGAAGACGATAAAAATGGTCAACAGACTGCGCACCGAACCACGTACCTGCGCCAATTTGTGGTCGGTGATCCACAACGCGCAGGCGAATACGCTGGCGGCGCAGAACGCGAGTGCGACGCCCAGGAGCCATTCCGGGCTGACGTCGCTGGTGGTCGAAAGGCGCCCGGGGACGTCGAGCACAAACACCAGCCCCACCAGAATCAAACCCATCAACATAGCGGTGCGCGCGGTTGGTCGCGGGCCGCCCATTGCCCATGTAAGCAACGCCAGCAGGATGGGGAACACGTTTGCCACCAGCAGCGCCAGTGCCACCGGCACCCGCGCGGCACCCGCGCGACAGCCGAGTACAGGCACAGGCTCTGCGCGGTAATCAGGAGGCCCAACAGCAATTGCCAGCGCCAGGCACCTGCCGGCAGACGCAGACTCTGTTTTTGCCACAGCACCAGGATGGCGAGTACCAGCAAGGTCCCGCCAGAACGCAGCAAAATCGCCAGCAACACACCCGCGCCATCATCGAAAGCGACCCGTGCCGCCACATGGTTGCCGGCGAACGCACAGCCCATGCACAACAGAATGATCACGGCGAGATGGCGGGGGAAAGGCGCCGGTAGGGTTTGGGCAAGGGCAGGGCGGGGCATGGCAGATCTCGAAGGGTGACAGGCCAACTCGGGATGGCTCGTGGGTTTTTATTATGTTGTCGTACAACTGCTTCGATTTGTATCCTATTCAGCCAGGCCGGGCAAGAGAGTTTTTGAGCGATGAAGGCTTTAGGATTGAGCTAAGTTGAATTTTTCTAGTGCTTTGGCAAAGCTGTAGAGGTCGTATGACTTCGTTAGGTCAGCTTCTGTACCTCAACGCTTCCACCAATGCAGAAAACGCTGCAGACGTCTGGCGTCTGTTGGGATAGTACAAATGGTTGCCCTGGAACTCAGGGCACCAGTCGGCCAGGACCTCCTGGAGTCGGCCGTCGGCCAGGTACGGTGCAACCAGTTCTTCGGGTACGTAGGCCAAGCCAATGCCATCGGCGGCTGCGTTGAGTACATGCATGATGCTGTTGAACACCAGTTGGCCGTCGACCTTGACCGTAAAAGCCTTGCCATCGTTTTCGAATTCCCAGGCGTAGATCGCCCCGGATGGTCGGTGGCGGATGTTCACGCATTTATGTCTGGTCAACTCATGGGGGGTTGTGGGAGCCGGGTTGCGGGCGAAGTATTCTGGAGAACCCACCACGGCCAACCGCCAATCCGGGCCTATGCGAACGGCGATCATGTCTTTGCTGATCGATTCGCCCATTCGGTTGCCGGCATCAAATCGCTCCTCGACCACGTTGGTGAAGCCATAGTCGACGTAGAACTCCAGCGTGATATCCGGGTAGCACGTCAGGAATTCTGCAAGCATCGGCCGCACGCACAATTCAATCTGATCGTCAGTACAGGAAATACGAATCGTGCCACTGGGCTTGTCCCGCAGCTCGCCCAGCGCTTCAAGCTCGGCGGTAATCTGGTCAAAGAGCGGGGCAATCGAGCGCATCAACCGTTCCCCCGCCTCCGTGGGCGCCACATTGCGTGTCGTACGGGCCAGCAGTCGTATCCCCAGTCTTTGTTCAAGTGCGCGGATCGTATGGCTTAGCGCAGAAGGCGAGACGCCCAGTTTGGCGGCGGCTTTCGTGAAGCTCTGATCTCGCGCTACTGCCAAAAAAGCCTGCAGGTCGTTGACTTTGGTGTTGGCCATTACTGAATTTTTCTCAAAACCGCATGAAGATTATGACTACTAATCAAGATATTCCCGATCAGTCAAGCTATGTCACCTACGGGCGATGGCTTGGATGGCCGGTGCGGGTCAGGTGCATCGGTATGACCGCGTGGACTTGATTCCCTGGACCCGGCTCAACGCCTTTTTTACCCGGCAGCTGACGGTGGTTGGCTAACCGGGCAGGGCTGCACCCCACAACGTTTGGATGAGAGGTTTTTGCATGACGGCTCAAGTATTCGACACCCCGGAAGGTGATGTCTCAGCCCGGCCTGGGACTGGCGAACAGCCGGCCTGCTGGAGTGGCATTTTTGCGATGACACTGTGCGTATTCGCGCTGATTGCCTCGGAATTCATGCCTGTCAGCTTGCTTACGCCGATTGCCTCGGACCTGCAAATCAGTGAAGGGCTGGCCGGTTACGGGATCGCCATATCCGGCGCTTTCGCGGTGCTGACCAGCCTTTCGATTTCCAGGCTGGCAGGCTCGCTGGACCGCAAGACGCTATTGCTGCTACTGACCGGGATGATGTGTGTGTCGGGGCTGGTGGTGGGCCTGGCGCCAAACTATACGGTGTACATGATGGGGCGTGCGCTGATCGGCGTGGTGATCGGCGGGTTCTGGTCGATGTCGGCGGCAATGGCCATGCGCCTGGTGCCTTCCCATAGCGTGCCCAAGGCTCTGGCGATCTTCAACGGTGGCAATGCGTTGGCAACCGTAGTGGCCGCACCGCTGGGAAGCTATCTGGGCAGTGTCATCGGTTGGCGGGGCGCTTTTTTGTGCCTGATTCCGGTCGCGATCATCGCGTTGATCTGGCAATGGATCAGCCTGCCAGCCATGCCGGCGGCGCCGCGCAAAGCGGGTGCTGGCAATGTCTTTCGATTGTTCAAAAAGCCATTGGTCAGTTTCGGCATGTTGAGTGTGGGCCTGTTCTTCATGGGGCAATTTGTGTTGTTCAACTATCTGCGCCCGTTCCTGGAAAGTATCACGGGTGTAGATGTCTCCCTGTTGTCGATGATCCTGCTGGTCATCGGAGTGGCGGGTTTTGTCGGGACCCTTGTGATCGGCACATTCCTGAAAGCCGGAATGTACCGGGTACTGGTCTGCATTCCACTGTTGATGGCCGCCATTGCACTGTCCTTGATTGTCCTCGGCGACGGAGTCGTGGCAGCGTTTGTATTGCTGGGTCTGTGGGGCCTGATCGCAACGGCGGCACCGGTGGGGTGGTGGTCATGGCTGGCCAAGGCATTGCCCAGGGACGCGGAAGCCGGTGGCGGCCTGATGGTGGCCGTCATTCAGCTATTCATCGCGCTGGGCTCCACCCTCGGCGGGCTGCTGTTCGACGCAAGCGGCTATCGCCTGACATTTCTCGCCAGCGCCATCTTGCTGGTGCTGGCGGCAGTATCGGCCTTTTTCACATCGCGAAAACAGCTTTGATGGAAGGTGGATTTGATCAAGGCAGGCTAATGTCCGCCGCTTGAAACCCTCAAGGCAACCGTTCAATGGCAGAATCTCCCGAACTTGATCTTTTTGGAGACCACCATGCTTCGTGGATTTGAACGAAGGCTCGACCCTTTTCCTCCCGACGAGGTACCACCGCCACCCGCGGGGCTGGCGCGGTTCCTGTGGGCATGCACACGGGGCGCGCGCGGTTATATTCTTGCGTTTGCGCTGCTGAGTGCCGGTGTGTCGATCTACGAAGCCTGGCTGTTTTCTTTCCTCGGCCAGGTCGTGGATCTGCTCTCGACCTGGAAAGCCGGCGGTGATGCCGCGGCCCAGGAAAGTCGCGTGCTGTGGGGAATGGGCATCGTAATGGTGACCAGTGTTGCACTGGTGGCGTTGCGCACCATGGTGCAGCACCAGATATTGGCGATCAACCTGCCGTTGCGGCTGCGTTGGGACTTCCACCGCCTGATGCTGCGGCAGAGCCTTTCGTTCTTTTCCGATGAGTTTTCCGGCCGGGTCACCACTAAGGTGATGCAGACTGCGCTGGCTGTGCGCGACGTGCTGTTCACCCTTATTGAGATCGTCCCGGGAATAGGCGTGTACTTCATCGCGATCATTGCGCTGGCCGGCGGCTTCGCACTGAAACTGATGCTGCCTTTCATTGCCTGGATCCTGCTGTTCGGGCTAGCCATGCTCTATTTCGTACCCCGTTTGGGTAAAGTCGGGCAGGAACAGGCGCACGCGCGCTCCTCGATGACCGGGCGTATCTCCGACGCCTATACCAACATCACGACGGTCAAGCTGTTCTCCCACTCCAATCGTGAAGCGCACTTCGCGCGTGCAGCCATGGAGGATTTCAAGCTGACCGGCTTTCGCCAGATGCGCCTCGTCAGCCAGTTCGAGATCGTCAACCAGGCATTGGTGGTGGCCTTGATCATGGCGGCCGGCGGCTATGCCCTGTGGCTATGGCACCAAGGCGAGGTCGGCGCCGGTGCCGTGGCGGCCATCACCGCCATGGCGTTGCGCATCAATGGCATGTCGCACTGGATCATGTGGCAAATGACCTCTCTGTTCGAGAGCATCGGCACCGTGCAGGACGGCATGTCCACACTGACCCACGGCCCCAAGGTGCAGGACGCGCCGGACGCAGGTGTGCTGGTGACTTCTGGCGGGGCGGTCACTTTCGACAACGTCAGCTTCAACTACAACGGCGAGCGCCAGGTGCTCGATGGCCTGAGCCTGAACATCCGCGCGGGCGAAAAAATCGGTCTGGTTGGCCGCTCCGGGGCAGGGAAGTCGACACTTATCAACCTGCTGCTGCGCTTTTACGACGTCGACAAAGGAGAGATTCGCATCGACGGGCAAAACATCGCACACGTCACCCAAGACAGCTTGCGCAGCGCCATTGGGATGGTCACTCAGGACACTTCCCTTTTGCACCGTTCCATCCGCGACAATATCGCCTACGGCCGACCTGACGCGAGCGACGCGCAAATCCGCAGTGCTGCGGCCAGTGCGCAGGCCGATGAGTTCATCAGCCAACTGAGCGACCGACAAGGCCACACCGGCTACGACACCCTGGTAGGCGAGCGCGGCATCAAGCTTTCGGGCGGCCAGCGCCAGCGCGTCGCGATCGCCCGGGTGATGCTCAAGAACGCTCCGATCCTGCTGCTTGACGAGGCCACCAGTGCACTGGACTCGGAAGTCGAAGTGGCGATTCAGGAAAGCCTCGATGACATGATGCAAGGCAAGACCGTGATCGCAATCGCCCATCGGCTGTCCACGATCGCAGCCATGGATCGACTTATTGTCATGGATGACGGCCGTATCATCGAGCAGGGCACTCACAGCGAACTGCTCGCTAAGAACGGCATCTATGCGCGGCTGTGGCATCACCAGAGCGGCGGTTTTCTGGGGGAGGATCGAGGGGTGGCCGAGTTTATGGAGCAGGAGTGAGCGTGAAGTGTCCGGCGCGTTTATTCATGCGCCGTCTCCGCACCGGCCGCTGACCACAGTTCGTAAGCTTCTTTCATCCTCTGCCAGGTATGCGCGTCGGCGGGGATGAGGTGCTCGATGCGCAATGAGGCCACGGTGATATCGAGCGGCATGCCGAACGTTGTAAAGGTGGATAGGAATCGCAGTTCCCCTTTGTTGGTGCGCACTCGGGTCAGTATCAAGGGTGACGATGGTGTGTCCAGCGGGATGTCTGTCGGCCCTGCCAGGTGCTGCATAAGACGCGCCAAGTCGGGATTGCTGATGGCTTCCCTGGCGGCACGTTGCCACGCAATAGCCCGGATTTCCTGTGCGTTCACCAGACAGTCACCCAAGCCGCCGGGACGCAACAGGGTGTCGAGCAGGTTGAGACGTCGCCTCATGCCACCGCCGCCTTGTAGGAGCTGCCGAAGGCTCGGGCCGCGTTCGGCAGCTCCTACAGGGAATGTTGCAGCACAACATTCATCGAGCATCGCGAATGCGTGCGGAAAAGTTCGGTATCCCGTGTATGTCACCACCTGGGGCGATCCGAAATCGGAGGACAATAGATCCGGTTCCTTTTCCGATAACGTGCATCTCGCATTGGCCTTCTTTTTGGTTAGCAGTGGACGGTCAAAGGTTCTGATAGATTGGGACAAATTTGCTATCTGTTCGAGAAACACAATCCATGAGAGTTATTCGTAGCAAGGATTTCACCGCCACTCGCGCCTGGGGCGCTGACGACATTGCTAACATGGGTGGAACCACCGTCCGCCTCCATTGGACCGACCAGCCGTACAAATGGCATGTGAATGATGGCGAGGAGGTGTTCGCCGTCCTCGACGGCACGGTAGATATGCATTATCGCGAATCAGGCATCGAGCGCGTCGTGACATTGGTGGTGGGCGACGTGTTTTTCGCAGGGGTGGGATGTGAGCACGTTGCGCATCCTCGTGGAGAAGCGCGGATTCTGGTCATCGAACGTGAGGGCAGCGTTTGAACGACCTAAGCTTGCGCTCATCACTATCAGCGGCTTTGACAGATCATTCGGGATCGATAGCGTGCATTGGCGACAGGTCGCTCCTGGCAAAAAAGCTTCCGGTCATCAGAAGCTATTCTGAGCCAATTACTCCGTTCATGAAGACTCTCACGTAAGCCTCATGAAGGGATTCTTCAGCGGAACGTAAGAAACACGTAACCGCCCCTGGTCATGCAATCCTCGATTCATACAAACTCCGGCAATACTCTTTGTCCAACCCCCCCGTTTTTCTCCCACCCCGCGCCACCTAACATCGCCCCCAAGCCGCCAGCAATTACGCTTCGCGGCTTCCTCAACGAGGCGGTGAACATCATGACCTTCAAGAAAACAGCCCTGCTCATACTTTTCGGCACCTTCGGTGCACACGCCTATGCGGCGGACAACGCCGAGTCCAAAACCATCCCAATCGAGACCTACGACTACGCAACCAAACTGGACATCGAGCACGTCATCTCCATCAGCGAACCAGCCAACGAGTGTGCCCCGGTGCCGGTTCGGATGACTTATGAGGACTCTTACGGCGAGCGCCATGTTTTGCAGTATCAAGTGATGGGGACCGGCTGCTCAAGTTGAGTCCGGTGCTGGCGTTGGAGGGTCGACACTCCATGCCGCTACGCTCAGTTTCCTGGTCCGATGATGTGTTCATCCGATGCCAGTCGCTCTGGTATCGACTGCTTGAGAAATTCCACCCAGGTTTTGATTTTCGCATCGACGAACTTGCGCGACGGGTAGATCGCGAACAGGTTCAACTCTTCCCTCCGATATTTCGGCAAGACCCGCACCAGCGTTCCCGCCCTCAAGCCGTCCACGGCCGATGCAATCGGTTGTATGCCAATTCCCATGCCTTTGTTGATCGCGATGGTCATGCCGTCAGCGGTGTTGATGTGCAAGGGCGACACCGGAATGTTGATGGTTTCCATGCCTTCGGGCCCTTCGAATGTCCAGTTTTCCTCCGGCATCACTGTGTTGACGATGCGCAGGCAATCGTGTTCGCCGAGTGTGGCGGGGGAGTCGGGGGTTCCGCGTTTTTTCAGGTAGGCCGGCGAGGCGCACAGCACGCTGTAGGTGGTACCCAGCCGTTGTGCAACGAAGCCGGAATCGGGCAGGTCGCGGGCCAGGACGATGGACATGTCGTAGCCTTCCTCGAGCAGGTCGGGGACGCGATTTGTCAGGGTCAGGTCGAACATCACGGTGGGGTGGATCTCGCGGTATCTGGCGATGGCGTCGATCAAGTAATGGTTGCCGATAGCCGACATGGTGTGGATTTTCAGGCGGCCGACGGGAAGGGTTTGCGCGGTGCCAGCTTCGTCGTCGGCGTCGCGCACGTCGTCAATGATCTTTTCGCAACGTTTCAGGTAGCGCATGCCGGCCTCCGTGAGGGCCAGACGTCGAGTGGTTCGGTTGATCAGGCGCGTGTGCAGCCGGGTTTCGAGGGCGGTGATGGTTTTCGAGACGTTGGTCGTGGTGGTATCCAGCAATTGCGCAGCGGCGGTGAAGCTGCCGCTTTGGGCGACGCAGACGAAGAAGCGCATGCTCTGGAAGACGTCCATCGGGGTGCTCCCGCAAATTCACTGGAAAAATAGATAGATGGCTTCGCTCGGAGGCCGTCTATCTATCGTGTGTCACTTCTTGCGTGGAATAAACCCCGGCACCCCTGTCTCCACCACGGAGTTGAAACGAATCCGCGTGGTGATCTCGTCCTTGATCTCCCGCATGGCGCGCTGCGGCAGGGTGCTGATGTCGAAGTTCTCCTGAATGTGCCCTGGCGTCGCCGAAGTGGTGAGAAACGCGGTACCGCGCTGCACAGCCCAGGCAAGCAGCACTTGTGCCGGGGTCTTCTGCACGCGCTTGGCGATGCCGGTGATCACCGAGTCCTCCAGCACATTCGGCTGCATGCCATGGCCCAACGGGGCGAAGGCGAGGACGAGTATGCCGTGCTGTTTGCAGAACTCCAGCAGCTCCCATTCAGGCAAGTACGGGTGCGATTCGATCTGCACCACGGCCGGCTTGATCCGTGCGGCGGCGACGATTTCCTTGAGAGCGTCGAGGGTGATGTCCGAGAGGCCGATGGATTTGCAGCGACCCTCATCCACCAGGTTCTCCAAGGCGCGCCAGGTATCGATCAACTTGACCTCGCCGTCGTAAATCACATGACCGTACACGTCGCGCGGGTCCTGGTCGTCACCCGCCTGGAAAGCGAACGGCGTGTGAATCAGGTAGCAATCGATGTAGTCGACCTGCAAACGCCGGCAGCTCGCTTCGAGTGCTGCTTTGACTCGCTCCGGACGGTGGTTGGTGTTCCACAGTTTAGTGGTGACGAACACGTCTTCGCGTCGGATCAGACCGGCGGCGAACACCTGCTGAAAGGCCACGCCGACCTGTTCTTCATTGCGATAGCGCTCGGCGCAGTCGAAGTGGCGAAAGCCCACTTCCAGGGCGCATTTGACCGCTTCGGTGGTGGTGCTCAGGTCGCGGAACAGCGTGCCGAATCCCACCGCCGGCATCGCGCCAGCGCCATTGTTCAGCGGTAAACGGGTGTCGCGTAGTACATCGTTAAAGGCTTCGTAGGTCATGGCGTTTCTCCGTCGTTACAGCGGTTGTTGAGCGAGGGATTTCGCAGCGGCGTGGGCGGCGACTTGTTGCTTGAACACGCCAACCGAGTGGCCGCCGAGCGCGACGAACAGGTGCACGCTGTCGAGGTAGCGCGCGGTCCGGGCCTGGATCTGGCCGAGCAGCGCCTGCTGGTAGGCGCGCTCGGCTTCGAGCACCTGCAGCACGCTGTTTTCTCCCTGCACGTAAGCTTGTTGGTTGAGCCGCAAACTGCTATCGGCGGCGCGCAAGGCGTCGTCCTGGACCTGGCTCCGCTCCGCGCCGTGGTTGATCGCCTGCAAGGTGTCCGCGACCTGACCGAACGACTGAATCAGCGTCTGTTGATAGCGGGCGAGTGCCGCGTTGTAGCCTTCGACGGCCGCCTGACGTTCAGCTTTGAGCGTGCCACCATTGAAGATCGGCGCAGTCAGCCCCGCGGCGAATCCCCACAGTGCGGCGCCCCCGTTGCCGGATGCCGCTTGCGCTAGCGAGGCGGACAGCTCGACATGCGGGTACAGATTGGCGGTGGCGACACCCACGGCGGCGCTGGCGATGTGCAGTTCCGACTCGGCTTGCAGCACATCCGGCCGGCTGTGGGCCATCTCCGACGGCAGACTGACCGGGATGCTCTGCGGCAAGTTGAAGTCATCGAGGCTGAAGTCGGGGGCAATCCAGTCCGCCGGACCTGCGCCGGCCAGAATCGACAACGCATGACGTGCGGCATCGCGCTGCTGGGCGAGGGGCGGCAGCAGGGTGCGATCCTGGGCGAGGCGGGTTTCGGCAAGCGATACGTCGATCTGGTTGGTGCTGCCGCTCTGATGGGCGCGGCGGATCAGGTCGAGATTCTTCGTGTCGTTGGCCAGCAGGGTTTCCACGGCCTGGATCTGCGCGTTGGCCGAGGCGAGCAGCAATGCCTGACTGGCGACGTCTCCGGTCAGCGTCAGGTACGCGGCTTCGTAGCGATGGGTTTGCAGAGTGGTCAGTGCTTGCTGCTGTTCGACCCGCCGTTTGTTGCCACCAAACGCATCCAGATCAAACGCGACTCGTGGACCGATTGCGTAGAAATTTTCCACCACGGGTTCCGGCCCGTTGTGCGTGCGTTGGCGTCCGGCCTGGCCGGCGAAATCCACTTGCGGATACAGCGCGCCTTCAGCGGCTGCCACCGAGGACGCGGCTTGGCGAATGGTGGCGTCGGCAGCGACCAGTTCGAGGTTGCCAGCGATGGCGCGACGCACCACTTGATCGAGCTTCGGCGAGTGAAACGCCGACCACCAGTCACCGTTGAGGCGTTGGCCCATGTCGACGTGCTGAGCCCCCGGCGCGCCCTGTGTCTGCTCGGCCTGCTGGTCGTAGTGTTGCGATTGACTGACATCGGGTCGCTGAAAGTCCGGCCCGACAGTACAGGCCGACAACATGACCAGCGCCGCCAACAGGGTGATTTTCGTCGGCAACGATTGCCGCGAGATGAAGCGCGTAAAAGATTTCATGTTCCAGACTCCACTAACATTAGTTGGCCGCAACGGGCTTGCGCAGGAACAGCACCAGTGGACTGACCACCAGCATCGCCACTAGCAGAATCTTGAATTGGCCCATGACCGCGATAAACGCCGCTTGATGGGTGATCAGATGGTTCAAGCCCTCGAGCGCTGGCGGGGACGTCGGCAGCGAATGGCGATAGGGCGTCAGCTGGCTGGCCAGCGCCGAGTGCATGGACTGGGTGTTGTTGAAGAAGTAGATCTGCACCACCGCCACGCCAAGCGTGCTGCCGTAGACGCGCATCAGGTTGAAGAAACCGGTGGCTTCCGGGCGCAGCTGCGGTTCGAGGGTGCTGAAGGCGACTTTGCTCAGGGCCGGCATCAACATGCCGAGTCCGGCGCCCTGGACGAATCCGCTGACGGCCACGGGCGTCCAGTCCATCAGTGGCGAGTAGCCGAGCATCAGCCAGTTGGCGTACACCACGAGCGCGATGCCGAGGACAACAAACAACCGAGGATCGATCCGCGTCGGCGCCCGGCCCATCAGCAGGAAAGCGCCGACCAGGCCAATGCCGCGCGGTATGGTCAGGAACCCTGTGGTGTCTGGCGGGTAACCGAGGATTTCATCGAGCATCGGTGAGGTCAGCGCCATGGTCGACAGCAACACGAAACCGAGGGCGAAGAAGATTGCTGTTGAGCACAGGAAGTTGCGGTCGGCGAACAACCCCTTGCTGAGGAAATGCACCTGGCGCGTCAGCACATGCACCACGAACAGGTACAGCCCGAGCGCGCTGGCCAGCGCTTCGATCCAGATCTCCGGCGAGTCGAACCAGTCCAGCCGTTCGCCACGGTCGAGGAGCATTTGCAGCCCGATCATGCCGAGGGTGAAGCTGGCAAAGCCGAAGAAATCGAATGCAGGACGCTGTGCGGCTTTCTTCTCGGAGAGCAACAGTGTTACGACCATGAAGATGTAAGCGGTCAGTGGCAGGCTCAGGTAAAACATCGGTCGCCAGTCGAAGTACTCGCAGATCACACCGCCGATGCTCGGACCGCTGACGATGCCGAACAATACCAGCGCCGTCCATTTCGGGCCGAAGCCCTGGTGGCGTGCGGCGGGCAGCGTCTCCATGGCAATAGCCATCGACAACGGCGCCAGCACGCCGGCGGCGAGGCCTTGCAGGATGCGCGCGGCGATGAACGTCAGCGGCGTGTCGGCCAGGGTAACGAGCCACAGGCCCGTGGCGAACGCGGCGAGCGCAGTCTGATAGACAAGCTTCAAACCAAAGCGCCCGGCCAGCCATTGAGCGACCGGCGTGGTGATGGCGCTAGCGGCAAGGTACGCGGTGAAGATCCACCCGGCCTGGTCGTCGGTCATCGACAGGCTGCCCTGAATCAGGCGCAGTGCCGCGTTGGGCAGCGGCAGGTTGGCCGACTGCAGGTAGGTCGCAAGCAGGGCGACGAAGCGCAGGGCGCGGGCGTCGGCTGCCGCCGAAGTGGTGGTATTCATCAGAAGTCACCTGCGCTCAGCAACGACTTGAGGGGATGCCACCATGGCGTACGGTGCCCGGTGTCGACCCGGACCGTGGCGCTGATACCGGAAAACAGCGGCAGGCTCGGATCAAGCTCATCCAGCTCCAACCGTACCGGCACCCGTTGCACTACTTTCACCCAGTTACCAGTAGCGTTCTCCGGCGGCAGCAGAGCAAAGTCGGAACCTGCGCCCGGGCTCATGCTGGTAACGTGGGCCTTGAACTGGCGATCCGGATAGGTATCGATCGAAATGGTCGCGGCCTGCCCGGGGCGCATGTGCGTGACTTGCGTCTCGCGGAAGTTGGCTTCGACCCAGATCTCGCGGTTGGAAATCAATGCGAACGCGGGCGCGCCGCTGTTGAGGTAGTTGCCGACTTGCAGATCGTCGACCTTGGCAACGATTCCGTCGTCCGGTGCGGTCACGGTGGCGTAGGACAGGTACAGTCGCGCCTCATCGAGCTGCGCCTTGGCCTCGCGAACGGTCGGGTGGCTGTCGATAGCGATGTTCGCGTTGCCGTTCAGCGCGACCACCGTGCTGGCGATTTGTTGTTCAATCGAGGCGATGCGTTGGTGCGAGACTTTAAGGTCGGTTTCTGCCCGTTCGTATACCGCTCGTGAGACGAAGTCGGCGGCTACCAGGGCTTTTTTGCGGACGAACTCTTTCTGGTCGTAATCCTCCGACGCCCTGGCCGATTGCAGTTCGGCCTGTTGCTGGCGATAGCTGGCCTTGAGGCTGTCAATGCGCAGCCGGGCTTTACCCAGTTGGGCTTCGGCGCGGTCGACGGCGATCTGCAACGGCGCCGGATCGATGAGAAACAGCACCTGGCCCTTGTGCACCGATTGGTTATCTTCCACCGCGATCTCGACCACTTGTCCGGAAATCCGCGCATTGATCGAGGCTTTTGCGACCCGGGCGTAGGCGTTATCGGTGGAAACGAAGGGCTCGTTGGCCAGGTAATAGTTGCAGCCCAGCGCTGCAAACAGCGCCGGGAGGCCGGCCATGAGCAGCGGCCGAAGCTTCTCCTTGAACTGCTTTTTTGGCGAGGTGCCACCTAGGTCAGGACCTGGATGTTGTTGGGCGTTTGTTGCCGAGAGATCGAATTGCTTAGTCATGATCGAATCCACCTGTAACCGGGAAATCGGGCCGACCTGTGCGCAATCGCCAGCGGCCCCGACATCATCATTGCCGTGAGTAATCAAGCCCGTGCGCGGCGGGGGGAGGGTGGCTCCGTTGCCGCTGTTTTCGTCGTCGCCAGACCCGGTTCGAGCTCCGCTACAACAAACTGCGAATCAAGGAATTTGTGTTTCCTCAATTTTGTGCGATGGTGTAAGAATATGGGTGACTAACCCTTCCTGCAAGGAATTTGTACGACATGGCACAAAATAAACCGACGGTAGGAAAAGGCCGGGGCCGTCCCCGCGCCTACGATCCGCAGACCGCGCTGAACCAGGCGCTAGGTGTGTTCTGGAACACCGGCTATTCGGCGGCTTCGCTGGATAGCATCGCCAGCGCCGCCGGAATGAACCGGCCGAGCCTCTATGCCGCGTTCGGCGATAAACACGCGCTGTATATAAAGGCGCTCGACCAATATTGGGAAACTGCCCATGCCACGATGCAGGCCGCGCTGAACAACAGCGACCTGACGCTTGCGCAAGCGCTGATAGCCTTCTATGAGGGGCAACTGGCGATTTACTTCTCGGGTGACGGCCAGCCTCGTGGCTGTTTTGCGATTGGCACGGCGACCACTGAAGCGGTCGAGGATCTGCAGATCCGCGAAGTGCTGTCACTGCGACTCAGTCAACTGGATGCTGATCTGGAAGCGCGGTTGCGCAAGGCCGTCGCCTCCGGCGAGTTGCCAGGCGATGTCGACGCCGAATCCCTGGCGGTACTGGCGTCGTCGTTGCTGCACAGCATTTCGATCCGCGCCCGCGCCGGCAAATCCCGCGAGGAACTGAGCGCGCAGGCTCGTAATGCCGTTCGCGTCATCTGCGGCTGAGAGGTGTCAGGTGGGAGAGGGGCTTGAGGACATTCTGGCCGAAAAACTGTCAGTGGTTTTTTGCGGCATCAATCCCGGACTGTTGGCCGCCGCCCAGGGGCATCACTTCGCAGGGCGGGGCAATCGCTTTTGGCGCACATTGCATCTGGCCGGGTTCACCCCGCATGTAGTGTGCGCGGTAGACGACCAATCGCTTCTGCAATACGGCTGCGGATTGACCGCCGTCGTCGAGCGGCCGACGGCGCGGGCGGATCAGTTGTCGGCTGATGAATTCAGCGCTGTAGCTGTCGGGTTCAAGCAGAAGATCGCCCGCTGTGCGCCTCGCTACGTGGCGTTTCTTGGCAAAGCTGCATACGCCGGATTGTCCGGGCGAAAACAGCTGCAATGGGGGCTTCAGGCGGAGACGTTTGCTGGCGCGGCAGTGTGGATTCTGCCGAACCCCAGTGGACGTAATCTGGCTTTCAATCTGGAGCAACTGGCGGCGGCGTATCGAGAGCTCTACCGGGCATCTGTGGTTGGAGCGCGGGTGCCCGATTGAGCGCAAAGACATAAACGTGAAACATATCCGCCATTCCATCAGCGCTGCCCATGCGGCGCAATCCCAATGAGTAGGCTATGGTTCAAGCGCGTGCGTGTCCCAATGTTCGTGAACGGCAAAAACAAAAAAGGATAGGTTATGCACTCATCCGTTATTTTTCGTCCGGCTGCGCCTGGTCGGGCGCTGCTTCTCTCGCTGGGTCTGCTCTCTGCGGGTATCACCTCGGGCGCATGGGCTGACGACTATCCCCACTCCCAGGAGCCGATTGGCACCGTCGAGCAGATCTATGACGGCGCCATGCTCCCCGATCTTGCGGTCAGTACCTACCGCAACATCGACCGGCTGTTCCCTACCCACAGGATCAAGGCCGGCGATCACCCGTATGCGATGGCGAAATCGGAAAAACAGTTGCCCGACGTGCGCTTTACTGTAGGGGACAAAAAGTACGACCTGTATGACTTCGTCGCACTGGACAGCATTACGGCGATGCTGGTGCTCAAGGACGGCAAGGTCGTGTTCGAGACCTATCAGCGTGGCAACACCGAGAAAACGCGCTGGATGTCGATGTCGATGGCCAAATCCATTACCTCTACGCTGGCGGCTGCAGCGATCAAAGACGGCCTTATCAAGGGCCTCGATGCGCAAGTGGTGGATTACGTTCCAGAACTAAAGGGCAGCGCCTACGATGGCGTAACCGTGCGCAACGTGCTGATGATGTCGTCGGGGGTGAAGTGGAACGAGACCTACACCGACCCAGCGTCTGACCGTCGTGCGCTACTCAAAGCGCAAATATCGCAAAAACCGGGTTCGGCCATGGCGTTGATGGCAAGTTTGCCGCGAGCGGCTGAGCCCGGCACGACCAACAATTACAGCACTGGCGAAACGCAGGTACTCGGAGAGATCGTTCGTGGCGCTGTGAAGATGCCGCTGGCCGATTATCTGTCGAAGAAGATCTGGCAGCCGTTCGGTATGGAGAGTGATGCCCGGTGGTGGCTCGATTCACCTGACGGTGTGGAAATCGGTGGCAGCGGTATCAGCGCCACGCTGCGCGATTATGGACGCTTCGGGCTGTTTTTCATGAACGGCGGCAAGATCGATGGAGCGTCGATTCTACCCGAGGGTTGGGTCAAGGAGGCGACGCTGCCGACCACCCTCAAAGGCGGCAAATCCCTGGACTACGGCTACATGTGGTGGACGGCATGGACCGAGCCGTCGGTGAAAGACGGCGCCTATTCCGCGGTTGGTATCCAAGGCCAGAACATCTACATCAACCCCGCCAATAACGTGGTAATTGTCACCTTCGGTGCCCAGCCCAAACCGGTTGATAAAGAGCCGATCGACCCGATGGTATTTTTTGATGCCGTGGTAGCTGCGTTGAAGTAATTCAGCGTGTCGGATGACGTTGATGTCATCCGACGAAAGACTGTAATCGACCTTACGCCAATCTGATTCGGTTCCCGCCGCTGATCGACCCGTGGTGAGCGATCGGCGATCAAGGAACTAAACGGTTCTAACTGCCAACGTTTTTTGCCGACGATACAGAATCGTCGTCGCCGTGAACCCGCACACCGCCGCGAACATCAGCCAGTAGGCAGGTGATGCCTTGTCGCCGGTGGCCTGGACGAGCAGTGTCGAAATTGCCGGAGTAAAACCGCCAAACACTGCGGTGGCCAAACTGAAGGCCAGTGAGAATCCGACTACCCGCACGTTCTGTGGCATGACTTCGGTCAGTGCCGCGACCATGGCGCCGTTGTAAATGCCAAAGAAGAATGAGAAGTACAGCAGGACAGCGAGCAGTCGTTCGAAACTCGCCGCCTCTGCCAGCCAGTGCATGGCGGGATAGGCGGTGAAGATGCACAGCAACGATATCGCCAGCAACAGTGGCCGACGGCCAATGCTGTCGGAGAGGGGGCCGCCGATAGGCAGCCAGATAAAGTTGCTGATGCCGACCAGCAGTGTCACCACCATGCTGTCAGTGGTGCTCAGGTTCAGTACTGTCCTGCCAAACGTCGGTGTGTAGACCGTAATCAGGTAGAACGTGGTGGTAGTCATGGACGCCAGCAAGCCGCCCGCCAGGACGGTGCGCGGATAGGCATCGATCAACACGTCCTGCGGTTCGTCGTGCATGCACCGCAGGTTACGGGAGTGTTGGGAGTTGCCACCGCGCCAGATTTTCGGAGAGGCTTCCTGCAGCATCACACTGGCGCCCGCTTCTCGCGCCATCAGAGCGGCGCACAAGGCAGCGTTGCCACCCCCTATGATTAAGACATCGATCATTATCGCTCCTCGATTAGCAAGGAAGCGGGAACGAAGTGCTCCTTGCGAGTGGGGAGAACGATAGGGTGGGGAAGCAGTGGCCGAAAGGCTGCTTTTGACGCGGGTTCGCCATATTGCTCAGTTGCCCACGATCATTACCAACGTTGCTCACCTCATGGGCAATGATCAGATGGTGTTTGTCGTCGACAGCGTTTGTACGTTGTAACCAACCGTTTCGGTGCCTCGGCCGCTCTTGGCCATTGAGCGTGCATCTGGGCCTGTGAGGAAGAGCTCTCAAAACCAAGTACGCCCAGGTCGAGTTCATCGACGAAAACATCGACCACGCGCACTGGATTTTCTTCAGATACGTAATCGTCCAGACACTCCGGCAGCAAGGTGACTTGCGTCCGAGCCTCACCTTCAATAAATCTTTTCATGATCGCCCGTTACGATCTAGACGATCAGAAGATTAGACAACTGCGGGAGTTTTCACACAGCCTGGGTCGGAAGCGGTCATTCATGGACGTCTGCTTTTGGCTAGAGCACTACACATAGACACGTCCCTTATAGTTCTTCTTACTCGACGCAGAGAAGTTTGCGCGCAGGTCGAAGAAGCAAAATTTTACAGTGGGTGCCCTTTGATCCATTTTTGAAGATGATCTATAAAGACTTCTACTACTGGAGATACATTTTCCCTTGACGGATAGACAGCGTAGATGCCGACAGGAGGCTCAACTATCCAATCTGGAAGAGCCTCTACAAGAGTTCCTCTCTCTAAATCTTCGCGCACATGCCAATCCATAAGTAGTGCAACGCCATGGCCGGCGATTGCCATTTGACGCACGACTTCTCCAAGACTAGAAGAAAACCGATTCTTTAGTTTGACGAGATGATGTGTATCTCCCTTCGAAACCGTCCAGCTCGAGTCCTTCCCAACAATAACTCCATCCAATGAAATGAGGTCATTTGGTTTTTCCGGAAAGCCATGATTTCCCCAATATTCGGGAGAGGCGCATATCAAACGCCGAGAAGAAGAAATTTTGCGCGCAATCAAATTTGAGTCAGGAAGAAATCCATGTCGTATCGCAAGGTTAATTCCACTTTTTGCCAGATCCATCACTTGATCCGTCGGGATAATGTCCATTATGACCTTGGGGTAGGCCCGAAGAAATTCACTCACAACCGGCGACAAATAGCTTTGTACAAATGTTGCCGACGCAGTAATTCTTAGATGCCCCTCCAGCTCAGTGCGGTTAAGAAATAACTTTTCTGCATCATTCACCGATATCAATATCTTCTGGGCATAACGGTACAAGATTTCACCGTCCGTCGTCGGACTTAGCTTGCGAGTGGTCCTGTTAAACAAGCGCCGACCCAGACGATTTTCCAGTGTAAGGAGACGTTTGCTCGCGCCCGCTGGAGTCAATCGTAAATGTTCAGAGGCGCCGCGTAAGGATCCAGACTCATAAACGGCAATGAATAAGCGTAGTTCATCAACGGAATCAATCATAAGATTCGCAACCAACAGGACCGAAACAATCAAGAACTATAGCATATTCACAACCGGCAAACGGTGCTAGTTTGGCCTTTCTCCTTGCACTGGAAACATTCAATGAAAGCTATTGCGATCTACGCTCATGGCGGCACAGGGGTCTTCACAGAAATAGATGTTGAGACTCCGGGGGTTCGACCAGGGCACGTGCTTATCGATGTTCGTGCCACAAGTGTGAATCCGGTCGATACCAAGATTCGCAAGGGCAGCGAAGGCACTGCCGGGCTGAAATTCCCAGCCATCCTTCATATCGACGTGGCCGGAGTCGTCAGTTCGGTCGGGGTTGGCGTAACTCGCTTTAAAGTCGGCGACGAGGTGTACGGCTGTTTCGGAGGTATTGTGGGTATCCCCGGCGCACTCGCAGAGCAGATGGAGGCTGATGCCGAAATGCTCGCTCTCAAACCGAAAGTTCTTTCTTTTGGTGAGGCCGCAAGTCTGCCATTGGTTGCGATTACGGCGTGGGAGGCACTTGTAGACAAAGCCGCAATCCAGCCCGACGATAACGTACTGGTTCATGGTGGAACTGGTGGTGTAGCGCACATCGGCATACAGTTGGCAAAGGTTTTAGGTGCTCGTGTTTCGACAACTGTTTCCAACCAGGAGAAAGCGGAAATTGCCCGCAGGCTGGGAGCAGACGAAATTATTTTCTACAAGGATGAGTCTCCTGATGATTATCGTCAACGCATTACCAAGGGTGATGGGTTTGATGTTGTATTTGACACATTAGGCGGGCAAGTTCTTCAACATTCCTTGCGCGTTGCAAAGCTGAAAGGCCATGTGATTTCGACTATTGGTTACGACACCTACGATCTTACGGATATGCACTTCAAAGCATTGAGATTAGACGTTGTATTTATGGCTGTATCAATTATTCACAATGTCGGGCGTGCCCATCACGGTAACATTCTAGAGCGCTTAGCATCACTAGTGGATCGCGGCCAGATCAAGACATTGATAGATAGCAGATTTGACTTTACCGTAGATGGCGTGCGAGCTGCTCACGCTCGCATGGAATCAGGCAATGCAATAGGAAAAGTCATCATCGAGCGAACTGATTAATTATCTTAAGAGCGGACGTCAGGATATTATGAAAAGTAGCGATATTGTTTCAGCTCCCCCTGTTTATGTTATTGCCAAGTTGGCTGTTAGCGAAAAAGAAGCCCCCGGTTTACTAAGTGCATTACATGAACTTGTTTGTGCGAAAAAATTGGAAGCCGGCTGCATGGAATATAGTTTGTATCGTGAAACATTTGAAGAGAGATCTTTCGTGATTCACGAGGTGTGGAGAAGTCAAGACGATTTGGATGCACATATGTACACGCCTCACTTTTTGAATTTTATTAGCCGTGTGGAGGCGCTATCAACTGTAACTTCAGATGTAAATAAAATAAGTTTTACAATCTGAAATTATTCGCTAGAAACACCTGTTGTTGGTCCGACAATTGGCGGTCCTCTGCTCTATCGGCTGCCGCTTGGCTTAATCAGCGTTGACGACCTGCAGTAATCCTGTTGCCAGTTAGCACTATAAACTGACTCGGTTTCAATAACCGCTTTGGATCTAAAGCAGGGCTCTAGGAACATGAAAATCGGTCACAACGGGCCGAAATCGGCCCGTAGCAAGCGCTGGGCGCTACCTGCAAACCAGGAATCTGGCCTATGGAGCCGGCTTGATCCAATGACGGGGTACGCACATCTTCGTGATGCAAGTATTGGCGCCTCACCGGGGAACCGGCCGGAACTCACCATAATTTCCATGTGTAATCGACATTCACCCGCAGCTCATTGTCATCCCGATGGCTGGCCTGGGGGCTGAAGTCGTTGCGGTACCAGGCGTTGCGCACCCGCAGGGCCAGGCCTTTGAGAGGCGTGCCCTGAAGCACATAGTTCAGTTCGATGTCCTTTTCGCTTTCTTTCAGGTTGCTGCCGCCCAACTTGGGCAACTCGATATTATCGCCGCTGACGTAGCGCAGCACGCCATTGAGTCCGGGCAGACCCAGGGCGACAAAGTTGTAGTCATAGCGCAGCTGCCAGCTGCGCTCCTTGGGATTCAGAAAGTCGGAGCTCAGGGAACCCTCGGTGATCACCAACGGCTCGGTGCCGAACAGGTACGGCATGCCTGTCTTGCCGCTCAGTTGCATGTAGCCGGCGCCGAATTTGTGGGCTCCCAGGCTGTACGTCAGCATCAGGGCGGCGTTGCGGTTGTCCACTGTGCCTGCTTTGGCCGCGCCGTCTTCACCCGTGATAAACAGGCGCAAGTCGCTTTTCAGGCTGCCGGGGCCCATCGGCCGATTGTCGACAACGCCATAGAAGTCCTTGCGGTACAGGTCCGCGAGTTCTGCGTGGTAGTACTTCAGCGTCAGTTGCGGTGACCAGGCGTAGTCGCCTCCGAGGAAGGAAAAGCGGTCGGACTCAGCCGCACCGTTGAAGCGCCCGTTGGGCGAGGCCACCGACATTTTCTGGTAGTCGGTGGAGTCGCGTAGGTTGATGCGGTCGAGCCAGCCGCCGTGCAGGGTCAGCTTGTCGATTTCCTGGGACTTGAGGTACGCGCCGCGAAACGTCTGTGGCAGCAGGCGAGTAGGGCTGGCGAAAGCGATCGGCAGGAACGTGCTGATGGTGCCCAATTGCAGCTCGCTTTTCGACGCCCTGACTTTGGCCGTCAGGCCCAGCTCCGAATATTCATCGGCCGGCTCACGGGTGGTGGCGCTATACGGTAGCAGGCCGGTACCGGCGCGAGCGCGTGAGGAATCCAGGCGCACACCCAGCAAACCTTGAGCATCAAGGCCGAACCCCACCGGCCCTTCGGTAAAACCGGAACGCACATTGAGAATGAAGCCCTGCGCCCATTCGCGGGCGGCGGCCTGAGGCGTGGCATTCACGTAGTTGCGGTCAAAGTAATAGTTGCGCATCACCAGATCGGCGTGGCTGTCGTCGACAAAACCGCTGGCGCAAGCCTGACCAAGGGATAAAACGCAGGCGCAGGCGCTGAGCGCCCCAAGAGAATTCCTGAGCATGGCAGTGTTCACTTTTATTGTTGTTGGAGTAAGCCCGCGCCCATCGCGACGCGGGGTGTAACGGGTAGAAAGTCAGTCGGCTTGCGAGCCGTTGCGCTGCACTGACAGGTAAAACATTGCCAGCGCCGCTATGACAATCCCCGGTGCCGAGGCCAGCATCACCCCGGCGGTGCCGGTGCCCAAGGCGAGCATCTTGCCGGCCACCAACGGGCCGCTCATGGCGCCCAATCGGCCGATGGCGACCGCGCAGCCGACGCCTGTCGCACGCACGGACGGACGATAGAAGTGCGGTGCCAGGGCATACAGCACGCATTGCCCGCCCGTCGCGAAAAAGCCGGCAACGAACCCGGCCACCAGCATGCTCTGCAGCTGACTGGCCAGACCCAGGGCGGTCAGCGAAGCGAGAATGCCGAGATAGATCAGCGCCGACAGCGCCCAGGCCGGCAAGCGGTCCATGACCCAGCCCAGCAGCAAGGTGCCGGTCGCTGCGCCAAATTGCAGCGCCAACATCACCCAGCTGGCCTGGGTACCGCTGAAGCCTTGGCCGATCAACAGGCTGGGCAGCCAATTAATCAGGATGTAGACCACCATTAGCGTGAAGAAGTAGCTGACCCAGATCATCGCGGTCGGCAGGGCCGCACCCTCGCGAAACAGGCCCCGGACCACGCCGGCTGGAGCGACGTTCTGGCCGCGCTGGAGAAACTGTGGCGACTCGGGCAGATAAAGTGCCAACAGCGGCACAATCAACAGCGGCACCACTCCGCCGACATAGAACACCACTTGCCAGCCACCGGCCAGATCGGCGATGCCAATGGTAGCTGCGAGTGCAGCACCCAACGGCACGCCGCAATACATCAGGCTCACGGCGGTGCCACGCAGGCGCGGGCTTGCCACTTCACTGCTCAGGGCGATCAGGTTGGGCAACGCGGCGCCCAGGCCCACGCCCGTGAGGCAGCGGGCAACCAGCAGGCTGTTGAAGTCCCAGGCCATGGCCGTGACCAGCGAGAACAATCCGAACAGGGCTACCGACGCCATCAATACACGTTTACGGCCGATACGATCAGCCAGCAAGCCGCCCAGGAAGGCACCGGGCAGCAAGCCGAAAATGCCGGCGCTGAAGACCCAGCCCATGTGTAGTTTATCCAGTTGGAAAGCCGCCGCCATGCCTTGGGCAGCGATCCCCGAGGCTTGCAGGTCCAGGCCTTCCATCAGGGCGACGAGGAAACACAGACCGATGGTCCGCGCCATGTGTAACGGTGTTATCACGTTTAGCGATGTCATGTGGAATACCCGTTTTATTTTTGTAGTGGGCAAAGCAAACCCGTCCGGCCGCTGCGTGGGCGACCAGCCGGGGGTGATGCGCGGTTCAGCGTTTGAGCAGATCCAGCGCCACGTCGACGATCATGTCTTCCTGACCACCGACCATCCGCCGCTTGCCCAATTCGACGAGGATGTCGAGGGTCTTGAGGCCGTACTTCGCGGCAGCGATTTCGGCGTGGCGCAGGAAGCTCGAATAGACACCGGCGTAACCGAGGGCCAGGGTCTCGCGATCGACCCGCACTGGCCGATCCTGTAGCGGGCGCACGATGTCGTCCGCCGCATCCATCAGCGTGTACAGGTCGGTGCCGTGATTCCAGCCCAGGCGTTCGGCGGCGGCGATGAACACTTCCAGCGGTGCGTTACCGGCGCCGGCGCCCATGCCGGCAAGGCTGGCGTCGATGCGGTCGCAGCCTTCCTCGACCGCGGTGATCGAGTTGGCCACGCCCAGGCTCAGGTTGTGGTGCGCGTGCATGCCGGTTTCGGTTTCCGGCTTGAGTACGGCTTTGAACGCGCGGAAACGGTCACGAATGTCCTGCATGTTCATCGCACCACCGGAGTCGGCCATGTACACGCAGGTCGCGCCGTAGCTTTCCATCAACTTGGCCTGGTCCGCCAGCTGTTCGGCCGGGATCATGTGGCTCATCATCAGGAAGCCGACGGTGTCCATGCCCAGCTCGCGGGCGTACTCGATGTGTTGTTTCGAGACATCCGCTTCGGTGCAATGGGTGGCGATGCGTACCACCCGGGCACCGGCGTTGTACGCGGCTTTCAGGTCATGAACCGTACCGATGCCGGGCAGCAGCAAGGTGGTGATTTTGGCGTGGCTGATCACGTCGGCGGCGGCTTCGATCCATTCCAGATCAGTGTGCGCGGCAAAGCCGTAGTTGAAGCTGGAACCTTGCAGGCCATCACCGTGGGCAACTTCGATCGAATCGACCTTGGCCTTGTCCAGAGCGCGGGCGATGTCCTGCACGTTCTGCAGCGAGTACTGATGGCGAACCGCGTGGCTGCCATCGCGCAGGGTCACGTCGGAGATGTAGATTTTTTTGTCGGGATTAAAGGTCATGTCGGTCTCCTCAGGCGTTGAGCATCGACTGCGCCATGCGCTCGGCAGTAGCCAAGGCAGCGGAGGTCATGATGTCGAGATTACCGGCGTAAGCCGGCAGGTAATGGGCTGCGCCTTCGACTTCGAGGAACACCGAGGTCTTGAGTCCGGAGAAGGTGCCGAGGCCCGGTATGTGCAGCGGCGCGTCTTCGGGGATGATGTCGAACTGCACTTTCTGCTTGAGGCGATAGCCCGGCACATAGGCTTGCACCGCCGCAGCCATTTCCACTATGGACGCCTCGACCAGCGCCTGGTCGGCCGCTTCAGACAGCACAAACACCGTGTCGCGCATCATCAGCGGCGGCTCGGCTGGGTTCATCACGATGATCGCCTTGCCCTTGGCGGCGCCGCCGATCACTTCGATGGCTTTAGACGTGGTCTCGGTGAACTCGTCGATGTTGGCGCGGGTGCCGGGGCCGGCGGACTTGCTGGCGATCGAGGCGACGATTTCGGCGTAATGCACCTTGGTCACGCGCGATACGGCCGCGACCATCGGGATCGTCGCCTGGCCACCGCAGGTGACCATGTTGACGTTGAGCTGATCCAGATTCTGCTCCAGATTCACTACAGGCACGCAGTACGGGCCGATGGCTGCCGGGGTCAGGTCGATCAGGCGGATACCAGGTTTGATCGAGCGCAGGAAGGCGTCATTCTTGACGTGGGCACCGGCCGAGGTGGCATCGAACACGAAGTCGATGTCCTTGAAGGTGTCCATACGGGTCAGGCCTTCAACGCCTTCATGGGTCACCGCCACGCCCAGGCGCGAGGCGCGGGCCAAGCCGTCCGAGGCCGGGTCGATGCCTACCATCACCGCCATTTCCAGATGCTTGGCGTTACGCAGGATCTTGATCATCAAGTCGGTGCCGATGTTGCCGGAACCGATGATGGCGACTTTGAGTTTATTCATTGTTATTGCCTCATGTGCACGCAAGTCGCCGATCACTCGGCGCTACTGTCTACCGTGAAGTCCACACCGACTCTGCCGATGCCTTCAATTTCAGCTTCGAAACGATCACCACCGGCCACCGCCACCATTGGCCCGAGTGCGCCGGTCAGAATGATGTCGCCCGCCCGCAGCGGATCGCCGAGGCGAGCCATGGTCCGGGCCAGCCAGACGGCCGCGTTGAGCGGATGCCCGAGGCACTCGGCGCCGCTGCCGCTGGAGACTTCTTCACCATTGCGGGTCATGCGCATGCTGGCTTGGCGCAGGTCAAGTCCGTCGATGCGTCGAGCCGGCCCCCCCAATACGAAGCAGCCGCTGGAGGCGTTGTCCGCCACGGTATCGACGAAGCGGATGTTCCAGTTCTGCACGCGGCTGCCTACGATTTCCAGTGCCGGGACCACCCAGCCAGTGGCCGCCACTACGTCGGCAAATGTAGTGTCCGCGCGGGGTAGATCGCGTTCGAGGACCAAGGCGATTTCGGCCTCGATCTTCGGTTGCAGTACGCGGCTCACCGGCACGCTTTCGTTATCGCCGTAACACATGTCGGCGAACAGGGTGCCGAAGTCTGGCTGGTCGACGCCCAACTGCGCCTGCACCTTTGGATTGGTCAGGCCGATCTTGCGGCCGACCACGCGACGGCCGTTGGCCACGCCGTGGTCGACGTTGAGGCGCTGAATGCTGTAAGCGGCTTCGGCGTTGTTTTCGCCGATCTGCTCGCGCAGTGGCCCGATGGCTTCGCCGTGGGCTTCGGCCTGGCGCAGGTCAGCGGCGAGCTGTCGCAGTGTGTCTTGAGTCAGGTTCATGTCGGCCTCGGTGTTCAATGGGTCAGGAAGTCCAGGACCATGCGGTTGAACTTCTCGGCGTGTTCCCACTGCGCCCAGTGGCCGCAACGGTTGAACACGTGCAGTTGCGCTTTGGGCAAGCCGGCCAGCAAGCGCAAGCCGGTGTCCATCGGCACGAAGCGGTCCTCACGGCCCCAGACGATCAGGGTGTCGGCGGTGATTTCGTGCAGGCGGTGGCTGAAATCCGGAAATTGCTTGGGGTTGAGAGTGCTGCTCTTGACGAAGTTTTCCAGGTGATCGCGGCGCGCCAGAATATTGTCCAGGCGGGTCTGGAACATTTCGTCGGTCAGGCCACTGGCATCGAAAACGAAGACGTTCATCATCTTCTTCAGGTTCTCGATGGTCGGCTCGCGGTACAGCGCGCCGATCAGCTTGATGCCTTCAGTGGGCTGGGGAACAAACGCGCTTGGGCCGCCGGTACCGCCACCCATCAGGATCAGTTTGCCGATCCGCTCAGGATATTCCAGGGCGAAGGCGACTGTGCTGTGGGCACCCATCGAGTTGCCGATGAGGTGTACGCGGTCCAGTTCCAGCACATCGAGCAGGCCCTTGAGCGCTTGCGCATTGAGGTTCGAGCGCGAGCCTTCGCTGACGATCGTGTCGCTTTTGCTCCAGCCTGGGCAATCCATCAGGATCACGCGGTAACCGGCATTCAGCAGCGGCTCGATATTGCGATGGAAGTTGGCCCAGCCGCTGGCGCCCGGGCCGGAGCCGTGCAGCATGACCACGGTTTCGGCACCTTCGCCAACGTCGTTGTAGTGCAGTTGCAGGTCCAGATCGCCTTCCTTGATACGGGCAAAGCGGCTGGTGGAAGCTTCGGTAAATGCAGTGGCTGTCATGGCAGTGTTCCTTGAATTCAATGGTGGTTGTTCAGCGGCTGTGCGCCGAGGGCGGCGAAGCCTGCAATCCACTCGGGAATAGGACGGTAATAGCGACCTTCGGTTTGATACGGGCCGAAGGCATTAAGGGCGGCGAAGGCGGCGACCCAGGTTTTCACTTCATGTGTGGACTTGCCGGCCAATACCGACAGCTCGTCATTGCCCAGCGCATCGAGGTCGCTCAGGCGGCCCTGTTCAAGGGTGTCGAGGAACTGCTGGTCCCAAACCGGATTTAGCGGGTGCAGACTGCGTTGGTCTTCAACGAAGTCCCGGGCAGCCTGGATGACTCGTTCCTGGCGCGCCTGTCGCTCATCAGCTGGCAATTGGCGACCGCTGCCCATCAACCGATCGGCCATGCGCGCATCGACTTTGGCCAGTTCCGGCACCGGAGGTTGATGGGACAACCCTCCGGACGCCAGAAACAGCACGCGTTTGTTCAGCGACTGCGCCCACTGGCCAATCGATTCACCAAGCAGACGGGCACGCTTGAAGCCGGGCAGGGGCACGGCGACCGAATTGATGAACACCGGGATCACCGGGCAACCTTGTAAGCCACCCAGCAATAGTTCCAGCGGTTGGGCGAACGCATGGTCGACCTGCATGCGATAAGACACAGCGGCGTCGATACCGGCATCCAACACCGCCTGGGCGCAGGATTCAGCCAGCGCTTTGGGCACGTCCAGGGGACCGGCGGCGGTGTCGAAGTCGCCGATGGCGTCGGCCGCCATGCCGATGCAGAAGGCCGGCATCATGTCGTAGAAAAAGCCGTTGTAGTGGTCGGGGCCAAACAACACGACCAACTCCGGGTCGAAGCGGGCGATGCGTTCACGGGCATCGCTGATCATGCCATCGACCTCCGCCAGCACGTGTGGCTCTGGGTCTACGTAGCCCACCAGTGGTGTGTGAGACAAGCAATGCAGATAGGCATTCATCTCAAGCCACCTTGCTGACAACAGCTTTCGCAACCGGTTGCGGCAGGACTTTGAGCGCCCGGGCCAATTCATCGCAGGCTTGGTCAACGGTTTGGGGGATGGCCAGGCCGGCGAGGAAGCGGTCTGGACGCACCAGGGCGATGGACGAAGTGCCGCGAGCGAACCATTCCTTGAGACGACCGGTGCTGTCTCCGACGCGGATCACGTCGGGGCCGGCATCACTCGGTGCTCTGAGCTGCACATCCGGCAACACTTGAATAAAGCGGGTGCCCAGGGCTTTCCATTGCTTAATTTGCGCCGGCGTCAGGCCCCAGGTCGGATCGCAGCCCCAGGCGATAATTGCAAAGTTTTCGCCGATCACTTCATCCAGCAACACAGTGGTGCCGGCGTCAGTCAACACCTTCGGCTGAATGAACATCTTGCCTACCGGCGAGCCCCTTTCACTCGGCACGATCAAGGCGCCCCGGGTGTATTGCGGCATGGGTTTGAAGCGCATTTCCACGAAGTAGCGTTTGACTGGCGGCAGGTAGTTGAGCAGCCACGACACGCCATCGCGCAGGGTGCCTTGCCAGCGTTTCGGGGGGGCCAACACGTGGCCGGCGAGCACGGAAAGATTGATCATTGCCTTGGCGTGGTCGCGGCGCTCCTGTTCGTAGCTGTCGAGCAGGCTGTCGGCCGCCAGCCCCTTGATCACCAGCGACAGCTTCCACGCCAGGTTCGAGGCATCGCGCATGCCGCTGTTGTACCCCTGGCCTTGCCACACCGGCATGATATGCGCGGCATCGCCTGCCAGCAGCACCCGGCCCTGACGGAACCGACCGGCCAGACGAGCGTTATGGGTATAGACGCGGCTGCGGATCAACTCGATGTGGTCCGGGTTCGGCAACACCTTGGCCAGTAGCTTGCGCATGTTCTCGGGTTTGCTCAGCTCTGCCTCTGTTTCGCCGGGCATCACCATGAACTCGAATCGACGCACGCCATGGGGCAGGGCGGCGGACACGTAAGGACGCACGGGGTCACAGCATAGATAAACATGGGGCGTGGCCAGCGGGTCGTTGGCAATGTCGACCACGATCCACTGATTGGGTGCGGTCTTGCCTTCGAAACTGATGTCCAGGCTGCGCCGCACCAGGCTGTTGCCGCCGTCGCAGCCAATCAGGTACTTGGCCTGCAAGCGTTCGCCACGACCCTCTGAATTTTTGAGGGTGAGCGCCACTCCACTGTCGCTTTGCTCGAAGCCTTCGAGTTCGCGACTGAATAACACCTTGACGTTGGCAAAGCGCGCCAGACCTTCGAACAACACACGGTCGGCCAAGGGTTGAATGAACGCGTTGCGGCGTGACCAGCCGAACTCGTCGGTTTTCGGCTGAATATCGGCAAAGCAGCGACCCTTGGGCGTCAGGAACCGCATGGCGTGCCACGGCGTGGTGTGCGGCAGCACGTTGTCGGCCAATCCGACTGCTTGAAAAGTACGCAGGCTTTCGTCGTCCAGACCGATGGCGCGGGGATAGTCGATCAGTCTCTCGAGCTTTTCCACCACGGTGACGTTCACGCCACATTGACCCAGATAGTTGGCGATCATCAGGCCAACCGGGCCGGCGCCGATAATCGCGACATCGGTGGTCAGGTCCAATGAGGAAGGAGTGGGTGCAGAACTCATGGTCATCTCCGTACAGCGCTTTTGGATTTCTTATTGGGCCCAGTATGGAAATCACGGGGCTGGTCGACAACGACAACCCTTGTTAGTGTGCACTGGGTGCACATGATTGATTTGCAAAGATAAAGGATCCAGCCATGAGCGAGACCGAATACAAAGCCGTACGTGGCCTGATGCGAGGTTTGGCACTGATTAATGACTTGAACCGCTTCGACGGCGGCGCCAGCACCGCGCAACTGGCTGAGCAGAGCGGGCTGCATCGCACCACCGTGCGCAGGCTGTTGGAGACCCTGCAGGCTGAGGGTTATGTGCGGCGTAGCGAGTCGGATGACAGTTATCGTCTGACGTTGAAAGTGCGCGAACTCAGTGAAGGTTTTCGCGATGAGCAATGGATTTCCTCCATCGCCGCGCCCTTGCTCGGAGAGTTGTTGCAGGAAGTCATCTGGCCCACCGACCTGTGCACGCTGGACGGCGATGCCATGGTCATTCGCGAGACCACTCATCGCTTCAGCCGCCTGTCGTTTCACCGCTCCATGGTGGGTCGGCGCCTGCCCTTGCTAATGACCGCGACCGGGCGTGCGTACTTTGCGTTCTGCCCACCCGCCGAGCGGGAAGAGTTGATCGAATTGATGATCAGCCGCGAAGATGAACAATCGGTGCTGGCCGCGGATCGTCGTTTTGTCGATCGGCTGGTGGAGCACACGCTGGCCAAGGGGTATGGCGAAAACAACTCGCACTGGGGCCTGGAACGCAAGATCGCCGCCATTGCTATCCCGGTCATGCACGAGGAGCAGGTGATGGGCTGCCTGAATCTGGTGTACATCGCTAAAGCGATGCCCATTGAGCAAGCCGCTCGTCGCTACTTGCCGGCGATGCAGGGCGTAGTGAAACAGATCCAGGCTCAATTGGGCTGATGTTGCCTGTTTGGTCAGGGTCGGGTGGTGGGGAGCAATAGCCAGCCAAGCAGGCTGGCGTACACCTTTTGGCAATAGCTGATCGACACCGGAAGCGGGGCGCTAATGGTAATTGGGGGCCCATGTTCATAGTGAAAAACTTCACGGGAGCTAAGTCAGTCGCGCTAGCAATTGAAGGGTTTTACTCAATGCCATCTCCGCCCGTTCCAGCCCACTCACGCCCTGCTCCAGCAGTTTCGCGGTGGGAATCTCCAGACTCAAAGGTATGTCAGCCGGCAGACACCGCAACAGCCCTGGCAGATCACAATCGCCATCGCCTGGAAAACGCCGTTCATTACGCGCCTGCCGTAAGACCTCGGCCATGTCTGCAGGCCGGGGACCCGCTACGTCACACAACTGCGCGTACCGCAAGCGCGAGGGGGCAACCCTGGCCAGATCTTCCAGCCGTGACCCAGAGCGATCGAAGTGAAACGCGTCGACCAGCACTGCTGCGTTTTCACGTTCGGCCTTTTCAACGATGCGCACGGCTTGCTGCAGATCACGCGCGTCGGTCCAGGGCATGAACTCCAAGTGCGGATGCAGTCCGTAGGGCGCTGACAGATCGCATAGCCGGGCAAAGTTTTCTGTCAGCCGCTCCTCGTCAGGATCGTTACCAGCCACCAGCAACTCACTGGCACCGAATTCGGCTCCCACTGCCAGCACCCGCTCGAAATCATCAACAACGGTGTCCGGTTTAAGCCGCAGGATTTCAATATCCAGGACACGAATGCCGGTATTGCGCAGACGTGCCAAGGTTTGGCGCCGCAGATCGGCATCGGCGACCAACGCAAAATGGTGTTCCTCTGGGGTCGCCGGCAACAGGCGCAAGCCGACATGACTGTAACCGGCCCGCGCCGCAACTTCGACCATGTCCGGCGGTGACAACTCCAGCACAGTCAGACTGGCCAGGGAAAAAATTCGTTCACTCATGGTCAACCCTCGATCAAGGCGGGTGCGCAGGCGCGCCCGGTTTCAGCGGCTTGGCGAATCGCTTCGACCAGCGCCAGGGTGCGGGCTGCATCGGCGGCGCTGACCAGCGGTTCGGCCTCTCCACGCGCAACGCGCACGAAGTGCTGCAGCTGCAAGCGCAGCGCTTGATCGACACTGCAGGGCTCGTTAGTCGGCACCAAGGGTTGATGCCATCCACCGTCCGCTTGCGTGTAGTGCCAGCGTTTGAGCTGCGGGATACTCAGCGCTCCCGCAGTGCCCGCAAGCAAGTAGCACGGTTGGTCGGCTTGGCGTGGATATACCGGGTTCTCTCCGGAACCCAGCTCCCAGCTCCAGGGTGCCGCCACCGCATCGGACCCGGTCAGACTGCCCAGCGCACCGTTTTCGAATTGCAGAAGCACGGCCGCGCAATCCTCGTTGGCAAACCCACGCACGGCGTTACTGGTGATGGCCTGCACCTGGCGAACTTCGCCGCACAGATGCCTGAGCAGATCGAGATCATGGATCAGGTTAGTCAACAACATGCCCGCACCGGGCTCGCGGCGCCAGGCTGTCTCGAAATAACTATCGGGTTTGCGCAATTGCCAGAGCGCGGTCACGGTGCTCAACCGCCCTAACGCGCCGCTGTGGACAAGTTCATGAGCGCGCACGATCAAGGGATTGTGGCGTCGATGATGGCCGACCAACACCGCAACGCCGCTCGACTTCGAGGCAGTCACCAGCTCACGGGCCTCATCCAGGTGCACGCTCACCGGCTTTTCCAGCAACACCGGGACGCCGGCAGCCAGGCAATCGAGCGCGGTGCTGACGTGCAGCGCATTCGGGTTGGCGACAATGACGGCAGCAGGCTTTACCTGCTCCAGCATCTGACGATGATCGGCGAAATATTCCACACCCCACTCCTTCGCGAGACCCGGTGCTTGGGGCCCGGGGTCGGCCACTGCACACAACGTCGCTTCAGTCAGATTTTTTAGATGCTGGTAATGCTGCTGGCCCATGGTGCCAGCACCGATAAGGGCTATTCGAAGGGGCAAACTCATGCAGCGGTCCTCTTGTGGTTATTGTTGGAAGTTGGATTTCAACAATTTAGAACCTGATTCCATTTTCTTACACAAGCGTACTTTGAAAGTGTTCGAACAGCGCACACCTTTGATAAGGCCAAATGCGTGTGGGACTTGCTCGCGAGTGCGGTGGGTCATTCAACTTAAATGTCGACTGACACGCCCTCTTCGTGAGCAAGCACGGTCTCGCGAAGGATTTTCGCAGGCGAGCGAAATCTGAACTAGCTGTCCGATAACCGCCCATTTTGCGGGTCAGCAACTTGCCGCCCAGTTCCGCCTTACTATATTTTCCGGAATCAAATTCCAATAAATAAGCATCGGAGCTCAAACCATGCGTGTCCAACCGTACTGCCTCCCCGACATCGACTGCGATGTACTAATCGTCGGTTCCGGTGCAGCCGGCCTGGCAACGGCCGTGACGGCGGCATGGCATGGCCTGAAAGTGATAGTGGTGGAAAAAGACCCGGTTTTCGGCGGCGCCACAGCTTGGTCCGGTGGCTGGGCGTGGGTACCGTGCAATCCCTTGGCCCGACGGGCCGGCATCGTTGAAGACGTTGAACAACCGCGCACCTACTTAGAACATGAACTGGGCGATCGGTATGACCCGGCGATGATCGATGCCTTCCTTGAGGCCGCACCGCGCATGGTGGCGTTCTTCGAACAACACACCTCGCTGCAATTCGCCGACGGCAACGCGATTGCCGACATTCATGGGGACACGCCGGGGGCCGGTACCGGCGGGCGTTCGGTGATCGCCGCGCCCTATGACGCGCGCAACGTCGGCAAGCTGCTCAAGCGCCTGCGCAAAACCATGCGCGAAACAGCCTTCATGGGCATGCCGATCATGGCGGGCGCAGACCTTACCGCGTTTCTCAACCTGACCCGCTCTTGGTCGGCGGCCTGGCACGTTACACGGCGTTTCACTCGCCATTTGCTAGACCTCGCCGTGCATGGTCGGGCGATGCAACTGGTCAACGGCGTGGCGCTGGTAGCGCGCCTGGCGAAATCCGCCGACGATCTTGGCGTGCTGCTGTGGGAATCGGCACCGGTTACCGAGTTGTTGCGCGAGAACAATCAGGTTCAGGGCGCCGTGGTTCGCACCGCCAAAGGTTCGATTCGCATCAAGGCTCGCAGGGCGGTGGTGCTCGCGGCCGGCGGTTTCGCCAATGATATCGAACGGCGCAAGGCCCTGTTCCCCCGCACACCGACCGGACACGAACACTTGGCACTGCCGCCCCTCGGCGTGTCTGGCGATGGCCTGCGGCTGGGCGAGAGCGCCGGCGCCCGAGTCGACACCCAGCAGGTGTCGCCTGTGGCCTGGGCACCGGTTTCACGAGTGCCACACCGCGATGGCAGCAGCGGCCATTTTCCGCACATCATCGAGCGCGGCAAGCCGGGGATCATCGGTGTGCTTAGCAACGGTCAGCGCTTCGTCAACGAAGCCAATGGCTACTACGACTATGTGACGGCCATGGTCGCCTGCTCCCCGCCCGGCGAAGCAGTGGCCTCTTGGTTAATCTGCAGTCATGGCTTTCAGCGACGTTATGGCTTGGGTATTTCTCGGCCGTTTCCGGTACCGCTGTCATCCTTCATCCGCAGCGGTTATCTGAAAAGCGGCAAGACCCTGGAGGAATTGGCACTGGCCTGCGGCATCGACCCAGTTGGCTTGCGCACCACCATGTCGGACTACAACCGCCACGCGCGCAATGGCCAGGACCCGCAATTCGGCCGAGGCTCGACGCCCTACAACCGCAAACAGGGTGATGCGCTGCAGCAGCCCAACCCCTGCGTCGCGCCTATTGAACAAGGGCCGTTCTATGCCGTGAAAGTCGAACCGGGTTGTTTCGGCACTTTCGCCGGGCTCAAGGTCAATCAACACGCCCAGGTCCTCGACGACTCGGGCCGGGCCATCACCGGCCTGTATGCGGCGGGAGGTGACATGGCCAGCATCATGGGCGGCCACTACCCCGCTGGCGGTATCAACCTGGGGCCGGCGCTGACTTTCGGCTACATCGCCGCGCGCCATATCGCCGGCATCACTACTTATGAATAAGAGATCGACCGTGACGCACATCGTTATTGCCCAGGGTTTGAAAGCCAACAGCGACGCCAACCAATGGCCAATCAGCCCTGGAATAGTAAACGTCATCGACGGCGTAACAAGCTGACTGGAAGCTCACCCACCAACGGTGGCTCTCAAGATCATTGCATGGCCGTTTATTTGCTAGAAAAAATCAGCAACCACGAGCGTTTTTTCAGTCGCAAAAGTTGACTCGTATATTGCTTCATGAGGGGCTCCACGAGCCAACCAAGCGCTAGCGTTATAGACACGTGCCTTGCTGAAAAACGATAGGTGCAACTCGTCTCCGCGCTCAAACAGTTTGAATTGCTGCTCCTCCATTTCGGCGAAAAGGTCGTCGAATAGCTCTGGGTCTCTTTTTGAGAGTGCGACAACTATATCGGCCCTGTTCAGGCCAGCTTCATTTGCTGCCCACAAGACGATACGAGTTGCCACATCCATTTTTTTGCTTGGGATGCTCGTGTCCAATGCATGTTGGACATCTGGGTAGCTGGACGCCAAGCGTGAAGGCATTGCCTTGCTAGGTGTATTTTTCATTGCAGACTCCCGATAATTTTTCTTGATCACTTCGCATACGCTCATCTGCCCCGGCGATTTCTTCTGCCTTGGAAAAGCTCATGTCGACCGGCTGATTTCCTTCGTCTGCCTGACCGGCAAGAACTCTTGCGGCGATGTAACCGAAGGTCATTCCAGGACCGAGCGTGATGCCGCCGCTTGGGTAATGGCCGTTCATGATGCTGTTCATGTCATTGCCTACGGCAAATAGCCCCGGGATCGGCGCGCCGTGTTCATCTAATGCGCGGGCACAGGCATCGGTGTTCAGGCCGGCGAAGGTGCCGAGGCTGCCGGGCACCAGCTTCACCGCATAGAACGGCCCTCTGCGTAGACTGCCGAGGGACGGGTTTGGCCCATGTAAAACTTCCCCCTGTGCTCTGTTGTACAACGACTCACCACGGTGAAATAGTGGGTCGTGACCGAGTTCCGCGCCTAGGTTGAAAGCGCTAACGGTCTCTTCGAGCTGCTGCGCATCGATGCCACATTGGAGTGCCAGTTCGACCAACGTCGGGGCTTTGAACAGATAGCCCTCGCGCACATACCTGGCGGTCGGAAACGGAAAGGGTTTGGACCAGCCCAGTCCATAGCGACGTTGTGTGCGGTGATCGCAGATCAGCCAGGACACAGGGCATTCTCCAGGTTCCGTGGCCTCAAACAGCGCGCACATGAAATCGTGGTAGGAGTCGGCCTCGTTGACAAAGCGTTGGCCATTTTGGCGCACGGCGATGAATCCGGGTTTGGCTCGTTCCATCAGGTGCGCAAAACCGCTGAAACCGCCATCTTCACGCGGCACTCGGGACACCGGTGCCCACGCTGCAGCATGGGTCAAGTCGGATTCCACGCACGCTCCGACGCTTTCGCCAAGGCGCAAGCCATCGCCGGTATTGCCTTTGGGCGCTGCGCTCAAATGTTCGGTGCCATTGGGGGCATGCCCGAACAGGCGGGCGATGCGCTGCTGGTCGTGGGGAAAACCACCGCAAGCGAGCACCACGCCTCGTCGAGTGCGGATCTCGATCAGGCGCCCGGCAGATTCGACACGAGCTCCGAACACGCGCTCACCGTCACGCAGCAGTTCGCGTACGGGCGTGTCGGTCAGCAGGCGAACTTTACGATCCAGCGCGCTTTTCAGCAGGCGGGCAACCAGTGCGTTGCCGTTCACCAGGTGCAGGCCCCGGCCATGAAACAGCAGGTCGCGGGCATGGCGCAACAGTCGCTTGCCGGCGTAGAGCAATGAGGTCAAAGCGGCCAGTACGACAACACCCTGATCGTGTTCATGTCCGACAACGGCGCGGCAGCGGAGAATCACGCGCAGTTTTATCCGCCTGGAGCGCACACCGATAACAGCTTCGCCAACCTGGGGCAGCCGGGCTCGCAGATTGACTACGGCCTGCGTTGGGCTGAAGTCAGTGCCGCTCCGTTTCACCTGTTCAAAGGCACCACCGCCGAAGGAGGCATCAGTGTTCCGGCAATTGTCCAGTTGCCCAAGGGCCTGGCCCGCCAGGGAATCGAGCGCGGTGTGGCGCGGGTGGACGACCTGGCGCCGACCTTCCTGGCGCTGGCGGGCATCGCGCTGCCGGAGCAGGCAGAGGCGAGCAGGCATCCGATCACTGGCAAGTCACTGGTGCCCATGCTCGCGGGCAAGGGCAGCCCTCACCTCAACGATAACCTGGCAGGCGAACTGTTCGGCAATGCTTACTACCGCGAAGGCAACTTGAAGTTATTGGGTATGCGGCCCCAGGCAGGTTTCGGCGACAACCGGCTACCACCGCAATGGCAACTGTTCGATGTGGCTAAGGACCGCGGCGAAACCACGGACCTGGCGGCCAGCCAACCCGAGACGGTGCAGCGTCTGAAGGCGGCCTGGTTGCAGTATGCCGAGCGCGTGGGAGTCGCATTCGCACCGCGATAGTGGCGAAAGATTCGTCGCTGGGTTGAAGCGCTGGTGTACTTCCAGGAGCGGGAAAGGGCGAACTTGAGCGCAAAGCGAATAAATCGGTTGAAAAAAACTCCTAAACGCCTTAAACGGGATGCTCGCCGGCACGTTGTTCGCAATCCGTAGGTGGGTATCGCCAGGTTTCTGGCCCAGGGAGCGTTAATGAGTTTTGATCCATTGCACGGCTCCCCGCAGCCATCGAGCGAACGCGCAGCCGATGCCGCTCAGCCGCCACGCCCCGCAGACCCGCTCAGCCGGGCTCCGGCGAGCGGGCATGACGCGATAGAACGACTGCTCGATTCGGCGCGCAGCGCTGCCCACACACGCCATTGGGCTGTTTACCGCGCCGGTGAGCAACTGCATCTGGTCGGGCAGGGCGAGCCGCAGGAACATTGGCCGGCCATTGTTGCCAACGAAGACTTCGAAGCGTTTTGCCGGACCCGGCGCCTGCACCGCTGGCCAACCGGCCGGGGCGAAACGGTGCTGGGGTGGGTACTGGCGCCTCAGGATGATGCTGCCGACCCGACGCTGGCCGAGTTTGCCCAGCGCCTGGGCATCGAGGTGCAGACCAACACCCTGGCGCGCGCGCAGATTACCCAGCGAGTGCTCTATGAAATCACCTACCTGGCCAGTTCGACCCGCGACCGTTTCGAATTCCTGGTGGGGGTGCACCGGCTGCTGGCCAGCCTGATCGACGCCGAGAACTTCTATCTCGCGCTGTACGACCCGCACACGGGCAAGATCGACTACCCGTACTACGTCGACATCATCGATGTGGATGCCGTGGAGGCCGAACACTACGAGTACCTGGATCCCGCGCACCTGTCGTTGACCGGGCAAGTGTTGACCAGTGGCCAGCCGCTGCTGATCGACGCGGCCGGCATGCTCGCGGCCCAGGAGGAAGGTCGCTTCTACTGCGTGGGAGACCGTCCGGAGTTCTGGATGGGCGCGCCGCTGAAAAATGCCTCTGATGAAGTGTTCGGCATGCTGGCCATGCAGGTCTACGAGGTGTCCCGCACCTACAGCGCTGAGGACCGCGCGCTGTTCCTGGTGGTGGCCCGTCACGTGGCCATGGCGCTGGACCGCATTCTGCACCGCGAGGACCTGGAAGCGACGGTGATGCGCCGGACCCTTGAGCTGTCGGCACTCAACGACGCGCTGCGCCAGGAAGTGGCGGATCGCGAACGCGCCGAACACCTGCAGAGCGCGCTGTTCCAGATCGCCGAACTGTCGAGCCGGCCGGGGGACATGACCGAGCTGTTCGAGACCTTGCATGGCATCGTCGGTGAGCTGCTGTTCGCCCACAACTTCTACATCGCACTGTTCGACGACGCCAACGGCGAAGTCACCTTTCCCTATTATGTCGATGAGCGCCAGACCACCCGCCCGCTGGCACGCCGTGGGCGCCGGGGCTTGACCGAGTATGTGATCCGCCAGCGGCGACCATGCCTGGTGGATTCGGCCGAGGCCGAGCGCTTGTCCGCCACCCATGAAACCGAACTCGCCGAGGCGCATATGCGTTCCTACTCGTGGCTCGGTATTCCGTTGTTCGATGGCGATGTGGTACGGGGTGTGCTCGCGGTGCAAAGCTATACCTCGCAGGTGCGCTATACCCTGCGCGATCAGGAGCTGCTGACGTTCGTCTCGCGGCACATCGACACGGCGTTGTCGCGTCGTACGGCAGCCGAGGCGATCCATGCCGCCAACCTCAAGCTTGAAGCCCGGGTACAGAACCGTACCCGTGAGCTTGATCACGCCAATGCCAAGCTGCAGCACGAGAACCTGCACGACGCGCTGACCGGGCTGCCCAACCGTACTTGCCTGCAGCAGCGTCTTGGCGTGGCCTGGTCGCGGTTCGGCAGCGAAGGCGGGCATCTGGCGGTGATGTTCATCGACCTCGACCGGTTCAAGATGGTCAATGACAGCCTCGGCCATCACTTCGGCGACCTGCTGTTAATGCAGGCCGCGCAACGCCTGCGGGGTTGCCTGCGGGAGACTGACCTGCTGGCGCGCCTGGGCGGCGACGAGTTTTCGGTGCTGGCACCGGACGCGCCGCTGGAAGTGGTGATCGACATCGCCGAGCGGATTCTGGTGGCGTTCGACCTGCCGTTTTTCATCAACGGCCTTGAGGTGTTTTCATCCTGCAGCATCGGAATCGTCAGCGCCGACAGTCAGTTCCATCACGAGCCGGCGGACTTGCTGCGCGATGCCGATGCGGCTATGTACCGGGTCAAGAGTGCCGGGCGCGACAGCTTTGCGGTGTTCAACCAGGAAGTGCGCCGTGAAGTCTCGGACCAGGTCGAGCGCGAAGGGGCGCTACGCAACGCGCTCAAGCGCACCGATGAGTTGCTGCCGTATTTCCAGCCGATCGTCAGCGTCGCAACCGGCGAACTGCTGGCGCTTGAAGCGCTGATTCGCTGGCATCAGCCTGGGGGCCGGGTAATCGGGCCGGGCGAGTTCCTGCCGGATGTCGAGGGCTTGCGCCTGATCGGTCGCCTGGACCTGTACATGCTCAATTGCATTGCGGTGATACTCGCCCAACCGGAGCACGCCAACTGGCCGCCGGTGCACGTTAACTGCTCCAGCTACAGCATGACGCGTCCGGAATTCGCCAGTGATGTCCTGGCCCTGCTGGCCCGCCACCAGGTCGCGCCTTCGCGCATCTGCCTGGAGCTGACCGAAGGCGCGCTGGTGGCGGAGCCGGCGATAGCCCGACTGACCATGCAGCAATTGGCCGACAACGGCATGTCGGTGGTGCTCGATGACTTCGGCGCCGGTTTCTCCTCCCTGAGCTATGTGCACCAGTACCGATTCAGCGGCTTGAAGATTGATAAGTCGTTCATCCTCGAACTCACCTCCAGCCCGCGCAGCCGGGCGATCGTGCGGGCGATTGTGCGCATGGCCGAATCGCTGGACCTGAGCGTGGTGGCCGAAGGCGTCGAGGACCAGGCGACGCTGGACTTGCTGCGCGAAATGGGAGCGACGCAAGCCCAGGGGTATTATTTTGCCAAACCGATGAGTTTGGAGGCGCTGCTGGAAACGTTGCCTGTCGGAATATCGTGAAGCGAAATCCTTGAAGTCTCGCGCAGGGCCAGGCCGCCGGCGAGCGCGAGCAAGGCAATGGCGATCAGGTAGAACGCCGGCGAGAGATTGCTTCCGGTGGTGCTGATCAGCCAGGTCGCCATCAGCGGCGCGGTGCCGCCGAACAGGGTGTAGGCCATGTTGTAGGTGATCGCCGACGCGGTGTAGCGAGTGCGGGTCGGGAAGGTTTCCGAGAGCAATGCCGCGGTGACCACGTTGCACAAGACTGCGCCAATCGCCAGCAGCAACACGCCCAGGATAGACGCGGTAAACGACCCGGAACTGGCCATCAGAAACGCCGGGTACACCACCACAATCAACAGCACGCAGGCGCTCGCTACGGTCATCCGTCGCCCCACCCGGTCGGAGTACAACCCGGCCAGCGGGCAAATCAGCGCGGCAAAAATCAGGGCGATCAGCGACACCAGCAACGCTGTTGCCCGACCCAGGCCGCCGGCAACTTGCAGGTACGTCGCAAAATAGGTGGTGAACATGTAGAACGACAGGGTCGTCAGCGAGATGAAGGCGCCCAGGCAGCAGATGGCTTTGCCGTGGTCGCGAAACGTGTCCCTGAGCGGGGAGTGTGCCACCGCATGCTGTTGGGTCACGGCCTGGAAAGCCGGCGTTTCATCCAGCCTCCAGCGCAGATACAGGCCTACCAGCCCCAGCGGCGCGGCAATCAGGAACGGCAGGCGCCAGCCCCAACTGCCCATGGCTTCAGCGGACAAGGACGCTTCGAGCGCGTAAGCCACCACCGCCGCCGAGGCGAACGCCGCGAAGGTCGACACCGGGATGAAACTGCCATACCAGGCCCGTCTGTCATCAGGCGCATGCTCCATCAGATAGGCGCAGGCACCCGCGTACTCACCGCCGGCGGAAAACCCTTGGGCGCAGCGGATCAGGCTCAACAGCACCGGGGCCATGACACCAATCGCCGCGTACGTGGGTAACAAACCTATCAGGGGCGTCGCGCCGGCCATCAGCAGGATTGTCATCGCCAGGGTGCGCTTGCGCCCAATCCGGTCCCCCAGCATGCCAAAGAAAATCCCGCCCAGGGGCCGAAACGCAAAGGCCACGGCAAACACGGCGAAGGTTTTCAGCAGTGCGACGCTCGCATCGCCACTGGGGAAAAATTGCTGGGCGATGGTCGTTGCCAGAAAGCCGTAGACGGCAAAATCAAACCACTCGACAAAATTGCCGATAGCGGCGGCGACTATCACTTTTCTCAGGGTCTTCGGGCTGACCTGCTCTGCGGCGGCGCTTGTCATGCTGAACCTCGACGTTTCATCCGTTAGCCTGCGATTATCCGGGCAACGGCTGAAACGTCTCAGCTCAAAAGTGTCGTTGACGTATTCAGGACCGACTACTGTCGTCCATTCAGCCAGGCCTCATAATCTGCGGCAGGCATTGGCCGGCCATACAGGTACCCCTGTGCTTGATCGCAGCCTGTCTGCTTGAGAAAGCTGTGTTGCGCTTCGGTTTCCACGCCTTCGGCAATGATCTTGAAGCCCAGGGCATGCCCCAATTCCACGATGGTTTTGGTGATCGCCACATCGCGCGAATCGTTGGGTAGATCGGAAATAAAGCTGCGATCGATTTTCAGATGGTCAATGGGTAAGAGCTTGAGGTACGCCAGCGATGAGTAGCCTGTGCCAAAGTCGTCGATGGAAGTGGTTACGCCAAGTCCTTGCAACGTGCCGAGGACTTCCCTGGAATGCTCGGGACTGGCCATCATCAGGCTTTCAGTAACTTCTACCTCCAGCACATGCGCGGGCAAGTCGAAGGCTCGCAAGGCACTTTTGAGGGTTTCGACGAAATCGCTGCGGTCGATTTGCAGAGGCGCCACATTGATGGCGATGACACCGTGCACTATCTGCAGATCAGCCCAGCGCCTGATATCCCTGCAGACCATTTCGATCACTTGCTCGCCGATCTGAATGATCAAACCGGTGTTTTCCGCCAAAGGTATGAATTCGCCGGGGAAAATCAGGCCCTGTAAAGGATCGCGCCAGCGAACGAGCGCCTCGGCGCCTGCAACTGTATTGTCCAGCAGGTTGATTTTTGGTTGATACCACACTTCAAATTCATGGTTGAGCACTGCACGCCTCAAGAAGCGCTCGCCATTGAGTCTTTCCTGGGCTCGCAAGGTCATTTCAGGCTGGTAAAAACGGTAGTCGTTGCGTCCCCCCTCCTTGGCGCCGTACATGGCCGTATCCGCTTGCCTGAGTAATTGCTCAGGCGTCTCGGCGTCGTGGGGCGCCACTGATATGCCGATGCTTGCCGTCACCAAGGTGGAAGTGCCTTTTAAATCGAAGGGTTCCTGAAGTGATACCAGGAGTTTTTTTGCAACGATGATGGCGTCGGTGGGGTGGGCAAGATTGTTCAGTATCAGCGCAAACTCATCACCTCCCAGACGGGACACAGTGTCCTCTGAACGCACACACGCCAGGAACCTGGACGATGCCAGTTGCAGAAGCAGGTCACCAAGGGAGTGACCCAGGCTGTCATTCACTGTTTTAAAGCCATCAAGATCCAGCACCACCACTGCCAGGAACTGGTTATAGCTCAGCGACAAATCGAGGGAATGCTGCAGCCGTTCATTGAACAAGGCTCGATTGGGCAGGGCGGTCACCGGGTCGTAATGGGACATTCGCTCCAGATCGGATTGCGATTGGTTGATCGCTGAAATGTCCGAAAAGACCGCAACGTAGTTATTGACGTTGCCATCTTCATTGTAAACAGCGTTGATGGTCAGCCATTCCGGAAAAAGCTCGCCGTTTTTTCGCCGGTTCCATAGCTCGCCGCGCCACAAACCGCTGGTCTTCAGGCTTTTGAGAATCTGCCGGTAAAAGGCGTTGTCTTGCTTGTCAGTGATGAGTATGTTCGGCTTCAAGCCTATGGACTCCTCGGCACTGAAGCCTGAAATCTTCATGTAGGCTGCGTTGACCGAGAGTATATGCCCGCGTGCATTGGTGATGATCACACCGTCAGCGGTGTTGTCCAGAACGATTCCCGCAAGACGCAGCTGCTCGGTGCGTTGTTTGATTTCGGTGATGTCGGTGGAAATCCCCAGCACCCCTGAAGCCTGCCCACTTGGCCCTTTCAAAATGCACTTGGTCGTCAGGTAGGTGCGCGTCATACCCTGTTTTTTGACCTGATCCTCAAATCGTAAACTGCCGCCGCTCGAAATCACGTGTTGGTCGTTTTCGCGCAGGGTTTTGGCCTCGGTAAAGGGCAGATAACTTTCGCGGGTTTTGCCCTCCATTTCCTCGAAAGTAAGGCCAGCAGCTTGTTCGAACATGCGGTTGCACAGTCGAAGTTTGCCCTCAGTGTCGTAGACGTAAATGAGTGATGGGGCGTTGTCGACGATGTCGAGCAACAGGGCTTTCTGCGTCCGCCGTTCTTCAACCTCGTGGGCTAATTGAGCATGGCGTTGGCGAACCAGCAGATGGCTCTTGCTCAGTTGCGCGGCGAAAAAGGTGAACAAGCCGGTGCAGGTGAGGGCCACCAGAAACAGCGGCGATTTGAACAGGGAACTCGCCGGCCAGCCCTGCTGCGGCAGCGCCGCGAGCTCCCATTGGCCACCTGGAACATCAACTAACGTGGTGACTGCGTCACCCTCGAATATTTCAGGCGCACCGTAGATCATCGCGCCGCTTGCACCTGTTCCATCTTCTCCGCGAAGGGCCAGTTGCAAGTTTTTATTGTCAACGATACCGCTGGCAGTGAGCAGTTGAAGCACATCTGCGACGACTGAAGCATTGCCCCAGTAAGTTTCTTCGCCGCCAGAGTGGCTGATGAAAACGGGTCGACGATGGATAAATGCCAGGCCGCCCTGAACCAAATGTACGGGGCCAGCCAAAAGCGCTTCTTTTTGTTCGCGAGATCGCTCGATCGCCCTGTATTGCTCAGGAATCTTGCGATAGTCCAGCCCCAGGACTTTGCGGTTTCCTTCCAGCGGAAAGATATTGCGCACGACGTCGTCAGGCGCCAGCGCAATGTGGCGAATATGCGGCTGGGATGAAATCGCCTGCAGGGACATTCCGTCTAAATGAGCAGATGAAATTTCACCATCTACTCTCACCAGCTGGCCAATGCCTTCAGTCACATCAAACGTTGAGCGCACTTCGCTCTCAAGGTGCGCCCTGATATTGGCCAGCGTGGACATTACCTGGGCTCTCGCCGCCTGGGATTCTTCTCGTGAATCCAGGGTGCCAAGGGTGACGGAGAGGACGACTCCGGTCAGGAAAATGCTGCCTGGCAGTGCGAATGTCCGCCACGATCGTGGTTGGGCAGTAACCGGGCCATCACTTGTGTCGTTCGCCGTGCCAGCTCGGGTTCTTCTCAAAGCGTCAATCCCTGAAAGTCATCATTGAAATCGAACGGCGTAAACCGGTGGCGATTATGCATATCGATGTTGGATGAATTTGACTCTTCAGTGGTTCCACTGATCCGACGACCGCCGCTTATTGAAATCCATACCATTGGCCGACACAATCGCATCCCGATCCGGCTACGGCCCGGATACCCGTGCAAGAAGGAACCGCAGTTGAACCAACATACACTGTCCATGCGTCTTGAGCGCGTTGCGGCGCAAGTGCCGGCCGGGGCGCGCCTGGCGGATATCGGCTCGGATCACGGCTACCTGCCGGTGGCCTTGATGCGCCGTGGGGTGATTGCGGCCGCGGTCGCGGGTGAGGTGGCGCTGACGCCGTTCCTCTCGGCTGAGCGCCCCGTGCGTGAAAGTGATCTGGATCAGCACATCACCGTGCGCCTGGCCAATGGCCTGGCAGCGATCGAGCCGGGTGACGGGATTACGGCCATCAGCATCTGCGGCATGGGCGGCGAGACCATTCGCGACATTCTCGAAGACGGCAAGGCGCACCTCGGCGGTCACGAGCGCCTGATCCTGCAACCCAACGGCGGCGAGCCGCCATTGCGCCAATGGCTGATGGACAACGGTTACCGCATCCTCTGCGAGGAGCTGCTGCAGGAAAACCGCTTCTATTACGAAATCATCGTGGCCGAACGGGATGTACCGGTTCAATATTCTGCCCAGGAGTTGTACTTCGGCCCGCTGCAGATGCAGGCCCGCAGCCCGTTGTTCCTGGCCAAGTGGCAGCGTCTGCTGCAGCAAAAGCACAAGACCCTGGGCAGCTTCGCCATGGCGCGCAAGGGCGTCGCGGAGCACAAGGTGCAAGACCTGGCCCGTCAGGCCCGGTGGATCACCGCGTTGCTGGGGTGAGCCAGGCCGGTGAAAAACAATTGCCCCCCGCAGACTTTTTCGCTTCCCCGGGTTGTCCAACCCTGAGACTGCCGTCACGGCTTTTCCAAACCAGATAGCTGGCCTCAGCTAAGGACAGATGATGACCTTTCTAATATTTCTCATAGCCTGCGGTGCTGCGGCGAGCACCGGGATCATTTTCAAACCCGGGCAATGGTACGAAGAACTCAACAAACCCAGCTTCACGCCGCCAAAATGGCTGTTTCCTGTGGCCTGGTCGATTATCTATCTGTTGCTCGCCTGGGCGGGGTATCGCTTGAGCCTGATGCCCGGAAGCCAGGTGGTACTGGCCCTGTGGGCGGCACAAATTGCCTTGAATACGCTTTGGACTCCGGTGTTCTTTGGCGCCCACCGGATCTTCGCCGGGATGGTGATCATCTCGCTGCTGTGGCTGGTGGTCGCGGCGATGGTCGTGCTGGCTTTGCGCCTTGACCTAATCACCGGCTTGATTCTGTTTCCGTATCTCATCTGGCTGTGCGTAGCCAGTGCGCTGAACTTTTCGATACTGCGCCACAACTGAGTGCCTGGTTCAGCGGTGAATCGTTACGCTAACCGTAACGGTTCGTCGCTGTGCTTGATTGATGCACCCCCGCAACACTCCTAAGGTGAGACCACGACAGCGAACCTCTGGAGTGGTCATGACAACAACAATATCCCCCGACCCGCGATGGACGCGGCGACGCAGCGAGAAGCAGCGGCGTCTGGAGCTGGTCAAGGATTTAGCCGACGGCGCGGTGCTGCCCACCGAGAAGATCGTCCAAGCCCTGCAAGCGTTGATCCTGCCCGGCGATCGCGTGGTTCTGGAAGGCAATAACCAAAAGCAGGCGGATTTCCTCTCCCGCTCCCTGGCCCAGGCCGATCCGGCGAAACTGCATGATTTGCACATGATCATGCCCAGCGTGGGGCGGTCCGAGCACCTGGACCTCTTCGAACGCGGCATCGCCCGCAAGCTCGACTTCTCGTTTGCCGGCACCCAGAGCCTGCGCATCAGCCAGTTGCTGGAAGACGGCCTGCTGGAAATCGGCGCGATCCACACCTACATCGAGCTCTATGCGCGGCTGGTGGTGGACCTGATCCCCAACGTCGTGCTGTCGGCCGGTTTCATGGCCGACCGTGCCGGTAATATCTACACCGGGCCCAGCACTGAAGACACGCCCGCCCTGATCGAGCCTGCCGCGTTCAGCGACGGCATTGTGATCGTCCAGGTCAATCAACTGGTGGACGACGTCAGCGAGTTGCCGCGCGTCGACATCCCGGCGTCCTGGGTCGATTTCGTCGTAGTCGCCGACAAACCGTTCTATATCGAGCCGCTGTTCACCCGTGACCCGCGGCATATCAAGCCGGTGCACGTGCTGATGGCGATGATGGCGATTCGCGGCATCTACGAAAAACACAACGTGCAGTCGCTCAATCACGGCATCGGTTTCAACACGGCCGCCATTGAATTGATCCTGCCGACCTACGGCGAGTCCCTTGGCCTCAAGGGCAAGATCTGCCGCAACTGGACCCTCAATCCGCACCCGACCCTGATCCCTGCGATCGAAAGCGGCTGGGTGGAAAGCGTGCACTGCTTCGGCACCGAACTGGGCATGGAACACTACATCGCTGCGCGGCCGGACGTGTTTTTCACCGGGCGCGACGGCTCCCTGCGCTCCAACCGGATGTTTTGCCAACTGGCCGGGCAATACGCCGTGGACCTGTTCATCGGCGCGACCCTGCAGGTGGATGGTGACGGCCATTCCTCGACCGTGACCCGCGGGCGCCTGGCCGGTTTTGGTGGCGCGCCGAACATGGGCCACGACCCCCGCGGGCGTCGTCATGACACCCCGGCCTGGCTCGACATGCGTCACGGCGATGCGCCCGAAGCCATGCTCGAACGCGGCAAGAAGCTCGTGGTGCAAATGGTTGAAACCTTCCAGGAGGGTGGCAAGCCCACGTTCGTCGAAACCCTCGACGCAGTGGAAGTGGCCAGGAAGAGCGGTATGCCGCTGGCGCCGATCATGATCTACGGCGACGACGTCACGCACCTGCTGACCGAAGAAGGCATCGCCTATCTGTACAAGGCGCGTTCCCTGGAAGAGCGCCAGGCGATGATCGCCGCCGTCGCCGGGGTGACTGCCATCGGCCTGCGGCACAACCCCAAGGACACTGCGCGCATGCGCCGTGAAGGTCTGATCGCCTTGCCTGAAGACCTCGGCATCCGTCGCACCGACGCCACTCGCCAACTGCTCGCGGCCAAAAGTGTCGCGGACCTGGTGGATTGGTCCGGTGGCCTCTACAACCCGCCCGCCAAGTTCAGGAGCTGGTAATGCACGCATTCAACCTGCAAGCCAAACCCGTGACACTGGCCGAGCGGCTGGCGGACCTGGCCGTCGAGGCGTTGATCGATGAAGCTGACCTGTCGCCCAAACCCGCTCTGGTCGACCGTCGCGGTAACGGCGCTCACACCGACCTGCACCTGGGGCTGATGCACGCCTCGGCGCTGACCCTGTGGCCGGCCTTCAAGGAAATGGCCGAAGCCGCTATCGAATTCGGCGAAGTGGGCTTGCCCCTGCGCGAAGCGATTGGCCGCATTGGTAGGGAAGGCGAGCGAGCGATGCTCGCCACCACGGGCGGAATCAATACTCATCGAGGCGGGATTTGGGCCTTGGGATTGCTGGTCACGTCCGCAGCACTCGCGCCGCAATCCCGGGCTGCCCATGCGGTGGCTGCACGTGCGGCGCGGCTGGCGTTGCTGGATGACGCTGATGCACCGCGTGTTCTCAGCCATGGCGCCCAGGTGGCACAACGTTACGGCGCTCGCGGTGCGCGGGAAGAGGCACAGGCGGGTTTCCCGGCAGTGATCCAGCGGGCTTTGCCGCAGCTGCAACGCAGTCGCGACGCCGGCCATGGTGAGCAGAATGCCCGGCTCGACGCGTTGCTGGCGATCATGGCGCAACTGGCCGATACCTGCGTGCTCTATCGCGCCGGCGAACCGGGTTTACACGCCATGCAGCAGGGCGCTCGGGCGGTGCTCGACGCTGGTGGCAGCGCCAGTCTTGCCGGGCGTCGCCGTCTGCACGAACTCGACCAACAACTCATCGCATTGAATGCCTCGCCCGGCGGCGCCGCGGACTTGCTCGCAGCCTGCCTGCTGCTCGACCGTATCGCATCTGGCGACGGCATGATTCAGGGAGCGTTCTGATGGAAACCTTATCGTTTGAATTCCCCGCCGGGCAGCCGCCTCGCGGCCGTACCCTGGTGGGCTGTGTCGGCTCCGGGGACCTTGAAGTGCTGATCGAGCCGGGTCAGGCCGGCAAACTGACCATCGCCGTGCAAACCTCGGTCAATGGCAGTGAACAGCGTTGGCAACACCTGTTTGCCCGGATGTTCGAGGGGCAGGCCTACCCGGCAATGGCCATCGAAATACATGATTTCGGCGCCACTCCCGGCGTGGTGCGCTTGCGCCTGGAACAGGGCTTCGAGGAGATCGGCCATGACTGACTTAACCACGTTGGCCAACTCATGCAGCCTGGTCGAACTGGGTGCCCGGCAAAGGGCCCAAGCGTTGCTCGATACCGGCACGTTTCGCGAATTGCTCGACCCGTTCCAGCGAGTCATGTCGCCGTGGCTGGCGCGCCAGGGTGTGGTGCCTCAGGCCGATGACGGCGTGGTCATCGCCAAGGGCCTTCTCAACGGTTTGCCGGTGGTGATTGCCGCCATCGAGGGCGCTTTCCAGGGCGGCAGCCTGGGTGAAGTCGGCGGCGCAAAAATGGCCGGCGCCCTGGAGCTGGCCGCAGAGGACAACCGTAACGGGGTGCCGACCCGCGCCGTGCTGCTCCTGGAAACCGGCGGTGTAAGGCTTCAGGAAGCCAACCTGGGCCTGGCGGCGATCGCCGATATCCACGCAGCGATTGTCGATCTTCAGCAGTACCAGCCGGTGGTGGGCGTGGTGGCGGGCAGCGTCGGTTGTTTTGGCGGGATGTCGATCGCGGCCGGGTTGTGCAGTTATCTGGTGGTTACGCGCGAAGCACGTCTGGGCTTGAACGGCCCGCAAGTGATCGAGCAGGAAGCCGGACTTGAGGAATACGATTCCCGCGATCGGCCCTTCATCTGGAGCCTCACCGGTGGCGAACAACGTTTCGCCAGCGGCCTGGCGGACCGCTATGTCGCCGACGACGTGGTGCAGATCCAGCAGCACATCAGTGAATTACTCCAACAGGGTTTGCCGGCCCGGCGGCGCAGCCAGCAGGCGGCGCTGTTCCTGCACCGTCTGGCGCAACTGGACACCGAACCGCAAATCGAGCCGGCAACGGTTCGCGACCTGTACCGAGGAGAGCGCTCATGAGTTCGTATTCCCTACGCGGCCTGCATTGGTTCCAAGCCTTGAGTGCAGGCGCAAAAATGCTTGAGGGGCTGCCGCCATCGTTGCGAGTTGCAGACGCGGAGCTGGGTGGTAAGGCCGCGCGCTTTATCGCAGTAGTGGCCGATCCGCACAACCGCTTTCCCCGGGCCCGTAACGGCGAAGTGGGGCTGCTGGAGGGTTGGGGCCTGGCGAGTGCCGTGGATGAACTGATCGCAGCCGATCAGGATAAACCTTGCAAACGCGCGGTGATCGCCATTGTCGATGTCCCAAGCCAGGCCTATGGCCGGCGCGAAGAGGCGCTGGGCATTCACCAGGCATTGGCCGGGGCGGCGGACAGCTACGCCCGCGCCCGTCTGGCTGGTCATGCGGTGATTGGCTTGCTGGTGGGCAAGGCCATGTCCGGGGCTTTTCTGGCCCACGGCTATCAGGCCAACCGCTTGATTGCCCTGCGTGATCCGGGCGTGATGGTGCATGCGATGGGCAAGGCATCGGCCGCCCGGGTGACACTTCGCAGCGTCGAAGAACTGGAAACCCTGGCCGCCAGCGTGCCGCCCATGGCGTATGACATCGACAGCTACGCCAGCCTCGGTCTGCTGTGGGAAACCCTGTCGGTGGAGCAGATCGAGCGGCCCACCGCCAACGATGTGGCGCGGGTGACGGAGTGCCTGGGTCTGGCGGTTGCCGATGTGGCTGGCGGCATTCGCGACCTGAGCAGTCGTCTGGGTGCGACTAACCGTGAGGCTTCGAGCAAGGTTCGCCAATTGCTGAGGGCTCAGTGGTGAACGGGTATCTGGCCCACGATCTGCTCTGGGGCATGACTGTGCAGCAGCTGCCGGCAGACGCGCCTGAGTGGGTGTTCGATTCGATCCGCGCAGGGCACCCGGTGGTGGTGCGGCGAGCGCTGGGTCCCGCGGGTGAAATACCGGTCGGGGTGCGTGGGCGTTTGCGTGAACACCGCTTTGCAGCGGGCATGCGGGTTGATTCGGTTCGTCAGCGGGTGCAACCCGAATCGCTGTGTCATGTTTCGAGCGAGCGCGACCTGCCAGCGCTGCATGCCCTGAAGCACCTGCGGCCAATGCTTGATGACTGCGGTTGGGTCTGGGGGGTGAGCGGCAGCGCCGGGTTCGAATTGGCCAGCGTCGGGTTCGAACTGGCCCGCGCCAGGTTCCATCTCGCCAGCGCAGCGCTGGCCTTGCACCCGCACAGTGACCTGGACTTGATCCTGCGCACGCCCGAGCCGTTGCCTCGGCTCCAGGCCCGGGAGTTGTTGAAGATTCTGGATAGCGCAGCATGCCCGGTGGATATGCAGTTGCAGACCCCCTTGGGCGCGGTGGCATTGCGCGAATGGGCTGGGCGCTCGGACCGGGTATTGCTCAAACAGGCCTGTGGTGCTTGCCTGACTGCAGATCCATGGAACCAGCGGGAGCAGGCAGCGTGAGCAGTTTGCTGGTGTTTCCGGGGCAGGGCACCCAGCAGCCGGGGATGCTCCAGCGGCTGCCCCGCGAGACTGTACTCGAAGCGAGTGCAGTGCTCGGCGAAGATGTCCTGCTGCTGGATTCAGTGCAGGCCCTGAAGTCGACGCGGGCGGTGCAACTGTGCTTGCTGATCGCTGCAGTTACCGCCTCGCGCCAGTTGGCGACAGCGCCCGATTACGTGGCCGGCTTGTCCATTGGCGCCTATTCCGCTGCGGTTGTGGCCGGTGCCTTGAGCTTTGCCGATGCACTGCATCTGGTCAGCCTGCGCGGTGAACTGATGCAACAGGCCTACCCGGCCGGTTACGGCATGACCGCGATCATCGGGCTCGATCTGGCGCGCTTAGAAACCCTGGTAGCCCAGGTTCACGGAGCCGACTCGCCGGTGTATCTGGCCAACATCAACGCCGATAACCAGGTGGTCATTGCCGGCAGCGATGACGCCATGCAGGCGGTCGCTGTACTGGCGAAGGCTCACGGGGCGGGCCTGGTCAGGCGCCTGGCGGTCAGCGTTCCTTCCCATTGCCCGTTGCTCGACAGGCCTGCGGCAACCCTGGCTGAAGCCTTTGCCAAGGTGCAATTGAACACCCCGAAAACCAGCTATCTCAGTGGCAGCCGCGCACGGCCAATCATCAACACCGAAGCCTTGCGTGATGACCTGGCCTTCAACATGTGCCGCGTCGTCGATTGGCGCGGCACCGTGCAAAGCGCCTATGAGCGCGGGGTGCGCCTGCAGATTGAAATGCCACCCGGTGCGGTGCTGACCGGCCTGGCAAAACGGGTATTTGAACAGGGCACGGTGATTGCCTTCGAGGGTGCGCGCCTCGACACCTTGCAGCTGCTGATGCATGAGGAGGGAAGCCGCCAACCCTAGACCACGCTCAGGCCTTCGAACAACAAAAACAACATTCGACGATGCACATTGAGGAACTACAACAATGATTATTTACGGTGTGGCGTTGCTGGCGATCTGTACGCTGGCAGGGGTGATCATGGGTGACATGCTCGGCGTAATGCTGGGAGTGAAGTCCAACGTGGGTGGTGTGGGTATCGCGATGATCCTGTTGATCTGCGCACGTTTGTGGATGCAAAAACGCGGCGGCATGACCAAGGATTGCGAGATGGGCGTCGGCTTCTGGGGCGCCATGTACATCCCCGTGGTGGTCGCGATGGCAGCCCAACAGAACGTCGTCGCGGCGCTGCACGGTGGCCCGGTGGCGGTGCTGGCGGCGATCGGTTCGGTGGTGATCTGCGGCGCAACGATTGCCTTGATCAGCCGGACTCATAAAGGTGAGCCCTTGCCCGACGAGCCTGAGGCCCTGAGCCCGGTCGGCACGCCAGTGGGAGGTCGCTGATATGTGGGACCTCATCGAGAAAGGCCTTGAGCATAACGGACTGATTACCGCCTTTGCGTTTGTTGGCGTGATCATGTGGGTGTCGGTGGTGTTGTCCAAGCGCCTGACGTTTGGGCGGATCCATGGTTCGGCGATTGCCATCGTCATCGGGCTGGTACTGGCGTGGGTCGGAGGCACCCTCACAGGGGGGCAGAAAGGCCTGGCGGATCTTGCATTGTTCTCCGGTATCGGTTTGATGGGTGGCGCGATGTTGCGTGACTTTGCAATCGTCGCGACGGCGTTTGAAGTGCAAGCCACCGAGGCAAAAAAAGCCGGGCTGATCGGGGTGATTGCGTTGTTGTTGGGCACGATCCTGCCGTTCATCGTCGGGGCGAGCATTGCCTGGGCTTTTGGGTATCGCGATGCGGTGAGCATGACCACCATCGGCGCCGGTGCAGTCACCTACATCGTCGGGCCGGTCACCGGCGCGGCCATTGGGGCGAGCTCGGATGTGGTGGCGCTGTCGATTGCAACCGGCCTGATCAAGGCGATCCTGGTGATGGTCGGCACCCCCATGGCAGCGCGCTGGATGGGCCTGGATAACCCGCGCTCAGCCATGGTCTTCGGCGGGCTGGCCGGCACGGTCAGCGGCGTGACGGCAGGGTTGGCTGCGACTGATCGGCGGCTGGTGCCTTATGGGGCGCTGACGGCGACTTTCCACACCGGGCTTGGGTGCCTGCTTGGGCCTTCGTTGCTGTACTTCATTGTTCGGGGGATTGTCGGTTAACCCGCTCTGACGCCATCGCGGGCAAGCCTTGCTCCCACAGAAGCAAAGTGCAATTCATGTGGGAGCAAAGCTTGCTCGCGATTGATTCACCCCGGTGTCAAGCATGCCGATTGGCATACATCCGACACTCCGCCAACAACGCCAGCAAATTCGGGTCGCGTTCCTTGGCCTTCAGGAACACCACCCCGATGTGCTGTTGCAACCGATACCGCGCCTGCAACGGAATCAACTTCACCCGATTCTCATACACCGCTGCAATCCTCCCCGGCAGCAACGCATAACCCACCCCCGAGCTGACCATGCTCAGCAGGGTGAAAATGTCGTTGACCTGCATGGCCACTTTCGGCTCGAACCCCGCTTGCTTGAATACTCGATTGCCGTCCTGATGGGTGGCGAAGCCCTGGGTGAGGGTGATGAACGTTTCATCGCGCACTTCCGCCAGGTCGACTTCTGCGCGCTGGGCGAATGTCGACTCGGCGGGCGTGGCCAGGAAGATATCGTCCGAGAACAGTGGGATCTGCTCGCAGTCCGGATCGTTGACACTGTCATCCAGCGACACCAGGATCGCGTCGACTTCCATGTTCTTGAGCTTGTACAAGAGGTCGAAATTGGAGCCCAGGATCAGGTCGATATTGAGTTCGCTGCGGCGAATCTTCAGGCCCATGATCAGCTGCGGTACGGTCTTCACAGTCAGTGAGTACAGCGAGCCCAACTTGAATCGCTCGGCGGAAAAGCCTGCCGCTTCACGGGTCAGGCGCACGCTTTCGACGACGTCCTGAATCAGCTTCTGCGCGCGCTCTTCCAGCACATAGGCGCTTTCCAGTGGGGTCAGGTTGCGGCCCTCATGCTTGAACAGCGGGCAGCGCAAGGCGCTTTCGAGCGAGTGAATGGCGCGGTGCACGCTGACGTTGCTGGTCTGTAACTCGGCGGCGGCCCGAGCCAGGTTGCCCGTGCGCATGAAAGCCAGGAACACCTCGAGTTTTTTCAGGGTTAGCTCTTCATCGATCAGCATGGGGGATACTCTTGTTGGAAGAGATCGATTGTGCCGAATTTTCGGCAGGCCTGGATCAATAAATCCCGGCCTCATCGCGGGCAAGCCTTGCTCCCCAAGCTTATTATCGAATGGCCAGCCCTACCTGCCGGCCACTCCAGGTACGTCCATGTTGATCTTGCGCCAGGCGGCTTCGGCAAAGCTGTAGACCGAGAACGCGATCAACCCCAGGGCCATCACCATCAACAGCACAGCGCCGGCCGGTAGGTTCTGCAAGGCATCGAGGGCGTCCTTCATCCCCGGTGGGTCCATGGCCTTGTAGTTGGAACCGCTGATCGCCAACAAAACAGCAATTTCGAGAAACACCGCACCCCGGGCGATCAAACCGAAGCGCGAGACGGGGCGGACGTAACGCATGACGTCTTCATCGGCTTCAAAGTACTTCTCGAACGTGGCCTTCCAGCCCTTGATCAGGTGAGCAATGCCCACGCCGAAAGGGATGAGGGCGATCAGGTAGATCAGCAGGTTCGAATGCTCCCAGGACAGAATTTGCGCCAACAGGTCCTTGGTTTGCGAACCGCCATCACCGCCAGAACTCTTGAGGCCACTGACCAGCAGGCCCAGGGCAAAAAAGGCCAACGCCCCGTTGACCAGGCCTCCTGCCAGCAAGCCGGCACGAATCACCAGCCCCTTGAATTTGCTGCCGTGATGATCAACGTCGCGCACGGCTTGCAGTACCCGCCAGGCTGCAAAGGCAAGCAGTCCGGCCACCACCAGGCCGACCAGTACATAACCGAATGGCTGACTCAGCAATGCCTCGAGGCTGCGGTGACTGTCCTTGGGTTTTGTCGAGTCCTGGGCGGCGAGCAGGGCGAAGATGCCGATGATCAAATAGATGACGCCTCGAGCGGCGTAACCGCCCCGTGCAAGGACGACGAGGCTCTGGTGAGCGGACATGGGTGTGATTCCAAAGGAGTGATACAAGAGCAGACCTGTGGAGCGGGAAGGGGTTCGATCCAGCCCGCTGAAGCTGCCAGGCGGCAGCCCTATCGGGTTGTAACGCGGCAGGTACCTGGGGCAGCGGCCAGGGTATGTAGGAATGGCACAACGGGCAAGCTCAACTGTTGGCCTAAAGCGCGGGCCAGAGTGGATTTGCCGCTACCGGCATTGCCCAGAATCACAATCCTTTGCATGGGGGTTTCCTGTCGAGAAAAAAGCCGGTGATTGTGCAGGGTTTGGGCATTTAATTCTCAACTTCGGTCGTAACCGCTGCTGAAATGGACACCCCCAGCAAGTAGAGCATTCCCCCGGCTATCACGAACATCGCAAGCATGTAGAAAATGTAGTGCGCAGGTTGCATGGCCAGAACTATTCCGCAAAGGACCGGCCCGAGTGCTGCGCCGACGTTGCTCAGGTTCTGAGCTGCGTAGTACATGCCCCGCAGGTGACTCGGTGCGATGTTGTCGATGAACATGTATTCCGCCGGGAATACGATGATTTCACCGACGGTGAAAATGGCCATGGAAAGGACCCAGAGCAGCAAAGTGGTCGACAGTGCAAAACCTGCCAGCCCCAGGATGAACATGCCGAGTCCCCCTGCGAGCCACAGGTTCAGGTGTCGGTGGCTGATCCGTTTGCCGATGCTGTATTGCAGGCTGATCACCATCAAGGCGTTAGTCGCCACTACCGTACTGATAATCCGGTACGTCTCTTGGGGTGTGGTGGTGACCACGAGGTACTGCGAGAGATACGCCGTGAATTGGCCGAAAACCACGGCACTGAGCAACCCGCCCAAGGTGAAGCACACCAGCCGGTAGTCACGCAGCAACAACCTGCCGACTGCCAGGAATGGCGTCGGCTGCAGGCCCGGGCCGGCACTCGTCAGGCGCCTGTCACCCCACACGAAGTAGACCAAGGAAAACCCGACGCCCAGTCCCGCCGACAGCAAAAAGGGCAGGCTCATGTCCAGGGCCGCCACCCCGGCTCCCAGAAATGGCCCGACGGCGTAGCCTATATTGGTCAGTGTGTACTTGATGGAAAACGCTTCGCTGCGGCGGTCCATGGGGAGCAGGCTGCCAAATCCGGATTTCACTGCGATGTCGATAACGGCATACGCCAGGTTGATCAGCACCAGGCATAGGTAGAACAGCCACAGGACGGGTGCCAGATACGCACCGAGAAATCCGCCGCTGAACACGCCGCAGCATATGAGGATGAGCTGGTAACTGGACATCCTGTCCACCAGGAAGCCGCCATACAGGCTCAGCAGCGAGCCGATGATCAGCGTGCTGCCGATCGCCAGGCCGATATCGGCGACGCTCAAGCCAAAGTGGCCCGACAAGTAAATGACCAGATAGGGCAAGGTGATCGCGCGGGCGAGGGTCAACAACAGTGACGCGCCCAGCAGCAGGTTAATGGAGGAGGGATAGCGTTTAAGCGTGGCCAGCATTCGAGAACCATCATCAATGTGTTGATTCCCAGTTTACTGTTGCCCTGGGTTCTGATTTAGGATGCTTTTTATCGAAGCACATGAACTGAATTCATGAATACAGGGTGCATATGTTTTCCTCCGAACGCTTGAAAGGTATCGATGTATTTGTGTGCGTCGCACAGTTCGGCAGTTTCACGGCGGCTGCGGAGAAAATGAACCTGACGGCCTCGGCCATCAGCAAAGGCATCGCCCGGCTGGAAAAACGCCTGGGGGTGCAACTGTTCCACCGTACAACGAGGCGGCTGTCGCTGACCGACGCCGGGGTCGCATTCCTGCGTACGTGCAAGGGCGTGCTTGCCGATCTCGAAGAGGCTGAGCTGTCACTCCAGAGCGAAAACACCGAGCCTCGCGGCCGTGTGCGCCTTGACCTGCCGGGTGCATTTGGGCGCACCCGGGTGCTGCCGATCCTCTTGCAGTTCGCGAAGGATCATCCCTTGCTGATGCCGCACATATCCTTCAGCGATGGTTTTATCGATCCGCTGCAGGAAGGCGCGGACATTGTGCTGCGCATCGGGGGCGCGAACACCTGGCCGGAATCGGTCGGGCATCGCCTGCTGGGGCGCGAGTGGCATATTTTTTGTGCATCCCCCGACTATCTGGCCCGTCATGGCACTCCGCAATCCGAACACGACCTTGAGCAGCATCATTGCATTGCCTATGGCTGGGTGGATGGAAGCATCCATCCCTGGAGCTTTGCGGGCGAACAGGGCGCAACGCACAGGAGCCAGGTAAACCCGCCTCTGGTGGTGGGCAATGGCGAGGGCTTGACGATGGCTGCGTTGGCTGGCTGCGGCATCGCGCAGTTGCCACGGTGGCTGGTGGAGCAGCAGCTCAAAGACGGGACCTTGGTCGAGGTGCTTGCGCAATTGGCCTGCGACGGGATGGAGATCCACCTGACCTGGAGCAAAAGTCGCGAGGCGCTGCCCAAGGTTCGGGTGTTGGTTGATGCGCTGGTTGTTGGGCTGAGGGTGCTGGGTGAGGGGCTCTGTGACTGATCCTTGTATCGCGTTTTCCTGTCGGTAAATGCTCAGAATTTTAAAATTATGCCCTTCAGCATGATCCAGTAGAGCGGAGAATCTCAACGTCCTTGTTGCCAAGAGGCCAATGACAAGCACATCGTAATTTCTTGATCGATAGTCAGATTTACTCGGAGAGTGGCAGGTATTTTAAGGATTCTGACATGGCCAGCGATGACCTCTGCCCAGTTCCGTCCGGTACAAATGGCTGTTTAGCGCCTGTTGCGACTAAGCACAAGCCAGGTAGACCGCTCCCACTCATTATTCAACTTTTAATCGAGTCATAATTGTGGGCGTGTAGGTATGTTTGGAGGTTGTAGAAACCCTTACCACTTGAGTTTCCTGCTCCGTGCATAATCAAAAGTATCTTCTTCGGCTTCTTGCAGGTCCAGCGCTGACCGAGCAACGTCACATTTCCACAACGTATTTTGAAATTTTCTATATGTTGGGTCATAGGACTTCCTTGCACCTTTGTCAATTTCACCAAGATTGTAAGGGTCTGCTTGTGTAAGTAGGTTTATAGATGCAGTTCAGTGAGGCCGCACCTACAAGATTTGGTAGTTGAGTTTGGCACGACTTGTGCGTGCGCAATGAGCAAGCATTGAAGTTTGGTTAGAATTGTATATTTGCGCCTGACGCCACCGGTCTACAGTAAATTCTGTTTTGATTCTGAGTTCCAGTACTGTTATAAATACGGCTGAGGCTCTAATGGGAGTTGAAGATGGCCTTTTTCGCTGATAATCTTGACGCTTTACCTGTTGCTCATTCATTTGGAGCTGTGCGTGATACTTGTACGCCTAGGGGGTTTTTCTATTGCGCTCAGAAACATGGTGCTGTCGTAATTGAAGTAGGTGAGGAGGAGACTGCGGGTACCATTGCAGGTGACGCAGTGTTCACACGCACGGGGCGGCCTATCGGCATTGTGACGGCAGATTGTTTGCCCATTCTTATAGCTTCTCAAACGGATGAGTTCGTTGCAGCAATACATGGTGGTTGGCAAGGACTGGCGGCTGGAATTATCGAGAATTCCTTCAGTACTTTCCGACTCGCCGGCGTCTCCTTAGGCGGCCTGCGGGTTGCGTTTGGTCCTTCCATACAATCATGTTGCTATGAGGTCGGGGCACAACTTGTTGATAAAATTGAGCAGATACATGGGCATCTGTGGTGTGGCAGGTCAGCACCTTGGTCACGTGAACCTCAAAGGTCAAAATTGGTTGACAGCGGGCTTCGAGCACCGGTCAGCCATGGCGAGGCATGGTTGGATCTCCCGATGTATTGTTTTTATTTGCTAGAAGCCGAAGGATTGGATGGTATGCAAATTCAAACAACAGGGATATGCACTTACTGTTCCGGCCAGGACTGGGGTAGTTACAGGCGTCGAACCCACAGGGTTGAACAGAAAACCTACCAATACTCTTGGATCTATCGAAAGGACTAAAATTTGGAATGTCTATAGTGTCCTCGCGGCATGCGATCATAAGTATCCTTTGATTATTGCATGAGCAATTGCTTGCGCCCTATTGGAGGTGCCAAGCTTTTTCTGAATTGTCTTGTGGTGAAAGTTTACTGAGTTTTGCGAAAGTCCTAAAATCATTGCGATTTCTTCTGAGGTTTTTCCATCTGCTCCCCAGAGTAATATTTCCTTCTCTCTCGGCGTTAAAACCACGGCTTTTGTGTTTTGGCCGTCAATCGCAAGAAGCTTGTTGTATATTTCAGTCGTAATGCTGTTAATTAGTGCTCGAACGGCTACTAGTTCTGGTTGTGTGATCTTACGGCCGGTCCTTGCTATAATGGTTTGCTCGTGTATGCCGTCGTTTTTCTTTGCGGATTGAGTAAAAAAGTATATTTTACTGTGTGACTCTATTTTACGCGATGTGATTGGCGTCGAGTTAAACGATTTCGGTTGTTCTGAATCTATTTTCAGATGACCCGTAGTCCTGTGGTTGGTTGCTTTGGGCGTAGGTTTTCCAAGGGGATAGTTTCCCAATATTTTGGTTCGAGGGTTTGTGAAAGGAGTTGGATATTGAATGCGATACAGAAAATAGTCAAAGTTCATCTGCTTTGTCACTTCAATACATTTTTCGTTTAAATCTTCAACTGATTTGCATGCAGCAATTGCTGCGCATATTTCATGCTCTAGTGAAGTTGCTTCTTTAATATTCATGCAGGCGTCCTTTTAATTTATAACATCCTTTCAGTGCGAGATTATTATTCATTATTTGAGATGGTTGTTAAGTAGGATTGGTCCGGAATTTGCTGTCCGTTTTCCTTTTTCTGTGAGGGATATTTCCTACGACAACTCTCACAGAGTAACGTCTACCCAGTCGTTGTGTTGCCCTACTGCTGGGGCTTGTAATCTCAGTTGAGTAGCAGCTAATTGATGCGGGTTGCCGATACAACGCTCAGACTCCAGCTCGAAACCTTCCTCATGCAGGCTCGCGCCGAGCTGTTCCCAAAGCTCAGTGGTACCGGCACTCCTGCGGATCTGTTGAATTTCGAAGAGGTGTATCTCAAGGGCGGGGGGCAGTTTCTGCTGGTCCGTGATGAAGGCCGGATCGTCGCCTCCATTGGTTATCTGCCCTACGACCACCGTTTTCAACAACTCGAGTACCGCGGCCTCAAGGTGGTGGAAGTGGTGCGGCTGTTCGTGCAGCCAGGGTTGCGCCGTTCGGGGCTGGCCAGCCAGCTGTACAGTGCGTTGAAGGCATTGGCGGTGCAGGCCGTCGTCGAGGTGATCTACCTGCACACGCATCCCTTCCTACCGGGAGCCATCGACTTCTGGCGCAAGCGTGATTTTCGGTTGATCGCCGTGGACCCCGACCCGCAGTGGCAAACCACCCATATGGAGTGGCGCTGAGGGTCAGTGTTGTCGAACCCGCGCAGTGCTCTCGCGCAAGGTCAATTCAAAGGGCAGCACCACGTGCCGTTCGGCCAGCGGTTTTTTCTCGATCAGCGCAATCAGCAGCTCGACGGCGCGCTGGCCGAAGGCTTCGGCCGGCTGCGAGATGGTCGTCAGCGGTGGATCGCAGTACGCCGCAAACGGGATGTCGTCAAAGCCCACCAGGGAAATGTCCTCGGGGACCCGCAGGCCCGATTGCCTGATGCGTTTTAATGCGCCGATGGCCATTTCATCGTTCTCGCAAAACAGCGCTGTGGGGCGGTCGGGCAGTGCCAGCATGGCTGCGGCTCCGTCATCACCGGCCTTGAGGCTGAAATCACCATGGCAGACAAGCGCGGGATCGGCCTCGATGCCGGCCTGGTTTAATGCATCCTGATACCCGGCGACCCGATCACGGGTCAGCGGGCTGCTTTTCGGGCCCTTGATCAGGCCGATGCGGCGATGACCCAGTTCGATCAGATGCTCGGTCATGGCCTTGGCCGCCGCTCGATTGTCGAGGCTGATGCTGGGGTGACGACCGTTGTGAATCACCTCGCAGGCATTGACGATCGGCGGCAGTTCGGCGCCGGGGAAGGGCGCTGCAAAAGGGTCATAGGCGCGCAACTGGATCACGCCGTCGGCCTGGTGGGCGTACACCAGCTCGGCAAACTCGCGCTCGATGGCTTCGCGGCCCTGGGTATCGCACAGCAACAGCCGGTAGCCAGCGAGCTGGGCGGCCTGTTGCGCACCGCTGATGACCTTGGCGAAAAAGCTGTTGGCGATGGTGGGCACCAGGATCACCAGGTTGCCGGTACGTCGGGAGCGAAACTGCACGGCCATCAGATTGGGTCGGTATGCTTGTTCCACGGCGGCGTTTCATCCAGCGCTTCGGCATCAAGATCGCCCTGCTGGTGGGCATGCTCGCCTGGGCGTTGCGCTACCTGTTGTTCGCCTACGGCGACAACGGCGACCTGGCGTTCATGCTGTTCACCGGCATTGCGTTGCACGGCATCTGCTACGACTTCTTCTTCGTCTCCGGACAGATCTACACCGACGCCAAGGCCTCCGAGCGTTACAGGAGTTCGGCCCAGGGGCTGATCACGCTGGCCACTTACGGTGTGGGCATGTTGATTGGCTTCTGGGTGGCGGGGCAGGTGACGGATCACTTTGCGCTGACCGGCGGCCATGACCGGACGAGCATCTGGCTGTTTCCGGCCGGGTTTTCGCTGGCGATATTCTTTTGCTTCGGGCTGGCGTTCAAAGCGCGTTCGGCCAAGGCCCTGCAGTCAACGGTGTAACTCGCAAGTGGAGTGCGCGCAGCCAAAGGTTGCGCGCCGACCGCTCGTCGTCGATGTTTAAAATAGGCTTTGACAGCAATGGGGCTTTGCGTGACTATAACTACATCGCATGCGATCAAGTCGATAGCGATTGAAAATAACCCAATCGCTGGAGACCCGGTCATGAACACCAAAAGAACCTGCTACAGCCCCATCTGCACTCACCTTGTTGTTCGTGGCCACAACGGCAATAACTGGATCATCGGATCCGCCATTTAAGCTCTGCCATATATATCGCATGCGATTAAATCGTGCAAATACATAAAGTCCTGAGGATTCAATCATGAGCAAGATCGAAAAAGTACTGGTCACCGGCAAAACCCACACCACCTATAACGGTAACAAGGGCAACCTCGACATCGAATTGTCGTCCCCCACGAACGCCACCCCTGAGCACGTGTTCACCGGCGTCCAGCCGCACCCGAAGGCCGAGCAACTGTTCGCCGGCGCCTGGTCGGCCTGCTACATCGCAGCGGTAGGCCTGGCCGCCCAGCAAATGAAAGTGACCCTGCCAGCCGATACGGCCGTCGACCTCGAAGTGGACTTGGGCCAGACCGGCGCAGCCTACTTCCTGCAAGCCCGACTGACCCTGCGGGTACCCGGCTTGACGCACGAGGTGGCCACCGAACTGGCGCATAACGCGGATGCCATCTGCCCGTACTCCAAGGCCACCCGCGGCAACATTGAGGTCGCTATCAACGTGCGCACCGAGTAACCCAACGCAGCGCCGGCTTGCCAGGATCGATTCTGGTGGGCCGGTGTTGGCGCATTTCGCTGAGACCTGGGAGGAGGGGAGCACTACCGACACCATCGCATGCGATGTATAGTCCGGCCATGCGCCCATCCGTCGCTGACGACCGAGAATGCTGATGAAATCCAATGAAAAGACCGCCGCCCTTGATCTGAAGCTTTCCGACTTCCTGTGCTTTGCCGTGTATTCCTCCAACCTCGCCTTCGGTAAAGCCTACAAGCCAATGCTTGAACGGCTGGGGCTGACCTACACGCAATACATCACGCTTGTTGCGCTGTGGGAGGAGGATAACCAGACCGTTGGCAGCCTTGGCGAGAAACTGTTTCTGGAATCCAATACGCTGACCCCCATCCTGAAGAAGCTCGAAGCCATGGGTTATCTGCGCCGTCAACGCGACCCGGAAGATGAACGCCAGGTGCGCATCAATCTGACCAGTGAAGGCCGCAAGTTGCGTGAAGGGCTCTCGAAAGATGGCTTCCCGCAGACGGGGCTTGATCCGGAGGATTTCGTGAACATGCAGAAAGCGATAGTGAAGCTGCGAAATAACCTGATCCGCACAACGAAGGATCGGGATTGAGTTGCAAGGGTCAGTAGCAATCGCTGATTCGCCAGCGAATCTCAGGTGCGGGCAGCGTCGAGACCCGCTTCCTGCCCCAACCACTCCAGAAACTCCGAAAACCCACTCGAATGCTTGACCCGCCGCGGATACACCAGCGTGTACCGCCCCCCGGTCACGATGCGGCCCGAATGCACTCGCACCAGCTGCCCACTGCGCAATTCGTCATCGGTCAGCACCGCATCAACCAGCGCAATCCCCTGGCCGCATTTCACCGCGACGATGGCCGACTCCAGCGTATCAAAGGTCAAATGAGCGTTATCGATGCCGGTTGAGTCCGGGTAGTACTCAGCCCAGCGCCGCCAGTCCAGACGGTCCATGCTCGAGTCTACCAGCCGCGCACTCTTGAGCAGTTCTTGCGGTGTGGTCCCGGCGAGCAAGGCCGGGGAGCACACCGGGATCAGTTCTTCTTCCCACAATTGCAGTGCTTCGAAGTCCGGCCAGGTGGCGGTGCCGTAGGCGACCATGGCGTCTATGGATTCGAACGCGAAGTCAGGGAAGCGGTGATACACCGTATCCACGCTGACGTTGACTTGCGGGTGCATACCATAAAACGTCGTGAGCCGCGGGATCAGCCAACGCGCTGCCATGGTCGGGTGAGCACGCAGGCTGAAACTACGGCCGACGGTGGCGAGCATGTGCGAGGCATCGCAGAGCAGGCCGATGACCTGTTCGGCCACCGGCACCAGCGAGCGGCCCTCGGCGGTGAGGACGATCCTGCGGGTGTGGCGTTCGAACAGGCGGCTGTCCAGGCGCGCCTCCAGTTGCGCAACCTGGCGGCTTACCGCGCTCTGACTGAGGTTGAGCTGCTCGCCAGCCTTGCCGAAATTGCCGGTCTTCGCCACCGTCAGGAAGGCCTGCAGAAGCTCGATGGATGGCAGTTGGCGGCTCATGTTCTATGCGCTCCTCACATGGGATTAATGCAGATACATCACTGTTATTTCGCCAGTACGGGGCACATTCTTGATTGAAACAACGACGCGGCGCTACGCGTCTTTTTTCCAGCGGACGGTGGCCCTCATGAACACTCCAGCAATGGCATTCGATAGCCGCTCGGCGCCCCAGGACCAACGCCTGCCGGAAGCGGTCGACGTGGCGATCATCGGCGGCGGCCTGATGGGGTGTGCCTGTGCGTACTACCTTAGCAAAGCGGGGGCCAGGGTTCTGCTGATTGATAAAAGCATCATTGCCGGGCAGCAATCTTCGCGGGCCTGGGGCTTCGTTCGCCAGCAGTCCCGTGACGAAGCCGAAGTGCCGTTGATGCAGGCCAGTATCGGGCTTTGGCGTTCGCTGGAGCACGACCTGCAGACCGACCTGGGCTGGCGCAATGACGGCTGCCTGTTCGTCGCTGGCAACGAGGTCGAGCGCGAGGGTTATGCCTCCTGGCTGTCAGTGGCGCGCAGTTTCTCGGTCGATACGGTGATGCTTTCGCCTCGGGAGGTGCAAAAAAAACTGCCGGGTTACGCGATGCCGCAGCTTGGCGGTCTGTATACCGCCAGCGACGGTCAGGCCGAACCCACACGTGTGGCCCGCGCCTTCGCAATGCGCGCCCGGGAACTGGGCGCGCAGATCATTGAACAGTGCGGTGCCAAAGGCATCGACGTCGCTGCCGGCCAGGTGGTCGGAGTGGAAACCGAGCGTGGCTACGTCAAGGCGAAAACCGTGGTGTGCGCGGCAGGTGTCAGCACTTTTCGACTGCTGAAGATGCTGGGTATTTCCCTGCCGCAGCAATTGGTACGGGGCACGGTGGCGCGTACCAGCGTTGGGCCGACCCTGAGCGGTATTTCCACGATTGCCAACGGTGTGGGCTTCCGCCAGCGGCTGGACGGCAGCTTCAACGTGGCCGACGACGTTCATGTCGACGTCGACATGACGCTTGGCCATCTGCGGGCTTTGCATTGGTATGCGCCTTCGCTGTGGGCACACCGCAAATCGTTTCGCTTCAACCTCAACGGCGCCTGTCTGAGCGATCTGCACCAGCGCATGCCGTGGTCCGAGGCATCGCGGCTGGGCGCCGGGATTCACCAGCGCAATCCATTGCTGCAGCCCAATGAAAAGGGCCTGGGAAGCGCGATGCGTGCGCTCAAGGCGGCGTTTCCCGATCAGGTGAATACGCAGATCGTTGACCGCTGGGCCGGCGGCATCGATGTGTTGCCGGACGGTATTCCGGTGATCGACGCGCACACCTCGCCCCGCGGCCTGGCAGTGGCCACCGGCTTCTGCGGCCACGGGTTTGCCATGGGCCCCATCGTCGGCAAGATCCTGGCGGACTGGATCGACTCGGGCAATCCGGGCCTGGACATGCGCCAGCTGCGCCTGTCGCGATTTGCCGAGGGCGATGTCAAGCCGCCTTCTTCGCTGTTCTAGTCAATTACTGTGCACGTCCTTGCGAGGGTACAACGATGACAAAACCTCTCGATCCAGACACCTATTACGATCCCGCTTCGGTGGCTGGCAAGGCTCCGCCGGTCAGCGACGAGACCGATATCCTCATCGTGGGCGCCGGGCCCGCGGGGCTCGCTGCCGCCCTGGCTGCTGCCGGGCATGGCCTGCGCGTGACGCTGGTGGACGAAAATCCACTGCCTTTGGAGACCATGGGAGAAGAAGTGCCGTTGCATTTCGGAGGCCGTATGGGCGCCGCAGTCGCCAATCGCAATAGCGTGCTGCAGACCCTGCTTGATGCGCGTCCGCAGATCGCCGAGGCGCTCGACGCCGGGGTCGATGTGCGACTGGGCACAGCGGTGTGGGGGTTGTTCCCGCAACAGCGCACCACCGCCTGGATCGAGGGCTCGATTGCCGGCCTGGCCGACGAAGACAAGGCCAGTTTGCTGCGCTTCAGGCAAGTGATAGTCGCCGCCGGACGACGGGACATGGGCCTGGCGTTTGACGGCTGGCATCACCCCGGCGTAATGGGGGTCAGCGCTGCGCATCGTCTGGCCACTGTCTATGACGCGCTGGAGTGCAAACGTGCAGTGTTACTCGGCAGCGACACCCAGGCGCTGGTCTCGGCCCATGCGCTGATCGCCAAGGGTGTGCAGATCGTGGCCATCGTCGAGCAGGCTGACCGGGTCAGCGCTGACCCTGCGCTACTCGACCTGTTGGTGGCGCAAGGCGCCCAGGTGTTGAGCGGGCATGTGATTGGCGAGGCGCGCGCAGATGCGCGCGGCGTGCAGGGGATCACTGCTGTTGCGATCGATGGGGCGGGGCGTCCACTGCCCGGGGTTGCAACAGAGATTGAATGTGACACGGTACTGCTCGGCGTGGCCGCTATTGCGGCGATCGAACTGGTCGAAGCAGCCGGCTGCCGCACCTCCTTCCAGGCCGGACGCGGCGGGCATGTCCCCGACATTGATCGGGCGCAGCGCTCGTCGTTGCCGTTTATCCTGGTGGCCGGGGACTGCGCTGGAACCTGGACGGCGAAAAGCCTCGACGATGCCATCGCAAGGCACGAAGGCCGGGTGGCTGCGCACACCGCGCTGGCGGCCCTGGGCGTAGTCACGCCGCCGCCCGAACCCGCGCCATTGCCGGACGGCCCCGTCTTCGATGTCGCCGCAATTCGTGCGGCGTGGGTCCGCGCATCCACTGTGCATGCCCGCAATGAGCCCTACGTATGCCTGTGCGAAGAGGTCACAGCCAGTGAAATCATAGGCCAGCAACCGCCGCGCTATCTGCAATGGACACCGGCCGATGCTGCCGTGCAGAGTGCGATGACTTCGTCGCTGCCGAATCCGGACGTGACCAAGCGCCTGACCCGCGCCTGCATGGGCCCGTGCCAGGGGCGGCGCTGCCGCGAACAGGTGGCGACCTTGCTGGGGATCAGTGCCGGCTTGAGTGTCGACGGTATCGCACTGGCCTCGTTTCGCCCGCCCGTGCGGCCGCTGTCGATGCGACAGTTGGGTCAGGTCGAGGAAACGCCGCAGATGTTCGGTCATTGGGATGCCTGGTTCGACATGCCGTCCCAGTGGACGCCGTTCTGGCTGTGCACCGGGCAACAAACGGTGGCCCGGCGCCCGACGGGCACCACCCATACGCCACCTGTCGAGGGCTGACACCATGCGCGCAGTGAAGAAATCGTGCATCCGTGCATCCGTGCATCCGTGATCGTCGTCGGCGCAGGAGTGACTGGCCTGAGTGCCGCCTGGTGGCTGGCCCGCGATGGCGTTGACGTGCTGGTACTTGAAGCGGGCCTGATCGGTTGGGGCGCCTCGGGCCGTAATGGCGGCGGCTGTTCCCACCACCACAGTCCGCTGTTCGTCGAAGAGCAACGGCTGTGGCCACTGATGGACGAACTGCTCGGTTATCCCACCGAATATCGTCCGGATCGCATCAGTATCGATCTGACCGAGCATCAGGTCTCGATCGATGAAAAGGTTGTCGACGAAGCCGCCTGGTACGGGTTGCGCGTCGACCGGCTCGACCCCCAACAGGTGCGTGACGTGGTGCCCATTGCCGGCGACAACGTATTGGCCGGCTACTACTACCATTTTGGCGGCCACGCCAACCCGCATCGCACCTTGCAGGCCTATGCCTGGGCACTGAAGAATCTTGGTGGCCGTTTGCTCGAGCACTCGCCGGTTCTTTCCATCGAGCGTCAGGGTAACCGTGTCACCGGCGTGCGCACTGCCCAGGGGCTGATTTCGTGCGACCAGTTGGTGATCGCCGCAGGCCCGCATACCGGTGAACTGGCCGCTCAGCTCGGCGTCGAGATTCCGTTGGTTACTGCACGGGCCGAGATGATCGTTACCGAGCCACTGCCGCTACTGGAGGTGGGCGGGGTGGATGGCAATGGCCTGTACGGTCGTCAGACCCTGCGCGGCAACCTGGCGTATGGCGGCGGGCCGCATGAGTGGGTCGACCTGCGCGACGTCAGCCGCAACCGTGCGCAGTCGACTCCGCTGCAATGCAATATTGCCCGACGGCTCGCCGAACTGTTTCCCAAGGTGGCGCACAAACGGGTGATCCGCAGTTGGGCCGGGTTCATCGAAAATACCCCGGACGGGCGCCCGGTGATCGACCGGCCCGCCGCGCTGGATAATGTGACGGTGGCCACCATGTCGGGGGTCGGGTTCGGCCTGTCGCCGGCGAGCGGTCATGCGATTCGCGATCTGGTGGTCGACGGCCGTTGCAGTTTTGCCGACATCTCGAGCTTCTCGCTGTCACGTTTTGCCGCCCTCGAAGCGGACTGGCAAAACATCCAGGGCTGGCTGCCATTGCCGTCACCCGGGGTGTAGCCAGCCGTGCTATCGAACCATTTTCCTGAGAAAAAAGGACTGACCATGAAATCAATGCTGCGCAATTTGACGTTGTTGGCTGCCGTCGGCATGACGTTATGTTCCTTCGCGGCTCCCGCCAGTGCAGCCGAGGACAAGCTGCGCTTTGGTGTGGCCGCCGAGCCTTACCCGCCATTCCTGGTGAAGACGCCCACCGGGCAATTCACCGGCTTTGAACCCGACCTGATCCGGGCACTGTGCGAGCAGATGAAAGCCGAGTGCGAGATCAAGGAGGTGGCGTGGGACGGCATTATTCCGGCGTTGCTCGCCAACAAGTTCGACGTGTTGTTCAACTCCATGGGCATCAGCCCGGAACGGCAGAAAGTGATTGCCTTTTCCCGTCCGTACTACGAAACCACGGGAATTTTCGTCGCGGCCAAGGACACCCGGCTGACGCTGACCCCACAAGGCCTGGCAGGCAAGTCCATCGGCGTGCAGGGTTCCACCACCAACGCCGAGTTCATCCGCAGCGCCTACGGCAAGGACTCCGAGATTCGCATCTATGCCACCCAGGATGATTGCAACGCGGACCTGCTGGCCGGGCGTATCGACGTCATGTTTCTCGACAAGCTCGGCGATATTGCTTTCCTGAGCTCCGCAGATGGCGCGGCATATGAAGAGAAAGGCACCGGCAGCGTGAAGATGGACCCCTTGCTGTACGGCCTGGGCGTCGGCGCCGGGCTGCGCAAAAGCGATACCGCGCTAAAGGAGCGCATCGACCAGGCACTCACGCAATTGCATGAGACGGGCAAGTACACTCAAATCTCGCAGAAATATTTTCCGGTCGATCTGTGGCCACAATGAGCTGCACTGGCAAAGAACAACATGAACGACCTTGAGCACAGCCCTTGAGCCGGGCGGTCGTGGAGGGTGCCCAGGTTAAACGCCCGGGAGACGCTGTTCAGCCACCATCAGCAACGACTGCGGCAACGGACTTTGCGGGTGCTGCGGCTCTTGCAGGCCCACCAGTTGAAAGCCCGCCATGTCCAGCGCGTTGAACCAGCTGGACAAGGTGCGCAGGTACCAGGGCATGGGTTGCCAGTGCCCGGTAAACCCGGCGAAGGTCTCTGATCGCCAGCCATCCTGATAGTCGCCTGCCGCCGCAGTCCAGGGATGCAGCGTCTGGATCACCAGCGCGCCGCCGGGGGCGAGCAGGGCGTTCATGGCGCTGAGCAGCGGGATGATGTCCTGGTGCAGCAGGGCAAAGTTGGCGCAGATCAGGTCGTAGTCGCGGCCGATGTCGACCTTCGCATCGACCAGGGTTTCATAGCTCGCCAGGTAGACCTGTGGGCTGCCTGCCGTCCGCGCGGCCTCGACCAGTGTCGTATCGCCGTCCACTCCAACTGCAGTGATCCCGCGTTCAGCCAGCACCCGCAGTAACCAGCCTTCGCCACAGCCCAGGTCCAGCACTCGCTCAGGCTGGCGGCCCATGATTGCCAATAAAATGGCCTGGTCGGTGACCTGGCGGCGGCTTTCGATCGAGCCACTGCGGACAGCGTCGATCCAGGCGCGGGCGTTGTGATGCCAGCTTTGCAGCAGGGCGGACTCAGGGGTGGTCATGACGCTACTCGCAGTGATCAATTGAGTGGAAGGATAGGCCATGACCCCGCGCTGCTAGACTCAATCGGCTAATCCTTTGTTGGAGAACCTTCTTCCAAATTCTGCAACTCCCACAGTAATCCCTGCCAGCCACAATGGATTCCAGTTGCCAGTCTCCCTGCGCATGACACAGATCCGCCGCGTCAACCATCCACACCACCGCGCAGCAGCTGTAGACTATGCCCGCTCAAGGCGTACCCCAGCCGATCACTTTATGAAAGAGACCCCCATGGCCAACCAAGACATCACCTTCGTCCCTGATCCCGACGCCGATTCCATCTCCTCCGACGTGGTCGGGTTCGGCGGTCTGCTGGTTTCCACGCAGATCCCGACCCACGCCGATGGCAGCCTGGAGCTGGGCGATATCACCCTGCAAAGCGAATGCACCCTGCAGGCACTCAAGGTTGCGCTGGAGCGCGCCGGCAGTTCCATGGATCGCGTCCTGCATCTGACCATCTACCTCACCGACATGGCCGATCGCGCCGCCTTCAACGAAGTCTACAAGCGCTTTTTCGCCAAGCCATGGCCCGTTCGCGCCGCTGTCGGCGTGGCCTCGCTGGCGGTGGAAGGGATGCGCGTGGAAGTCACGGCAATGGCGGCCAAGGGCTGAATTCGATCTGTCCGGCGCCCTGGTCAAATGAGCCAAGTCGCCGGTGCAGCACTGCGAATACGATAAGCAGCTGTTTTAAAACAAAATTATTTCCACTTTTTGCTTCCAACATGGCGCAGAAGTTGGTAAATTTGCGCCCATTCCTGCACAGGGCCTCTCCGGACTGGCAGCGAACGTAGCAACGCCCGCCGTTGCTCACCCGCTTCACCATCAAAAAAGACAGTGCACAGCACTCGTCGCGATCGATACAGGGGCGTCGCCAAGCGGTAAGGCAGCAGGTTTTGATCCTGCCATGCGTTGGTTCGAATCCAGCCGCCCCTGCCATTTTTCTGATTCATGTTTCCACTGCGCAGACGCACCCATCGACTGTAAGAGCTAGCTTGCTCGCGATGGGCGTTAACGCTGACGCTGCTTACCTGAATTTCCACATCGCTCTTGCTCACATCGCGAGCAGGCTCGCTTCTATATTGGGGTGTCGATCCTCTGCAACGCCTGAGCCAAATCCGCACGCAGATCCTCCACATCCTCAACCCCCACCGACAAGCGCACCAGTCCATCGCCGATGCCCAGTTGTGCCCGGGTTTCGGGCGGGATGGTGGCGTGGGTCATGATGGCCGGGTGTTCGATCAGGCTTTCTACACCGCCCAGGCTCTCGGCCAGGGCGAAGATGTGAACGTTCTCCAGGAAGCGCCTGGCGCCGGCCAGGTCGGTGTTGAGGTCGATGGAGATCATGCCGCCGAAGCCGCGCATTTGGCGTTTGGCCAGCTCGTGCTGGGGATGTGAAGGCAGGCCGGGGTAGTAGACGCGGGCGACTTGCGGTTGGCGTTCCAGCCACTGCGCCAGGTCCAGTGCGTTGCTGCAGTGGCGCTCCATGCGCAGGGCCAGGGTTTTTATGCCGCGCAGGGTGAGGAACGCGTCGAATGGGCCGGCAATGGCGCCGACGGCGTTTTGCAGGAAGCCCAGGCGCTCGGCAAGTTCAGGGTTCTGGCCGACCACGGCGATACCGCCGATGACGTCCGAGTGGCCGTTGAGGTATTTGGTGGTCGAGTGCAGCACGATGTCGAAGCCCAGCTCCAGCGGTCGCTGGATCCACGGACTGGCGAAAGTGTTGTCGGCCACGCAGATGATGCCTCGCGCGCGGCAGATGCTGGCAATCGCGGCGAGGTCGGTCAGGCTCAGCAGCGGGTTGGTCGGCGTCTCGACCATGACCATCCGCGTGTCTTCCTCCAGGGCTGCTTCGAAGGCGGCCAGGTCGGTCAGGTCGACGAAGCTGAAACGGTGCCCGGCGCTGCGTTTGCGAACTTTGTCGAACAGGCGGAAGGTGCCGCCGTACAGGTCATTGCCGGAGACGATGTGGGCGTTGGCGTCGAGCAATTCGAGCACCGTGGAGATGGTCGCCAGCCCCGAGGCGAAGGCAAATGCCTGGGTCCCGCCTTCGAGGTCTGCGACGCAGCGCTCCAGGGCAAAGCGCGTCGGATTGTGGGAGCGGCCGTAATCCAGGCCCTTGTGCACGCCGGGGCTCTGTTGCAGGTAAGTGGAGTTGGCATAGATCGGCGGCATCAACGCCCCGGTGGATGGGTCCGGCGTCTGCCCCGCGTGAATCACGCGAGTGGCGAAGGCGTGGGCCGGGGCGTTTTCGTCATGCTGGCTCATGCAAGGGATCTCCGTAGGTGGTTGAGCAGGTCGAAGCGGGTGATCAGGCCGTGGAAGCCCGAGGCGTCGGCGATGATCGCCACCAGCCCGCGGTCGAGCTCGGCTTGCAGTTCCGCCAGGCAGGCAGCGGGTGCGAGGATCTGGACTTTGTCGGTCATGGCGCTGGCGACGCTGAGGCGAAAGTGCGAGGGGTCCTCCTGCATGCCGAACAGGATGTCGGATTCGTCGATGACGCCCACCAGTTGCTTGCCGTTCACCAGCACCGGCAGTTGTGAGACATCGGCCAGGCGCATGCGCTGGAAGGCGGTGAGCAAGGTATCGTCCGGGCCCACGCTGATCACCCGGCCGTCTTCGAAACGCCGCGCGATCAGGTCGCGCAGGTCGCCGTAGCGTTTGTACTGAAGCAGGCCCTGATCATTCATCCACTGGTCGTTGTAGACCTTGGACAGGTAGCGGGTGCCGGTGTCGCAGACGAAACTGACCACGCGCTTGGGCTGGGTTTGTTCGCGGCAGTAACGCAGTGCGGTAGCGAGCAGGGTGCCGGTGGACGATCCGCCGAGAATGCCTTCGACCCGCAGCAGTTGGCGCGCGTGATCGAAGCTTTCCTCGTCGCTGATCGAGTAGGCCTTGCGCACGCTGGACAGGTCGCAAATGGACGGGATGAAGTCTTCGCCGATGCCTTCCACGGCCCACGACCCGGGCGTGCCGAGCGTGCCGCTGCGGCTGTATTCGGCCATGACCGAGCCGACTGGGTCGGCCAGGACCATTTCCAGGTCCGGTTGCACCCGTTTGAAGAAGCGGGTCAGGCCGGTCAGGGTGCCGGCAGAACCGACGCCGACGACGATGGCGTCCAGGTCGTGCTGGGTTTGCGCCCAGATTTCCGGCGCGGTGCTGCATTCATGGGCCAGGGGGTTGGCCGGATTGTTGAATTGATCGGCGAAGAACGCGTCGGGAATGTCCTGGGCCAGGCGTGCGGCCACGTCCTGGTAGTACTCCGGATGGCCCTTGCCGACATCGGAACGGGTGATGTGCACCTCGGCGCCCATGGCCTTGAGGTGCAGGACCTTCTCGGTGGACATCTTGTCCGGCACCACCAGTACCACCCGGTAACCCTTGGCGCGACCCACCAGTGCCAGGCCGAGCCCGGTGTTGCCGGCAGTCGCTTCGACGATGGTGCCGCCGGGTCTGAGGCGCCCGTCACGCTCGGCCGCGTCGATCATGGCCAGGCCGATGCGGTCCTTGATCGAGCCGCCGGGGTTCTGGGATTCGAGTTTGAGAAACAGGGTGCAGGGGCCGGTGTCGAATCGGCTGACACGCACCAGGGGCGTGTTACCGATCAGTTCGAGCACGGCAGGGCGGGAGTCGCTTGGCATGTCATCACCTCGCTTGTTTATCGGCAATGGAGGGTCAGTGATTGGATCGCGATAGGTATGGAAAGGACCATAGGTCGGGAGGGCGTGGTTGGCAACCACGGGGCGCACGGACGGGTTGTGGCAATAGCCGCGCTGGCATGCAGGGATACCGGCGGTCAGGCCGGTTGAATCTTGCACGATGCCCGCACTCGATGTTTCACAGGGCTTGGCTCTGCAATGGCGGTGCTATCCGCCCGGGGTTCACTCAATGACATCGGTCGAAGACTTCAGAATACAATCGCACTCGCTCCTGATCGAACTGGACGCCGCAACAATGGGCATGATGCTGCTGGTATCTGCCCGATGCGTTTCCGGGCCTGCGTGGGATGACGCGACCCAAAGGCACCACGATGCGTATGCGCTGTGGAATGCCTTTCTCAATGTTCCGGAGTCGGGTCTCGACGCGGCGAATCAGTGAAAAAGCGGACCGCTGTCGGCGGTCCGCCGTGGCAGTGTCAGTCCTGGCAAAACCGGATGCGGTTGCCAAACGGGTCATGGACTTCAAGGATCTTGCCCCAGCCTTGCTCGACGATATCGGGCCGGCCATAGCCGTAGCGCTTGGCCTGGAGTTCGTCACGGAACATTTCAATATTGTCCATCGGGACAAAGGTTGTCGCGCCCGGGCTCGCATCGCCGTGATGCTCCGAGAGATGCAGTTGCAGGCTACCGCGCTGGATCCCCAGATACAGGGGCAGATCCGCTTCAAAACGATGCTCGAACTCCACGCTGAAGCCGAGGAAGTCGAGGTAGAACTCCCGCGCCTTGGTTTCGTCAAACATTCGCAGGATCGGAATGGCTTTAGTGAAGGTGACCGCCGTTTGCCGGACTTGCGCAGGCAGCAGCGCCGCAGCGGTGTTCCAGTTCTTGTAACCCAACTGGTGGGCGACCAGTTCCAGCGCCATGGAATGAGACGCTTGCTGGTCGTGCGCTTGCAGTGAGGCGCGCAGGCGCTTGGCCATTTGCTTGGCTTGTTCGATAGAAATCATCACCGCTCCTTTGATCAAGGCATGTTGGTGCTCGCGTTGCCAAACCTCGACCGTCAAGAGTTGCGACTGGATTTGGGTATTGAATACATGCTTTCACCCTTCCTTGCGGAAGCGAGCGGCGGGCAGCATCGGCCCGCGCTGATGGTACACAGCCGCTGGCGTGTGGGGAAGAACCTGCCCACTTACGAAAGCTGGACCTCGCGTCTTGAGTCGTGGTTGCCCGCCTTTGCGCTGGACAGGCACTATGAACAGGATCGGGAGTCTTCTGGACGCTTTGAGCAATAGCAACTGCGGCGCCTCAGGGGAGCGGTAGTCTGGCGTAATCAGGAGGACGGTAATGCTGTTTGTGGTGATGCTGGGAGGCAAACATCCCAGGGCGCGGATTGAGGTTCATGATGTTGTGTTTGCCGTTGCGGATGACCTTCAGGGTACCTATGGGCAATTGCGAGAAGGCTGGTTTGGCCATCCAGCCGGCGTGCACATCGACTCGTGGATGCGCGTCGATGGTGTGGAAGGATGGAAAGTCGAGTTGAGTCCGATGGCACCGGCAGCGGATTCACCGCGCCTGTACTTCATCAACCTGGGTGGTTATGAAACATCGGTGTTTGGTGAAGCTCACCATTACCTGTTGGTGGTCGCCCGGAACAGGAAAGAAGCCGCTGCCAAGGGCAAGCGCCAAATGCCGGCACACTGGAGTCAGTCGCATACTGATGCGCTGATGGACGTGGATGATTGCCTGCCGATCGACCTGGTGGGGGGGCGGTATATCCATCTGGTCGAGGGTGAGCACAGCGGGATCATCCAGGGGAACGACTACATCGTTCTCCCACAGGGGCATGCGTAACCTTGTGTGGCGCATAACCCTGTGGGAGCGAGGCTTGCCCGCGATGAGGCCGCCTCGGTCACCTGATTCCAGCGTTGTGAATACTCAGGATTTGCCCTTTGCGCGCTCGGGATAGTTCAGGACGAACTGCACGTGCGCCTTCACCCCGGTCGCGAAGGTGGCTTCATCGACGGTGAAGTACGGGCTGTGGTTGTTGGGCGCTTTGGACATGTCCTGGCCTTCAGGGGTGGCGCCCAGGAATACGAACAGGCCGGGTACCTTCTGGGCGTAGTAGGAAAAGTCTTCGCTGGGCGACAACGACGACTCAAGCCGCTGGACCTTGCCCGGCGCGGCCAGCTCCAGTGCCGGCACCATGGCTTCGGTCAGGGTCGGGTCGTTGATGGTCACCGGGGCATTGTTCACCAGCAGCAACTTGGCTTCGGTTCCATAAGCGCTGGCGATGCCACTGACCAGCGGCGGCATTTTCTGCAGGATGCTGTCGCGTATGTCGGCGTTGTTGGTGCGGATAGTCCCGGTCATTTCCAGGGTTTCGGGAATGATGTTCGCCGCCGAACCGGCATTGATCGTGCCGACACTGATGACCCCCATTCCCTTGGTCAGATCGATGCGTCGGCTGACCAGCGTCTGCATCGCGGCAATGATGCCCTGGCTGGTGACAATTGGATCGTTGCCGCTCCAGGGAGCTGAGCCATGGGTCTGCTGCCCCTTGAGCTGGATGCGGAATGAATCGCTGCTGTTGAGCACCGTACCGGCCTTGTAGAAGAGGTGCCCGCTCGGGTAGCCCGCCATTACGTGCAGGGCAAATATCGCCTCGACTTTGGGCGAGTCCATGGCGCCATCGCGAATCATTGCCTGGGCGCCGATCAAGGTATCGGTCTGGAACTCGTCCACATCGGCCGCACCTTCTTCGGCTGGCTGGAACAGGAAAACGACAGTGCCGCGCAGTTGATCGCGATGCTCGGCCAATACCTTGGCCGCACCCAACAGCATGGCGGTGTGTGTGTCATGGCCACAAGCGTGCATCACCGGCACGGTCTTGCCCAGCCGAACACCGGTTGCCTGGCTGGCGAAGGGCAGGTTGGTCGCCTCCTTGACCGGCAGCGCATCCATGTCGGCGCGCAGGGCCACCACGGGCCCAGGCAGTGCGCCTTTGAGCACGCCGACCACGCCCGTCTTGCCGACCTGGGTGCGCACTTCGATGTTCGAGGCCTTGAGCTGAGCGGCGACCAGGGCAGCCGTCTGGACCTCCTGGTTGCCCAGCTCTGGATGCTGGTGAATGGTGCGGCGCAGATCGATGACTTGCTGGTTGACCGAGCTGACTGCGGAATCCACCCAGTCCAGGTCAGTCGCCTGGCTCGAAGGGGCGCCAAGTGCAGTCAACAATGCCAGGTACAGGGGAGCTAGGATCGGACGCTTCAAGGTGAGGTTCTCGCTGTGTTTTTATTATCCGGCAGACATTGCCGCACCCAAGGGTATGGGCTCGCACGCGCAGCGGCAAAGGCCAATGACCGGTAATCGCACGGCTTTTGCTGTTTTTTCCCGAGGTTCGCTTGGGGTGAGAAAAGTGTGCAGATTGTGGACAGTGCTCAGCATTTTCCGGATAGCGTCGACCGGCTTTTTAACGAGCGGGATGCAAGTATCGACCTGTCAGTGATCAGGCCTCGTGTATCTGGTTGACCCCGGTGATCTGCCCGTTCCAGATCATCTCGTAATGGGCGCTCTGGATGATCGACAACACGGGCCTCGGGGTCATCAGTGCCCAGCAGTGGTTGCCCTGCAAGCGCACCGACCGGTAGCGCAAGCCGGGGCAACCTGCCAGCTTCAAGGCCTTGCCCAGGCGCTGGGATGACGCGTAATCGTCGGGCGCGTAAATCGCATCGTTCATCGCCACGGTGGTGGCATCTTTCATCGCCGCATCGACGAACGAACAGGACAACCCACGGAACACAAAACGTTCATAGTTCAAACCACGGACGTTCGACCAGTACAGGCTCTGGTGATGTTGCACTTCCGCCAGGGCAGTTTCCATCGAGGCTGCCAGGTACAACACGCCAAAGCTGCCATCGCTGAAGCGCGAGCCGCCCGGGTTGACGTGGGTGAAGGGCGCGGTGGCGTAGGAACAGCCGGGAATGCCGAAGGGGATTTCGCTACGCGCAATCATCTCCAGCTGACCGAGTTCGTTCCTGAGCCTGGGGTTGGTCAGTGCCTGGATCTGATAGAGCGCTTCGAACTCCCGGGCGTCGGCCACGTCATCGAACAAGTCGATGGGCGGGAACTTCGAATTGACCAGGCGATAAGCCTGTACCGGCTCCCCAGCGAGGGTCGGCAACTGCTCCAGGGTCACCATTGTGCACCCCGCAGGACGTCGATCCGGCGGAAGGTCTCATAGAGCGAGACCATGTCCCCCTGGGACATGATCTCCAGGGGCGAGCGGCCGTTGAAGAACTCGTTGTGATTGGCCATGGCGGGGAAGCCATAAACATTGTCCGGGTTATCAAACACCAGGCGTAGCGCGGCGTGGATGTTGAGGACAAAACTGATACGTTGCATCTGATCGGCATCCAGCGCCACCGACCAGTCAGGGTCACGTTGTTTGGCGCGGGTGTGGGTGCTGCGGGAAATACGCAGGATCCGGCAGGCCTGCTCGCTGGACGCTGCCCATTTCTCAATGATCCCGACCGCCGCCCGCAGGCCGGCCACGCATTGATCCTTGGAAAATGCCTGTGCAGGAAGGGCGTTGGCCATGAAATATACCTCACTTGATAATCTATGGATCAAGTTATAGGCTTTTTGCGTCTACAGATCAAGGCGCTGCTCGACTGGGCAGTGATCATCGCCAATGGCTGCGGCGTCCCCCGCCAGCCTCGTGGTTAATTGACTCCCGACGCGTCCATAGGGTGTACCATCAAGGTCTGTTCACCAGATATCAGTTTGCCATGACCACGCAAAGCCAAGAGAGCCGCCGGATCGTAGCTTCTCTGGCGCACCGTGTTGGCCCCAACGCCGACTCCGCAAGGATTGCCCAGGCGCTGGCCACCACTTTGCAGGATATGGACGCAGCCCTCGCGCCGATCATCGGCAATCAGGGGGTTGTCGCGCTTTACCGCCGCAGCCTGCATCTTTGCACCGCCCGGCACCCGCAATTCGCCGCCACGTGTGCCAGTGTTCCGGCGTCGATGGATGTGCTTGCCCTCGGGTCGGTGCTCGTCGAGCAGAGCGATGCCGATGCGTTGCTCTTCAGCGAAGTCATGCTGACCATCTTCTACGAGCTGTTGACCACGCTGATCGGGCCCTCGCTCACCGCACGTTTGCTTCGTGACGTGTGGGGACCTTCCCTGAGCGACACCCCTTCGCAGGAAATTTCGCCATGAGCACCAAAGTAACTATCAACCGTCTGGCCACGGGCGTGCCAGGACTGGACGAGGTGCTGGGCGGAGGATTACCGGAATTTTCGTTCAACCTGATCGCCGGCCCTCCGGGCTGCGGCAAGACCACCCTGGCGCATCAGATGATGTTTGCCCTGGCAACCCCTGAACGCCCGGCGCTGTTCTTCACCGTGCTTGGCGAACCACCGCTGAAGATGCTGCGCTATCAACAGCAGTTCGACTTCTTCGACAGTGAAGCCATCAACCACTCGGTGCGCTATATCAACCTGGCCGACGATACCCTGGCCGGTGATCTGGACGAAGTGCTGCGGCGCATCGTCAGCGAGGTGCAAACCCACTCGCCGGCCCTGGTCTTTGTAGACTCGTTCCGCTCGGTGGTACTGGCCAGCCAGACCCAGGACAACCCGAACAACAATCTGCCGCAGTTCGTCCAGCAACTGGGCATGTTGATGACCACCTGGCAGGCGACGACCTTCCTGATTGGTGAGTATTTCACCGAAACCGACACCAACCCCATCTTTACCGTGGCCGACGGCCTGATCTGGCTGCGCCAGAGCGTGCAGCGCAACTCCATGGTGCGCAAGATGGAAATCATGAAGATGCGTGGCCAGCCGACGATGCCTGGACTGCACACCTTCCGCATCGCCACATCGGGAATAAAGGTCTTCGCACCGGTTGCAACCGAACACTTCGAAGTACCTCGGGCACCTGTCGGCGAGCGCCTGAAAATGGGTGTGCCGCAACTTGATGAGATGCTCGGCGGTGGCCTGCCGCGGGGCTATTCGCTGCTGGTGGCCGGGCCTTCGGGTTCGGGCAAGAGCATCCTCGCCGCGACCTTCCTGGCCGAAGGTGCGCGCAATGGCGAAACCGGCGTGATTGCCGTCTTTGAACAGCGTCCCAATCATTCGCAGAACGCCACCCTGGCGAGCCTGATCGAGGCCGGCAAGGTCGGCCTGGTGGATAGCCGCGCGCCCGACCTGTCCATCGATGAGATCGTGCATTTGCTGCTTAGCGAAATCCGTCGCCTGAAGGCGACCCGGGTGGTTATCGATTCATTGTCAGGTTTCGAGCTGGCGCTGGCGCCGACCTTTCGCGAGGATTTCCGCGAGTCGCTGTCGCGGATGGTCACTGCGTTGACCGGTGCCGGGGTGAGCGTGCTGATGACTTCCGAGCTGGAAGACCGCTACACCGACCTGCGATTCAGCCCTTACGGCACGGCATTTCTCACCGACGCGATCATCGTGCAACGCTACATCGAAGTGCAGAGCCGCCTGTTGCGCATCATGGCGGTGGTCAAGGTGCGCTCAAGCGCGCACTCTGACGAGCTGCGCCTGTACCGCATAGACAAAAACGGACTGCAGATTGGCGACCGCTTGCCGGATCAGGAAGGTTTGCTCGGCGGCCGCCCAACCCAGCGCCACACCGACCTCGACAATGGATGAGGAATATCATGGACGAGGCTGATGGCCGGAACGAAAAAGCGCTGGCGACTGCCGCTCGTGAATTGTTCCTGCTGGGGCAGAAAACCGTTGAAGCACGGGCAGTGCTGGTGGCCCTGCAAAAGGAACTGAGCGAGGCCAACGCCCAGCGCCTGGACAATCAGCAGGTCGAGCAATTGATCGAGGCCAATCAACAGCTGGTGCTGGCGATCCTGTCGGCGCAGTCCGATGCCGACAAAAACCGGCGTACCGATAGCGAGCAGCAGCTGTTCCTGGAAATGCGCGAAGCCAACGAGCAGTTGGTCATTGCAGCCCTCAGTGCGCAACAACTGCAAGCCTCGGCCGAACACACGCTTTTGTTGCAACGCAACACCCTGGCGGTGGTGGCCCACGAGTTGCGCAATCCGCTGACGCCGATCAGCATGATCGCCGGTCGCCTGGTACGCGTGCCCAGCGCAGAGCTGCCGCGCATGCAGCTACTGATTGAGGGGCAGGTCAGGCATATGTCGCGTCTGGTGGAGGACTTGCTCGATGTGTCCCGTGTCAGTACCGGCAAGTTGCGACTGGATTGCTGCCTGGTCGATATGGTCTCGATCATCGACGACGCCGTCGAAGTGTGCCGGCCGGTGATGCGCGCTCACCGGCTGCAGTTCACGGCCGATGTGCCGCAGCAACCCCTCAGCGTCAATGGCGATGCCGTGCGCCTGACGCAAATTCTCGGCAACCTGCTGGGCAACGCCGTCAAATACACCCCGGCGGGCGGCGTCGTCACGTTAAGGGTCACAGTCCAGGGCCGCGAGCTGCGGATGTGTGTTGGTGATAACGGCATCGGTATTTCCGCCCAGGCGCTGCCCCATATTTTCGAGCCGTTCGTGCAGGACATTACTGCCGTCGGCTTCAACGGCGCCGGGCTGGGCATCGGCCTGACCGTGGTGCGTGAGCTGGTCGAAGCGCACGGTGGCCGCGTGACCGGGCACAGCACAGGCGATGGCCAGGGCAGCGAGTTCGTGGTGACCTTGCCACTGGTTTAAGACCTCACTGATGAAAAACTCGCTTGTTTTGCGGTATCGTCCTGCTTCCAGGGATCTGATTGCTGACAAGGAGTTCGCCATGGTACTGACACCCGATCGTCTGATGGAAATCGCCCGGACCAACCCGGCCAACGTCGAGATCCTCGACCGTCTGCCGGCCCTTGGCCTGAAGCAGTGCATGCTCACTGCCGGCTGCCTGTTCCAGGCCGTATGGAACCATCACGACGCAAAACCCGCCGCGTGGGGCATCAAGGATTACGACGTTTTCTACTTTGACCAGGACTTGTCCTGGGAGGCGGAGAACGACGTCATCCTGGCGGCCAAGGCGCTGTTTCAAGACCTCGACCTCAACATTGAAATCAAGAACCAGGCCCGCGTCCACCTGTGGTACGGCGAGCGCTTCGGCGGGGCGTACCCACAGCTCAATTCGGCGAAGGAGGGCATTGATCGCTACCTGATCGAGGGCACCTGCACTGGCGTGGATGTGCTGAGCGGCGAGGTGTATGCGCCTTATGGCCTGGATGATATCGAGAAGGGACTGTTGCGGATCAATCCGGTGAACCACCAATTTGATCTGTTCGAAAAGAAAGCGCTCAGCTATCAGGCGCGCTGGCCTTGGCTGGAAATTGTCTATCCGGGTGTTTGAGGCCCTCATAGGCTGCGCCGGCGGCGTTTCTCCTTGGGCAATACCTTGACCTTGCGATCGTTGCTGGCTCAACCGGGGAGCCAAACGCTCGTTTGCAAATAGCCTTCAATTAGCGCTTCACGCAGTCGATAACCTGATCAGAACAGCCATCTGCAGCATGGCTGCACCCAACTGATCGGGGATGCACAGAGTGTCGATAAAAATACGTTTGATACTGCTGATTGGTACCGGTTTGCTGACGGCATTGATCATGAGCCTGGTCAGTTATGTGGGAAACACGCAGATGGCGGAGGCGGTGAGCGATAGCGAAGTCAGCATGGCCGCGCTGCGCAATCACCTCGAAGCCGACATGATGCATGACGCCCTGCGCGCCGACGTGTTGTCGGCGATGCTGGTTGGCCTGGGAAAGAGCAACAGCAGCCAGGCCGAGGTGCGCAACTCCATCGATGAGCACGCGGGCCATTTCCGTGAAGTGCTGGGCAACAACCTCAAGCTGCCGGTCAACCCCACCATCCAGGCTGGCCTCAATCAGATCAAGCCGAGCCTCGATACCTACATCAGCGCCGCGGAGCGGATTGTCGGGCTGGCGCTGGAAAATCCTTTGGCTGCGCAACAGGAACTCGGCACTTTTAATGCCGCGTTCAGCCAGCTCGAAGACCAGATGGCTGCGCTCAGCGAACTGATCGAAACCGATACCCAGCAAACCAGCGTCGGTACGCAACAGGCCATCAGCAACGCCAATATTGCCCTCGGTGGTGTGCTGATCGCCAGCCTGTTGTTGCTGCTGTTGCAGGGGCGCTGGGTGCTGCGCAGTATCATGGGCCCGCTGCAAACCGCCAGTCGCATCGCCGACAGCATCGCCCACGGCCACCTGAGCGAGGCAATTGCCGAACCTGCCGGCAAAGATGAAGCCAGCGCCCTGATTCGCAGCCTGGCGACCATGCAGCGCGACTTGCGCGGCATGATCGAGGTCGTGCGCAGCAACGCCCACGGCGTGAGCGGCATGAGCGAACGGTTAAGCAATGGCTGCCATGAGGTAGCTGACAGCAGTCAACAGCAAAGCAGTGCCGCCAGCACCATGGCCGCAGCCGCGAGCCAAATGACCGCCAGCATCGAAGAGATCACCCGGCATGCCGAGCGTGCGCTGAACATGGCGAACCAGGCGGAAAACCTGGCCAAGGAAGGCGGCCGGGTGATCCATCAAGTGGTCAGCGACATGGATGGCATCGCTCGCTCGGCGCAGCAGTCGGCGCAGGTCATCCGCACCCTGGACAAAGAGTCCGAAGGGATTTTCAGCATCATCCAGGTCATCAAGGGCATTGCCGACCAGACCAACCTGCTGGCACTGAACGCCGCGATTGAAGCCGCCCGCGCCGGAGAGCAGGGCCGTGGTTTTGCGGTGGTAGCTGACGAAGTGCGCAGCCTGGCGGGGCGTACCAGTGCGTCGACCCAGGAAATCGCCGGCATGGTTGCGCGCATCCAGCAAAGCACCCGGGAAGCGGTCAGCAGCATGGAAGCGGGGGTGGCTCAGGTCGACAAGGGGATGGCGGTGACCGCCGAGGTCGAGCGGGCGATCCGGGAAATTCTCGATGCCACGCTCGATACCACCCAACTGGTCAACGACATCACTCGCACCATTGGCGAGCAAAGCCTGGCCAGCAACGAAATCGCCCATCAGGTGCAAATGATTGCCGGGATGTCAGAGGGCAACAGCCGTGTGATTGGCGAGACGGCCAACACTACTGATGAGCTGGCGAGCCTGGCAGGGCAGTTGTCGCAGTCGGTTAACAGGTTCCGGCTTTGAAGCCGTGGCCGGCGCTGGCACAGCCTGCGATCCTTTGATACTGCTGTGTCCTCTGCCCAAAAATGCATCGGAGGTTTTTTCACGCCTGCAACGAACTCGCTGGAGGCGCAAAACCCTTGTCCGCTGCGACTTCCTGTGGGAGCGAGCCTGCTCGCGATTGCGATCATGCAACCAGTCGGGAATCGGCTCAGAGATATTTATCCGTCACAGCGCCTTCCGAGGCGCTCGACACGGTCTTCGCATATTTGGCCAACACCCCGCGTTTGTAGTTGGCCTCCGGGCGCACCCAAGTCGTCTTGCGCCTGGCCAATTCAGCCGCCGCAACTTCCACGGTGATCTGCCGGGTTTCGGCATCGATAACGATTCGGTCGCCATCCTCGATCAACGCAATCGGCCCGCCCTCGAATGCCTCCGGGGTGATATGGCCCACCACGAATCCATGGGAGCCGCCAGAGAAGCGGCCATCGGTGATCAGCGCTACTTCCTTGCCCAGCCCCTTGCCCATGACCGCCGAAGTCGGCGAGAGCATTTCGCGCATGCCGGGTCCGCCCTTGGGTCCTTCGTAGCGAATCACGATCACATCGCCTGCCTGCACCTCGCCGTTGAGAATGCCCGCCAGCGCGCCTTCTTCACCGTGATAGACCCGGGCAGTGCCTTCAAATCGCAGGCCCTCCTTGCCGGTGATTTTGGCCACCGCGCCATCGGGGGCCAGGTTGCCGCGCAGCACGACCAGGTGGGAGTCCTTCTTGATCGGCTGGTCGAAGGGCAGGATCACGTCCTGGCCGGCCACGTAATCGGCAACATCGCGCAGGTTCTCGGCCAGTGTCTTGCCGGTCACGGTCATGACATCGCCATGCAGCATGCCGGCGTCCAGCATACGTTTCATCAGCGGCTGGATGCCGCCGATGGCTACCAGTTCGCTCATCATGTACTGGCCGCTGGGCCGCAGGTCGGCCACCACCGGCGACACTTTGCCCAGCTCGACGAAATCATCCAGCGTCAGCTCGACGTCCACGGCGTGGGCCATGGCCAGCAGGTGCAACACGGCGTTGGTCGAGCCGGCGAGGGCGATCACCACGCGAATCGCGTTTTCAAAGGCCTTGCGGGTCATGATGTCCCGCGGCTTGAGGTCGAGCTTGAGCAACTCCATGACCTGTTTCCCGGCGCGGAAGCTGTCTGACGTCTTGTCGGTACCCACCGCATCCTGAGAGCTGGAACCGGGAAGGCTCATGCCCAGGGCCTCAATGGCCGCAGCCATGGTGTTGGCCGTGTACATCCCGCCGCAGGAGCCAGGGCCAGGAATGGCCACTGCCTCGATCTGCTTGACCTGGATCTCGTTGATATCGCCACGCGCATGCTGGCCCACGGCTTCGAACACGGAAATGATGTCGGTATGGCCCGCACCCGGGCGAATGGTGCCGCCATACACAAAGATCGAGGGGCGGTTCAGGCGTGCCATGCCGATCAGGCAGCCGGGCATGTTTTTGTCACAGCCACCCACCGTGACCAGTCCGTCGAAGCCTTCGCAACCGGCCACCGTTTCGATCGAGTCAGCGATGACCTCCCGCGACACCAGTGAGTACTTCATGCCTTCGGTGCCGTTGGCGATGCCGTCGGAGATGGTGATGGTGTTGAAGATCACCCCTTTGGCACCCGCCGCATTCGCTCCGCGTTCGGCCTCCCGCGCGAGCTTGTCGATGTGCATGTTGCAAGGCGTGACCATGGCCCAGGTCGAGGCAATGCCGATCTGCGGCTTGGCGAAATCCTCGTCGGTAAAACCCACGGCCCGCAGCATGGCGCGCCCCGGCGAGCGCTCCACGCCGTCGACTACCTGAGAGGAGTATTTGCGCAAATCGGGTTTGTCGCTCATTTAGATGCCTCGCCGGCTTGGGTGAAAAAACACCTTGAGTATAGTGGCCCGGACGTCTGCAGCCGGACCAGCGAGTCGGGAACAGACGCGCGGGTTTGTCCTGACGTGATATTCTTTGCAGTAACTTGGTTCGATCCATTCAGTTTGCGTGTCCATGCGACGCGCCAACGGAATCACTGTCGCTCAAGCAGCTGAAGCCAATAAAGATAAAAAGTCAGTTCAGTAGGGACATATAAATTGAGGTCGATGCACTCAATCGGCCTTGTGTGCCCACCCTCCAATCCAGCGGCGCGAGCACCCACGACATCCTGCCTGAATGTCGTGAAATACGGGGCCCGAGACTGCGGATGGCAGGGCGGATGGCGTTTTATCATAGGTGCTACAGATGTTTAAGAAAATGAACACGGCCCTGCTTGGGCTGGCTTTGTCGATGGGGATCACGTCCGCTCAAGCGGAAGAGGCAAAGAAAGTCGATGTGCTGCTGATCGGCGGCGGCATCATGAGCGCGACCCTGGGTGTCTGGCTCAACGAGCTGGAACCCGGCACCTCGATGGAAATGATCGAGCGTCTGGACGGCGTGGCCCTGGAAAGCTCCAACGGCTGGAACAACGCCGGTACCGGTCACTCCGCCCTGGCCGAGTTGAACTACACCCCGGAAGACGACAAGGGCAATGTGTCGATTCCCAAGGCCGTTGAAATCAACGAGGCGTTTCAGATCTCCCGTCAGTTCTGGGCCTGGCAGGTTCAGCAAGGCGTGCTGAAGAACCCGCGTTCGTTCATCAATTCCACGCCACACATGAGCTTTGTGTGGGGCGACGACAACATCAGTTTCCTCAAAAAGCGTTACGAAGCCCTGCAGGCGAGCCCGCTGTTTGCCGGCATGCAGTATTCCGAAGACCCGGCTGTGATCAGCAAGTGGGTGCCGCTGATGATGGAAGGGCGTGACCCGAAACAGAAAGTTGCCGCCACCTGGTCGCCAATCGGTACCGACGTCAACTTCGGCGAAATCACTCGCCAGTTCGTCGCGCACCTGCAGACCACCCCGAAGTTCGACTTGAAACTGTCCAGCGAAGTGCAGGACATCACCAGGAACGAAGACGGTACTTGGCGCGTCAGCTACAAAAACCTGAAAGACGGCAGCAAGTTCGAGACCGACGCCAAGTTCGTCTTCATCGGCGCTGGCGGCGGTGCCCTGCACCTGCTGCAGAAGTCCGGTATTCCTGAAGCCAAGGAGTATGCAGGCTTCCCGGTTGGCGGCTCGTTCCTGGTGACCGAGAACCCGACCATCGCCGAGCAACACCTGGCCAAGGCCTACGGCAAAGCCTCCGTTGGCGCACCACCGATGTCGGTTCCGCACCTGGACACCCGTGTCCTGGACGGCAAGCGTGTCATCCTGTTTGGCCCATTCGCGACCTTCAGCACCAAGTTCCTGAAAGAAGGTTCGTACCTGGACCTGCTGACCACCACGACCACGCATAACGTGTGGCCAATGACCAAGGTCGGCATCAAGGAATACCCGCTGGTCGAGTACCTCGCCGGCCAGCTGATGCTGTCGGACGAAGACCGCCTCAACGCCCTGAAGGAATACTTCCCGAACGCCAAGGCTGAAGACTGGCGCCTGTGGCAAGCCGGCCAGCGCGTGCAAATCATCAAGCGTGACGAAGCCGCCGGTGGCGTGCTGAAGCTGGGCACCGAGATCGTGGCTTCGCAAGACGGCTCCATCGCCGGCCTGCTGGGCGCCTCCCCAGGTGCATCGACCGCCGCGCCGATCATGCTGACTGTGCTGCAGAAGGTGTTCAAGGACAAGGTCGCTTCCCCGGCCTGGCAGGAAAAACTGCACCAGATCGTGCCGAGCTACGGCACCCAGTTGAACGGCAACCCTGAGAAAGTGGCTGAAGAGTGGGCCTATACCGCCAAGGTACTGCAACTGACTCCGCCGCCGGCGATGGGTCAGGTAGCGGCTCCGGTGGCTGCTCCGGCTGATGCCGAGAAGGCTGCTCCGAAGGCTAACGCTGCAAGTGACATGGCTTTGTAAGTAGAAGCGCTGTTGAAGAGCCCGCTGAACCGGTGACGGTCAGCGGGCTTTTTTGTGGGTGTTGTTATGGGAGGATCGCCAGCATGGAGGGATGAAGCGCGGGTTCAGGCTGTGCTCTGATCCGTATTTTTCATCGCCATCTGCATCTGTAATGCAAACAGACTGCGGCTCACAATAACTGCATATTGAACAGGCAGGAGCACCCTCATGGGCAAGATGGCGATTTTCCTCGGTGGTTTTCTCGTACTGACGGTGCTGATCGGCGCTCTGGCCACGATCTCGCCGGTGTAGCCTTCGCGCCTCAAAGCAAAACGCCTCCAGCGGGAGGCGTTTGCGTTTCAGGGCTCAGGCTTATTTCACATCGAACCGATCCAGATTCATCACCTTGGTCCACGCCGCAACGAAGTCCTTGACGAATTTTTCCTGGCTGTCGCTGCTCGCATAGACTTCGGCAAGCGCCCGCAACTGCGCATTCGATCCAAACACCAGGTCCACACGTGTCCCGGTCCATTTTACCTGGCCCGTCTTGCGGTCACGTCCCTCAAACTCCTGCGCGTCGTCCGAGGTGGGTTTCCATTCCACGCCCATGTCCAGCAGGTTGGTGAAGAAGTCGTTGGTCAAGGCTTCCGGCCGTTGGGTGAACACGCCGTGCCGGGTCTGGCCGGCGTTGGTGTTCAGCACCCGCAGGCCGCCAATCAGCGCGGTCATTTCCGGGGCCGTGAGGGTCAGCAGTTGGGCCTTGTCGATCAGCAGTGCTTCGGCCGGTACGGTGTAGCGGGTCTTGAGGAAGTTGCGAAAGCCATCGGCGACAGGTTCGAGGAAGGCGAAGGACTCAACGTCTGTCTGTTCCTGGGTTGCATCGGTCCTGCCCGGAGTGAAGGGCACGGTGAGGGTGACCCCGGCATTTTTGCCCGCCTGTTCGACGCCGGCGTTTCCTGCCAAGACGATCAGGTCCGCCAGCGAGACTTTCTTGCCCCCATTGCTGAACTCGTTCCGGATGCTTTCAAGTTTGGCCAGCACGCTGCCCAGTTGCTCCGGCTGGTTGGCCTGCCAGGATTTCTGCGGCTCCAGGCGCAGGCGTGCGCCGTTGGCACCGCCGCGTTTATCGGAGCCGCGGAAAGTCGAAGCCGCCGCCCACGCGGTTGAAACCAGTTGCGAGACGGACAGGCCGCTGGCCAGGAGCTTGCCCTTGAGTGCGGTGACATCGCTGTCATTGATCAGCTCGTGGTCGACTTCGGGGATCGGGTCCTGCCACAGCAGTTCTTCGCTGGGCATCTCCGGCCCGAGGTAGCGCGATAGCGGGCCCATGTCGCGATGGATCAACTTGAACCAGGCGCGAGCGAAGGCGTCGGCGAGTTGGTCGGGGTTCTCCAGGAACCGCCGGGAGATGGGTTCGTAGATCGGATCGAAACGCAGCGCCAGGTCCGAGGTGAGCATGGTTGGGTTACGGCGTTTGTTCGGGTCGTGGGCATCAGGAATGATGCCGGCGCCGGCGCCGTTTTTTGGCGTCCATTGGTGCGCGCCGGCCGGGCTTTTGGTCAGTTCCCAGTCGAAGCCGAAGAGGTTTTCCAGGTAGTTGTTGCTCCATTGGGTGGGCGTGGTGGTCCAGGTCACTTCCAGGCCGCTGGTGATGGTGTCCGGGCCTTTGCCGGTACCGAAGCTGTTTTTCCAGCCGAAACCTTGTTCCTCAAGGCCCGCCGCTTCCGGCTCCGCGCCAACATTGTCCGCAGGGCCGGCGCCGTGGGTTTTGCCGAAGGCGTGGCCACCGGCGATCAGCGCGACGGTCTCTTCGTCGTTCATGGCCATGCGGCCGAAGGTTTCGCGAATATCCAGGGCCGACTTGACCGGGTCTGGCTCGCCTTCCGGGCCTTCGGGGTTGACGTAGATGAGGCCCATTTGTACGGCGGCCAGGGGTGTTTCCAGGTGCCGACCGGGTTCGACCCGGCTGTCTTCATTTTCTCCGGGCTCGGCAACCAGTGGGCCTTCGCCGGGCTTTTGCATGGGTTCCTTGTGACCTTGATCGTAGCGACTGTCACCCGCCAGCCACTTGTTCTCCGAGCCCCAGTAGACGTCTTCATCCGGCTCCCAGACATCCGGACGGCCGCCGGAGAAACCAAAGGTCTTGAAGCCCATGGATTCCAGCGCAACGTTGCCGGTGAGGACGATCAGGTCAGCCCAGGAAATGTTGCGCCCGTACTTTTGCTTGATCGGCCACAGCAGGCGGCGGGCCTTGTCCAGGCTGACGTTGTCCGGCCAGCTGTTGAGCGGGGCAAAACGTTGCTGCCCGGAGCCCGCTCCGCCACGACCATCAGCGGTGCGATAGGTGCCCGCGCTGTGCCAGGCCATGCGGATGAACAGCGGCCCGTAGTGCCCGAAGTCCGCCGGCCACCAGTCTTGCGAGTCGGTCATTAACGCGCGCAGGTCTTGCTTGAGCGCCTGGAAGTCCAGGCTCTTGAATGCCTGGGCATAGTCAAAGCCTTCGTCCAGCGGATCGGACAGGGACGAATGCTGGTGCAGGATCTTCAGGTTCAGTTGGTTAGGCCACCAGTCGCGGTTCGTCGTGCCACCGCCAGCGGCGTGATTGAACGGGCATTTCGATTCATTTGCCATGTGTGAGCTACCTTTGGGTGATCATCCGGGCTATTCGCGCCTTGTGGGAACGGCCAGCTTGTGGCGCCAGAGCAGCCCTAAGGGTAGACCCGAGTTGGGCACTCAGCTAATAGGTGGAGTGTTAGGGGACGATAGGGAAAGTCTCTTACACAGGGTGTCGGGCGGTTGCGAGGATGCACGCGCCGCAGAGGGGCATGCCCGGCGTGGTGCGCCGGGCGCGGGCAGAGGTCAGTTAACGACGAAACCTGCACCGACCGGATCGTTACGCTCGATGACCCAGCGCGAGGTCCCCAGGATACTCGCGGTGCCCTTGACGGTCGGGCGCACCGCACGGGTACCGTTGAGGTCGACTTCACCCAACAGGCAGCCTTCAAACGTGCCGCTGCCCAGCAAGCCTTCAGACAGGATCGGCTGGTTCAGCCCGAGTTTGCCCCGGGCTTCGAACATCGCCATCATCGCGCTGGTGCCCGTGCCGCCTGGGGAGCGGTCGAGCTGGCCAGCGCTGAACACGTGGACGTTCTTGTAGAACGCTCCGTCGATGGTTGCCGGATGCCAGAACGTGATGAAGTTGAGGTCGTTGATGTGCGCCTCGGTGGGGTGCTGGATCTTCAATTGTTTCTGGATCTGATCCCGCGCCAGCAGACCGAGGCGCGACAGTTCGCTGCCGTTCTCCGGGCTGATGCGCAGGTCACAATTGGTCAGGTCGACGATGCCGAAGTAATTGCCGCCCCAGACCAGGTCTGCCTTGAGGTCGCCATAGCCTGGCAGGTGCACCGGAATGTCCTGGGCCGCCACGTAGGCCGGGACGTTTTCGAAACGGGTCCAGAGGACTTTGTCGCCTTCAGATGCGACTTCCGCGACCACCAGCCCTGCGGTGGTTTCAAAGCGAATTTTGGTGATGCCATCAGCACCACGCGGGACCAGGCCCAGGGCAACCATGGCCATGCTGACGGCGATCGTGCCGTGGCCGCACATGTGCGAATACACACTGCCATCCATGTAGATCAGGCCTGCGTCGAATTCACTGCTCGAAGGCGGGGTGAGGAAGACGCCAAACATGTCTTTGTGGCCGCGAGGTTCCTGCATCAGCGCCTTGCGCAGCCAGTCGTAGTTCTGCTCAAGAAACGCACGCTTGGCCAGAATGGTCGAACCTGCGGGGTAGGGGATGCCGCTGTGCACGATGCACAGTGGTTCACCTTCGGTATGGGTATAGATGACATCGAACGTGTCTTGCATACGCATGACTGAACTCCTGGCTTGCGGGATGTAGGGGTGGGGTTTATTTGCGTTCTGACAAAAGATCGAGACCGATACACAGGTCCAGAATGATGACGGCGATGACGACCACGACGATGGTTGCCCCTGAGGCAGCAGCAATGGTTGGGTCGACGGTGTACTGCACATAGTTGAAGAGCTTCACCGGTATGGTGTTCAGGTCCGGGGTGGTGTTGAAGATCGACAGCTCAACGTTGATCCACGACGAGATGAAGGCAAAGATAGAACCGGTGACGATCCCGGGCCGGATCTGTGGCAGCACCACCAGAAAGAAGGTTGCCCAGGGGGTACCGCCCAGGTCACTGGACGCTTCCTCCAGCGCACGTTGCTCTGGCGTCAGCATCGACAGCACCGAGCGCAACACGAAGGGCGAGATGATGATGGTGTGGCCGATCAGCAGCGCGAGGAAGCTGCGGGTCAAGCCGAAGTAGCCACCAAACTGCAGCAGCGCTGCGCCGAGCACGATATGCGGGAACACCAGCGGGGACGTCAGGGCAGCCAGGATCGCCTGTTTTCCGGCGAACTCGTAACGCGCAATCGCCAGGGCCGCCGGCACGCTGAGCAGCACTGCAACACAGGTCGCGACCAACGCCAGGACCGTGCTGGTGGCAAACGAGGCCACATAGCTTGGGTCGCTGAGCATCTTGGCGTACCAGTCCAGCGTCCAGCCTTGAGGCGGGAATGCGAGGAAAGACGAGGCGGTGAAGGAGGCGCCCATGATCACCACCAGGGGCAACAGCATGTAGCCGAGCACTGCCCAGGCCACCAGGCGAACCAGCATTCGAGTGATCATTGATTGCTCCCTCTGACACTGCCAACCCGACCGGCAAGGCCGACCATGACCAGGGTGAAGATCAGCAGCACCACGCTCAGGGCGCCGCCGTAGTTGAAGTCGAATACCGAGCTGTATTGCTGGAAAATCAACATCGACAGCACCGAGATCCTGCCGCCCGACAGCAGTGCCGGGGTGACATAGGCACTGGCTGCCAGGGTGAACACCATGATCGAGCCGGAGATGATGCCAGGCATAGTCAGTGGTAGCACCACGTGGAAAAACGTGGCCCGGGGACTGGCGCCGAGATCTTCGGAGGCTTGCTCGTAGGCCGGGTCGACCTGCGCCAGGGCATTGCCTGCCGCGAGCACGATGAATGGCAGGAGGATGTAGACCATGCCGATCAGGATGCCCAGCTCGGTGCCGAGAAACCGCACTGGAGTGTCGATCAGGCCAGTGTCCATCAGGCTCTGATTCACCAGGCCCTTGCGCCCCAGCAGCACCATCCAGCCGAACGAGCGGACGATGTTGCTGGTGAACATCGGCACCACCAGCAGGATCACACAGGCGCGCCGCCAGGCCCGCCACTTCACGACACGCACCAGGTACCAGGCCAGCGGGTAGCCCAACAGCAAAGACACCAGGGTGGTCAGCGCGGCGATGCGGAAGGTCACCAGGATGACGTCCCAATGGTACTGATCGCCCAACACCCGAATATAGTGATCGACGGTAAAGGCCTGGTCCGCGCCCTGGGTGAAGCTGGCGAAGATCACCACGGCAAACGGCGCAAGAAAGAACGCCGCGAAAAATGCCAGGGCTGCAAAGAGCATCAGCAGCGGGGCGAGCGTCTTGCGTTTCATACCGACTCCCCGATCAGGTGCAGATGAGCGGGGTTGAAGCCCAGGCGCACCGTGCTGCCGGCAACCATGTCCGGCCCTGGAAAGCCCATGGTGCGCGCGATGATCATTTGCCCGTCAATCAGGGCATGGATCAGCGTATGGCTGCCGACGGTAACGACGTCGCTGACGGTACCGTGGATTTCGTGGCAGCCGGGCGTCTCGGCAGCAGCGGGTTCCAGCACCTGCAAATGTTCGGGGCGCAGCACGGCCACGCCTTGTGACGGGATGGCACTTGTGTTGCGCACCAGCGGTTGGTTGCGGATACCCAGGCGTATTTCATCGTTGCCGGTGACCTGGTAGTCGATGAGATTGGCTTCGCCGATAAAGTCAGCGACGAAACGCGAAGCCGGTGCGCTGTAGATGGCGCTGCTGGTACCGGTTTGTTCGATGCGGCCGGCATTCATCACCACGATACGATCGGCGATGGTCATCGCCTCTTCCTGGTCATGGGTGACGAAAATAAACGCAATCCCCAGCTTCGCTTGCAGATGCTTGAGCTCCAGCTGCATGCGTTTGCGCAGTTTCATGTCGAGCGCCGAGAGCGGTTCGTCGAGCAACAGCAATTTCGGTTTATTGACGATGGCCCGGGCCAATGCAACCCGCTGCTGCTGGCCGCCGGACATGCCGCTTGGGTAACGCTCGCCCAGCGCTTCGAGGCCCACCAGCGCCAGCGCTTCACGAGCCCGTTCGCGGGCTTCGCCACGGTTGACGCCCTGGCGTCGTGGGCCGTAGGCGACGTTTTCCAGCACCGTCATGTGCGGAAACAGCGCGTAGTTCTGAAAGACCGTGTTCAGTGGCCGACGGTAGGGTGGCAGGCGACTGACGTCCTGGCCGTCGATCGCAATGCTCCCGGAATCAGGCTGCATGAAACCGGCGATCGAGCGCAGCAGGGTGGTCTTGCCACAGCCGCTGGGACCCAGCAGGACGATGAACTCGCCCTGCTCGATGTCCAGGTTGATATTGTCCAATGCCTGGTAAGGCCCAAAGTTCTTGCAGACGCTGTCGATGCTCAATAAAACTGACATTGCAGACCTCTTGAGCTATTTGGCGGTGACTTTGCGGTTCCAGTCGTTGGTGACACTGGCGCGCTGGGCGTTGATCTGCGCCCAGTCGAACAGGCGCAGGTCCTTGATCGATCCGCCTGCGCCCCATGGCAACTTGCGGGCGACCTCCTGCGAGACTTCCACGCCTTTCACCGCCGGGCCCAGGTACAGCTTGCCGGCCAGGCAGGACGCCGCTTCCTGGGTCAGTGCGGTATTGATGAATTGCTCAGCGGCCTTGGTGTTGCGCGCGCCCTTGATCAGGTGCAGGCGCGCGTCGGTCGCCCATGCGCCTTCCTTGGGAATGGTGAAGCCGATGGGGGCTCCCTTGTCGATCAAGTCCCAGGCACCGACGTTGAAGTGCGCGCCGATGATCGCTTCGCCACTCTGGAAAGCGTTGGTAGCGGCGCCCGAACTGTCGGAGAACAGCGCGGTGTCCAGTGCTCCCAGCTTGCTGTAAAGAGGTGCCAGATCGGCGCGATCGATACCCCAGACATCGGCCATGAAGAACACGAAGGGCACCCCGGAAGAATTGGCGGGCGAGGGCAACGCTATCGCAGCAGCGTACTCGGGCTTCCACAGGTCCTTCCAGCTGGTCGGTGCCTCTTTGATTTCCCGGGTGTTGTAGGTCAGGCCCAAAGAGTAGAAGCCGCTGCTGACAGCGAAGGTATGGCCCGCTTCGGCGTACAGCCCTTTTTCCTCGACGTTTTTCAGGTTGGGAATGGCTGCCGGGTCGAGGTCGGCGATCACGCCTGCCGCGTAAGCGAGTTCGCTGATGCCGCCATCCATCCACGCGACGTCGATGGCGGGGCTGGATTTTTGCTGTTGAAGCTTGGCGAGTGTCGTGGTCGAGGTGCCGACTTCCGCTGCCACGGCAATGCCGGTGGCTTTGGTGAAAGGTTCTGCAACACAATTGAGGAACGCGTCTCCCCAGTTGCCGCCGTACAACGCGACGGTCAGTTTTGGCTGATCCGCCATGGCGCCTTGCGAGGAGATGCAGCCCGCCAGCGATAGCGCGACTGTGATTTTAGTGCGGGTTGTTGTTCTCATCTCATGTCCTCTGGGGCGTAGTCGAGCTGTTCCCCTTGTCTGCATCTTGCTCGTAACGTCGATACGAGCGCTTGCACACCGGGGTCTTAAAGTTGAATAGTTGGGTCATGCCCAAAATGACTCAGAATCTCCACGATTGCCATGTATCGAGCGGCACCGACGCGCAGGCGAACACTCGCCCGCAGTTGTCGGTGGGACTGGTGTTGCTCGACCAGTTCACCCTGGCGGCGTTTTCCGGATTTGTGGATGTGCTGCGGTTGTCTGCAGATATCGGCGGCGCCAGTCGGCAGATCCATACTGCCTGGCGTGTGATGAGCGTTGACGGGTTGCCCCGAACCTCCAGCGCCGGGATCACGCTGGAGGTTACAGGCGCATTGGAGCAGGACCTTGACCAGTTCGACTACATCGCCATCTGCGGTGGCAACGATTACCCCAATACCCATTTGCCGGGGTATTTGCGGGACTGGTAGCAGCGCGCAGCAAACAGCCGCACCCGATTACTGGGCATCTGCACCGGCACCTTCGCACTCGCCCAGGCAGGTGTGGTAGGAAACCGCTCGGTCTGTGTGCACTGGAACGTGCTGGACGCGTTTCGCGCGCGGTTTCCGAAAACGCCAGCAGCGGTGGACCATCTATTCATCGACGAGGGAGATTTGATTACCTGTGCCGGTTCAACGGCGGCAATCGACCTGGGCTTGTACCTGGTGGCGCGCCACTGCGGGCGCGAAAAAGCCCAGCAGGCCGTGCGGCATATGATGTTGCAGGGGATTCGCCAGGGGCGTCAGCCCCAGGCGCATTTCTATGCGAACCTGGCGGACATCAAGGATGAGCGGGTGCGCCAGGCCGCGCACTACATCGAGCAGCGCATGGACAGCCTGCCCACGCTGGACGCCATTGCGCGCTATGTCGGCCTTGGGCGTCGGCAACTGACTCGCGCGTTCCAACAGTCGCTGGGCATTTCGCCCATGGAATTCCAGCGCTCGTTGCGGGTGGAATACGGCAGCTGGTTACTGCTCAACAGTCACAGCAGCATCACGCAAATTGCCATGGACTGCGGGTTCGCCGATGGCGCGCATTTTTCACGGGAGTTTCGCACGCGCTTTGGTTTGTCACCGCGTCAGTTCCAGCGTCAGGGACAAGCCGGTTGATGCACTACAATATTGAACGTTGAACCTGTAGGAGCGAGCTAGCTGCCGAAGAACTCCAGCGCGCCGTGGGGTATCAAGTTCTCCGCGTTATCGTTGACGATCCCCGCGAGCAAGCTAGCTCCCGTAACGAATTTTCGTCGCAAATGAGTGTTATTCAATAGCGGGCACTAGTGGCGGGGTGCCACAATCGCGTTTTTACCGGCAGCATGATCAGGCGGATCACATGGATCGAATTGGGCCTCGGTACGACCAGCAAACGCAGATCGCCGATCAGGTGCGCTCGGACCGGTTGCACCAGTTGTTTCACCAATCGGTTTCTGCGGTATTTGGCAGTTACCTGGCCGCTCTCATGCTGTGCTGGCTATGCTGGGACAACCTGGATCACAACGTGGTGTTTTCCTGGATCGCCTTGTTGTCGGTGTCGTCGTTATTGCGTCTGGGAATGTTTATTGCCTATTTCCGCAGCCCCGACCTGGAGCGTACCCCGCAACGCTGGGAGCTCATATACTGGCTGACGCTGGTCCTGTCGGCAGGCATCTGGGGGGGCGGGGCACTGGCGGTGATGCCCACGAACGACCTGTTATCCCAGGCGCTGGTCATGTTGTTCGCGGTGGGGATGTCGGTCAGCGCCGTGTCCTGCTATTCGTCCTATAGCCACATGACCCTGGCGTCGATAGCCCTGGTGTTGCTGCCCTGTACTGTCTGGCTGTTGTTCCAGTCGTCAACGATTCAGGTGGGCATGGCCCTGGCGGTGCTGGTGTTCGCTTCTTTTGTGGCCGGCGCGACCCGCAAGTTGTCCCAGGCGCTGGAAACTGCCTTTCGCCTGACCCGGGAAATGGAACAGGCGCACAGCATTTCCACCCGCGCCGCGCAGACCGACGAGCTCACCGGATTGAACAATCGGCGTGCGTTCTTCGAGCAAGCGCAGCAGTTGTACAGCCACTGCATGAATCACCGATTGCCACTGTGCGTGGTAATGCTGGACATGGATCATTTCAAGCACATCAATGACACCTACGGCCATCAGGTCGGGGACCAGGTGTTGCGGCAGATGGGGGTGGTGATCAGCAAGTCGTTCCGGCCTACGGATGTGTATGGACGCTTAGGTGGCGAGGAGTTCGCGGTGTTGTTGCCCGACACTTGCATCGAGGTGGCGCTGGATATTGCAGAGCAGGTCACGCGCTCCATCGCAGGGTCGATGACCGGGCCGGTGCACTGCATCACGGCCAGCCTGGGGGTCGCGTCGATGGGGAGCGAGGATCATGATTTGCACAGCCTGATGAACAACGCGGACAAGGCGTTGTACCGTGCCAAGGCGCGAGGGCGTAACCAGGTGGCGGTGTCGGAATAACGCAAGGCTGCTCAGACCGCGCACCCGTTACTCAGCTCGACTCCGCCGTATCATCATCAAGGGTTTCGCCAACCGGTTCTTCCTGCCCCGGCAATTCGGTAATCACGCTGAAGTCACTGACCTCGACGGCGCCTGTGCCGTATCCCAGCAAGTGGAAAGAAAAAGCCTTGCGCGACTCGGGATTGTCGAAGCTGAAGTCCATCTCCAGCGGCTGGTCGGCGGTGACCAGCATTTCAGCCGGCAACCCTACTTGAACGTCCCGTTCGAATTCCTTGGTCTTGAGCAGGATGTAGGCATTGTCCTGGCTGTCGACCGAGCGCACGGTCAGGCGCACCCGGGTGTGCGAGCCCTTGGGCATTTCCAGGTATTGCGCGCCGATGAGGTTGTCGGCCCAGTCATCCTTGATTTGCGCCTGCAGCGGAATGCTTGCCGGGCTGCCGAACTGATAACGCTGGTTCAGGGGCGTCTGCATCAGGGTTTGATCCAGGGCCGTGGCGCGCGCCGCAATCTGCCGGGCACGCTGGCCGCCGTATTGGCCGAGCAGCTTCGCCCGCTCTGCGATGAAGCCTTCACTGGCGTAGTACCGGCAGCGTTGCTGGAAATCGCACTCGGTGAAGGTGCCCTGGCCATCGTGATAGCGCAGATTGCCGTTGGTGTAGGACATGATCTCGCGCCCGGTGGCGTAGTCGCGAAACAGTGAGCGGCCGCTCAGGGTGGCCGGCACGGGCAGGGCGAAGTAGTCGAGGATCGACGTACTCAAGTCCACGTGGCCGTACACCCCGGGTTTAATGTGTGGCAACTGCGCCTGATCCGGTGCGAGGGTCAGGTTGAACCCCCATGATGAAGCGAGGCGCACGCCATCGATGCCATGGGACTCGTCGGAGGTGATCACCACCAGGGTGTCCTTGAGCACGCCCTGGCGCTCCAGGTCGCTGAGGAACTGGTCGAGGGCATCATCCAGGTAACCGACCGCTGCCTGCTTGGGGGTGTCGTAGCGTTGCAGGTAGTCTTCGGGGGCGGAATAGGGCTGGTGGGTGCCGACGGTGAGCAGGGTCAGCATCCACGGTTGTTTTTGTTTCTTGAGCTGGCCGACATAGTCCAGCGCACCTTCGAAGAAGGCCTTGTCGTCCTTGCCCCACGGGAAGTCCAGATACGATGCGTTGGTGAACCATTCAAGGCCCAGGGTCGTGTCGAAGCCGATGTGCGGCATGATCTTGTCTTTGGCCATGAAGCGCAGGCCGGCACCCTGGAGGTAATGCGTGGCAAAGCCGTTCTTGCGCAGCTGTGCCGGCAGGCAGTCCTGGTTGCGCGCGCTTTGGGTGAGCATCTCCACGCCTTTGGGAGTGCCGTTGTCGAGTTTGTCGTAGTCACCGCAGAGCATGGCGTACAGGCCGCGGATGGTCTGGTGGCTGTGCAGCACGTAGTCAGGGGTGTTCATGCCGCGTTGCGCCCAGCGACTGAGTCGCGGCATCAGGTCCTCCTGATAGCTGCTGTGCAACGCTTCGCGGTTGGCCCCGATGTAGGCACCGGGAATGCCTTCCAGGGCGATGACCAGCACATTACGCGCCTGTCCGCGACCGGCCAGCAGCCGCTGGCCGTCCAGGTCGAGTTGGACCAGGCCAGCCATCTGCGGCGGCACGTCGACGACGTCGCCCTCCAGCCATTCCTCCACCGCCATCTGCACGTTGCCCGTGCCAGCGGCCATCAATTGATGGGGCAGGTTGTAGACCCGCCACTGATCGGCATCAGTAGGCTGCAAGTGCTGCGCTCCCCAGTGGGCAATGAGCAGCAGCAGCGGAGCGCTCCAGGCATGACGGGGCAGGGACGGCGAGGGGGTCGAGGGCGCCAGCCAATGGCTGAGCAACCATACGCCCAGTGCGACCAGCAACGAGGCTGCCAGCCAGGGCTGGGCGAAGCCGCCACCGGTGGAGTTTTCCAGGAACTGCGGGTCGATCAGGTAATGCACATCCGACACGTTGGGCAACCGGCCAACGGCACTGACCAGCTCGGCGCTGGCCACCGTCAGGAAGGCCCATGCCAGCAACACCGGCAGTGCCAGCCACCAGGGGCGACGATGCAACAGCACCAGCAGCAGGCTGCCGATGGCCAGGTCCGACAAATATCCGTGAGGATTTGACCAGCCCAGTGCTGCGCGCAGGCACAGGGGCACGACCAGTACCAGGCCGAGCAGGGCAATAAGACGCGCGTAGGGTTGCTGCAACCCGAGACGGAGTTTGTTCACAAAATACATTCCAGCCACTAAATCGTCACACAAGTGTGCTGGATGGTATCAAGTGCCGGCAAAACTGGCCCGGATATATAAGGTCACATTTGTCCGCCAGCACTTGTCAGGCCGTTACTTGCGCACGTTCTGGTAGAGCATCAGCCTCGAAGTTTCGTGCATGCCACGGGTCAATTGCACGAGGCGCTTGAACTCCTCGGGGTTCTGCCGGGCCACGTCATCCGTCGGGGTCATCGACGCCAGGTCGTGCAAGGTCGGCGAGCTGCCGTCGTGTTCCATCTGCACCATGAAATGCTGGGTCACGCCGGCAATCAGCGGGAAGGTGCCCTCACGCAAGACCAGCGGCACCACGCGTTCGCCTTCGGGGGCGGGTTGCTGGATATCCCGGCCCATGCCGCTGTTGCGAAACTCCAGGCCCGCCATGCCGGCCACGGTGGGCAGCAAATCCACCAGGCCCACTGCTTCCTCGACGGTGCGCGAGCCCAGCAGCGCAGGGGCATGGATGATCATCGGGACGGCATTGCTTTCCAGGCCCAGCTGTTCGTAGGCCGGGGCCAGAAACGGGATCTGCGCGATGCGGGTGTTGTGATCGCCAAACAGCACGAAAATGGTGTTCTCGTACCAGCCGCCTGCCTTGGCGATTTCCATCAGGCGACCGATGTTGAAGTCCAGCAGGCGCACGGCGTTGTACTGCTCGACACTGCGCGAGCCGGCAGCCTGAACTTCGGCCAGGGTCGGGTGCTTGACCTCGAAGCCGTCATTGAGCGCGGGGATGGTAAAAGGGCGATGATTGCCGGCGGTTTGCACATAGGCAAAGAACGGTTTGTCCTTGGGCAGCGCCTGCAGGATCGTGTCGGTTTCCTTGAACAGGTCCAGGTCGGAAATCCCCCAGACATCGACGACCGGCGCTTTCCAGTCGCGCTCCTCGTACAACCGCACGCCATCGATGCTCTGGCGAATCAGCGCGTTCATGTTGGCCCAGCCGGAGTTGCCGCCGATGGTGTAGATCTTCTCGTAGCCGGTGAAGGCGTTGATCAGGGTGTTCTGCTGGGTGATCAGCGGGTTGCGCGTCGCGGTTTCCTGGCGGGTGACATCGGGCACCCCGGAAATGCTCGCCCACACGGTTTTTGCGGTGCCGGTGACTGGCACGTAGAAATGCTCGAAGAACCAGCTCTGCTTGGCGAGCCGGTCAATGTTCGGCGTCGGATCGATCGGGTTGCCGTAGGCCCCGACAGCGCTGGTACCCAGGGATTCGAGCATCACGAACATCACGTTCGGTGGGCGCGAGCCGGGAATCTTGTAGGGTTGCGGCGCCTGGTGCCTAACAAAATTGAGGGTTTGCGCGTCCGGCTGGTCGACGCCCAGGTAGCGGGACATGACTGCGTAGTGCTCGCGCACCTGCTGTTCGTCGTACCGGGACTGGCCAACCTTGACCGTGTCGTAGAGGAAAATCACCGGGTTCAGGCCCAATGCCGCGATCTGGTTGTTGCTGGAGAAAAACGCATCGCTCCAGCGCAGGGGAACCGGATTTTCCAGGTTCATGTTTTCTACTCGGCCGAGGATGCCCAGCAGCACCAGCACCACCATCAACGCACTGCCCCAGGTGGCGGAGAGTGGGTGAATGACCTTGCGCGGGCGATCCAGCGTGACCCGTTCCAGGCGCACCAAGGCAAGGGTCACCAGCGCTACCGTGGCCAGCCAGCCGAGGCTGATCCAGATCACCGGGTACGTCTGCCAGACCATGTCGCGGGAGATCTGCGCGTCCTCGATGAAGCGCAGCACGGTGGCATTGATGCGCACACCAAGGTAGGCGTAGTGACCAAAATCGATGATGTAGATCAGCAGCAGAACACTCAGGGCCGCCACCAGATAGACCCTGGCGACAAGGCGCAGCACGCGGCTGGTGGTTAGGTTCCAGCGCGGAATCCACGCCAGCAACGCCAGGGGCAACACGGTGAGGATGGCCAGGCGCAAGTCGAAACGAAAGCCGATGCCCAGGGTTTCCACAATGGCGGGTTGGGCGCTCAGGGCGCTAGAGTCAAACCCTGAAAAGCCGAAGAAGAACACCACTCGCAATACCGCGAACAGCGCAAACACGATCGCGGTCGCGCCCAACCAGTAATGCAAGCGTCTCGATTGCAACCAACCCATCCCTGTTCCCCTGTTTAAAGTCGTTAAATCTAAATGGACCTGTGGCTAGCCGATCCACGCCGGCTGAGGAACCAGCGATAGGCCTGGCGGGTGCCGAGCACCAGCAGCGCAACGCAGCAATACAGCGCCAGCAGTGGATCCACCAGGTAATCCCAATAGTTGTGCGAAGGTTTGAGCCCCACCATAAAGGCCAGGGTCGCGCCCGCCAGCATGGCCACTGCCAGGCCGTTGCGCAGGTAGTACAGGCCGAGCGTGAGCAAGGCAATCAAGGTCAGCAGCACGCGCGGGCTGAAACCCAGCCGGTATGGATCGACGTACGTCCAGCCCAGCGTCGCCGGATACAACAGCACGGCCATGGCGGCGAAGATCACCAGCACGCCGACATATCCACGTGGCGCAGGCGCGAGGATTTCCAGGCGGCGCAGGCACGCCCACGCCATCAGGATCATCGTGGTAATCGCCAGGTCATCGATGTGACTGCGCAGATAAGCCGCCACCGTCAAACCGTCCAGAGGAATGAAACTGGCGGCGAGCAAGGCCAGCAGCAGCCCCCCGCGCCAGAGCCGGCCGAGGCCAAAGCCGGGCAGCAGGAGGAATATGATCATTGCGAAACTGAGATGGGCTTGCCACAGGTTGATCATTTCAGGCGCTCGGACAGCCAGGCTTCGTTGAAGGTGACGTGCTTGATGAAGGTGTTGTTCCAGGAATAAACCAGGTGATACATGCCGTCTGGGCTGCGGATGAAGTAGGGGTACTCGTACTCGAACTCACACCCGCGACTGGTGCAGACCCGGGTGTCCAGGTTGCTCAGGAACTGCGCTTCCAGTGGCTGGCGCAGCGCTCCGCTGGAGTCGCGAAATTTCTGGCCGATGATGTCCTTGTAGGCTTGCGGGGAAAACGGCTCGCCTTCCGGGTCAGGTGATTTATCCAGGTCGCGTAGGGCGCGCCAGTCGTCCATTTTAGCATCGGTGCCGTACAGGCTCAGCTTGAAACGGCCTTCGCGCAGGTCATTGAGTGCCACCAGCAAGCCATGTTTCGGCGTGGCGACCGCTGCCAGCGAAGAGTTTGGGTTGGACGGTTCCAGCGGATAGGGTTCGCTCCAGGTTTGCCCGGCGTCTTCGGTGCGCGTTGCCAGCACTCGGTGGTGGGTCTCGCCGGCATAGCGCAGCAGGGCGACGCCGCGCTGGCCATCCAGCGGAACCACCGTCGGCTGCAAAGAATTGGTGCCACGACTGATACGGAATTTGTCGATGACATCGCCGTCCGGGCTCAGGTACAGGTACTCGGCAAACTTACCGAGAAACTCGTGATACACAGGAAGGCCGATCGAACCATCGGCATGAAACACGGGTGCCGAACGCACCAGGGTACTGATATTCAGAAAGGGCGAGGTGATCAACTGGCGCGGCGCAGACCAGTTATCGCCTAAGTCATCGGAGACCATCACATTGACTGCACTGCCGGCCCAACCACCCATCGACACCGAGACATAGAAGAGCCACAGGCGATTGTCCGGCGCCAGCGCCACGACCGGGTTGCCAAGCTTGCGAATGTATTTTCGAGTGCCTTGCTGGGTCGACTGCCGAGTCGCCAACACCTGCTCCGCGCCCCATTCACCGGTTTTCGCGTTGAACCGGGCGGAACGCACCTGCACGTCTGCAGCGCCTTCGCGGGTGCCGGCGAACCAGACCGACATCAGGCTGCCGTCAGGCAGTGCGGTAACCGCCGAGGAATGCACAAAGTCCACCAGGCCAGAGGACGCGAAGCGACTGGTGTAGACGGGCTTGGCCACTTTGTCGGCTACCGCCATCACCGGGCTCATCAGGGCGAAGGAGGAATGGACAGCGGCAGGGTGGGTAAACCAGGCGCCCGCGAACAGGCACACCAACACAACGTAAACGGCAAGGCGGGGAGGATTGATGCGCATCATACGGCTCGGCATCTCAAGGGGCCTGATCGAGCGGCGTAACCTATCACTAGTAGTTCTATATTCGGAGTTAAGCCAGGAGTGTATTTGTAAGGGGATGTTTGTATCTGCTGGGACTTTCGGCGAGCGCATGTACTCAGTAGGGCTGAAAGTCCCGTCTCAGAGACGTCGATGCGTGAATGGAAAAACTCCTGAACTGGAAGTTCGCGCTATTAGCTTTAGATGTTTGGTACGAAACCCATCAACCGCAAGGATGACCAACGTCGGCCTCGGTAGATGTGCGTCGCCGGGCCTGCTCGTGATGCGGCCAGCACAGCCCCAGCAAACGTACCTTGAAACGCCAGCACTGTCGTAAAAACGACCTCTTGACACTGAACGCGAATCTGCAGGAATTATCTGTTGAACGACTGTTCAGCTTCGATTATGTTGAGACCCACTTCCCCGGCTGGTAGCGCGGGCTTGCGTTTCTTCTTATTGAACGAGGCACTTGCATGCGGTTTTCACCCTTTGTTCAGCGGATAACTGGTGACGGCGTTGCCGCCTGGGATATTCACTACGCAGCGTATGAAGCCCAGCGCCGGGGCGAGGATGTGATTATCCTCAGCGTCGGCGATCCGGACTTCCCCACCCCTGACTTCATCACTGACGCCGCCATTGATGCCCTGCGTGAGGGCGATACCCACTACACCGAAATCGCCGGTCGCCTGAAATTGCGCGAAGCGATTGCCGCTCGCCATAGCCCCCTGTTCCACCGTGAGCTTCACGCGTCCAACGTGATTTTGACGGCAGGGGCGCAGAATGCCCTGTTCGCCGCATCAATGTGCCTGCTGACAGCTGGCGACGAAGTGATCGCCCTGGACCCGATGTACGTCACCTACGAGGCTACCCTGAAGGCGTCCGGCGCGACGCTGGTGCGCGTACCGTGCGCTGCCGATGGCGGTTTTCGCCTGGATGCCGCAGTGCTGGCCAAGGCCATTACCCCGCGCACCAAAGCCCTGTTCCTGTCCAACCCGAACAACCCTACCGGCGTCGTGCTCAATCGCGAAGAATTGCAGGCGATCGCCGAGCTGGCCGTTGTTCATGACTTGTGGGTGGTAGTGGATGAAGTCTATGAAAGCCTGACGTTCGAGCGTGAGCACCTGTGCCTGGCAGCGATGCCGGGCATGGCCGAACGTTGCGTGGTGATCGGTAGCCTGTCGAAATCCCACGCCATGACCGGCTGGCGCATCGGCTGGATCATCGCCAACGAAACCCTGGTGGCCCACGTCGAAAACCTGGTGCTGAGCATGCTCTATGGCCTGCCGGGTTTTGTCATGGAGGCGGCACTCAAGGCCGTGCAGTCCCATGCGGACGTCACCCACGGCATGCGTGACATTTACCGCCGTCGCCGCGACCTGGTGGTGAAGAGCCTGGCGGATTGTCGCGGGATATCGGTACTCAACCCGGACGCGGGGATGTTTGTGCTGCTGGACGTGCGCAGCACCGGCCTGACGTCGCTGGAATTTGCCTGGCGGCTGCTGCGCGAGGCGCATGTTTCGGTATTGGATGCGGCTGCATTCGGTGAGCCGGCCCAGGGTTTTGTGCGGCTCTCGTTTACCCAAGGCGAAGAGCGATTGGCCCAGGCCTGCCAGCGCATTCGCAAATTTGTCCTGGTTTTGAGCGGTGAAGCGCCGCGCCCGGTGATCAATCGGGTGAGCAGCGAGGCGACGATCGAGGCGGTGGCCCGCAAGACCATGATCGAAGTCGATCGCCTGCACAAACGCTTTGGCAATATCGAGGTGCTCAAGGGTGTTTCGCTGACCGCCCGTGAAGGTGAAGTGATCTCCCTGATTGGCGCCAGCGGCTCGGGTAAAAGTACCTTGCTGCGTTGCATCAATATGCTCGAAATACCCGACCAGGGCCGCATCCTGGTGGATGGCGAAAGCATCCATCTGAACCAGAATCGGCCGGGGGCGCCATTGGTGTCCGACGCCAAACAACTGGTGCGGATCCGTTCGAGCCTGGGCATGGTGTTCCAGAACTTCAACCTCTGGCCCCATCGCACCGTGCTGGAAAACCTTATCGAAGCACCGACCCAGGTCCTGCGAGAAAGCCGCGCGGAGGCCACCGAACGGGCCGAAGCCTTGCTCGAACGCGTGGGACTGGCGGCCAAGCGCAACGAGTACCCGGCGTTTCTCTCCGGTGGCCAGCAGCAACGGGTCGCCATCGCCCGGGCCTTGGCCATGCGGCCCAAAGTCATGCTGTTCGATGAACCCACCTCCGCACTCGACCCGGAACTGGTCGGCGAAGTGCTGCGGGTGATCCGCTCTCTCGCCGAAGAAGGCCGGACCATGATCCTGGTGACCCATGAAATGGCCTTCGCACGCGATGTCTCCTCCAAGGTCGCCTTCCTGCACCAGGGGCTGATCGAAGAAACCGGTTCGCCGGACGATGTGTTCGTACACCCACGCAGCGAGCGTTGCCGACAATTCGTCAACGCTCATCAGACTCGCTGATCAATAAAAAGACGGGGAACAATCATGGGAAATCGACGTTTGGCAAACTGGATGACGGGCGTGGCATGCGTGCTGCTGGCCGGGATGAGCGCAGCCCAGGCTGCACCGATCAGGTTTGCAGTGGCGGCAGAACCTTATCCGCCGTACACCGAGAAGCAGGCGAACGGTGAGTGGAAAGGTTTCGAGGTTGATCTGATCCATAAGCTGTGCAGCGAGATGAAGGCCGAGTGCGAGATCAAGGAAGTGGCATGGGACGGCATCATTCCCTCCTTGCTGGCGAAGAAGATCGACGTGATTTTTTCCTCGATGTCGGTGACTGCCGAGCGCGAGAAACAGATCGCCTTCAGCAAGGCTTACTACGATTCGGCAATCGCGGTGGTCGGGCCCAAGGGCACCGCCGTGAGCAAGTTCCCGGATGATCTCAAAGGCAAGATCATCGGCGTGCAGAACTCGACCGTCAGCGCCAGCTATCTGAAGGCCAACTACGAAAAGATCGCCGAGGTGAAGTACTACGACACCCAGGACTCGGCCAACGCCGACCTGATTTCCGGCCGTATCGACCTGATGATGGCGGACGGCACGGCCATGGCCTCTTTCGTCAAGACGGCCGATGCCAGCAACCTGGCCTACCTCGCCACCGTGCCTTACGACCCGATTTTCGGTAAAGGCGTCGGCGCTGGTTTGCGCAAGGATGACACTGAGCTCAAGGCCAAACTGGACCAGGCAATCTCTAGCCTGCTGGCAAGCAAAGACTATGACGAACTGTCCCAGAGCTACTTCGGTACGAGCGTGAAACCTGCGTTCTGACGCCGGGCTGCAAGATGACCTGTGGGAGCAGAGCTTTTGGTCCCGCAGGGGCTCCTCCCACACGAGGGAGTGGTGATGTCTGGTTCGCCGACTGGAGACCGAAATGCCAGCAATGTTCGATTTGATCAATTTCAGCGAAACAGGCTGGGGCAGCGCGTTGCTCAAGGGCCTGTTGATGACCCTGCAGATTTCTGCGGGCGCTTTCGTGGTCGGTTTGTTTATCGGCCTGGTGGTGGCCTGTCTCAAGTTGGGCGCGCCTAAACCCATCGCGGCGCTGATGCGCGGCTACACCACGTTGTTTCGGGCCATTCCGGAGTTGTTGCTGATCCTGCTGCTGTACTACGTCGGCTCCATGCTGCTCAATTCGCTGATGGCCAGGGTGGGTTATGACGCGGTCAACGTCAGCGGCCCGCTGGCGGCAATTCTGGTGCTGGGACTGGTCCAGGGCGCCTATGCCTCGGAGATTTTTCGCGCGGCGATCCAGGCGATCCCCTATGGCCAGATCGAGGCGGCGAGGGCGTTCGGGCTCAGCGGGTTCGGCCTGTTCCGGCGAGTTACGCTGCCGATCATGGCGCCCTATGCCATGGCGGGGATGGCCAACCTGTGGATCAACCTGATCAAGGACAGTGCCCTGATCAGCGTGGTCGGCACCAATGAGCTGCTGTACACCGCCAAGCAAGGGGCGGGTTCGACGCGGCACTATCTGTTGTTCTACCTCACGGCTGCGGCGATGTATTACGCCGTGACGTTGGTGTCCAACTACCTCTCGGGACGGCTGGAGCGACGCATCCGTCGCTGGATGCCTTTGGCTGAGTGAATGAAATGATTCCAGCGTGGATAGTTGAATATGCGGCACTCCTGGGCCGTGGATTGCAAACGACCATCAGCATTCTGTTGATCTCGATGGTGTTCGGTTTCGCCCTGGCGGTGCTGGTGGCGTTGGCGCGGATCTCGAAAAACAAGTTCATCGCCAAGGCCAGCCTGTTCTACACCAGCGTGCTGCGGGGCACGCCGCTGCTGATCCAGATCTACATTTTCTACTACGGTCTGGGCAGCCTGTTTGCGCAGTTCCCGCTGATCCGTGGCAGCTTTTTCTGGCCTTATCTGCGTGACGGCTATTGGTATATCGTGTTCGCGCTGGTGCTGTCGGTGGGTGCCTACGTCGGCGAGGTGATTCGTGGTGGGCTGCTGGCGGTGCCCAAGGGTGAAATGGAAGCGGCCTCGGCGTTCGGCATGACTGCGCGCCAGTCCTTGTTGCGGGTGCGCCTGCCGCGGGCCATGCGCCTGCTGTTGCCGACCCTGGCCGGGGAGACGGTGATGCTGCTCAAGTCCACGGCCTTGGCCTCGACCATTGCGATCATCGACCTGCTGGGCGCGGCCAATGTGGTGCGCGCACAAACCCTGCAGGTGTATGAACCGTTGCTGCTGGTGGCCGGGGTGTATGTGTGCCTCACCTTCCTGATCGAGGCCCTGTTCTCGTTCTTCGAGCGGCGCGGGACACCTGTACGCAGGTCGTTGTGATGAGTGCGCCACGGATGGTTGATCGGTCATTGCAGGGCATCGGCCTGTGCACCCTGGGGTACGCGTTCCTGGCCTTGCAGGACGCGGTGATCAAGGCATTGGTGGCCGATTATTCGGTGGTCACCATCCTGTTCTGGCGCAGCTTGCTGGTAGTGGTGGTCTGCGTGGCTGCGGGGCGCTTGCGCCTGGTGCAGAAAGCCTGGCGTTCACCAAGCCGGCGCTTGCTGGTGCTGCGCGGTTTGCTTTCGATCATCGCCTGGGTGCTGTATTACACCGCTGCCCGAGACCTGTCGCTGGCGGAGATGACCACGCTGTATTTCTCCGCGCCGATCATGGTGACGGTACTGGCGGCGGTGATCCTCAAGGAACGCGCGAACGGGTGGCAATGGTTCACCCTGGTCGTCGGCTTCATCGGCGTGATCATCGCCTGCCGACCAACACGGTTGACCGACCCGTTGCCGGTGGTGCTGACCCTGCTGGCCGCCATGTGCTGGGCGTTCACCTACATCCAGTTGCGGCAGGTGGATGACCAGACATCGGTGCTGGAGCAAATGTTGATCACCAACGTGGTGTTTGTTATTTGCATGACCCTGGCCTTGCCGTGGACTCATACGCCAGCACCGATGCCGGACTGGCTCGGTATGCTCGCAGCTGGCCTGGTGGGTGGTATCGGCCAGTTCCTGCTGTTCGCCAGTTTCCGTCGGGCGACGGCGACCTTGCTGGCGCCATTCGAGTACACCGGGTTGATTTGGGCGTTCCTGCTGTCGAGTCTGATCTGGGGTACCCGGATGGACGTTTCGCTGATGATCGGCGCGGGGCTGATTGCTATCAGTGGCACCCTGGCGATGATCTTCGGGCGTCATGCCTCACAGGACGTCGTCGGCGCTGAATGCTCCGTTTCGCAACCCCTTTACCCAGCAGCGACAGATATGCAGGCCGTTGGCGGGGCTGAAGGTTTCGGGGTTGAGGCACCACTCGATCCAGAGTCCGTCGAGCGTCGCGGATAGGCCGATGGCGGCCAGGTGAGTGTCGTGGATCACAAACCCTTCGCTGGCCGCCAGGTCGTCGAGCAAATGGCGCAGCAAGTCGAGATAGGCGCGATAGCTTTTTTCGTGAGCCTGGCTGACGTGAACGGAGTGGCGGATCAGGCTCCAGAACACCACCCAGGCGCCGAGTAATTGCGGGTCCATGACCCGGGGGGCAAATGAGCCGGTGAGGAAGGCGTCCATCTTTGCGGCGGGGGTGTCGGCCTGTTCTATTTCCTGCATCAGGGCGCTCGTCAGTTCGTTGGCGAGCTTCTGGTAAGTGTCGGCGATCAGCGCATCGATGCTGCCGAAGTGATGATTGAGCAGGCCCACCGACACCCCGGCCTCCGTTGCGATGCGGCGCACCGACAGCCCGGCGTGGCCGTCGCGCACCAGGCAACGCAGGGCAGCAGCCACGAGCATTTCGCGGCGCGCGTCGGGTTCGGTGCGGCGGTTTTTCGCTGGGGCACGGGTCACGGGTTAGTCCTTGGAGTCGGTTATACGTTGCCGAGCTTAGTTGAACGTCTGTTCAATCACCAGCGGCAATGCCTTGGTTTTCGAGTGGTCATGACGGGAGGACAAACGGATGGTGCAGGATATTTCGTTGGATGTTCGCAGCAACAACGGCGACCCGTTGCAAGTGGGGGCCTGGCGTTACCAGGGTGATGGCAGCGGCCCCAAGGTGCACCTGCAAGCCGGGGTGCACGCTGACGAAATTGCCGGGATGCTGGTACTGCACCTGTTGATGCAACGCCTGCAGGTTGCCCAAGCCCAGGGGCGGCTCAGGAGTCAGGTGACGGTTGTGCCCCAGGCCAATCCCCTGGGTATTGGCCAGTTCCGCCAGGGCCGCCTGCTGGGGCGTTTTCATGACGCCACAGGGCACAATTTCAATCGTGGTTTTGACCAGTCGGCGGCGCAGCAACACCCGTCCACCAATGTCCAGGAATGGCAGAAAGCCCTGGTGCAACTGGCCGCCGATGCCGATGTGATGCTCGATCTGCACACCGATGACGAGGCACTGCCGTACCTCTATGTGCACCGCAGCTTTGCCGCCCAAGGCCGCGAACTGGCGGCAGCGATGAAGATGGACGTGGCGATCATCTGGGACGATGGCGGCGATGGTTCTTTTGAGGAAACCATTATTGCGCCCTGGCTGCGCAAAGGGCTCAGTGACCGCAATATGGCGGCAACCCTGGAGTTGCGCGGGCAGGGCGATGTCGGCGACCAACTGGCCGAACAGGATGCCCAGGGACTTTACACCTGGCTGTGCCGCTGCGGAGCCATTGATGAGGCGCTAAGCCCGGAGGATTGGCCGGTGCAAACCTTGGAAATGGGCCAGATGGAGACCATCCTTGCACCGACGCCCGGGGTCTTGATCTTCGAAAAACAGCTGGGAGACCCTGTTGAGGAGGGCCAGCGTTTTGCCCGGATCCTGCGCCGGCCCGGTGATCCCTCCAGCGAAGTGGTGTTGTTCGCCGAGCAGGCGGGGCGGATGGTCACCCGTTACCGCGATCGACTGATTGGCCAGGGCATGGTGGTGGCGAAATTCACGGGTACGCGTGTCTCCCGCCACTGGCACGGGGGCCTGCTCGACCCTAACTGACCGCTGGCCGGGCACTGGATAAAAGCGCCGCTCGACGAAGGACAATTCGCTGATACTGGCGCGAGAGTGCCGACCGGGGCTGACGTGTCACTGGTTTGTATCCCTGCGTATCAGGTGTGCCTGCAGCCACTTGCGCATACATATCCAGGGTGGCTTGGACACTTGGCTGATACATGGCGGCGTTTGAATGGGGCACACCGCATCTGCGGTACTACCACTGGAGAATCGCGATGTCCCTGTTCAATGTTCGTAAAACCGCTGGCGCACTCGGCCTGGCCATTGCCGCGACCACATTGGCCGCTGTCACGGGCCTGGCCCAGGCCCAGGAGGTCAAGTCGTCCACTCAGGATGCGCCGGCGACCAAGAGCTGGCAGACCGGCCTGCACCGCACCGATCTGCTGCACCGGGACATGGACGTTGCGGGACAGGAAGTGCTGCAGGTGCGCGTGGATTTCGAACCGGGCGTGGTCTCGCCCAAACATTCCCACCCGGGGGTTGAGGTGGCCTATGTACTGGAGGGCACGTTTGAGTATCAGCTTGAAGGGCAGCCTGCAGTGACACTCAAGGCGGGGGATTCGCTCTATATCCCGGCAGGGGTGGCGCATGTTGCGAAGAATACAAGTGCGACTACCAGCTCGGAACTGGCGACCTACATCGTCAAGAAGGGGGCGCCGTTGGTGAAGATTGTTGCTCAATAGGTGATGCGCTCAAGAAGGCGAGCATGCTGGAATTATTCAGCATGCTCGCCTCAGGAGCGCAACACTCAACCTCACAAAGCCTCCCGCAGCAGCCTCAGGTAATCCGCACTGGCGGAAATGGAATTATGCCCCACCCCCGGTATCACCCTGAGCACGGCCACCCCCGGAGCGAAATGCTCGAACAGCCGCTGGGTGCTCGAGCGCGGGATCACCTCGTCTTGCTCTGCCGCCATCAGCAGGGTCGGCACGCTGATCTCCCGGGCATATCGCCAGGACTCAAAACGATCCTGTAACAGCCACCGCACCGGGAAGATCGGAAACTGCCGCGCAGCGAGTTCTTCCAGGCTGTTATAGGGCGTGATCAGCACCAGGTGCGATGCCGGGCGCTGGCTGGCCAGGCGCACCGCGACACCGGAGCCCAGGCTTCGGCCCACCAGCGTCACCTGCGGGTGCCGGGCGTACACCTCGTCGAACAACCCCAGGGCGTCGCGCTGAATCGCTTCCTCGGTCGGCGAGCCAGAGCTGCCGCCAAACCCTCGGTAGTGCAGAAAATACAGCGCGTGATCGGCAAAGGCTGCTGAAAACGAGGGCAGGTTGCGCGACACGTCCTCGGCGTTGCCTCCGAAATAGATCAACGCCTTTGGGCCCTCGTGCTCGCGCACCGAGACCAGCACCTGCGCGTCGGAACGGGGCAGGGTCAAGAGCGCACTGGCCACGGATCGAGGCTGCGGGTAATAGATGAGGGCGCGCTGGAATATCCACAGCGCCATACAGAGCACCAGGTACAGCGCGATGACGATGTCTGCGATGATCATCAGGATGCGCGACATTCGACTAACGTTAGGGAGCGGCATTGACGACTCAAGGGTGGAAAACGGCGATCACTTGATCGCTGTCGCAGTGTAGTCGATCGGCCCCGTAGCGCGCCGGTCCGGGAGGGAAGCGATGCCCATCGCGCTGAAATCGCTGAATATTCTGCCCGCGGAAAGAACCGCGCTGATGCTGGGTTTTGCCTTCCATTTTTGTGTGCTCGCCAGCTATTACCTGGTCCGCCCCCTGCGCGATGCCCTGGGCCTGGAGGGCGGTGCGGACCAATTGCAGTGGCTGTTCAGCGCCACCTTCGTGGTGATGTTGCTGATGGTACCGCTCTACGGTGCGCTGGTGTCCCGGCTGCCGGCAACGCGTTTCGTGCCCTTGATCTATCGGCTGATTGCGCTGTCGATGCTGGTGTTCGGGCTGTTGATCGCCAATCACGTTGCGCCGGTGACCGTCGGGCAGGTGTTTTTTGTCTGGATCAGCATTTACAACCTGTTCATCGTCACGATCTTCTGGAGCGTGCTGGTCGACCGGTTTTCCAATGATCAGGGGCGGCGGTTATTCGGTTTTATTGCCGCCGGTGGCACCTTGGGCACCTTTATCGGGCCGCTGCTGGCCGCGACCATGGCCGTGCGCCTGGGCCCGATGGCCCTGACGCTGGCGGCGGCGGTGCTGCTCGAGATCGCGGTGCGTTGTTACCGGGCCTTGCTCAGGTGCACAGTGTCGCGTAGCGACAACCGCTCGCCGGATGACCAAAGATTGGGCGGCAGCATGCTGGCCGGCATCACGCTGATCCTGCGCTCGCGCTATTTGCTTGGGCTGGTGGCGTTCATGCTGCTGCACACCAGCGCCGCGACCCTTTTGTACTTTGAACAAGGCCGGATCGTCGCAGGCAGCTACGCTGATGTGGCAAGCCGCACTCAATTTTTTGCTCTGGTTGATTTGCTGGTGTCGGTGCTGACCCTGTTATTCCAGCTGCTGTTGACCGCGCCGTTGATCCGCTGGGTCGGCGTGGGCGGGGCGCTGGTGATGTTGCCCTTGGCGAGCGTCGTGGCCTTCTCGGCGATGGCCATGGCGCCGGTACCTGCCGCCGTTGCCCTGGCGCAAGGGCTGCGTCGGGCGGTGGAATTTGCCTTCGTTCGGCCAGCGCGAGAGGTGCTGTGGACAGTGGTCAGCCGCGAAGAGAAGTACAAGGCCAAGAACGTGATCGAAACCCTGGTCTATCGCGGCGGCGATGCCGCCAGTGGCTGGCTGTCTGCGGGGCTGACGGCAGTAGGCGCAGGGTTTGGCCTGGTGGCCCTGGCGATTCTTCCGGTTGCGGGCGTATGGGCAGGGTTGTGTTTCTGGCTGGCCAGGCGGCAGGAACAACGGGCGGCCAGCACCCGAATGGAGGAGCAACATCATGAGCCACACTGATGGAATCACCCGTCGCCGACTACTCACGCTGGCTGCCGGTGTCTCGGCGGTCTTAACGTTCGACCCAGCCGGGGCGCAAGCGCCGCCGATCGCCACAGGAGGCAAGAGCATGCAGACCCGAGGCATTCCTTCCAGCGCCGAGCCGCTGCCCGTCGTAGGGTTGGGCACTTATCGCGGCTTCGATGTCGCCCCCGCGGACCCGGCCTACAAGCAACTGCCGGCCGTGCTGGATGCACTGTTCGAGAAAGGCGGGACGCTGGTCGACAGCTCGCCGATGTACGGGCGCGCCGAGCAGACCACCGGTGAGCTGCTGTCGATCCACGAGCCGCGCTCGCCGGCTTTCCTGGCGACCAAGGTATGGACCCGTGGTCGCGAAGAAGGCATTGCGCAGATGGAGCAATCATTCAAGCTGCTGCAAACCGACCGGATCGACCTGATGCAGATCCACAACCTGCTGGACTGGAAAACCCATCTGCCGACGTTGCGCGAATGGAAAGAGCAAGGGCGCATCCGCTACATCGGGATCACCCATTACACCGCGTCGGCCTATGACGAGGTGGAGGCGGTGCTCAAGGCTGAACAACTGGACTTCCTGCAAATCAATTACGCCCTGGATGATCGCGCAGTCGAAAAGCGCATTCTGCCGCTATGCCGCGAACGTGGTGTGGCAGTGATCTGCAACCGGCCGTTTGGCGGCGGTGGCCTGATTGCGCGCCTGAAGGGCAAGCCCCTGCCGGGCTGGGCTTCGCAGGTACAGGTCAATAGCTGGCCGCAATTGGCGCTGAAATTTCTGCTGTCGCATTCGGCGGTGACCTGTGTGATCCCAGGCACCGGCAATCCGCGTTACATGGCCGACAATGCGGCGGCCGGATTCGGCCCGATGCTGACCGGGGCGCAGCGTGAACAGCTGATTGACCTGGTGAACTGATGAGCTCCAATTCGGCTCACCCGTTAACGTTTACCATCCTGTAGGAGCGAGCTCGCTCGCGAAAAACCTGAGTACGCCGCGGGCTGTCAGGCACCCCGCATTATCGTTAACGCCCATTGCCAGCAAGCTGGCCCCTACAGGTGATTTCGGCAGCCGTCAGAAATTGACAGAAGCACTCAAGCGCGCCGTCAGCGGCGCGCCCTGGAATACGTAGTCATCGCCCATGTATTCTCCGGCATCGCGCCAGTAGCGCTTGTCGAACAGGTTGTCGACGCTCAGGCGAAAGACCGTCTCGTAACCATCAATACGCGTGCTGAATCGGCTGCCGACATTGAAGATCGCGTAGGCGCCGGTTTCCACTTCGCCCACCTGGCTCGCGTATTTGCTGGCGCTGTACTGCACGCCACCGAGCAATGCCAGGCCGTCTATCCAGGGCAATGCATAGTCGCCGGAAAGGCTGGCGCGCAAGGTCGGCACATTGATCGTCTGGTGGCCCTCATAAGCCGCCGTTCCCGTGCCGCTGACCCGCGAACGAATCGCCGCGACACTGGCACTGATCTGCAGGCGTTGGGTCGCCCAGCCATTGGCGGACAGCTCCAGGCCGGTGTTCTTCTGTTCTCCCTGTTGCGCGAAAGTGAAGGTGCCGTCGTCGTTGGGGCGCGAGTACTGATACGCCTGGCGAATCTGAAACAGCGCCGCGCCCAGGCTGATGCGCTGCCAGTCATACTTGACCCCGGCCTCGATCTGCCGGGACACGGTTGGCGCGAGGATTTCGAAGGCGTTGGTGGTAAACCACGCCGCCTCGCCGCCCAGGGACAGGCCTTTGCTATAGCGGGTGTACAGCGACAGGTTCTGCACCGGCTTGTAGATCAGCGCAGCCTGGGGCAGGAACTCGTACCGGCGGGTATGGCGAGTGGTTTCGCCCTGGCTGTCGAAGGTTTCTTCGTCCAGACGCACCGCGCGCCCGCCCAATACGGTTTGCCAGTGCTCGTTGAAGCTGATCCGGTCATTGAAAAACAGCCCGTACTGGCGGCTGTCCAGACGTCGCTGGGAGTCATTGAGCGGGCCGTCATAACGCGCGAAGTCTGCAGGCTCGCTGTTAATATTGGCGCTGCCGATCATCACGTTGATCGGGTCGCGCTTGTCCACCACCCGGCGGAACGCACTGGTGCCCAAGGTCAGTTCGTGGCCCAGGCCCGCCGTGTCGAAACGCCCGCTGAGGGTCGCCTGCAGTTCGTCGTTGCGGCGGGTATCGTCGGGGCTGCGGAAGTCGTAGATATCGTAGTCGCCCTCCGGGCTGAAGTCATTCGGCACTGCGGCGTCGGCGCAGCTGGCGGCACCGTAGCAACCCCAGGCGAACGAGCTGTAGTCGTCGATCACCACCCGGCTGCGCGAAGCGCTGATGTCGGTTTTCCATGCATCACTGAAGCGGTACTCGAACTTGCCGTTGAGGTTCAGCGCATCGGTGCTGACCGGGTTGGAGCCGCTCTGGTGGGCCAGCAGTTTTTTCGGCGAGGCATGGTGCGGCAGTCGGGTGCCACCCAGCAGTTGGTAGCCAGGCGCCGAGCGCTGTTCCCGGCTCTGGTACTCGGCGTCCAGTTGCAGCAGCGCATCGGGGCTGATGTTCCAGTCAAAGGCCAGGGAGGCAAAATCCCGCTGACCGTTGGCATGTTCAACGTAGGAATGGATATCTTCATGGGCCAGGTTGGCGCGCAGGCCGAACTGTTGTTCGCTGCCGAAGAACCCGCCGATATCGGTCGCCAGATAGCCGCTGCCGCGGTCATCGGTCGAGACCGTGACCTGGCGCACATCGGTCGGCCGCTTGGTCACGTAGTTGACCAGCCCACCGGGCTCCGACACGCCGCTTTCCAGGCCCGACAGGCCCTTGAGCAGTTCCACCTGCTGCTTGTTTTCCAGCCCGACGTTCTGTTCGCCAGTGATGGTGCGACCATTGATCCTGTAACTGCTGGCGGAGTTGAGCGAGTAGCCGCGCACCACGAAGTTCTCGTAATAGCCGACCGGGGCATAGGCTTGACCCACCGAGGCGTCATTGCGCAGGACTTCGCTGAGCAGGCGCGCCTGTTGATCCTTGATCAGCGCATCGGTGATGACCGTCACCGCCGCCGGGGTGTCGAGTAGCGTGGTCGAGTCGAAGCCGGCGACCGATGCGCTGTCGGCCTGATAGCCTGAGTTGTCTTCGCCGGTGACGGTGAGCGCCGGCAACTCGGTGTCAGCCGCCAGCGCGCTGTTGGCCGATAACAGGCACAAGGTCAGTAAATTGAGGGCGGACAAGCCCTGGTGTCCTGTCCGGTAAAGCCTGTCCATGCATACTCCTCGAAGTCTGACCCGCACTCAAAGCGCGCCATCATACAGAGGACGTATCCTGGCCGGCGATTGTAAATGCCAGCGCCAAGCGTTTACACCAGATAGCGCTGGAACCAGCCCAGGGTCCTGTCCCACGCCAGGCTTGCCGCAGCCTCGTCATAGCGGGGCGTGGAGTCATTGTGAAAACCGTGATTGGCGCCGGGATAGATGTGGGCCTCGTAGGTCTTGCTGGCGGACTTTAGCGCCTGCTCGTACGCCGGCCAACCTTCATTGATGCGCGTGTCCAGTTCGCCGTAGTGCAGCATCACCGGGGCCTTGATTCGCGGCACGTCTTTGGCCTCCGGCTGGCGCCCGTAAAAGGACACGGCGGCCCCCAGTTCCGGATAGGCCACGGCCGCGGCATTGGCGACACCGCCGCCGTAACAGAAGCCGGTGATGCCGACCTTGCCCGTGGCGGCGTCAAGCTTCATCAGCCACTCGATAGCTGCGAAGAAGTCGTTCATGAGCTTTTCCGGGTTGACGGTCGCCTGCAACTCGCGGCCCTTGTCATCGTTTCCCGGATAGCCACCCACGGAGGTCAGACCGTCGGGGGCGAGGGCGATGAACCCCGCCTTGGCAAGGCGTCGGGCGACGTCTTCGATATAGGGATTGAGACCGCGATTCTCATGTACCACCACCACTCCCGGCACCTTGCCCGGGGCTTTGGCCGGGCGCACCAGGTAGGCGCGCACCTGCCCGTTGCCCTGGGGTGAAGGATAGGTGATGTACTCGGCAATAATGTCCGGGTCGGTGAAGGCGACTTGCTCGGCCAGGGCATAGTTGGGGCTCAGGCTCGCAAGCAGGGCGCCAGCGGTCAGTCCGCCGAAGGTGAATAGCGCCGCGCGGTCAAGAAACTCGCGTCGGTTGATCTTGCCGTGGGCGTAGTAGTCGTAGAGTTCGAGCAGTTGCGGGGCGAAGTCCTTGGCGGTCAGGCGGGGCATCGGCAGGTTTCCTCTTCGTCGACTGATTCACCATTGGGGCTTGGCTTGATCAGGCGTTCGGGTTGCCCAGGCACTGCGCCCCCGCCTTGGCCACCTGTGCATCCTGTTCGGCCTTGACGCCTGATACCCCCACCGCGCCAATCACCTGGCCCTCGATGATGATCGGTACGCCACCCTCCAGGGACGTCAGCAAGGGCGCCGAGAGAAACGCATGCCGACCGCCATTGACCATGTCCTCGTAACCTTTGGACTCGCGCCGACCCAGCGCCGCAGTGCGGGCCTTTTCCGTGGCGATGTAGGCGCTGATCGCGGCAGCGCCGTCAAGGCGTTCCAGGGCCAGGGGATGGCCGCCGTCATCGACCACCGCGATGGTCACCGCCCATTGATTACCCAGGGCTTCATTGCGCGCAGCGGCGAGGATCTGACTGACCTCGACCTGGCTTAAAACGAATTTGCGGTTCATGGGGATACTCCAGCAGGTGGGGAGGGCAGTGCCGCTTCGACCAGTTCGATCCAGTGCCTGACCGAGGTGCGACCGGCGCCGTCGAGGTGCGTTTGGCAGCCGATATTGGCGGTAGCAATCACGTCGGGGCGCCCGCTTTCCAGGGCATTGAGTTTGTTGTCTCGCAATTGGCGGGCCAGTACTGGCTGGGTCACCGAATAAGTGCCTGCCGAGCCGCAGCACAGGTGACTGTCCGGCACGATGGTGAGGTTGAAACCCAGACGTACCAGCACCGCCTCGACCGCCCCCCCGAGCTTCTGCGCGTGCTGCAAGGTGCAAGGGCAGTGGAACGCCAGGCGTTGCTCGGCCTGCACGCCTAGTGTTTCCAGGGGTTCGTCACGCAACACTTCAACCAGGTCCCTGGCCAGCGCACTGACTTTTTGTGCCTTGGCGGCATAGGCCGGATCGGTGCCCAGCAGGTGCCCGTAGTCCTTGATGAACGCGCCGCAGCCGCTGGCGGTCTGCACAATGGCCTCGGCGCCACTCTCGATGCCTGGCCACCACGCATCGATGTTGCGCCGGGCGCGATCGAGGCCGGCGGCCTGAGCATCGAGATGATAATCCACGGCGCCGCAGCACCCGGCTTCGCGGCTCGGGGTCACGCTGATGCCCAGGCGGTCCAGTACCCGCGCGGCGGCGGCATTGGTATTAGGCGACAGGCCAGGCTGCACGCAGCCTTCGAGCATCAGTACCTGCCGGGCATGGCGCGCGGCCGGTCGGGCTTTTGCCGGCCAGGCACTGCGTGGCAATTTGGCGCGCAGCGTGTCCGGCAGCAGCGCCCGGAACACTTGACCGCTGCTGACCAGGCTCTTGAACAGCCCAGGGTTGGGCACGACGTTGCGCAGTCCCTCGCGCAACAGGCGCTGTGCCAGGGAGCGCGGGACCGCTGCATCGACCACCGCCCGGCCGATATCCAGCAGGTTGTGGTAATCCACGCCGGAGGGGCAGGTGGTTTCGCAGTTGCGGCAGGACAGGCAGCGGTCCAGGTGCAGTTGAGTCTTGCGCGTGACCTCGTGGCCTTCCAGTACTTGCTTGATCAGGTAGATTCGTCCGCGTGGCCCGTCCAGCTCGTCGCCGAGCAGTTGATAGGTGGGGCAGGTGGCATTGCAGAAGCCGCAGTGCACACAGCTGCGCAGGATGCTTTCGGCTTCTTCGGCTCGGGGCAACTGGCGGGCCTGTTCGCTCAACGTGGTTTGCATGGCTCAGAGCTCCGCGTACAGGCGACCGGGGTTGAAAATACCCTGGGGGTCGAGTTGCTGCTTGAGGTTGCGGTGGTAGCGCATGAGGGCGGCAGGCAATGGCTGGAAAGGGCTGTCGATCAATCCATGGCTGTAACAGGTCACGTGTCCGCCGACCTCGCTGACCACCTGGCGAATGAACGCGGCTTCAGCATCGGTCTTGAGCCAGCGCTGGGCACCGCCCCAATCGATCAGTTGTCGCCCCGGCAGTGACAGGCGAGGGGTGTTGTGCGGTACGGACAGCCGCCACAGCGGCTGATCCTCATCGAAAAAACTCAGCCTGTGTTCGTTGAGATCGGCCCAGTACCCGGCGTCCAGCAGCTCGCCGCCCAAGCGCTCGTGGGCCGCGGCCACCGAGCCTTCGCCGCCTTCCAGGCGCAGGTGCAGGCGTGTGCCATCGTGGCAGGCCGCGCTGATCGGCAACGGCTGCTGGCCCCATTCGCTGAGGCGATCAAGGGCGCGTTCGACGTCGAGCTCCAGGCTGATGCTCAGGCATTGCCGAGGCCTGGGCAGCACCTTGAGTGATACCTCGGTCACTACCCCGAGGGCGCCGTAGCTGCCAGCCATCAGACGCGACAGGTCGTAGCCGGCGACGTTCTTCATCACTTCGCCGCCGAAGCGCAGATGCTTGCCGTGGCCGGTGATTACCCGGGTGCCGAGGACGAAATCGCGAACCGAACCCGACCAGGGCCGTCGCGGTCCCGACAACCCGCAGGCGATCATGCCGCCGACCGTCGCGCCCTCGCCGAAGGACGGCGGTTCGCAGGGCAGCATCTGCTGCGAGGCAGCCAGCACTTCAGCCAGTTCCACCAACGGCGTGCCGCATCGTGCGGTGATCACCAGCTCAGTCGGATCGTAGCTGACGATGCCCCGATGGGCGCGGGTATCGAGCACTTCACCGGCAGTGATGCGCCCCAGGAAAGCCTTGCTGTTTGAGCCCTGGATACGCAGTGGGGTAATGCCCTGCAACGCCTGGTTAACTTGCTCCAGAAGTGCGGCGCTGTCATCGAAGTCATCTTCGTGGCGCATCAGAAACGCTCCAGCTCAGGGAAGGGCAATTGCCCCATGTGCACATGCAGCGCGCCGAATTCTGCGCAGCGGTGCAAGGTGGGGATGTTCTTGCCGGGGTTGAGCAGGCCAGCGGGATCGAACGCTGCCTTGACGGCATGGAACAGCGTCAGTTCATCACTGTTGAACTGGGCGCACATCTGGTTGATCTTCTCGCGGCCGACGCCATGTTCACCGGTGATGCTGCCGCCGACTTTCACGCACAGCTCGAGAATCCTGCCCCCCAGTGCCTCTGCCCGATCGAGCTCCCCCGGTTGGTTGGCATCGAACAAAATCAAGGGGTGCATGTTGCCATCGCCGGCATGGAACACGTTGGCTACGCGCAGGCCGTATTCGGCAGACAAGGCGGCGATGGCCTGCAGCACGCCGGGTAATTCCCGACGCGGTATGGTGCCGTCCATGCAGTAGTAGTCCGGCGACAGTCGCCCGACCGCCGGAAAGGCGTTCTTGCGTCCGGCCCAGAAACGCACGCGTTCGGCTTCGTCCCTGGCCTGGCGCACTTCGGTGGCGCCTGCCTGTTCGAGCACCTGGCGGACCCTGTCGCAGTCATCGTGGACATCGGCTTCGACGCCATCGAGTTCACACAGCAGGATGGCTTCGGCGTCCACCGGATAGCCGGCATGGATGAAGTCTTCGGCGGCGCGGATGGCCAGGTTGTCCATCATTTCCAGGCCCCCGGGGATGATGCCGGCACCAATGATGTCGCCTACCGCACGGCCGGCTTTTTCGACCGAATCAAAAGCGGCCAGCAGCACCTTGGCGGTCTGGGGTTTGGGCAGCAGCTTGACCGTCACTTCGGTGATGACGCCGAGCATGCCTTCAGACCCGGTGAACAGGGCAAGCAGGTCGAAGCCCGGTGAGTCCAGGGCATTCGACCCCAGGCTCAGGTGCTCGCCATCCACCGTGAGGATGTCGACCTTGACCACATTGTGCACGGTCAGGCCGTACTTGAGGCAGTGCACACCTCCGGCGTTTTCCGCGACATTACCGCCGATGGAGCAGGCGATCTGTGACGAAGGGTCCGGGGCGTAGTACAGGCCAAATGGCGCCGCGGCCTGGGAGATCGCCAGGTTGCGCACACCCGGCTGGACCCGTGCAGTGCGAGCCGCAGGGTCGATGTGCAGGATGTTGTTGAAGCGCGCCATCACCAGCAGCACGCCTTGCTCCAGCGGCAGTGCCCCACCCGATAGCCCGGTGCCCGCACCCCGGGCGACTACCGGAACCTGCATCTCGTGACACAGCTTGAGCACCCCTTGCACTTCGTCCAGGTGACGCGGCAGCACCACCAGCAATGGGGTGGTGCGGTACGCCGAGAGGCCGTCGCATTCGTAGGGTTTGAGCTCTTCCTGCTGATGCAGCACTTCCAGGTCCGGCAGGCGCGCATGCAGGGCCTGTAGCAGGGCAGCCCGGTCGACCTGCGGCAGCACGCCGTCGACGCGTTCATCGTAGAGAATGTTCATAGTCGCTTTACCCTACTCCGTTCATGAACGCCCGGGCAGCAGCCCGGGCAGGTAGGTCAGAAGCGCAACAACCGGCTGATCCCGTTTAATGCCCACCCACGACCATATCGCTGAATGGCGCCACATACGCCTGCAACGTCACCAACCCGCCGACCAGAATCGCCAGGACGATCGAGTGGAAGAACACATACCGCAGGATTTCTCCTTCATGGCCATACCAGCGAGTGGCAGTGGAGGCCACCACGATCGACTGCGCATCGACCATCTTGCCCATGACCCCGCCGGAGCTATTGGCAGCTGCCATCAGCACCGGGCTGAGCCCCAGTTGTTCGGCAGTGACCCGCTGCAGGCCGCCGAACAACACGTTCGACGCCGTGTCGGAGCCTGTCAGCGCGACGCCAAGCCAGCCCAGCAGGGTGCCGAACATGGGGTAGAAAATCCCCGTGGCAGCAAACGCCAGGCCCATCGTTGCGTCCAGGCCTGAATAGCGCGTGAGGAAGCCCAGGGCGAGCATCGCGACGATGGTGATCAGCGAGTAGCGCACCACCCAGATGGTGCGCACGTACTGCTTGATCAGCTGCGGAATCGAATAGCCCATCAACAGCCCGCCCAGGATCGCCGCCAGCAGGATGCCGCTGCCGGTGCTGGTCAGCCAGGTGAACTTGTAGACCGCTTCTTCGGTTTTTGGCGCAGGCACTACTGGTGGGACTTTTTCAATTTGCTGGTGGATCGTGCCAAAGGTGATCACCGGGGCAAAGACCGGATTCGCCTCGCGCAACGGTTTGCCTTGAGGATCGAGCTTGGCCGACTGGGTCACAGGATCAATGGCAGGGCGGGTGTCGAACATGTTCTTGAAACCCTGGGTACCCCAGGCGAACACGAACACGGTGAGGATGATCCACGGCATCCACGCACGCATCACGGCGGGTTTGGCATCCGCACCAAACGCGGCGCTGGCGACGGGTTTTTGATCGTGCTCGGCATCAATTTTCGAATTGTCGACGCGACCTGAAAGGGCTGCGGAGGTGTGTACGGTGGCCGGTTTCCACACCCTAAGGAAGCCGGTCAAACAGGCCATGGAGATCAGCGCAGCGATCACGTCCACCAGCATCGGGCCATGGTAGTTGGACACCAGGAACTGCGGCACGGCGAAGCTGACCCCGGCGACCAGGATCGCCGGCCAGATTTCCAGCATCTTGCGCCACCCGGCAAACGCCCAGATCAGCCAGAACGGCACGATCACCGAGAAGAACGGCAGTTGCCGACCGACCATCATCGACAGCTCCATTTCATCCAGGCCCGTGACCTTGGCGAGCGTGATGATCGGCGTGCCCAGTGCGCCAAACGCCACGGGCGCGGTGTTGGCAATCAGCGCCAGGCCGGACGCGGCCAGTGGCGAGAACCCCAGACCGATCAGAATCGCCCCGGTCACTGCCACCGGTGTGCCGAAACCTGCGGCGCCTTCAAAAAAGGCGCCAAAACAGAAGGCGATCAACAGCAGTTGCAGGCGACGATCGTCAGTGATCCGCGCCAGTGAGTCTTGCAGCACCTTGAACGAGCCATTTTCGGTGGTCAGGCGGTGCAGGAAAATGATGTTGAGTACGATCCAGCCAATCGGCAACAAACCGTTGGCGGCGCCATACAGGGCCGCGGAGCCTGCCATGTCGGCCGGCATGCCAAACGCGAAGATCGCGATGATCAGGGCTGAGCCCAGGGCTAGCAGGGCCGCCAGGTGCGCCTTGATATGGAAGAACGCCAGGGCCGCCAGCATCACCACCACTGGCACGGCTGCCATGAGGGTGGAAATGACCGGGTTGTTGAACGGATCGTAGATTTGCTGCCAGACCATGTTCCACCTCTGCTTTTTATTGTTGGACGTGCAGACCCCGAAGGGGCGGTGGTTTCCAGTATAGGTGGCAATGCGCCGCTGTCAGGCCGGGGTTTTCGGGCATTTTGACGAATCATTTTGGTGCGCTGGCGTGAGCTAAGATGAGTACTGACCCGAACCCAACGACCGGAGGATTACCGTGATGACTGAGCGCCATTTGGAACACAAGGGAACGCTGTCGAATGGATGCTCGATTGTGGTGAAGGCGGAAATTTTGCGCGACGGTTCGTTAAAGATGTTTATCGTCCGGACGGGGTACCGGTTTCCGAGGACCACGATCCACGACCGCATTTACTGGACATGGAAGCGGCGCTGGATTGGGGGGTAGATGTTGCGAAGGGGATCGGGAATGGGCAGAGAACACTGGGGCCTTGAGGGCGCCATCGCTGGCAAGCCAGCTCCCACAGGATTTGTGGTTGACCACAGGGTTGGGTAAGTCCCAACCCTTGTGGGAGCTGGCTTGCCAGCGATGCTTTTTTAGTGCTTGAACATCACATGCCGCACCACGGTGTAGTCCTCCAGCCCATACATCGACATGTCTTTGCCATAGCCGGACAATTTCTGACCGCCATGGGGCATTTCGCTGACGAGCATGAAGTGCGTATTGACCCAGGTGCAGCCGTATTGCAGGCGCGCCGACAACCGATGCGCGCGGCCGACGTCGGCGGTCCACACTGACGACGCCAGGCCGT
>NZ_JADEVO010000069.1 GCF_017114825.1 Pseudomonas gregormendelii | reverse complement strand
CGGCGACAGAGACTTCAGACTAACAATGCAAACCTGCGTCGCTGCGCTCCGACTGCCTGTCCGAATGAGCGTGGAATGAGTGTCCGGATGTTGGTGGGCTGAGTGTCCGGATGGCGTGGAATCCGCACACCACAACACCAGTCTTGTCGAACAGGACTGGGTCGGACGGTGTGCCTTCGTAAAGACGTAGCTCGAAGCGTTTTGCCGGCGAGAACGAGTAGACCTGATGGCGGATGTTGTCGCTGTTTGGGAACTTGATAGGCGTACCGGTATGCACTGCCAGCACATGCGGGGCGAACTGTTGAGAGCGCTGATCCATATCGGCGTTTCGATGAGCTGAGGGCTGGCCAATTGGCCCTTGAAGAGTGAGCACCGCGTCGGACAGCGGATTGCCGTTTTGCTCGTTTATTTCGACCTCAAGCTTGGCTATACCAGCCCAAACATCAGCACATACCAAAGCTGTAACTAGCGAAAGAAGCGAGCAAATCCTGGCCATACCGATTCCAAGCAAAAGCGATTTTAGTGGGCAGTCCTTGCCGGAGAGATAAGTAGGTGCCGATAATTGCTCAGCTGAAGCCAAATGCCACCATCAAATTTGATTCGACATGGCATCAATAGGCAGCCCGCAAAATGCGTGCTCTGTGCAGCGTATCGACCAGATACGAAAAACCTGAATAGCTGTGCATTTGAAACCACCTACCACTGGTCTTCTCTAGCAGCATGCGGCGATGTGATCAGGGAAGTGCGCTGTTGTGGGGAATTGGTAGCGTTTAAGTCACCCTAAAAAATGCGACCTTCTGGGTAAGGCGATCAGCTAGCTGCGCTAACTCCTGACTGGCCGTCGCAACTTCTCGAGAGCCAGTTGCCGATTGCACCGTTGAGGTATGGATGCGCGTGATATTTTGCGCAACGTCTTCGGCCACCACGCTTTGCTGGACAGATGCGCTGGCGATTTGTGCATTCATGTGGTTTATGGCGCCGACTTGCTGGCTAATTTTACCTAGCGCCGCCTGGGCATTGCGGGTTTGCGAAACGGTGTGGCTTACCAGTTCGCAACTATTACGCATGGTTTGTGCAGCAGTTTCAGTTCCGCTCTGCAGGGTACCGATCATTTCGCGAATTTCCCGCGTCGACTCCTGAGTTCGATTAGCTAGAGAGCGCACCTCATCGGCCACAACCGCAAACCCTCGGCCATGCTCACCTGCTCGGGCCGCTTCGATGGCAGCGTTAAGCGCCAATAGGTTAGTTTGCGTGGCAATTGAATTGATTACCTCGATCACTATTTCAATCTCTTCGCTGCGCTTGGACACCTGCTCTACGGTATTGGTGGTTTCAACCAGTGTGTCCGCCAATTGTTCAATAGCGAGAGTGGTGTCCGCAACGACGCGATTTCCGCTTACAACTTCAGCATCGGCTAGACGCGTCGCGTCCGCTGCTTGAGAGGCATAGCCTGAAACTTCATTGACCGTTGCCGCCATTTGCGTAATTGCAGTTGCCACCTGCTCGGCTTCACGGGTCTGCAGGCTGATTTGATTGTTATTGGTGGACGATGTGGTCAACAGTTGCCGAGATGAATTGTTGACCTCTTGGGCCGCTATACGTACTTCACTAATGGTATCAGCCAAACGGCTAAGAGCAGTTTTCAGAACGCCCATCACGCTGTTCGGATAATCGGTAACGATCACTTGTTGCAAATCGCCTGCGGCCAACCGTTGGATAGCCTGCGCAACCTGAGTCGGCTCAGCGCCCAGCGTGGACTTGACGAAGCGGATGATAGAGATTGCCAGGATGATGCTCAGCAGCAGTGCTATGCCGGTTGCCATGAGCATCAGTCCTCTAAACTCACTGGCAGTGGCCTGTACAGCAGTGAGTTGGCTCTTGATCGAGGCTTCTTCGTAGTCAATCAGTGCGTTCACGCGTTTCAACCACTCGCTGTATTCACCTGAGGTCTGGCGCAGCAGCAAAGCTTGTGCTCCAGAGATATCTCCGGCGCGGCGCAGGGCGATTACCGATTTAGTGGAAGCGAGCGTTTGCGTTTCGATATCTTTAATCGCTCTTAGCAGCTGTTGCTCCTGCGATGTTACACCAGCAGTTGCGAATAGCTGATCCATTGGTGTTGCTGAATCGGAGTAGGCCTGTTCTAGATTGGTAACTTCGTTGAGATGGACGGCTAAGTCTTGATCACTATCCACTAATACTGCGTCCCGAATGGCAATAGCTCGGTTGTGCACGCTCCCCCGAAAGTTAATAGCGTAGCGTTGAATTTTCGCCGCATTTTCGCTCACGTGTTCCAGGGTGGAGTGGATAAAGCCTACCCGTTGAATGCCCACGGCGGTGATTAGGATAAGCAACGATACAATTACGGCGAAGCCAAGGCCTATGCGCGAGGCTAGTGAGATTGAGTTTTTCATGGGCGGTGCTCATAGATAGACCCTGTAAGGGCAGGACTTGGTGCTTCCATTTTGCTATCCGTGTCAGGGCTACTGGTGTACCGCTACCGCCCATTTGAAAGTTACGACAGCCTGGCTAGGCACTAGCGCAGCAGAGGATGCTAACCGACTGGTGGCAGAGTGACATACATTACTGAGAACCTATACAAGAATTTCATTTTGTATAGGTATTTTCTCGTTTCGCTGAGTGAAGGCCTTGCAGCCTGTCGCAAGCTGGTTTAGAGAATGCACCAACATAGCTAGCAGATCGGCTCGTGAAAGCTGCGTAGCCTGATGAGGGAGCTGGGAGTGGCTAGCGAGAACTCCGGCTCTTATGCTTAAAAGCGACGGTGAACATTTCCTGCGATCCATCCAATCGACTCATGTCCGGTCGTGCTTCTCATCGGAACCTGACTGCGCTCGCTTGCGAGAGTGGCTCATAGCCGCTAATGGTGATGAGTTGCTTGGAGAGGGCGTGAAGATGATTTCGAGATTTGCTGTTGTCCCTGCAATCCCAACGGAAACGGGATCAATGCGTAACGGACGTCAGCGCTTCCTTGGCGGCTCCCAGCGCGAAGACAAAGAATCAATGCATCTTCTTCAAGTCTTTTATTGGCACAACCTGCTTGGGTAGAATCCCGCTTCAGGATCGACAGACTGAGTGGGCACTCGACCGCCCACTGCACAGTTCAAACCTTCGGCAAACTCCGTAGGCAAGGCAGTGATGCCTGATTTGCCGTTTTGAGAAGTCTACATACGCTCGCCTTACCCTGACCCCAATTGCTCTGTGCTTGCTTCTTTCGGCGTGTGGTGAGCACACCGCGCCCGACCCCAGGATCGACCGCCCACCATTGGTGAGTACTGCTCCTGTCAAAGCCAACCAGCAATTACGAGAGCAGAGATTCACGAGCATCATTGCCGCGAGAGTCGAAAGCTCCTTTCATAATTTTGACTAACGGGTAGCCGATATCTTGCGTCACCCCGTGCTTGTGTGTTTGGCAGAGCGGGTTCAGAGTACTGCTCATCAAGTCATTCCAAGGTTGAGTGTCAAATTGTTTTCTACCTATTTGAGATTAATGATTTTTTCTTTCTTATTAAAATCGTCGTCTAGAAAACGAGCTCCTGTGAAGGAAGGTTTATGTTGAAGTTTTTCGCTCTGCTGACACTCCTGGCGTCCACCGCCGTCCATGCCCAAACCCCGCTGCAAGCCGATCTGCCGCTCCAATACCTGGAGCAGACCCACGCCGATTCGCGCAATCTGCCCCTGGTGATTTTCCTCCACGGCTATGGCAGTAACGAAGAGGACCTGTTCGGCATCAAGGATCAATTGCCCGAGCAGTACAACTACCTGTCGGTACGCGCGCCGATGGTGATGGAAGAAGGCAGGTACCAGTGGTTCCGCCAAAAAGGCCAGGGTGCCTACAACGGCGAAACCGATGACCTGAAAAACAGCAGCCAGGTTTTGCTGGACTTCATCACCCAAGCCGCCAGCAAATACCGCACCGCACCGAACAAGGTGTTCCTCGTGGGCTTCAGCCAGGGTGCGATCATGTCCTACGAGGTGGCGCTGCGTCATCCGCAGGCGCTGGGAGGCATTGCAGCGCTGAGCGGGCGTATCCTGCCGGTGCTCAAGGCCGAGCTCAAACCCGATGAAAAACGCCAGCAGCTGGCGATCTTCATCGGCCATGGCACCGCAGACAAACGCCTGCCTTACGTCGATGGCACAGACGCCAACAGCCTTCTGCAAAGCCTGTCGCTCAAGCCCCAATTTCATGCCTATCCGGGGGTGGGTCACAGCATCAGCGCAGCCGAAATGCAGGACTTGAACGCCTGGCTGCAAAGCCTAAACCCTTAGGTTTATTTACCGCTGAGCATCCGCTTGATCAGGGTTTCATGCGCCGCCATGTCGCCGGGCCGGGAAATCACCCGGACCACCGCCATGTGGTTGCCAGAGGCCGCCATCAGCGTGGTGTTGAGGGTTTGCCCACCACCCTGGGTGGCCGTGCTGTCGACCTGGCGCACACCCAGACCAGTGCTTTTGAGGGTCAGGCTTTTCTCGCTCAACTTGTTGTAGTCGGGGAGGGCCTTGCGCTGCGCCGCGTCAAAGTCCGCCGCAGTGCCGTCGAGAAAGGCGCCGTCATTGTCCTTGACCTTGAGACCCTCGGGCAGGGTGTTTTCTGCGGCGATCACCACGGTCTTGGTGGTTTCGTTGGCGTACATGGTCCCGCTGGCGCCCGATGAGCTGGCCGGCAATGGCGTGGCGACGAAGCCTTTGGGCAGGGTAAAGATGAACTTGCCGCCCAGCATCGACACCTTCTGCGACGATGCGGAACTGCTGGTGGCCTTGGCCGCCTGAGCATTCAGGGCCCCCAGGCTGGCAGCGACGGCCAGCAACAGGACAACGGCTTTGTTGCTCAACAATGACATTCGGGATCTCCAGGGGTTGTCGCGCGTCAGCCGCGATCGGTTCAGACGCGATCATCCCATGCCACGTGCAAGTCACTCCAGTACCGGTGCTCGGCCAGTCACTCGTCGCAAGCCTGGGCGCGCACGCTGACCGCAGGTTTTGCCAGCAGGCGCCGGGTCACACCGAGCATGGCCACCGAGACCGCGACGCCGAGGGCAAATGCGCTGAGGCCCATTGTCGGCAAGGCCAGGGCCAGGACCAGGCAAAAGGCGGCAAACGAATACATGCCAGTCGCCGTGGCGCGCAGCAACGCAGCCGTGAACGCCGGCCCACGGGTTTGCTGGGAGAACACGGCCATTACGCTGCCGAGCACCGGGAACACCGCCAGCAGGCCGCTCCAGCGCTCGCCCACGGTACTTGCCAACAAGGTGACCGCCAGTGTCAGCAGGGCACCGGCGACCATGCGCCATAGCAGTCTGTCAGACTTGGGGGCGGTGCCTGAGATCACGGGCTGCACCGACGGAAACAGATAAGGCGCCGCCAGCAACGCGCTCGCAGCGGCGATTGTGGAAAACACCAGGGACGCGGGGATCGACGATAACACCACCGCCAACATGGCCCACACGGCTAACGAAAGACTCAGCGCGGTCGGCCAGTTGCTGCGCTGTGCGACCTGGGCATAGGTGACGCAAAAGGCGATCATCGCGAACATGGCCGATAACGCGGCGGTGGCCGAGCGGGCGGCGAATGCTTCGCCTTGTTCGATGGCCAGGAAGAACAGAATCGGCCCGACCACCACTGGCAGTCCTGACAGCCACCCAGCTACGCTGGGGCCCCAGCGTTTGCCCGCCAGGGAGATGAGTAGCAGAAATCCGGGAATGACCAGCAGTTTGAGCAATAGCACGCACGCGTCTCCATCCTGTGTGAGACTGCCACGTTAGCATGCGCCGGACGGATTGTTGTATAGCTTTGCGGTTTTTGTATACAACATTCAAAGCTTGTACAGTTTGGGTTTTGGCGTATAAATTTTGGGCATCCTCTGCGCTGAATCGAGCCCATCATGAATCGCTCCCGATCCATTCTGCGTCATAGCTTGTGGCTGCTGGCCTTGTTGGCCGGTCATGCGCTGGCCAACTGGCAGGAGGCTTTGCCTGGGGCGCGGATCATTGGTGCCGGCGAATTTCGCTGGTTTGGTTTTGATGTCTATAACGCCCGCCTGTGGAGTGCAGCCAAGCCTTTGGCGAGCGACCAGCCGTTCGCCCTTGAACTCATTTACCAGCGCAAGATTTCCCGGGACGACCTGGTTCAGGCCAGCGTCGATGAAATCAGGCGCCTGTCAGGCGAGTCGGTGAGTGCCGCGCAACTGGAGGCATGGCAGAAGCAGATGCAACAGGCATTTGTCGATGTGCAGGCCGGAACGCGGATCACCGGGGTGTATCTGCCGGGGCAGGGGGCACGGTTTTATGTCGGGCAGCGCTTGCAGCACGAGGTGAACGACCCGGCATTCGCCCGGGCGTTTTTTGATATCTGGCTGGACCCGCGAACACGCAATCCGCAGTTGCGCGAGCAATTGATGGGCGTAGCCAAATCCCGGTAGGAGCTGCCGCAGGGGGATGTTTTATTGATGTGTAGAGCACGGGGATCGTTTTGTTGATGTGGAGCAGGGGATCGTTTTGCTGATGCGTGGAGCCCGGTGCGACAACTGTCACACCGGGGGTGTTGCCAGGCTGCGCGGTTCTTCGTGGGTCCCCGCGCCGCCTGTTGAACGCTTTACGCCCGCTCGATGGCCAGCGCCACGCCCTGGCCGCCACCGATGCACAAGGTGGCGAGGCCTTTCTTGGCGTCACGCTTGATCATTTCATGCAGCAAGGTCACCAGCACCCGGCAGCCCGATGCGCCAATCGGGTGGCCGAGGGCGATGGCGCCGCCATTGACGTTGACCTTGTTCATGTCCCAGCCCAGGTCCTTGGCCACCGCCAGGGATTGCGCGGCGAAGGCTTCGTTGGCTTCGATCAGGTCAAGCTGACCGATCGACCAGCCGGCCTTGTCCAGGCAGCGGCGAGTGGCCGAGACCGGGCCGATGCCCATGATCGCCGGATCAACGCCCGCATTGGCATAGGCAGCAATTTTTGCCAGCACGGGCAGCCCCAGGGCTTTGGCTTTTGCCGCGCTCATAAGCATTACGGCCGCGGCGCCATCGTTGAGCGACGAAGCATTACCGGCGGTCACCGAACCGTCTTTTTTGAACGCCGGGCGCAGTTTGCCCAGGGCGGCGGCGCTGGTGTCGGCTCGCGGCTGCTCGTCGGTGGCGAACGACAGCGGTTCACCCTTGCGCTGGGGAATCAGGATCGGCGTGATTTCATCGACAAAACGTCCGCCTTCAATGGCGGCCGAGGCTTTCTGTTGCGAGGCCGCGGCGAAGGCATCCTGTTGCTCGCGGGTCAGGTTGTACTGCTCAACCAGGTTCTCGGCGGTGATGCCCATGTGGTAGTCGTTGAACGCGTCCCACAGGCCGTCGCTGATCATGGTGTCGACGATTTGCGCGTGGCCCATGCGCAGGCCGGTACGGGCGCCGGGCATGACGTAGTTGGACAGGCTCATGTTCTCCTGGCCGCCGGCGATCATCACCTCGGCGTCGCCGCAGCGAATCGCCTGGGTGGCCAGGTGCAGGGCCTTGAGGCCCGAACCGCAGACCTTGTTCAGGGTCATGGCTGGCACGGTAAACGGCAGGCCGGCCTTGATGGCGGACTGGCGCGCTGGGTTCTGCCCGGCGCCGGCGGTCAGCACCTGGCCCATGATCACTTCATCCACTTGCGCCGGGTCGAGCCCGGTCTGCGCCAGCAACTGACGGATCACTGCGGCGCCCAGGTCCACGGCGGACACATTGGCCAACGCACCCTGGAAGCTGCCAATGGCGGTACGGGTGGCGGCTACAATTACAACGTCTTGCATGGAATTATTCCTCACTGCGCAGCGAACTGCATTTCCGGAACGTGATCAGGCACGATCAGTTTACCCGCGGTCTTGGCGACGATTTCCTCGACGCTGACACCCGGTGCGCGCTCCTTGAGAATGAACGCGCCGTTTTCGATTTCAAGATAAGCCAGGTCGGTCAGCACGCGCTTGATGCAACCGGCGCCGGTCAGCGGCAGACTGCATTTTGCCAGGAGCTTGGACTCACCGTCCTTCGAGGCGTGGGTCATGATGACGATGATGTTGTCTGCACCGGCCACCAGATCCATGGCGCCGCCCATGCCCTTGACCAGCTTGCCGGGGATCATCCACGAGGCGATGTTGCCTTGCACGTCGACTTCGAAGGCACCCAGCACGGTCAGGTCGACATGCCCACCGCGAATCATCGCGAAGGACTCGGCCGAGGAAAAGATCGACGCGCCGATGCGCGCGGTCACGGCTTGCTTGCCGGCGTTGATCATGTCGGCATCGATGGTTTCTTCGGTCGGGAACGGACCCATGCCGAGCAGGCCGTTTTCCGACTGCAGCATGACTTCCATGCCTTCGGGGATGTAGTTGGCGACCAGGGTCGGGATGCCGATGCCCAGGTTCACGTAAAAGCCGTCCTGCATTTCGCGGGCGACGCGTTGAGCCATTTGTTCGCGGGAAAGTGCCATTGTTGTTATTCCTTCAATTCGGGCCGGGGGCAGGTGATCACTTACGCACGGTGCGCTGTTCGATGCGCTTCTCGAACGTGCCGCAAATGACCCGGTCCACGTAGATGCCAGGGGTATGGATCTGCGCCGGGTCGAGCTCGCCGGGCTCGACGATTTCTTCGACTTCGACCACGGTGATCTTGCCGGCAGTGGCCGCCAGCGGGTTGAAGTTCTGCGCGGTGTGGCGATAGATCACGTTGCCGAAGTGGTCGGCTTTCCAGCCTTTGACGATGGCGAAGTCACCGGTAATGGACTCTTCCATCAGGTACTGGCGACCGTGGAATTCGCGCACTTCCTTGCCGTCGGCAACCGGTGTGCCGACGCCGGTGGCGGTAAAAAAGGCTGGAATGCCAGCGCCGCCAGCGCGCATTTTTTCCGCGAGGGTACCCTGGGGCGTCAGGACGACTTCGATTTCGCCTTTGAGCAGTTGGTCTTCGAACAGTTTGTTCTCACCGACGTACGAGGCCACTACTTTGCTGATCTGCCGGTCTTCCAGCAGCACGCCCAGGCCAAAGCCGTCGACGCCACAGTTGTTGGACACCACAGTGAGGTCGCGTGTGCCTTTGCGCTTGATCTCGGCGATCAGGTTTTCCGGAATCCCGCACAGACCGAAGCCGCCGGCGATGACGGTCATGCCGTCTTCGAGACCTGCCAGCGCTTCCTCGTAGGAACTCACACGCTTGTCGAAACCTGCCATATGCACCTCTTTTATTCTTTATGGGCGGCTGGCTAGCCGAATGACTGAAGTGTCTCGCCGCAAGATTGATTTGTTAAGTTGATTTTTAGCAAGTATTAATAGATAAAACTCACTAATAGAGTTTTCCATTTGCCAAGGCCACTCTGCACTGAGGGAGCAAAACTTGCTCGCGATAGCCATTCCAAGGGCGCCATCGCAGGCAGGCCAGGCACCCACACTGACCAAGGCCACTCTGCGCTGTGGGAGCAAAGCTTGCTCGCGATAGTCATTCCGAGGGCGCCATTGCACGCAGGCCATGCACCCACAAGCTTGCAGCTCACAGTCTCGAGATTCCAGGAGCCAAGCGACATGACCGTCAAACAGATCCGCGCCTTCCTCGCCGTCGCCCAGAGTCTGAGTTTCGCCGTGGCCTGCGAGCGCCTGCACCTGTCGCAATCAGCGCTGAGCCTGACCATCAAGGCGCTGGAAGAAGGCCTGGGTGGGCGCTTGTTTGCGCGCAACACCCGCAACGTCGCACTGACCGCCGAAGGTGAGGCTCTGGTGCCCCTGGCGCGGCGCCTGATCGCCGACTGGGACAACGCCGAGGACGATTTGCGCCAGCGCTTCACCCTGCAACGCGGGCGAGTCACGCTGGCCGCGATGCCCTCGTTTGCCGGCAACCTGCTGCCACCGATCCTCAAGACATTTCGTGCGCGTTACCCCAAGGTCAATGTCACGGTAAATGACGTGATCAACGAGCAGGTGCTGGAAATGGTGCGGGATCGACAGGTCGAGCTGGGTGTGGCGTTTGAGCCAACCACCAGCTCGTCGCTGGCCTTCACACCGCTGTACATGGATCGCTTCGTCGCGGTGGTGCCCCTGGATTCACCGCTGGCCCGGCTTGACGATATCGCCTGGAAGACCCTGCTGCAGGAACCGTTCATCACCCTGCAGCGCCCGTCCACCGTACGGGTGATGCTCGAGGAGCACCTTCAGGCGCGTGGTATGAAATTGCCGGTGGAGTTTGAAAGCCATCAGCTGGCAACGGTGGGGCGTATGGTCGCAAGCGGGCTGGGCGTCAGCGCGGTCCCGGCATTGTGCGCCGGGCAGATGCGCGAACTGGGTGCGCATTGCCTGACCCTGCATGACCCGGTGATTGAGCGGGCGATCGGGGTGTTGACCAAGCCTGGGGTGGAGTTGTCGGCGGCGGCGCAGGCGTTGTTTGATGTGCTGAAAGAAGAAAACGCGGGTCAACAATGTTCATGAACTGAAGAGCGTCCAGGGTGGGAGCAACTGTCTTCCCCCTGCCACATCAATATCGAATCTGCAGACGCCATCGCGGGCAAGCCCGGCTCCCACAGAGATATCTGCCGTACACAAATGCTGCGCCCACCACAAAAACCCTGTGGGAGCGGCGGTGCGACGATTCGACTTGCCCGCGATGGCAATCTCCCTGCCACATCAATGTCGAATCCGCAGACGCCATCGCGGGCAAGCCCGGCTCCCACAGAGATATCTGCCGTACACAAATGCTGCG
>NZ_JADEVO010000068.1 GCF_017114825.1 Pseudomonas gregormendelii | reverse complement strand
AACGCTTCGATTTCAAATGTCCGATCGAAGTGATGAGTGAGGTGATGCAAAAGGCCATTGCGATGCGGCACGATACTCCCACTTCGATTCAATAACCGTGTTGCACTCAGCTCCTGCAACCGCCCCCCCTCCAAAGTTCTGGTAGACGAGCCGGGAATCTGTGGCGACCAGTATTGGGAGATTTGGCGTAAAAATATTGCCGATGCCAAGCTCAGTTTTGGAGACTCGCGCCTTAAGAGTGCCGCCTGCTCTGCTCCACGAGTGGACCGCGGAGCCGTCGGAGTCACTGGGATAAAACGTGTTAGCGTCAGGGTGATGGCCTTTCCCGCCATCTAGATGCACCGCAACCAGCGATGCTATGTCTAGACCAAAGCCAACCGTACCTTGGGTGAAACCTGAGGTGAACGCGAACTTGATTGCAGTCGCCGCTTCGCGTTGATCAAGCCCACCATCGTGGTTGTCATTCGAGTAGTACATCGTTCGGGAACTGACAACTGCCTGGCTGTCTTCGAGAAATCCATGTGCTTTGGGCTCCTCGGCGTTCGCCCCGATTGACAGGCCGCCGAGAATGATCGCAGCTGGCACGGTAGTTTTTTTCATAAAAGCTCCTATGTCGCCGCGATCGACTTAAACTGAGGTGCGCGTGTTTCAGAAATTTCAGCGCGGATGCCGTTTATTGTTGTGTGTAGAAAAAGCGTAGCAGCGGCACTTGAATTGAACACCTGAGAAGGTCGGCCGCTCGTAAGTATTTATGGGGGGGCCTCATTTTTAGTGAAGCTTAACGGCGTCGCAGGATGCTGGGTTGGACCGAGCATAGGCATGCTCATAGTTTTCTTCCAAAACCGGTCAGAGGTCTGGAACGCTCTGTCTACGAGGGTAGTGGGCAAAGCCCGCGGCTGGGGGCGTTACGAAGGATTGATGGAGATGTTCGAGATGACATTATGTCGTCGGGGGAGACGTCTTATCGCATTACAGCTCGTGGAAGGTGCTCAGCAGAATGATCATAATCTTGTGAATATTCGAGTTTTGAAGCTGCTGGTACGTAATTCCTAAGGAGAAATGGGGGCGTCAGACGCGTCATCTCAGTACTTAAATTGATCAGAGAACATCAGGGGACAGTGCATGACACAGGCTCCATTTGGTTGCGGGTTAGAAGCGGTGCTCAATCTCGTAGGCGGAAAGTGGAAATTGCTGATTTTGTTTTATCTGAGCGGCAAACCCCGACGATTTGGCGAGTTGAGGCGACTCGTCGGGGGCGTGAGTGAGAAGGTGCTAAGCCAGCAGTTGAAGGAGATGACTCGCGATCGTCTTGTGCGTCGCATCGACTTTCGAACCGTGCCTCCTCACGTTGAATATGAGCTTGAAGCCTTTGGAGTCGACTTGGGACGTGCTCTGCAACCCGTGTGCGAGTGGGGTACGCAGAATATGAACGCTATTGCTTCGATCGCTGGAGTTCGCGAAGCCAATGATCGATGACCGGATGGGATACCCGTGAGCCGTTTCAGGAGTTTCTAAAAGGCTATGACATGGTGATTAAAAGTGACGAGGCATTCAGGATTGTTGAGGTAATTGATCTTGCTATCTTAGTCAGCTGGCCCGTTTAAAGCGGGGATGGCAACATCAGCGGAAGTCGGACTAGCTGCTTTCCGCGCGAAGTTCTCCAAGGGGCAGTGGGTTGGACAGAGCCGGTACTGAATGTGGATTGATCAGATCATTTGCGCTCATATCAGAAAGCTGGTGCCTACCACTGCTAACAGAAGCGCAAAGAGCCGCTTGAGGGTTTTTGAAGGTAGTTTATGCGCTAGTTTCGCGCCAAATTGAGCAGAAGCCATGCTGGTGAGAGAAATGCCAATCAACGCAGGCAGGTAAATAAAACCGAGGCTGTTTTGGGGCAATGCTGCGTCGTGCCAACCGAGGATCATAAAGCTCAATGCGCCGATTACCGCTGTTGGAAACCCCGTGGCAGACGCTGTAGCAACCGCTTGCTGCACAGTCAGACCATGCCAGGTCAGAAACGGCACTGTCATGGAGCCGCCCCCGATACCAAATATCGCCGAAGCCCAGCCAATCACTGAGCCAGCCAATCCTAACCCCGTTTTGCCAGGTAGGCCGCGGCTCGTTTTCGGCGTGAAATCCAAAGCCATTTTCATTGCAACCACGAGGGCGAAAACGCCGATTATTTTTTGCAGATTCGGACCATCGATAAAATCTGCTGTAACTGATCCCAACGGGGCGCCGACCATGATTCCAATCGTCATTGAAATAAAAACTTTCCACTGCACAGCACCTACACGATGGTGGGCTCGCACTGACTGGATCGAGGTAAAAAGTATGGTGGCTAATGAAGTGCCCACGGCTAAGTGGGTTAGCACTGAGCCGTCGAATCCTTGAATAGTGAAACTGTATACGAGCACAGGCACAATGATGATCCCGCCGCCCACACCGAAGAGACCTGCCAGCACTCCGGCAAATGATCCCAATACTAGATAGAGCATGAAGTCCAAAGTGTCTCCGAAAAAAGTTTTGGCGCTGAGGTCTCTATAAAAAAATCACTGCGCTATCAGATGAATGTGTCTCGCAAGCGCGGCATGACGAGCAAAAAAATTGCTACGCGGACGACAAAGGTTTGGAATCTGCCGATAAGAGATTTAGCTCTAATGTTTGGGCTATCTTCCGCGTTCATCCAATTTCACGGAATTACCATTTTCTACAATCATGCGTTTCATCGGCTGTAATAGTCGGCGTCGATTCTCTACGAGCGATGATTTAAGGACGATGAATTGACGCCAACGAGGGGGGCCGCATACCAAAATGGCGAGTCTCTCATCTCGTAAACATATAGGCGGCCATCGCTGGACAGCGGTTCTATGGCCTTTTGTCACAAGCGCTTGCGATGCAGAACCCTTTCTGCAAAACCTTTAGTGTCTTGCCCAGCTTTGAAGCTGTTCAGAGCGAAGCCTCTCAGACCGAAGAGATACCATTCGGGTAGCAAGTCTTCCTGAGTAACTGCGATGTGAAATCCAGCCCTTAATCGATGCGCGCGCGACGGTCGTCAGAGGGAACAGGGTTTACAGCGGCGCCTAGGGTACTTACCAACTGGTACGTACTAGAAAGCGACTACGCGTTACTCGACAATCAGTTTCTCAAAACGACCAGAGACTGATGATCATGATTGGGCAAAACAATTTAGGATTCGCGCAGAACTTCTTGCAAAAACTGGGTGCTGGAGATTCTCAGGCACTCGCGCTTCTATTTGCCGAGGATGCGCGTTGGGAGATTGCTGGCGATGAAGGAGCACTGCCGTGGCTTGGTAAAAAAACGGGCCGAGAGGCCATTATTGGCTTCGTCAGAGATACTACAGCGCTGCTCACAAGCGAGAGCCTCAACGTTCACGATATCCTTGCGAATGAAAATCGTGCATTGATACTCGGTGACCTTGCGTCAGTCGTAAAAGCCACGGGCAAACGTATTGAAACTTCATTTGTACTGGTGCTTGAGATAGGTGACGGGTTGATTACTAGCTTTCGAATGTTGGAGGATAGCTTTGCCGTATCCCGAGCCGCACGAGGCTGATTGATCGTCTTCATCCTCCGGCATACGGAAATGTCGGAGTGTTACATTCCGCGCCTCACCCTCCCTGGTGCTTCACCGTAAATTTCCTTGAATTTTTTGCTGAAAGCCGCTTGGGATTGATACCCGACTTGGGAAGCAATGTCGCTTAAACCCAAATGTGAGTGGCTTAGCAGGTTGAACGCTAACTCCATTCGAACTTGGGTCAATAATACCCAAGGTGAAACTCCAGCTACCCGTACGAAGGCTCGCATGAACGTTGCGCGAGACATGCTTGCGGTTTCAGCGAGACCGTCAACGGTCCACTCGTGCGCCGGATCAGCCAGCATGGACTGCCAAGCGCGGCCCAGCCTCTTATCAGACAGCAAGGCCAGTGTGCCAGTGTGTTGATCGTGCTTCGCGATGTGAGCGCGCAGGATGAATGTAAACAGCGCTTGGGACAGAGCGTCGAGTAAAAAATGTGCGCCGACTTGATCGCTATCCGCTTCACCTCGCAGCATTTCTACCAGTGCCGGCAGGGGCGCACTTGCAGGGAGGGCTGCGCTTGGAATTACAAGATGCTCGGGAAGGGCGGCGAATAACATCGACGTTCGATTGTAGTGAAAGCCTCCGCAAAGCATGTCTAGATCAGTAGTCACACCCCCAATACGATATAGCGGCAGTGTCGTATTGGAAACCAACCTTGGCGTGCTGGGCTCTACCGTTTTCCCAATGCTATGCATCATGTGTGGTGCACCGCGAGGCAGAAGTAATATGTCTCCTGTTCGCATGGGCAGGCGTTGGCCGTCCGGGAATTCAACTCGACACTCTCCTTCCAGCACGATGTGATACGGCGCTTTCCCTAAGACTTCTTGCTCATGATCTCGCGCCCAATCTCCCTGGAACTGACATCGGAGATCCAAGCTACCTCGGACGTTAGCTAGGCTGATGAGCTTATCGATCGAATTCATTTGAGAGCTTCGCATAAAAAATTGAGCGGATTGGACAAACTGACATCACGCCGCAGGGGAAAACTGAGCCTGTCGAAACACTACACCAACTTGCTCAGGAGTCATGCGATGTTCAACAACTGGTCCGAATTGCTACCCACCATCCAGAAGGCCTTCGGCGCGCTCGGAAAGAGCAACCCTAAAATGGTGAAGGCTTACATGGCTCTTGGTGAGGCCGCCGCCGAGAACGATGTGCTGGATGCTAAGACCCGCGAGTTGATTGCGATTGCTGTTGCTGTCACCACCCGCTGTGACGGGTGCATCGCCGCCCATGCGGACGCAGCAATCAAAGCTGGAGCAAGCCGCGAGGAGGTAGCGGCCGCATTGGCAACCGCAATCTCTCTCAACGCCGGCGCTGCTTACATCTATTCGTTGCGTACGTTGGAGGCGTATGACTCGCTGAAGAAATAGGTCACTCACCCGCACGCGCTTGGCCTCGGTACTGCAAGGTATCGAGGCTTTTTTACACCTGCAAGATCTTCAGCAATATGTTGAGACTATCAAACAATAAATTGAGCAAGACGCACAAAAACGGCTTTCAGGCCCACGTCAGACTACCTCCACATTCAAACATTTGGAGAAGTCTCATGCTCACATCTTTTACTGCTGGGCTCCGGTTTATCAGCAAAGTCGATACCGTCGGAACGTCACTCATGCGATTGGCTATCGCTATCGTTTTCCTGTGGATCGGAGCGCTGAAATTCGTTCCATATGAAGCTGACAGCATCACACCTTTTGTTGCCAATAGCCCATTCATGTCTTTCTTCTACGAGCACCCCGAAGAATACAAAGCGCACCTCACGCATGAAGGTGAATTGAACGCAGAGAAGCGCGTTTGGCAAACAGCTAACAACACGTACGGTTTTTCGACCGGCCTCGGAATCGTCGAAATCCTGATCGGCCTGCTCGTGCTCTCGAATTCGATTTCGCGACGTACTGGCCTGTTGGGTGGAGCCCTGGCCTTCGGTACACCGCTGGTAACGCTTAGCTTTTTGATTACCACACCTGAAGCCTGGGTGGGCGCTCTCGGTGATGCCCAACATGGCTTTCCTTATCTGTCGGGTGCCGGGCGCCTGGTGCTCAAAGACGTACTGATGCTAGCCGGCTCTTTACCCGTCATGGCTGACTCCGCCCGTCAATTGCTCCGCGAACGCTCCGCGTAATCACACCAACCACTGCCTGGAAAACATGATGAAAACCTTGATCGCCTTGTTCTTAATGGTCGCTGCTGGCTCTTCGTTTGCTGCCGAGGGTACCGAGACTGCACGTACAGGAGTTCCATTGGACGTTGCTAAAACCATCAGCATCACTGATACCTCCTCCGCATGCGGCATCGTGCCTGTTGAGATGGTTTATGAAGACTCAAATGGTGAGCGGCATACCGCAACCTACTTGGTGCAGGGCGGGGGATGCATGGGGGGCTGAATATCTGTGGTTTTCAGACAGTGTGCTTTTAACCTATACATCATTCAGTATTGAGGTCCTAGCTCGCTGTGCGTTGCATTCAAGGCACATTTCACTACGCTCTTCATCAGATGGCATGGAAATTTGTTACTCGAATGCCATGGCTTGCCTACACTCCAAAATGAATTCGCTATTTTCATTTTTTATTAACGGCACGCTTGCTACTGGGCAATGGAAGGTACAGAGGGTGCCAGTGTAGGTTCACTCACCTTCAGTGACTCCAATGGCAAAAGCACCAGCAGTCGAATCGTCGGGGCGATCTCTCGGTACAGACACGCTCAGTGACACCTTGCGAGTCACTAGGTCATGAGCGGAGCAAAGGACAGTCCCTCCAATCCGTTGGTCTCTCATCCAGTCAATTTTGGTCAGTACCACCTATATCCAGATCAAAGGCTGTTGTTGCGCAACGGTACTCCTGTCGATTTGGGTAGCCGAGCGTTCGACGTATTAGCTGTGCTGATTGCGCATGCTGGGGATGTAATCAGTACTCGCGATCTTGTGAGGTTAGTTTGGCGCGGTGTAGTGGTAGATGAGAGCTGTCTGCGCGTGCACATTTCGGCATTACGAAAAGCGCTCTGCTGCTCAGATGCTGACGTGTGCTACATCGCCAACATTCCGGGGCGCGGTTACAGCTTCATTGCATCTATCACCCATTTACCTCTTAGCTCTGCGCCGGATGCGACTGCATCTAAGTGTTTAATCGGTGAATTACCTCTCCGTTCACGACGCATGGTGGGTCGAAACGATGCTGTCAGCGAGCTTATAGCTTTGATTGAAAAGCAACGTTTTGTAACGCTTATCGGGTCTGGCGGAATGGGTAAAACCTGCGTCGCCATAGCAGTGGCGCATGATCTAGCTTCGCACTTCGAAGGCCAAATTCTTTTTCTGGATTTCAGTCAGATCCAAGATTCTCGATTGTTGGTAGGAACTATAAACTCGGCCTTGGGCGTGCAGTGCAACGGAAGTGATCCTACGCAAGCGTTGATTGAGCACTTGAGCGGGAAGCACATTTTATTAGTGCTCGATAGCTGTGAGCATGTAATCGAAGGCACTAGTTTCCTGGCAGAAAATCTTATTGGGCACACCACCCGGGCGCACATACTTGTAGCCTGCCGAGAGCCTCTGCGAGCAGATGGAGAGCATACTTATAGGCTAGGCCCTCTAGACTGTCCTAGTAGTTTGATGGGGTTATCTGCCGCTCAGGCGTTAAAATTTTCAGCCGTACATTTGTTTGTTGAACGTGTTACGCAGAGCGACGATTTATTCGCGCTTACCGACAGCAATGCACCTGTGGTTTCGCACATCTGCCGCAAACTTGATGGCTTAGCGCTAGCAATTGAGCTGGCAGCTAGTCAGGTAGCTGCCTATGGCCTTCATAAGATTGCAGACCTGCTCAATGATCGGTTTAGCTTATTTTGGGAAGGCAAGCGTACTGCATTGTCTCGTCACCAGACACTGCATGCATTGCTTGATTGGAGTTACGTCCTCTTATCTGCGACAGAGGCATCGGTTTTGCGAAGGTTGTCTGTGCTCAACGGTAAATTTTCGCTTGAATTGGCTGCCCAAGTCGCATCTTCCCCAATGGACGAGACCATGGTGATAGATGCTCTCGGACGTTTGGTCACTAAGTCGTTGGTCTTAGCCGAGATTGTTGACCAAACAATGCATTACCGGCTGCCTTACACAACCAAAGCCTACGCTCTGGAAAAATTAAGTAGCAATGGTGAACACGAAATAGCGATCGAACGTCATGCGAATTTTCTTATTGCGCGACTCGAACGGCTGTATGTTCCTGAAGAAGCGCTTCCTGAGCATGAGCGTATCCATCGTTATATTGATGAATTAGGGAACATTTGTACGACGCTAGAATGGGCATTTTCGAAGCGCGACAAGCTAATGATTGGAATTCGCCTAGCAGCAGCTTCTGCACCGCTATTTCTTGGTCTATCGCTACTTGATGAATGTCGGCGCTGGAGTCTGCGGGCACTTGCAGCGGGCGGATACGAAGTCGAAAGCGTGTCACAGAAAATGGGATGGCAAAATTCACTATTTTTTTCTTCAATACCCACCGGTAAGCTCGAAGCTCTGCGGTCGTCTCGTTCCCAATCACTCATATTTGATGAAAGACGTAAGAGCAGCCTCAGCCCGCTGAGATCGTTCGGGGATTTGATTACAGCTCATACGAAGACGGGGCAGGATGGGGAATTCCGAGAGATCACCTCACACGGCTCAAGTTTCAACGCACGAATCACGGATCCCAAAGAGATTGCAATAATCCACTGGATGGCTGGCAGCGATTGCGGTTTAGAGGGGCGACTGTTCTCCGCCGGATTAGGTCCTGCATCCGTTGAGGGTGCTAGCGACTTATCCCTTGCTCACGACTACCGCATCCGCGCACTTTCGTCCCTCGCACGCGTTTTATGGCTTCGAGGATACCCTGATCAGGCTGCTGAAATAGGCCGAGAAGCTCTGGAACGAGCAGACCGCCAACGTCATCCCCAGACGCTTTGCCTTTCGTTAATTTATGTCTCAACAGTATTCCTTTGGATAGGGGACTGGCGAGCAGCCGAGCACTCGATCACAAAGCTTACCTCTACTGCTATGCACCACAGCATTGAACCTGACCACGCGGTGGGGCTTGGCCTAAAAGGTATCCTGCTGTGCGGCCTAGGCGATGTTGACGCAGGGATGCCTCTGCTGCGTGAATGCCTCAATGTGCTCAGTATCGAGAACCATCAAGTGCTCGCTCCTATGTTCATTCGATGCCTAGCAGAAGCATTCGCAGCGACAGGGGAATTTGACACTGCGCTAGAAATTCTCACCGGGGTACTGGAGATGATTGAAAACGTAGGTGAGTCTTTTGATACTCCAGAAATATTACGAATAGTGGCGGACCTTCACGCGACTCGACCGCGGCCTGATCTCGCTCTGGCGGAACAGTATCTATGTCGGTCTCTGTCCTGCGCCGGTCGCCAATCATCTTTGGCCTGGGAGCTGCGCGCGGCAACATCTCTAGCACGGTTGCGCCTAATGCAAGGGCGCCGAGCCGAAGCTGGCGAGCTACTTCAATCTGTATATGGGCGTTTTACTGAGGGTTATGATTCGACAGATTTACGTGAGGCGATGAGACTATTGAATTCGTTGCATTAGTAACATTCGTAGAATAGGCCATCGACCATCTTGTCACGGGGTGGAGATTGGGACCCCGTGACGAGATGTTTCTTACACCTTGCCACCCAACATTGCGAGCACTTCGTCGGTGGTCCATACAGCGTTTGCCATGAAACGGTAATTTATTATTGCTGCAAGATAACCATCCCCTTCAGGTAATTTTGGTCCCGCTACCGCGTCGCGGACTACTGCCACTTCAAACCCTTGTTCAAGTAGTTCACGCATGTGGGATTCAACACATAGGTTGGCTAACATCCCAGTGAGAATAACTTGATCAACCAATTGCTTGCGCAGCTGGAATGTCAGATCGTTCACCTGGGGTCCGTACAGTTTGTGAGGTGAGCATACGATGGTTTTACCATCTTCGATGTAGGTTTTGAACTCAGGCATAAAATCACTCCCCGAGTTGTTAAAGCCGTCCACGTCAATCGCGCTCTTGCGATCGAAGAGCTTGATCGAATGCTGCATGACTTCCACAGGGGCTTGGATTTTCCAATTATGGTCAGTTGCCCAGTAGTAGTGAGGTGAAACTGCGACGGTGATGCCAGCTGCTTTCGCAGCTTTAAACAAGCTTACCAAGTTAGGTACTAGATTTTGTTCTGTGACGGATTCTCCGGTCATTCCCCAAGCGATCCCTTTGGGAGACATAAAATCAACCTGTGGATCAATGACTATGAGAGCGGTCCGCGAGAGATCCAATTTCATCGTTGATTTTGGTAAGGCTGGACTCTTGGGGTCGGCGTATTTTTCGAGAGCTGCGGGGCCAGCTTTCGTGGCACCAAACGCTGGAATCGCGCCTGCGGCGAGTGTTGCTGCTGCACCCAAAACAAATGAACGTCTGCCGATGGGATAGAATTTCTCAGACATGATTTCTCTCCAGGCAAAGGACTGTTTAGCTGTGTAAAAATGCCAGTAGATCTTCGTTGAGTTGGTCCCGATGGGTCTCGGTCAATCCATGAGGCGCGCCCGCATACACTTTTAGCGTGGCGTGAGGAACCAATTTTTTTGAGGCTCGGCCGGCAGCGTCGATAGGCACTATCTGATCGTCGTCTCCATGGACAATGAGGGTAGGTTTATCAAATTTTTTGAGGTCTTCAGTGAAATCGGTCTCCGAGAAAGCCTTAATGGAATCGAAGGTGTTTTTGAAACCTCCGTTCATTCCTTGACGCCACCATGAATCGATCATCCCTTGGGACTTTTTTGCACCAGCTCGGTTAAATCCATAAAAAGGTCCGGAAGGTATGTCGCGGAATACCTGCGAGCGATCAGCAATCATTCCTGCCCGTATACCGTCAAACACCACGATCGGCAACCCTCCAGGATTCGCAGCAGTTTTGAGCATTAAAGGGGGAACAGAGGAGATCAGGCATATTTTTGCCACTCTTGAGGTTCCGTGCCTGCCTACGTAGCGGGCAACCTCACCGCCGCCTGTGGAGAACCCCATAATGGTTACGTCTCTGAGGTCCAACGTATTGATAACTTTGGCCAAATCGTCGGCGTAATGATCCATATCGTTACCGTCCCATGGCTGGCTGGATCTCCCATGACCACGTCGATCGTGTGCGATCACTCTGAAACCTTTTGAGGCGAGAAAGAAAGCTTGACCATCCCAGCTATCGGAGTCCAACGGCCAGCCGTGACTGAGGGTTACAACACGTCCTGTTTTCGGGCCCCAATCTTTGTAATAAAGCACCACACCATCACTTGTTGTGATTGTGTTCGCGGATAAGTCACGCGACTGCGTCAGTTCGGCCTTGGATTTTTCCGATTCGGAGATGAGTGCGTAAGCAGGCTTAGGCACCAAGGTGGATACCGCGGCGCCCATCCCTATTAGAACGATGCTGCGGCGGTTCGCACTATCACGAGAAAGTGGAGATTTATCGGACATTTTTTTCTCCGTGCGGAATTGATGCCGTTATTTACACCCGATCATGCTATGAGCTGAAAGGTTGGATCTGACTATGGGGTCGGCGGGGCATGGTAACGAGTAAAGAGATGGCGGTTGCAGGAGCTGAGTGCAACACGGTTATTGAATCGAAGTGGGAGTATCGTGCCGCATCGCAATGGCCTTTTGCATCACCTCACTCATCACTTCGATCGGACATTTGAAATCGAAGCGTTTA
>NZ_JADEVO010000067.1 GCF_017114825.1 Pseudomonas gregormendelii | reverse complement strand
CTTGCGGGTCTGCTTGCGCTTACCGGCGTACTCGGCATCGGCGAAGGTCATTTGCTTCATCATCGAAAAGCTCGGCGATTGGTGTCCGGGGATTTTGCCAAATCAGGAAGTCTTTTTCAGGATTTCCCTAAGGGTATTTCTTATACCGAAATCGATGTGCAGTCAGTTGATCAGAAGGTCGAAATGATTAATCGCAGCGGCCGTCGCACCGTTCCGCAAATTTTCATCGGCGACTGGCATGTGGGTGGATTTGACGACCTCGCTCAACTCGACCGTGAAGGTGGTTTGGCTCAAGCGCTCAACCCGCGTCTCGCGGGATGAGCGATAGAGAAGGCGCACATGTCACAGATCCAAAACCAGGGGGGCGTCGCCCTCCTTGCTTTGCGCTGGTACTGCGCAGCAAATCAAGACCTCTCCATGCGCCGGCATTTCAGCGGGCAAGTTCAAATAGTGCACTTCGCCACTGATCAATTTTGTGCGACAAGTCCCACACGACCCGCCGCGGCAACTAAAGTCCGGATTCAGACCACGACTTTCAGCCAACTCCAACAAGCTGCCGTTGCCTGGCTCCCAACGTGCCTCTTTCGCAGACGTCGCGAACAGCACTTTAACCGGGCCACTAGCTGCCGGAACTTGTTCCACCGCCGGGGTCAACTGATCGCGTAACCGAACAAGAGTCGATGGCCCAAATGTTTCAGCGTGAATGCGATCATCGCCGATGCGCAGTTCACGTAGCCCATCGTATAGAGCTTGGGTGAACGCGCCGGGGCCGCACAGGTAAAAGTCATAATCATCCAGCGGCAACAGCGCCTTGAGTAATGCGACATCCACGCGTCCAGCCAATTCGAAGTCTTCACCCTCACGAGCATGCTGCTCCGGCTGACTTAGAAGTCGCAATGCGCGAATCTTGTCTTTCGCACGTGTCGCCAGCTCAAACAGCTCGTCGCGAAATGCCAGCTCCGCCAGACTACGCGCACTCTGAATAAACCAGGTTGGCCGAGTACGACGAATTCGCTCTCCTTCGTAGATGACTTCGCGCAGCATCGACAGCAGCGGCGTGACCCCAACGCCAGCCGCCAATAGAACCAACGGCCGATGCTCATCGGCCTGCACTGTAAATCGTCCCTGAGGGGCACGGGCTTCGATGAGATTCCCGACCCGAATCTTGCTGTGCAAGTGCGACGAAATCAAACCATCGCGCTTGACGCTGATCCGGAAAAAGTTGTCAGAAGGTGCGCTCGACACACTGTAAGTTCTGACCAAGGGAGGCTGCCCTTCAACCAGGCTGAACCGTACCGGTAAATGCTGGCCCGCCTCGAAACGCGGCAACCCCGCGCCATCGTCAGGTTCCAGATAAAAAGAGCTGATGGTGCTGCTCTCTTCGACTATCCGGGTGACGCGCAGATGCCGCCATTGGTCGCGCAGCGCATCGGCCTGTAAGCGGCCTTCAGCTTTTTCCCAACTGCCGGTCATCATACTGTTCGGTGAGAAACCTTCGAATACCCAGCGCAGCGCCAATACGGCTCGCCTTAGGACGACATGCTCCACCGTCAAGGTCCAGAATCTCTCGGCCCCCTGGAATGCAGCGATCTGCGGCCCCTCAAGAATAAGCTCGGTGCGCCCCGCCACTTGGAGCACATCACCTGACGAGAAATCGACAAAAACCAAACCGGCTTTAGGGTTGAGCAACAGGTTGCCCAATGTATTGAAATGCAGATTGCCGGCGAAATCGGGAATCGTCAGCACGTTGCCTTCGACCCTGACAAAACCTGGATTACCTCCGCGATGGGAAACGTCAACCGAGCGCTTTTCTGAGTCTCCTTCGAGGTCGACGTAGCTGGCGAGGAAGAACGTGTCGGCCTGACGAATCATCTCTGTAGCCGCCTCGTCCAATTCGTGCAGGCGTTTTGCTGCAACATCGGATGAGGAGCGCCCAACGCTGACGGGCTCGACACTTCGCAATTGGATGTACTGAGGACAGTTGCCAAAAGCGTGCACGACAGAAACGGCAACACCGTCAGAGGAGACGGTGTTGATATTGCCGTTCATACGATTGCGCCTTCGGGTCTTCAAATCGATGCCGAGTAGGCCGACTGCGGCGCCCATTCCCAAGGCTGGTTTGACTGGGTCGCCGTCCGCGGGGAGGCGGTCAAGCTGCAAGCTACGTGGGTCCGGGGAGTGAACAAACCCTGGAGGGCCCTCGATCAACGTCGCCCAAGGGATGCCGCTTTGGTCGACCGCACCCACCACCAGATAAGGCAGTTGGCTGTAAAACGAACGATGCTGATCCGGCATGTAGTCGCGAACAACCTTTCGCCCAAAGTGCTCCATCTGCTGCGCCACGCCGACACTTTCTTGCAACCGCCGCTCACCAGCATGCCAGGGTGAAGACCCTTGCTCAGCTGTTTTATTCATGATCACCTCTACGTATCGTAAACAGGTGCAATTCTCTCGCAGCATAGCGTCCATTTATGGCTTCACTGGCGAGGTCTTCACTAAGCACCCACCGATACCATCAATGCAGCGTCTTGCAGCCCGGAGCACTACACATATCTGCGAGACACAACGGGGTCCCGCACGCCTTTCCACCATTTACTTCAGTCGCCCCGGCGGTCCTTACGACAACTTGTAGAGCTTTTTCCTGTCTTCATCGGTTTGTCCTGATGGGCGAATTTCCTCTCCTTTAGCGTAAGCCCGGATCACCGCTGGCCGCGCAGTGATTTTCGCTAGCCAGGCGGCAATGTGCGGATAGGTTTCCAATTTCATTCCTTGCTTCTCGTGTTGCAGCAACCACGGGTAAATCGCCATGTCGGCGATGGAATATTCACCTGCAATGAACGGGTAATGGCTCAACTGCTGCTCCATCACTCTATAAAGTCGCTCGGTCTCTTTACTGAATCGCTCTACGGCGAGCGGCACATGCTCGGAGGCGTAGTTTAAAAAGAACACCGCTTGCCCCAGTATCGGGCCGAGACTGGCAGCCTGCCAGAATAACCACTGTAGAACCGACGCTGCCCCCTTCGAGTCTTTCGGAAAAAACTGACCACAACGTTGAGCCAGGTACAGCAAAATCGCACCAGATTCAAAAACTGATACGCCAACTTCGTTATCTACAATCGCTGGTATGCGTTGGTTTGGTGAGAGACGTGTGTATTCGGGAGAAAACTGTTCGCCCTTGCTGATGTTGACCGGGTGGGCTGTATAGGGACGGCCAGATTCTTCCAGAAAAATCGCGACCTTTTGCCCGTTCGGCGTCGGCCAGTAGTAATAGTCCAGTGCATCGGTTGGCTTTGACATCGGATTAACCTCTGAACACATCGGCGAAAAAATCAGGAGAGATATTCATCTGCGCTTACCACTGTGGCGTATCCGAATTGCAAGGCGGCCATGAACGCTGCGTGCACGAGAGCTGAGGGAACTTTTACCTCATTGAATTCCAGATCATGAGTCGCGCATGCGTCGTGGATGACCGTTGTGTCATACCCAAAATCGTCAGATGAACGAGTAACTGCATCGATGCACATGTGGCTCATATTCCCGACAACAACGACTTTTTTAATGCCCTGTTTCTCCAGCACCTCGCGCAGCTGCGTCTCGCGATATGGGTTCATAAATTGTTTGACGATTACCAATTCGTCGCCTTGATTGCGCGCCTTCTTATGCAGTTGCGCACCAACGGAGCCAGGCACAAAAAAAGGAGCATCAGCAGCAGGAGTTTCGTGCCGAATGTGAATTACTGTGTCGCCTCGAATACGGGCCGCTGTGATTACGCGCGCTGCATTATCTGCCGCCACGTCAACGGCATTGAGTTCCCATTTTCCACCGGAGAAATAGTCGTTCTGAATATCAACGACGATGAGTGCTGTGTCAGTCATACGATTACCTCAAGAAAGTCGATAACTAATATTTAGTAAGGCCTACGGCACCTGCGGCGTGTCGTACCAATCGCGAGCAGGTGTGGCGAAGCGCATTTTTTGGCGGATATATGTCGCGTTTTCTAGACTGGTTAGTTTTTCCAACAGCAAGAACGCGACTTCGGTAGCGGTGCCCGGACCGCTAGAAGTAATGATGTTGTCGTGAATTACGACAGGGCGATCTACGAAGAGAGCACCGGATTCCACCAACTGGTTTTTTCGCTTTCCGCCTTCTTGGTGATAGGTCGTGGCGTTCTTACCTCGTAGCACGCCCGCAACGCCCAAGCACACCGATGCCACACAAACACTGGCTACAGGTTTGCCGGCATCAACAAATTGGCGAATGGTTCCAAGGAAAGGCTCACTAAGAGCTTCTTCATAGAATCCTGACGGCTCGAAACCACCCGGCACTGCCAGAGCATCAAAGCTACTGACGTCTAAATCGCTAAGCAGGAAATTGGGATTAAGCGTGATCCCAAACGTGGTAATAATTTTTCTACGAAGGCCTGCATTCACCAACTCTAAAGGAAAATCACCGAGCAAATCAGCCCAGCCGAGCACGTCCGTGAAAGCCGCCATCTCCATTGGTTCGACACCATTGGCTAACAGCATGAGTACTCGTTTCATTAGGCAGCTCCGCGATCCGGCGTTAATAAAGTGCTTGAAACGCATGCTCCGCTTTAATCGCTTTGGTGAGAACGAACACAAAACGCAATCCAATGTTTCGCCTACTGAAATGCTGGAGATCTTGTATCTGTTTGTAGCAAAAGTGGGATTAGACACGTTTCCATGCGAAGCACTAGCTACCTCGACACATACAGGACACAGCCAGCGGCTTAACTATTCCTGTCGGTCACAGCCCATCTCTCGCCTACAGAGGAACATTAAATGAAAAAGATTTTTACAGGCCTGGCCCTCGCAGCTGCGATGGTTAGTGCCACCGCCGCACTGGCAGCGCCGGTCAAAACGACTGTGGTACTCGTACACGGCGCTTTCGCCGATTCGAGCAGTTGGAATGGCGTCATCAAAATTCTCGAAAAAGATGGCTATCCAGTGATCGCAGCCTCAAACCCGCTGCGCTCACTTAAGGATGACGCGCAGTCGGTCGCCGACGTGCTCGCCAGCATCAAAACGCCGGTCGTGCTGGTTGGGCATTCCTATGGGGGCCCGGTCATCAGCGAAGCGGCTTACGGTAATGCCAATGTCAAAGCGCTGGTGTACGTCGCCGCCATTGCACCTGAAGCAGGTGAATCCACCGCGGAGTTATCTGGACGTTTCCCTGGTGGCACGCTTGGCCCTACCCTCGCTCCTCCAGTAGCCTTGGCTGACGGCGGCAAGGATCTGTATATCCAACAAGACAAATTCCACGACCAGTTCGCAGCCGACGTTTCCAATGCAGACGCCAAATTGATGGCTGCGACTCAACGTCCCGTTACAGTTGCGGCACTCAATGAAGCATCCACAGAACCGGCTTGGAAAACGATTCCTTCCTGGTTTGTCTATGGCGACGCTGACAAGAACATCCCAGCCCAAGCACAGGCCTTTATGGCTGAGCGAGCACACTCCAAGCAAACCGTCGTAGTCAAAGGCGCGTCGCACGTTGTAATGGTGTCCAACCCGAAAGTCGTTGCCAGCCTGATCGAAAAGGCAGCGAACGCCAAATGAAGCTAGGCGGCGACCTCAGTCCGGGATCGTCTAACGCTCAATGAGCATCCGGCAACATTGCCGGATGTTCGCGCAGGCCCTCGACAATGTGGTCGACAAAACTACGCACTCTCATCGAGGCTCTACGCCCTTCCCGATAAACGACATGCACCGGAAGTGCTGGCAATTCGAAGGGTTGGAGTACTCTGCGTAATTGACCGCAGTTCAAATAATCGTAAGCGGGATAACTCAGGCAGCGCGTAAGCCCCGCGCCGTTCGCCGCTGCATCAAGAGCTGCCTGCGCAGTGGTGCAACTCAGGCGAGATCGGGCCTTCATGGTGCTCTGAACACCTTGTTTGGAAAAATCCCAACTGATTTTCTCTTTATAGGCTTGTATGCCAATCAATCGATGACTTTTGAGGTCTTCCGGCTCGGTAGGCACACCGTGTGAATCGAGATATGCGGGACTGCCACAAACGATCGTACGAACGTTGCCAACAGGCCGCGCGATCAGCGATGAACTCGGCAAATATCCAACCAGCACTGCCACGTCAAGACCTTCCTCGTTCATGTTCGGAAAACGGTCATGGTAATGAGCGAATACTTTCACTTCGGGATAGACCTCCATGTAATTCGCTAACAAAGGCGTCATCACATAGCGGCTGAACAGAAGTGGAAGCAAAACGGTCAGATTACCCTGGGCCTGAACATGAAAGCCTTTCGCGGACGCTTCTGCATCCTCGATTTCTTTGAGTATGCGGGAGCAATCGGCCATGAACGCCGCACCGGCATCTGTCAACGACACTCCACGAGTACTTCTTTGCAGTAACGGCACTCCTAGTCGCGCCTCTAACCTGGCAACTGCGCGAACTACCGTCGGGCCTGATACATTCAGGCGGCGCGCAGCCGCCGCCAGGCTTGGGCGCTCCGATAGCGCTTCGAACATGAGCATTTCATGAAAGCGGTCCATCAAATCGTACTTTTCATAGTGGGTCTAAGCGCGGTATTAGATCCCAAACGTTCTGTGAGGAAATCTACAAACGTACGTACTTTCGCTGGTACGCGATTGCTTTTAAGGTAAACGACCTGGATGGGCAATGCGGGTGGCTCAAAATCCTGGAGTACCACTTCCAGTTCACCAGCGGCAACTTGACTAGCCACCTGGTAAGACAGCACGCGTGTCACACCCCAGCCCAGACAAGCAATATTGATGGCGGCTTGATTTGCGGTAACGACTAGCCGCGGATCGAAACGGAAGCTCAGTGCATTTCCTTCATTCTCAAATTGCCAATCGCTCAACAAATGGCTCGCGGAAGACATAACGATTTTGGCAGAACCTAGTTCTCCAGGATGGCGGGGCCTGCCGAATTCCTCGAAGTACTTGGGGGCGCCACAAATTACCTGGCGCACCTCGCCAACTTTGATGCCGTGCTGATTATTCTCGTGCAAATGGCCAATACGGATCGCCACATCGATACCTTCATCAACCATGCTTGTCACGCGGTCGACCAGTAATGCGTTGAGATGTACGGAAGGAAATTGATCCAAGTACTCAGCCAGCAAAGGTGCAATGTACAACTCACCGAAAAGCACGGGAGCCGTCACCGTCAGGTGCCCACATGGAATCGAGTAGCTGCCAGCAGCAGCTTCCTCGGCTTCATTGACCTCACCGAGTATTCGGCGGCAATCATCCAGGTACCGTTGCCCTGCCTCAGTCAAGTGCAAGCTACGAGTTGTGCGTGAGAGCAACTGAGTGCCGATGCGTTCCTCCATAGCGGCAATGGCACGGGTAACGCTGGGAGGGGAAATATTCAAACGACGGGCGGCGGCCGCAAAACCTTCTTCTTCGGCCACCGTCATGAATATCTGCATTTCCTGAAAGCGATCCATAGGCGACTCTGCCGTGTTGTAGGAACAGCCAGATCTGATCACGAGAGCGAGCAGACATAAATGCAAAAAAAGTGTCGCCTAGACCGAGTAGTGCAAACCCTATCCAGATGACTGGTGTAAAAGGCAAAAATTCGAAGAGATCATCGTTGAATCAGCGAAGCCTACCCGGAATTTTTCCCGGGTAGCTTCGACGGTTGGATCAAGCTTGCTGCAAGCCCTTGGCAGTACGCTGCATACCTACGAAATTTGGCAATGCCTCAATACTGCTCAACCAGGCACGAACGTTTGGATAGTCGGTCAGTGCAACATTACCTTCTGGGGCGTGGGAGACGTAGGTGTAGGCTGCAACATCTGCAACGGTCGGTTTGTCGCCAGCCAGAAATTTACTTTTACCCAGCTCTTGCTCCATCACCGTCAGCAGGGTGTGGGACTTGCTGATCGCATCCTCCGCATTGTAACCGGCACCGAACACAGTGATCAGTCGAGCGGTAGCGGGGCCTGAGTTGATCTGCCCGGCGGCAACTGACAACCAGCGTTGTACTTTTGCTTGTGCTACGGGATCACTGGGCAGCCACTCACCGTTGCCGTATTTAGCTGCGAGATAGACCAGAATGGCGTTCGAGTCAGCTAGAACGGTGCCGTTATCATCGATCACCGGTACTTGGCCGAAGCTGTTGAGCGCCAGGAATTCGGGCATTTTGTGCGCGCCCTTCATCAGATCCACAAATATCAACTCTGTTGGCTGGCCGAGCAATGAGAGCATCAATTCGACACGATGAGCGTGGCCAGACAATGGGTGACGATAAAGCTTAATTGGTTGTGGGGACATGACGTACTCCGGTTGTTTTTGGATTCGACCCGGTGATCGTGTCGATGGAGTCATCTTGCTCTTCCCTCCCAAACAGCGGAATTACCATTAATTGCAATCCAGCATTTCACTGGGCGTAATGGTCAGTGCTTTATTCTCAGTCCACTGCCGCGGATCCAAGCATCAAGTTCATGAACGCGACCGACGCTGCACTGTGGTAGTTATTTTTTCGTCTTAGAATCGACACTCCACGTTGAGGCGCCTTGTCGACCAAGGCCAGCTTGTGCAGAGCGCGATCCTGCGTGGCTATGGGTTCAGGAAGAATGGTAGCGACAGCGGTGTTTCGGATGACTTCAAGCAACGTGTTTACGGAGTTGACCTGAATCGTCACCTTGGGCGTGATTTTCACCCTGGTGAAGTACTCATCGATACAAATGCGCGTAGCGAAGTCAGGGGTCAGCAACGCAAAATCAAGTTCAGCTAACTGGTGCGTCGTGAGTGCTTCCTGACAATCATAAAGTGGGTGAGCGCGGCCAACCATCAGACCGAGTGTCTCGACAAACGCCGGGATTGATTCGATATCGGCGTTTCTCACTTGGTCAAATGCAACAGCTATGTCCAGCGAGTCATCGACCAATCCCTTTTCGATATCGCCCATCGATAGCTCGAAAATCTCCAAGCGAATGTTCGGGAATTGAGAGATGTAATCACGAACTAATGGACCCAAGACGTACGCCATGAAGGTTGGGGCCATGGCGAGCCTTAACGTGCCACGGGACAAGTCTTTAACGTCGTGCAATGCCCGCTTACCCGCAGCCAGTTCCACCAGAACGCGACGAGCACATTCGATGTAGGCGAGGCCCGCATCAGTAGGTTTGACTGTCCGAGATGAACGGTCAAAAAGGGTAACGCCTAGCGTATCTTCCAACTGTCGTATCTGCTGGGAAAGAGTCGGCTGAGAAACATGAAGGACTTCTGCGGCTCGGGTAAAGCCACCGTGGTCAGCGACCGCCAACAGATACCGCAAATGTCTTAGGAGCATCGGATCACCGAAAGGTTGGGCTCGTATTGCAGTGTATATCGGACTCTATGCAGCGGCTGGCTGAGCAGGGTGCAAGCTGACAATTCTCAACACAGCCTACCAAAACGGCATAAGGCTTCCGACCACTACCGCCGACGCGAATGTCCCAGCGCTGTGGGTGATTAGTAGCCACACTTTCGCACTATTCTTTCGCCAAGTGAAATACCGCATTGTCATTGTTAGTCATTCCTCTGATTCAGTGGTTTATCGAATATCAGAGACAGCGCAAAACAACACCAATGCGCTGACCAGATATCTCCGCAGCCTAGCTCTGCACCCACTGGAGTACCGGTGATGCCTTTACATAAATCCCTCTCTTTCCTAGTACTGCCATTGCTTTTAGCCTTCGGACATGCCCAAGCGGAAACGCAGAAAATGCAGTACCGCCAAGTGACGGTTGAGGGAGTAAATATTGCCTATCGAGAAATTGGCGACCCCGACGACCCCGCCGTGTTACTGCTCCATGGAGTTCCCAGCTCGTCTCGTATGTACGACGATCTGATGAAGCAATTGGGTAATCATTTCCATCTGATTGCTCCAGACTATCCAGGCTTCGGCAACAGCGACGCGCCCTCACCCGATAAATTTGTCTACACCTTCGATCACATTGCCAAGGTAATGGAGCAGTTCACCGACGCCGTTGGGCTCAAGCGATATACCTTGTTTATGCAAGACTACGGCGCGCCCATCGGTATGCGATTAGCGATAACACGACCGGAAGCCGTGACTTCAATGGTGTTCCAGAATGGCAACGTCTATGCCGAAGGCTTGGGCAAAATGTGGGACAGCCGCAAAGCTTACTGGGCCGATCGCGATGCCTATGAGGCCAAGTTCCAGGCTGCTCATTTATCCCTAGATGTAACTCGACAGCGGCATGTTGGAAACGATCCGGACGTTACAGCGTACAACCCGGATTTATGGCAGGACGAAGTGGCATTTCTCAACCGTCCCGGTGAGGGCGCGATTCAAATGGCGCTGATCTACGACTATCGCACTAATCTCGATGCCTACCCGGCGTGGCAGAAATGGCTGCGTGAACATCAGCTGCCCACATTGGTTATTTGGGGCAAGCATGATTTGGCCTTTACAGTTGAAGGCGCTGAAGCTTTTCGCAGGGACTTGCCCAATGCAGAGATCGCGATTCTCGACGGGGGGCATTTCGTTATGGACACTCGGCTGGAAGACGTAGTGAACCTCTCTCGAAAATTCCTAAGCAAGCAAAAATAAAAAAACGCACTCTGACCTGGTCAGAGTGCGCTTTAAATTCCTGCCCAACCTTATCGCTTAACAGTTAAATCGTTCTGTGTCATGCGGCTGCGGATCGTAAATACTCCATCTCCTGAAAGGATGGCGCTACGAGCGAAAAGGCGCCCGTTCTCCCAGTTTGAAAGACCTAGCTCCGGCTTATTGAGCGCGTACTGACCGTCGACCCAGCGGGTAACGCCATTGCCTACAAACGGCGCGTTAACTGCATTGAAAAATCGCTCTTGCGTTTGATCATCTTCACTAATCAGCGACACTGTAAATTGCGGACTGAATTTATTGAAAAGCTCCACCGCTGCGTCAATATCGTCGATGATTTTCAGGCTGACCTCTGGAGTCTCCTCCCACTCCCACTCCTGGCCTAATCGATCTTCCGGCAGCAACTCCACCTGCGCCTCATCTTGGTAGCCTTCGGCGCGGTACACCGAGACGGTAGCGGCTTGCCAATCTAGAGGCACAATAGCCTCACTTCCTGCAACGATGTGCAATTTGCAACTTTGGCCACGGGCAGCACCAGCCTGCCTTAGAGCCGCTAGAAAAAGCGGCACCAGTTCGGCTGCGCGCTCACGGTGGATCAGACAGACATTCAAGGTGTTACAAACCTTGCGATCCAGGGAGTTGCGAACCACTGCGGCAAAACGCTTGGCGTCAGCATGTCGATCGGCAACGAGCCAAGCTCCACCGGTACCGTGCAGGCTAACGGCTGTGCCCGCTTGTTGGGCGATGCTGCCTAACTGACTGACTGCATGACCCGAACCTCGGGCTACGGCGAGAGACAAACGCCGGTCGGCGAACATAGCCCAACCGGCAGCGTGATTAACGCTATCAACCAGCGACACTGCACCGTCGGGTAAGCCCGAATCTTTTAAAGCAGGGTTCAGGGCATGAGTAACAATTGCTCTCGCGGTACCTAACGCGTCGCTACCAATACGCAGCACGGCTGTGTTGCCTGTACGCAGCACGCCCGCGGCGTCAGCGAAGACATTGGGGCGCCCTTCGAAGACGAATGCGACGATACCAAGAGGGGACACCACTTGCTCTACCTTCCAGCCGTCATGCTCAACACAACTGATTACTTTTCCGCGAGAAGTAGGCGCATCCCGCCAGGCGCGCAGCCCTGCGATCATATCCAAACGCATGCGCTCGTCTGCGAGCAAACGTGTAGTAGAGCGACCACGAGCCTTTGCGCGATCAATGTCAGCAAGGTTTGCTGCCTCGATCAATGACCAGCATTTGGGGTCTTCAAGGCGTTGCGCGAAAAGATCGAAGAACGTCGTTATCGCTTGATCCGACGCACCTGCAATCTCTGTGAAAGCCATCTGCGCACGCTCGATCGCAGTAGTAGCTGCTTGCCGATCCGCCACGGGGATCAGCAATAGCTCGCCACTGACTTGCTCTACCAGCAAATGGTCCCCCGGCTGGAAACGCGCAGCCAATTCGGGGCTGACGACAGTCACACGACTACCAGCGAAAGGGATCTGTGTACCAGCGACTAGATGTTCGAGCGCGAGAGACATGGAACAGGTTTACCATCAAGAGGCGGCCGCAAAATGTATATGAATCGCCGTCTTCCGTCACCTGCTACTCACCGCCGTACGGAGGGTAACGAACTCTTCTGCGGAGGTTGGATGAACCCCGATGGTGTCATCAAAAAGTCGTTTGGTCGCACCCGCCTTCAAAGCAATCGCTAAGCCTTGAATGATATCCCCTGCGTCCGGTCCAACCATGTGGCATCCCAAAACTCGATCAGATTCTGCATCCACGACGAGCTTCATGAGAGTCTGTTCTGACGACTCGGTTAGAGTCAATTTCATGGGGCGGAACCTGCTCTCGAACACCATTACTTTGTGGCCCTGCTCAATGGCTTGCTGTTCAGTAAGCCCCACTGTGCCTATGTTCGGCTGACTGAACACAGCGGTCGGAATGTGCCGATAATCGACTGGGCGATACTGCTCAGGTTTGAACAACCGACGGGCAACTGCCATGCCCTCTGCTGTCGCAACGGGTGTTAACTGGACACCGCCGATCACATCGCCCAGAGCCAAAATGGAGGGCTCGCGAGTTTCAAAGTGCTCATTCACGTCAATGTAGCCAGCCTCGTTGAGTTCGACTCGCGTGTTTTCCAACCCAAGATTATCGAGCATTGGTCTACGGCCAGTCGCGTAGAAGATACTGTCAGTTTCCAGTTGTGTCCCATCCTGGAGCGTCGCAAGTAAGCTTCCATCGGCCTGCTTATCAATTCTGGTGATGTCAGTGTTGAAATCCAAACGCAAACCGCGCTTAGCCAACTCCTCTGCCAAATGAATACGAACTGACTGATCGAATCCTCGCAAAAATAGATCGCCTCGATACAGCAACCGAGTATCGGCTCCTAGCCCGTTAAAAATGCCAGCGAATTCCACGGCAATGTAACCACCGCCAACTACCAGGATGCGCTTAGGCAGCTCCTTCAGGAAGAACGCTTCATTCGAAGTGATCGCATACTCATGTCCCGGAATCTCCGGGATCTGCGGCCATCCGCCAGTCGCAATCAAAATCCGCTCAGCGCTGAAACGCTGGTCGTTTATATCGACATGGTTCGCATCAGCTATTCGGGCATGGCCTTCGAGCAACGTGACGCCGCTGTTGATCAAAAGCTTACGATAGACGCCATTGAGACGATTGATCTCACGGTCCTTGTTCGCAATAAGCGATGGCCAATCGAAATTCGCCTTCCCCGCTGTCCAGCCGAAGCTTTCTGCCTGTTCAAAGTCGTCAGCAAAATGGGCACCGTAAACCAACAATTTTTTTGGAACGCAGCCGACATTTACACACGTGCCGCCTAAATACCGACTTTCGGCAACCGCTACTTTTGCACCAAAACCTGCTGCAAACCGCGCAGCACGCACTCCACCCGAGCCGGCACCAATGACAAATAGATCGAAGTCGTAGCTCATTTCAGTTCTCTGTAGGGAATGCACAGCACCCGGCTGCCCAATTTCATTTGAGGAATAACGACCGGAACTTCAGCGAATGCATCAGTGAGGTACGAAGCCTCGAAAACAAACCTTCGCCTGATTGCGGTTGGCACAAATCAGTCATGCCTAATCCTCTGGTCTCACTTGCCAAGCCTCCCATGAATTGGGGAAGCAAGAAGCTGGCTTCGTGCTCACGATGAAGCACCATTGAGGTATCCGGATGGGAGACGCCAGGACAGGGTTGATTAGTGCCGAACATTGGAATCTGTAGTGGTCAACTAATCCCGGACACGACGTTAAGTTTTTCCTCGGCCCGCGCTGGTGCCAACCCCTCGTTGAATTGGTGAGGCCGAATCCAGTTGTAGCGATGCATCAAAAAATGGCTGATA
>NZ_JADEVO010000066.1 GCF_017114825.1 Pseudomonas gregormendelii | reverse complement strand
TCGAGTACCATGCTGGCAGCATGCAGCTTGAACTCGCGGGTATAGACCTTTCTATCGTTCATGGAACCTCCAAGTTGGCGAAATCATATCGCCCTTAAGAGGTGTCCGGAATTATTAGACCAGTTCACACCGCCGCCTATACTCAAACCACAATCCCTGCTAGCGCCGAGCATCCTGTTTGGCCTCACGTTTGTCAGGAAGCCGCGACCTTGAACCTGCGTTCGCTGATCGTCGCCGTGCTGTTGGTCGTGGCGGGATGCGCCACGCCTGAGCGTGCGCCTGTCAGACAACCCCCGATCATCGTGGCGCAGGCCACGTGGCAACAGGTGGATCGAGAGATCGTGGCGGCCTCCCGGTCGGCCACTGAGCAAGCCAAAGTCTTCGCGCGTGGCTCCATGGAGCATTGGCGCACGCGAATCTACGAGCAGACTGAAGAGAACTTCATCCCCTGGTTTAGCAGCTACTGGACCCAGGAATGGATGTCGATGAAGGTCAGCTGGTACACCATCAGCGCCAAGGGTGAGCAGGACGCCTCGGCCAATCGTCTCGCGCAGTACCTGCTTGATGAATACCAGGAAAGGGTGCTGGCGCCGGTGGCCGTCGAGGTCGACCCGGATGCGATTCTGCATCAGGCCACCGAGTTCTACGTGCAGCTCATGGGCCAGCAGCTGCAGGTGATTGCCCAGCGTCATCGCGTGCCCATGGACCAGCTCAACGCCCGCGCCAACAAGATCCCGGCCATTGCCCTGGGCCCGCCGGCTGCGCGGGACGCTTCGCTTTATCAGGTCATTCACACCGACCTCAATACACTGCCGGCGTATTCGGCGCTGATCGAAAAAATTCACGTGGCCGGTGGTGACAGGGGCGTGGGTTCGACGGATACGGCCATGGCGCCCGTGGCCAAGCGTGCCAGTCAACGCATGGAGGCCGAAATGGCCCCGCGCGGCGCCGCCAGTGCCGTGGCCGCAGCGGCCGGCAAGCTGGCGGGAGGCCTGATCACCGTGGGGGTGGCGGGCATACGCGCAATCATCCGGGCCAACGACCGCCCCGACAGCGAGGCGCTGATCCGCAGTAGCCTGGGCAACACCTTCGACAAGGCCTGGCAGAAGCTGGTGCAGAACCCGACGACCGGAGTGATGGCCGGCACCTTGTATATGGCGGGGCAGGTGGAGGGGAACCTTGGCGGGAGGGTCGAACGGCCGTCGGTCGGATCCCAAGGCGCAGCTGTCGACTGGAGCCCGACGGAATCGACTATCCAGCAGCTCGACCCTCTACCCCCGGCAGGAGAATAACCATGTCTTACGTTGATGGCTTGATCGCCGCAGTACCCACCGCAAATCGTGAAAAATTCAGGAAACACGCCGAGTCGGCCGCGGTCATTTTCAAGGAAAACGGTGCCTTGAGCGTTGTTGAATGCTGGGGCGATGACGTGCCCGACGGCAAGGTCACGTCGTTCCCCATGGCGGTGAAACTCAAGGAGGACGAAACCGTGGTGTTTTCCTGGATCGTCTGGCCGGACAAGGCCACCCGCGATGCCGGCATGAACAAGCTCATGTCCGACCCGCGCATGCAGCCGGACGTCAACCCGATGCCCTTCGATGGCCAGCGCATGGTGTTCGGCGGATTTAACATGATCGTGCAGGCCTGAGGCCGGGCGCAGGGTCACTCCGCCGACGGGGTGATCCTGCAGCTCTTGCGGTTGCGGATTTCGATGTCCGTCGGTCGCTCTTTGATAAACTCAAAACGCGGTTCACCTTCGCTATAGTGAACCAGCCATCCCCAGTCCAGCTCGGACTCGTCCTGACCCGGCCGCGGTGGCATTGCCCACCAGGGTTCCTTGCTGATGATCTCTCGCATGACCCGCTCCCGTTGATGGGGTTGTCTGAACTATAACTTGCCTATCAGGAGCTGCCAGGCATGAGCGACGAAGCCCACGAGCCGACCAAGCGGCTGTTTTTCGCCCTGGACTGCGCACCTGCCCAGCGCAAGGCCATTGCCCAATGGCGCAGCGCGCTGCAATTGAGGACCGGGCGCCCGGTGCCGGCGGAAAATTTTCACCTGACACTGCTGTTTCTCGGTTCGGTCAGCGTGGCGCAGATCGCCGAGATCTGCACGGCGGCTGGCAAGGTTGCGGTGCCGGATGAGCCCCTGCGGGTTGAACTTGATCGCCTGGATGCCTGGCGTCGGGCCGGCGCGCTGGTGCTGGCGTCGGAGCAGGCACCTGCGCCGTTGCTGCGCCTGGTGTATGGGCTGGAACAGGCGATGCTGCCGTTCGGCCTGGAGAATGCGCCAACGGAGTTTCGCCCGCACCTGACGCTGATGCGCGATTACCGGGCGCAGGTGCCCGAGTCAGCGACGCCACCGGCGTTTTTTCTGCGGGCTGATCGATTCGTTTTGTTTGAGTCCCACAAGGGGCGTTATCGGGCGCTGGCCGACTGGCCGTTCGGCGGCGCATAAAAAGCGCCCGAGGAGGGCGCCAAATTCACCTGAGCCGAGGGAGCCAGGTGAGGCCGTTCTTCATGAAAGAAATGCAGCGGTGGTAAGGCGCTGCCGGAACGGAAAATTTTTGCCGGAGGCACCCGTAGGAGCTGCCGCAGGCTGCGATCTTTTGATCTTCATAAGGCCAGAACATCGCAGCCTGCGGCAGCTCCTACATGAGCAGTCGTGCTATTTGCCGAGCTTTACCCGGGTCCAGCCCCGTGTCATCACCCGCTGGACCCCGATCGGCATATCCGGAATGGCATACAAGGTCGCGATGACCGCCTGGGACGGGTACGACCCCGGGTCATCGCGAATCGCCTCGTCCACCAATGGCGTCGCCGCCGAATTGGCGTTGCTGTAGCCGATGTTGTTGGTAATCTCGGCAATGATGTCCGGGCGCATCAGGAAATTCATGAACAGGTAGGCGTTGTCGACGTTCGCCGCGTCCCGGGGGATCGCGACCATGTCGTAGAAACTGCCGGCGCCTTCCTTGGGAATGCTGTAGTCGACCGTCACCTTGCCGCCGGCCTCCTGGGCGCGAGCCTTGGCCTGCAGCACGTCGCCGGAGTAACCGACGGCCACGCAGATATTGCCGTTGGCCAGGTCGGAGATGTACTTGGAGGAATGAAAGTACGCCACCGATGGCCGAATCTTCATGAACAGCGCCTCGGCTTCGGCGATCTGCGCCTTGTCCTGGGAGTTCACGGGATAACCCAGGTAGTGCAGGGCGGCGGGGAGCATTTCAGTCGGTGAATCGAGGAAGCTGATGCCGCAGGCTTTGAGCTTTTGCGCATTTTCCGGTTTGAACAGCAGGTCCCAGGAATTGGTCGGGGCGTTGGCGCCGAGTACTTCCTTGACCTTCTGCGGGTTGAAGCCGATGCCGATCGAACCCCACATGTAGGGGAAGGCATGCGCGTTATTCGGGTCGCTGGCGGAGGCGTTTTTCAACAGCACCGGGTTGAGGTTTTGCCAGTTCGGCAGCTTCGACTTGTCCAGCTCCTGATAAACGCCAGCCTTGATCTGCTTGGCGAGGAAACTGTTGGACGGCACGACGATGTCGTAGCCGGATTTGCCGGCGAGCAGCCGTGCCTCCAGGGTTTCGTTACTGTCGAACACATCGTAGGTGACACGAATACCGGTCTCGTCTTCGAACTTCTTCACGGTGTCCGGGGCGATGTAGTCCGACCAGTTGTACACGCGCAGCACCTTGTCATTGGCCTGGGCGCCGGTGGCGATTGCGCCTGATAAAGCCAGTATCAGCAAAGTCCTGCCAAACATTTTCATCGGTACAACTCCATTTCTTTTTATTCAAGTACGCAAAGCAACATTGCAATCAACCTAAAACCGTCCGCCGACGTCCCCGTCACTCCCCAGGACCCCGCAGGACCCTATCGGACCCTATCGGACCCCGCCGGACCCCGTAGGAGCTGTCGAGTGAAACGAGGCTGCGATCTTTTTTGCTTCTATAGAAGCGAAGATCAAAAGATCGCAGCCTGCGGCAGCTCCTGCATCAAGCGGTGGCGCCCACCGTTTGCTTACCAGGCTGCCACGACTCGCTGGCCGTCTGGTCCATCGCTTCCTGGATCGCGCGTTTGCGCGTGGCTTCAGCGCGGCGACTGAAATACCAGACCATGAACGTCACGATCGACACCGCCAGCAGAATCAGGCTGGCGACCGCATTGATCTCAGGTTTCACCCCCAGGCGCACCGCCGAGAACACTTCCATCGGCAGGGTCGTCGAGCCTGGCCCGGAGACGAAGCTTGCCAGCACCAGGTCATCCAGCGACAGGGCAAACGACATCATGCCGCCGGCCGCCAGTGACGGCGCAATCATCGGAATGGTGATCAGGAAAAACACCTTGAACGGCTTCGCCCCCAAGTCCATGGCGGCTTCTTCGATGGACAGGTCCAGCTCCCGCAAGCGGGCGGAGACTACCACCGCGACATAAGCAGCACAAAAGGTGGTGTGGGCGATCCAGATAGTGACGATGCCACGCTCCATCGGCCAGCCGATCAACTGCGCCATAGCGACGAACAGCAGCAACAGCGACAGGCCCGTGATCACTTCCGGCATCACCAGGGGCGCCGTGACCAGGCCGCCGAACAGAGTGCGACCCTTGAAACGGGTGACCCGCGTCAGCACGAACGCCGCCAGGGTCCCCAGCGCCACCGCCGCAATCGCGGTGTAGCAGGCGATTTCCAGCGAGCGCAGCACCGAGCCCATCAGCTGGGTATTGTCGAGCAGGCCGACGTACCACTTCACCGACCAGCCACCCCACACCGTCACCAGTTTCGAGGCGTTGAACGAGTAGATCACCAGGATCAGCATCGGCAGATAGATAAACGACAGGCCGAAAATCAGCATGAACTTTGAAAATCCGAAGCGTTTCATCCCCGACCCTCCATCTCTTTGGCCTGGCTACGGTTGAACAACAGGATTGGCACAATCAGGATCAACAGCATCACCACCGCCAGGGCGGAAGCCACCGGCCAGTCACGGTTGTTGAAGAATTCCTGCCACAGCACGCGGCCGATCATCAGGGTCTCAGGGCCGCCGAGCAGTTCCGGAATCACGAACTCGCCGACCACTGGAATGAACACCAGCATGCAGCCGGCAATGATGCCGTTCTTGGCCAGCGGCACGGTGATCTTCCAGAAGTTGTTGAAGTTGCTCGAGCCCAGGTCAGAGGCCGCTTCCAGCAGGCTGTTGTCATGTTTGACCAGGTTGGCGTACAGCGGCAGCACCATGAACGGCAGGTACGCGTACACCACGCCGATGTAGACAGCGGTGTTGGTGTTGAGGATCTCGATCGGGTGCGAGGTCAGGCCGGTCCACATCAGGAAAGCGTTGAGCAGCCCGTTGTTGCTGAGGATGCCCATCCACGCATACACGCGGATCAGGATCGCGGTCCAGGTCGGCATCATGATCAGCAGCAACAGGACGTTTTGCGTTTCCTTGCTCGCCTTGGTGATCGCGTAGGCCATCGGAAAACCGAGCACCAGACACATCAGGGTGCTCAGGAACGCCACCTTGAGCGAACCCAAGTAGGCCGAGATGTACAGCTCGTCCTGGGTCAGCAACGAGTAGTTGCCAAGGTTGAGCAGCAGCTGGAATTTCTGCTCGGCGAAGGTGTAGATCTCCGAGTACGGCGGAATGGCCAGGGCCGCTTCCGAGAAGCTGATCTTCATTACCAGAAAGAACGGCAACAGGAAGAACAGGCACAACCACAGGAACGGAATGCCGATGACCAGTTTGCGCCCGCTGGGCACCAGTCTGAGGAACTGCTGGTTGAAGGTTCTCATGAGCGCAGTACCACGCCGCTGTCGTCTTCCCACCACACGTAGACTTGGTCGTCCCAGGTCGGGCGCGCGCCACGGCGTTCGGCGTTGGCCATGAACGACTGCACGATCTTGCCGCCGGGCAATTCAACGTAGAACACCGAGTGGCCGCCGAGGTAGGCGATGTCGTGGACCTTGCCCTTGGACCAGTTGTAGCGGAACTCCGGTTGAGTGGTGCTGACCAGCATTTTTTCCGGGCGGATGGCGTAGGTGATCGACTTGTCCTGGACCGAAGTGCTGACACCGTGGCCGACGTAGATCTTCTGCTCCAGGTCCTTGCTGTGAATGATCGCGTGACCCTCGAGGTCCTCGACCACGGTGCCTTCGAAGGCGTTCACATTGCCGATGAATTCACACACCATGCGGCTGACCGGTGCTTCGTAGATGTCCACCGGGCTGCCGATCTGGGCGATCCAGCCCAGGTGCATGATCGCGATGCGCTGGGCCATGGTCATGGCCTCTTCCTGGTCGTGGGTCACCATCACGCAGGTCACGCCGACCCGCTCGATGATCTCCACCAGTTCCAGTTGCATCTGCGAGCGCAGCTTTTTATCCAGTGCGCCCATCGGCTCATCGAGCAGCAACAGCTTCGGGCGCTTGGCCAGCGAGCGGGCCAGGGCCACGCGCTGACGCTGGCCGCCGGACAGTTGATGTGGCTTGCGTTTGGCGTATTGGGTCATGTGCACCAGACGCAGCATTTCCTCAACGCGGGCGTCGATTTCGCTGGCAGGCAAACGGTCCTGCTTGAGGCCGAAGGCAATGTTCTGCGCCACGGTCATGTGCGGGAACAGGGCGTACGACTGGAACATCATGTTGATCGGCCGTTCGTACGGCGGCATGTCGGTGATGTCGACGCCGTCGAGCAGGATGCGTCCTTCGGTCGGCCGCTCGAAGCCTGCGAGCATGCGCAGCAGGGTCGATTTGCCGGAGCCGGAACCGCCGAGCAAGGCGAAGATCTCGCCTTGATGGATCTCTAGCGAGACGTCATCGACTGCGGTGGTTTCGTCGAATTTCTTGGTGACGCGGTCGACTTTCACCAGCACCTTTTTCGGTGCCTGGTGACCTTCAAGAGCCTTCCTGTAGATGCTGGAGGCGTTTGCCATGTGAAACTCCCAACAGGTTTCAGTCGTCGGGCCAACGCGGCCTGACTTAAGAGTGAATTGCAAACCTGGGCTGTCAGCTGATGGCGACCCCTGTAGGAGCTGCCGAAGGCTGCGATCTTTTGATCTTGAAGAACAAAGTCAAAAGATCGCAGCCTTCGGCAGCTCCTACGGGGGCTACCCCATCGGCCCTGGCTTGTTCGGCGCCGCCATCCTGGCTGCCTGGGTCGTACTTGTTGTTATCGCAGTGTGTTGTTTCGCCAGTCACGGGTGCGCAAAGACGCACCCGCAGACTCACGGGGGCAGTAAAGGGTTGATGTCAGGTCAGCGAGTGTTACGCAGCGCGGCCCGTTGCCGGCACGCGTTGCCAAACGCCTGGAAAATACTCAAGTACGGCGGATTCGCCAGCACCTGCCACTCCGGATGCCATTGCACCCCGAGCGCGAACGCCGGGCTGTCCTGCACCGAAATCGCTTCGATCAAACCGTCCGGCGCAACCGCTTCGGCGCGCAGCCCGGGTGCCAGTCGATCAATGCCTTGGCTGTGAATCGAATTGACCATGAACTCGGCGGGCAACTGCAGCGCTTCAAACACGCCGCCCGGCTGGGTGGTCACGGCATGGGCCGGTGCGTACTGCACGGCCAGTTCCGGGCTGTCCGCTTCGCGGTGATCGAGCATGCCCGGCAGCTCATGGACCTTTTGATGCAGGCTGCCGCCGAACGCCACGTTCATTTCCTGAAAGCCGCGGCAAATGCCCAGCACCGGAACGCCCGCGGCAATGGCCGCACGCAACAGGGGAAGGGTGGTGGCATCCCGCGCCGGGTCGTGATCCGTGCCGGGGGCGCTGGCCGGGCCTTGATAGTGGAAGGGTTCCACATTCGATGGCGAGCCGGTCAGCAGCAGGCCGTCGAGTTGCCCGAGCAGGTCCTCGATATCGATCAGCTCAGCCAGGGAAGGGATGACCACAGGCAGCCCCAACGCAGCGACGCTGACAGCACGCAGGTACTTGTCGCCGCTGATGTGATAGGGGTGCAGGCCAATCTGTTTGACGCACGCAGTAACGCCGATCAATGGCTTGAATGCCATTTTTATCACCTCGAAGTTTCACACTTGAACGAGCTTTTCCGGAGCTTAGCCTTGTTGATTTTAATTAACAACTCCCATGTAAAAAATTCTAAACGCCGTGCGTCTGATCCTTAGGGAATGCGCGGTGTGCGCGGGCGATTTGGCACTCTCGTCCCCGTAAAAGGCCCGAAAATAAAGCTTTGCAGGCCAGGTGTTCGCTATTGACTTCACTTGGCCTTTCGGATTGACTGGGCTCGCAACAAGGTAGTGAACATAATAATTAACAGCTAATAGGTGCATCATGTCGGTCCCTCTGCGTACCGTTCAACTCAACGAAGCAAACGCATTCCTTAAGAAATATCCTGAGGTTTTGTACGTCGACCTTCTGATTGCGGATATGAACGGTGTGGTGCGCGGCAAGCGCATCGAGCGCACCAGTCTTCATAAGGTTTACGAAAAAGGCATTAACCTCCCGGCGTCACTCTTCGCCCTGGACATCAACGGCTCTACGGTGGAAAGCACCGGCCTGGGTCTGGACATCGGCGACTCTGACCGGATCTGTTTCCCCATCCCTGGCACCCTCAGCATTGAGCCGTGGCAGAAGCGCCCAACCGCGCAACTGTTAATGACCATGCACGAACTCGAAGGCCAGGCGTTCTTCGCAGACCCCCGCGAAGTGCTGGCCAACGTGGTGCGCAAGTTCGACGACCTGGGCCTGACCATCTGCGCCGCCTTCGAACTTGAGTTCTACCTGATTGACCAGGACAACGTGAACGGCCGTCCGCAGTCGCCGCGCTCACCGGTATCGGGCAAGCGTCCGGTGTCGACCCAGGTGTACCTGATCGACGACCTCGACGAGTACGTCGACTGCCTGCAAGACATCCTCGAAGGCGCGAAGGAGCAGGGCATCCCTGCTGACGCCATCGTCAAGGAAAGCGCCCCGGCGCAGTTCGAAGTGAACCTGCATCACGTGTCCGACCCGATAAAGGCCTGCGACTATGCGGTGTTGCTCAAGCGCCTGGTGAAGAACATCGCCTACGACCACGAGATGGACACCACCTTCATGGCCAAGCCGTATCCGGGCCAGGCGGGCAATGGTCTGCACGTGCACATCTCGATCCTGGATAAAGAAGGCAACAACATCTTCGCCAGCGAGGATCCCGAGCAGAACGCCGCGCTGCGACACGCGATCGGCGGTGTGCTCGAGACCCTGCCGGCGCAGATGGCGTTCCTGTGCCCGAACGTCAACTCGTACCGTCGCTTCGGCGCGCAGTTCTACGTGCCGAACTCGCCCAGCTGGGGCATCGACAACCGTACCGTGGCGGTGCGGGTACCAACCGGTTCGCCAGACTCGGTGCGCATCGAACACCGCGTTGCCGGGGCTGATGCCAACCCGTATCTGCTGATGGCGTCGGTTTTGGCCGGCATTCACCATGGCCTGACCAACGAAATCGAACCGGGCGCACCGGTGGAAGGCAACAGCTACGAGCAGAACGAGCAGAGCCTGCCCAACAACCTGCGCGACGCATTGCGCGAGCTGGACGACAGCGAAGTCATGGCGCGCTACATCGACCCGCTGTACATCGACGTGTTCGTGGCGTGCAAGGAAAGCGAGCTGGCCGAGTTCGAGAACTCCATCTCGGACCTTGAGTACAACTGGTACCTGCACACGGTTTGATTGGCCAACACCCATCTTTGATGGCGGGCGAATAACCCTGTAGGAGCTGCCGAAGGCTGCGATCTTTTGATTTTGCTTTTTAAGGATCAAGATCAAAAGATCGCAGCCTTCGGCAGCTCCTGCAGGGCATTCATTCCAACGATCACTAATTTCCTGCGTCGAGTCACAACCATGACAAACACCCGCAGCGACTGGGAGCAACGCTTCCAGTCCCTTTCCATCGAAAGCCGCGCCTTCATCGACGGCCAATACCGCGCAGCGCACAGCGGTGACACTTTCGAATGCATCAGTCCGGTCGATGGCCGCTTTCTGGCCAACGTCGCCAGCACCGACGAAGCCGACGCCAACGAAGCCGTGGCGGTCGCGCGCCGTACTTTCGATTCCGGCATCTGGGCCAATCTGGCACCGGCCGAACGCAAGCGCATCCTGATCCGCTTCGCCGACCTGATCCTGGCGCACCAGGAAGAACTCGCCCTGCTCGAAACCCTCGACATGGGCAAGCCGATCAACGACTCGATGAATATTGACATCCCGGCGACCGCCAACGCGATCCGCTGGAGCGCCGAAGCCATCGACAAGATCTACGACGAAGTCGCCGCCACGCCCCACGACCAGCTTGGCCTCATCACCCGCGAACCTGCCGGTGTCGTGGCGGCGATCGTGCCGTGGAATTTCCCGCTGATCATGGCCAGCTGGAAGTTCGCCCCGGCGCTCGCCGCCGGCAACTCGTTCATCCTCAAGCCTTCGGAAAAATCGCCACTGACCGCCATCCGCATCGCGCAGCTTGCGCTTGATGCCGGCATCCCCAAAGGCGTGTTCAACGTACTGCCGGGCTTCGGTCATACCGTCGGCAAGGCCCTGGCGCTGCACATGGACGTCGATGTGCTGGCGTTCACCGGCTCCACCGCGATTGCCAAGCAGCTGTTGATCTATTCCGGGCAAAGCAACATGAAGCGCGTCTGGCTCGAAGCGGGCGGCAAGAGCCCGAACGTGGTGTTCGCCGACGCGCCGGATCTGCGCGCGGCGGCCCAGGCGGCTGCGGGTGCTATCGCCTTCAACCAGGGCGAAGTCTGCACCGCTGGCTCGAGGTTGCTGGTAGAACGCTCGATTCGCGAACAGTTTATTCCGCTGCTGGTGGAGGCACTGCAGGCCTGGAAACCGGGGCACGCCCTTGATCCGCAAACCACTGTCGGTGCCGTGGTTGATCAGCGTCAACTGGACAACGTGCTGCGTTATATCCAGGTCGGTAAAGACCAGGGCGCGCAACTGATCGCGGGCGGCAGTCGCACCCTGGAAGCCACCGGTGGGCTGTATGTGGAGCCGGCGATTTTCGACGGTGTGACCAACGCCATGACCATCGCCCGGGAGGAAATCTTTGGCCCGGTGCTGTCGCTGATCACCTTCGATACCGCTGAAGAAGCGCTGGCCATCGCCAACGACAGCATCTTCGGCCTGGCGGCGGGTGTCTGGACCAGCAACCTGAGCAAGGCCCACACCTTCGCTCGCGGCCTGCGCGCCGGTAGCGTGTGGGTCAACCAGTATGACGGCGGCGACATGACGGCGCCGTTCGGCGGGTACAAGCAGTCGGGTAACGGTCGGGACAAATCGCTGCATGCGTTCGACAAGTACACCGAACTGAAAGCGACCTGGATCAAGCTCTAAACCCTATAAAAAGCGACGGTCGCCGGCACATGCCAGCGGCCATCGGAGAAACCTATGAAACAGACACATGTAAACAGCTACTACGCCGCCACCCGCAACTTCACCGGCGACTTCCCGGTGCTGGAACACGCGGTGGACTGCGACGTCTGCGTGATCGGCGCCGGCTACACCGGTTTGTCCTCGGCACTGTTCCTCTGCGAGGCGGGCTACAGCGTGACCGTGCTCGAAGCCGCCAAAGTCGGTTTTGGTGCCAGTGGTCGCAATGGCGGGCAACTGGTCAACTCCTACAGCCGCGACGTCGATGTGATCGAAGAGCGCTACGGCGACAAGACCGCCGAAGTGCTCGGCAGCATGATCTTCGAAGGCGCCGACATCATTCGCCAGCGCATACAGCACTACGACATCCAGTGCGACTACAAGCCCGGCGGTATCTTCGCTGCGCTGAACAAGAAGCAGCTCAAAGGCCTGGCCGAGCAGAAAAGCAGCTGGGAACGCTACGGCAACAAGAACCTGAAAATGCTCGATGCGGCCGATATCAAGCGTGAAGTCGGTTGCGACAATTACGTCGGCGGCCTGCTCGACATGCAGGGCGGCCACATTCACCCGCTTAACCTGGCGCTCGGCGAAGCCTCGGCGATCATCGGCCTGGGCGGCAAGATCTACGAACAATCGGCGGCGGTGGAAATCACCTATGGCGAGCCGATTACCGTGCGTACGGCCAAGGGCGTAGTGCGCGCCAAGTACCTGCTGATCGCCGGCAACGCCTACCTGCCGCAGGGCCTCGACAATCGAGTGACCAGCAAAAGCATGCCGTGCGGTTCGCAAATCGTTGTCACCGAGCCGTTGTCCGAACAGGTCGCGCGCAGCCTGATCAAGAACAACTACTGCGTCGAAGACTGCAACTACCTGCTCGACTACTACCGCCTGACCGCCGATAACCGCCTTCTGTACGGTGGTGGCGTAGTCTACGGTGCACGCGAGCCGGACGACATCGAACAGCTGATCAAGCCGAAGATCCTCAAGACCTTCCCGCAGCTCAAGGACGTGAAGATCGACTATCGCTGGACCGGCAACTTCCTGCTGACCATGTCGCGCATGCCGCAATTCGGTCGCATCGAGAAAAACGCCTACTACATGCAAGGCTACAGCGGCCACGGTGTCACTTGCTCGCACCTGGCCGGCAAACTGATCTCGGAAATGATCCGCGGCGACGCCGAACGCTTCGACGCCTTCGCCTCCTTGCCGCACATGCCCATGCTTGGCGGGCGCACCTTCCAGGCCCCGCTGACCGCCATGGGCGCCGCGTACTACGCGCTGCGTGATCGCTTCGGTTTCTAAAGCAGGCGCCTCCCTGTAGGAGCGAGCTCGCTCGCGATGGGCGTCAACGATAACGCGTGCTGTCTGCATGAACGTGTTGTCTGGACGTTCTTCGCGAGCAAGCTCGCTCCTACAGCAACACCCCCAAACGTGATTTAATACCCGACTTTCAAATCTCCGGGACAGGGAAGCGGTACCTTCGCGGCCAAAAGTCGCCCGCCATCCACCCCCATAACCCTTAAGTTTTCCTCGCATAAGGCTGTCATGGACACGGGCTCACGACTCAAACTAGTACGCGAAAGCTACAAACTCTCCCAGCGCGAGCTGGCGCGGCGTAGCGGCGTCACCAACGCGACCATCTCCCTGATCGAACAGAATCGCGTCAGTCCCTCCGTCAGTTCCCTGAAAAAACTGCTCGAAGGCATCCCCATGTCCCTGGCGGACTTCTTCACCTTCGACCAGCCGCCCCGCGAGCACCAATACGTCTTCCGCGCCAGCGAACAGCCGGATCTTGGCCGTCACGGGCTGCGGCTGCTGCTGATCGGTGCTTCGGTGCCGAGTCGGCAGATGCGCCTGTTGCGCGAGCAGTACGCACCTGGGGCGAGCTCGGGGGAAGAGCCCATCGTGCATTCGGAAGGCGAGGAGTGTGGGCTGGTGACGCGCGGCACGGTCGAGTTGACCGTCGATGGCCAGATCAGCGTGCTCAATGCGGGCGATGGCTATTACTTCCCGACGACGCTGCCGCACCGCTTCCGCAATATTGGCCAGGATGAAGCGGAAATCATCAGCGCCAACACCCCGGCCAACTTCTGATATCACTGCGGGCTGCAGCAGGTGGCGAAGGCTGCGTCCGCAGCTCGCTATGTCACAGGCGGCTCCAAGCCACGCTGTTCGATTCTTGCGGCAGGAGGGGATTTCCTACGCCATTTTCGGACGCCAAGATCAAAAGATCGCAGCCTTCGGCAGCTCCTATGGGAGGTGTGTGTCAGTTGAAATAACGAAGCCCCGAATCGTCGGGGCTTTTTTTGATTTATTGGCGAGTGTCGCCGGCTTTACTGCCTGGCCTGTGGTGAATGCGGGTTACGGGCCGTGTGCTTGGGTCCAGCCACGGCCCATGCCAGCAATCCGAACAGTGGCACAAAGACGATCACCACGATCCATACCAGCTTGTTACTCGACTTGCCCTCGGCTTTACGCACCCGATTAATCGCCCACAACTCGACCAGCACCAGAACTGCCGCGAGTACGATCCAGATCGTTTCGATTTGCATAAGCCACCTCCTGATAGTCCTCCAGTTAGGCGGGCAGGGGCGCTCAGGGTTCATTTTATTGGTGTACAGAGTTCCACCAGTGTCCCGTCGGGGCAGTTATTGGCTGTCACGGACCCATCGCGAGCAGGGCTGAACTGGTCTAATAATTCCGGACACCTCTTAAGGGCGATATGATTTCGCCAACTTGGAGGTTCCATGAACGATAGAAAGGTCTATACCCGCGAGTTCAAGCTGCATGCTGCCAGCATGGTAC
>NZ_JADEVO010000065.1 GCF_017114825.1 Pseudomonas gregormendelii | reverse complement strand
AACATTTCCATGCTGATCACCCTGTGTTCTCCTGCTCAAAAAGTGAGCAGAAGCAGTTGAACACCTGGGTCAGTTTTCAGTCGGCAGAACAGCCCCTACTGGGTCAGTTTTCGGTCAGCGGCAACAGGTCTGGAAGGGAGCAAGTTTTGGCACAGGATTCTCCTTGATGCCAAGGATCCTGCATTTATTTTGACAAAAAGTCAAATTACCTTTATGATTATGCCACTAGCGTACCGTTATAGCAAGAAAATTGGTTGTGGCGCTTCGCCCTCGAATTATCTGTTTAGAGCGTATTTTTCCTTGTGCCTAAATGGCTATTCAAAGCAGAGGGAAGCTGCCCCTTTTGACACTGGTGTCCGTGTCTACAAAATTATTATGCTCGACATCAACGGCATCCTCGGCCTGGCTGCGTTAATGGGCGGGATCAAGCATGGCGAGCAGTCCTACAACGACGATTCGGCGCGCAGCTACAGCGTGATGATCCTGACCGCCATGGGCGTGTCGATGGTGGTTCCGGAGTTTATTCCCGAGGCCAACTGGAAGATTTATTCGGGCTTCACCATTGGCGCGATGGTGGTGCTGTACGCGTTGTTCCTGCGCATGCAGGTCGGGCCGCACAGTTACTTCTTCAGCTACAGCTACCCGGAAAAACGCCGTCGCAAGGAGCCGGCAGAAACAGGACCCGCGCCTGTGAGCCTGGCCGTTTCCATCGGTACGCTGGTGTTTGGGGTGGTAGTGATTGGCGCGCTGGCCGAGGTGATGTCCAAGACCCTGGACCTGGGCCTTGAAGGAACCGGAGCACCGCCAGTGATCACGGCAATCCTGGTGGCGGCGATTTCCGCCGCGCCCGAGATCCTGACCGCACTGCGGGCGGCACTGGCCAATCGCATGCAGTCGGTGGTCAACATCGCCATGGGCGCGTCGTTGTCGACGGTGATCCTCACCGTACCGGTGATGGAGGCCATGGCGCTCTACACCGGCCAGCCATTCCAGATGGCGATGACCCCGGTGCAGACGGTGATGATCTTCCTCACGCTGATCGTCAGCGCGATCAACCTCAACGATGGCGAGACGAATGCCATCGAAGGGATGACGCACTTTGTGCTGTTCGCGACGTTCATCATGTTGTCGCTGCTGGGCCTTTGAGACCTCACAGCTATCAACTGCGGGAGTGAGCCTGCTCGCGATAGCAGTATTTCAGACCCTTTTGATGTCGGCTGACAAGCCGCCATCGCGAGCAGGCTCGCCCCCACAGTTTTTCATGGGTGTGGCGTCAGACGCCGGCAATCAACTGCCGGGCCGCCTGGCTGTGATCCGCTATCAAGCCCTTCAGGTCCAGCCCTTCCACCTGCCCGTCAATCACCCGCCATTTGCCGCCGATCATCACCCGATCCGCGCGATCCGCGCCGCATAGCAGCAGGGCCGACACCGGATCATGGCTGCCGGAGAAACGCAGTTCATCCAGCTTGAACAGCGCCAGGTCGGCCTGCTTGCCCACCGCCAGTTCGCCGATGTCGGTACGTCCCAGCAAACTCGCCGAACCCTTCGTCGCCCAGCCCAGCACCAGTTCCGGAGTGATCTTCTCGGCACCGTAGCGCAGGCGCTGAATGTAAAGGGCCTGGCGGGTTTCCAGCATCATGTTCGACGCATCATTGGAGGCCGAGCCGTCCACACCCAGGCCGAGCAATGCGCCGGCAGCGGTCAGTTCCAGGGTTGGGCAAATGCCCGAGGCCAGGCGCATGTTTGAGCTCGGGCAATGACAGATCCCGGTGCCTGCCGCGCCCAGGCGGGCGATTTCATCCGGGTTGAAGTGAATGCCATGGGCCAGCCAGGTGCGCGGGCCGAGCCAGCCGACACTGTCCAGATAGTCGACGGTACGCAGGCCGAAGCGTTGCAGGCAGAAGTCTTCTTCGTCCAGGGTCTCGGCCAGGTGGGTGTGCAGACGCACGTCGAGTTTGTTCGCCAGTTCGGCGCTGGCGGACATGATCTGCGGCGTCACCGAAAACGGCGAGCAGGGCGCCAGGGCGATCTGGATTTGCGCGCCGTCGCCGCGTTCGTGGTAAGCGGCGATCAGTCGCTGGCTGTCGTCGAGTATCACTTCGCCTTGCTGTACGGTCTGTTGCGGCGGCAAGCCACCGTCTTTTTCCCCAAGGCTCATGGAACCGCGGGTGAGCATGGCGCGCATGCCCAGTTCACGCACGCTCTCGACTTGCACGTCGATGGCGTTTTCCAGGCCTTCGGGGAACAGGTAGTGGTGATCCGCAGCCGTGGTGCAACCGGACAGCAGTAATTCGGCGAGGGCTACTTTGGTGGCTAAAGCGAGTTTTTCCGGAGTGAGGCGTGCCCATACCGGATACAGGGTTTTCAGCCACGGAAACAGCGGTTGGTTGACCACCGGCGCCCAGGCGCGAGTCAGGGTCTGATAGAAGTGGTGGTGGGTGTTGATCAGCCCCGGCAGGATCACATGTTCGCGGGCATCGAAGACTTGATCGCAGGGGGTGGCCGGTTGCTGGCCAGCGCCGAGCACTTCTACGATCACACCGTCTTGCACCACCAGGCCACCACGGGCGTCGAGCTCATTGGCAGTGAAAATGGCGAGGGGATTTTTTAACCAGGTACGGGTCGCAGGCATGTTGGCCGGCTCCTCTGAAAGTTGGGTTCAGGTTAGCCAGCTCAGTGATTACCCTGTCTGCTGATCCAGGGTCGCCGCGGGGACGAGGTGCGCAGTTTCAAACAAAACCGCTTGGTGAGCAAGCCCGGCCCGACCGGACGCTGGCGCTCACTCCTCGTGGGGCTGCCCGTACCCTTTGCAGGAGCCCGCTTGCTGGCGATGCAGGCGCCTCGGTGTTTCAGTAATACCGAGCAGATGCCATCGTATGCAAGCCGGCTCCTGGAGAGCCGGCCCGTGACCAAAGGAAGTGCTTACCAGGGAATGGTTTCGCCTTTGTAGTTAACGAAATGATGCCCACCCTTGCCGGCGTACGCATTGACCTGATCCACCAGCCCGCGGGTGCTGGTCTGCACGTCGATGTCGGCACCTTCACCGCCCATGTCCGTTTTCACCCAGCCCGGATGCAGCGACAACACCGTGAGTTTCTGCTCGCCCAATTGCGTGACAAAGCTGTTGGTCATGGAGTTGAGCGCGGCTTTACTGGCTTTGTACAAGGCCAGCTCAGGCGCGTCCGGCATGGTCACGCTGCCCAGCACCGAACTCATGAACGCCAGCACGCCGCTGTCGGGCTGGATCTGTGCGGCAAATCCTTGCGCCAGGTTGATCGGTGCTACCGCGTTGGTGAAGAACAGTTGCCCGACTTCGGCCAGCGTAGCGCCACCGGGCGTTTGCACGTCCGGGCCCTTGACCCCGGCGTTGACGAACAACAGATCGAACACTTCACCCTTGAGCTTCTGGCTCAGGGCAATCACGGCTTGCTGATCGTCCATGTCGAGTTTTTCGATGCGCACATTGCCCAGGGCCTGCAAGGCTTCGGCGTTCTGCGGGTTGCGCACGGTGGCAGTGACCTGCCAGCCATCGGCCAGCAGGGTTTTCACCAGGCCTAGCCCGAGGCCCCGGGAGGCGCCGATGATGAGTGCGGTTTTTGCCTTGGACATGAGTGGCTTCCTTGATGAATGAGGATCACGGATTTAATGGACAACGCTGGCCGAGTCGTTGTTGCAACTGATGACGCAATTCGCCAAGTTCTACCATGCGCGCCTCGATCAGTTTGAGCTTGTCTTGCAGCAATTGAGTGACGGCACCGTCAGGATTGACGGCGGGGCGGTTCTTGTTTGCGGCCTGGCAGCTCAATGCCCTGCTGCAGGGGGGAAGCTCGTTGCTGGTGGTGTTCCTGGTGTTTGAATTGGCGTGGGGCATTGTCCAGGTGTTGCCTGTGAGCGCCCCATCGCGGGCAAGCCCGCTCCCACAATGGCCGAGTTGAACTCGATATTATCGGTCGGCACCAAACCCTGTGGGAGCGGGCTGGCCCGCGATGAGGGCCTGACAGTCACCCCTAACGCCCAGCCTGCCAAGGCTGCCCCAACGACACCGGCGCATACAACCGAGTGCGCACTGCATCCCGGGACAGCAGCACCAGCACCACGATGGTCGCGACATACGGCAGCATCGCCAGCAGGCTCGACGGAATCGCCAGCCCCAACCCCTGCGCCACCAGGTGCAGGATGCTGGCGAGACCGAACAGATAGGCGCCCAGCAACAGGCGCCACACCCTCCAGCTGGCAAACACCACCAGCGCCAGGGCAATCCAGCCGCGTCCGGCGCTCATGTTCTCGGCCCACATCGGCGTGTAGGCCAGCGACAGGTATGCCCCGGCCAGCCCGGCCATCGCCCCGCCGAACAACACTGCCAGGGTGCGCACGCCCAGTACCGGCAGCCCCATGGCGCTGGCCGCGTCGGGGTTTTCGCCAACGGCCTGAATGATCAGCCCCACGCGACTTTTCAAAATCACCCACGCCACCAGGCCAAACAACACAAAGGACAGGTATACCAGCAGGTCCTGGGCGAACAGCATGCGCCCGATCAGTGGAATCTCGCTGAGATACGGAATCGCCACCGGCTCGAATCCGGCCAGGGGTTTACCCACCCACGCCGCGCCGACAAAGGTCGACAGGCCCACGCCGAATATCGTCAGCGCCAGCCCGGTGGCTACCTGGTTGGCGTTGAAAACCAGAGCGACCAAGGCGAACAGTGATGACAGCAGCATCCCGGCGAGCATCGCCAGCACCACTCCGAGCCACAGGTTGCCGCTGTTGAGTGCGACGATAAAACCGATCACCGCGCCAAACAGCATCATCCCTTCCTGGCCCAGGTTGAGTACGCCGCTCTTCTCGCAGATCAGCTCGCCCAGCGCCACCAGCAGCAACGGCGTGCCGCAGCGGATCATGGCGTAGAAAATATTGCTCAGCAGATCGATGTCCATCACAGGGCTCCAGCGTGTGCGGCGGTGGCTGGGGCGCGACGGGCCCAGCGCAGGTTCAGGCGCGGTCGGTAGAGAATCAGCACATCACTGGCGAGCAGGAAAAACAGCATCATCCCCTGGAACAGCTGCGTGATCGCCTGCGGCAGATTCATGCTCATTTGTGCGCTCTCGCCGCCGATGTACAGCAGGGCCATCAGCAGGCTGGCAAACAGAATGCCCAGCGGATTCAGGCGCCCGAGAAAAGCCACGGTGATCGCCGCGTAGCCGTACCCCGGCGAGACCTGCGGCACCAGTTGGCCGATCGGCCCGGTGACTTCGCAAACGCCAGCCAGCCCGGCCAAGCCGCCGCTGATCAACAGTGCCAACCAGATCAGACGCTTCTCACGAAAGCCGACAAAACCGGCCGCGCGGGTGTCCAGCCCAAGGACTTTTATCTGGAAGCCGACGAAGCTTTTTTGCAGCAGCACCCACACGGTCACCAAGGCCAGCAGGGCGAAGTACACACCGGCGTGAACCCGGCCATCCTCCATCAACAGCGGCAGGCGGCTGGCGTCGCCAAACATCGCCGACTCGGGGAAATTGAAGCCTGCCGGGTCCTTGAGCGGCCCGTGCACGCAGAACAGCAACAGGTTGAGGGCGATGTAATTGAGCATGATGCTGGTGAGAATTTCGTTGGCGTTGAAGCGCGTGCGCAGCCACGCCGTCAGCCCGGCCCAGGCGGCACCGGCCAGGGTACCGGTGAGCAGGATCAGCGCCAGTGCCCAACGACTCTGCATATCAATGATGTTCACTGCCAGGGCACTGCCGGCCAACGCGCCGAGGAGCAGTTGACCTTCGGCGCCGATGTTCCAGATCCGCGCCTGGTACGCCACTGCCAGGCCCAGGGCGCAGAGCAGGATTGGCAGCGCCTTGACCAGCAATTCGGAGATCCCATACAAATCGCTCACGGGGGCGATCAGTAGCGTGTGCAGGGTCAGGAGCGGGTCATGCCCCAGTGCGATAAACAGCAACGAGCCGCAGGCCAGCGTGAGGACTGCCGCCAGTAACGGCGAGCACCACAACATCAGGCGCGATTGGCGGCCACGGGGTTCGAGAGAAAGCAGCATGAAAGACTCCGTTATACCGTCGCCGGTGCGGGTGAGCAGGAAGCGTCGAACTGGCCAGCCATCCAGCCGCCGACATCGATCAGGCGAGTGTCGACGGTGGCCCTCAGGGGCGACAGTCGACCACCGCAGAGCGCGCCGAGGCGGTCGCTAATCTGGAACAATTCGTCGAGATCCTCGGAGATCACCAGGATCGCTGCGCCGGCATCGCGTAAGGTGATCAGCGCCCGGTGGATGACCGCCGCCGCACCCACGTCGACGCCCCAGGTAGGGTGTGCAGCCACCAACAGCTTTGGTTGCTGCAGGATTTCCCGGCCGAGGATAAATTTTTGCAGGTTGCCGCCGGACAGGCTGCGCGCCGGGGTCTGGGTATCAGGTGTCTTGACGCCGAAGCGGCGAATGATCTCTTCAGCCAGGGCTTTGACCTTGCTGCGCTGGATCAGGCCCTTGCTCACCAGTCCCTGCTGGAAGGCGGTCAGCAGGGCATTGTCGGCCAGGCTCAGGTCCGGCACTGCGCCATGGCCCAGGCGCTCGGCGGGGACAAAGGCCAGGCCGAGTTTGCGCCGTGCATCGGGGCGCAGATGGGCGACGGGTTTTGTGCTGAAACGGATGATGTTGCGGTCTCTGTGGGGCAGACGTTTCTCACCGCTGAGCAAGGCCAGCAATTCATCCTGGCCATTACCCGCAACCCCGGCGATACCGACGATTTCACCGCAGCGCACGGCAAGGTCGAGGTCTTTGAGCGAGCAGCCAAACGGATCCGGGTTGGCCCACGACAGGGCGCTCACGTCCAGGAAGACCTCGCCACCTTGCGCTTTCGGGTAATCGGTCATCAGCTCGGCAGCTTCCCCGACCATCAGCCGTGCGAGTTGCGGGTCCGAGCATTGCGCCGGAACGCAGTGCCCGGCTACTCGACCGCCGCGCAACACCGTGGCGCTGTGGCACAGGGCGCGAACTTCGCCGAGCTTGTGGCTGATAAACAGAATGCTGCAACCTTCGGCGGCCAGTCGCCGCAAGGTCACGAACAAATCGTCGGCTTCCTGGGGCGTCAGCACTGAAGTCGGTTCATCGAGAATCAGCAGTTTGATGTCCTGCATCAGGCAGCGAATGATCTCCACCCGCTGGCGCTCGCCGATCGACAGGCTGTGAACCAGTCGTTCCGGTTCCAGGGCCATGCCATAACGGCGCGACACTTCACGAATTTTCGGTTCGAGCTGTTTCGGTGTGCCGGCGGCGGCGCCCATTGCCAGGGCAATGTTCTGCGCCACGCTCAGGGTTTCAAACAGCGAGAAGTGCTGGAACACCATGCCGATCCCCAGCTCGCGAGCCTGCCCCGGGTTGCGCATGAGCACCGGCTGCCCCTGCCAGATCATTTCCCCGGCGTCGGCCTGGGTAACGCCGTAGATGATCTTCATCAGGGTGCTTTTGCCAGCACCGTTCTCACCCAGCAAGGCGTGGATCTCGCCAGGTGCGATGGTCAGGTCGATGGCGTCGTTGGCCAGGCAACCGGGGTAGCGCTTGGTGATTCTGCGCAGTTGCAGACGCGGTGTTCGATCAGGGCTCGGCGCTTGGATAGACATGACAGGCTCGGTCGATTGAAGTTATGCCTGTGGATAAAGCAATTTCCTGGCCATTGAGTCAGGAAAACTCAAATAATCCTGAATCACAGGCCGTGGAGCCAATGCCTGGTCGGCAGCGCCTGCCGATCCGGGCACCAACAAGGGGCGGAGCCCTTGATGACGCTGTGATTTCGCGCATGAACATTTGGTTAAAAATCGATCAGTCGGCCGCAACCCATGCAGTATCTGGGGTCGCGACAGGAGTGAACGGGTTATCCACAGATTGCTCCACAGTATTTGTGCGCAAGCGCGAACACCGGGCATAAGCGCTGCTTTGCTTTCTTCTAAAGGACATAAACAGGGCTAACTGATTGTTTTAATGAGAATTTGCAGGTGTTATCAGCAGCATTGGACGAAAAATGAACAAAGCCCGCAAAGCCGCATGACAGAAGGGTTACAGCCGTATGTGCTCAGGTTATCCACAGGCGGGTGCACAGTAGATGTGGGCAATTAGTGGTCGTCGGGAAATTGGGTGATGCCCTAAAAGATCGCAGCCTTCGGCAGCTCCTACGGGATCGGGGTGCCCATTGGATTGCGGCTCCACGCAAATCTGCAGGGGCCGGCAAGCATGCTCCTGCAAGGTGGCGCTTTACGTAGGAGCTGCCGAAGGCTGCGATCTTTTGATCTTAGCGCTCCAACACTATCCGCCCACGACTCAGATCCGCCAACAACGACTGCAGCGCATCGATCTGACGCTCACCCACCGCCAGCTGCAAATCCACCCCATTGCCGGTAAACGTCTCCTGCACCACCAGCCCGCCTAATTCCGCCACCCGAATCTTCACCAGGGCCAGCTCGGCGAAGCCGCACGCGCAGCTCACGGGCACGCGGCTGATCAGTTCGATTTTTGCCGCCGCCTGCAGGCATTTGTTGGCGCCACCGCCGTAAGCCCGTGCAAGGCCGCCGGTGCCGAGTTGAATGCCGCCGTACCAGCGAATCACCAGGACTACCACCTGATCACAATCCTGGGCATCGATTGCCGCCAGAATCGGCCGGCCGGCCGTGCCGCCGGGTTCGCCGTCGTCGGTGCTGCGGTACTGATCGCCGAGTTTCCACGCCCAGCAGTTGTGCGTGGCGTTCAGGTCGCTGTGCTGCTCGATGAACGCCTGGGCGTCTGCCGGGCTGCTGATGGGAGCGGCCAGGGTGATGAAGCGGCTTTTGCGAATCTCTTCGCGATACTCGCAAAGCTCGCTGAGGGTATAAGGCATAGTGATCTTAAGTGGGGTGTCTTAAATAGCAGGCGTCACGCCGCAGCCCTTGAGGATGATGCGGATCAGGTTGTTGCCGGCGTCTTCCATGTCCTGCCTGGTCAACTTGCTACGGCCGGTTACGCGGCAGATCTGGGTGGAGAAGTCAGCGTAGTGCTGGGTGCTGCCCCACAGCAGGAAGATCAGGTTGACCGGATCTACCGGGTCCATCTTGCCGGCGTCGATCCACGCCTGGAACACCGCCGCCCGTCCCTGGAACCAGGCGCGATAATCCTGGTTGAAATACTCGGTCAGGCACTCGCCGCCACTGATCACTTCCATCGCGAAAATCCGCGAAGCCTGGGGCTGGCGCCGGGAGAATTCCATCTTGGCGCGAATATACCGCGTCAGCGCCTCAGCGGGCTCGTCTTCGGCTGTCAGGGTGTTGAAAGTGCTGTCCCACAACTCGATGATGTTACTCAGCACCGCCACGTACAAACCCAGTTTGTTGGTGAAGTAATAATGCAGATTCGCCTTGGGCAAGCCGGCATTCAGGGCGATGGTGTTCATGCTCGTGCCTTTGAACCCGTGACGGGCGAACTCGTCTTCGGCGGCTTTGATGATCGCCTCTTCGTTCTTCTGACGAATGCGGCTGGCGGGTTTGTCGCCGTGAGCAGGGACTTCAAAGGTCATAGTCACTTCCGAACAGGTAGGTGGGTGCAGCCAGAGCGTTGATAGCGCACCCACGGGTATCCGACAAGTCCTGTCTTGATAAAAGCCTTACAGCTGCTTGATCGGCTCGCTTTTGGGCAGGGCAGCGTCAGCCTGCGCGACGGATTTTGCTTCCGGCAGCAGCAGGCACATCAGGATGGCGGTCAGCCCGCCGCTGGTGATGGCTGAGTCGAACAGGTTTTGTACCAGTTTTGGCATCAGGTGCAACAGGTTGGGCTGCGCGGCAATGCCCAGGCCCACGCCGAAGGAAGTGGCAATGATCAACATGCTGCGCCGGTCCAGCGGTGTTTGGGCGAGAATGCGCACGCCGGCTGCCGCGACGCTGCCGAACATCACCAGGGTCGCGCCACCGAGTACCGGTTTGGGGATTTGCTTCAGCACTGCACCAATCAACGGAAACAGACCCAGACAAAACAACACGGCGCCGATGTACAACCCGACGTAGCGGCTGGCTACGCCAGTCAACTGGATCACGCCGTTGTTCTGCGCGAACGTGGTGTTGGGGAATGCGCTGAACATCGCGGCAATCAGGCAGCTGACGCCATCGCCCAGGACACCACCCTTGAGCCTGTTGATGTAGGACGGCCCGCTGATCGGCTGGCGCGCGAGCATGCAGTTGGCCGTCAGGTCGCCAACGGTTTCGATGGTGCTGATCAGATAGATCAGCGCGATAGGCAGGAAGGCGCTCCAGTCGAAGCTGAAGCCGAACTTGAAAGGAAGGGGCAGGCTGACCAGGGGCAGGTCGGGCAAGGGCTGCGGCACCAGTTTGCCACTGAACCATGCAGCGAGGCTGCCCAGCACCAGGCCAATGATGATTGCCGGCAGTCGGACCCAGGGCGTGTTCGAACGGTTGAGCAGGATGATCGTCAGCAAGACGAATACTCCCAGGGCCAGATTGCCTGGGGCGCCGAAGTCCGTGGCGTTGAAACCGCCACCCAGGTCAGTGATGCCAACCTTGATCAGGCTGATGCCGATCAGCGTGATCACGATACCGGTGACCAGTGGCGTGACCACACGGCGCAATTGGCCGATGAAGCGGCTCAGGACCACCTGGACCACCGCGCCGAAGAAACACACGCCGAAGATCATTGCGAGGATGTCCTCCGGGCTGCCACCCCGTTGCTTGACCAGAAACCCGGCCGACAACACCGCCCCCAAAAAAGCAAAACTGGTGCCCTGCAGGCAGATCATCCCGGCACCGATGCCGAAAGGCCTGCGAGCCTGGATGAAGGTGCCGACGCCCGACACCATCAGCGCCATGCTGATCAGGTACGGCAAATGGGCGGTCAAGCCCAGGGCCGAGCCAATGACCAGCGGCGGGGTGATGATGCCGACGAAACTGGCGAGCACGTGTTGCAGGGCGGCGAGGATCGCGGCCAGTGGTTGCGGGCGGTCGTTGAGGCCGTAGATCAGATCGCTGAGGTTGGAGGATTCTGGCTGCATGGACGAAGTTCTTCTTGAACGGGTGACGGTAGTGTCATCCTGCAAAAAGCTGTCCAAGTGCTCAGGTTATTTGCCTTCAGGTTCTCTCCAGCCCTTTGATTACGATGCCTCAATGGATTTTTACCGGGTCGCGGCAAGGCTCTCCAGGAAGCTCTCCAGCACCAAATGGGGGCGACGGCCCTTGCGGGTGACCGATGCGAGGCTCAGGTCATAAAACCGCGCCTTGGGTTTTAGCGCGCGCAGGCGGCCTTGCTGCACCCAGAGGCTGGCGTAATGGTCCGGTAGATACCCGATGAAGCGCCCGGTAAGGATCAGGAACGCCATGCCTTCGCGGTCCGAGGCACTGGCGGTGCAATTGAGTGCCTGGTAGTGGGCCTGAATATCGGCGGGCAGGCGGAAGGTCGGGGCGATGGCGTCCTGGCTGTTGAGGCGCTCATCATCGAGTTGCTTGTCGTCGACATAAAACAGCGGATGACCGACCGCGCAGTAGAGCAGCGAGCGTTCGTCGTAGAGCGGCTGATATTCCAGCCCCGACAATGCGCTGGCCTGGGGCACGACGCCGACATGCAGGCGACCGTCGAGTACGCCTTGTTCGACTTCGTTGGGCGCGATCATGCGGATCTGAATCTGCACGTCGGGCCCGCGCTCCTTCAATTGGGCGAGGGCGTGGGTAATGCGCATATGGGGCAGGGTGACCAGGTTATCAGTCAGGCCAATCGTCAATTCGCCGCGCAGATGCTGGTGCAGACCATTGACCTCGGTGCGAAAACTTTCCAGCGCACTCAACAGCTGCAACGCCGACTGGTACACCTCGCGGCCTTCCTCGGTCAGGGAAAAACCGGCGCGACCGCGTTGGCACAGGCGCAAGCCCAGGCGCTGCTCCAGATCGCTCATCTGCTGGCTGATCGCCGAGCGACCGATGCCCAGCACCGACTCGGCAGCGGAGAACCCGCCGCACTCGACCACGCTGCGAAAGATCCGCAGCAGGCGGATATCAAAGTCGCTGACTTGCGCCAGTGGATCGGGGCGGCGTGTGCTCATGGGCGAATGACTCAAAGTTTAGTAATGGGCCGACTGAACATTAGAAAAGTTGGATTTCACAGACTTTATCTCCGTGGCAATTTAGCTGCAAGAACGCTTTTGATCTCTATGCCGCTTATTGCCCTACGAGGTTTTGCACATGAACATGCCCGAAAACGCCCGGTCGCCGCTGGCCAGCCAGCTCAAGCTGGATGCGCACTGGATGCCGTACACCGCCAACCGCAACTTTCAGCGTGATCCGCGCCTGATCGTTGCCGCCGAAGGCAGCTGGCTGACCGACGACAAGGGCCGCAAGGTGTATGACTCGCTGTCGGGCCTCTGGACCTGTGGCGCCGGGCACACTCGCAAGGAAATCCAGGAAGCGGTCGCCAGGCAGTTGGGCACCCTCGACTACTCGCCAGGCTTCCAGTACGGCCACCCGCTGTCGTTCCAGCTGGCAGAGAAAATCACCGACCTGACGCCGGGCAACCTGAACCATGTGTTCTTCACCGACTCGGGTTCGGAGTGTGCCGACACTGCTGTGAAGATGGTTCGTGCCTACTGGCGTCTGAAAGGCCAGGCCACCAAGACCAAGATGATCGGCCGCGCTCGCGGCTATCACGGCGTGAACATTGCTGGCACCAGCCTTGGTGGAGTGAATGGCAACCGCAAGATGTTCGGTCAGGCGATGATGGACGTCGATCATCTGCCGCACACGCTGCTGGCCAGCAATGCCTACTCCCGTGGCATGCCAAAGGAGGGCGGTATCGCCCTGGCGGATGAACTGCTCAAGCTGATCGAACTGCATGACGCTTCGAACATTGCCGCCGTATTTGTCGAGCCAATGGCCGGTTCTGCTGGCGTGCTGGTGCCGCCTGAGGGTTACCTGAAGCGCCTGCGCGAGATCTGCGACCAGCACAACATCCTGCTGGTGTTCGACGAAGTGATCACCGGTTTCGGCCGCACCGGTTCGATGTTCGGTGCCGAAAGCTTCGGTGTGACCCCGGACCTGATGTGTATCGCCAAGCAAGTCACCAACGGTGCGATCCCGATGGGTGCGGTCATTGCCAGTTCCGAGATCTACCAGACCTTCATGAACCAGGCGACGCCTGAGTACGCGGTGGAATTCCCCCACGGCTACACCTATTCCGCGCACCCGGTGGCTTGCGCTGCCGGCCTGGCCGCACTCGACCTGCTGCAAAAGGAAAACCTGGTGCAGAGCGTGGCGCAAGTCGCGCCGCATTTTGAAAGCGCGCTGCACGGCCTGAAGGGCTCCAAGAACATCATCGACATTCGTAACTACGGCCTGGCCGGTGCGATCCAGATCGCTCCACGTGATGGCGATGCGATCGTGCGTCCGTTCGAAGCGGGCATGGCGTTGTGGAAAGCCGGGTTCTACGTGCGCTTCGGCGGCGACACCCTGCAGTTCGGCCCAACGTTCAACAGCAAGCCGCAGGACCTTGATCGCCTGTTCGACGCGGTCGGCGAAGTGCTGAACAAAATCGATTGATCGACTCTGTACCTGAATTAATTGGCCCACTACTTGGGACTGATTGACCGAACACTTGTAGGAGCGAGCTTGCTCGCGATGAACCAGAGGGCGCCGCGGTCATCCAGGCAGCCCACGTCATCGTTAGCCTCCATCGCTGGCAAGCTAGCTCCTACATATATAAGCAGGCGTTCCCAAGACGCCCGCGAACACATTTTCTGGAGCCCCGCATGAGCCTTATCCCGCATTTGATCAATGGTGAGCTGGTGACCGATAACGGTCGCACTGCCGACGTGTTCAACCCGTCTACCGGTCAGCCCATCCACAAGGTTCCATTGGCCAGCCGCGAAACCATTCAACAAGCCATCGACGCGGCCAAGGCTGCGTTCCCGGCCTGGCGCAATACGCCACCGGCCAAACGTGCCCAGGTGATGTTCCGCTTCAAGCAACTGCTGGAACAGAACGAAGCGCGCATCTCCCAGCTGATCAGCGAAGAGCATGGCAAGACCCTGGAAGACGCCGCGGGCGAACTGAAGCGTGGCATCGAGAACGTGGAATTCGCCTGTGCCGCTCCGGAAATCCTCAAGGGCGAGTACAGCCGTAACGTCGGCCCGAACATCGATGCCTGGTCGGACTTCCAGCCGCTGGGCGTAGTGGCGGGTATCACTCCGTTCAACTTCCCGGCAATGGTGCCGTTGTGGATGTACCCGCTGGCGATCGTCTGCGGTAACTGCTTCATCCTCAAGCCGTCCGAGCGTGATCCGAGTTCCACGCTGCTGATTGCTCAGCTGTTGCTCGAAGCCGGTCTGCCCAAAGGCGTGATGAGCGTGGTGCATGGCGACAAGTCCGCAGTGGACGCGCTGATCGAGGCGCCTGAGGTCAAGGCCCTGAGTTTTGTCGGCTCGACGCCGATTGCCGAGTACATCTATGCCGAAGGCACCAAGCGTGGCAAGCGCGTGCAGGCACTGGGCGGCGCCAAGAACCATGCGGTATTGATGCCCGATGCCGACCTGGACAATGCGGTCAGCGCACTGATGGGCGCGGCCTATGGTTCCTGTGGCGAGCGTTGCATGGCGATTTCGGTGGCCGTCTGCGTGGGCGACCAGGTTGCCGATGCGCTGGTGGACAAGCTGGTGCCGCAGATCAAGGCGCTGAAGATTGGCGCGGGCACTTCCTGCGGCCTGGACATGGGGCCACTGGTGACCGGTCAGGCACGGGACAAGGTCAGCGGTTATGTCGATGACGGCGTTGCTGCGGGCGCGAAGCTGGTGGTGGATGGTCGTGGCCTCAGCGTATCCGGTCATGAAGAAGGCTTCTTCCTGGGCGGTTGCCTGTTCGATCACGTCACCCCAGAGATGCGCATCTATAAAGAAGAGATCTTCGGGCCGGTGTTGTGCGTAGTCCGCGTCAACAGCCTGGAAGAAGCCATGCAGCTGATCAACGATCACGAGTATGGCAACGGTACTTGCATCTTCACCCGTGATGGCGAAGCGGCGCGGTTATTCTGCGACGAGATCGAAGTCGGCATGGTTGGGGTTAACGTGCCGCTGCCGGTACCCGTGGCGTATCACAGCTTTGGCGGCTGGAAGCGTTCGCTGTTCGGCGACCTGCATGCCTACGGTCCGGATGGTGTGCGCTTCTATACTCGCCGCAAGGCGATTACCCAGCGCTGGCCACAACGTGCGAGCCATGAGGCATCGCAGTTCGCATTCCCTAGCTTGTAAGCAGGGGACAAAGGCCGGCCCATTGGGCCGGCCTTTGTGTTTTCGGGGCTTTTTTGACTGATATGACAGATTTGTGAAAACAGCGCTTGACGGCAGATTTCAGATGTCTATAATTCGCCCCACTTCCGGCGCAGTCGAAACGGAAAACTCCTTGGTAAACAATGAGTTACGCAGTTTTGACGGTCAGCTGCTTCAGGTCACCGAAGCGCAAAAGAAGTTGAAAAAGAGGTGTTGACAGCAGCGTGTAACGCTGTAGAATTCGCCTCCCGCTAACGAGAGATCGAAAGCGCAAGTGGTTGAAGTTGCTAGGGAAACTTGGAAAACTTCT
>NZ_JADEVO010000064.1 GCF_017114825.1 Pseudomonas gregormendelii | reverse complement strand
TGGCTGAGGCCCTGGATATGACCGATTTGAATGGCGGCGCGTTCTTCGACGCTGAGTTCGTGATAGGACATGGGGCAGCACCGTACCGGAAAGGTCAGGTGTTGCACTCAGTTTTTGCCGCCGCCCTACCTCTTCTGGCCTACCTAAGCCTTCAGGCAGTTGGAGCTACACGACAATGCTACAAGATCCCTCAGACACGGGCAGACATTAGCGAGTTTTTTGAAAGGGCGTCAGGGATTGTTGTTCCTCTACTGGAACGGGTCAAAAAGGCTCGAGAGTTGCATCGGCTGAGCAGTCGAGGAGAATATGACATCGTGACGACAACCAATCTTACTGAACTGGCCAAGCTGCTCGCTGCAGCTTGGCCACTAGCGGCACATCGGTACCATGAGTCAAACTATGACCCATGTCCTACATATGTGGCTGCCGAAGAGGTGTTTCCCATGCGGCAGATGCTGGCTTACCGGACTGCCGAATACGGTGGCTACAGAGCTTTCACTCAAATCGTCAGTCCACTGTTAAGAGCGGATGGATGCCATATTCTGCGAAGGCCGCTACCGCCCACTCGGCTTGAATTGCATTAATCTAATAATCCGATAGGAAGTATCTGATAGGCTTTTCGGGCGATCAGCAAATTTAAGCGCACGCCTTTTGGCGATTTTTCCCTTCCAGCATACCGAGGTTCCATGCAAGCCGAGATGCAGGAGATCAGCGACCATCTCTATCGTTTTTCCCCGTTTGATCAACTGCCCAAGGAGTCCGTAGATGCTATGGCTCGGAGAGTTGATGTGCGTTACTTCAAAGCCGGCAGCGACATTCTGGAAGCGGGTGCAGTGATCCAGGATTTGCACTATGTGCGCAGCGGCGCAGTGGAGATTTATCGACGCAACGGCGAGCTTTACAACCGGCTTGTCGAAGGCGATATCTTTGGCCAGGCAGGGCTTTTACGCAGCAACAAAGTCCGTTTTCCTGCGAGAGCACTTGAAGACAGCCTGATTTACTACATCCCTGCCGACGTCTTCGCCGATCTATGCGCACAGCATGACGCCTTTGCGGATTTCGTTGAAGCTGAAGGGCACTCGAGGCTCAAGTCTGCAGTCGAGGCGCAAGGTCGGTCGAGCGAATTGATCCAGCTCAAATGCCGAGCCTTGCTGTCACGCTCCCTAGTCTGGGTGACGTCGGGTACCACGGTTGGCGAGGCTGCAAAGCTGATGACCGAACAACGCGTTGCCTGTGTCGTGGTCATGTCGCCAGCGGGACTGCAGGCAGGAGACATCCGGGGGATCGTGACCGACAGGGATCTTCGCACCCGCGTTGTCGCGGTCGGGAGGAGCGCCGGCGAAACGCTTATCAGCGCCATCATGACAACCGATCCAGTGGCCATAAATGCTGACGATTCAGGCTTTGAAGCCATGCTTGTCATGCTACGCCACAATATCCATCACTTGCCGGTTCTCAACCACGGGCGACCGATTGGCGTAATCAACCTCTCAGATATTATTCGGTACGAGTCCCACAGTAGCTTGTACCTGGTAAGCAGAATATCTAACCAGACGTCGGTCGACGGTCTAAAGTCGCTATTACGAGACCTGCGTGGAACGTACATCCGGATGGTGAGAGATGGCGCGACCGCGCACATGATCGGTAGCGCCATCTCAGGTATCGGCAGAGCTTTCACGCAGCGGTTGCTGGAACTTGCAGAAGAAAAATTGGGCCCACCTCCCGTACCTTATTGCTTCATGGTGCTAGGCTCGATGGCGCGCGATGAACAACTGCTGGTAAGCGATCAAGACAACGCCTTGGTGCTGGATGATCGATTCGATCCCGCCTTGCATGATGCATATTTCCGTAGCCTTGCATCGTTCGTAAGTGATGGCCTAGCAGCGTGTGGGTACAGCTACTGTAAGGGCGGAGTCATGGCGACCAACGATCAATGGCGCCAGCCTTTGAGGATTTGGCGAAGCTATTTTGAGCAGTGGATCGAAAAACCGAACCCGACAACCTTGCTTAATAGCTGCATCTTTTTCGATCTGGATGGCGTATTTGGCCAGCTTTCGCTGGTGCAAGAACTCAAAGTTCTATGTGCTCAAAAATCCAGTTTACATCCCGGATTTCTCAATGCCATGGCGAGGATTGCGCTCAACCGGACACCACCCTTGGGATTCTTTCGTACTTTTGTCGTCGAGACAGATGGACAACAGAAAAGAATCATCAATCTCAAGGGACGCGGTACCGCACCGCTCACCGACCTTATTCGCATCCATGCTCTCGCTTGCGGGAGTACAGCGCAGAACTCGTTTGACCGTATCGATGCAATCACTAGCGCTAACATCATGCCGCCCGAAGCACTGAAGCACCTGCGCTATGCTCTGGAGTTCCTCTCCCTGGTGCGGATCCGGCATCAGGTGGAGGCGCTGGAGCAGGGAGAAACGCCCAATAACTTGATCGAGCCTGAGCGCTTCTCTAATAGCGAGCGACACAATCTCAAAGAGGCCTTCCAGGTCTTGAGTAACGGTCAGAATTTTTTGCGCTTCCGCTACCCGCCAAAGGGCCGTGTCTAAAAATGAATGAGGTCAAGGCGGAACCAGATTACCCGGTGAACTGGCCAGATCTGTTCCGGGAATTGGCGCAGAATTCGGTTGACTCTTGCTTGAGAAAGTTTTATCAGGCGGGCGTCGTCTCACCGCACACCCTAATAGAAAACGTGCAATTTCTTGCAATGGACGTGGAGACAACCGGGCTCAATGCACAGGCTCACAGTATTGTCAGCATTGGTTTGGTGCCGTTCACCTTAAAGCGCATCTACTGCAGCGAGGCGGCGTATTGGGTGCTAAACCCGTCATCAGAACTGAATGAAAAGTCAGTTACCCTGCACCACATTACCCATGCTGAGATCTTGAATGCTCCCTCGCTCCCGGAAGTGCTGGAGCCGCTTCTGGACGCCATGGCAGGCAAAGTGGTAGTCGTCCATTATCGAAATATCGAGCGTGAGTTCCTTGATGCAGCACTGCATAGGCACCTTGGAGAAGGTCTGAGGTTTCCGGTCGTAGACACGATGCAATTGGAAGCGAGAATGCATCGGCAAAAGCAAGGGTGGATTGCCAGGCTCATGCGCCGCCCGCAGACATCCATACGATTGGCCGACAGCCGCATGCGCTATAACCTTCCAGCTTATCAGGGGCACCATGCGTTAACCGATGCCCTCGCTACTGCTGAGTTGTTACAAGCGCAGATAGCTACCCATTATTCAACAGCCTCACCTATTGGCGCACTATGGGACTGACCGCGCTGCACTCTGAGCGGGGTCGCCCGAGAAGCCGTGGTGGGAGATTCCTCAACGCCTCGACATTTGTCAGGAGATATTCATGGTTCTAGAAGTGCTGAGCATGCGTTTATATCGAGTGCTCTGAAGTCCTTACAGCCACTCTTTGCTATGACCCACAGACGCCTCATCACCGGGAATCGATGCAGCGTAAACGGTGCGTGATGGCAGTGCAAAGCTGACCCCTATCTCGTTAAAGGCCTCCATTGTTGATAGGTTAATGTCCTGCTGAACATTCATATAGATGTTGTAACTTGGGTCCAGCACAATGTATACGACCTAAAATTCCAAGGCGCTTTCCTCGAAATTCTGAAAATGGCCTCGGTCAAATCTGACTCTTTTTTGCTGCCTAATAACTGCTCGATTCGTTGTGTTAACTTCTTGGCCTGCTGCACCGAGCAGTTATAAGTAAGCGCTATCTCAAAGACAATTATACGTTCCAGAAACCGTTTGTAATTCTGATGGTACTTTCGATCATTTCCGCGTTAGCCATAACGATTTATTCACCGCCCAAGCTACGAATCCGAGTTGTCTTCAATCCAACATGCTCGACAGTGTCAAACAATGACCCCACGACAATGAAATCGCCTACCTCAAATGGTTTATCTACCGCAATGGACAGCGAAGCGGATACATCAGCTAGAATATTCTGCATAGCCAAGGCTATAGCGATACCGCCTTGAGCGAGCGCCAAAGCACAGGCGCGGTTCACCCACAAGCCTATTTGCAAAGCAGCGACTACGAACCAAAGGATGCGGACTCGTCCTAACCAGCGCTCGGGTAGGTCAAGGACGCCTACACCAACGAGTATCGATGCCAGCAGTAAGAGTGTATTGCTTGTACCTGAAAACACTACGACCGCGATATTACTAACGGGCGTATTCGGTAGGGCTGATATTTTTCGAAGCTTCCTAAGGAAAAAACCAATCACAGTTCTTGCCAAGCGAAACAAATTATCGCTAACAAAACAGCGAAAGCCCAGTTGGCTAACGAGATTCTCAGAGAATCGTAAGTCATGAAAAACGTACTGTTTCTTGGAGTGTTCTGGCCTATTTTTTAGAGGTTTAACCCGCCAGCTCGTACTTGGCGGGTTATGGAAGGATTACGGGATGCTTGGCACCCTCAATCGTTAACTAGCGGGGCTCAGACATCAGTCCCTTCACAAGAGACACGCAGCCCAGAGCCAGCACAAGAGCGAAAGGCAGACCCGTAGATACCGCCATAGCCTGTAGTGCCACGAGACCTCCGCCCAACAACAGCGCAATTGCAATTACTCCTTCTATGACCGCCCAAAATACACGTTGTGGAACGGGAGCATCGACCTTGCCCCCTGCTGTTATCGTATCGATGACTAAGGAGCCGGAATCTGAGGAGGTGATGAAAAAGACGATGACCAGAACAATGCCCAAGAACGAAGAAATTTCTTTTAGTGGCAGTTCTCCCAGCATGGCGAACAGTTTCAACTCCAGCACAGCATCCTTGACGCCAACCAAGTTTTGTACAGTAGCTTGGTCGATGGCAGTGCCACCAAACGTCGTCATCCATAATACCGAAACTATAGTAGGAACCAACAAGACCGAGATCAGGAACTCCCTGACCGTTCGGCCACGACTGACTCGCGCAATAAACATCCCTACAAATGGAGACCAACTGATCCACCATGCCCAATAAAACGCAGTCCAGCCCTGAGTGAATTCCGTGTCAGTGCGACCGAAAGGATTGGAAAGCGCCGGTAGGTATTCAGCGTAGGTCACCAAATTTTTAAAGAATCCAGTGAAGATTGCCAAGGTGGGCCCGACAACAATGATGAACACCAGCAGAAGCAACGCCAGGCCCATATTGATCTGTGACAGCATCTTGACGCCTTTGTCCAAGCCAGCAAGAACTGACCAAAGGGCAATTATGGTGATACCAACGATTAGCACTACTTTGCTTAAATTTGTTGATTCAATACCGAAGAGATATTCAATCCCCGCTGCCGCCTGCTCAGCTCCTATCCCAAGCGATGTCGCCAGTCCGAACAATGTGGCGAATACCGCTAAGATATCGATACAGTGCCCTGGCCATCCCCAGACGCGTTCCCCTAGCAATGGATAGAAGATCGATCGTATCGAGAGCGGCAAGCCCTTGTTGTAAGAAAACAATGCCAGGGACAGAGCGACAATCGCGTAGATCGCCCAAGGGTGGAGCCCCCAATGAAAGATAGTAGCGGCCATCGCCAAGTCGGCCGATGCCTTAGCGTCGCCCGCTGCACCTCCTAACGGTGCCCAGTCGGTGCGGGCTCCACTTGCATCGACGGTCACACCTCCCATGGACGCTTGATAATGAGACATGGGTTCGGCTACGCCGTAGAACATTAGGCCAATGCCCATTCCTGCAGCGAAAAGCATTGAGAACCAGCCCACGTAGCTATGGTCTGGTTTGGCATCCCTACCGCCCAAACGAACCTTCCCTAGCGGCGAGAAAATTAGCCCGATGCAAAGCAAGACGAATATGTTCGCAATACTCATGAACAGCCAGGCGAGATTGCCCGTCAGCCAGTTTCGGATGGCACTGAACAGCGGTTCTACTTCATTCTGGAGTGCCAGCGTCATAATGACGAACAACAAGATAGTGGCAGCCGAGATGACAAACACTTTGCCATGGATATCAAGGGAAAATGAAAACTCACCTTTGATATTGTCCTGTCCGATCACGTAGTCGGTATCAATCAGATTGGCGGCCCCGCTAGGAGCAGGAATGCCATCCTCACTGCTTGTATGAGGTTTTTCTGGTAGATCATCCCCAGGTGTTCGGCCCATGAGAGCCTCCTTGATGGTGGCACGTTATGACGTGCAGTGGTCGTAAGCCCCGCTGTTCCTATGTAAAAACGAGATGTTTGCATCCCTATCCTAACAAGCTTTTTAACTATCTGGCGAAAGCTGGTCTCACTTGGGGGGCAATAGGGCGTGTGTCAGCTGTATGCAGGGCGCGAGAACGTGTTGCTTAGAGGGTTGGCGCCAACGTGATGACTGAATGGCTTGATAGGCGTCTCCTCAGCTATTGAGGATGACTTCTTCAAACTCGTTGAGAGGGCGGACGCTCGCACTGGTACTGGTATTTATCGGTGGCAAGATCTTCCCAGTCGGCATCATCGGCAAGATTCCGGCGGTCATTTCCCTGAGCGTGACCGTGGGGCTGCTGCTGGGTGGGGTGCTGCTGTCACTTTGGAAAACCCGCGACCAAGCCTCTGCTGGCTCGCAGGAGTAAATCCAAAAAGGTGGCGGCCGCCAGTGGGCTGCCTCCTGGCGAATGGGCGACAGGGCCTGTAATGACCAATTAATCCCGGACATGACGTTATGTTTTTCTTCGGTCTGACTGAGCAAGCGCAAGCCCACCGTTAAATTGATGGGGTCGAATCCAGTTGTACTAATGCATTAAGAAATGACTGATATAACGCCGGACTTATTGGGCGGTTCCTTAACCCACGGCAGGTACCCATTCCGTTTTCAAGTTGCGGAACACGCGTTCCATCGGCGCGTAGTCCCGGTAATTGCCCTGACACACTAATCGCACACTTGAAGAATGGTCGCACACGACTGCCGACGCGGCTGCCGAATGACAATGCCGAGCTGCTGCCGCATAGGGGGCGTCCGTCGATCCACGCGAGTGTGGGTGCGCTTAGCTAGCGTAACGAAACTTCTGATTGGCCTTTCTGCTGCGCCGGCGTGCTGCGGTCAGTGTCGTAAAGGCCACGATTTGGGTCGTATTGGCATACGCCTCAATCTTACCGGTCAGTATAGTCATCATCCGTCACGATGACTAAGTGCCTTAAATTGGACAATACCCGTGAGCGCTTGATTGATTCGGCGCTAAAGTTGTTTCTGTCACAAGGTATATACATTACTGGTGTGATGGCCATCGCCGCGATGGCGGGTGTTACCAAGATGACGCTCTACAGCCATTTCCCCTCCAAGGATGCGCTGATAGTGGCTTGCCTTGAGGAGCGTGACCGACGTTGGCGTGAAGAGGTAGCGTGCACCTTGGCAGGGCATCCTGACCCGGTCAGTGGCATGCTCGCTTTTTTCGATTTGTATCAACGCTTTCTTTTGCGAGATAGCGAACGCGGGTGCCTGTTCGTCAACAGTGCGGCTGAATTCCCCAAGTTTAGCCACCCTGTGCATTTGGCAGTGAGCAGGCATAAGCAAGGTATACGCGAAAATCTCGCTGCATTGGCCAAGAGCACCGGTGTTAGCGATCCTGGCTTAGTTGCTGAGGGGCTTTTTATCTTGCTGGAGGGCAGTTTTGTCAGCGGCGCCATGGGCCAGGAAGTTCGGGTATTCGACACTGCCCGGCAAATTGCTGATTGCTGGATCCGGAACCTGGCCAAGCAGGAGCATAACGTATGACCCTAGGCTTATTGGCCGCCATTGCCGCCACTTTTTCCTGGTCGCTGCTCTATATCTTTCCAGGGCTAGTCGGCGATTACAGCCTTTTTGATCTGGCTGTGGTGAGCTATGCCTTTGCTGGTTTAGGTAGCCTGCTAGTGCTATTTGTTTACCGTAACAAAGTGCGGCATTTGCGACTGAGCGACTGGGTCTGCGCCGCACTGCTGGGCTTCTTGGGGTACATCGGATATTTCTTTCTGATTACCACTGCGGTCTTGGCAGCTGGGCCGGTGATCCCTCCGGTGATGATGGGGTCAGTACCGATCGTGCTCGCAATTGCCGGCAACATGCGAAGCTCCAGCGTACCCTGGCGCGCCATTTCCGGGCCGCTGGTGGTGGCGGCACTGGGCATAAGTTTGGTCAACTTAAGCGTGTTTGATGCTCGCAGCGCGACGGCGGTGCCCCCGACAACTTCGATACTTTTTGGGCTGCTCGCATCGTTGCTGGCAATCGGATTTTGGACTGGTTTTGGCCTATTAAATGAAAGTGCTTTGGCTCGACGCCCAACCATGTCCCCCATGTTGTGGTCAGCCATGCTGATCTTCATGTGCAGCGTCGAAATGCTGGCCTTCATCCCAGTTGGGCTGTACTTGAAACTGTCCCACTTCGCCGGCCATCCGGGCGGGTTAGCAGGTACTCAGGCGCTAATGGTATGTGGGGTAATTCAGGGGTTAGGGGCCACCCTTGCAGGTGCCTGGGCATGGTCAATCGCAACTCGGCGGCTACCTCTGGCTCTAAGCGGGCAATTGATCGCCAGCGGAACCATTTATGCAACTACGATGGGCCTGCTCATCAACCAACGCTGGCCCTCTCCTACGGAAGCGCTTGGGACAGGGGTGCTATTCGTAGGGGTGGTGTGGTCTATTCACGCCTTTTATCGCAGGCAAACACTTCTCGCGACGCGTGGTAGGATCATTGACGTTAGCCAAAACGAGTGAGATTGTGCCGGTATGTGGCATTTCAGGTGCCCATTTTGGATTGATTCGGCATCATTGCCCTAAGCGTTGGGATCGGGACGGTGTGTTGGGCGGACGGTTACAATGGATCGTCCTTCCCTTCGATATCAAGCTTCGAGAGGGCGAGGTATGCGAAGCCGTTCAAGAGTTTGCAAGGTTTCTAGAAAACCTGGGCCGATTCAGGATTAGAGTTTGAACTGATGCACAATTTTCAATAAACGCTCGGCGTCTCCGCCGCTTTCGCGTCCGCGCTTAAGAGTGCTTTCCGCTAGCGCTGCAGTGGTGTTCGCGACGACCGACACACTGCTGATTCGTCGATTAATTTCATCGGTAACCATGGCCTGCTCATTTGCAGCTTGAGCTATCTGTAGGCTCATGTCTGATACAGAAGACACCAGTCCGCTGATTCGTTGTAGCGCCTCGCCAGCGCTAATCGCCTGCTGCACGCCGCGCTCCGCGAAGATACGGCTATCGTCCATTACTTCTACGGCTTGTTTTGAAGCTTTTTGCAGGCGGTCGATCATGCCGTTTATCTCTTGAGTAGACTTTTGCGTTCGGCTAGCGAGCGTACGCACTTCGTCAGCCACTACGGCAAAACCACGACCTTGCTCGCCTGCACGAGCGGCTTCAATGGCTGCGTTAAGAGCCAGTAAATTGGTTTGTTCGGCAATAGTACGAATCACCTCCAGTACCCCACCTATCTCGCGTGAATGGCTTTCTAGATCGAAAATCACAATCGCAGCACGACCCACTTCATCTGCAAGGGCGCGAATATCGATGATAGTTTCATTGACGACGGTGATCGCCGCTTGTGCCTGCTTATCGGCATCTTGAGTTTGAGCCGCGCTGGCTTGGGCGTTTGTAGCCACGCCCTGCACGTTGGTGGCCATCTGATTAGCCGCCGCCGCAACTTGTTCCACCTCGACTTGCAGATCCGTAGCACTGCGCTGAGACGCGCCAGCATCGCGGAGCAATTGTTCGGCGGAGCGCTCCAGGCCCGTTGAAACATCTGCAACTGTGGTGATTTTGAGGCGTAGGTTTCCAAGGAACGCATTGAACAGCTCGATAACCTGTCCAATTTCGTCATTTCGATTCGATTTGATAGTGCGGCTCAGGTCGCCACTACCGTCATTCAACGCGCTCAGAGCCTTACTCAAAGACTGCATGGGCGGTAGTACCCGATTGGCAATTAACCACAATGCCCCAAGCATAATGACCAAGACCGTGCTCCACGCGATGAGGTTAGTGGTTCGAATCATTGTGCGCTCAGCCTTACTGTCAGTTAGCTGCTGACGATATAGCTTATCCAGCGGCTCACTAAAAGCGGCAAAGTCGGAAATAACTTTTGCTGAACGCAGGTCAAAGTCTTCCATGACTTTATCTCCATCAACTTTATTACGGGCATAGGCCTGCACCATGAGCATACCGGTACTGTTAAGCTGCTCGAGTGGAGTGCGCAAAGCCTGAATACGGCTGGAAAGGCTCGGAACCATGGGCGTAAGTTCATCAAGTAACTGAAGCGATGCGGTGTAATATTTCTGCGCATCGTCTAAGGGTTCAGCGTCTTGGGTTAGGCTGGCATCAGTATAAAACTGTTGGATTTGTGCGCTGTCGTAACGCAGTTCTTGGGTTGACTCAAGAGCGGTTCCTAACTGCTTGCTATTGAGCTCCATGTCATCGAGGTCATTGATTTGGGTGTGCATTAATAAGGTCAAACCCACTGCGGTTGCGACCAAGCCTGCTGCACAGAAAACCATCAAACGAGAAATACTTAGCGTCACAGAGTTCTCCAGTATTGCAAAGGAAATAAAAGCGTGGCTCGCGCGCTTGCGTCTGAGGCGCACGTGCAAGAAGTTTCCTACATTGTAATCGGCATATGACGTGGCCAAGACGTCGCACTGGAGATGGCGCGCGTCTACCTGTTACTGAACGCAAATTAAGAGCATCAACACCAATGGCTTGGTGTTGGTGAATTTACTAATATCAGATACCACCTGACAAGTTGAGGTGGACCTCTCTAAACCTAAAATTGCCGAGCTTCTTAACTTGGCGATTTTTAATGGAAATAGTTGAGCCTGCTTTTTACAATTTAGGCCGTTTGCCATCCCTGAGTTTTAGCGCTGACACCTCGCAGCGATTTTCTCTACAGCTGCGTCACCCGTCAGCATAGACGTTCAACTAACGCGAGGAGCGGCAGTGATGCCCCCCATTTCAGTGCAATTACCCAAAAACCTAGGTGGGCAGTTGGCACTCCATCGGGTCGAGTCTAGGATTGCAATCCAGCGGCCATCTGCAAAGCTCGCATGCAATGACGACTGCATCTGATCGAGATTGGCGCACAAAGCCTTGGCGCCGAACTCAGCATGCCTAATGTCAAAAAATACCAGCTTGGCGTCCTGGCCACGGCGTTGCACAATTTTTATTTCTTGGCGGAGCAGTGAGCATTCACCCGCAAAATGCATCACTAGATGCCATTGGCCATTATTGTACAAAGCTTCCAATGTTGTATAGGTATTGTACAAGGTATTCCGAAATATCTGGACTTACAATGGGCGTCACTGTTTTATTCTGAGTAAACGGTGATGCCCGGCCCTTGGATAGCTCAGCCGTGATCTCGATTGCTCTCATCGCTGGTAAATCCAGCGCGGCAGAGGCGGCAGTTAGCTGCCGGCCCAGCACAAATTCGTACCTGACAAAGCTCTTGCCTGGGGTAAAGGGCAACTGTGGCAGAGGAGGCCGGTGCGGTTGCTGAGTCGGGTATGCGGTTATGCCGATGTGCTTCTGTACCGTAATCGCTAATGAAATTCGTGTCATGTGGCTTTATGTGAAACGAAGAACAGTGAGCCATTTCGTCAAGCAGTGCCCCAATGGGCTCCGGCCGGTGAGGATAATCACCCTGCGCATAGGCTATTCGCATTCTGTAGCGGACAATGCGATTTACTATTTGCTAAAGCTACTGGGGTAACAGAGTGGTGCTTGAGCACTCAGCCAATCGAGTTATTTCCCATGATGCGGTGTGTTATTCCCTACTTCATTCGGGAATCGCCTCCGTGCACAAGGCTGGGAGTGGGCGGGAGACCTCTCATCCATAAATGAGATAGCCGATGGTTGCGCATTTACGGACGTGAGATAGCATCGCTCCATCACTTCCCTATACGATTAGCAGAACTCCAAGCGAATCTCCGGCTCACTTTTCAATTACTTCCCCGCGCATAGGGGCCAGTCGCGCAATCAAACGATTCTGCACCGGCACCGCGATCCCCAGATCATCCATCGCTGCAATCAAGTCTTCGACCAGCGCATTGAAGTCACTGCGGCTGACATTTTGCCCCCTGTGACTCTCGGCCATGCTGTCACCGGTATAGGTACAAGGGCCGCCCGCTTCAACACAAAATTGCTCAATCAATTTGTCCCGTAGCCGCTGGATATCGATCTTGCGAAACCGCTCAACGATTCGCTCGTCCCGAGCAATGTTTAGCAGCATGCCCTCAACAATTCGAGTGATCCCCAGATGTGCGCCCAGGGCTTGATAAAGGCTGTCATCCTTAGGAGCTTTTTGCGCACAAGCACTCAATAGCAAAACGAGAAACAGTGGCAACAATCGCATCAGAAACTTCCCTGCAAGGACAGATATGTGCCGTTTTGGTTATCTAGCGTGGCGATCTCCCCCAGGCGTGCATAGGCCAGGACCACCGACATATGCTTGTTGGGGAAATATCCTAAAAACAGATCCGCCCAATCGCTTTCCCCGGCGAACGACAGGTTGTCCGGCTTCTGCCGGTACTCGACGCCCAGCGCCCAGTGCGGGTTGAACAGCACGGCAATCGACCCCTCCTTGAGCACACTGCGAGTGTCTCGACGGTCACCACCAAAACCCAGCAACCCGGTTTCATTGGCGCGGCTGTACCGCAGGCTGCCATTGACCAAGAGGTTGTAGCCAAATGCTGCGCCCATGAACAAGCGACTTGCGGCTATATATCCCTCAGTGTCGCTGTCACGCTGAGCGTCAACCAGGCTCGAGATCAGAAAATCGCGCTGATGTTTGTACTCCAACCCTAGCGACACCTGCGGGAGATCGTCGTAGATCACGTCACCAAACAAACGCACCTTTAGCCCGAGTACGTCTTGGCTTAGGTTATCTTCAGGGAGATTCAGTTTGCTAACCAAAGACCCCAGATCAAAACGCTGCCGGGCGAAAGACAGCTCGATACGGTTGTCATAGGCCAAAGCTAACCCAGCAACATCCAGCCGATAGTCCGGCAAATTGACCGTAGTGGCGAACGCGGTCGCGTCCCACTCGTTCTTTTCGCCGTAGCCAGTAAGTATTGCCCAAGGTGTAATACCTCCGCCTGCTGCACCCTCGAGGCTACTGGCACCACCTGTGGCAATCAGCCGTCCATTATCAGCGAGGGAGGTTTGGAGGCTCAGGCCGATGAGACAGCCGATCAGCAGAGAGAAACGATAGGTCATGGCGATCAATGAACAATGGATGTATGAAAGTTAAGAGGCAAGGCCACCCAGGCTTCAAATGCTGCGGCAGTAAGTGGCCGACTGATGAGATAACCCTGCGCCGTATCGCAGTGCCAGCGTTCGAGTAAGCGCAGGCTGTGTGCATACTCGACGCCTTCGGCAACTACCTTAAGACCAAGGTTATGGCTCATTTCGATGGTCGAGCGGACGATCACGGCGTCCTCACTGGTTTCATCCAGGTCACGGACGAAGGACTGATCAATTTTCAACTCCTGTACAGGGAGTCGCTTGAGGTGAGCCAAGGACGAGTAGCCAGTACCGAAGTCATCCACCGACAAGCTAATGCCGCAATCACGCAGTTGATGCAGGACTTTTAATGCACGCTCCGGCTCCCGCATGACTGCGCTTTCGGTGATTTCGAATATCAATTGCTCCGCTGGCAGGCGGTAGTTTCGTAATAATGCCAAGACGCGAGCGGCCAGTTCATCGCTAAGTAAGTCATCGGCGGAAATGTTTAGCGAAAGCTGCAAGCAAAGACCCCGCTGATTCCACTCGGAGAGTTGGCGCATCCCCTCGTTGATCACCCAATTAGTAAGCACTTGGATGCTTCCAGTACGTTCTGCCAAAGGAATGAACTCAGCAGGCGAAACCATTCCAAGTTGCGGGTGCTGCCAGCGCAATAAGGCTTCGGCTTGGCGGACGTGACCTTTACGGATATCCAACTTCGGCTGGTAATGCAGTAGAAGCTCGCCTTTGCTGGCAGCGTGGCGCAGGTCACGAATCAGAGTGATCTGTCGACGGTGGGCCAAGTCACGCCCGTGTTGATAAATTTGTAAATGGCCGGGCAACTGCGCAGCGTCTTTCATGGCAATGGAGGCGCGTTCCAGTAGCGTCTGCGCGCTTTGCCCATCAGCGGGAAATGCCGCTATACCGAGTCTGCAATCCAGAGCCAAATCGTGACCGTTGATATGCTGAGGCTTAAGCAGTAATTGCTGAATCCGGTCAGCTACTGCGACTGCCGCATCACTGTCGAAGCCATCAAGCAAGAGCAGAAACTCGTCGGCGATCAGATGCGCTACCGTATCACCGGGATGCAGCGATTCCTGTAGGCGCTGACCGGTTTGGCGGAGCAACTGATCAACCGTTTCAGGGTCGGCTGTTTCGTTGATAGACCGCAGGTTTTGAATGCCCAAGACGATCAATGCCATCGGTCGTGTTGCGGCAATCGCGCTGCCTAATCGCTCTACTGCTAAAGCGCGGTTGGGCAAGCCAGTGAGGGGATCATGCAGGGCGTTGTGAGCCAGTTGCTGTTCACGCTCTGCGATGCCGCGCTGCATAGAGTTGACTGCTTTGGCCAGTAATCCGAATTCGTCACTTCTCCTTAGTATTACGGGAGTTTGATAATCGCCTTGGCCGATTCGCTCCGCTGCTAGGGCCAAAGATCTAACGGGTTGCGACACACCTCGGGCCAATAGGAGAGCCCCCGCTAATGAGGCAAGCAAGGCTATCAAGGCAATGCCAAGGATTTTTTCATCAAGGGGAGCAAACGCTCGCATGGCAGCATCGAGTGGGCTTTGCAATAAAGCTATCACTTGACCGTCATATCCATCCGCGCCGCCAGCCAACACCAAGGACTGGCTCAGGAAATTATTCTCCAAGTGCTCCGTCAGCTGAACCGCGTCGCGCATAGACGTGTTAAGCATCAGCCCTGTGATACTTGGGCCAAGAATGTCAGGTTGGGTGCTGACGAGTGGCCCCGGCTGTTGTTTATCCACTGCCAGAAACGACACTTCAAGATTGGTAAGCGAGCGCAACTCCCGGGCAAATGCACTGTCCATGCTGAAGCCCATCACCACCCTGGCAATCGGTAGAGGCGCGAGCACTGTCGCTTCAACAAGCAAGTGGGGCTTACCCTGCAGTGGCACGATCAACATAGTTTGTTGCATGCGCCGGGCTTCGCGCAGAGCTTGGTCGAAACGAAACAGCGAGCCATCCGCCACATCGTCGAGAGTGCTAGCGAGAACTGTTCCATCCATACTGAGTAGAATCATGTCACTGGCGTTGATGCGCTTGCCATGATTGAGCAGCACCGAACGTATGGTTGCAGAATCTCTGCTGGCCACCGCATCGCGAAAACCGAAGTCGGCTGCGAGTAATTGCACTCCGTCTGCCAAGCGTCGCCCTCGCACCTCAAGCAGGCGTTCGAAGACTCGCGTACCGACGTCCAGTTGAGTATTGGCCTGGCTACGCACCGCTGAGTTGGTCGCAACCTTTACGCTGAAATAAAGTGAGCCAATCACCACCAGTAAAAGCAGGATCAGAACTGCGGTAACTTGAGCCTGAAAACTATTGCGCAGTTTCACGGGCAGCTCGCTTGAACGCGTCGCCGAAGGTACTCGGTGCAGGTGCGGTTGGAGCGTTCGTAGACAAAGGCTCCAGGGTGAGGTTAAAGGTCTGCTTGAGACCGTCGACAGGTACTTTTATAGAACCTGCACTGAGCGGCTGCATGTCTTTGAGTTGTGGATGCCAGAGAGTGACCTGGTAAACACCGACGGGAAGGTTATCAAGCGTCAATTTTCCTTGAGCGTCAGTGACGCCAAAGCGCGGATCGTCAGTGACGTAAACGTAGCCAAGCATCCAGTCATGGATGTTGCATCCAAGCACCACAACTGGGGATTCCATGACCATCCGGACACCCATTCCACCAACATCCGGACACTGATTCCACGCTGATCCGGACACTCATTCCACGAGCATCCGGACACCGATTCCACGGCCATCCGGACACTTTCAGGC
>NZ_JADEVO010000063.1 GCF_017114825.1 Pseudomonas gregormendelii | reverse complement strand
GAGTACCATGCTGGCAGCATGCAGCTTGAACTCGCGGGTATAGACCTTTCTATCGTTCATGGAACCTCCAAGTTGGCGAAATCATATCGCCCTTAAGAGGTGTCCGGAATTATTAGACCAGTTCAGCCCGGCTCCCACAGTGATGTCAGCCGTACAAAAATGTTGCGTACACCACCAGTACCCTGTGGGAGCAAGGCTTGCCCGCGATGGCAATCTCCCTGCCGCATCGTTGTCGAATGTGCAGACGCCATCGCCAGCAGGCTGGCTCCCACAGTGATCTGCGCCGTACATAAATGCTGCGTCCACCAGCACTACCCTGTGGGAGCGGACTTGCCCGCGATGGCAATTTCCCTGCCACATCAATGTCGAATGTGCAGACGCCATCGCGGGCAAGCCCGGCTCCCACAGTGATCTGCGCCGTACATAAATGCTGCGTCCACCAGCACTACCCTGTGGGAGCGGGCTTGCCCGCAATGGCAATCTCCCTGCCACATCAATGTCGAATGTGCAGATGCCATCGCCAGCAGGCTGGCTCCCACAGTGATCTGCGCCGTACATAAATGCTGCGTCCACCAGCACTACCGTGGGAGCAAGGCTTGCCCGCGATGGCAATCTCCCTGCCGCATCGTTGTCGAATGTGCAGACGCCATCGCGGGCAAGCCCGGCTCCCACAGTGATATCCGCCGAACACAAGTGCTGCATGGTCATGTTCGCTATGGCAGCACATGTAAGTAAATGTATCATCAGCCTCAACAAGGCACGCGGTTGCTCCTCAATCATTGCGCAAGGGCATGATTACTATCACTCCAAAATCGCTTCCACCCCTCCGCCCTGCCGCTTAGCCTGCACACATTCCTCAATTGTTCACGAGACACCTCATGACTCCAGCGAACCCAGTGCCTCAGGGCACCGCGACGATGACCCGCGGCATGGTCCTGCTATTTGCCTTTTGCTGTGGCGCGATCGTGGCCAACATCTACTATGCCCAGCCGATCATTGGCCTGATCGCGCCGGACATCGGCCTGACCAGCACCATGGCCAGCCTGATCGTTTCATTGACGCAGATTGGCTACGCGCTGGGGCTGTTTTTCCTGGTTCCTCTGGGTGATCTGCTGGAAAATCGGCGGTTGATGATCATCACCACGCTGGTGGCCATTGCCAGCCTGCTGGGCGCGGCGGTTACCGATCAGCCGAACGTATTCCTGCTGATCTCATTGCTGGTGGGCTTCAGTTCGGTGTCAGTGCAGATCCTGATCCCCCTCGCCGCACACCTGGCCCCGGAGGAATCCCGTGGGCGCGTGGTCGGCGGGATCATGGGCGGTTTGTTGCTGGGGATCTTGTTGGCACGGCCGGTCTCCAGTGTGATCGCGGACCACTTCGGCTGGCGTGCGATGTTCGTTATTGCCGCGGTGTTGATGGCTGCAATCAGCGTCGTATTGGCCCTGACAATTCCCAAGCGCAAGCCTGATCACAGCGCGTCCTACGGACAACTGCTTGGCTCGCTGTGGACGCTGCTGCGTAATCAGCCAGTGCTGCGTCAGCGCGCGTTCTACCAGGGCTGCATGTTTGCAACCTTCAGCCTGTTCTGGACCGCGGTGCCGCTGGAGCTGGCGCGTAATCATGGATTGTCGCAAACCCAGATCGCCATTTTCGCCCTGGTCGGAGCCATCGGTGCAATCGCGGCCCCCATCGCCGGGCGTCTGGCTGATGCCGGGCACACGCGCATCGCCTCACTGCTGGCCCTGGTGTTCGCCAGCCTGAGTTTCCTGCCGGCCTTCATCCACCCGCTCTACAGCGTCATAGGCCTGGCGGTGACCGGCGTCGTGCTGGATTTTTGTGTGCAGATGAACATGGTGCTGGGCCAACGAGCGGTGTATGCGCTGGACGCCACGAGCCGTAGCCGCTTGAACGCCTTGTACATGACCAGCATCTTCATCGGCGGCGCGTTTGGCTCCTCGGTGGCGAGTGCGGTGTATGAACACGGCGGCTGGTTGTGGATCGTGATTGTTGGCAGCGCTTTTCCTGTTCTGGCGTTGTTGCGGTTCCTGAGTGTTTCAGAAAAACGCTCACTGGCAGCCGCGTAAAGCAGCAAGTGTTGCGGGCAGGCGCACCGCTGCCCGCGCGCTGGTAATCGCAATCATTGGCGAATCAGCTTTTCCATCGCAGCATCGGCCAGGAAGGACGAGCGGCTCTTGATGTTGTGGTCGCGCACGTAGCGATCAATGCGCTGGATGACGTACCCGGGAAGTGTCACGTTGACCTTCTCGGTCTTGCCCATGTATGGCGAGATATCCAGCTCCAGCATGCCCCACCCCATGTTTGCAAAGTCGTGATTACCACGGTGCTCGGCTGCGGAGGTCGGCATGGGAATCGTGTCCCCTCCACTGGCAATCTCCTGCAGCAGGATGTGGGCGATCTCGACCGCCGCATTGTAAGCATCTTCAAAGGTATCTCCGGCCGTCACTGCGCCAGGAATATCGGGGATCTGAATACCGATGGCGGTGTTCTCGTCGCCCCACTCGATACAGATTGGGTATTGCATTATGGATCTCCTGCGCAATTGGCCGTCGGGTAGTCGAGCCCCGCACGCCTCCTGATGCTCTTGACCCTGCCCACCGGCAAATCCTTTTTCGGATGCGGCACGGGGATGGTGTACGGGTTGTAACGGTGAGTGAAGACGTGATGACTGCCAGTAACCCGATCCAGCACCCAACCTGCCTCCTCCAGCTCCTTGATCAATAATCTGCTCTGCACCGCGAGCCTCGTTGCCACACCAAAATAAAGATAACCCTAGGGTTATCTTTATTCAAGCACAAAAATTCGAATTTTCACGGGCGGGTGTTTTGCAGTATGTGATTCTGGGGAATCAAATTACTGGCCGAGCGGCTATCAGCCTATTGGTGCGGGGTGGATGCAGTCGACTCTCCGTCAATACACCTCAACAAGCACTCAACCGTATCCTCCAGCGCCCCCGAGTTATCGATCACACACAGCGCCGGATCGTGTTGCGCAAGTACCTGTTCACTGAACCGCTCATTGCGCGCCAGCCGCGCATCGATCTCCTCGACCGATTCACGCCCGCGAGCCCGCAAACGCTCACGCAGCACGCTCTGCTCCACGGTCAGCAACAGGACAAGCAAATCCGGATAACGCTGCCGGGTTGCCGGCAGATGACCGCGCGAGCCATTGACCAGGACGTTCTGCCCTGCGGCCAGCCAATCGTCGATTTTACGGGGGATGCCGTAGCACAACCCGTTGGCGCGCCAGCTCAGGGCAAACTCGCCCCGGGCCTCGAGCCGGGTGAATTCATCCAGGCTCACGCCCAGCGCCGACTCACCCAGGGCTTCAGCCGAGCGGGTAATCACGCGCCGCACGATGCGGCAGTTACGTTCGGCCAACCGCGTTCTTGCGGCATCCAGCAGGCTGTCCTTGCCCGAACCTGAAGGTCCGATGAGATAGATCAACCTGCCTGCCATCCATTCACTCTCTTCATTTTTCGCAGGATTGGGTACACGTGGGGCAATCAAGAAGGCGACCCTGAGGTCGCCTTTGCGTCACTTGAACTGCCGGCCCAAACCACTGGGCACGCCGTGGATGTCAGTGTCTTCCCATGGACCATTCGGGCTGACAGAGCGGCTCCAGCCGTTGTTCCAGCGATAATAGGTGCGCTGGCGATAGAAGGTATTGGTCTGGTCATCGAGCACATACACGCCGAGCTTGGCATCCCAATGGCTGTTGCCACCCGGTGGCGGCGCGAAGCTCGCCGAAGTGCGCGGTACTGGCTTGGCCGGTTTGGCCGGGACGTTCGGTTTGCTCGGCGCAGGTGAAGTCGAGGGGGTCGGCTTGGGCTGCGATGGCGGGATCGGCGGCAACGGCGCAGGTTCGGGCCGCTGGACCGCACAAGCGCTTAACCCCAGGACCATACTGAGCAGGGTGATACGGGCGATGGCGGTCATAGGCGGTTCCTGTTATTTGTCCGGGCTGTCGATGGTCAGTTTTTGTGGCGCTGAGGTGCTGCTGGCCAGTGGCTGGCTGCGACCGATCCACTCGCCGGCAGTCGGTTGACCGGCACGGGAGATTCGCGCAACCAGTTGGACTTCAGGAAAGTTGGACAGTTTCAACTGCGGCATCATCGCGTCGGCATCACCCAGTTCGACGCTCGCGGGCAAGTCGGCCACAGTCAGGCGCTTGGCCGCCAAAGGTGCCGGAGGGCCGGACGTTGCGCGGGCAAAAATGAACACGCTGTCACCGGGTTGCACCTTGGCCTTCAACTCGGGGGCAAGGTCCACCGTGACTTTCAGCAGTGCCGCCTTGGCGACCGGCGCCTGGGCAACTTTGCCGCCGCCGGCTTCGAGTTTCTCGCTGGCCCGGGCGATCCCGCCTTGCAAGGCTGCACGGGAATTGTCTTCGGGCGGCAATTGCGCCAGCAGCCGGTTCCAGTAATCGATAGCGTCCTGATAACGCTCGCTCTCGAATGCCGCGATACCCAGCAGCCCCAGGCTGGTGACTTCTTTCGGATCGGCCTTCAATGCTTCGTCAGTCAAGGCCTGTACCTTGTCCGACCATTTCTTGCCGTCGGCGAAGTACTGCGCTTGCGCCCATTGGCCGAGCAACTCAGGTTGACGACCGGCCAGCGCCACGGTGCGTTCGAACATCTTTGCCGCATCACCAGGGCGGTCCTGGGCCATGTAGGTACGACCCAGGAAGTACAGGCCTTCCGCAGAATCGGGCTGAGCCGCGACCGCGCGCTCCAGGCGCGAGGTCATCTCTTCCATGGACTGCGGAGCCTGGGCGAATTCGCGGGTCAGCTCGACTTTGTCGCTGGCACCGAAGTGCAGGTACAGACCAAGGCCCAGCACCGGCACCAGAATCGCCGCCAGCAGCGGCCATGGTTTGCCCAGGCGCGAAACACGCGGTGCCGCGACGCCTTCGGTATCAGCCAGCAGCTCACGGGCCGCTTCGGCACGACCGGTGTCCATTTGCGCAGCGTTGAGCACGCCCTCTTCCTGCTGAGTTTGCAACTCAGCCACGCGTTCCTGATACAACGCGACGTTCAGGGCAGTACGATCCTCTTCAAGCTGGGCGCGACGGCCGCGCAAAACAGGGATCAACAGAAAACTCAGGGCAACCAGAAGCAGCAGACCTGCAGCGAGCCAGAAATCAATCATTCTTGGTTTTATCCAACAGGTGGTCGAGGCGCTCGCGTTCATCCACGGAAAGCGAGTCCGGGCTATCGGTGCGCAGGACGCGACGACGGCGAACTATCACGGCAATGATCACAAAACCGCCCAGCAGCAAGCCTGCGGGGCCGAACCAGAGCAGTGCGGTCTTGGCATTCAGCGCGGGTTTGTAGCGGACGAAATCACCGTAGCGATCGACCATGAAGTCGATGATCTGCTGGTTGTCCTTGCCCTCGCCGAGCATGCGGAAAATCTCTTTGCGCAGATCAGCGGCGATCGGCGCGTTGGAGTCGGCAATGTCCTGGTTCTGGCACTTGGGGCACCGCAGCTCCTTGGTCAGTTCGCGAAAACGCTCGCGGTCACCTTCCTTGGCGAACTCATAGGTGTCGATGGCCGCATGAGCCATCCCGGCCATGCTCAAGCCCAGCACTGCGGCGGCAATCCAGCGCTTCATGGCTTGGCCTCGTCGACCAGCGCCTGATACTTGGCGGCCAGTTTTTCGCGCCAGACCTGTTCGTCGATGACCCCCACGAACTTGTCGCGGATGATGCCCTTGGCGTCGATAAAGAAGGTTTCCGGTGCGCCGTAGACACCGAGGTTCAGGCCCAGGGTACCTTCGTCGTCGCGGATATCCAGCTGGTAAGGGTTGTGAAACTCCGCCAGCCACTTCAAGGCGTCGGCGTTGACGTCCTTGTAGTTGATGCCGTAGATCACCACGCCCTTCTCGGCCAGCTTGTTCAGTACCGGGTGCTCGACGCGGCAGGAAATGCACCAGGTGCCCCACACGTTGACCAGCGCCGGCTTGCCAAGGATGTCTGCCCGGGTCAGCGTCTTGTCACCCTGCACCGCAGGCAGCGAGAACTCCGGGAACGGCTTGCCGATCATCGCCGACGGCAGCTCGGCCGGGTCCAGGTACAACCCGCGGTACAGAAAAACCGCCACCACCAGGAAAATCGCGAGCGGCAGCAACATCAACCAACGTCTCATGCAGTGGCTCCCGACATGCCCAGCGCTTCACGCACGCGGCTTTTGACCTTGACCCGATAACGCCGGTCCAGCGCCGCCAGCAATCCGCCGAAACCGGTCAGCAATCCGCCGAACCAGATCCAGCGCACGAACGGCTTGACGTGGACGCGTACGGCCCAGGCGCCATCGCCCAGAGGTTCGCCGAGGGCGACGTAGAGGTCACGGGTGAAGCCGGCATCGATCCCCGCCTCGGTCATTACCGAGTTCTGCACGGTGTACAGGCGTTTTTCCGGATGCAGCACGCTGATTTCCTTGCCGTCCTTGATCACCCGAACGGTGCCCTTGTCGGAGGTAAAGTTCGGGCCTTCGAAGTGTTTGGCACCTTCGAATACAAACTGGTAACCGCCCAGGCTCATGGATTCACCCGGCGCCAGGCGCAGGTCGCGCTCGGCACTGTTCTGGCTCGACAGAACCACGCCCAGGGCACACACGGCGATGCCCAGGTGCGCGATCTGCATGCCCCAGTAGCTGCGGGTCAGGGTCGGCAGGCCCTTGATCAGGCCCTTGTGACGAGTCTTGTCAAAGATGTCGCGCACGCCGGCCAGCAACACCCAGGCCGCAAGCATGAAGGTCGCGATCACGGCCCAATTGAAATCGCCATAGGCAACGCCAGCGATCACGGCTAAAGCAGCGCTGCCCAGCAACACCGGAGTGAGCATGCCCACCAGCCATTTGACCGGCGTGTCTTTCCAGCGCACCAGCATGCCAATGGCCATGACCACCATCAGCAGTGCCATCAGCGGGATAAACAGCGCGTTGAAATACGGAGGGCCGACCGACAGCTTGGCCCCGGTCATGGCGTCCAGGATCAACGGGTACAAGGTGCCGAGCAGGATCATCGAAGCCGCCACCACCAGCACCAGGTTGTTGCCCAGTAACAGGGTTTCCCGGGACCAGAGGTTGAAGCCGACCTGACTCTTCACCACCGGCGCACGCAGGGCGAACAGCGTCAGCGAACCACCGACCACGAACAGCAGGAAAATCAGGATGAACACGCCGCGCTCCGGATCAGAGGCGAACGCGTGCACCGAGGTCAGAACCCCGGAACGCACCAGGAAGGTTCCCAGCAGGCTCAGGGAGAACGCAGCGATGGCGAGCAACACGGTCCAGCTCTTGAACACGCCACGTTTTTCCGTGACGGCCAATGAGTGAATCAGTGCGGTGCCGACCAGCCAAGGCATGAAGGAGGCGTTTTCCACCGGGTCCCAGAACCACCAGCCACCCCAGCCGAGCTCGTAATAGGCCCACCAGGAGCCCAGGGTGATGCCGATTCCGAGGAAGGCCCAGGCGACGATGGTCCACGGACGCGACCAGCGCGCCCAGGCTGCATCAAGACGACCGCCCAACAGCGCGGCGATGGCGAACGCGAACGCTACCGAGAAGCCCACGTAACCCATGTACAGCATCGGCGGGTGAACGATCAGGCCGATGTCCTGCAGCAACGGGTTGAGGTCACGACCGTCGGCCGGGATTTGCGGAAGGATGCGTGCGAACGGGTTGGACGTCAGGATCAGGAACAGCAGGAAACCCGTGCTGATCATGCCCATGATCGCCAGCACCCGGGCCAGCATCACTTGCGGCAGTTGCCGTGAGAACACGGATACAGCGAAGGTCCAGCCGCCCAGGATCAATGCCCAAAGCAGCAGCGAGCCTTCGTGCGCGCCCCACACGGCGCTGAATTTGTAGTACCACGGCAACGCGCTGTTGGAGTTGCTGGCGACGTAATCCACGGAGAAATCGTCCGCCATGAACGCATAGGTCAGGCAACCAAAGGCAAACAGCAGGAAGGCGAACTGTCCCCAGGCCGCAGGTTGCGCGAGGCTCATCCACAGGCGATCACCGCGCCAGGCGCCGAGCAAGGGCACTACCGACTGAACCAGGGCAAAACACAGCGCCAGGATCATGGCCAGGTGGCCCAGTTCCGGGATGTACAACCCGGCGCTATAGAGTCCAGCAGTCATCAGTTAGCCCTCTTTCGCAGGAGTAGGTGCCGACATGCCACTGTCTTTCAAGGCCTTGGTCACTTCCGGCGGCATGTATTTTTCATCGTGCTTGGCCAGCACTTCGTCGGCCACCACCACGCCCTCGGCGTTGAGCTTGCCCAACGCCACGATCCCCTGCCCTTCACGGAACAGATCGGGAAGGATGCCGCGGTAGCTGATGGTCACGGTCTTGTTGAAATCGGTGACGTTGAATTTCACGTCCAGGGAATCGCCGGAACGTTTCAGCGAACCGGCCTCGACCATGCCACCGGCGCGAATGCGCGTGTCCTGCGGGGCTTCGCCGCTGGCGATCTGGGTCGGTGTGTAGAACAGGTTGATGTTCTGCTGCAGGGCGCTCAGGGCCAGGCCGACAGCAGCGCCAACCCCGACCAGGATCGCGAGAATGATGATAAGACGCTTTTTACGCAGCGGATTCACTTGCCGTTCTCCCGGCGCAGACGACGCGCCTCTTGTTGCAGATACCGCTTGCGGGCCAGGATCGGCGCCGCCACGTTCAGGGCCAACACTGCCAGGCAGATGCCGTAGGCTGACCAGACATACAGGCCATGATGGCCCATGGCGAGGAAGTCGCCGAATGAAGCAAAACTCATCGTGCGGCCTCCAGGCTGTGCTGCACTTCGGCTTTCACCCAACTGGCCCGGGCTTCGCGCTTGAGCACTTCGAGGCGCATGCGCAGCAACAGCACCGCGCCGAAGAAGCAATAGAAACCCAGCACCGTCAGTAGCAGCGGCAGCCACATTTCAGCGGGCATCGCAGGCTTTTCGGTCAGGGTGAAGGTGGCGCCCTGGTGCAGGGTGTTCCACCACTCCACCGAATACTTGATGATCGGGATATTGATCACCCCGACAATCGCCAGCACCGCGCACGCCTTGGCGGCGCTCTCACGATTGCTGATGGCGTTGCCCAGCGCAATGAGACCGAAGTACAGGAACAGCAGGATCAGCATGGACGTTAGTCGCGCATCCCAGACCCACCACGAGCCCCAGGTCGGCTTGCCCCAGATCGCGCCGGTGACCAGCGCCACGGCGGTCATCCAGGCGCCGATGGGCGCAGCGCACTGCAGGGCGACGTCGGCCAGTTTCATCTTCCATACCAGCCCGACGATGCCGCACACCGCCAGCATCACATAGATCGACTGCGCCAGCATGGCAGCCGGTACATGGATATAGATGATGCGAAAGCTGTTGCCTTGCTGATAGTCGGGCGGCGCGAAGGCCAGGCCCCAGACCACGCCAATACCTATCAGCAGCAACGCCGCGATGCTCAACCACGGCAGCAGTTTGCCGCTGATGCCGTAGAACCATTTGGGTGAGCCGAGCTTATGAAACCAGGTCCAGTTCATTACTGTTTCCATCACGGTTGCTCTTCGCTATGAAGAGCCAAGGGTCTGCCTTTTTTTCAAAAGAAAACGATCAAAAAATGACCAGACCTCATTATTATTCGCCGACGCTGATCTTCAGGCCAGCAGCTATTGCAAAGGGTGTAAGGGTTATCGCCAAGGCGGTCAGGCTACCAAGCCACAACAGATAACCGGTCGCCGGCATGCCCATCAGTGCCGCCTGCAAGGCGCCACTGCCGAGAATCAATACCGGGATGTACAGCGGCAGTATCAAAAGCGCCAGCAGCAAGCCACCACGCTTCAAACCCACGGTCAACGCCGCGCCCACTGCACCCAGCAGGCTCAGCACTGGTGTACCCAGCAACAAGGAAAGCAGCAACACCGGCAGACAGGCGGCAGGCAATCCGAGCATTAACGCCAGCAGTGGTGCGAGCAAAACCAGAGCCAGGCCGGAGAAGGCCCAGTGTGCCAGTACCTTGGCTAAAACCAGAAGGGCCAGGGGGTGCGACGAAAGGACCCACTGTTCAAGGGAACCATCTTCGAAATCACTGCGGAAGAGCCCGTCCAGCGAGAGCAAAACCGATAAAAGGGCCGCTACCCAGACCAGTCCCGGAGACAAGGTTTGCAACAATTGAGACTCGGGCCCGACCGCCAAAGGGAACAGTGAAACCACGATGGCGAAAAATACCAGCGGATTGGCCAGTTCGGCCGGACGACGGAACAGCAAGCGCGCCTCGCGGGCAACCAACAGGCCAAAAACACTCATACGGCCCAGTTCCCCAGATCAATGTCGCGGTAGCCGGCCGGCATACGGCTCAGCGTGTGGTGGGTCGTCAGTACGACCATGCCGCCCTGCTCACAGTGGGCTGCAAGGTGTTCCTCGAGTTGCGCCACGCCCTGTTTGTCCAGCGCGGTGAAGGGTTCATCGAGAATCCATAACGGCGGACTGTCCAGGTACAACCGCGCCAGCGCCACACGCCGCTGCTGGCCGGCGGACAGGGTGTGACAGGGCACATCCTCGAAGCCACGCAGCCCGACGGCGCCGAGCGCCTGCCAGATGGCTTCATGGGAGGCAGGTTGATGCAGGGCGCAGAGCCAGCTCAGGTTCTCTTCCGGAGTCAACAGGTCCTTGATCCCGGCGGCATGGCCAATCCACAACAGGTTGCGTGCCAGTTCGTGCCGTTGCTCGCTGAGCGGCTGGCCATTGAGCAGCACTTGACCGGCAGTCGGCTGCATCAATCCTGACAAAAGCCGCAGCAAACTGGTCTTGCCACTGCCGTTGGGCCCGCTGATTTGCACCATTTCGCCACTGGCCAGTCTCAATTCGAGATTTTCGAAAAGCAGCCGAAGGTCTCGCTCACAGGCAAGGGCAACGGTTTGCAGGACTGGACTGGTCAAGAGATCACGGGCCTTTACGGTTCAAGTCGGCGGTATTGCGGCCGCTAAAGAGATGCAGGATAAATGCATTGGCGGCCCGTTATGGGGAACTGCGTCAAACAAATGCATTGTTTCGCGCGCCCCATAGACGACGGGGCGGCATTATACATGCCATCCCCTACTCTCAAGAGTGCAATTTCCTCAGGTTGTGACCGCGTATGACAGGCGAAATGAACATCCTCCCGATCTTGCAGAATGCGCCGGCCACTTCACGCCCGCAAACCGGCGGCGAACTGCTCAAGTTGCTGACACCCATGGAGGGCCTGATATCCGCCGGCCAATCCGCCAACGCCGAAGTGCTGTCACTCAAGCAGGCCGACCAGGCCTTTCAATTGCTGCTCAAGATCACCCTGGAGAACGGGCGCCAGACGACGCTCCAGGCCATCAGTGCTCAGCCTTTGCCCCAAGGCTCCAGCCTGGCAATCACACAACCCTCGGCGGGCAACCTGGCGATCACCCTGCAACAGGCCCTCGCCTCTGGCGCGGCCACCCTCACCCGCCTCGACCCGGCGCAATTGCCCGCCGGCACGCTGCTGCAAGGCAAGGTCCTGACGTCCCAGGTGCTGCCGCAGGAATCCGGCCAGCCCACGGTGTATCGCTCAATGGTCGGCCTGCTCAACACTGCTCTGAGCGGCAGTACCTTGAGCATCGACAGCCCGACGCCACTGCGCATCGGCACTTTGCTCAGCGCCCTGGTGCAAGACAGCCAGACACTCAAATTCGTCCCGCTCGGCAGCCGCTCGGAGCAACTGGCAGTGACCCAGCAACTGGCCAGCCAGCACAGCCGGCAAGGCTCCCTGGACGGCCTGCTGAAGCTTCTGCAGAACCTGCCCGCCGGGAGCCAGACCTCCAGCGACTTGCGCGCCGCTGCCGAAAAGCTGCTCGCTGGTCTGCCGGATATTCAGCAATTGAGCAGCCCGAAAGGCCTGGCGCTGGCCCTGGCGAACAGCGGCGTGTTCCTCGAATCAAAGCTCCTGGGCGGGCTGAATCCGTCGCTGGCCCCGGATATGAAAGGTGATCTGCTCAGGCTGATCGCCCAACTGAGCCCGGCCCCCAACACGCACATGAACGCGATCATTGCCGCCAACACCCTGGCCCAGGCCATGCCGAGCTTCATGCGCAATGCCCTGGGCATGCTCAGCCAGGTGAGCGCCAAGCCCTCGCCGACCAGCTTTCCGCTGGCCGATCGCCTGTTGCAGAGTGCCGAAGGTGAGGATGATCTCGAACACCTGCTGCGCTTGGCGGCCGCTGCAGTATCGCGCCTGCAAAGTCACCAGCTGTCGAGCCTGGAACAGACAGGGGTGACCGCCGACGGGCGCTTGATGAGTACCTGGCAGCTGGAAATCCCGATGCGCAACCTGCAGGACATTGTGCCGCTGCAGGTCAAATTCCAGCGTGAAGACGCGCCGGAAAAAGAACAGCCAAAAGATCGTCATGAAGAACGCCCACCCAAGCAGCAACTGTGGCGAGTCGAGCTGGCGTTCGACATGGAACCGCTGGGGCCGTTGCAGGTTCAGGCCCAGCTGATCAGTGGCAGCCTGTCTGGCCAGCTGTGGGCCGAGCGGCCGTACACCGCCAGCCTGATCGAAAGCAACCTGGCAGCCCTGCGGCAACAACTGCTCGATTCTGGCCTGAACGTGGGCGACATCGACTGTCACCTCGGAACCCCACCCCAAGGCCCGCAAACCCGTCTCGAACAACGCTGGGTGGATGAAACCGCATGAGCCATTCCGACACCCCACGCCAGGCCATCGCCCTCAAGTACGACGGCACCCACGCCCCGACGCTCACGGCCAAAGGCGACGATGCCCTGGCCGAAGCCATCCTGAAGATTGCCCGTGATTACGAAGTACCCATCTACGAGAACGCCGAACTGGTGAAGTTGCTGGCGCGAATGGAGTTGGGCGAGAGTATTCCGGAAGAGTTGTATCGAACGATTGCGGAGATTATTGCGTTTGCCTGGAGGTTGAAGGGGAAATTTCCGCAAGGGCAGGATCCGGATGCGCCGATGGTGGAGAAGGACGTGACTGCACGTGGGGATGATTATTGAGGTGCCGTTTGTAAAAGATCGCAGCCTCGTTTCACTCGGCAGCTCCTACAGTGGAACGCTTACAGTCCCGTAGGCGCTGTCGAGTGAAACGAGGCTGCGATCTTTTGATCTATCAGCTCTTGTGCAACTTGCGCATCAACTCCGCCTCGGCCTGGGTCAGGCCACAGGACGCCGTCAGCTCTTCGGCGCTGGCGCCCATGCCAACCAGGCGCGCTGCCTGGGCAAAGGACAGGCTCGACGGGTCGCGCTGCTCAAGCGCCACCAGCTTGTCCGGTATTGGCCCGACTACCGCGCGCAGTTCCTGCAGTTCCTGGCCCATGCGCACGTTACCGTCCTGGTAGTTCTCGACGCGTCGGGTCAGGTCCTTGATCCGCTGATCGCGCAGCGCGTCGCCCTCGACCTGTTTCGCCGCGAGCGGTTTTTGCGTACGCACGTACGCCAGGAACATTGCCAGGGTGCCTGCCCACAAAAGGAACAGGACAATGACCGCGACCTCAAGAATCAATCAGATGTTCTCCAGGTCCGACCATTCTTCTTCGCTCATCATCTTGTCCAGCTCGACCAGGATCAGCAGTTCGTTGTTCTTGTTGCACACGCCCTGAATGAACTTGGCGGACTCTTCATTCCCGACGTTAGGCGCGGTTTCGATTTCCGACTGACGCAGGTAAACCACTTCCGCCACGCTGTCGACCATGATCCCGACCACTTGCTTGTCGGCTTCGATGATGACGATGCGGGTGTTGTCGCTGATCTCGGCGTTCATCAGGCCGAAGCGCTGACGGGTGTCGATCACGGTGACGACATTACCGCGCAGGTTGATGATGCCGAGCACGTAGCTTGGGGCACCCGGAACCGGCGCGATCTCGGTGTAGCGCAGTACTTCCTGAACGCGCATTACGTTGATGCCGTAGGTTTCATTGTCCAGCTTGAAGGTTACCCATTGCAGGATCGGATCTTCAGAACCCTTTGCCGCCGTCGCCTTGTCATTCATACCCTGACCCCTCAAAAAACCGCCGTGGCGGTGTGTGTTCGGCACAGCGGCCCTCGATAGGTCGCTGCCTGTTTGTTATGTCGGTGTGTGGGCTGGCTTTTTGCCGCCCATGTGCCTTGCCCCGCCGCTGGCGATCAACTCCGCCAACTCGGCAACATCAAGCAACGCACACATGTGTTCAATCACGGTACCGGCCAGCCAGGGGCGTTGGCCCCGCTGGCTGCGCCATTTGATTTCATTCGGGTCCAGGCGCAGGGAGCGGCTGACCTGATGCACCGCCAGCCCCCATTCGTAACCCTGGACCGAAATCACGTATTGCAGGCCCTGGCGAAAATCGTCGCGGTAGCGGTCGGGCATGACCCAGCGCGCGGTATCGAGGACTTTCAGGTTACCGGCCTGGCTCGGCAGAATCCCGAGAAACCAATCCGGCTGGCCGAACAAGGGTGTCAGCTCATGGCCTTCCAGCGAGTAGATCGAGCCCAGGCACACCAGCGGCACCGCCAGGGTCAACCCGGCCACATCGAACAACAGGCATTCGAAGGGCTCGGCGGCCCAGGCGGGCCTGCCATTGCTGTCCGCCGGCGGCAGCCTGTTACCGGGCGGCAGGTGGACTTCGACAACCGGTGGAACCAGGGCCTGAAGCAGCGGCGCGATGGTCGACACGGATGCCAGGGCCAGCGCAGGTGCTTCTACCAGCACTACCCTGGCCTGCTCAACCTGAACCTCTTCAACCGCAGCCACTACCGGAGCAACAACCGCCTCTGGCTTACGCGCATCCCGGACCTGCTCTTCAAGCACTGCCGCCTGGAACTCGTCCAGAGTCGCTTCGACTTCGACCGCTTCAACAGGCGCTTGAACTTCAACCGGCAGGTCTTCGGTCGCGTCCATCAGCAGGCTGTCCAGGTAGGACTGCAACGCCAGTTGCGGACGTGACGTGATCTTGACCGGCCGATTCACAGACACACCTCCACCGTAGGAGCTGCCGCAGGTTTCGATCTGCCGATCTGGTTTTTTTCAAGGATGCCGCCAGGCAAGATCGAAAGATCGCAGCCTGCGGCAGCTCCTGCTGGGATCGGGTTCATCTACGCCACCGCCGGGACAAGCTGCTGCTCCAGCAAATGCTTGAGCAACGAGCGATACGCCAATACGCCGCGGCTCTTGCCATCGAACTGCGACGGCGTGAGACCGGCACGGCTGGCATCACGCAGGCGCGTGTCGACCGGGATATAACCCTGCCAGGTTTCTTCCGGGAACATGTCGCGCACCACTCGCAGCGTGCCAATGGACGCCTGGGTCCGTCGATCGAACAGGGTCGGCACGATGCTGAACGGCAGCGGCTGTTTGCGCGAACGGTTGATCATCGCCAGGGTGTTGACCATGCGTTCCAGGCCCTTGACGGCCAGATGCTCGGTCTGCACCGGGATCACCAACTGCTGGCTCGCGGCGAGGGCGTTAACCATCAGCACCCCCAGCAGCGGCGGGCTGTCGATGACCGCGTAATCGAAGTCTTGCCACAACTGCGCCAGACTCTTGGCGATCACCAGGCCCAGGCCACTCTGGCCCGGCGACTGCCGTTCCAGGGTCGCCAGGGCGGTGCTCGAAGGCAGCAGCGAGATGTTCTCATGGCTGGTGGGCAACAACAGTTGACCCGGCAACCCGGCGGGGACGCTGCCCTTGTGCAGGAACAGGTCGTAGCTGCTGTGCTCCAGGGCGTCGGGGTCATACCCGAAATAGCTGGTCATGGAGCCGTGGGGATCGAGGTCGACCACGACCACACGCTTGCCCGCCTCGGCCAGCAACCCGGCTAAAGCGATGGAGGATGTGGTTTTACCAACACCACCCTTTTGATTGGCGACTGCCCAGACTCTCATTCGAATGATTCCTCCCGGTCGAAATGCCGACCGAGAAATAGCTCAGCGTGTTAATGCGGGTGACGGAGAATTGACGGCGCTCTCTCGTCCCGGCGGCTTGACCGGTGCAGGTGCAGTTTGTGTGCCAGCACGCTTCAATGCAGCATCCGGTTGTGCATTGGCGGTACCGGTGCCTGTCAGGCTGCGCCGTACATCCAGGTTTCGTGACACCACCAGCACCACCCGCCGGTTGCGCGCGCGGCCTTCAGCGGTGGCGTTATTGGCCACCGGCTGGAACTCGCCATAACCCACCGACGCCAGACGCCCCGGGTTCACTCCCTGCATCGCCAGCATGCGCACGATGCTCGCCGAGCGGGCAGAAGACAGCTCCCAGTTGGTGGGGTATTGCGCGGTCCGAATCGGTTGATCGTCGGTAAAGCCTTCGACATGGATGGGGTTGTCGAACGGCTTCAGGATGGCCGCGACCTTGTCGATGATGTTAAAGGCGATGTCGCTGGGCATGGCGTCGCCGCTGCCGAACAACAGGCTGGAATTGAGTTCGATCTCCACCCACAACTCGTTGCCACGCACGGTCATCTGGTTGGAGCTGATCAGGTCGCCGAACGCGGCACTGATATCATCGGCAATGCTTTGCAGAGGGTTTTCACCCGCCTGCGCGATGCCGGCGTCGACCTGCTCGCTGTCCTTGACCAGAGGCTTGGCGGGGGTCACGGTCTTGGGGCGTTCATCGCCGATGGGGATGGGTTTCAGCGCTCGATCGGAGTCGTTGAACACGCCGATCAGCGCCTCGGAAATCACCTTGTACTTGCCTTCGTTGATCGACGAGATCGAGTACATCACCACGAAAAACGCGAACAGCAGCGTGATGAAGTCGGCGTAGGAAACCAGCCAGCGCTCATGGTTCACATGTTCTTCAGGTTGCCGGCGACGTGCCATCTTCCATAACCCCCATCAATCCATGAAGCCCTGGAGCTTCAATTCGATAGAGCGAGGGTTTTCACCTTCGGCGATCGACAGAATGCCTTCCAGCAACATTTCGCGATAACGCGACTGCCGCAGGGCGATGGCCTTGAGTTTGGCAGCGATGGGCAACAGCACCAGGTTGGCGCTGGCCACGCCGTAGATGGTGGCAACGAACGCAACGGCAATGCCGCTGCCCAGTTGCGACGGATCGGCCAGATTGCCCATGACGTGAATCAGGCCCATTACCGCACCGATGATGCCGATGGTCGGCGCGTAGCCGCCCATGCTTTCAAAGACTTTGGCCGCCTCGATGTCCCGGCTTTCCTGAGTATAGAAATCGACCTCGAGGATGCTGCGGATGGCCTCAGGCTCTGCGCCATCGACCAGGAGTTGCAAGCCCTTGCGCGAGTAGTTGTCGGGTTCGGCGTCGGCCACCCCTTCCAGGCCCAGCAGCCCTTCCTTGCGGGCGGTGAGGCTCCAGTTGACCACGCGATCGACGCCACCGGCCAGGTCGACCCGCGGCGGGAACAGAATCCACACCAGGATTTGCATCGCGCGCTTGAAGGCGCTCATCGGCGACTGCAGCAGCGCCGCACCGACGGTACCGCCGATAACGATCAGTGCCGCCGGACCGTTCGCCAGTGCGCCGAGGTGACCACCTTCCAGGTAGTTGCCGCCGATGATGGCGACGAACGCCATGATGATCCCGATGAGGCTCAGTACATCCATTAGACACACGCCTCGACCAGATGCCTGCCGATTTCGTCCAGGCTGTACACCGCGTCGGCGAGCTCGGCCTTGACGATGGCCATGGGCATCCCGTAGATCACGCAGCTGGCTTCATCCTGGGCCCAGATGGTGCTGCCGCCCTGTTTGAGCAGGCGCGCGCCTTCGCGGCCGTCGGCCCCCATGCCGGTCAGTACCACCGCCAGAACTTTGTCACCGTAGGATTTGGCCGCCGACCCGAAGGTGATGTCCACGCACGGCTTGTAGTTGAGGCGCTCGTCGCCCGGCAGAATCTTCACCGCGCCACGACCGTCGATCATCATCTGCTTGCCGCCCGGCGCCAGCAGCGCCAGGCCCGGACGCAGGATGTCGCCGTCTTCGGCTTCCTTGACGTGGATGCGGCAGAGTTTGTCCAGGCGTTCGGCAAAGGCCTTGGTAAACGCCGCCGGCATGTGCTGCACCAGCACGATGGGCGCCGGGAAATTCGCGGGCAACTGGGTCAGTACCCGTTGCAGCGCGACCGGGCCGCCAGTGGACGTACCGATTGCCACCAGCTTATAGCCCTTGCGCTTGGGGGCAGGCG
>NZ_JADEVO010000062.1 GCF_017114825.1 Pseudomonas gregormendelii | reverse complement strand
GCTGGCTGAGGCCCTGGATATGACCGATTTGAATGGCGGCGCGTTCTTCGACGCTGAGTTCGTGATAGGACATGGGGCAGCACCGTACCGGAAAGGTCAGGTGTTGCACTCAGTTTTTGCCGCCGCCAGGATTTATTGAGGGCGCTGACGACCTAAAAAAAGAAGAAGTCGCTAATTTTATAGCAACGAGAGCCCCTGAAGATGACCCCTTGCTCAGCGAACATTTGTTAGAATTAATAGAACAGGCAGAGTCCGAGCAAAAAGCCAAAATTATTGGAGTCTTATTTCGAAGGCTCGTTCGAAGCAAAATAAGCCGAGATCAATTTACAGATCAAGTACGCTTTGTAAACAAGATTTACATTATGGACCTTTTTAATTTCATGCATGGGTATCACAACCATTACATCCTAGAGGACGGTCTCGGAGACATACTTGTAAACTATAGAATCTGTAAGCGAACTGTAAGTCTTGCCAGTCAACAAAAAAACCTACTTAAGCAAGAAACAGAGCAATACATCAAAGTCAGTTATGAAATCACTGGAGTCGGAAATAAATTCCTCAAATCCTTACATGACGCATATACAGATATGATCGACCAAAAACACATGCTTGAGGATTAGTACTTCGAGAGCAATCATATTGATTGCGCATTATTACTGATAGCCCATGTTACTTTGTTCGGAGGTGGCAATTTAGAATTTCCGCTTTTGGCCGCTTTCTGCCTGTCACAAATCTCGCGCATAAGCATTTCTAGCCTTCAGCCCCGAGTAGACGGATCATGAATTCTCTCTGTTTCTGTGATCGGTTTATGTCGAGTGATGATGATCGTCATGGTATCTCCAAAAGGATAAGGGAGCAGGCCAGCGGCACTGCTCCATAGGGGAAAATCCCCAAACGCCAGACACAGTTATCCCTCCACACGAAGGCGGATCAGCAGCAAAGAGAGGGAGTTCAGGTCTGGAGCGTAGGGAGGATCTGTATTGCGGGGATTGCATGAAGACGCTTTAGAAGCGGGGCAGAACTGCCGCGGGTGGATCGGCAGCCTCTCAGCGTATACGGAAGAAGTAGAAGGCCCATCCCACAACCAACAGCAGCGGGATGCCCAGCCATGGATATAGGAAGCTCAACACTGCCGTACTGGAGATGCCCAGCCAACGAGTCGCTGGAAACCACATGCCCAAAACGGCAGCAGAGATCAAAGCAGAGGTAATAGCCCACATAACTCAAGCCTCCTTGGACTTACGTTTGCCCTTGGTGCCGCTCTCCCTTTGTGCCTCTTCCTCCTGCACCACTGCCTCGATTGCTACCTGCTCGAACGTCATCTCCTTGGTGTGTTCATGCCAACGACTGTTATCCGCATTGGTCTGAATCAATCCCAACGCCTTGACGACCGCCATAACAAAGCCACCAGTATTCACCGACTTATTAGGAAAGAGCGTCTTGAAGGATGTTGAAGTGAGCTCAGTTGCACCGGTGATCAATTGCTCGATCAGAGAACACTGAATCCATTCCTTACTGAAAAAGCCGCTGCCGGTGTTGCTGACAAGCTTCAGGTACAGCTCGGACTCTCCTTTGCAGCCCAGTTGATAACCCAAGGTGGATCGGCCAGTCAGGGAAGGACTGCTACCGCTTTTCAGGATACGGATTTGATCATCAACACCAGTGGCTACAGGAGTGGATCCAGGTGAAAGTTCAGATACGACTTCAGGTGCAGCATCTGTTACGGATGGACCTTGGACTTCGGGTTCAGATTTCATGGACATAGTGATACCTCTCAAGTTTAGTAATAAGATACAGAATTGGTATTAGTGTATGATGAAGTTGACGGGCTTCTGGGCCTTTCAAATAAGATGGCTGAATAGCCGTAACAGGTGGAACGGGTTACTGGTGGGAGTATTGCTGGAGCATTTTGAGCAGTTCAGGATCAGCGCGTTTTGACACGAATACCACGACACCGAATCCATCGTCACTGAGCACATAAACCATCTCGAACCAGTTGATGTGTTCCTCGATGGCCTCCCATGAAGGACTGAAGCCAGGTTCTCCATACCGGCAACCATCGAAACGATTAGCCATGACAGAGAAACCCAGTGCAGCATCCAGATTTGCGACGGTATCGCACTCTTCAAACACTATAAAGTTAACCATCTCACTTAGTTCGTAGCCCTCATATTCGTTAAGACTTTTGACTTTAGCAGCCAGTAGTTTGCGCAGTTCCGGCTCAAAACATGAACCAGCCCCCTCCTCTATCGATTTTGAATCTCGTAATATCTGCATTGTACAACTCCTTTTCTGCGGACAAAAAAAAAGTGCCTCCGAACTCTTCCGAAGACACTCACCGAACTGAAAATAAGTCTTTCAAATCTCTAGCCACTAACTACCAGAGATTACAACTTTACGCTCACACCAAAAACTACCGCCCACCAGTCCAAAACTTAAAAAAGAACGCTCCCTTCATCAAATTTTTTGCACACTCCTTTTTCAATAGTGCTAAACCCTGCAGGCCCAAGAAAAGAAAAGCCACTACTAAGCGCCCCATCAACCCTACTAATTGTTAAGTCTCTTGAAGACACATAGTTTTTGTGACTCTGAACGAAATTACACTTAATATCAAACTCACTAGACTTACACTCATAGACACTATGACGTTCACTTTTCCCTCCCTCCAACACCACAAATTTTTTATCCTCCGTCATAATCATAACCACAGGATCATTTTCATCAAATTTTATTTTATAAATTTGCGAAAACGGAGTTGAGTGGGACTTTCCAAGAGCATCAAATATTGCCTGAGCTTTACGATCCTGCTGGATTGTTTGTCTCTCACCAGAGCACTGAAGAGTAACAAAATCAGACGCAGCTGAAGCAGCACAGAACGGCAACGTCATAAAAAATGCAAAAAATTTGCAACGCATCAGGAAACTCCATTATGTATTTATTATTTTACATGCAAATTAATGATACATATGCTAAAAGGAATTTTCACCCGCACACTCATTTCGCCATCCAGTGTTTAGCTGGTAGCGATATAGGTTACGGCCAGCATACTGTCACAGGCAAGCTTCTCCACTAGACGATTCTTGCCATAGCGGGCGGCGCCGAGGATTAGTTGGAGCATGGTGATTTACCTTTAAATGGTGGCAGTGCGACGGTTCGACTTGCCCGCGATAGGGCCCTCAAATACCACACAGTTCACGCAACAGCCCGGTATCCAGGTGCTTCTCCACCAGATCCGCCAACCGCTCGATATCCCGCTCTCGCAGGCCGTGATAGTCCACCTCCTGCACATCCTGCAAACCGGCCCAGCGCAGCAGCGCACTGCAGGCCGCCGGCGACTCGAACAAACCATGCAGGTATGTGCCGAAAATCTGCCCGTCGGCGCTCTGTGCTCCATCACAGCGGCCATCGTCCAGCAGCACTGCCGAATTCTCCAGCGCAGGGCCGGTAGTCACGCCCGCATGGATTTCGTAGCCGCTGACCGGCGCATCTTCCAGTGCCAGGCGACCACGCACATTGCGCAGTTGCTTCTCCTGTTCCAGCCGGGTTTCAAAGGCCAGCAGGCCCAGCCCTGCGCTGGAACCGGGCGCTCCTTCCAGACCCAGCGGATCATGCACCTGCGCACCGAGCATCTGCAGGCCGCCGCAGATTCCCAGCAGCTTGCCGCCATAACGCAGGTGACGGGCAATCGCCGTGTCCCAGCCATTGGCGCGCAGGTAGGCAAGATCACTGCGCACGCTTTTCGAGCCGGGCAGGATGATCAGGTCGGCGGGGGGAATGGCCTGGCCGGGGCCGATGAACTGCAAGTCCACCTGCGGGTGCAGGCGCAGCGGATCGAAATCTGTGTGGTTGCTGATGCGCGGCAAGACCGGCACCACCACCTTGAGCACCTGGTCCGCCTTGTCGGCCTGGCGTTGATCGATGCCATCCTCGGCTTCCAGGTGCAGGTCCATCACGTACGGCAGTACACCGATCACCGGTTTGCCAGTGCGCGCTTCCAGCCAGTCCAGGCCAGGTTGCAACAAGGCGATGTCACCGCGAAAACGGTTAATGATGAAGCCTTTGACGCGCGCCTGCTCACTGGCGGACAGCAACTCCAGGGTGCCCACCAGGTGCGCAAAAACCCCGCCGCGGTTGATGTCTGCAATCAACACCACCGGACAATCGACAGCCTCGGCGAAGCCCATGTTGGCGATGTCGCCGGCGCGCAGATTGATTTCCGCAGGCGAACCGGCGCCTTCCACCATCACCACCGGATAGGCTGCGCTCAAGCGTTGATGCGAAGCGAGCACCGCCTGCATCGCGATGGCCTTGTAGTCGTGATAGGCGACCGCGTTCATGCTCGTCACCGCCCGCCCATGGATGATCACCTGGGCGCCCGTGTCGCTGTTGGGCTTGAGCAGCACCGGATTCATGTCGGTGTGCGGCTCGAGATTCGCAGCCTGGGCCTGCACCGCCTGCGCACGACCGATCTCGCCCCCGTCGGCCGTGACCGCACTGTTCAGCGCCATGTTCTGCGGCTTGAACGGCACCACGCTCACGCCCTGGCGCACCACCCAACGACACAGCGCGGTCACCAGCGTGCTCTTGCCGGCGTCGGACGTCGTGCCCTGCACCATCAACGTAGTCATTGTGCTTCCTCGACGAAGGCTTCAAGGGCTGACACCAGGCGTGCCCAGTCTGCTTCCTCGGCGGGCAGGCCAAAACGCAGGCTGCTGTTGTGGGTGAACAGGCGCAACAGGATGCCGCGCCGCGCCATGAACTCATACAGTGCTTCGGCGCGCTCGGTGATCAGCCACTGGAACAGCGCGCAGCCGCCCTGTGGTACGAAGCCGCATTGCTCGAGCAGCAGCGCCAGGCGTTTGCTGGCGGCCTGGGTGCGCAAACGTTGCCCGATGTGCCCTTGGGTATCCAGCAGACAGGCCAGGCCGAGGATGCGGGTCGGCCCACTGACCGCCCAGGGCCCGACTTGCTCGGCGAGCAATTTAAGGAGTTTGCGCTCGGCCAGTACAAACCCCAGCCGCACGCCCGCCAGGCCAAAGAATTTGCCGAACGATCGCAAGACGATCAAGCCGACCTGATGGGTATAAGCAGCCACGCTCAATTGCGGCGTGTTGTCCATGAAGGCCTCGTCCACCACCAGCCAGCCGCCGCGCTGGGCCAGTCGCGAATGCCAGTCGAGCAGGCGCTTGGGGGACAGGCCAAGGCCCGTGGGGTTGTTCGGATTAACCACCACCAGCACGTCCAGGTTGTCGATAAAAAAATCCACTTCCTGCTCCAGCACTTCGCGCACGATGTAGCCGCTGCGGCGCCAGGCTTCGGCGTGCTCGGCGTAACAGGGTGACAGCACGCCGACCTTGCCGGCCCGGCGCAAACGCGGCAGCAGCTGGATTGCCATTTGCGAACCGGCCACTGGCAGCACCTGGGCAGCACCGTAATAATCGCAGGCAGCCTGCTCCAGGCCGTCATCGCTTTCCGGCAGCCGCGCCCACGCTCTCAGCGGGATCTGCGGGATGGGAAACGGCCAAGGCGCCAGGCCAGTGGACAGGTCGAGCCAGTCGGCTTCGGCGATACCGTAGTCGATTGCCGCCTTACGTAAGCGCCCGCCGTGTTCAAGCATAAAACTCCGCCCCCACGCAGATAATCAACAACCACAACCATACCCCGCGCTGGACCAATTGCCAGCCACGGTCGATGGAATCCGCGTCCGCCGGTACGCCCTCACCCAACGGCGGGCGCTGGTGCAGCTCACCGTGGTAAATCGCCGCCCCGCCCAGCTCCACGCCCAGCGCGCCGGCACCTGCGGCCATGACCGGACCGGCATTGGGGCTGTCCCAGGTCGGCCCCTGGGTCCGCCAGCATTTGAGTGCCAGTCGGGTTTTGCCCAGCAAGGCGTAAGTCAACGCCACCAGCCGCGCAGGAATGTAGTTGAGGACGTCGTCGATTTTCGCCGCCGCCCAGCCAAACCGCTCGAAGCGTTCGTTGCGATAACCCCACATGGCATCCAAAGTGTTGCTCAAGCGGTAGAGCACCACCCCCGGCGCGCCAGCGACGACAAACCAGAACAGGGCGGCAAATACCGCGTCGCTACCGTTCTCCAGAACGGATTCGGTGGCCGCGCGGGCGACTTCGGTTTTATCCAGCTCGCTGGTCTGGCGGCTGACCAGGTAACCGACGCGAGTGCGCGCTTCATCCAGGTCATCGCTGCGCAGGGCCCTGGCCACCGGCTCGACGTGCTCGCCAAGGCTGCGCATGCCCAGTGCGCAATAAAGTGCCAGGATCTCGACGATCCAACCCACCAATGGCGCCCAGGACAACGCGGTCGCCAGTAAGGTCAGCGGCACTACGGCGAGTACCCAGGCCGTCACGCCATGGCTGCGCCAGCCTCTACCACCACTGTTGAAGCGCTGCTCGATGCGATCGGCAAAGCGCCCGAACCCCACCAGCGGATGCCAGCGCCTGGGCTCGCCCAGCAGCGCATCCAGCCCCACGGCAGCGACGGTCAACAACGCCACACTCATTGACTCTCTCCCCAGACATTTTCATACAGCAATTCACCCAGCGGCCGCGACTGCGCCCAGCCTTCGAGGACCAGCATCGGCGCCGGATAAAATTCCTGCACCGGCCCCAGGCACAACACCGCCATCGGTTTTGCTCCCGGCGGCATGCCCAGCAGATCGGCCAGGGCTTGCGGCTCGAATAGCGAAACCCAGCCCATGCCCAGCCCTTCGGCACGGGACGCCAGCCACAGGTTCTGGATGGCGCAGGACAACGAGGCGATGTCCATTTCCGGCAAGGTGCGCCGGCCGAAGATGTGGCGTTCGCGATCATCCATCAGCGCGGCGACCAGCACTTCGGCGCAGTCGTTGATGCCTTCGACTTTGAGCTTCATGAATTCGTCAGTGCGCTCGCCCAGGGCTTCGGCGGTACGGATCCGCTCTTCTTCCACCAGGCCCTGGATTTGAGCGCGCACAGTGCGATCGCTGATGCGCAGGAACCGCCAAGGCTGCATCAGGCCGACACTGGGGGCCTGGTGCGCGGCTTCGAGCAGGCGCCGCAGCAGCTCGGGCTCGACAGTGCCACCGCTGAAGTGGCGCATGTCGCGGCGTTCGGCGATGGCACGGTAGACCGCGTCGCGTTCGGCCTGACTGAATGTGGCGTCGGTCATGGCCTTTTCGCGAGCAAGGCGCCCTCCCGGTCAGGCAAAAACAGTGCAGCCACCGCCACCGGATTCGACGGAAAATAAAAGTGCACATAAGAAGCCGTCATCCGCCCCTGACGATAAACCGCCTCCGCCCCACGTCCGCCATTCGGGCTCAGCCCACGGGCAATCGGTGCCAGCTCGGTGCTGGTCAGCGAGTGATGGTAGGTATGCCCACGTAACGCGCCCTCAGGCAGTTCCACCACCTGCAAGGCCAATGCAGCCAGGCGCTTTTGCATCACCGCATCTCCGGCCAGCAACCCCACCAGTTCGGCACGCGTGCCGTCGACGTCGGTCAACGAATCGAGCAGATAAAGCATCCCGCCGCACTCGGCCAGCAACGGTTTGCCCGCGCCATGGTGCTCGCGGATCGCCGCCAGCATCGCGGTGTTGCCAGCCAACGCCGCATGGTGCAATTCCGGGTAACCGCCTGGCAGGTAAAGGCTGTCCGCCTCGGGCAAACGGGCATCACGAATAGGCGAGAAAAACCGCAACTCGGCGCCCATCGCCCGCAACAGGTCCAGGCTCGCACCGTAGGTAAATGCAAAGGCCTCATCACGGGCCACGGCGATACGTACGCCCGCGAGCAAGGGTTCGGCAACAACCAGATCAGGCGCGGCAAATTCCACCGCCGGGGGCAGCGCTACCTCGCAACTGCTGGCCAAGGCGTTCGCCGCGGCGTCCAGACGCAGGTCGAGGTCGTTCAATTCGCTGGCCTGCACCAGGCCGAGGTGACGACTGGGCAGCTCGATCCCGGTCTCCCGGGACAACGCGCCATACCAGCGCAACCCCTCGGTCAGGCTTCCTTCAAGCAACTGCGCATGGCGCAAGGTGCCCACGCGATTGGCCAGCACCCCGGCAAACGGCAAATCCGCCTGATAGCGCGCCAGCCCCAGAGCCAGGGCGCCAAAGGTCTGCGCCATGGCGGTGCCGTCGATCACCGCCAGCACCGGCACGCCAAAATGCCGCGCAAGGTCGGCACTGGAAGGCGTGCCGTCGAACAGCCCCATGACCCCTTCGATCAGGATCAGGTCCGCCTCGCCAGCGGCCTCCCACAAGAGGCGTCGACTGTCCTGCTCGCCGACCATCCACATGTCCAGTTGATAGACCGGCGCACCGCTGGCGCGCTCAAGGATCATCGGGTCGAGAAAGTCCGGGCCGCACTTGAACACACGCACCTTGCGTCCCTGGTTGCGATGCAACCTGGCCAGCGCAGCGGTCACGGTGGTCTTGCCCTGACCGGAAGCCGGCGCTGCAATCAATACCGCCGGGCAACAGCGAGGCTGACTCACAATTCGACGCCTTTTTGCGCCTTGATCCCGGCCTGGAACGCGTGCTTGACCACGCCCATCTCGGTCACGGTGTCGGCCAGTTCAATCATCTCCGGCTTGGCACCGCGACCGGTCACCACCACGTGCTGCATGGGCGGACGAGCCTGCAAGTCACTGAGCACCTGATCGAGATCGAGATAACCGTGCTTGAGCGCGATGTTCAATTCATCCAGTACCACCAGGCCGATCGAGGGGTCACGCAGCAGTTCACGGGACACTGCCCACGCCGCTTCGGCGGCGGCGATATCGCGCTGGCGATCCTGGGTTTCCCAGGTGAAGCCTTCGCCCATCACATGAAACCGCACCTGCTCCGGGAAGCGTCGGAAAAACAACTCTTCGCCGGTGCTGTTGCGGCCCTTGATGAACTGCACCACACCGCACTGCATGCCATGGCCCATGGATCGCGCGAGCATGCCGAATGCCGAGCTGCTTTTGCCCTTGCCATTGCCGGTGAGCACCAGCAGCAAGCCGCATTCATTCGGCGAGTTGGCGATGCGTTCGTCGATCACGGCTTTTTTGCGCAACATGCGCGCCAGGTGACGTTCGTCACGATCGGGGGTATCAGTCATGGGGAAGCTCTCCGTTGGGGCTGGATAACGGCGGGCAGGCACAAGAATAGACGGCAAGAAGCCTGGCATCGCCCACCGTGATGCCGCTGGATGGATCAGGCCGGTCTCCGGGCTCATGAGCGGCTGATAGCCTGACTGCGCGCCTTCCCATCTCGATTGCTCGACACAGTGGCACAAGGCGCAGTCTTCACTCATTTACCGTTGCGGGGGCAGCGCCGGGATCATGATCAGTCTTTGCTCGAAAGCGACCACTCACCGGCTTCCCTGTTTCACCCTGTCGACGACGTCACAGGGCACCTGAAACAAGGCGCGAAGGTTAGAGGGTTGGGGGTGGAGCGTCAATTAAAGTCCGGCCTGCGGTGCTGAATTGATTTACCCCCGTTGAACCATCGCGCATTTGCGCTTCTCTACTAAACAGGTCAATGCATTCATAGGGAAGGTCAGCATGCGCAAGCCCCAGCTCGTTTTCGTCATCGCCCTCGCCGGAGGACTCGCCGCTTGCGGTGAAACTTCCAGCCTGCAAGTCTCTGACGGCACCGGTCCGTCACCCAAATTGCCAGAACCGAACAAGACCCTGATACCGACGGTGAACATCGCCCCGGCCATCGGCTGGCCGGACGGTACCAAGCCGACCGCTGCCGCCGGCACCCAGGTGGCCGCTTTCGCCGAAGGCCTCGACCACCCGCGCTGGCTGTATGTGCTGCCCAACGGTGATGTGCTGGTGGCTGAAACCAACGCCCCGCCAAAACCCGAGGATGGCAAAGGCATCAAGGGCTGGGTCATGAAAAAAGTCATGGGCCGCGCCGGTGCGGGCGTGCCCAGCCCGAACCGCATCACGCTGCTGCGGGACAAGGACCATGACGGCGTCGCCGAGACCCGCACGGTGTTTCTGGAGAATCTCAACTCGCCGTTTGGCATGACCCTGGTGGGCAACGACTTGTATGTCGCGGACACCGATCGGTTGCTGCGCTTCAACTATGAAAGCGGCGATACGACGATCAAGTCTCAGCCAATCAAGGTGGTCGACCTGCCGGGCGGTACGCTGAATCACCACTGGACCAAAAACGTCATTGCCAGCAAGGACGGCAGCAAGCTGTACGTCACGGTAGGATCGAACAGCAACGTCGCGGAAAACGGCATGGACCAGGAAGAAGGCCGCGCAGCTATCTGGGAAGTGGATCGTGCCACCGGCAATCACCGCATCTTCGCCTCCGGCCTGCGCAACCCGAACGGCATGGCCTGGGAACCCCAGACCGGCGCCCTGTGGACCGCTGTCAACGAACGTGACGAAATCGGCAGCGACCTGGTGCCGGACTACATCACATCGGTCAAGGACGGGGCGTTTTACGGCTGGCCTTACAGCTACTACGGCCAGCACGTGGATGTGCGCGTCGAGCCCCAGAATCCGGACCTGGTCGCCAAGGCCATTGCCCCTGATTACGCGGTCGGCCCCCATACCGCCTCTCTCGGCCTGACCTTCGCCGAAGGCAATACCTTGCCAGCGCAGTTCAAGGAAGGCGTTTTCATTGGCCAGCACGGTTCGTGGAACCGCAAACCGCACAGCGGCTACAAAGTGATCTTCGTGCCGTTCAACGCCGGCAAACCGACCGGGCAACCGATCGATGTGCTGAGCGGTTTCCTCAACGACGAGGAAAAAGCCATGGGCCGGCCGGTGGGTGTGGTGATCGATCAGCAGGGGGATTTGCTGGTGGCAGATGATGTAGGGAACAAGGTGTGGCGGGTATCGGCTACTCAGTAACGCTGCACGCCAAAACCTGTAGGGGCCGGCTTGCCGGCTCCTACGGATTGCGTGCCAGATGTTCCGGCTGCAACACGCGCTTGGCACTCAGATACGCTTTTTGCCAATAGGCCTTGGACAGGCTGTCCAGCTTGACCGTCCCACCCGTGGCAGGCGCATGCACAAAGCGCCCTTCGCCGACATAAATTCCGGCATGACTGACCTGGGAACCGCCATTGGTGGCGAAGAAAATCAGGTCGCCCGTCTGCAACCCTTCCTTGCCCACACTGGCCGCCTGCATCCCGATCATCTCGCGGGTCGTGCGCGGCAGCGTGATACCGGCGACATCGCGGTACACATAGCCGATCAGCCCACTGCAATCAAAACCGGCGTCTGGCGTATTGCCGCCCCAGCGGTAAGGCGTACCCACCAGACCCAGGGCGCGAAACAACACGTCTTCGGCTTCAGGGGAAAAGGGTTGGGCAGGACCAAAAACCAGGGGGGCGCGAATCACCGGTGCCGGAGCTGGCGGCGGAGTGCGGCTGGCACAGGCGCTGAGCAGCGCTGCGGCGATCAAGAGTACAAGGCGGGCCGACGTCTTCATATACAGAACACCCTGATCTGGCTGCGGCTGTTTCCACCGGAAGGGCAGAAAAGAAAACCGCCGGCGCAGTGCGCAGGCGGTCAGCCATCAATAATAGATCAGGATTCTAGACGCTATACAGCAAACTTCAAGTAAGACTTTAAGTTCACCTTACAAACTGTAGGTTTACTTGCGAGCAGTGACGATGGTCGGCGCCATCGCGAGTGCTCGCTTGGCCTCAATGAAGGTCTTGCTCCAGTAGCTGTCACCCAGGCTATCGACCCGGACACCACCGCTACGGCGGCTGCTGGAGTGGATGAACTGGTCATCACCCAGGTAGATGCCGGCATGGCTGACACGACCGCGACGCCCATTGGTCGCGAAGAACAGCAGGTCACCCGGCTTGAGGTTGCTGCGAGAAACCAGCGGGGCATCCACGTTGATCATTTCCCGAGTCGAGCGCGGCAGGTTCATGCCGGCCTCTTCACGGAACAGGTAGCCGATGAAACCGCTGCAGTCGAAACCGGCTTCAGAAGTACCACCAAAACGGTAACGGGTACCGATCAGGGACATGCCGCGTTCAAGGATGCTGTCTGCCAGAACCGGCAGCTGGTACGACTTGCCATCAGCGAAGCTGACGAGTTGTTTATCGGTAGCCGACTCTTCCTGGAATGGAGTTTCCAGATAACGAACGGAAGAGGATTGGGCGGTAACGGAAGATTTAACCGGTTGCTGGGGCGCTGGCTCGGAGACGGGAGAGTGAGCGGCGCAACCGAACAACAGGGTGACGAGTGCGAGAGGCACGAGGGGTGCGAAGCGATTTAGCATGGGCACGACCGTGGCTGATAGTTGTAAAGAAGCCGAGACTATGCCCGCTATCATCCTCATTTGCAAATTCAATCGAACTTTATGTGACTTTTCGGTTTCGCGATTTCATCTAAGCGCTAATGCCCTATTTAGACACTCGCGCGGCCTGCACCCAGCAGGAAAGCGGATATTCTCGCGCCTGAGAACCAGCAAAAAGCCAGCAGGGCCTGGGTTTTACCAGCCCAGGGTTTCTTTCAGAAACGGAATGGTGAGCTTGCGCTGTGCTTGCAGGGACGCCTGATCGAGCTGCTCCAGCAATTCGAACAGGGCACTCATGCTGCGCGTGCCGCGGGTCAGGATGAAGTGCCCTACTTCATCGGTCAGGTGCAGGCCGCGACGGGAAGCGCGCAATTGCAGAGCGCGCAATTTGTCTTCGTCGGACAGCGGACGCATCTGGAATATCAGGGCCAGGGTCAAGCGTGACTTGAGGTCCGCCAGCTTCACCGGCAGTTCCCGGGGCGAAGTCGATGCGGCTATCAACAGACGCCGACCACTGTCGCGCAGGCGATTGAACAGATGGAACAGCGCCTCTTCCCAATCCGCGCGCCCGGCCACCGCCTGCAGATCATCGAGGCAGACCAATTCGTATTGTTCGAGGTTGTCGAGAATTTCGATGCCGCGATCCAGCAGCTCGGCCAGTGGCAGATACACCGCTGGCTCGCCCATCTGTTCGAAGCGCAGACAGGCGGCCTGCAGCAGGTGCGTGCGCCCCACGCCGTCCTTGCCCCACAGGTAAATCAGGCTTTCCGTCCAGCCGGCGTCGGCTTCGCAGAGTCGCTCGACATAGCCGAGTGCAGCGGCATTGGCGCCTGGGTAATAATTGATAAAGGTAGCGTCATCACGCAGACGCACACCTAGGGGCAGCTGAATCGGTTTCATGCTGACTGAACAGTTCCGACGGAACCGTTAGTGGCCTCTGTGTAAAGTTTGCGAAGTTTATACCCGTGAGGCTGACCGCACAATGCGACAGACCACAAGCAAAATCAAGGGTTTGCGTTAGCTTGCCGGTTTGGTGACAGATTCTCTGACGGTGTGGGCGCCTGCAGCAAGCGTGAAACACACCGCCCGGTACGGGACCGGGCGGCAGTCAGGCCTCAATGCCGCCCGCTACAGCTCGGGCTCATCCTCGCCATTGTAGATGTCCGAATCCTTATACAAATCATGCATGTGGCGCACCAGCACCATGATCACCGCCGCCACTGGCAAGGCCAGAAGGATGCCGGTGAATCCGAACAGCTCGCCCCCGGCCAGAATGGCAAATATCACGGCGACCGGGTGCAGGCCGATGCGGTCACCCACCAGCAATGGCGTGAGCACCATGCCCTCCAGCGCCTGCCCCACCATGAACACGGCAACGATGCCGATCATGGGGTACAAATCGCCACCGAACTGGAACAGCCCGGCGATCAGCGCAGCACCGATACCGATCACGAACCCCATGTATGGCACGATGGCCGCGAGGCCAGCGATCAAGCCGATCAACAGCCCAAGCTCAAGCCCGATGAGCATCAGGCCCGCTGCATAGATGACGCCCAGCGCCACCATCACCAGCAATTGCCCGCGCACAAACGCGCCCAGCACTTCGTGGCATTCGCCCGCCAGGCTGACCACGCGTTCTTCGCTATCGCGCGGCAGCAGGCTGCGGATCTTGGCCATCATCAGGTCCCAGTCCCGCAGCAGGTAGAAACTCACGACCGGAATCAACACCAGGTTCGCCAGCCAGCCGATCACCGCCAGGCTGGAAGCCGTTGCCTGGCTCAGCACCACACCGACGATGTCAGTCGTCTGCCCCATGTGCTCGCTGATTGCCGCCTTCAGCTTGTCGAACTTCCAGAAGCCGTCCGACAAGCCGAATTTCGACTGAGCCCATGGCAGTGCCGTGTGCTGCAGCCAATCGAGCATCTGCGGGGCCAGCTCATAGAGACGCAGCATTTGCTTGGCCAGCATCGGCACCAGCACCAGCACCAGCGTGGTGACGATCAAGGTGAACAGCGCAAACACCGCGATCACACCCCAAGTGCGTGACAGCCCGGCCTTCTCCAGCCTGTCCACCAGGGGATCGAACAGATAGGCCAACAGCAACGCCACCAGGAACGGCGTCAGGATCGGATGCAACAACCAGACAAGCGCGCAGAGCAGGACGACTCCACCCAACCAGAACCAACGCCGCGTATCGGCCATGAACCACTCCTGCTTCTATATAAGGAAAGAAAAACTACCAGCGAAAACGTAACTGCGGAACCGGGGCCGGGGCTGGCGCTACGGCAGGCGCCGCACCATCGGCTGCAGGCTGAACCGGCGGCACCGGTGCAGGTGCCTCCCCGGCTGGCAACTCCTGCAACTTCGCCAGGGACAGCTGCGCCTTCAACTGTTCGGCACTGCCGCGAACCCGGTAGAGAATCCGGTCGCCATTGACGCTCTGCAGGCGCATGCCGAAGGGTTCCAGCAACCTCCCGAGGGCGGCATAGCGCTCCAGGTTCATGCCCTGGACCTCAAGTAACTGCTCGCCAGACGCGCCTGGCTTGACCACAAAACGCGGCGCCAGTCGCTCACTGACCGCGAGCATGACGGCATCCGCGACAGCGGCCTGATCGGCACCCTGCACGCTGCCTGCTTCTTTCTTGTCGCCCATCCACAAATTCCAGGTTGCCTGCCACTGGCCGCCCTCCTCCTTGGCATGCACGGCGAGCAGGGCATCGGCGTTGTAACGCTCCGAGGCGCTGCGCAGTGGCGCCGCGTCACCGCCTTCCAGGGTCGGTCCGGTCGCCACCAGTTGTTCGCTCAGGTCCGCCAGCGGCAAGCGCAATGGCAGCCCTCGATGCTGGGCCGCGCGACGCAGCGGCGTCGCGCTGGCCTGGCCATCACCGACCAGGCTCGAACCCTCAGTGGCGTCGTTCAACCACCAGCTCAGGATCGACGGGCGATTGGCACCCCACAGGGACAAACCGGCGCGACGCAGCGCCTGCTCGGTGGTCGCGGGGTCAAAATCGACTTTCAGCACTTGCGGCGGTCCCGCTTCGAAGCCGTACTGGCTGATGATCTGCTGCGGGTCCTTGCGGATGGCGGCCAAGGCGGGATTCTGTGCGGCCTTGGGATCGCCGGTCAGGCGCAGTACCAGCGTATCCAGTGCTTCCTGGGTCGCCTGGTCGCGAATCTCCGGCGACTGGCCACTCACAGGTTGACGCACCTGATACAGACTTTTAACCGTCTCGGCATGGCCGGCCAGGCTGAAGAGAGACAAACAGCCCACAAACAAACATTTCGGAAAAAAACCCATGAAAGATTCCTGACTATTGGAGCGGCTGGAACAGGCCGCGTGAACCGGACGAGCATGGCTGTGACCACACCCTTCGGCAAAACATTCACCCGGCCCGGGCAAGTTTTTGCACTGTCATAACGATAGACGGTTAATGGCGCTACCTTATACAGCCATGAGCGAGACGACCAATACGGCCTGTGACGGTTTTTTTTCGGCCGATATGCCCCTGCCGTCGGCGTGAGGATGGCCGCTGCCCTTCAAGCCTGATAAAATCGCGCGCCTTCGCAGACCGGCAACAGCCGGGCACCCTGGAATTCGCGCACGGCACCCGCCCTCGTCTGTTCCTGCGGTCCCGCTGGACTCGGTCGTTACCCCTGAATCCCCCCTAAAGGCCTGGATCATGAGCAAGCAACCCTCCCTGAGCTACAAGGACGCCGGTGTAGACATCGACGCCGGTGAAGCATTGGTCGAACGCATCAAGAGCGTCGCCAAGCGCACTGCGCGCCCGGAAGTCATGGGCGGCCTGGGCGGTTTCGGCGCCCTCTGCGAAATCCCGGCCGGCTACAAGCAGCCTGTTCTGGTTTCCGGCACCGACGGCGTGGGCACCAAGTTGCGCCTGGCACTGAACCTGAACAAGCACGACAGCATCGGCATCGACCTGGTAGCCATGTGCGTGAACGACCTGGTGGTCTGCGGCGCCGAGCCACTGTTCTTCCTCGACTACTATGCCACCGGCAAGTTGAACGTCGAGACGGCTACCCAGGTTGTCACCGGCATTGGCGCTGGCTGCGAACTGTCGGGCTGCTCCCTGGTCGGCGGCGAAACCGCTGAAATGCCTGGCATGTACGAAGGCGAAGACTACGACCTGGCCGGCTTCTGCGTCGGTGTCGTGGAAAAATCCGAAATCATCGACGGTTCGAAAGTCGCTGCCGGCGATGCCTTGCTCGCCCTGCCGTCTTCGGGCCCGCACTCCAACGGCTACTCGCTGATCCGCAAGATCATCGAAGTGTCCGGTGCCGACATCGAAAACATCCAGCTCGACGGCAAGCCGCTGACCGACCTGCTGATGGCCCCGACCCGCATCTACGTCAAGCCACTGCTCAAGCTGATCAAGGACACCGGCGCCGTAAAAGCCATGGCCCACATCACGGGTGGCGGCCTGCTGGACAACATCCCGCGCGTTTTGCCAAAAGGCGCCCAGGCGGTGGTTGACGTTGCAAGCTGGACTCGCCCTGCCGTGTTCGACTGGCTGCAAGAGCAAGGCAACGTCGACGAAAACGAAATGCACCGCGTGCTGAACTGCGGCGTTGGCATGGTGATCTGCGTAGCTCAAGAGCACGTTGAAAGCGCCTTGAACGTCCTGCGTGAAGCTGGCGAGCAGCCTTGGGTCATTGGTCAGATCTCCACCGCTGCCGAAGGCGCGGCTCAGGTCGTACTGAATAACCTTAAGGCCCACTGATGCAAGAGCGGATGTCCGCCACCTGTGATGTCGTGGTGCTGCTTTCCGGCACCGGCAGTAACTTGCAGGCCTTGATCGACAGCACGCGGACCGGCGACAGCCCGGTCCGCATCGCTGCGGTGATTTCCAACCGCGCCGACGCCTTTGGCCTGCAACGCGCCAGGGACGCGGGTATCGACACCCGCTCCCTGGATCACAAGGCTTTCGATGGCCGCGAGGCCTTCGATGCCGCGCTGATCGAACTGATCGACGCCTTCAACCCCAAACTCGTGGTGCTGGCCGGATTCATGCGCATTCTCAGCGCTGATTTCGTGCGTCACTATGCGGGTCGCCTGCTCAATATCCATCCCTCGCTGCTACCCAAATACAAAGGGTTACACACTCATCAGCGCGCGCTGGAAGCCGGCGACACTGAACACGGCTGCTCCGTACACTTCGTCACCGAGGAACTCGATGGCGGACCACTGGTCGTACAGGCAGTAATACCGGTAGAGTTGCATGATTCGCCGCAGAGTCTGGCGCAGCGAGTCCACACCCAGGAACACCTGATCTACCCGATGGCCGTACGCTGGTTTGCCGAAGGTCGCTTATCACTGGATGAGCAAGGTGCTTTACTGGACGGACAGTTACTCGCCGCCAGCGGCTACTTGATTCGAACCTAGGAGATATTATGCGTCGCGCCCTGCTCTTCGCTTGCGCTCTGCTCGCCCTGCCCCTGGCACAGGCTGCAGAACTTCAACCTTTCTCCGCCAGCTACACTGCCGACTGGAAACAGTTGCCCATGAGCGGCACGGCATCGCGCAGCCTGACCAAGGAAGCCAATGGCGTCTGGAAGCTCAGCTTCAAGGCTTCGATGATGATCGCCAGCCTGTCCGAAGAAAGCACCCTGACACTGGACAAGGATACCCTGCTGCCGCAGTCGTACCACTTCGAACGTGGTGGTCTGGGTAAAGCCAAGAAAGCCGACCTGGATTTCGACTGGACCACCAAAATGGTGACCGGCACCGATCGCGGTGACCCGGTCAAGCTGCCGTTGAACCGCGGCATGGTCGACAAGTCCACGTATCAGCTCGCGCTGCAGCATGACGTGGCGGCCGGCAAGAAAAGCATGAGCTATCAGGTGGTCGATGATGGTGAAGTCGATACTTATGACTTCCGCGTGCTGGGTTCGGAAAAAGTCGACACCAAGGCTGGCCAGATCGACGCGATCAAGGTCGAGCGCGTGCGCGATCCAACTCAGAGCAAGCGCATTACCGTGCTGTGGTTTGCCAAGGATTGGGATTACCTGCTGGTCCGCCTGCAACAGGTTGAAACCGACGGCAAGGAGTACAACATCATGCTCCTGGACGGTACGGTGAACGGCAAGGCTGTCAAAGGCAGCTGATCCGCAGTTGACAAAAAAAGCCCCGCAATCGCGGGGCTTTTTTTCGCCTCGTGTCTCGTCCTGAATAAGGTTTACACCTTCTGGCTTCTTATCAGGAAGGTGCAATGAACACGGGCGAAAAACGTAGCCAGAGAGATTACACGCTGACTTTTAAATTGTCGGTTGTCGACCAAGTCG
>NZ_JADEVO010000061.1 GCF_017114825.1 Pseudomonas gregormendelii | reverse complement strand
TCCGTATGCCTATCTAAAGGATGTTCTCACGCGCCTGCCAACGCAGCGGGCGAGTGAAATCGAGCAGTTGCTTCCGCATAAGTGGCAGCCGGTTTAATCACGCAAGATGTGATGCCCGGACGCATACCTCGCAGCGGCGCATGAGTCCTCTGAGAACATGCGTAGATACATCTGAATAGATCTCCATGTCGATATTTGGGAAGCGACAATCGGGATACGAAAGCACTTTCATTCTACTCCGGCCAACTCCGCAGCTCGAATAAACGCGTCGACATCATCTTCGCATTCGCCCTGCAAGAAAAAATGGTCATGCATTTCTCAACAATAGAACGGGAAGGCACTTGTTTGGCAAACCACAGCCTACCCCTTGTTAGTCAAATTTTAGGTGCTCACGAACGCTGCGATTGTGGCGAACTCAAGAAGTACTTGAGCCACCAGTTGTTCGCGAGCCCCGACGTTTAGCTAAGGCTTTGTACCCGTTGAATTAGCAGCAGGTTTAGCAATTGCCAGGGGGGCTGGCTCTGGTCCGTATTCATCTGGATCGAATGATAAATCCTGTGTGATCTGCTCGAACAGAGACTCCAGGCTTTGGTCAGGATTTCCTTGAAGATAGCACTCGACGATCAAGCTCAACGGGTGAACCTCCAACACCGCGGCCAGATCTTCGATTTTGGACAGCGTCGGGCACCTTCGTCCCTGCTCCAATAACGTCATGTAAGCACGACTCGTGCCCCCAAAAAACTTGTGCTGGGGGAGCCTGCGAAGAATTCGCATGCCTTTGAGCGCCTGCCCAAACGCGACATTCAACTCCATCAAAATCACTCCCGCAAAAGGAATGATAAAGCCAGATTGCTTACTATTATGCGACCTACTATAGTAGGGGCTCTGAAGATTTCCTGAGATAAGAATGCAAAAGCATCTAGGAAGCTCGGAGCAGCGAGACGTCATCCGAAGCAATCAACATGTCTACCCAGCAGCATATTTCAGAAGGACCTGAACAAACCGCACGGACTCCGAGGTAGCGAGACAGGCGGACAAGCCGAAGAGCGTCCCCTCGACGAGATTATCTTGATAGCAGTGGCGATGTGGCTAGGCAAAGAAGCCGCCCGATTTATTAATGTATGAGCGACCAACTAATGAGTCCTGAACGAGAAGAAATGCTTTGCAAGCCTAATCTGTCCCTGTTCCCTAACGCGACGATCGTGGATGGAAGGTTTTTTTGGGGATTCCAATGCCAGGACGGCTGGTATGACTTACTGAACAACGCGTTGTCGCTCGCCTCAGCTTGGTGTGACATTGCGGATTGTGAACAGGTTACGGTTCTAGAGGTTAAGGAAAAGTTTGGCGGTCTGAGAATCCATTACCAAGGAGGAGATGACTACGTCAAAGGCGTATTCAATTTTGCGGAAACAATGTCAGTGAACATTTGTGCGATCTGCGGTACTCGCGTGGGCAATCGTCGCATGCATTATCATCACCCGCGCTGCGACGCTCACTATGAGGAATGACAGTTGAAATTGATCATGGCCAATCAGCCAGGAGTGATCGAGGACCTGCGCACTCATCTGTCGAGCAATGCAGAACTGATCGACATTGAGTCAGTGAGTAGCTATGTTTCCTCACCAAGGTTGATGGACTTCTGCGTAAGGAATCTGGATGTCGATGGGTTGGCTCTGGTGGGAGATTCATTTCTTGATAAGCGGACAATGCTCGCCGACTGGCCTCAGCGCACATTTGGCATTTCGCTTGCCCGCTGGGAAATCCTGCAAGGCAAATGCGAGATCGTCCAAAACTTCGACCTCAGGGACTTGAGTGTCGCCAAGTTGCAGATATGGCCGTTTGATCCAAAAGTGCTTTCCGACGACCAATCAATATTGGCGGTAGCCTTGTCCTATACAGCGCTTGAAATGTATGCGGAGCCGCGCATAGTTGGAGCACTCAACGACGTTCTCGCCGACTTGGGTTTTTTTGTGGATGCGGAACGTTACTGATGAACTGAGTGGGAGAGAATCTGACACTTTCAATCTCTCATACTCTGGCCGCTTTCCTTCGACTGAAGGGCCATCCGCTACCGCGAAGCGAGCCACTGGAGGCGGTTATGGGGATTTTGCAATCTGTCAAAGTGGGGCAGGATGGCAGTATGGAAAAAATCTCTCTCGAACACGCAGAACCTCTATACGGTGATGCACAGTCTCACCACGATCGCTTAGTGGCGCTCAAGGCGCTGAGTAAAAAGCGTCTTGACTGCAAAAGAGCAGCATGGCGCGCCAATTACGAAGTATTGAGCGACGAAGACAAAGCGCTCGTGGAAGAAGAGATTCGCGAGATAGCTTCAAAAATAGCAGCTCAATTTTGCCGTAGCCGACTAGTTAATTTGGAGGCTTGATTGCTCAACCCCAACCTAATGTACGCCAGCTTATCGATACCTGCGCATGAGCATCTGGTGTGGCAGGCTTTAGACGGCGAGTTGCCCTACTAGCTCCACCAGGCCATCGGCTCCTGCAAGGCAGCGGGCATGCAGGTCTTCGGAACTCAAACCAAAGTCACGAATGGCTTCTGCAAAATGCTCTATGTCTTTGCGCATAAGTCCTTGTAGATGCAGTGCAATATCTGAGGTGATCTCGTTATTGATCGCTCGCAGAGCTGTGCTCGAACCACTGCTCACGGCAATGACGTCATGTAGCTGCACCAAGTCCATACCTAGGGATTTTCCCAAGCTGAAGACATCTACTGCGTTCTTCAAGTTGGACATGGTCAACGCATTATTCAGAAGCTTCGCCATCTGGCCGGCGCCTGAAGGTCCTATCAAAGAAACTTTCCGGGAAAAAGTCTCGAAGACTGCAAGCACTTGGGAAAAAGCCTGCGACTCGCCACCCACCATAGTGGTCAACGTACGAGCCAGCGCGCCTGGTCTTCCTCCGCTTACAGGAGCATCAAGATACGGGATTCCCCCCTGTTGAAGTTCAGCAGATAGACGGCGACTTTCACCCGGGTCTCCAGTGCCATGGTTTACAAGAACAGCGCCGGCCTTCAGCCCATCTCGTAGCCCGCTATCCAGAAGACTGACGATATCCTTGTCATCGGAGAGGCAGAGACAGACAACATCGCAATTCTCGGCAAGCGTCTGCACCGTTTTTTCAACGATGTGAGGCGCCCCTGCCATGACTTCCAATGATTGGGGACGACGAGCCCAAATGTGCAGCTCAAATCCAGACTTGGCGATTGCTTGAGCCATCGGACCACCTTGGTCACCGAGCCCGATGAAGCCTACTTTCAAGGTTGTTATTTTGGACATAACCTCACCCAATCATCCGCGTGGCAACATCCCACAACCGCAGCGCGTTATCAGGGTCTACAGCGTAAGGTGCAACGCCCGTGTAATCGGCAGGCCTTTTGGTGACCACCAGCGCTTCATTACAGTCCTCGAAATAACGACCACCAATGCCTTCCAACAGCGGAGACGCCGCCAGTAATACGGATGTCGCGGCACCCTGCTGTACGTTCTTCTGACGTTCAATTGGCGTCTTGAGCCCACCGGTGTGCTTCTGAAGATTGGTTGCGATTGCCCCAGGGTTCAAAGCGTTAGCGAAAATACCTCGCTCCGCCCAGCGGCGGGTGATCTCTACGGCAATGAGCGCGCATGCCGACTTGGCCTGGGCATATGACGCGAAAGCATCGTATGTGCGGAAGTCGAAATTGATGTCATCGAAAACCACTGGGCCTAACAAATTAGCGTTTGAACTCAGCGATACAATTCGGGCACCGTCGGCTCTGATCAGCGCGTCCTGCAACCCAAGCACGAGCGCAAAATGGCCGAGAAAGTTGGTTGCAAACTGAATTTCCCAGCCCTGCGATGTCAGCTCTCGCTCAGGAACGGCCATGATCCCTGCGTTATTGACCAGGATATCAAGTGGCTCTGACCAAGACTCCGCGAACGATTTCACAGAGGACAGATCCGCCAGATCGACTGAGCGGATATCGACGGCCCCCCTGCCCCCTGAGCGCAATTCGGCGGCAACCGATTCCGCCGCCTCTGGACGCCGCACTGCAAGCGTCACGTTTGCGCCGGCATTGACCAATGCGCGCACTGTCTCAATACCGATACCAGAGGCTCCGCCCGTTACGATAGCCCGTTTACCAGTGAGGTCGACCCCTTCAATGACCTCTTGTGCGGTTGAATGAAACCCGAACGATGTAGTGATACGTGTCATGAATTGTTCCTCGCATATTTAATGGCCGCTGAGTCGAACTGACTTAGGGGATCACCGGATCCTGGTGGATTACGCTTCCTTCAATTCCAAAGCGCCAACTGCACTGCTGTGGCCAAGATAAGCCTCAGCACTGTCGCAAACAATCAGGCTAATATTGGATGAACTGATGCAGGAATTAGCACAATGCAGAAATCCGGGCTGCTCGAACTTAACGCCGTGGTCGCAGTTTCTACTCATCGCAGCTTTCGTCGTGCGGCCGTGGAATTGGGAATGTCGCCATCAGCACTCAGTCATGCGATCGCTGCACTGGAGAAACGCCTTGGCGTGAGGTTGTTCCACAGAACAACGCGAAGCGTTTCTCTGTCTGAAGCCGGGGAGCAATTTCTGATTCGAGTGCAGCCCGCTCTGCGTGATATTTCCGCGGCTATGGAGGCGGTAAGCGAATTCCGCGATACCCCGGCGGGAACCCTTCGTCTGAACACCTCCGAAGGTGCTGCGCAAATGGTGCTGACTCCAGTGGTACTGGAGTACCTAAGGCGTTATCCAGAAATGCGGGTAGACATCGTTACCGATAGAAGTCTGGTTGACATCGTTGCTGGTGGATTCGACGCCGGCATACGATTGGCGGAAAGCGTTCCGCAGGACATGATCGCCATTGCGATTACTCCCCCGCTCCGTTTTGCAGTGGTCGCGTCCCCTCAGTACTTCGCAAAATGTAAAAAACCAAAGGTTCCGGCAGACCTGCTCGCACACAACTGCATACGCGTGCGGTTCCCAAGTGGTTCGATCTACAAATGGGAATTCGAGAAGCGCGGTGAAGAGCAATCAATAGATGTTAGCGGGTCATTGACGCTCGACAGTCACCACTTGATGTTAGAGGCTGCTCTGCAAGGCGCCGGCGTAGCTTGGACTAATGATTTCGCCGCTTCTGCACATATTGCATCCGGAAGGCTCATCCGAGTACTGGAGGACTGGACTCCTTCCTACCCGGGGCTGCGCCTTTACTACCCTGCGAATCGCTATATGCCAGCGGGACTCAGGGCTTTCGTCGACGTCGTCCGAGAGATTCTGTCCGAGAATTCGATCATTAAAAAGAAAGGCTGAGCTTTACGCTCAAGCTAGGAGACCTACGAAATCAGCCTGCATTTGGATCATCGTGCTCGGAGTTTTTTAGCGACTGTTAATTGGCCTAAGTCTCATACCTATCAAACCTTGGTCCACTGTGAAATAAGGCCCCGCAGGGCCCTAATCGTCGATGCTAATTTATTTGTTCAGCCAAGACTCTACGGTCGCGGAGCCGTGCTTCGACTTCCATTCTTTAAGCGTCTTATGGTTTCCGCCTTTAGTTTGCACCGTCTCCCCCGTGTGAGGGTTCTTATAGGTTTTTACCTGGCGCGCTCTCCGCGTTCGGCTTGCGGCTTGTACTGCGGGTGCACGGCGACTTGTCTGCGGATCTAAAACGTTAACGACGTCTTTGAGGCTGTAGCTATATTTCGAAAGTAAGTCACGAAGTTTGGTTTCGAATTCAATTTCTCGCTTCAGCCCAGCGTCCCCCTTCAGCGCTTCAAGGGCTTCTAACTGCTCCGCTAAATTTTTTTCCAGCTGCCGAAATTCTGCAAGTTTTGACATTTGACACTCCGAAATACAGGAAAAAATCTGATTTGGTTCGTTTCTGAGCCTTACGAATTTAAGACAATTCTCAATAATAATTTGCTCAAAAATTAGGAAAGCTCTTCCCCTACGATCCGAGCTTAATTCAAGAATTGGCCGACGATGACGATTCACTTGATCAGCTTCGTCAAATCTAGCTCATTGTCGTATACAACGCGCAGCGCTCGGAAATTACTACTTCCACGTCAATGCGCATCTCGTTGAGGGAAGAGGTACCATGCGTAGGTGCTCTAAAACGCAATGCTCATTTGAATCGCTCAGCGAGAACGCTCAAGTACCGGCGAGCGCTGCTCCACGGCGAACGACACGCTCTACTGCAAGCGTCCATCGCCCGCTTGTAGTGTTTATTCGGGCGTCCTGATCGCCCTTAAGCAGCCGACCGACTATTTGCAGCGTATGACCTGAATGGAAATCCACGAAAAGGAAGCCGACCCGGCTATCCAATGAAATATTCCCAATACCGACAGCGCGAGACGCATCGTCAAAACCAGAGATTTCTAACATGTTGCCATCGACGCTCACAAAACCGACATGTTCCTTTCGGAATGACACATGTACCAAGCGTGTTGCGGCATCGACATATCGAGCGGCAAAAAAACTATCCGCCTTACTAATCAATGCGATCGCAGACTCATCTAGCTCTTCCGAGTATTCAGTGGTTGCTGAAGACCCGCCATTCGCGTGTTCACCACGCCCGCACGTATAGGACGACATGTGCGGAGCGCGCGCGGTAGATGCCAGCGTTACGGACACAGCCATGCCGCCAGGCGTGGTCTGAAAGATTTTTCCCGTTATGTGGTAATGCTTAAGGGACTGCATATCAATGCCCAGAATCCCGACCACCGCATCCTTACTCAGCGCAAGCCTAACCGGATCATCCTCTGGCGGCATACGCTCAATTCGCAGTACATGGGCATCTGGCGAATGAATAAAACCTGGTGAACCACCTAGTAAAGCCGGCCACGGAAAACCCTGATCGTCAACAGCGGCGATAATCACGTAAGGTTGTTGGCTATAGAAGAGTCGGTGATGATCAGACATGGAAGCGTGGGCGGTTCCACTGCGGTACTTCACCAGCATTTGAGCAACGTCATAATTTCGCTCAGTTGGGTCGCCTGCACGAAGAAGTCCCGCCGTCATCTGATCCCGCTGATGCATGTTCCACTCGTTTATTACGCGGACTCATTGCTCGGCACTCTCCTTTGCCTGCAACAAGCGTGTAAATGGGAACGCATCCATGCAACGGGTCTAATTCTGATCAAACAGGACCGCACTCACCACAAGGTCTTCCCAAAGAAAGTGAGCGTTCTATCCCAAGCCTGCTGCGCCCAAAATGCGTCGTATTGGGTACCAGCAATACGCCCCTCGCCCATGGCTGTTTCGTTTGCAAAAGCGTGATGTGCCAGATATCGATGGAACTGCACATCTACATCGGCATCCCGAAGCTTTGATTCGAGATCTGCGACTGTTTCAATGCTGAAAAATACATCTTGGGTAGCCCAGTGGCCGAGGACGGGTACTTTGATTCTCGACACGTCCAAAGCCTCCAGCGGGGGAAATCCATACCAAACGGTGCCGGCGGAAAACTCAGCGATCGCGCTAAGCGCTAGGAGCGTTAGCGCGCCCCCCATGCAGTAGCCAGTGACGCCGATCTTGGTCGAATAATTTTTGAGATAATTCACTGCGCCTTGGATGTCTTGTGATATCGCGCTACCAAAATCAAGGTGATCCATAAGGTGATGAGCTTCTTCCTCTTCAACGGTCGACTTACCGCGATATAGGTCAGGAACCAGTACTAAATACCCACACTCAGCTAGGCGATCTGCAACGTCCTTTATCTGTGTGTTCAGCCCCCACCATTCCTGAATGACGACGATAGCAGGTGCGCCTTCAAGTAACAGTGGAGTAGCCTGATACCCCTTGATCTGCAAACCGTCAGGGCGGGCAAAGTCGATCATACGACCTTCTGGACGCTTCAAAGGATTTACTGACATGCTTCACTCCTTAAGAAAAAATCGATCGACATTGGCATTAATCTGAAACACGTCACTGAGTCGAACAGCGATAATCCGCTGTAGCGATTACGATGAGAACATCCAGAAAACACAATCCACTGTTTCAATGGATGAAATAACCCGAACGGAATTTTGAGACGTCATTGAAGAGAAACTGGGGCATCGAGTTTTTACCCCCCCCCGACAAGTCATGCACTCTTCGCGTGATACCCCTCTTGCTCTATTAAAGCTATCAACTGCTCTGCCCCAAGATGAGTTTGAACCTTCACAGTTCCCGCAGCTAAATCAACCTGAACCCCGGCGTCGGAATCCGCCTCTTGGATAGCGCTTGTGATGCCGCGAACGCAATGGCCGCATGTCATGCCTTGAACATTAAATACTTGCATGGGAATTACTCCTGATCGATTGAAAATAGCAGTCGTCGCTATCCTCAACCTTCCCGTTATGACAAGGTCAAGACCCATTACCAGCTTTTTTAAATTTCTCATCTATCAAATCGAAATTGCCGTGACGGTGCTGTACGCGCGCTCCACCCGACGCTGAAATTCTAGTGAATCACTTATCTATGCACCTTGGCGCGCAGCTCCTTTAAGCCTTCAGCGCTGCCCAATGTTCATACCAAACCAACGGTAAGAGCGAAGTCTTAACAGGGAAAGCAAGGCGTGCTGGGGCGTCTATCATTGACATGAAGAGGACAGTAAGCAGCGTCAGGCCTGTGGAGGCATTTTTCGCACAGGCCTAGGTGCGCTGAAAAAATATGCGTAATTAGCGCTTGACCTTGCCTAAGAGGGAAGGTTGATTCTTCGCTGGAAATCAATTTCCAGGAGTGCCTGTCATGGCCAATCCAGATACTTTTGACCTTCCGATATCGGGCATGACTTGTGCCAGTTGTGTCGGCCGAGTCGAACGCGCATTACTCAAAGTACCCGGTGTGAAAATCGCAACCGTGAACCTCGCAAACGAACGAGCCCACATCCAAGTATCCGGCCAGGTAGATCCGGCGAGCTTGATCGCCGCGGTAGATAAGGCAGGGTATGGAGCAAGCCTGGAACAGGATCCTGCTATACAGCAAGCTGACCAACACAGGCGCCACCACATCGAGCGTTGGCACCTGGTATTGGCCATCGTGCTAGTCATCCCATTGGTCCTCCCTATGTTACTGGAGCCTATGGGTATTCATTGGATGCTGCCGGCTTGGGTTCAATTCCTATTCGCCACCCCCGTGCAGTTCTATCTCGGAGCGCGCTTCTATGTGGCGGCATGGAAAGCTGTGCGTGCCGGCGCTGGCAATATGGATCTGCTGGTCGCATTAGGGACGAGTGCTGGGTACGGACTGAGTGTCTACCAATGGGCAGTTGCCGAGTCGGGCAGCATGCCCCACTTGTACTTCGAGGCATCGGCTGTAGTGATCGCTCTTGTATTGCTGGGGAAATACCTGGAGAGCGGTGCAAAACGCCAGACCGCTAGTGCGATTCGTGCGCTGGAGGCCCTTCGGCCAGAACGCGCCATTCAGGTTGTCAACGGACAGGAATTCGACGTAGCCATCAGCGATCTGAAAGTGGGTGATCAAGTGCTCGTGAAGCCTGGTGAACGCTTCCCGGTCGATGGTGAAGTCATCGAAGGCCAGAGCCACGCCGACGAAGCGCTCATAAGCGGCGAGAGCCTGCCAGTGCCGAAGCAATCTGGCGACAAGGTTACTGGTGGTGCAATCAACGGCGAGGGTCGATTGCTGGTACGTACCAATGCCTTGGGAGCCGAGACTGTACTGGCTCGGATCATTCGGCTTGTCGAGGAAGCTCAATCAGCTAAGGCTCCCATTCAGAAGCTGGTCGATAAGGTAAGCCAAGTGTTCGTCCCAGTCGTGCTGTTGCTTGCAATGATGACTGTGGCAGGTTGGCTGCTGGCCGGCGCGTCGTTGGAAACGGCCTTGATTAACGCCGTTGCAGTGTTGGTAATTGCCTGCCCTTGTGCGCTTGGCTTGGCAACACCGACCGCGATCATGGCAGGCACCGGAGTCGCCGCCCGTTACGGCATTTTGATTAAAGATGCTGAAGCGTTGGAGCGGGCCCATGAAGTCACTGCCGTAGTATTCGACAAAACCGGTACTTTGACTTCAGGCGCTCCCCGCATCGCTTATATGGCTGCGCTGGATGGCGACGAAAATACACTATTGGCAATGGCTGGCGCGTTGCAGCGCGGAAGCGAACATCCACTGGCAAAAGCCGTATTAGATGTTGCCAAAGAGCGTGGTCTCAAGCTTGAAAACGTCACCAACAGCCGATCCCTTGCTGGACGCGGTATCGCGGGTCACTTGAACGGCCAGGAATTAGCTTTGGGTAACAAACGTCTGCTGCAAGAGAACCATCTGGCTATGGGTGGTCTCGAAGACACCGCCCAACGCCTGGAGGTCGAAGGGCGCACCTTGTCATGGTTGATAGAAATGAGCCCACAACGTCGCGTGCTGGGCGTATTCGCATTCGGTGACACGCTGAAGCCAGGCGCCGCGAGCGCCATTAAACAGCTCAAGGTTCGTAACATCAGCAGTCACCTACTAACAGGCGATAACCGGGGCAGTGCAGCGGTCGTAGCAAAGGCGTTGGGAATCGAAGATGTACACGCGGAAGTTCTGCCTGCTGACAAAGCGGCAACGGTGAATGAGCTGAAGAAAACTGGTGTAGTCGCCATGGTGGGAGACGGTATCAACGATGCTCCCGCGCTTGCCGCTGCTGACATTGGAATCGCCATGGGCGGCGGTACTGATGTTGCCATGCATGCATCTGGAATTACTCTGATGCGAGGCGACCCAAGACTCATTCCGGCAGCGCTCGATATCAGTCGCAAGACGTACGCAAAGATTCGCCAGAACTTGTTTTGGGCGTTTATATACAACCTCATCGGTATTCCCTTGGCGGCGTTTGGTTTTCTAAATCCAGTACTCGCAGGGGCGGCCATGGCGCTGTCCAGTGTCAGTGTCGTGAGTAACGCGCTTCTGCTGAAAACCTGGAAGCCCGACGATGAAGAGGATTCGAAATGAACATCGGCAGTGCAGCGAAGAGCAGTGGATTGAGCGCGAAGATGATTCGCTATTACGAATCCATCTGACTTTTGCCGGCAGCCACCCGAACAGACAGTGGCTATCGCATTTACAATGCAACCGACCTGCACACCTTGGCCTTTATCAAACGATCGAGAGACCTCGGATTTTCACTCGAAGAGGTCGGCAAACTTCTTACTCTATGGCAGGACCGGGGACGGGCCAGTGCGGATGTAAAAGCACTGGCTCGCCAACACATTAGTGAGCTGAACCAGAAAATCGAAGAATTTGCAGCACTGCGGGACACATTGCAAAATCTTGTTAAGCACTGCCACGGTGACCGCCGACCAGACTGCCCGATTTTGTTGGATCTAGCTTCCAGTCAAGACTCTTTGGCGTTAAAAGGAGGCACTGAAAAGCGGCCGCCGAGGGCGAATTGAACGAGCTGGGAGGAAGCGCCCTTCTCTAGCGAATTGTTGAAGCATAGGGAGGCGGGAGGCGTTTGCGGGATGCTAAATCGGTGTGATTGATATCAGTTCGAAGTACTTAAATTTCTTCTTCTTCGCTTCAGCTTTCGCTTCTTGTTCTGCGATGAGGGTGCTTATGGTATTCGCGTCAAAAACGAAACTTTCTGATTCTCCCTCGAATTCCTTTGTGACGCGCAGTACGACTCGGAGTTTGGGGGAAAGCGACGTCGTAGCCTTGCGTGCTTTGGAGACGTGCTGTTGATCGGCCTTAATGGCAGTGTCTGAAGCTAAGGCTGATTCCGACTGCTTACCGACAGGACCGAAGAGCGCCCGGCGCATCTCCTCTTCACTTAGTACTTCTTTCATATGGATTTCCTACGAATCTACCGAAGCTGATCAACCATTTACGACCATATTTTAGCATCCCGATCGACACATCGGTTGAAGGGCTCCTGAGTAAACCATTCAAGTAGCCTGACGCGCCATGCGCGTTCAGACGCTAATGGGAGTTCCGCACACGTTCTTCTGAGCAGAAATGTGATACGGCGCGGCAACAGTTGGGCATCGTCAGGTAGGCCAGGGCAAGCGCGCTTAATGTCAATATTTATAGACGACTCGGGGTAAAAGTATGACTAATGTGAGAGTGGTTGCATGCAGATACATCACATAATTTTCACACCTCGTTATCTACATTAAATCCGCTTCTTTAAATCCCCACATCCCTTTAGCCCGCAAGCCCCTCTGCGGGCTTTTCTTTGTCCGCAATTTGAATGATCACGTAAATGAGCGAGCGCTTTACCTCTTAAGCGGAGCGACTATTTTCGGCGAAAGCGGATCGTTCAATTTGCTCGGGATGTAGCGTAGCAGCCAACTGAACCGTCATAGCTTGAAAGCTTCTCTAACGATGGTGTCGAGATCTTTGGGTTTTCGACCTAGAAGTTCTTCAAGAGTACGACTGGTTTGATCAAAGGCGCCTCTCTCGATAGCGCCATACCATTCGCCAATGAAGGACGCAACATGCGGCGGCCAGCCTTCGGCTTCACGGGTGGCGATGAAAGTTGCGATCGAAATCGGCTGATAATGAATGGCTTTAGCGGTCACGCGTGAAAGTGCAGCGGCAATGTCGGCGAACGACCAGGTTTGACCATTGTTCAATAGGTAAGCCCGGTTTTCGTGACCTGGCTGAGTAAGCAAGGTTGCCCCGCCTTCAGCGAGTTCTCCGATGTTCGTCAGTGCGACCCTCCCCAGACCGGCGGGTGCGCTGAAACCTTTCTCCGGCGCATCTTTTCCGATGTACATCGGAAGCACGTCGGCATAAAGCGGATGCCGGACGATGGTGTAATACAGCCTAGATGATTTAAGCATTGCCTCTGTTTCGAGATCGCTCGCGGTGACACCTTCGATAGGACAATGGTCATCGCTGACGCGCTGAATGCTGGTGTAGAACACGTGTCGAACACCCGCCGCATGTGCCGCCTGTATGACATTTCTATGTTGACCCACCCGATCGCTGAACGCGACTGCTGACACCAAGTAAATTTTTTCCACCCCGGCGAAGGCAGTGACCAGGGAGTCGTGGTCGGTGTAGTCGCCCAGCCGCACTTCGACACCAAGCTCCGACAGCCACTGCGCTTTGCTCGCGTCTCGAACCAAGGCCACGACATCTGACGCAGGCACCTTGTGCATCAGTGAGCGCACGACCGCTCCACCCAGTTTCCCGGTAGCGCCGGTGATTAAAATTTTGCCCATTAAGTCCACCCGTCTGGAATGTGAGATTCAATCGGCAGCACTATGGACTCAAATTCACCAATGAATTAGTCATTAGTCGGTAACATCAGCTTCAACCAAAAGTTGGAGATAAACGTGGATACTTTGGGTAACCTGGAATCATTTGTTCGAGCCGCAGAAGCTCGCAGTTTTTCCGAAGCGGCTCGGCGCATGGGCGTTTCTTCCGCAGCCGTAAGCAAAAATATCGCGCGGCTCGAAACCAAACTGGGCACTCGACTGTTTCAACGCAGCACGCGAAGCCTCTCCCTAACCGAGTCCGGCGAGGCACTCTATGAACAAGTAGCGGGCAGTGTCGAGACCATCCAGGGCGCCATGGATCAAATCGGCGACTCCCGTAATGTCCCAGCCGGTCGGCTGCGGGTGAATATGGCTCCGTCCTTTGGCTACGACTACGTGCTCCCTCTGCTGAAAACGTTCAAGCAACGCTACCCTTCCGTCGTGCCGGATTGGCACCTGGAAATCAGACGCGTTGATTTGATCGGTGAAGGTTTTGACGTCGCTATTGGCGGTGGCATGGAACTAAGCCCAGGCGTCGTAGCGCGTGAACTGGCCAAGCTGCATCTCGTCGCTGTCGCGACGCCAGAGTGGCTCCAAGGCAAACCGTTGCCCCTCGCGCCGGCGGACTTGCAGGGTCAGGACGGCATCGTCGTGCGATCGACCGACACCAACCGATTGCGCACCTGGACATTGCGCAATGCGGCTGCCGAAACCTTTGATCTGAGCTTGAAACCAACCGCCATCATGAATGATCCGCAAGCCTTATGCATGTGCGCTCTCATGGGTCTGGGCGTGGCCTTGGTGCCACTGGAGCGAGCATGGCCCTGGTTGCAGCGGGGTGAGCTGATTCGGCTATTGCCAGACTGGTATGTCGATCTAGGCTCAATCTTCGTTTACTACTCGGCCAGGAAGGCACTGCCAGCCAAAACTCGTGTCTTCATAGACTTCCTTATTGAACATTTCCAAGGCACGCTGAGTGATCAATTCAGCGCCACAGAAATCTGAGAATGGGCGTACCCGCACGCCCCTATCTGGTCCTTTCTGACGTCAGCCAGGTAGAGACCAAGTCCCTTTTTCTATTTCCATCAATAGACGGGTGGTGGCCGCTCAAAAATTGTCGAAGCGCAATATTCCCCTGACACCTTTTCAACCCAGCAAGTGTTCCAATGGCAACGCACTCTGAGGCTTGATCGATTTGATTGCGAAGTTGCTACGAATATCCCGGACGCCTGGAAGCTTCAACAAAACGCCGGTGAGAAAGCGTTCATAACTGCGCAAATCAGGTACGACCACGTGCAGTAAAAAATCCGACTCTCCGGACACAAGAAATGCTGACACCACTTCTGGCAATCCCTGCACCGTCACTCGAAATTTCTCCGCCTCCTCTTCATGGTGGCGTTCCACTTTCACCCCAACGAAAACGGTCATACCCAACCCTATTGCCTCTGCATCAAGGGTTGCTTGATATCCACGAATCACTCCAGCTTCTTCTAGATTACGCACTCGTCGTAGGCATGGGGACGCCGACAGCCCAATCTCTTCGGCTAATTGCACGTTGGTCAGCCGACCATCTCGCTGCAAAGCTGCAAGGATCGCGTGATCATAACTATCGAGTCTGATTTGCGGAAAACGATCAGTTGGCATATAGGTTCCTGTTCTAATTATCAAAGGGCAGATTCTGCCAAAACATGTAGATTTGAGAGTCCAATACGCAACCACCTGCCCTGCCCCTTACCTCTAAAATTGTCTCCCTCATCTCCTACCGAGCAACACGAATATGGAAGACAAAGCGCTGTACCTCCTCGCTCTCTCGATGATTTTTCTAATGCCCGGTCCGGACATGATCCTGCTACTTCAAACTGGTGCAAAACAAGGTAGAACCGCAGCGCTAGCGACCGCGCTCGGGCTCGCGTTGGCGCGTGCGTGCCATGTGGCCCTAACCGCTATGGGATTGGCAACAATGTTCAAAGTACTGCCTTGGACTTTTGATATCGTCAAATATGCAGGAGCGGCCTATCTACTTTGGATAGGAATTCAGATGTTCAAAACCAGTGGCATGAGTGCGCCAACGATTACAGATACCAGAGATCTAACACCGAGCCTGAGCGCGGCTATCCGACGGGGGCTCTTCACTAATTTACTCAATCCGAAAGCGCTGCTTTTCTGCTCGGTGCTGCTACCGCAATTCATCGATCCGAATCGATCGTCGGTATGGGAGCAATTTGCATTACTTGGTGTAGTACTCGTAATCACTGGTCTGATTTTCGACAGCATTTATGCCACTGCCAGCGCCTGGGTAGGGGGTTGGTTAGAACGAAGTGTAACCGCGCAACGAGTTCAGCAATGGCTATTCGGTACTCTCCTGATTGGATTTGCAGTGCGGCTAGCGTTCGTACAGCAAGCGTGACGTGTCGTTGACGATTCCAACACTGCGCACGTTCGTCAAGCTTAGGCTTACCCGTGTACACGAGAGGCAGCGGCTGGACGCCATACCACTGCCTCTCCTCCCTGGCGTTGGAGTTCAGTACGTAGTTGGACTAGGCTAGGAGTAAGGATTGGTAAAAAAGCCGACTCGCGTAAACGTCTGGCAAATCCATGACTATTCCCACTCAGAAAAGCGCTTCCTCCACTTGCCTGCAATTCAAGATTGACTGCATTAGTCGCCGATTCTGAAAAGGCGATTCGCAAACAGAATAAGGCGGTTGGCTCAGCTACAAACCGCCCGTCCAACAACCCGCTTTTGAGGTCCGAAACTAAATGCTCTAGCCGGCGACGCTGCTCATGAAAGGTCTCGGCAAGAACCGATCGATTTCCTCGAATTCGTACCTCTACCTCCATCAATGAGCGCCGCGCCAAACCAATCGCTAGACCGCATTGCAATCCGAGAAACGCTGGGCGCAACGCAGGGAGGAAAACGCGTGCGTCGTCATGTATCAGCCATTCCCGATTTACGTCCAATTGGGTGAAATGTAATGCCGCTGTATTCGTGGACTGTAGCCCTATCAATTGCAGATCATCTGACCGCTTCAACCCCGATAACGTGCTCGGAATTGCGAGTATAAAGGGTCTACCGTCGCGCGTTCCCTCCACCGCCGCAGCGACGACAAAGCCGCTTCGGCGTAGGTTGGTCACCCAAGGAAGCCGTCCATCTACACGCCACCCTTTTTCCGTCGAGGAAGCAGTGACTAGAAGCGCCTCAATGCCCGATAGAAACTTCATCGCGTTCGAAAGGCCGGTGGCACCAGCGAGCTTTCCATCCAGCAAAGATGGCAACAATTTCTCACGCAACGCTTTGTTGGGGCTTTTGATCAGGTATTCGATAAAGGTCCGCTGACCGCAGAAAACAAATGCAGCGGCCAGGGAGCAGCTCGCGATTTGAGCTAATACCTCCACGGCATCAGCGATGGTTTTACCGTTACCACCTTCAAGCTGGTTCACTCCGACACGCAACACGTCGGCGGCAGCTAGCCATGATAGTACTTTCTGCGAATCGCCCGACCCTACATCGAGGTCTAACGCTTGAGCGTCTAGCCATTGACTCAATGTCGGATCAAGCATTTCCTTTCTCTCCGCGATATCAGAAACGCTCTACGATAGGAGCCTTATTTATTTCCAGACTGCCAGCGAAATTGGCTCAACTCAGAATTGAGCGGCGTGGCTGCAAAAACATTAGCGAAATTGCATAGCGTCGCGAGGCTGATCCCGAGAATGACTTCTAGCGCATTCCCCTCGGAGTATCCGGCGGCTTTAAAAGAGTCATAGGTGGAGCCACTGACGTTGCCACGGGTGGCAATTACCTCGCGAGCAAACGCGGCCAGTGCTTCCAGCCTCTCCACTGGGATGGAGACCTGTTCACGCAATGCACTCACCACATTCTCGGGAAGTTTCGCTTTGTTCAAAGCCACAGCAGTGTGGCCAGCAACGCAAAAATCACAGCCATGCGTCGTCGCTGCAACTAACTGTACTACCTCCCTTTCAGGCAAGCTAAGATCCGCTTTGCCATTGAGCGCCGACACCGTGACATATGTCTCTAAAGCAGCAGGCGCGTTCGCGAGAACAGCGAGAAGGTTCGGTATGAAGCCGGAATTTTTCTGCGCGGCCTCCAAAAAAGGCTTGGCTGCATCTGGAGCGGTTTGCAAAGTGTGTAAAGTGACACGTGTCATTGGATGGGCTCCGGCTGGGTATGGGTCCGGCTAGTCTGTTGGTAATCAAAAGTCCGAACCATATCCTTCAGTAGCGTTTACTTGCCCGAGAGTGTTTTCATTAGATGATTTCGTCGCGATTACTCATGGATTGGCTATTAGAGAGTCTCGAATTAGAAGCCAACCTCTTCCACGTCGGCCGTTATTGCGGCGATTGGCACGCCAATACCTCTGAGATCACGCGCTCCAGTTTTCACCTTGTCGTTCAAGGCCAGTGTTGGTTGCACGTCCACGGTCAGGCGCACCCATACGCTTTGAGTGCCGGGGATGCGGTTTTCATGCTCAGAGACTTTAAGTACTGGCTCTCCAACTCTGAAAATGCCCAAAACGCACAGCGCTTCCCGGCTATAGACATGGTGCCTTTGGATAGCGGAGCAGAGAACGGTGTAGGACTTGTGTGCGGTTTTTTTCATTTTAAAACCGGACTATCGTCGATGATCATTGACGGACTACCAGACTGGATCATCCTTCGTGCGGATGAACCATCTGTGCAAGCTGCGAGGGTTATATTCGAGCTGATTCTTCAGGAATGCGAACGACCGTCGGCACCCTCCTCCCTGCTACTGGAGCGTTTGAGTCATCTCCTATTCCTTTACGTACTGCGCCAGCAGATAGCAGATAACCATGAACTCGGTGGATTGGTCGCGTTAGCGCGCCACCCCTCATTCGCGCCCTTGCTAGACCAGCTGATAAAACAACCACAAGCTGCTTGGTCATTGGATACCATGGCAACCGTGACAGGGCTTTCGCGATCTGCATTCTTCAAACGGTTTACCGACCTGGCGCACCAGTCTCCAGGGCAGGTCTTGCTCGCGCTTAGGATCCGCCATGCTTGCCAACTGCTCAAAAGCAATCATACAGTTGAGGCAGTTTGTCCCGCAGTGGGTTACCAGTCTATTTCAGCGTTCACACGCGCCTTTGTAAAATCCGTCGGAATGCAGCCAGGCGCCTTTCGTAAAAAGCATCAAGCCTCTGAGAGGTGAACCAACCTCGGATTTAGGAGCGGCCGACAGCGGAGTTACTACCTACCGGAGGGAGACCTGTACGGTGGCAACAGCGGCCCCTACAACCGTCAAATTTAGACCGATTTCCTCACAGTCGTTTCTTTAAATCAGCAGCACCGAGTAGTGCATTTTCCATTGCCGTAGCGCGCTTCTTGTCGCTCACGAAAGAACGCAGAGTAGCTCAGAACAGGCTGATCAGGATGCTTGAGGGCCATCTGGGCCACATAGTTGTCGTAGTCGGGAACTCCAACCATTAGACGTGCGCATTGGCGAAGCATCTTGATCACACGTTGCAGTTTTTGATACATGGCAATTCTCTCTATGTGGAAACGGCAGGTCTATCTAACCGCAGTTTTGTATCCGCATTGTGTCCGACTGCAAGCCTGCAATATTTCGTCAATGATCGAAGTTGAAAGCTGGCGGATGTAGTGGTCTAATGAAACCGGACACCCATTTAGGCGAGAATGCTCGCCAGATCGAGGTGTCAGATGACCAAACAACGCCGTTCCTTTTCCGCTGAATTCAAGCGCGAGGCTGCCGACCTTGTGCT
>NZ_JADEVO010000060.1 GCF_017114825.1 Pseudomonas gregormendelii | reverse complement strand
ATGGTGAGAGAGGCGATCCTAATCTACAACCAGGAGCGCCCGCACCTGTCCTTGAAATACAAAACGCCCGATGCGGTGCATCGGGCGTTGGGGTGAAACAGGTGTAAACCTATTTCAGGACTAGACAAACACTTACGCTTGCGGCCGCATGTGCGGGAACAGGATCACGTCGCGGATGGACGGGGAGTTGGTCAGCAGCATCACCAGGCGGTCGATGCCGATACCTTCACCCGCCGTTGGCGGCATGCCGTACTCCAGCGCACGAACGAAGTCGGCGTCGTAGTGCATGGCTTCGTCGTCGCCGGCGTCCTTGTCGGCCACCTGCGCCATGAAACGCTCGGCCTGGTCTTCCGCATCGTTCAACTCGGAGTAGGCGTTGGCGATTTCACGGCCACCGATGAACAGCTCAAAACGGTCAGTGACGTTCGGGTTGTCGTCGTTGCGACGGGCCAGCGGCGACACTTCGAACGGGTATTGGGTAATGAAGTGCGGCTGCTCCAGCTTGTGCTCGACCAGCTCTTCGAAAATCATCACCTGCAGTTTGCCCAGGCCTTCGAAGCCCAACACCTTGGCGCCGGCTTTCTTGGCGATGGCACGGGCCTTGTCGATGTCGTTCAGGTCGTCTGCAGTCAGCTCAGGGTTGTACTTGAGGATCGAGTCGAACACGGACAGGCGCGCGAACGGCTCGCCGAAGTGGAACACCTTGTCGCCATAAGGCACGTCGGTACTGCCCAGGACCAGCTGTGCCAGTTCGCGGAACAGTTCTTCGGTCAGGTCCATGTTGTCTTCGTAGTCGGCGTACGCCTGGTAGAACTCCAACATGGTGAATTCAGGGTTGTGACGGGTCGAGACGCCTTCGTTACGGAAGTTGCGGTTGATCTCGAAGACCTTCTCGAAACCGCCAACCACCAGACGCTTGAGGTACAGTTCCGGCGCAATGCGCAGGTACATGTCCATGTCGAGGGCGTTGTGGTGGGTTTCGAACGGTTTGGCCGCCGCGCCGCCCGGGATGGTCTGCAGCATCGGCGTTTCGACTTCGAGGAAGTCGCGCTTCATCAGGAAGCTGCGGATGTGGGCGATGACTTGCGAGCGAATGCGGAACGTCTGGCGCACGTCTTCGTTGACGATCAGGTCAACGTAGCGCTGACGGTAGCGCGACTCGGTGTCGGTCAGGCCGTGGTGCTTGTCCGGCAGCGGGCGCAGGGATTTGGTCAGCAGGCGCACGTTGGTCATTTCGACGTACAGGTCGCCCTTGCCGGAACGCGCCAGGGTGCCTTCGGCGGCAATGATGTCGCCCAGGTCCCAGGTCTTGACCGCGGCCAGGGTGTCTTCAGACAAGGTTTTGCGGTTGACGTAGACCTGGATGCGCCCGGACATGTCCTGGATCACCATGAACGAGCCACGGTTGAGCATGATGCGACCGGCAACCTTGACCGGAATTGCAGCCTCTGCGAGCTCTTCCTTGGTCTTGTCCGCGTACTGTTTCTGCAAGTCTTCGCAGTAGTTGTCGCGGCGGAAGTCATTCGGGAAGGCATTGCCCTTGGCGCGCTCGGCAGCCAGCTTTTCCTTGCGCAGGGCGATCAGGGAGTTTTCTTCCTGTTGCAGGGCTTGCGGGTCGAGTTCTAGGTCGCTCATGTCTTTAAGTATTCCATCAGGTTCATTGTCCACAGCCTGCGGCTGGGGATCGCGGGCAAGTCGGATCGCCGCACCGCCGCTCCCGGAGGAGCCGCGTTTTTTCAGGCGATCCCGTATTGCACGTGTTACAGGCCTTGTTTCAGGCTCGCTACCAGGTATTCGTCGATGTCGCCGTCGAGCACCTTGTCGCAGTCGCTGCGCTCGATGTTAGTGCGCAAATCCTTGATTCGCGACGCATCCAGAACGTAGGAGCGAATCTGGTGACCCCAGCCGATGTCCGACTTGGTGTCTTCCAGGGCTTGCGAGGCAGCGTTGCGTTTCTGCACTTCCTGCTCGTACAAGCGCGCCCGCAGCATTTTCATCGCGGTGTCTTTGTTCGCGTGCTGGGAACGCTCGTTCTGGCAGCTGACCACGGTGTTGGACGGTACGTGGGTAATACGTACGGCCGAGTCGGTGGTGTTTACGTGCTGACCACCGGCACCGGAGGAGCGGTAGGTATCGATGCGCAGGTCCGACGGGTTGATGTCGATTTCGATGTTGTCATCGATTTCCGGCGAAACGAAAACGGCCGAGAACGAGGTGTGGCGACGGTTGCCGGAGTCGAAAGGACTCTTGCGCACCAGGCGATGCACGCCGATTTCGGTACGCAGCCAGCCAAAGGCGTATTCGCCCTTGATATGCACGGTTGCGCCCTTGATCCCGGCGACTTCACCGGCGGACAATTCCATGATGGTCGCGTCGAAACCGCGTTTGTCAGCCCAACGCAGGTACATGCGCAGCAGGATGTTGGCCCAGTCCTGGGCCTCGGTACCACCCGAGCCGGCCTGGATGTCCAGGTAGGCGTTGTTGGCATCCATCTCACCGCTGAACATGCGGCGGAATTCGAGTTTTTCCAGGGACTCGCGCAGGCGCTCGACTTCGGCGGCAACGTCATCGACGGCGGCCTGGTCTTCTTCCTCGGCGGACATCAGCAGCAGGTCTTTGGCATCAGCCAGGCCCGAGTGCATCTCGTCGAGGGTTTCTACGATCTGCGCCAGCAGGGAGCGCTCGCGCCCCAGTTCCTGGGCGTAGGCAGGGTTGTTCCAGACACTCGGATCTTCAAGCTCGCGATTGACTTCGGTCAGACGCTCATGCTTTTGATCGTAGTCAAAGATACCCCCGAATAGTTTCGGAGCGCTCGGACAGGTCCTTGATGCTGTTAAGGATCGGGTTGATTTCCATGGCGGGCAGCACTCGTTGGCGAACTTTTGAAAGCCGGCGAGTATACCGTAATCACGCTGTCACGGCAGCCCGCCTGGCGGCTTTAGGGGTGAATGATTTGCCCTGCTTGTCCCAGTGGGAGCGGGCTTGGTCCCACATTACGAGATACCCACCTGATTGCGCCCATTGTGCTTGGCCTGGTACAGCCCCTTGTCCGCAGCCAGGATCAGTTGCCGGCAGTCGCTGCCGTGCTCCGGCGTGATGGTCGACAAGCCGATGCTGATGGTCAGGCTGGAGCCTTCGGCCGGTGCGATGTGCGGGATTTTCAGCGCCGCGACGGTCTGGCGCAGTTTTTCCGCGACCAACCGGGCACCGCCGGGGGAGGTGTTGGGCAGCACCAAGGCAAATTCCTCGCCACCGTAGCGGGCCGGCAGGTCGGACGGCCGGGAGCTTGCATCGCGGATCGCCAGGGCGACCTTGCGCAGGGCCTCGTCGCCTTCGAGGTGGCCGAAGTTGTCGTTGTAGGACTTGAAGTAGTCGACGTCGATCATCAGCAACGACAACTGGGTCTGGTCACGCACCGACCTTCTCCATTCCAGCTCCAGGTACTCATCGAAATGCCGGCGGTTGGAAAGCCCCGTCAGGCCATCGGAGTTCATCAGGCGTTGCAGCACCAGATTGGTGTCGAGCAACTGCTGCTGGCTCACGCGCAATGCCCGATAAGCCGCGTCCCGCTGCAGCAGGGTCATGTAGGACCGCGAGTGGTAACGAATGCGCGCCACCAGCTCGATGTTGTCGGGCAGCTTGACCAGATAATCATTGGCGCCGGCGGCAAACGCCGCGCTCTTGATCAACGGGTCTTCCTTGGTCGACAGGACGATGATCGGAATGTCCTTGGTCGCCGGGTGATTGCGGTACTCACGCACCAGGCTCAGGCCATCGAGGCCGGGCATCACCAGGTCCTGCAGGATGACGGTCGGTTTGATGCGCATCGCCTGGGCAATGGCCTGGTGCGGGTCGGCACAAAAGTGGAAGTCGATGTTTTCTTCGTGCGACAAGCCGCGTCGCACTGCCTCGCCGATCATCGCCTGATCATCCACCAGCAACACCATGGCGGCGTTTTCATCGGTCTTGAAGTCGTCGAGCTGTAAATCATTCATGTGCGATCACCTGAGTACTGCCTGGGCCCGGAATGCGGATGAAGGTCTTCATTTGGTGAAAATCTCCAGCAATCGGGGCGCTATCTTTTCCAGCGAACGAATTTCTACCGCCGCGTCGATGGCTGCAGCCGCCTTGGGCATGCCGTACACCGCACTGCTTTGCTGGTCCTGCGCGATCGTCAGGTAGCCCTGCTGCCGCATGAGTTTAAGCCCCTGTGCGCCATCGCGCCCCATGCCTGTAAGCAAAACCCCGACCGCATCGCCATTCCAGTGACTGGCCACGCTTTCGAAAAACACATCGATCGAGGGCCGGTAGATCTCGTTGACCGGTTCGGCGGTATACGCCAGGGTGCCGTTCTTCAACAAGCGAATATGATGGTTGGTGCCGGCCAACAGCACCGTGCCGCTTTGCGGTGGCTCGCCCTCCTGGGCCAGGCGCACATTGAGGCCGCTGGCACTGCTGAGCCACTCGGCCATGCCGGCGGCGAACACCTGGTCGACATGCTGGACCAGCACGATGGCCGCCGAAAAATCCCGCGGCAGGCCCTTGAGCAGCACTTCCAGCGCCGCAGGCCCGCCAGCGGAAGAACCTATGGCGATCAGCCGCTGGCGCGAGCCGGAGGTGCGTAACGTATTGGGGGCCGGGCGCTCGCGGTTGCCCTTGTCGCCAATCAGCCAGCCGATGTTGATGATCTTGCGCAGCAACGGCGCAGCGGCCTCCTGGGCGTTGCCGGCCCCGAGCGCCGGGGTGTCGACGACGTCAAGCGCGCCGTGTCCCATGGCCTCGAACACCCGATGCACATTCTGCTGGCGGTCGACGGTGACGATTACGATGGCGCAGGGAGTCTCGGCCATGATCCGGCGAGTGGCCTCGACGCCATCCATGACCGGCATGATCAGGTCCATCAGGATCAGGTCCGGCGTCTGCTCGGAACAGCGCTGCACTGCCTCGGCGCCATTGCTGGCGACCCAGATCACCTGGTGCGTCGGATCGAAGGCCACGGCGCGGCGCAGGGCCTCTACCGCCATGGGCATGTCGTTGACGATTGCGATTTTCATGCCCGTGCTCCCCCGATGAGCTCAACCACTGCATCAAGCAGGGCATCGTCATGAAAACTGGCTTTGGCTAGATAATAGTCGGCGCCAGCGTCCAGTCCACGACGGCGATCCTCTTCGCGATCCTTGTAGGAAACCACCATCACCGGCAGCGATTGCAGGCGGTTGTCGCGCCGCAACAAAGACACCAGCTCGATGCCGTCCATGCGCGGCATGTCAATGTCAGTAATCAGCAGATCGAAATCCTCCGAGCGCAGGGCATTCCAGCCATCCATGCCATCGACCGCGACGGCGACATCGTAACCACGATTGAGCAACAACTTGCGCTGCAATTCGCGCACGGTCAGGGAGTCGTCGACCACCAGGATACGCTTGCGAGCAGCCTCCACGACCTGATTACCCTGGCGCGCGATCCGCTCCAGGCGCCCGGTATTGAGCAGTTTGTCCACGGATCGCAGCATGTCTTCGACGTCGACGATCAGTACTACCGAACCGTCATCGAGCAGGGCTCCGGCGGAAATATCCTGCACTTTTCCCAGGCGTTCATCCAGCGGCAAGACTACCAGCGTCCGCTCGCCGATGAACCGCTCCACGGCCACCCCATAAATGGCCTCGCGCTCACGGATCACCACGACCTTTAGCGTCTCCTGGCCGCCCTGGCTGGCGGGGCGCTGCAACAGTTGGCTGGCCGCCACCAGGCCGACGTGCCGGCCTTCGTACCAGAAGTGCTGGCGACCCTCGACCTGTACGATGTCCGCGGGCTCGAGGTCGCACATGCGCTCGATGTGCGCCAGCGGAAAGGCATACGCCTCGTCACCGACTTCCACCACCAGGCTACGCACCACGGACAACGTCAGCGGCACTTCAAGATGGAAATGACTGCCCTCGCCCGCCGTCTGCTCCAGCACCACCGCGCCGTGTAACTGGCGGACCATGTGCTGCACCGCGTCCAGGCCGACACCGCGACCGGAGACTTCGGTAACCTTGTCGCGCAGGCTGAAGCCCGGCAGGAACAGGAACGTCAGCAGCTCCTCTTCGCTCAACTGCGCGGCGGTCTCGGCCGGGGACAGATGGCGCTCGATGATGCTGCGCCGGACTTTCTCCAGATCCACGCCGTTACCGTCATCGCCGAGCTCCAGCACCAGCAGGCCGGCCTGGTGCGAGGCGCGCAGGCGGATCAAACCTTCAGCGGGCTTACCCGCCAGCACGCGCTGCTCGGGGGTTTCGATGCCATGGTCGACAGCGTTGCGCAACAGGTGCGTCAGCGGCGCTTCGAGCTTTTCCAGCACATCACGGTCGACCTGGGTCTTCTCCCCTTCGATCTCCAGACGCACCTGTTTGCCCAGGCTGCGACCAAGGTCGCGGACCATCCGCGCCTGTCCGGCCAGTACATCGGCGAACGGGCGCATGCGACAGGCCAGCGCGGTGTCGTACAACACCTGGGCGCGCTGGCTGGCCTGCCAGGCAAACTCGTCCAGTTCGGCGTTTTTCTCCACCAGCAGTTGCTGGGATTCGGCCAGGAGCCGGCGAGCATCGTCGAGGGCTTCCCGGGCTTCCAGGCTCAAGGTCTGATCCTTGAGAAGCGCATTGAGGTTTTCCAGGGCGCGCAAGCCGTTGCCCTGCACGCGCTTGAGGCGCTGCATGGTGGCCAGGTGCGGCTTCAGGCGCAGGGTTTCCACCAGGGACTTGCTCGACAGGTCGAGCAGGCTGTTCAAGCGTTCCGCCGTGACCCGCAGGACCCGCTCGCCGGTATCGGTGGTGCGGCGGTTTTTCACCGGGGGTTCGGCGGGAGCAACAGGCAGTGGCTCGATCACCGGAACCGGGACCTCGATCACCGGCGCCAGCGCTTCGGGTTCCGGCTCGGCCATGAACGGCGCAATGGGCGTGCTGATCGGGGACGCGAGCGCCATGGGATCGAGCAACAGCCCCATCAGCGCGACGTAAGCTTGGATGTCCGCAATGCCCGGTGCGTTATCGGGCGTGGCGATGCGCATCAACAGGTCAGTGCCTTGCAGCAAGGCGTCGATGTGCTCGGGGCGCAAGTACAGGCGGCCTTCCTGGGCGCTGACCAGGCAGTCTTCCATCACGTGCGCCACGCTGACCCCGGCATCGACGCCGACGATCCGCGCCGCGCCCTTGAGCGAGTGGGCGGCGCGCATGCACGACTCCAGGTGATCAGCCTGGGTCGGGTCGCGTTCAAGTGCCAGCAAGCCGGTGCTCAGTACCTGGGTCTGGGCTTCGGCCTCCAGGCTGAACAGTTCCAGCAGCGAGGCATCGCGCATCTGTTCGGGGGTCATGTCAGGCTCCGGGTCACCGCAGACAGCAATTGTTCTTCATCCAGCCAACGCAGGCTGCGACCCTTGAACTGCAAGACACCATGGGTGTATTTGCTGCTGGCCTGGGTGCCGGAACGGGACGCCGCTTCCAGGACCCGTTCGTCGATGGCATGGATGCCGTCCACTTCGTCCACCGGCACCACCACCGGCCCACCGTGTGCCGCGATGATCAACATGCGCGGCATGGTGCGCGCGCCGGGGACCGCAACAGCGGCAGTGTCGAGCCCGAGCAACTCCACCAGCGACAGGCACGCCACCAGCGCGCCGCGTACATTCGCCACGCCCAGCAAAGCTCGGGAACGCTGATGCGGCAATGAGTGAATCGCCTGCATCGGAGCCACCTCCACCAGCGTGCGAGTGGCCAGCCCCAGCCATTCTTCGCCGAGGCGAAACATCAGCAGCGAACGTGTTTTGACGTCGCTCTCGACGCTACTGGAAACCTGTCCGCGATCTTCCTGCTGCAGCGCGTAGCGGTCGAGCAAGCGCGTAGCGGCAGCGGAATACACCGCACAATTGCGGCAATGTATATGCTCGCTCAGCAGCGGGCAGGACCTGTCACCGTGGACCCCGATGCGGTTCCAGCAGTCGTCGATGGCCTGGGCATCTGCATGAGTGAAGCTCAAGGTGTCGGAGGCGTTCATCGTTTACGCTCACTGTCAGCGGCGCGCTCGCTGCGCGCGGCGCGGTCCTGCAATCGTCTGGCACCCGCCGTATCGCCCTGGGATTGCAGCAAGACCGCCAGGTGCATCAACGCGTCGGGATGTTGCGGTTCAAGGTACAACGCCTTGCGATAGAAACCCTGGGCTTCGAGGGCGCTGCCGGCAATGTCACTGAGCAAACCCAGCCAGTAGAACACCTGCGCCACCGGTTCGTGGCTGCGCAGGTAGCTCTCGCATGCAGCGCGGGCCTCGGCGCTCTTGCCCTCGTTGGCCAGCGCGGCGATGTTCACCAACAAAGCGGCGGCGTCCGACGGCGGTGTTTTCACCGCCCGCGACGTGGGAGCCAAGGATGCAAAGGGTCGGGGTCGCGCGGAGGCCACGTGGTGCACCGGCTGGCGCTGGGCCTGCGGGGTTGGCAGGACGGTTGGCAGGAAAGCCGCAACCGGCTCGGGCGCCGCCTGGCGACTGAACGCAAAGGACTGCGGGATGCCGATCGAGCGCATGCCAAAACGTCCCAGCAGACTGCCTTCGGCGGGGCCAATGAACAGCACGCCGTCGACGTGGGTCAGGCGCTTGAGCACTTCAAAGACCTGCTGCTGGGTCGGCAGGTCGAAATAGATCAGCAGGTTGCGGCAGAACACGAAATCGTAGGCGGGCTCGTTGGCCAGCAGGGTCGGATCGAGCAGATTGCCGACCTGCAGCCGCACCTGGTCCAGGACTCGTTCGTCGAGGCGATAGCCCTCGTTTTCAGCGGTGAAATAGCGCTCACGGAACTCGATGTCCTGGCCGCGAAATGAATTCTTGCCATATACCGCGCGCCGGGCTTTCTCCACTGACAGCGGGCTGACATCCATGCCCTCGACCTTGAACTGATGTGGCTTGAGGCCGGCGTCGAGCAGCGCCATGGCAATCGAGTAGGGTTCTTCGCCGGTTGAGCAAGGCAGGCTGAGAATCCGCAGGGCGCGCAGGTTATTGATTTGCGCCAGGCGCGTGGCCGCCAGCTTCGCCAGGGTGGCGAAGGATTCCGGGTAACGGAAGAACCAGGTCTCGGGCACGATCACGGCTTCGATCAGCGCCTGCTGCTCGTCCCGCGAGCCCTGCAGGCGGTGCCAGTAGTCGTCGGCGGTCAGCGCATGATTGGCGGTGCTGCGTTGGCGCACGGCGCGCTCGATGATGGCTGGCCCCACCGATGTCACGTCGAGGCCGATGCGTTCCTTGAGGAAGTCGAAAAACCGCTGATCGCTGCTCATGACCGCTCCTCAAGCAGCGCCGGGTCCAGAGGCTGGGCCGGAAACAGCAGCGCGCGCACCGAGTCGTCCAGCAGGTCGGCGATCCGTACCCATTGCAGCAAACCCTGGGCATCTTCGCGCACCGGCCCGAGGTACGGCGCCTGGCGATTGTCCAGGCCATATGGCTGGAACTGCGAAGGATGGCAGCGCAGGGTGTCGGTGGCCTGCTCGAGGATCAGCCCGAGCAGTTGCGCCGGCGCGGTCTCATCAGCACGGTAGTGCACCAGCACCAGCCGCGTGCTGGTACGTACCTGTGCCGGTCGGCCGAAGGTCAGCGCGCTGAGATCGATCACCGGCACGACCGCGCCACGATAGGCAAACACTCCGGCCACCCAGGCCGGCGCCTTGGCAATTGGCTTTAGCGGCACGCGCGGCAGTACTTCCGCCACGTCGATCGCTTGTAAGGCATAGCGCTCGTCGCCGATGCGAAACACCAGAAACAAGGACTGCTTTGCCGGCGCCACGGCGGCGCGTCTGCCTGCGAGTTCGCTCATCAGACTTTGAATCGCGACACGCCGCCACGCAAGCCCACAGCCACCTGGCTCAGTTCGTCAATGGCGAAACTGGCCTGGCGCAGAGACTCGACTGTCTGGCTGCTGGCATCACCCAGCTGTACCAGCGCATGGTTGATCTGTTCCGCGCCGGTGGCCTGAGCCTGCATGCCTTCGTTGACCATCAGCACCCGCGGCGCCAGCGCCTGGACCTGATGGATGATCTGCGACAGCTGTTCGCCTACCTGCTGCACCTCGGACATGCCGCGGCGCACTTCCTCGGAGAACTTGTCCATGCCCATGACACCCGCCGACACCGCCGACTGGATCTCGCGCACCATTTGCTCGATGTCGTAAGTGGCCACGGCAGTCTGGTCCGCCAGGCGCCGGACTTCGGTGGCAACCACGGCAAACCCGCGGCCGTATTCCCCGGCTTTTTCCGCTTCGATGGCGGCGTTGAGCGACAGCAGGTTGGTCTGGTCGGCCACCTTGACGATGGTCACCACCACCTGATTGATGTTGCCGGCTTTCTCATTGAGGATCGCCAGCTTGGCGTTGACCAGGTCGGCAGCCCCCATCACCGAATGCATGGTGTCTTCCATGCGCGCCAGGCCTTGCTGGCCAGAACCCGCCGCCACCGAGGCCTGGTCGGCGGCGGAGGAGACTTCAGTCATGGTGCGCACCAGGTCCCGCGAGGTCGCGGCGATTTCCCGGGAAGTCGCGCCGATCTCGGTGGTGGTGGCCGCCGTTTCGGTGGCCGTGGCCTGCTGCTGCCTGGACGTGGCGGCGATCTCGGTCACCGAAGTCGTCACCTGTACCGACGAGCGCTGGGCTTGCGACACCAGCGCAGTGAGTTCAGTCATCATGTCGTTGAAGCCGGTTTCGACGGCGCCAAACTCATCCTTGCGATCCAGGTTGAGACGGCCGCTGAGGTCACCGGTACGCATGATTTCGAGGATGTTCACAATGCGGTTCATCGGCGCCATGATGGCGCGCATCAACAGCAGGCCGCACAGGCCGGCGGCCAGTACTGCGATCAGCAGCGAGATGCCCATGATGATCTTGGCCGTGAGTACCGCGTTATCGATGGCGATGATGTCCTGGTCGGCCACTGCCTTGTTCTGGCGAATGATGTCATTGAGCTTGACCCGCCCGGCTTTCCAGGCCGGGGTCAATTGCTCGTCGAACAGACGGATCGCCTCGACTTCCTGATTGCGCTTGTGCAAGTCGAGCACTGCGGCAAGGGTTTTCTTGTAGTCCTGGTGCAGTTTTTCGAAGGTGGCGTACTCGCTCTTGTCCTCATCCGTGGTGAAAGTGCCCTGGTAGTTGCTCATCTGCTCCAGCAAACGGGCCTCGAAGGCATTGAACTCGGCCTCGTCCGCAGCACTGACACCCTGCCCCTCCTTGAGTCCGAGCATGTGCTGGATATGCAGGTAACTGTCGGACCAGGCGCCGCGAATCATCGAGCTGTAATACACCCCCGGCAACGCATCTTCACGAACGCTGGCCTCACTTTCCTCGATCTTGAGCAGACGGGAATAGGAGACAATGACCATCAGCAGCATGATGGCGATGATTACCGCAAAGCTCGCCAAAATGCGTTGGCGCAACGTCCAGTTCTTCACAGTCAGTCCTCGGAGCCATATCAAATGCTGCCGAGTATAGCTGAGGGCGCTGTTTCACTTATAAGACAGATGCAGACCAATTCTCATCCCGATGAATGAGGAAGGCGGCGTGGCTGCAAATGACCACGCCAGCGAGCCAGACCCTACACGACAGCCTGGCGCACCTGCTTTTCCAGTTCAACCTTCAAACCCGGTTCGAGTTTGAGCTGGCGAGCCAGTTCTTCCAGGTAGGATTTCTCCATATAGCTTTCCTCATCCACGAGCATCACGCTGGCGATGTACATCTCGGCCGCCATCTCCGGGGTTCTGGCGGCGCGGGCAACGTCTGCAGGGTCCAGCGGCTTGTTGAGCTCGGCGTGCAACCAGTGCTGCAATTCCTGATCGTTGTCGAGCTTGGTGAATTCGCCTTCGATCAGCTCACGTTCGCGCTCATCGACATGACCATCCGCCTTGGCCGCCGCCACCAGCGCCTTGAGGATCGCCTGGCTGTGTTCCTCAACCTGGGCGGGCGGCACCCGGTCCACGGTTTGCGGTTCCTGCTTCGGTGCCGTGCCCTGCTGGGCCTGCCAGTTGCCATAAGCCTTGTAGGCAATAACACCGAGCGCCGCGAGGCCGCCGTAGATGGCGACCTTGCCGCCAACCTTGCGCACCTTCTTGTTACCCATCAACAGACCCATGGCGCCCGCTGCCAGAGCGCCACCACCGGCGCCGGACAGCAGCCCGCCGAGGCCGGACGACTTGCCGGAACCACCGAGCAAACCGCCCAGCCCGCCGCTGGATGACTTGTTGTGGGAACCTCCGGCCTTGTTTTGCAGCAGGTCCTGCCCGGACTTGAGCAATTGATCGAGTAAGCCACGGGTAATCATGTGTGCCTCCAAACATTCGGTCTATGGACAAATAAGGCCATCAGCCTAGAGCGAAAGTGCCCGAAGACCGCCAGAGAGAGTGCTTCGGAATGTTGCGTGCTTACACAGAGCGTCCTGCGGACCATCAGAAAAAAAGATATACACTCCAGCTCATCTAAAAATAACGCCCACCGGGTAATTCTTCATGATGACCTTGCGTCAGATCCGTCATTTCATTGCAGTGGCCGAAACCGGCTCGATCTCGGCCGCCGCGCAAACTGCGTTCATTTCCCAGTCAACGCTGACCCTGGCCATCCAGCAATTGGAGCAGGAGATTGGCATCGGCCTATTCAACCGCCATGCCAAGGGCATGACGCTGACCCATCAGGGGCACCAGTTCCTGCGCCAGGCGCACCTGATCCTGGCAACCGTGGACAACGCCAAGCGCAGCCTGCAACAGAGCACCGACCAGGTCGCCGGGCAATTGATCATTGGCGTGACCAGCCTCGTCGCCGGCTACTACCTGGCTGATTTGCTCACTCGCTTCCAGCGCGCCTACCCCAACGTGGAACTGCGCGTGATGGAAGACGAACGGCCCTATATCGAGCATCTGCTGGTCAGCGGCGAGATTGATGTCGGCGTTTTGATTCTCTCCAACCTGGAGGATCGCCACGCCTTGCAGACCGAGGTCCTGACCCATTCGCCCCACCGCCTTTGGTTACCGGCCCAGCATCCACTGCTGGAACACGACAGCATCAACCTGGCCGACGTCGCACGCGAGCCGCTGATCCAGCTCAACGTTGACGAAATGGACCGTAACGCCCAGCGCCTGTGGTGCAGCGCCGGCCTGCAACCGCGGATCACCCTGAAAACCGCCTCGACCGAGGCCGTGCGTAGCCTGGTCGCCGCCGGTTTGGGGGTTTCGATCCAGCCGGACATGACTTATCGCCCATGGTCGCTGGAGGGCGACATCATTGAAGCACGCCCCATCGCCGATCTCAGCCAGACCCTGGACGTCGGCCTGGCCTGGCGGCGCGGTACGGCCCGCCCTCCATTGGTCGACCCGTTTCTGACTGTCGCCCGCGAACAACCCCACGGCGGGCGCAAGCCATCTATTTAATCGAACGCCACCTTCAGTATTTAGTATTTGTCGACCTCGGGGCCTCAGACTAGTCTTGTTACATCTATATAAGACGGCCGGGCCCCAGTCGCTGGGAGCACCATGGCCACACAAGAAAAGAGAACCCGAAAAATGGCTGGCGCGCAGACTCCGATCTTCACCGCGTTATTGATCGACGGCGAACTGGTCGCGGGCGAAGGCTTTGTCGAGCCGATTCTCAACCCGGCTACCGGCGAAGTGCTGACCCACATTGCCGAAGCCAGCACCGAGCAGGTCGAAGCCGCCATCCTTGCGGCCCATCGCGCCTTTGGCACCTGGTCGCGTACCACCCCGCAACAGCGCTCGGTGCTGCTCCTTGATATCGCCAACGCCATCGAAAAAAACGCCGACCTGCTGGCCCGCCTGGAATCGCTGAACTGCGGCAAGCCACTGCACCTGGCCCGCCAGGATGACCTCAGCGCCACGGTTGATGTGTTCCGCTTCTTCGCTGGCGCCGTGCGTTGCCAGACCGGCCAACTCAGCGGCGAATACCTGCCGGGCTACACCAGCATGGTGCGACGCGATCCGATCGGCGTCGTGGCGTCGATTGCGCCCTGGAACTACCCGATCATGATGGCCGCGTGGAAAATCGCCCCTGCCCTAGCCGCCGGCAACACCCTGGTATTCAAGCCTTCCGAACACACGCCGCTGTCGATCCTGGCCCTGGCCCCTGCCCTGGCCGAGATCCTGCCGCGCGGCGTGATCAACATCGTATGCGGTGGGGGCGAAGGCGTTGGCAGTCACCTGGTCAGCCACCCCAAAGTGCGCATGGTGTCGCTGACCGGCGATATTGTCACCGGGCAGAAAATACTCCAGGCCGCTTCGAAAACCCTGAAACGCACACACCTGGAACTCGGCGGCAAGGCACCGGTGATCGTCTGCAACGACGCCGATATCCAGGCCGTGGTCGAAGGTGTGCGCACCTATGGCTACTACAACGCCGGGCAGGATTGCACCGCAGCTTGCCGCATCTATGCACAGGCCGGGATTCACGACCGCCTGGTGGCCGAACTCGGCGCCGCCGTCAGCAGCCTGCGCTTCGCCGGCAAGCGCGATGCCGATAACGAGATTGGGCCGCTGATCAGCACCCGCCAGCGTGATCGCGTGGCCAGTTTTGTCGAACGAGCCCTCGGCCAACCGCATATCGAACGCGTCACCGGCGCGGCCGTGCATTCCGGTGCCGGCTTCTATTACCAGCCAACCCTGCTGGCCGGCTGCAAACAGAGCGATGAAATCGTCCAGCGCGAGGTATTCGGCCCGGTCGTGACCGTGACCCGCTTCGAGGAGCTGGAACAAGCGGTGGATTGGGCCAACGACTCGGAATACGGCCTCGCCTCTTCGGTGTGGACGCAGAATCTCGACAAGGCCATGCAGGTCGCCGCACGCCTGCAATACGGCTGCACCTGGATCAACAGTCATTTCATGCTGGTCAGCGAAATGCCCCATGGCGGCCTGAAGCGTTCGGGCTACGGCAAGGACCTGTCCAGCGATTCGCTTCAGGACTACAGCGTGGTACGGCACATCATGGCTCGCCACGGACAGCATTTATAAAAGCGCACTACGCTAACAATTAGCCGTAAAGGCATTGGCTTGACCCCGTTAAAACTGCCCCGACCATAATTAAAGAAGAGGGAAACCCCATGTTCGTGCACAAGACCGCACTGCTCAGTGCAATCACCACCGCGTTGCTGGCCAGTGCCTCCATCCAGGCCGCCGAACCGCTGAAAGCCGTGGGTGCCGGCGAAGGCCAGCTGGATATCGTGGCCTGGCCCGGCTACATCGAACGGGGCGAAAGCGACAAGGCTTATGACTGGGTGACCGGTTTCGAGAAGGAAACCGGCTGCAAGGTCAACGTGAAAACCGCCGCAACCTCCGATGAAATGGTCAGCCTGATGGCCAAGGGCGGTTACGACCTGGTGACGGCGTCGGGTGATGCGTCGCTGCGCCTGATCGTGGGCAAGCGCGTGCAGCCAATCAACACCGACCTGATCCCGAACTGGAAAAGCCTCGACCCGCGCCTCAAGGATGCGCCGTGGTACGTGGTCAACAAGCAGACCTACGGCACCCCGTATCAGTGGGGCCCGAACGTATTGATGTACAACACCAACGTATTCAAGACCGCGCCTACCAGCTGGAACGTGGTGTTCGACGCGCAAAACCTGCCGGACGGCAAGCCCAACAAGGGTCGCGTGCAGGCCTATGACGGTCCGATCTACATCGCCGATGCGGCGCTGTACCTGAAAACCGCCAAGCCGGAACTCGGCATCCAGAGCCCCTACGAACTCACCGAAACCCAGTACAAGGCAGTGCTCGATCTGCTCCGCGCCCAGCAGCCATTGATCCACCGCTACTGGCACGACACCACCGTGCAGATGAGTGACTTCAAGAACGAAGGCGTGGTCGCGTCCAGCGCCTGGCCCTATCAGGTCAACGGCTTGATGAACGAAAAACAGCCTATCGCCTCCACCATCCCGCAAGAAGGCGCCACGGGCTGGGCCGACACCACCATGTTGCACGCCGAAGCCAAGCACCCCAACTGCGCCTACAAATGGATGGACTGGTCGCTGCAACCGAAGGTCCAGGGCGATGTAGCCGCCTGGTTCGGTTCGTTGCCAGCCGTACCTGCCGCTTGCCAGGGCAGCGAGCTGCTGGGCGCCGAAGGTTGCAAGACCAACGGTTTTGATCAGTTCGAGAAGATCGCTTTCTGGAAAACCCCGCAGGCTGAAGGCGGCAAGTTCGTGCCGTACAGCCGCTGGACCCAGGATTACATCGCGATCATGGGCGGCAGATAACACTCTCTCACGATCAATAGATCGTCCGAACGCGGCCCGAGCCTGCGGCAGCTCCCACGCCGACCGCAGGCACTACAAATATGGCGTCTTCTGCAAGTCCCGTAGGAGCTGCCGCAGGCGCGAGCCGCGTTCGGACGGTTTTTTCGATAACACCACCGATTCAATTTTTATAGAAAGCGCGCCTTTTCGGAGCACCGCACCATGACGCTTGCAGTCCAGTTCACCAACGTTTCCCGTCTATTCGGCGAAGTGAAAGCCGTAGACCGGGTTTCCATCGACATCCAGGACGGCGAGTTCTTCTCCATGCTGGGCCCTTCCGGCTCGGGCAAAACCACCTGTCTGCGCCTGATCGCCGGTTTCGAACAACCGAGCGCAGGCTCCATTCGTATTCATGGCGAAGAAGCCGCCGGGCTGCCGCCGTATCAACGTGACGTCAACACCGTATTTCAGGACTACGCGCTGTTCCCCCACATGAATGTGCGAGACAACGTCGCCTACGGCCTCAAGGTCAAGGGCGTGGGCAAGGCCGAGCGCCTCAAACGTGCTGAAGAAGCCCTCGACATGGTCGCCCTCGGCGGCTATGGCGAACGCAAGCCGGTGCAACTGTCTGGCGGCCAGCGCCAGCGCGTGGCCCTGGCGCGCGCCTTGGTCAATCGACCTCGAGTGTTGTTGCTCGACGAACCCCTGGGTGCCCTCGATCTGAAGTTACGCGAGCAAATGCAAAGCGAGCTGAAGAAGCTGCAACGCCAACTCGGCATTACGTTCATCTTCGTCACCCATGACCAGACCGAAGCCCTGTCGATGTCCGACCGTGTTGCGGTGTTCAATAAAGGACGCATCGAACAGGTCGACACCCCGCGCAACCTGTACATGAAGCCGGCGACCACTTTCGTTGCCGAGTTTGTCGGCACCTCGAACGTGATTCGCGGCGATCTGGCGCAACAGTTGAGCGGCCATCCACAACCATTTTCCATTCGCCCGGAACACGTGCGTTTCGCCGAAGGGCCGCTGGCCAGCCACGAAATCGAAGTCAGTGGCCTGCTCCACGACATTCAATATCAGGGCAGCGCCACTCGTTACGAACTGAAGCTGGAAAACGGCCAGACCCTGAATATCAGCCAGGCCAACAACCAATGGCTGGACACCAGCGCCCAACACCAGACCGGCCAGCGAATCATCGCGCGCTGGGCCAGGGAAGCAATGATCCCGCTGCAAGACCATGCAGTCGGCGGGGTGTGAGATGAACACCTTGGCTATCTCCCAAACCCCGTCGGGTGGCTCGCCGTTGCGCAAGTTTGCCAACCTGCTGTACCGCCGACCCAACCTGTATCTGTCGATGTTGCTGGTGCCGCCGCTGATCTGGTTCGGCGCGATTTACCTCGGCTCGTTGCTGACCCTGCTGTGGCAAGGCTTCTACACCTTCGACGACTTCACCATGGCGGTCACCCCCGACCTGACCCTGGCGAACTTCGCTGCGCTGTTCCAGCCGTCGAACTTCGACATCATCATGCGCACCCTGGGCATGGCCATCGTGGTGTCGATTGCCAGCGCCGTCGTGGCCTTCCCGATCGCCTACTACATGGCGCGCTACACCACGGGCAAGACCAAGGCGTTTTTCTACATCGCGGTGATGATGCCGATGTGGGCCAGCTACATCGTCAAGGCCTACGCCTGGACGCTGTTGCTAGCCAAGGGCGGGGTGGCGCAATGGTTCGTCCAGCACCTTGGACTGGAGCCGGTGCTGCAGTTCGTGCTGGGTATTCCCGGCGTCGGCGGCAGCACCTTGTCGACCTCGCACCTGGGCCGCTTCATGGTGTTCGTCTACATCTGGCTGCCGTTCATGATCCTGCCGATCCAGGCGTCCCTGGAAAGGCTGCCGCCTTCGCTGCTGCAAGCCTCCGCCGACCTCGGGGCCAAGCCGCGCCAGACGTTCATGCAGGTGACTCTGCCGTTGTCGATCCCGGGCATTGCCGCCGGTTCAATCTTCACCTTCTCCCTGACCCTGGGCGACTTCATCGTGCCGCAGCTGGTGGGGCCGCCTGGTTACTTCGTCGGCAGCATGGTGTACGCCCAGCAAGGGGCGATCGGCAACATGCCGATGGCCGCCGCCTTCACCCTGGTACCGATCGTGCTGATCGCCATTTACCTGTCTATCGTCAAACGCCTGGGGGCCTTCGATGCACTCTAATTCAGACAAGCAGGGGGAGAAAGCTTCATTAGGCTTGAGAATCGCAGCCTGGGGCGGGTTGGTTTTCCTGCACTTCCCGATCCTGATCATCTTCCTCTACGCCTTCAACACCGAAGAAGCAGCGTTCAGTTTTCCGCCCAAGGGCTTCACCCTGAAGTGGATCGGCGTGGCGTTCTCGCGCCCTGACGTGCTGGAAGCGATCAAGCTGTCACTGCAGATTGCCTCCATTGCGACGCTGATTGCGATGGTGCTCGGCACCCTGGCATCCGCAGCGCTGTACCGGCGGGATTTCTTCGGCAAGCAAGGCATCTCGCTGATGCTGATCCTGCCGATCGCATTGCCGGGAATCATCACCGGGATTGCCTTGCTGGCGACGTTCAAGACGCTGGGGATCGAGCCGGGGATGTTCACCATCATTGTCGGCCACGCGACCTTCTGCGTGGTGATCGTCTACAACAACGTCATCGCCCGCTTGCGCCGTACCTCCCACAGCCTGATCGAAGCCTCGATGGACCTCGGCGCCGATGGCTGGCAAACCTTCCGCTACATCGTCCTGCCGAACCTGGGCTCGGCATTGCTGGCTGGCGGCATGCTCGCGTTTGCCCTGTCGTTCGACGAAATCATCGTGACCACCTTTACCGCTGGCCACGAACGCACCTTGCCGCTGTGGCTGCTCAACCAGCTCAGCCGCCCACGGGACGTGCCGGTGACCAACGTCGTCGCGATGCTGGTGATGATGGTGACCATGCTGCCGATCCTCGGCGCCTATTACCTGACTCGTGGCGGCGAAAGCGTGGCGGGCAGTGGCGGGAAATAATCCCAGGACTGACACAACAATCCCTTGTAGGAGCGAGCTTGCTCGCGATGAACCTGAGGGCGCCGCGTGCATTCAGGCAGCCCTCGTCATCGTTGACGTCCATCGCGAGCAAGCTCGCTCCTACAAGGGTCCGGTTTGAAAACAAGAATTGCTTCAGAGAGGACAACCCCATGCAAACCAAACTCCTGATCAACGGCCAGTTGATCACTGGCGAAGGCCCCGCCCAAGCCGTGTTCAACCCGTCACTGGGCCGAGTCCTGGTGGAGATCAACGAAGCCAGCGAAGCCCAGGTCGATGCTGCCGTGCGGGCCGCCGATGCGGCGTTCGATGGTTGGTCACAGACCCCGCCGAAAGATCGCGCCCTGCTGCTGCTGAAGCTCGCCGACGTCATCGAGGCCCACGGCGAAGAGCTGGCTAAGCTGGAATCGGACAACTGCGGCAAGCCTTACAGCGCCGCTCTGAATGACGAGATCCCGGCGATTGCCGACGTGTTCCGCTTCTTCGCCGGCGCCAGCCGCTGCATGAGCGGTTCGGCTGGCGGTGAATACCTGCCCGGCCACACCTCGATGATCCGCCGCGATCCGGTGGGCGTGATTGCCTCGATCGCGCCGTGGAACTACCCGCTGATGATGGTCGCCTGGAAAATCGCTCCGGCCCTCGCCGCCGGTAATACCGTGGTGCTCAAGCCGTCGGAACAAACCCCGCTGACCGCGTTGCGCCTGGCGGAACTGGCGTCGCAAATTTTCCCCGCCGGTGTCCTCAACCTGGTGTTCGGGCGCGGTCCAACGGTGGGTAGCCCGCTGGTAACCCACCCGAAAGTGCGCATGGTCTCGCTGACTGGTTCGATCGCCACTGGCTCGAACATCATTTCCAGCACCGCCGACAGCGTCAAGCGCATGCACATGGAACTGGGCGGCAAGGCCCCGGTGATCATCTTCGACGACGCCGACATCGACGCCGCCGTGGAGGGCATTCGCACCTTTGGTTTCTACAACGCCGGCCAGGATTGCACGGCGGCCTGCCG
>NZ_JADEVO010000006.1 GCF_017114825.1 Pseudomonas gregormendelii | reverse complement strand
GAATTGCTTGATTCAGTTGTTAAAGAGCGGTTGGTTAAGATCTTTCGTCTCAACCGAGGCGCGCATTCTACAGCAGCCTCATTTGCTGTCAAGTGATTATTTTCAGAAGTTTTCCAAGTTTCCCTAGTAACTTCAACCACTTGCGCTTTCGATCTCTCGTTAGCGGGAGGCGAATTCTACAGCGTTACACGCTGCTGTCAACACCTCTTTTTCAACTTCTTTTGCGCTTCGATGACCTGAAGCAGCTGACCATCAAAACTGCGTAACTCATTGTTTACCAAGGAGTTTTCCGTTTCGACTGCGCCGGAAGTGGGGCGAATTATAGACACCTGAAATCTGCCGTCAAGCACTGATTACGCTTTTCTATCAGAGGATCGAATTTGCTGCATAGAGATAGACGTATCACCACCGAATGCGCAGTATATTGCCCAGATATGGAATTACTCTCGCTTCCTGCCTTGGACGATGCCGCGAAATGAACAACCAGCCCCGCACTCTCTCATCGACCCTGTTCTCGGTTGGCCTGCTATTAATAGCCATGGCATCGATCCAGTCTGGCGCATCACTGGCCAAAAGCATGTTCCCATTAATAGGCGCTCAAGGAACCACGACCCTGCGCCTGATCTTCGCCAGCGTAATCATGCTGCTGATACTGCGGCCCTGGCGCGCCAAGCTCACCGCCAAGTCCCTGCGCACTGTAATCATCTACGGCATGGCGCTGGGCGGCATGAACTTCCTCTTCTATATGTCTCTGCAAACGGTTCCCCTGGGGATCGCGGTCGCCCTGGAGTTCACCGGCCCCTTGGCCGTAGCGATCTATGCCTCGCGCCGAGCCATCGACTTTCTGTGGATTGCTTTAGCTGCGGTAGGCCTGCTCCTGCTGATTCCTACCGGCGCCACCAGTACCGGGATCGATCTCGTGGGTGCCGGTTATGCACTCGGTGCCGGCGTGTGCTGGGCGCTGTACATTCTGTTCGGGCAGAAAGCCGGCGCAGACAACGGCGTCCAGACAGCCGCCTTGGGCGTAATGATCGCAGCGCTGTTCGTCGCACCCATAGGGATCGTGCATGCAGGTGCGGCCTTGCTTACCCCCTCGCTGATTCCCGTGGCCATCGGCGTTGCCATCCTGTCCACTGCCCTGCCTTATACGCTGGAAATGGTCGCCCTCACGCGCATGCCTGCCCGCACCTTCGGTACGCTGATGAGTATCGAACCCGCTTTCGGCGCACTGTCTGGCTTACTGTTTCTGCAGGAATACCTTTCGTTGTCACAGTGGATGGCCATCATGTGCATTATCCTGGCATCCGTCGGAGCGACCCTGACCATGGGCAGCAATGCAAAGCCCGCGGTCGCGGTAGACTGATGAAGGATTTTACGAGGGTCTGGTATTTGACGACCAATTAGGCCATGTTTAACGCCCTGCCCGGCCCGACGACCCGGTGCCAGGCAGGAATGTTCAAGATCTGGATATCAAAACGCTTCAAACGAAAGCGAATGCAGTCAGACCCGGGCATCAGACCCGGGGACGCTATAGGGATAGTAATGAAACGAATTTTGATACTGATCGCGGTACTCGCAATTGCGGGTTGTGCGGCAACCTCCAAAACCCAGGTCAAGCACGGCAAGAAAGGGCTGCACATCAACTGTTCCGGTCTGTCGTCCTCTTGGGACAAGTGCTACACCAAGGCTGTCGACTCGTGTGCACCCAAAGGTTACAAGGTCATTGCCAAGTCGGGGGACTCAGTAGAAGAGCCAGGCGATTACCCGTTCGGCCTCAATCCAGCCGGCTACACCAGCCGCAGCATGATCGTCATCTGCAAGTAAGCGCACGTCAGGCTCGCGGCTCCGCTATTTGCTTGCGGATTTCGTCGTAGCTAGACTTCAGCACCGTGCGCTGGACGTCCGGTGTCGCCAACATCCGCGCCACTACCAGTGCGCCAACGCACTGCGACAGGACGGCCCAGGCGAGGCTTTCGCTGCCCAGTGTCAGCGCCCAGTTTTGTTGAAGCCGACAGATCCAGTCTTGCGCCAGCTGACGGACCGAATCGTCCGAACGGGCAATCTCGGCGCCCAGGGCGGGCAAAGCGCAACCGTTCTGCGCACTCTCGACGTGCGCCATGCTGAGGTATTGCCGCAGACAGCGATCCAGCTTCTGCAAGTCCTGATCCCCTTCCAGCCGGCACAGGCTTTGCCCCAGCTCGCGCTCCACAATCGCAGCGAACAGTTCATCCTTGGACGAGAAGTGGCTATAAAAAGCCCCTCCGCTCAAACCGATCGCCTTCATCAGACCATCCACCCCCACGGTAGAGAACCCGGACTGCTTCGCCGATACGGCGCTGCTCTGCAAGAGCCTTTCTCTGGTTTCCAGCTTGTGGTTGGCCGAATAACGCATCGCCTTGCCCTCAGAAGTAATCACCTTGACGCTAGTCGGATCGTAGCATAACGTTCGTTTAGTTAACGATCGTTTACTAAAGGGTTTGCCATGAATAACAAGAAGGTCGTACTCGTTGTTGGCGCCGGTGATGCTACGGGTGGCGCGATTGCCAAACGCTTTGCGCAGGAAGGCTTCATTGCCTGTGTCACCCGACGCAGCGCCGATAAACTCCAGCCCCTGGTCGATGCCATCAAGGCTTCCGGTGCACAGGCCCATGGTTTTTCCTGCGATGCGCGCAAGGAAGAGGAGGTCGTGGCGCTGATCGAGCAGATCGAAAGCCAGATCGGCCCCATCGAAGCCTTCGTTTTCAATATCGGCGCCAACGTTCCTTGCAGCATCCTTGAAGAGACCGCGCGCAAATACTTCAAGATTTGGGAGATGGCCTGTTTCTCAGGTTTTCTCAACGGGCGCGAAGTGGCCAAGCGCATGGCCCAACGGCAGCGCGGAACGATTCTGTTCACCGGCGCGACCGCCGGGCTGCGCGGTGCAGCAGGCTTTGCAGCTTTTGCCGGGGCCAAACACGGGATCCGCGCCTTGGCCCAGAGCATGGCCCGGGAACTGGGGCCGATGAATATTCACGTGGCCCACGTGGTGGTCGACGGCGCAATCGATACCGATTTCATCCGCGAAAACTTCCCCGAGAAATACGCCACCAAAGACCAGGACGGCATCCTTAACCCCGAGCACATTGCCGACAATTACTGGTACCTGCACAGTCAGCCCCGTGATGCCTGGACCTTCGAGCTCGATCTACGTCCCTGGAACGAACGTTGGTAAACCCTTCCCTACAATTAAGCAGAGCACTTCGATCATGACTAAAACCGTGGAGTTCTTTTTCGACCTCGGCAGCCCGGCCACCTACCTTGCCTCTACGCAACTGCCGCGGATATGCCAGCAGACCGACAGCCAGCTGATCTACGTTCCGATGCTGCTGGGGGGTGTATTCAAAGCGACGGGCAACGCTTCGCCGGTAACCATTGCCGCCAAGGGCCGGTACATGTTCCAGGACCTGGCTCGATATGCGAAACGCTACGGCGTGCCACTCAAGTTCAACCCGCACTTTCCCATCAATACCCTGATGTTGATGCGCGCGGTGACCGGCATGCAGCTACGCCATCCCGAGCGGTTCGAGGTATTCATCGACTGCCTGTTCCGGGCGCTGTGGGTTGAGGGTCGCAACATGGATGATCCGCAAACGGTTGCCGCAGTGCTGACGGAACACGGATTTGATCCAGCTGAAACGCTGGCACTGACCGCAGACGAGCAAGTGAAGACTGCGCTCAAGGACAACACTGAGCGAGCGGTACAACGAGGGGTGTTTGGTGCACCGAGCATGTTCGTGGGTGATCAGCTGTTCTTCGGCCAGGACCGACTGGACTTCGTGGTTGAAGCCCTGAGCTGAATACAGGCGCCGCCATCGGCGCCTGATATTGCGATAATCAGATGGCAGCTGTCCGTGTGTTCAACCACTCAAGCGCAGCGCCATCGAGCAGCGGGGCGAGGCGCTCACGCACTTGGGCGTGATAAGCGTTGAACCACTGTTTTTCTTCCTCCGTCAGCAGCGCTGGCACCAGGCAGCGGGTATCGATCGGGCACAGCGTAAGCGTTTCAAATTTGAGGAATTCACCAAACTCGCTCTTGCCCGCTTCGCGATTCAGTACCAGGTTTTCGATTCGAACACCCCAGCGGCCAGGACGGTAGGTACCCGGTTCGATGGAGGTAATCATGCCCGGCTGCATGGCGGTTTGCGGTGCGGCAGCGGCTTGGTAGGCAATCACCTGCGGACCTTCATGCACGTTCAGGAAATACCCTACGCCGTGACCCGTACCGTGGCCGTAATCGACGCTTTCGGCCCAGATCGGCGCGCGTGCAATGGCGTCCAGCAGCGGTGAAAGAATACCTTTGGGAAACTGCGCCCGGGACAAGGCGATGACGCCCTGGAGCACTCGTGTGCAATCACGCTTCTGCTCCTCGGTAGGGGTACCGACCGGAACCATCCGCGTAATATCGGTGGTGCCGCCCAGGTACTGGCCACCGGAGTCGATCAACAACAGGCCATCGCCCTCTATCACCGCGTGCGCTTCTTCTGTGGCGTGGTAGTGCGGCATCGCGCCGTTGGCGTTGAAGGCGGCGATGGTGTTGAAACTCAGCGACACATAACCCGGACGACGCATGCGTGCTGCCGTCAGGTGTTCGTCGATGGTCAGTTCGGTGAGGCGCTCACGACCCCATGCCGACTCCAGCCAGGCGAAGAACTCGCACAGCGCCGCACCGTCCTGCTCCATGGCCAGGCGGATATGCTCGGCGTCCGCCAGGCTTTTCTGCGATTTGGCCAGGGTGGTCGGGTTCAGGCCCTCGACCAGTTTCACGCCGCTATCCAAATTGTCCAGCAGCCCGGCGGTGACCCGTGCCGGATCGATTTGCAGGCTCGCGCCGGCCGGTAACGCGCGCAAAGCGTCAGCCACTTCGCTGTAATCACGCAGCGTCACGCCGTCCTGTTCAAGGGTGGCGCGCAACTCGGCGCTGACCTTGCTCATGGCCACGAACAAGGTAGCCTGGTCCTGCCCGATCAAGGCGAAGGAAACAAACACCGGATTGAAAGACACGTCGCCGCCACGCAGGTTGAACAACCAGGCAATGTCATCGAGAGTGGCGATGAAATGCCAGTCAGCTCCACGCGCCTTCATTACCTCGCGCAGCTTGCCGAGTTTTTCGGTGCGGCTGACGGTCGCCTGGGGTGGCAGGTGCTGATAGATCGGCTCGTTGGGCAAGGTCGGGCGATCGCTCCAGACTTCGCTTAACAAGTCGATGTCCGTGCGCAAGCGAGCACCGCGCTCCTCGAGCTTGCCACCCAGGGTGCGCGCCGAGGCCACTGCCATCACCGCACCGTCAACGGCCACCACACCACCTTCGGGGGTTTGCTCAGCAAGCCAGTCCAGCGGCCCAGGCTGGCCCGGTTGCAGCTTGACCAGTTCAATGCCACTGCCCTCAAGCTCCTTGGTCGCCTGCTCCCAATAACGGCTGTCGGCCCAGACTCCAGCGAAGTCCGGTGTGACGATCAGCGTGCCGACGGAACCATGAAAGCCCGACAGCCACTGACGCCCTTGCCAGTAACCCGGCAGGTATTCCGACAAATGCGGGTCTGCTGACGGCACCAGCAGCGCATGAATGCCCTCCCGGCTCATCAGCTCGCGGGTTTGCGCCAGGCGCTGGGGCACTGACCCATTGATCGAAGGCTGCGTACTCATCATGTCTCCTGCTAATCACGTATTCATTATTGTTGAAGCGCTGAGGTGCATGGGCGCTTTAAGACCTATTGCCAGAATGCCGGAGCACTGGTGCAGGCCGCTTTTATCAGGTCTGCCGCCTGGTCAATGTCCTGCGCGGTGGTGAACCGTCCAAGACTCAAGCGGATGGTGCGACTTGCCGAGTGGGTGTCATGCCCCAGGGCGAGCAGCACGTGAGAGGGGGCATTACTCGCGGAATTGCAGGCCGACGTCGCGGAAAACGCGATCGAATGGCTCAACGCCGCGGAATTGAATTCACCCTCGGCAAACGTCAGGCTCAGGGTGTGGGGAATGCGTTGCGACGGGCTACCGTTGAGACGAACGCCGGGAATGCTTGAAAGTTGTTCGAGCAGGCGTTCGCGCAGACCGGCAACGATGACTTTTTCATCCTCGAACAGCTGCGCCGCCAACTCGAATGCCACACCCATGGCCGCAATCTGATGGGTAGCCAACGTACCCGAGCGCAAGCCGCCCTCGTGCCCGCCACCGTGAATCTGCGCGTGCAGGCGTTGTTGCGCACGAGGACCCACGTACAACGCACCGATACCTTTAGGGCCGTAGATTTTGTGGGCGGAAAACGACATCACGTCCACCGGCAATTGCGCCAGGTCGATGACGACCTTGCCGGCGCCCTGCGCCGCGTCGACGTGGAACAAAGCATGACGCGCACGCACGATGTCGCCGATGGCAGCGATATCGTTGACCGTACCCAGTTCGTTATTGACCAGCATCAGCGAGACCAGGAAGGTGTCCTCACGCATGGCTTCGCTGACGGCCTGCGCGGTAATCAGGCCATCGGCATCAGGCACCAGGTAAGTGACCGCGACCCCGGCATCCTGCAATTGCCTGGCCGTGTCGAGTATCGCCTTGTGCTCGATCTGACTGGTAATGACATGGCCGCCAGCGACGCCTCGCGCCTGGGCCACGCCCTTGAGCGCGAGGTTATTCGATTCGGTGGCGCCGGAAGTCCAGACGATCTGATCGGCCTCGGCACCCACCAGATTGGCGACCTGCCTGCGGGCATGTTCTACGGCTTGCCGGGCTTGTTGCCCGAACGCATGGGAGCTGGACGCGGGGTTACCGAAGTTTCCGGTGAAACCCAGGCACTCGACCATGACCTTAATGACCCGCTCATCCACCGGAGTGGTGGCGGCGTAGTCGAAATACAACGGGCGTTTATTCATATAAGACTCGCAGAGCAGGTTCCGGGATCAGGAATCTCGTTGCTGGAACGGCAAAGCGCAGCCTCGTGAGCTGCGCCGACATCCCAGAACGTTAGAAATACCCGATCAGAGGCCGTTAAAGAAGAACAACTTCATTTAAAAGTGCGTAGGAACGCTCCTGAAGTCGAGCTTAACAGGCATCGGCCAACCGGTTGAAGCAATGCATCAGCCGATGCTCTCCCGCAGCAGCGGATAAAGCGATATCACCAGCAGTGCGGCCATGCCCCAGTTGAACACGCGCAACCAGCGGTGATCCTTCAACACATTGCGCAGCAGCGTGCCGCAGGCCGCCCAGACGCCGACGCTGGGCAGATTGATCACGGCAAAGACGGCGGCAATCACGATCACATTGGTGAAGTAGCCCTGCATCGGTGTGTAGGTACTGATGGCGCCAATGGCCATGATCCAGGCCTTGGGGTTCACCCACTGAAACGCCGCCGCACCCAGGTAGCTGATCGGCTTGCCCTTGCCGTCCTCGCTGTCTGACACCGGTCCGGAATGGGCGATCTTCCACGCCAGATACAACAGATAGGCGGCGCCTGCATAACGCAACACGGTGTAAAGCAACGGATAGGTTTGAAACACCGCGCCCAGGCCGAAACCCACCGCCACCACCAATACGAAGAAGCCGCAGGTGATGCCCAGCATATGCGGGATGGTGCGGTTAAAGCCGAAGTTCACGCCAGATGCCAGCAACATGGTGTTGTTCGGGCCAGGAGTAATCGAGGTGACCAGCGCAAACAGCGCAAAGCCCATCAGCAGATCGAGAGAGAGCGTCATCGGTGGCAGTCCGTCAGGGTCGGTCAGGTATCGACCCTATCGCAAGGGTTGCCTGAAGCCCATGGACAGTTAGGTAAAACTTCGAGCGGTACAGTCGTTCAGCTTGGGCGACCGTGCAGTTGGACAGTACGTTCGGCGTTCATTTCGCCCTGTTTGTCGAAGCTGAAGGCTTTCTGCGGCTTGCCGAGCAATTCGGCTTTTTTCGCGTGGTACTCGTCAAATGACAGGCTGCGACGATTCAGATCTTCCAGGGCCAATTGGCGGCTTTCTTGCGGAGTGTAAGGGCGTAACTCCGGGGAAACGTGGCTTGCACATCCAGCGAGTACGGAGACAGCGAGCAGTAGCAAAACGGCGATGGGAGATTTCATGGCGTGGCGTCCTGGCATCTGGGTTCGGGGCAATGAACACAGGCTACTCGCGCCCCTCGCCGGGCAGAAATCAACGCTCTCGATAGTGGGTATCAAGCTTTCAGCCTCCCTACCGCAAGCACCTAGGAGACAAACCTCTATTATTCTATATGGATCTATAAATATCTTTTAATGTTCTTTTGAGGAATAAGAGCAAACCTTTATAACAACTCCATCGCGTCGGCATCACTGTTGCTCCTGCAACTGTTGGCCGGGCAACAGCGAATCAACAATCAGCACCCGCAAGCGACAGTGGCAAGCGCCAGGCGGGGCGCAGCCCCCATGAAACAAGGCCTTCAGGGGTTGGTATAGCTCTTGCTCAACTCAGTGACTACTCACTGCTCCCCGAGCAACTGTTTAAAAGGAACTGATCATGTCGCGCCCATTGAAAGTCGTTGCCGTCTCCGGTGGTACCTGGCGTCCATCCCGTACCCTGGTACTGACTCAATCGCTGTTGGCCGAGCTGTCCGAACACTTGGTGATCGAAAGCAAAGTGATCGAGCTGGGCGACATTGCCCGGCCCTTGGGTGCGGCGCTGTCCCGCCAGGAACTGGGGCCGCAGGTCGAAGCCGAGTTGCAGGCGATCGAGAACGCCGAGCTGTTGATCGTTGCCGCACCGGTGTTTCGCGGCTCCTATCCCGGCCTGCTCAAGCACCTGTTCGACCTGATTGACCTCAATGCGCTGATCGATACGCCGGTGCTGCTGGCTGCCACCGGCGGCAGCGAACGGCACGCCCTGGTACTCGATCATCAACTGCGCCCGCTGTTCAGTTTCTTCCAGGCCCTGACGTTGCCGATTGGCGTCTACGCCACCGAAGCCGATTTCTCAAACTACCAAATAACCAGTGAGCCCTTGAAGGCCCGCATTCGTCTTGCTGCAGAACGCGCCGCACCGCTGTTCGGCGCGCACCCCAAAAATCTGCTGAAAATCGCTTAAGGATCTCTTCATGGATGTTTTCTGGTTCCTGCCCACCCACGGCGACGGCCACTACCTGGGCACCACCCAGGGCGCTCGCCCGGTGACCCTCAACTATCTGAAGCAAGTGGCCCAGGCCGCTGACAGCCTTGGCTACCACGGCGTGCTGATTCCCACCGGGCGCTCCTGCGAAGATTCGTGGGTGATTGCCTCGGCACTGGTGCCGCTGACCGAACGTCTGCGTTACCTGGTCGCCATCCGGCCGGGCATCATCTCGCCGACCGTATCGGCACGCATGGCTGCCACCCTGGATCGCCTGTCCGGAGGGCGCCTGCTGATCAACGTGGTCACCGGTGGCGACCCGGATGAAAACCGCGGCGACGGCAGTTTCCTTGATCACAGCGAACGCTACGAGGTGACCGACGAGTTCCTGAAAATCTGGCGCCGAGTTCTGCAAGGTGAATCGGTTGATTTCGAAGGCAAACACTTGCGGGTGCAGAACGCCAAGGCGCTGTATCCACCGGTGCAGAAACCCTACCCACCGCTGTACTTCGGTGGTTCTTCGCAGGCTGCCCACGATCTCGCGGCCGAACAGGTCGACGTCTACCTGACCTGGGGCGAACCGCCCGCCGCCGTGGCGCAAAAACTCGCCGATGTGCGTGAGCGCGCTGCGTGCCAAGGGCGCACGGTCAAGTTCGGAATTCGCTTGCATGTCATCGTGCGCGAGACGGCTGAGGAGGCCTGGAAAGCCGCCGACAAATTGATCGAACACATCAGCGACGAAACCATCCAGGCGGCCCAGAAATCCTTCTCGCGCTTTGATTCGGAAGGCCAGCGACGCATGGCCGCATTGCATGACGGGCGTCGCGACAACCTGGAGATTTCACCCAACTTGTGGGCCGGTGTCGGCCTGGTACGTGGCGGTGCCGGTACTGCACTGGTGGGGGATCCGCAGCAGGTTGCCGCGCGGATCAAGGAGTACGCAGACCTGGGCATCGAGAGCTTCATTTTCTCCGGCTACCCGCACCTCGAAGAAGCCTACCGCTTTGCCGAACTGGTGTTCCCGCTGCTGCCCGAGCCCTACGCCAGCCTGGCCGGGCGCGGCGTGACCAACCTTACCGGACCGTTTGGCGAAATGATTGCCAACGATGTGCTACCCGGCAAAGCCACCGCTTAAAGGGTGCTCCCAGTGGGAGTGGGTCTGCTGGCAAGGTCGTCCGTTCAGCCGACAATCATGTTGGATGTTCCGACCTCATCGCGAGCAGGCTCGCTCCCACCGGGGATGTGCGTCGAATTTCCTGAGGAACCCCCGTGACTGCCAAGCCACAAAGCGCCTTGATATCCCCGCTGCAGACCGCCCGGCAACTGGCCGCGCAGTTTGCACTCACCGCTGTCGAGCGCGATGAACGCGGCGGTACGCCCAAAGCCGAACGTGATGCTTTGCGTGAAAGCGGCCTGCTCGCCTTGAGCATCCCCACCGAATACGGGGGCCTGGGCGCGCGCTGGAGTGAAACCCTGGCCATCGTGCGCGAGTTCGCCAAGGTCGACAGCTCGATCGCCCATGTCTTCGGCTTCCATCACCTGATGCTCGCCACTGTGCGCCTGTTTGCCAGGCCCGAACAATGGCAACCCTGGTTTGAGCAGACCGCGCGCAAGAACTGGTTTTGGGGCAATGCCTTGAACCCCCTGGACACCCGCACCGTAGTACGCAAGCTGGATGGCTGGCGCGAGTTCTCCGGCAAGAAAAGCTTCTGTTCCGGCGCCAGCGATTCGCAAATGCTGATTGCCTCGGCGGTGGATGAAACGGCCGGTGGCAAGCTGTTGATCGCGGCGATCCCCAGCAGTCGCAGCGGCATCACCCTGCACAACGACTGGAACAACATGGGCCAGCGCCAGACCGACAGCGGCAGTGCCACCTTCGAACGGGTGCGGGTGGAGGAATCGGAACTGCTACTCGACCCAGGCCCGTTGAGCACGCCATTCGCCTGCCTGCGCCCACTGATCGCCCAACTGACCTTTACCCACATGTTTCTCGGTATCGCCGAAGGCGCCTTCGATGAGGCACGGGCATACACCCTTACCGAAGCCCGGCCCTGGCATAAATCCAACACCCGGGAGGTCAGCCAGGACCCTTATGTGCTGGGTCATTACGGCGAATTCTGGGTGGCGCTCGAAGGCGTTCGATTGCTCGTGGAGCGCGCCGCCGACCTGCTCGACAAGGCCTGGGCAAAGGGCCCGAAACTCAGCGCCGAAGAACGTGGGCACTTGGCGATTGCCATCGCTACCGCGAAGGTTGCCGCCACCCGCAGCGGCCTGGACCTGTGCACGCACCTCTTCGAGGTGACCGGCGCGCGCTCAACCCACGCCTCGCTCAGGCTGGACCGTCACTGGCGCAACCTGCGCACGCAAACCCTGCACGATCCGGTGGATTACAAACTCCATGAGCTGGGTGACTGGGCGCTGAACCAGTGCCTGCCGATTCCGACTTTCTATTCCTAGCCTGCCATTCATGGAGCGAACCCCATGCAACTGCTGACCTTACCGCCCTCGCCCGCGTTGGCCACGTCAATCCGAGCCACCGCCCAGGTGTTCGAAGACCCGAAATCCCAAGCCCTGCTTGCGCATTTGCAGCAGGTGGCGCCGAGTGAGGCCAGCGTGCTGATCATCGGCGAAACCGGCACCGGCAAGGAGCTGGTAGCGCGACACATTCATAACCTCAGCGCGCGGCGCAATCGCCCTTTCGTCGCCGTGAACTGCGGCGCCTTCTCCGAATCCCTGGTCGAGGCGGAGCTGTTCGGGCATGAGAAAGGTGCGTTTACCGGCGCTCTCAGTGCCAAGGCCGGCTGGTTCGAAGAGGCGAATGGCGGCACCTTGTTCCTCGATGAAATCGGCGACCTGCCGATGGCGATCCAGGTCAAGTTACTGCGAGTGTTGCAGGAGCGCGAAGTCGTGCGCCTGGGCTCGCGCAAGAGCATTCCGATCGATGTACGGGTGCTCGCCGCCACCAACGTGCAGTTGGAGAAAGCCATCAACGCGGGGCACTTTCGCGAGGACCTGTATTACCGCCTCGACGTGGTCAGCCTGGAACTGAGCCCGCTGCGCGATCGACCCGGCGACATCCTGCCGCTGACCCGGCACTTCGTTGATGCCTACAGCCAGCGCCTGGGCTACGGCACTATCACGATCAGCAAAGAGGCTGAACTGAAACTGCGTAGCTACAGTTGGCCAGGCAATATTCGTGAACTGGAAAACGTCATTCACCACACCTTGCTGATCTGCCGCAACGGCGTCATCGAACGCGATGACCTGCGCCTGTCGAACATGCGCATCGAACGTCAGGACGACCAGGGCGGCAGCTTCGACGACTCCCCGGAAGCCCTGCTCGAGCGGGCATTTGAAAAACTCTTCGAGGAACAGGCCGGAGCGCTGCATGAAAAGGTCGAGGATGCATTGCTGCGCGCAGCCTATCGCTTCAGTCATTACAACCAGGTGCACACCGCCGCACTGCTGGGGCTGAGCCGCAATGTGACGCGCACCCGGCTGATCAAGATCGGTGAACTGGCGGTGAACAAACGCCGGCCTGCGGAAAACCTCCAGGGTGAGCGCTTGATGCAGCTGTCTATCTAACCCACCAGATGGCAGTGCAGCGCGTTGTCATGGCTACGTTCCAGGCTGTGCAACACCTGGAACGAGCCGAAGGTCACGGTCTTCGCCTGATGGGCACGAATCAATTGCCAGAAATCCTGCTCGCCACTTTCAAATTGCTGGAACGCCGCTTCCCCTGCTTCGCGCGTCTGCCATTGCAGATAGTTGAGCACCCGCCGGCCATCTTCGCTGGCCTGGATACTGGCACTGAGGAAACCCGCGTAGTCCTGAGCCAGGCGTTCGGTTTGCATCGATAGCGCCGACACCAGTGCCGGTTGCTGATGAGGTTCGATCTCGAACTCGATCAGTTGGGTAAAACTGCGATTTTTCTCTGGCGCCTGCATGAAAAAGTCCCCGTCTGTGTATGCCGGACATTGCGATCCGAAGGCTTGCAGGGTAAAACCTCTAGTTAAGTCAAGGTCAAGAGGGATTTTTCAAATGATGACCCCGGAACCCCTGCAGCGGGAGCTCACGGTCGGCCAGGTTGCCGCCCGCAGCGGCGTGGCAGTCACCGCGCTGCATTTCTATGAAACCAAGGGCCTGATCAAGAGCAATCGCAACCAGGGCAACCAGCGCCGCTATCCGCGGGAAGTGTTGCGCCGGGTGGCGTTGATCAAGGTGGCACAACGCCTGGGCATTCCGTTGGCAGAGATTGGTAAGGCGCTGCAATCGCTGCCCGATAACCGCGCACCGACCGCCGCCGACTGGAGGGTGTTGTCGGCGCAGTGGAGCCGGGATCTGGATGAGCGGATCAACCAGCTGACGTTGCTGCGCGACCGGTTGAATGGATGTATTGGTTGCGGATGCCTGTCGATGGAGGCCTGTCCGTTGCGCAATTTTGGTGATGTTTTGGGGGACCGTGGGCCTGGGGCGCATTTGCTGGAGGAGGACTGAGTGCTGGCGAAGGGCTCACAGCTGAAGTATCAGACGTTTCGGTACCTGATGCAGGGCGTTTTCTGAGGTATGGGTGGGGAGCGTGCCGGGCAATTTTTGTACTTGTTGGAATCCAGGTAAAACAGGTCAAAAGATCGCAGCCTTCGGCAGCTCCTACTATATTTGTGGGGCATTCTCATTGCATAAAACCTGGGAGGACCGCCATGAGCGTCAAACCCATTCCAGAGGGCTATCACAGCATTACGCCGTATCTGGGTATTCAAAAAGCTGCCGAAGCCATCGAGTTCTACAAAAAAGCCTTCGGTGCCGTCGAAGTGATGCGCCTGGCGATGCCCGATGGTGGAATCGGTCACGCCGAATTGCGCATAGGCGATTGCCCGATCATGTTGGGCACCCCCTGTGATCAAGGGCCATTGAGCAATCCTGATGAGTCCCCTTGCGTGGGATTGCATCTGTACGTCAATGATGTGGATGCCTCGTATAAACAGGCGATTGCTGCTGGTGGCATTGTCGTGTCCGAGGTCAAGGATCAGTTCTATGGTGATCGGTCCGGCACGCTCAAAGACCCCTACGGACACACGTGGTTTCTGGCCACGCGCAAGGAAGATCTGACCCAGGAGCAAATCGAGCAGCGCGCGCAGGAAATGTTCCAGCAGGGCTGACTTCCCGCTCCGCCTCCACCGTTACCTCGACCCTGCAGGCGGATTAACGACGCTCGAAACATTTTCTTGCATATGCGGATTCGGGATTCTTGATTCTCATTCGTCTTATATAGATGCAGTCTGCTCGCGTAGGCAAAAGCCACGAGCGACTTTTCATCGACCCAACGCTGGGAAGCCTGCAGCCAAGGTCCTCTCATCGCTATAAGACTTACATCATGTCGAAGAAATCCCGTTCCAAAATCTGGTTTCTGGTGCACAGCTGGCTGGCGCTGCCGATCTGGTTTTTTGTACTGATCGTCTGCGTGACCGGCACACTTGCCGTGGTCAGCCAGGAGATCGTCTGGCTGGCCAATCCGCAAATGCGCGCCAGCCAGCCTTCCGATGATGCCCCGATGCTCAACTACGACCAGATCGTCGCCGCGATCAAAAAGGCCGAGCCGAACACCCTGGTCGAAAGCATCAGCCGTCCCGATGAGTCGCACTTTGCCCTCGACGTCGAGGTCAGCTACCCGGACGGGCGTTCGGTGACGGTCTACGTCAACCCTTATACCGGGGTGATACAGGGCACGGCACCGCAATTCAATTTCCAGGCCTTCACCCGCGCACTGCATGGCTGGTGGCTGGTGCCGTTCACCAACGGTTACAGCTGGGGCTGGTACCTGGTGTCGTTCCTGAGTCTGCCGATGCTGGCGTCCCTGGTCACCGGGCTGGTGGTGTACAAGAAATTCTGGAAAGGCTTCCTCAAGCCGAGCCTGCGCATTCGTCACGGTGCACGAATCTTCTGGGGCGACTTTCACCGTCTCAGCGGCATCTGGTCGATCTGGTTTATCGCGGTAATTTCCGTGACCAGCACCTGGTTCCTGATCGAGGCATTCATGTTCGATAACCAGGTGACGATTTCCACTGCCCCGGTGGCCCTGGTAGTGCCTCGAGAGAGCGTGCCGTTGAGTACCGATGGTTCGCCTGCGCCGATGATCAGCCTGCAGAATGCGATTACCGAGGCCAAGGTGCGCATTCCCGGGTTGGAGGACAGCTTTGTCAGCATGCCCGCCAATGCCTACAGCTACCTGACGGTAGGCGGACGCAGCTGGTACCCGCTGATGTTCCAGACCGCCGATATCAACCCCTACACCGGTGAAATCGCCTCCACTCGCCTGCTCTCGGATCGCTCCGGGCTGGAGCTGGTAACCGAATCCATGCGTCCCCTGCACACCGGCGACTTTGGCGGCCTGTGGATCAAGCTGATCTGGTTCTTCTTCGGCTTGCTGCTGAGCATGATGGTCCTCAGTGGCCTGCTGATCTGGACCAAACGCACCGCCCTGGCCACGGCCAACGCCCTGAAGCGGGAAAACAAACGTGCCCGAGTGCCAACTGCCCCTCGCCACGAAACCACGGAGGTGAGCCAATGAGCCTGCTCGTTGCGGATAAACCTTCTTCGAAACTGAGCCGTTTCTGGCACAAGTGGCGCTTCCACATCAATGTCCTGCTGTTGCTGGTACCGCTGGGTTTCATGCCCAAGTACTTCGCCGATGCCGCGCTGTTCCGGGGTGATACCGGTTTGGGTGAACGCGAAGCCGGAGAAGTGCAGGTCGGCCCCTGGAGCCTGCGCCTGGCTGAACTGCGCAACGAAGCGCCGCGACTGGATGGGCCCGCCGGCTACATGAAGAGCTTCAACGCCGCGCTATGCGACAGCTGCCGCGACCAGGTCAAGGCCACCTACCTGCGCATCGGCAAGCCCCGCAGCCTGCGCGCCGCCGGGGTGATTTTCTTTGGCACGCCTTACCGCATGGGCGCCATGTTGCCGATCCCGGAAAAGACCAAGGCCGATGCCGAACTGTGGATCACCATGGAGGGCTGGGAAGGCGCCATGCACCAGGCTTCCATGCCCCTGAGCCAGGCATCCCCCGCCACCATCGAGTGGCTGACCAAACAAGGAGGCAAACCATGACTTTGCGTCATCTGCGCAACCTGGTGCTGGCGCTCTGCGCCGGATTCAGCACCAGCGCCCTGGCCCATAACCCGATGTGCGAATGCAAGGCCGTCGACGCCGAACAGATCGAATGTACCGGGGGCTTTTCCGATGGCAGCGGTGCCCCGGGTGTGACCCTGGATGTGATCGGCTACGACGAAACCATTCTGGTGCCCGGCAAGCTCGGCGCCGATTCTAAGATGACTTTCAAGAAACCCGCCGCCGAGTTCTATGTGCTGTTCGATGCGGGCCCGGGCCATGTGGTGGAAATAGACCAGGCGGACATCCAGACCCCATGAGCACCCCCACAAACCAGATAGTCCGCCCGGCCGGAGCCGGCCACGAAACGCTGTACGTATTGCTCTTGTGCCTGATGATCCTGGCCGTGGCCGCCTCGGTCGTGGCCTGGCGCCATGAATCCCAGGAGGTCAGCACCGTAGCCAGTCATCAACTGGATGCGCGCCGCGACCTGAGCGCTTCCGAACAGGGCATCTACGCCGACCTGCGGGTCACGCTCGACGAGATCCACTTGTTGCGCCAGGAGCAGCAGGCATTGCCAACGCCGGCGCTGCTGGCTGACGAAGGCTTCGCGCCATTTGCCCAGGACGCCAGCTCGGTCAGTCGTGGCAGCCATGCCTGGGAGTTGCTGCAGGACCAGGCTTATTTCGGCCAGAGCCAGTCTCCCGACGTGGCCGGCTCTTTCCTGATGCGCCTCACCGCGGGTGACGATGAGCCGGACATCTGGCTGCATCGCGGCAAAGCCCTCAAGGCGCCAGCCGATCTTGCCGACTCCGCGCTCGAAAGCGCCGGCTGGCAGCAGATCGTCGCGCAATTCGATGCCGGCGTCACTCGCCAGCAGCGGCACTGACCCCTCGCCTTTACCCGAGAGAAACCGCTTTCCCATGCCTATTTCATCTCAACGTTTCATGCCCGCCCTGCTGGCTGGCCTGCTTGCCTGCCTGCTGGTCCCCCTGGCCAGTGCTGAGGAGGCCAAGCGCCTGCGCATCGGTATCACCCTGCATCCGTACTACAGCTACGTGGCAAATATCGTCGGCGACAAGGCCGAAGTGGTGCCTTTGATTCCCGCCGGTTTCAACCCGCATGCCTACGAGCCACGCGCAGAAGACATCAGGCGCATCAGCGGACTGGACGTGGTTGTGCTCAACGGGGTTGGGCATGACGATTTCGCCGACCGCATGATCGCCGCCAGCGAAACGCCCAACGTGGCGGTGATCGAAGCCAACCAAAACGTGCCGCTGCTGGCCGCTACCGGCGTGGCTGCCCGTGGCGCCGGCAAGGTCGTCAACCCGCATACCTTCCTGTCGGTCAGCGCCTCGATTGCCCAGGTCAACAACATTGCCCGGGAGCTGGGAAAACTTGATCCGGCGAACGCCAAGACCTACACCCGGAACGCCCGAGCCTACGGCAAACGGCTGCGGCAGATGCGCGCCGACGCCCTGGCGAAACTCACCGAAGCGCCCAATGCAGAGCTGCGCGTAGCCACCGTGCATGCCGCCTACGACTACCTGCTGCGCGAGTTCGGCCTGGAAGTGACGGCCGTGGTCGAGCCTGCCCACGGTATCGAGCCCAGCCCGAGCCAGTTGAAAAAGACCATCGACCAGTTGCGAGAGCTGGACGTGAAAGTGATTTTCTCCGAGATGGACTTCCCTTCGAGCTATGTCGACACCATCCAGCGTGAATCCGGGGTGAAACTGTACCCGCTGTCGCACATTTCCTATGGCGAATACACGGCTGACAAGTATGAGAAGGAAATGACCGGCAACCTCAACACCGTGGTCCGGGCTATTCAGGAGTCGGGCGCATGACTGTCCAGGAGACCCTGATTGTCCAAAGCACCGGCCCGACCCTGGATTTCGCCGACGTCGGCCTGACCCTCGGCCGCACCACGATCCTTGACCAGGTGACCTTCCAGGTACAGCCCGGCAGCATCCATGCACTGGTCGGACCCAACGGTGGCGGCAAGAGCTCGCTGATCAAGACCCTGCTCGGGCAAATGCCCCACCAGGGCCGCCTGAGCCTGCAATGGCCAGGCACCCCGGGGACGATCGGCTACGTGCCGCAAGCGCTGGAGTTTGATCGCGGACTGCCGATGACCGTCGACGACTTCATGGCCGCGATGTGCCAGCGTCGACCGGCATTTCTGGGGGTGAGCAAGCATTACGCGGCAGCCATCGGTGATGCCCTGGAACGGGTCGGCATGCAGGACAAACGCAAACGACGCATGGGCGCTTTGTCCGGTGGCGAACGTCAGCGAGTATTACTGGCCCAGGGGCTGATACCGGCGCCGCAGTTGCTGGTACTCGATGAACCCATGTCGGCTCTCGATGAAGCCGGCATCCAGGTTTTCGAGCGACTTCTCGGGGACTGGCGCCAAAGCGGCATCACGGTGCTGTGGATCGAACATGACCTGGAAGCCGTAGGTCGTCTGGCGGACCGGGTCACCGGGCTCAACCGCCGGGTGCTGTTCGATGCAACGCCCAAGCAGGCACTGACACCGGAACGCCTGCTGACGCTGTTTTCCACCCATCCACGGAGCGCCGCCTGATGAGTTATGAAGCCTTTCGCCTGATGATTCAGGGCTGGGCGTCTTCGGGTTACCTGCCTGAAGCGCTGGCGTACGGTTTCGTGGTCAATGCGTTGTTGGCCGGCCTGCTGATCGGACCGGTGCTGGGTGGCCTGGGCACACTGGTGGTGGTCAAGCGCTTTGCGTTTTTCTCCGAAGCAGTCGGCCACGCGGCACTGACCGGCGTGGCCGTCGGCATTCTGCTGGGGGAACCTTACACCGGGCCTTATGGCAGCCTGTTCGGCTACTGCCTGCTGTTCGGCATCCTGCTCAACTATTTGCGCAACCGCACCGGGCTGTCACCGGATACGCTGATCGGCGTGTTCCTCTCCGTTTCGTTAGCCCTGGGTGCCAGCCTGCTATTGATTCTCGCCGGGAAGATCAACGTGCACATCCTTGAAAACGTGCTGTTCGGTTCGGTCCTGACGGTCAACGGGAATGACCTGCTGGTGTTGGCCATCGTGGGTTCACTGGTCATGGCACTGGCCTTGCCGCTGTACAACCGCATCATGCTCGCCAGCTTCAATCCGCAGCTGGCGGCGGTGCGCGGGGTGGCGGTGAAGACCCTCGATTACCTGTTCGTGATTCTGGTAACCCTGATCACCGTCGCCGCAGTGAAAGTGATCGGCGCCATTCTGGTCGGGGCCCTGCTGGTCATTCCGGCGGCGGCTGCACGATTGCTCAGCCAGTCGCTCAAGGGCTTTTTCTGGTGCTCGGTGCTGATCGCCACGATCAGTACCCTGTGCGGCATTCTCGCCCCGATCGTTTTTGATCTGCCAATTCCATCCGGTGCCGCGATCATTCTGGTGGCCGGCATCGCCTTCGCCCTGGCGGCCGTTGCCCGTGGCGTCGTTCCTGGCCTGAAAGGGAATATCGGATAATGTCTTTTAAGTTGCGTCAACTAACCCTGGCGGTCGCCTTGTGCACCTTGGCCCACACGGCCTTCGCGGCCGACAGCACAAAACCCCTACGCGTCCTGGCCTCGCTGCCGATCACCTATGGCTTGGGCGAAGTCCTGCTCAAGGGCACCAACGTACAGCTCGAACGTGCCGCGCCGGCGAACCTGCCCGGCAGCCGGCAGACCGCCTACTTCACCGGCCGAGGTGCACCGGCCCTGGCCAAGCTGGCGACCGATGCCGATGCAGTGATCGGCCTGCGTTCGTTGTGGGCCGACGACCCGCTCTATCCCATGTCCCGACGCAGCAACATCCGGGTCGTCGAAGTCGATGCTGCCCGCCCGGTGGACGGCGCCCTGCCCGGCATCGCCGTACAGCCGGACAACAAGGTCGACGGCCTCAACAGCCAGCCATGGTTGTCCAGCAACAACATGGGACGCATGGCGGATGTGATGGCGGCAGATCTGGTGCGCCTGGCACCCGCAGCCAAGCCGGTCATCGAGGGCAACCTGGCGACGCTCAAACAGCGCCTGCTGAAGTTCAGTGCCGACAGCGAAGCGCGCCTGGCCCGCGCCGACAACCTCAGCGTAATGAGCCTCAGCGATCATTTCGGTTACCTGATTGGTGGTCTCAACCTGGAACTGATCGGCCTCGACGCCCGCCCGGATGCCGAATGGACCCCGGAGGCACTCAAGCAACTGGCGGCGACGCTCAAGGACAATGATGTGGCCGTGGTGTTACATCACCGCCAGCCGTCGGATGCGCTCAAAGCGGTGATTACCGAGGCAGGAAGCCGCCTGGTGGTACTGAATATCGATGGGGTGGATCCGGTGGTTGAGCTGGAAGGGAATGTGGATTCGGTGATCAAGGGGTTGAGTGACCCAGCCGCACCCTCCCCCCTGTAGGCGCTGTCGAGTGCAACGAGGCTGCGATCTTTTCTGCAGCCCAGGCACCAAAAAGCCCGCTGACTGTCACCAGTCCAGCGGGCTTTTTTTGACAGGCAGGCTCAGTGCACCGCAGCCGCCTGCTCTTCCATCTTCTTGCGCAGGCTCAGTGGGCGCATATCCGTCCAGGTTTCCTCGATGTAGGCCAGACACTCCTTTTTCAGGCCGCTCTTGCCCACGGTGCGCCAGCCTTGCGGCACGGCCTTGTAGTCGGGCCAGATCGAATACTGCTCTTCGTGGTTGACCACGACTTGAAATAGGATGTCCTCGCGGTCGAATACAGATGTCATGGCGTTTCTCCATCGATGTAGGGTGGGCTGCACGCACGTGCATCCGGTCTGTAGAAGGTACGTTCGGGACGCGGAAAAATTTAGAGACTGGCGGTGGCAGCGGCCATGGCCCGACCAAAGATTTCGGCCACCTGATCGATTTCGCCGCAGGTAATCACCAGCGGTGGCAGGAAGCGCACCACGCCGCCATGCCGCCCGCCCAGCTCGAGGATCAAACCTCGCTTGAGGCACTCACGCTGCACCAGCGGAGCCAGGCGGGCAAAGATCGGCGGGTGACCTTGGGCATCCGGCACACCGGAAGGGTCGACCAGCTCTACGCCGAACATCAGACCTCGACCGCGTATGTCACCCAACTGCGGAAAATCCCGCTGCAGGATGCGCAGGTGTTCGCCCAGGCGCTCGCCCATGGCGGTCGCATGCTCGCAGACCCTGTGCTCGGTCAGGTAGCGCATCACGGCGGAACCGGCGGCCATCGCCATCTGGTTACCGCGGAAGGTCCCGGCATGGGCTCCCGGAAGCCAGGTATCGAGCCAGTCCCGATAGACCACCACCGCCAACGGCAGGCTGCCGCCAATGGCCTTGGACATCACCACCACGTCCGGAATGATCCCGGCGTGTTCAAAGGCAAACATCTTGCCGGTGCGTCCAAACCCGCTCTGGATTTCGTCGACTATCAGCGCCACCCCGGCCTTTTCGGTAATACGGCGCAAGCCACGCAACCAGTCGAGGTCAGCCGGAATAACCCCGCCCTCGCCCTGCACCGCTTCGACTATCACCGCCGCAGGCAACTGCACGCCGGCTTCCGGGTCACTCAGCAGATTTTCCAGGTAGCTCAGGTTGACCTTGACCCCTTGTGCGCCGCCGAGCCCGAACGGGCAACGGTAGTCGTAGGGATAGGGCATGAATTGCACTCCGCTGCCGAGTAAGGCCGCCATGGGTTTTTTCGGCGCCAGGCTGCCCATCAGGCTGAGCGCGCCCTGACTCATGCCGTGGTAGCCGCCTTGAAAGGACAACACGGTGCTGCGACCGGTGGCGGTGCGCACCAGCTTCAACGCCGCCTCCACGGCGTCGGTGCCGGTGGGTCCGCAGAACTGGATTTTCGCTTCGCCAGCCAACCCCTGTGGCAGCAGGGCGAACAGGTCCTGGACGAATTGATCTTTGACCGGAGTCGTCAGGTCAAGGGTGTGCAACGGCAATTCATCGGCCAGCACCTGCCGGATCGCCTCAATCACTACTGCGTGGTTGTGCCCCAACGCCAGCGTGCCTGCGCCGGCGAGGCAGTCGATGAAACGGCGGCCTTCAACGTCCTCGACATAGATACCCTTGGCCCGCTTGAGCGCCAGGGGGATGCGCCGTGGATAGCTGCGGGCGTTAGACTCCTGCCGGGTCTGTCGCGCCAGCAACGGCGACTCGTTGAACTGATAAAGCGTTTCGGCCGGCGCCGGAGCGACCCGCGCCGACTGATCTTGCACAAGGCTGGTAGCGACTGACATCTCTCGACCCCTCAAAAAGGTTTTCCTGTTGTGGAAACGCTTCAGGCGGCTGAGGATTTAGACCCTTGGTCAGCTTTTGCAGCAGGCAACAACAGCCCTTTGCGCATGGGAATGGCCTGCAGACCGGCAACCTTGAAGGTCGGGGCGCAGGGCTGGTATCCCAGATGCCGGTAGAACCCCTCGCCAGTGAGCGTACTGTTGAGTTGCACGTGGCACAGGCCATGACTGATCAACCAGCTTTCCAGGTCACCCACCAGCGCCTGGCCCGCGCCGCGCCGAAACCATTCCGGTTGCACGTAGCAAAACGCCAACTTGCCGCTGATCGCAGCCATGGCGGCCCCCACTGGCTTGTCCTGTAGCAAGGCGATATTGAGGTAAAACCGCGGGTCAGCCAGCCAGGCCATGACATGCCTGACGGTTTTGCTGTGGGTCCAGGTGGCAACGATGCGTGGATCGTTGCGGTGATCAATGGCGCAGCCAACGCGGATCGAACGTTCGACTATCCGGCAGATGATGCCGGCATCGGCGGGGGTTGCCTTGCAGACATGCAGGGATGTTTCCATGGCGCCAGTACCTCAATCCATTGAGTCAAAGCCGGCGAGGACGATAGCGCTAAGGGGGCGGGATGCCTATCGGATAGACGTTACTTTTGATGTGTAACCACGCCTTCTCAGACCGGCTGCAACGGCATCGTCAGTTCAACCCGCAAGCCATCCGGCTTGCTGTCGAACTTCAGCGTGCAACCGCAGCGCTGGACAATTGCCTGGACAATCGCCAACCCCAGGCCACAGCCGGTGCTTTGGCCATTGCGCCAGAAGCGCTGGGTAAGATGTTGCAAATCATCCTCGGCGATACCAGGGCCATGATCGCGAACCACGAACTGCACGCGGTTTTCGACGGTTTCCACGCTCAAGTCCACCGGACCATCACCAGGGGTATGGCGCAGTGCGTTGTCCAGCAGGTTACGCAGTGCGGCAATCGACAGCACCGCCGGCATTTGCACCGGCGCCGCTGAAAGCCTTGCGGGCGCCTTGAAGCGGATGCGCTGGCGATCGCCACTGCCGGCGTCCTGGATCGCCAGCCTGGCCACCTGCTCGGCATTGCATTGCACACCGTCATCGAACGACAGACTGCCTTCGACCCGCGCCAGCAACAGCAATTGTTCGAGGGTGCGGTGCAGACGGTCAGCCCCCTCCTCCGCCCGGGCGAGGGACTGGTCCCGAGCGGCGCCCTCGGTCATGCGCGCGACCTGCAGGTGAGTCTTGATCGCCGTGAGCGGGCTACGCAATTCGTGGGCCGCGTCGCCAGTCAGGCGCCGCTCGCGCTCGATGGTCTTGCCGATCCGTTGCAGCAACTGATTCTGGGTGTCGAGCAACGGCTGCAATTCGCTGGGCAGCGGCTGGATCTGCAGCGGTTCCAGGGAGTCGGCGCTACGCCGCATCAGGGCATCACGCATGCGATTGAGCGGCGCCAGGCCCTGGCCGATCCCCAACCACAGCAGGCACAGGCAACCGAGCAACGCCACGCCGACCGGCACCGATGCCGCCAGCAGGATCGACATGTTCAAGGCTTCGCGCTCGATCTGCCGGTCGGCGGTGGTGATGCGCAGATCTCCCCGAACCAGGGTGAAACTGCGCCAGGGCGCACCATCGATCATCTGGTCATGAAAACCCAGTTGCTCGGCTTCCAGGGTCTGTTGCGGATCGGTGTGACTGCGAGCCAGGATCTCGCCGCGCAGTGAACTGACCTGGCAGGCCATGCCGCCCGGGATGTTCAGTTGCTCGGCACTGAAATGGGTGCCCTCGCCCTTGCTCGGAAGCGCCGGCAGTTGCTCCATCAGCCCGGCGACCATGCGCGCCGACGCCACCAGGCGCTGGTCGAGGGAAAACATCATCTGGTTGCGCAGGTCGCTGAGCATCCAGGCGGCCGCCAGCGCCCAGATCAGCGCGAACGCGGCGCCCAGGGTCAGGCTCAGGCGCAGGCGCAGGCTCATCACTTCGAACGATCTCCACTGCCTGCCGGCCCCAGCCGATAACCCAGGCCGCGTACGGTCTCGACGATGCCGTTACCGAGTTTGCGCCGCAGGTGATGGATGTGCACGTTCAGGGCGTTGCTTTCCAGCTCATCGTTGAACCCATAGACACTGTCTTTGAGCTGTTCCGTGGACAGGACCCGGCCACGGTTGTGCAACAGCGCCTGCAACAGCGATTGCTCACGCCGTGACAAGTCGACCGGCTGGCCGCCCAGGGTGGTTTCGCGGCTACTCGGATCGTAGGTCAGCGCGCCATGCTCGATCAGGTTGACGCTGCGCCCCGCCACTCGCCGCAACAAGGTGTGCAGGCGCGCGGCCAGCTCACGCAGGTCGAACGGTTTGAGCAGGTAATCGTCGGCGCCCGCTTGCAGCCCATCGACCCGGTCCGTGACCGAATCCCGGGCGGTGAGGATCAGCACCGGAATCTCCAGGCCACTGTGACGCAACTGCTGCAACAGCTTCAGGCCGTCCTCATCGGGCAGGCCAAGGTCGAGCACCATGACGTCGAACTCGGCAACCTTGAGCATCGCCCGGGCAGCCGATGCGGTAGCCACGTGCTCCACGGTCAGGCCCTGGGCGGTGAGGCCGGCGACTATGCCGCTGGCGATCAGCTCATCGTCTTCGCAAACCAGTACGTGCATAGTGAGTACCTGAAAAGAAACCAATTAGGCCTGTAGCCGATTAAGCCGACATTATGCCGCAAGCGCCGTTGCGACAAGGCCGTGGCGGTTAATCATCGGTTAATCGCCGTCTCTCATCCTGCCCCCACTTGCACAGGGATAAGGCTTACCCATGCGTCGAATTTTACTGCTTTTCGTTCTCCTGATATCGGGCATGGCCCAGGCCGCCAACGATCCATTCGCGACCAAACCGGACTTCCTTCCTGTAGCCAAGGCGTTCATCTTCACTTCCGAGCGCCTGGAGTCCGGTGAAACCCAACTTTTTTGGCAGATCGCCGATGGCTACTATCTGTACCAGCAGCGTCTGAAGTTCGACGGTTTGCCGCCAGAGCACAAGCCAGCGATGCCCCCTGGGGAATCTCACAGCGATGAATTTTTCGGTGAGCAGCAGGTGTACCGCCAGGGCCTTGAGCTGAAAATACCGGCCGGTGCCACCGGCCAGGTGAAAGTAGGATTCCAGGGGTGTGCCGATGCCGGCCTGTGTTATCCGCCGCAAACCCAGGTCGTCGACCTGGGGGGGACAGTCGTTGCCCCTGCCGCCGCCGAAGCGCCGGACCAGGCCCTGGCCAGCGGCCTGCAACAACGGGCGCTGGGCTGGAGCCTGCTGGTGTTCTTTGGCCTGGGCCTGCTGCTGGCATTCACCCCTTGCACCCTGCCGATGTTGCCAATACTTGCAGGGCTGGTCGTCGGCAGCGGCGCCAGCCCTCGACGCGGCTTCGCCCTCGCCGGCAGTTATGTGGTGTGCATGGCTTTGGTCTATGCCGCGATGGGCGTATTGGCAGCGATGCTTGGCGCCAATCTGCAGGCCTTGCTGCAGAACCCCTGGCTGCTGGGCACCTTCGCCGCCGTGTTTGTATTGCTGGCGTTGCCGATGTTCGGTTTTTTTGAATTGCAACTGCCCGTGGCCATTCGTGACCGCCTGGAAAATGTATCGCGCAACCAGCGTGGCGGCAGCCTGATCGGCGCCGGCGTGCTGGGTGCGGTGTCGGGGCTGCTGGTGGGACCTTGCATGACCGCGCCCCTGGCCGGCGCCCTGCTCTATATCGCGCAGAGCGGCAACGCCTTGCATGGCGGGCTGATCCTGTTCGCCATGGGCATCGGCATGGGGATCCCGCTGCTGTTGCTGGTGACGGTTGGCAATCGCTTCCTGCCCAAGCCAGGCGCCTGGATGAACCTGCTCAAAGGCGTGTTTGGCTTCCTGTTCCTCGCCACTGCCCTGCTGATGCTGCGCCCGGTGCTGGATGAATCACTGTGGGTCGGGCTGTGTGGAGCATTACTGTTGATCGCGGCCTACAGCGCCTGGAAGCAATCGGAAGGTTTCGGCCGGGTTGCCCAGCTGTTCGGCGCAAGTTCCTTGCTGATGGGGGTGTGGGGAAGCCTGCTGCTGATCGGTGCCGCCGGCGGCAGTGATGACCTGTTCAAGCCATTACAGGTCTACAGCACGGCAAATTCGACCAGCATCGCCCGCCCGGTTGGCCACGAGGCCTTCACCACCATCAAGGACCCGGCTGCGCTGCAACGGGAACTGGATGCGGCCAAGGCTCAAGGTCAATGGGTGTTGCTCGACTATTACGCCGACTGGTGCGTGGCCTGCAAAATCATGGAAAAACGCGTGTTCGGCCAGCCGCAGGTGCTCGCGGCACTCAGTGACGTACGTTTGCTGCGTCTGGACGTAACCGCCGATAACGCCGCCAGTCGCGAACTTCTCGGTCGATACAAGGTGCCAGGGCCACCGAGCCTGCTGTGGATCGGCACCGACGGCGAGGAGCGACGTAGCCAGCGCATTACCGGCGAAGTTGATGCCGCCACATTCCTGCAACGCTGGAACCTCACCCGAGAGGCCCGTTAATGCTGACGCTCACCCTCGGCACGTTTGCCATTGCGCTCAATCACCTGCTGCTGATCGGTGCCCTGGCGCTGGCGACCTTTGTGGGTTGGCGAGCGGCCAGGCGCGGTGGCGAAAACCCCGAGTCGGTGCTGTTCAGCCTGTTCCTGATCGGTATGCTGGCGGCGCGGATCGGTTTCGTGGCGCTCTACTGGAAGCATTATCGTAACGATCTCTGGCAAGTCATCGACCTGCGTGACGGCGGCTTCCTCGCCTGGCCGGGGGTGATCGCGCTGTTGCTCGTTGCCCTCTACCGGGGCTGGCGCCGCCCGGGACTGCGTCGCCCCCTGGGGTTTGGCGTGGGTAGCGGCCTGGCGTTCTGGCTGCTCGCTACTTTTTCCCTCTCCATCTACGAACAAGGCACGCGCCTGCCGGAAATCACCCTGCGCAATGCGGCCGGGGAAACCGTGCGACTGGAGGATTACAAAGGGGGTCCGCTGGTGATCAATCTCTGGGCCACCTGGTGCCCGCCCTGTCGCCGGGAAATGCCGGTGCTGGAAAATGCCCAGCAACAGCGTCCGGACCTGACTTTCCTGTTCGTCAATCAGGCCGAAAGCATGCAAAGCGTAAGTACTTACCTGGAAACCCAGGGCCTGAGCCTGTCCAACGTATTGTTCGATGGCAGTGGCCGCCTGGGTCAGGCGGTGGGCTCCATGGCCTTGCCGACTACGCTGTTCTACAGCAATGAGGGCCGCCTGTTGGGCAGCCATCTGGGCGAACTGTCGGAAGCCAGCCTGGCCCGCGCCCTGGAAAACTTCGACAGCCCTGGTTCCGCCACTTCTTCAAGGAAACTGCCATGCCCCGCCTCCGCCACCTGCTGACGTTGACCCTGGGCACTGCCCTGCTGCACCTGCCATTCGCGCAGGCTGCCGAAGAGTTGCCTGAAGCGATCAAGAAAATAGAAGCCAAGGGCGCAAAAATCGTCGGCCAGTTCGACGCACCGGACGGCCTGCGCGGTTACGCCGCGCAGTACCAGAACCGTGGCATGGCCCTGTACCTGACCCCGGATGGCAAACACGTGCTGCTGGGCAACCTGTATGACGCCGACGGCAATGACCTCAGCACAGCCCCCCTGCAAAAGCTGGTTTACGCGCCGATGTCCAAGGAAGTCTGGGGCAAGATGGAAGCGAGCAACTGGATTGCCGACGGCAACAAGGACGCACCGCGCGTGGTGTACCTGTTCAGCGACCCGAATTGCCCTTACTGCAACATGTTCTGGGAGCAGGCGCGGCCTTGGGTGAAAGCCGGCAAAGTGCAACTGCGCCATATCATGGTCGGCATCATTCGCGAGGACAGCCCGGGCAAATCCGCAGCGCTGCTGGCCGCCAAGGACCCGCAAAAGGCCCTGGCAGACCACGAAAAAGCCGGCAAGGCCAGCTCGCTCAAGGCCTTGAAGGATGTTCCACCGGCGATCCAGGCCAAGCTCGCGGCGAACATGCAGTTGATGGAAGAGCTGGAATTGTCGGCCACCCCGGCGATTTTCTATATGGACGACAAGGGTGAGTTGCAACAGCAGCAGGGCGCGCCGTCGCCGGATAAGCTGGTGAAGATTTTGGGGCCGAAGTAAGAGTCCGTTGGCCGCGGACTCAATGAGTTCGCCCATTTACTACTTCCGTCACGGGGTCACATCTCCTACTGGGTAATGCGGCCAAATACACACTGCCGGGGGTGTCATGTCACTCCATCGATCGGGGCCACGGCCGATGTGCTGGAGATGAGTACTTACGATGACAGCATCGGCATCTGCGCCCAGGCCCTGCCGTTTATCTTCGAGCCGTTTGCACAAGACGTGCATGCCAACGGCTTCAACCGCGATGGCCAGGGCAGCCCTTTATCGTGACATTGCCGCTGGCAGTTTGAGTTTTTCCGCTGGTCACGTAATGCTTACGTGACGATCCATGCCAACCGGAGCGCTTTATGCCGCTGTTGTCCCTGCCCTGTAAACGCCTGACGCTGGCGGTACTCGATCCTGAACAGGCGGCGCTGGAAAGCGACTTCTACCGGCGCAACCAGAGGCATCTGGCCCGCTGGTCACCGATTCGCCCCACTGACTACTACAGCGCCGAACGCATCCGACCACGCCTTGAGGTGCAAGCCAGCGCTTTCGCCGCCGGCCTGGCGGTGCATTTTGCACTGCTGGATACGGACGACGGCCAGATGATCGGCGCGTGCAACTTCAGCGGCATCACTCGCGGCGCGTTCCAGGCGTGTTATCTCGGCTACCACATCGACGAAGCCCACCAAGGCCAGGGTTTGATGCAGGAAGCACTGGAAGCGGGCATCCGCTACATGTTCGAAGAACAGCAACTGCACCGGATCATGGCTAATTACATCCCTGGCAATGAACGCAGTGCGCGGCTGCTGGAACGTCTGGGATTTGAACGCGAGGGCTACGCCAAGGCCTACCTGAGTATCGCTGGACGCTGGCAGGATCATGTGTTGACGGCGTTGATCAACCCGGCGCCCAGCGCAGTGTTCCGCTAAGCACTCATGGGATGATTGCGCAACGATCGTCTGCGCTGCATCTGGCCTCAGGCAACTTTTGGCCATCCACTGACAGTCCCTCGCCCAGTGATAACCGGTTTCCAGGTTGGCTCCGTCGCCGTAACAGGTAGCTTTGCTCCCGCAATCCCAAGTATTCCAAGCCGTCACATCCCCTCAAGCTCCGCCATCAGATCGGTCAACCGATCCACCTTCTCCTCGGTGATATCGCTCGCCGCCAGCCCATCGATGTATTCGGCCAGGTCCTCAACCGTGCTGCACTCGAACATCGCCCGCAGCGGCACCTCGCGCTGCAGGGCTGTCTGCACCCGCGAAGCAATCTGCGTGGCCAGCAGCGAATGCCCGCCCAACTCGAAGAAATTATCGCGCATACCCACCCTGTCGACTTTCAACACCTGCGCCCAGATATCCGCCAGCTTCAGCTCAAGCTCAGTGCGCGGCGCCTGGTAGTCCTGGCTCTGCGACTGACCGATTTCCAGTGCCGGCAGCGCCTTGCGATCCAGTTTGCCGTTGGCATTAAGCGGCATGTGCTCCAGCCACAGCCAGTGCAGCGGCACCATGTACTCCGGTAGTTCGGTGCGCAGACGCTGCTTGATGCGCTCCAGGCGTTCGCCGGGATTGAGCGCCGAATCCGCCGCTACCAGATAACCCACCAGGTGCTTGCCATTGGCGCCCTCCTGCACGCCCACCGCAGCGTCCCGCACTTCTGGTTGTTCGTGCAGGCGCGCCTCGATCTCACCCAACTCAATGCGATAGCCGCGAATTTTCACCTGATGATCGATTCGCCCGACGTACTCCAGCACCCCATCGCTGCGGCGGCGGGCCAGGTCGCCGGTGCGGTACAGACGATCCCCCGGCGCGCCAAACGGGTTGGGCACAAATGCCTGGGCAGTGCGCAACGGATCGCTCACATACCCGCGGCCAACCCCTGTGCCGGCGACACACAATTCACCTACGGCACCCAAGGGCACCAGTTCCAGCGCGCCATCGAGCAGGTACAGGCGATTGTTGTCGGTTGGCATGCCGATCGGCAGATAACTGCTGCGGGTCGAGGCCAGGTCGACTCGATAAAACGCCACGTCATCCGAACATTCCGCCGGGCCATACGCGTTCACCAGGCCGACTTGCGGGTAACGCAGCAGCCATTGGTGGGCCAGTTCAGGTGGCATGGCTTCACCGGTCGGCAGCATCCAGCGCAGGCCATCGAGGCTCATGTGTGCTTGAACGAGCATGCCCTGGATCAGCGACGGCACGCTTTCCAGCACGGTGACGCCTTGGGCGACCACGTGTGCCAGCAATCCCTGCGGATCATGGGCGATGGCGTTCGGCACGATGTCCACACGTGCACCGAACAGCGGTGCCGCGAGGAACTGCCAGACGGATATATCGAAGCTTTGCGAAGCGGTCTGCGCGATCACATCGGCCTCGCCCAGGTTCAGGTACGGCACCTTGCTCAACTGATTGTTGAGCATGCCGCGCTGTTCGACCATCACGCCCTTGGGCAGACCTGTGGAACCGGAGGTGTAAATCACGTAAGCGAGGTTATCCGGTCCACTGGAGATCCCGGGATTGGCGACCGATGCAGCGCTCGCCTGCACCTCTTCCCAGACCAGCAGCTTGGGCCGATGCGCACAGCTGAATGAATCCAGCAGCGAAACGGCCTGCTCCCGGCAAGCCTGGGTGCACACCAGCAACGGCGTGCGGCTGCGATCGAGGATACGGCTCAAGCGTTGGCTCGGCAGGCCCGGATCCAGCGGCAGATACCCCGCACCCGCCTTGAAGCTGCCGATGATCATGCCCAGCAACGCAAAGTCGCGTTCGGCCAGCAGGGCCACCGGTTGATCCAGCCCCACCCCGGCCGCCAGCAGTGCATGACCGAGCCGGTTGCTGCACACGTTCAGTTCGGCATACGTGTGCCGCTGATCGAGACAGCTGGCCGCCACTCGCTGCGGATGCCGGGCCACCTGCGCTTCGAACAGCGCCACGTAGCTCTGCTCCAGCGGATACTCATGGGCGCTCTGGTTGCAACCGTAGAGCAGGAAATCCCGTTCCTCGGTGCCCAGCAGCGGTAGATCCGCCATGTCACCATGGAAACCCTGTACCAGTGCCAGCAGCAGGCGCTTGAACTCGGCGAGCATGCGCTCGACCGTGGTTTCATCGAAGAATCGCTGGTCGTACGACAGATGCAAGCCCAGGTCGTCCCCCGGATAACACACCGCCGTCAGGGGGAAGTTGGTGTGCGTACGGCCTGAGTCCGACGTGGCATTGAGGCTCTGCGCGCGGTCCAGAACCGAGACTTCGACCGGCGCGTTCTCGAACACGAACAGGCTGTCGAACAGCGGCTGGCCCTTGGGCAGCTCACTGTGTTCCTGGATGTTCACCAGCGGCAGGTACTCGTATTCACGCAGCTGCATATTGCTGTCGAGCAACTCGCCAAGCCATTGGCGAACGCTGCAACGCTGATCGTCCCCGGGCATCTTCACCCGCAGCGCGATGCTGTTGATGAACAGCCCCACCGTGCGTTGCATTGCCGGCATCTGCACCGGACGGCCGGCCACCGTGACACCAAACAACACGTCGCGATCACCGCTGAGGCGCCGCAGGACCAAGGCCCAGGCCGCCTGGGCGAAGGTATTGACGGTCAACTGATGGGCCTGGGCCAGTTCGCGCAGTTGCACGCCGTCCCGGACAGCCAGACGGGTGTAACAGTCGCCGACGACCATGCCGCCACTGTCGCCGGCATGCTCGCGCAGCAAGGGCCGATCGCTTGGAATCGGCGTTGTCCGTTCAAAACCCTGCAGATTGTCTTTCCACCACTGCCGGGCTTCGGCAAGGTTCTGCCGTTGCAGCCAGGCGATGTAATCACGATAACGCGGCGGTAGCGTTAATTGCGCTTCGCGCCCCTCGCCCAAGGCGGTGTAGATCTCAAAGAAATCGTTCATCAATAGCGAACGGCACCAGGCATCGATAAGAATGTGGTGGTTGCTCATCATGAACCAGTAGCGCGCCGCGCCGACACGGATCAGGCGCAGGTGAAACGGGGCCTGGTTGAGCAGGTCGAAGCCGGTTTCACGTTCGCTTTTGAGCAGCGCCTGCAACCTGGGTTCCTGCTCGGCCTGGGCAACAGCCGACCAATCGAGGTACTCGATCGGCGTGCTGCCCGGCTTGTGGATAACCTGCAGCATGTCCTCGCCAACGTTCCAGCAGAACGATGCCCGCAGGGCCTCGTGCCGGGCGATCACCGCATGCCAGGCATCGGCAAAACGCTGCGGGTCCAGTTCACTGTTGATGCGGTAACGGTCTTGCATGTAGTACAGGCCGGTGCCCGGTTCCAACAAGGTGTGCAGCAGCATGCCTTCCTGCATCGGCGTCAGCGCAAAGACATCTTCAATGAGCGCGGCAGGTACTGGCAGCGCATCGAGCTGGGGCTGGGTGAGTTTCGCCAGCGGGAAGTCCGACGGCGTCAGGCCTCCCGCGCCATCGCCCAGGCAATGCTCGATCAGACTCTGCAATTCTTCGAGGTAGGCGTGCGCCAGCTCGGCGATGGCCTGCGGGTCGTGACGCTCTGTACTGAAGGTCCAGCGCATCACCAGCTCACCGCCATAGACCTGGCTGTCGACGCTCAGCTCGTTGGGCAGCGGCGCCTCCGGATCGTGTGCCGCGCCGACCGGTTCGTCCAGCGGACGGAACAAGGCGTCGTCAGCAAAACTCTGGTCGAACTGGCCCAGATAATTAAAGGTGATCTGCGCCGCCGGCAAGGCCGACATGGCGTGGCGGCAGACGTCGTCGGCCAGGTAACGCAGTACCCCATACCCAAGGCCCTTGTGCGGGACGGCGCGCAGTTGCTCCTTGATTGCCTTGATCGTGTGCTCATGCTCAAGTCCTGGCGTCAGGCGCAGTACGAATGCGCTGGTGAACCAGCCAACCGTGCGGGTCAGGTCGATGTCGTCAAACAGGTTCTCGCGGCCGTGGCCTTCAAGTTGAATCAGCGCCGACTCGTGCCCGCTCCAGCGGCACAGAACCCGGGACAAGGCACTCAGCAGCAGGTCGTTAACCTGCGTGCGATAGGCACTCGGCGCCTGTTGCAGCAACTGGCGGGTGCGCTCGCCGTCGAGGCGTACGCTGATGGTCTCGGCGTGGCGATGCTGGCGTCCACCCTCAGGGCGGGCGCACGGCAGCGCAACATCCGGCCCGGCCAATTGTGCCTGCCACCAACCCAATTCCTCACGCAGCGAATCACTGCCTGCGTAGGCCTGCAGGCGAGCCGCCCAGTCGCGCAAGGCGCTGCTTTTCGCCGGTAACTCGACGGATTTTCCCGCGAGCAATCGACGATAAACCGTCTGCACATCGTCCAACAGTACTCGCCAGGACACGCCATCCACCACCAGGTGGTGAATGGCGATGAACAGGCGTTGCTGACCCTGCGGACCATCCACCAGCAGCGCCCGCAACAACGGCCCCTGCTTGAGGTCCAGACTTCTCTGGGCGTCGGCGAACAGCGCGGTGCACTGTTCCATGGATTTGACCCGCACCTGCCACAGCACGGGGGTGTCGCTATCGATCCGATGTTCGGCGCGCCAGGCGCCAGCCACTGCGGTGAAGCGCAGCCGTAATGCATCGTGTTGCTCGATCACCGCCAGCAGTGCCTGCTCCAGGCAATGGGGTTCGAGCAGCATGGTCGGCTCCAGCAACAAGGCCTGGTTCCAGTGTTGAGGCTCAGGAATTTGACAGTCGAAAAACCAGTGCTGGATCGGCGTCATTGGCGATTCACCGGTGAGCAGGCCTTGTTCGGCCACCACCTGTTCCGTACGCGTGGCGATGGCGGCGAGCGCCTGCACGCTCTGGTGCTGGAACAGGTCCCGTGGGCTGAAATGAATGCCCTGCTGACGGGCGCGGCTGACCACCTGGATAGACAGGATCGAGTCGCCACCCAGTTCGAAAAAGTTGTCGTTGAGACCCACTTGCGTGACGTTCAACACCTCGCACCAGAGGCTGGCCAGGGTCAGTTCAAGCTCGCTGCCGGGTGCCACGTAATGCTGACGATTGAGCGCCGGGTCCGGCGCCGGAAGCGCACGACGATCGAGCTTGCCGTTGGCCGTCAGCGGCCAGTGTGCCAACAGGATCAGGTGCATGGGCACCATATAGTCCGGAAGCTGGGCATTGAGGTGAGCCTTGAGGGATTCGCGCAGGCTGCTCTGTTGCGCGTCATCCTGCTCGGCGACCGCCGTCAGCAGGTAGCCCACCAGCTGCTTGCCACTTGACGCATCAAGCGCCAGCACCACCGCTTCACGCACCGACTCATGCTCCAGCAGGCGATTTTCGATCTCGCCAAGCTCGATACGGAAACCGCGAATCTTCACCTGATGATCGATGCGGCCGAGGTACTCCACCAGCCCATCGCCGCGCTGGCGCACCCGATCTCCAGTGCGGTACAGGCGTGTGCCATCGGCGGCAAAGGGGTCGGCCACAAAGCGTTCGGCGGTCATGCCCGGACGCTGGTGGTAACCCTGGGCCAGGCCGGCACCGCCGATGAACAACTCGCCCGTCGCGCCCTGGGGCACCAACGCCAGGTCGGCGTCGAGGATGTACCCAACCCGGGCGCCGATCACGCTGCCGATCGGTACGCTGCCCATGCCCTCTTCCAGCTGTTCCGGGGCCAGGCTGGCCAGTGGCATGACCACGGTTTCAGTCGGGCCGTAAGCATTGAAGAACAGGCTCGGCTTGAACGCCGCGCGAATTCGTTGCAGATGTTCGCCGGTCAAGGCTTCGCCGCCGGTGATGCACATACGCACTGGCAGGGTTTCATTGCGGGTGGCCAGCCACTGCGCCAACTGGCTGCCATAGCTTGGCGTGAAGCCAAGGATATTGATGTGGTGGCGACGGATCAGCTCGCAGATCTCCTGCGCATCCCACTGACCTTGCGCCCGCAAGACGACCTGGGCGCCGCTCAACAAAGGCACCAGCAATCGCTCGGTGGCGGCGTCGAAATTGATCGAATAGAAGTGCAGTTCGCAATCATCGGCGCGCATGCCGAAGCGCTCGATCACCGCGCGGCAATGCATGGCGATTTCGCCGTGGGACACTACCACGCCCTTGGGTTTTCCGGTGGAACCCGAGGTGTAGATCAGGTAGGCCTGATGCTGGGGCAAACTGCTGCGAGGCAACTCTGCCGCCGGGTAATCGGCCAGGGCGGCGCTGTCATCTTCAAGGCACCAGCGCGAAACGCCAGTCGGCAACTCGCCCAGGGCCGTGAACATGGCCGAGTTGCTGAGGAGCAAGCCGATGCCACTGTCCTTGATCATGTAGTGCAATCGGTCCAGCGGGTATTCCGGGTCCAGCGGCACATACGCGCCGCCGGCTTTGAGTATCGCCAGCAGGCCGACCACCATCTCCAGCGAGCGCTCCAGCGCCAGGCCAACCCGCACCTGCGGCCCGACTCCACGCTCACGCAGCATCCAGGCCAGGCGATTGGCCCGGGCGTCGAGTTCGGCATAGCTCAGGGTTTGCCCGGCGAAGGTCAACGCCGGTGCATCGTTGCGCAGCAGCGCCTGTTCACTGAACAGGTGATGCACGCACTGGTCCAGACGATGCTCGCCCGGCTCCACGCCGAGGCTGTCGAGCAGGTTTTTCTGCTCGTCGGCGGCCAACAGCGGCAACTCGCTCAGTCGCTGTTGCGGATCGGCCAGCAACGCCTCCAGCAGGTTGCGCCAATGTCCGGCCATGCGCGCAATGCGCGGCTCATCGAACAGATCGGTGCTGTAGGTCAGGCAGCAACCTAGGCGATGGTCAAGGTCGGTGACTTCCAGGTTGAGGTCGAACTTGGTTGCACGAGCATCGTTGGCCAGGTACTCGACGGTCATCCCCGCCAGGGTGCGTTTTTGCTGGAATTCCCAGCGCTGCACATTGCACATCACCTGGAACAGCGGGTTATAGGCGGCGCTGCGCGGCGGCTGCAAGGCTTCCACCAGATGATCGAACGGCAGATCCTGATGGGACTGGCCTTCGATGACGGTGTGGCGCACCTGCTCGAACAACTCGCCGACGGACATCTGCCCATTGAGCTGGCAGCGAAGTACCTGGGTATTAAGGAACGCCCCGATCAGCCCCTCGCTTTCCGGACGGATGCGGTTGGCCACCGGCGCGCCGATGCGCAGGTCGGTCTCGCCGCTGTAGCGATAGAGCAATACGGCCAGTGCAGCGGTCATGGTCATGAACAGGGTCAGGCCATGTTGCGCATTGAAGGTTCGCACCCGCGCGGCCAACTCGTCGGGCAGGTCAAAACGGTACAGCTCGCCCCGGTGGCTTTGCACCGGTGGCCGCGCTCGGTCGGCGGGCAGCTCCAGCAACGGATGTTCGCGGCCCAGCTGCGCGGTCCAGTAATCGAGTTGACGCTGGCGCTCGCCGGACTCCAGCCACTGGCGCTGCCAACCGCTGTAGTCGAGGTATTGCACCGGCAGCGGCACCAGGGGAGATTCGCGGCCATCAACCAGCGCTTCGTACAGTGCGCTGAGCTCCCGGGCAAAGATGTCCATGGCCCAGCCTTCGGTGACGATGTGGTGCAAGGTCAGCACCAGGTAGTACTCCTGCAAGGCGGTCCTGACCAGGCAGGCGCGCAGCAGTGGACCTGTTTCCAGATCGAAGGGTTTATGGGCCTCGGCGTCAGCCAGAAGCTGGACCTGGCGCTCGCGGTCAGCGTCTGCCAGCGCGCTGAAATCCTGCAATTCCAGGAGCACGCTGCTGTGCGGGTGAACCTGCTGTCGAGCCACACCGTCGACACTCGGGAAGGTGGTGCGCAGGGTTTCGTGGCGCAGGATCAGCGCTTGCAGCGCAGCGTCGAAGCGCTCGACATCCAGCTCGCCGCGCAGTCGCGCCATGCCACCGACGTTGTAGGCAGGGCTGTCGGGCTCCATCTGCCAGAGAAACCACATGCGCTGCTGGGAATATGACAGCGGCACCGGCTGGCTGCGGTCAACCTGCTCGATGGGCGGCTGCCGATTGATGTTGCCGCTGATTTGGAGCAAACGTACCTGTTCGGCGAACGCACCGAGTTCACTGTTCTCGAACAGGGCCCGCAGCGGCAGTTCGACGTCACACGCCTGGCGGGTCCTGGAGATGATTTGCGTGGCCAGCAAAGAGTGGCCGCCAAGGGCGAAGAAGTCATCGCGCAGGCCGATCTGCCCATGGCCCAATACCTGGCGCCAGATGCCGGCGAGCTGCTGTTGCAGCGCCGTCACCGGCTCGACATGCTCGCACACCTGCCACAGCGGCTCCGGCAAGGCCCGGCGGTCGAGCTTGCCGCTGGGACTCAGGGGCATCGCCTCCAGGCGCATCAGTTGCGCCGGCACCATGTACTCGGGCAGCTCGGCCACCAGGGCAGCGAGCAGCCGGGTGTTATGCCCGTCATGTGGCTCAGCGTCAGGCGTAGCGGTGTAGTAACCGATCAGCTGTGCACCAGCGACAGTGTCGCGCACCAGCACCGCAGCCTGGGCGACGCCGTCCTGAGCCAGCAGGCGCGCCTCGATCTCCTGCGGTTCTACGCGGAACCCACGTAATTTGACCTGCTGATCGAGCCGCCCGAGGTATTCAATCACCCCGTCTGCGGTCCACCGCGCGCGGTCTCCGGTTCGGTACAGGCGCGCCCCTGGCTCGCCCAGAGGGTCGACGACAAATCGTTCGGCGGTCAGCGCCGCACGTCCCAGGTAACCCCGCGCCAGGCCGAGACCGCTGATGCACAGCTCGCCCGGCACGCCGGCCGGGAGCGCATTCAATTCGCTGTCCAGTATCCGGCACAGCACGTTCCCCAGCGGGCGGCCGATTGGCGAGCGCTCGCCGTCGGCGCGGGTGCAATGCCAGTGGGTGACGTTGATCGCGGTTTCGGTCGGACCATACCGATTGTGTAACTGCACGGCGGGCAACTGCGCCAGGACGCGGTCGCGCAGCTCGGGGGCCAGGGCTTCACCGCCGCTGAACACTTGACGCAGGCTGGTGCACTCGGCGCTCAGCGGCTCGTCAATGAACAACGAAAGCAACGGCGGCACAAAGTGCAAGGTGGTGACGCCGAACTGTTGCACCAGCCTCGCGATACGGTGGGGATCGCGGTGCTCGCCAGGCCCGGCAATCAGCAAGCGCGCACCGGTCACCAGCGGCCAGAAGCATTCCCACACCGATACGTCGAAACTGATCGGGGCCTTTTGCATCAGCACGTCAGTCTGGTCGAGGCGGTAAGTGTCCTGCATCCACTGCAGCCGTTCGGCCAGGGCCGCATGAGTATTGCCCACGCCCTTGGGCTGGCCGGTGGAGCCCGAGGTGTAGATCACATACGCCAGGTTGTCGCCTTGCAGGTGCAGGCCCGGTGCGTGGCTCGGCCAGCTTTCCAGGTGCAGGGTGTCCATCGCGATGACGCTGACGCCTTCGGTGGCCGGCAAGCGGTCGAGCATTCCGGTCTGGGTCAGCAGCAACCCGACCGCGCTGTCGGCGAGCATGTAGGCCAGGCGCTCGGCAGGGTAATCGGGGTCCAGCGGCACGTAGGCACCACCGGCCTTGATGATCGCCAACAGGCCGATCAGCAACTGCGGCGAACGCTCGGCGGCAATCGCTACGCGCACGTCAGGACCGACGCCTTTATCGCGCAGATAATGGGCCAGGCGGTTGGCCTGGGTGTGCAGCTGGGCAAAATCGAGGCTGCCGCTTTCCCAGATCAGCGCCGTACGTTCGGGGGTCAGGCGCGCCTGGTCGTTGAGCTGGTCAGGCAGCCATTGAGTGGCCGGCGCGCGGGGGGCACCGCTCCACTGCGCCAGTTGTGCCTGCTCGCTTGAGGTCAGCAGGGGCAGGTCGCCGATGGCGGTAGCAGGCTGCTCGCAAACCGCGCGAAGCAGGTTGCAATAATGCTCGGCCAGGCGCTCGAGGGTGCTGGCGTCAAACAGCTCGCTGGCGTAGTCGAAGGACAGGCTCAGGCGCCCCTTCTGGTCCTCTTCACTGTGCAATTGCAGGTCGAACTTGGCTTCGCGGCTGTGCCACGGCAGCTCTTCGGCCAACAGACCCGGCAGCCGCCGCAGTGCACTCAGGTCGCGCTGCTGGTGGTTGAACATGACCTGGAACAGCCCTTGTTCGCGCGCCTGGGGACAGGCTTGCAGCAGCTGCTCGAACGGCAGGTCCTGATGGGCTTGCGCACCCAGCGCGGCGTCGCGGGTCTGCGCCAGCAGCTCGACGAAAGGCTGCCGCGAATCCACCTCGGCACGCATGACCTGGGTGTTGATGAAGAAGCCGATCAGGCCCTGGGTTTCCAGGCGCGGACGGTTGGCGTTGGGCACCCCGATACGGATCTCGCGCTGGCCGCTGTAGCGATGCAACAAGCTCTGGAAGGCCGCGAGCAGCAGCATGTACGAAGTCGATTGATGCGCCAGGGCGGTCTGGCGAATGGCATTGCTCAGGGCCCTATCGAGCTTCACGCCATGGCGTGCCGCGCGGCGCAGGTGCTGCGCCGAGCGCGGATGGTCGGTCGCCAGGTTCAACGTCGGATGTTCATCGCCCAAGTGCGCTTTCCAGTAGGCCAGCTGCCGCTCACCCTCCCCTTGCCCCAGCCATTGGCGCTGCCAGCTGGCGTAGTCGGCGTAATGGGTCTCCAGGGCACCCAGCGCGGCGGTCTGCCCCTGGGACGCGGCGGCGTAAATCCGCGAAAACTCGTCGATCAGTACGTTCAGCGACCAGCCGTCAGCGATGATGTGGTGCATCGTCACCAGCAGTTGATGGTCTTGCTCATCGAGGCGTACCAGGGTCACCCACCACAACGGGCCCTTCTCCAGATCGAACTGGGTCCGCGCTTCGTCCTCACGAATCTGCCAGGCACGGGCTTCACGCTCGGTCACCGGCAGGTGACTGATATCGATCACTTGCAGATTGAATTCGGCGGCGGCATCCACCTGCTGCAACGCCACCCCGTCATGCTCGAAAAAGCGCGTACGCAAGGCCTCATGACGCTCGATCAATTGCTGGAAACTGATGCGCAATGCGTTCTCATCCAGCTCGCCACGCAGGCGCAGGGCACCGGGAATGTTGTAAGCGCTGCTATGCGGGTCAAGCTGCCAGGTGATCCACAACCGGTTCTGCGCCAGGGACTGTGGCAGCGCTTCGCGGCGTGGCAGGGCAGCTATTGTGCCTTGGGCCAGGCCACCCTCCTGCTGTTGCTGCAGGACTGCTGCGGTGAAAGCGCCCAGGGTTGGCGCCTCGAACAGCAGGCGCAGGTTCAACTCCAGGCCGAGCGCCTCGCGCAGTTGGGCGATCACTTGGGTGACGGCGATGGAGTTGCCGCCCAGCAGGAAGAAGTGATCGTCGGCGCCGAGCTGCTCGACCTGCAATTGTTCGGCCCAGATTTTCCCGATCAGGCCTTGCAGTTCAGACTCTGCTTCGCCCGTCGCCTCGTTGGCCGGGGTCGCTGACGGGAACTGTGCATAGCTGTCCAGGCTGCCCTCGGCCAGGCAAATGCGACAGGCCGAGCGTTGCAGTTTGCCGCTGGAGGTCTTCGGCAGCGCACCCGGATTGAGCAACACCACAACACCCGGGGCCTCCTGATACGCTTCGGCTACTGCTTGACGGATGGCCTTGATCAGCGCCTCGGGCGCAAGGATTTTCTGCACGCTGCGGCTGATTTCGGCGGCGATGCCGATGCCTTCGACACCGTCCACTGATACGGAAAATGCTGCGACGCGCCCCTTGCGCACCACCTCGACTTCGCGCTCGATGGTTTGCTCGATATCTTGCGGGTACAGGTTGTGGCCGCGCACGATCAGCAGGTCTTTCAGGCGACCGGTGATGAACAGTTCACCGCCACGCAGGAATCCCAGGTCGCCGGTTCGCAGCCAGGTGCGGCCGTGGTGCTGGACGAACGTCTCGGCACTGGCCTGGGGATTGCGCCAATAGCCGTGGGCGATGCTCGGCCCCGTGGCCCAGACTTCCCCCACGCAATTGTCGCCCAGTTCGGTCCGTGCCAACGGATCGACCACTCGCAGCCCATGGCCCGGCTGGCTGATGCCGCAACTCATGATCGCGCTGCCTGCACCCGCCTCGGCACGATTGGCGGCCAATGCCAGGTCGTCGACTCGCAGGCTGCCAATGCCTTGGCCTCGCGGACTGCCGGCAACGAACAATGTGGCCTCCGCCAGTCCGTAGGACGCCATGAAGGCATCCGGTATAAAACCGCACGTGGCGAATTTCCCGGCGAAGCGTTCCAGGGTGTCGAGGCGAATCGGTTCGGAGCCGGAATACGCCACCCGCCAGCCACTGAGGTCGAGCTGCGCCAGGGCCGACTCGCTGACCCGCTCGCTGCACAGCCGGTAAGCAAAATCCGGCCCGCCGCTGATGGTACCGCCGTACTCGCTGATCGCTTCGAGCCAACGCAACGGGCGCGCAAGGAAGTACGCCGGCGACATCAATACACAGGGCACGCCACTGAAGATCGGCTGCAGCAGGCCACCGATCAGTCCCATGTCGTGGTACAGCGGCAGCCAGCTGACGATCACGTCATCTGGGTTCAGATCGATGCCAAAGCCTTGGCGGATCAGCGCCTCGTTTGCCACCAGATTGCCGTGGCTGACCTGCACACCTTTAGGCATCGCCGTGGAGCCGGAGGTGTACTGCAGGAAAGCGATATGCTCGTCCTGCACCGAGGGCTCAATCCATTGCCCGGCGAGCATGCGGTCGAGGGTGTCGACGCACAGCAGCGGCGGCGCTCCTTCGATTTGCCCCAGGGCGTCGCGCAGGCCGGCGCTGGTCAGCAGCAGGCGTGGCTCGGCATCGCTGATGATCGACAGCAGGCGTTCCTGATGATGACGCCGGCTTGATTCCGGCGGATAGGCCGGCACCGCGATCACGCCCGCATACAGGCAGCCAAAAAAAGCCGCCACATAATCCGGGCCGCTGGGAAACAGCAGCACCGCGCGATCACCCCATTGCGTTTCCTGCTGCAATGCCCCAGCGATGGTCCGCGCCCGCTCATCAAGCTCGCGATAGCTGAGCACCAGCGCTTCATCCCGGGATTCGGCAAGAAACCTCAAGGCCACCCGATCCGGCGTCAGGGCCGCGCGGCGCTGGAGGGCTTGGACCAGATTGCTTGGAAGTTCGAACGCGTCGGTCATGGGGGTTCCTGCGAAAATTGGGGCTGTATGTGTGCGGTGCCATTCACCAAGGAGAACGGATGGGGTAAGGCAAGAATTAGTCGTCGGCAGCGATCGCCAACGGGGCTGGCGTGCGTCAGCGTGTCGCAGTTCACAAAACGCACCGCCAGGAAGCATTAATTCTCTTTCTCAATTGACAATCATTATCATTCAACATAATTTGTCGCTCGATGTGTAGGGCAGCCCGGGTCTCAGGCCGCTCCACTAACCTATTTGCAGCAGGGTGTTTTCCATGACGGAACAAGTATCCACAAGCAGGTGCGATTCACCGCTACTTCAGGCATTCGTCGACAATCGACTGATACTGGTCAAGATTGCAGCACGCATTACCGGGTGCCGGTCACGCGCTGAAGACGTGGTACAGGATGCGTTCTTCCGCCTGCAGTCGGCGCCGCAGATCACCTCCTCCTTCAAGGCACAACTCAGCTACCTGTTCCAGATCGTGCGCAACCTGGCGATCGATCACTATCGCAAGCAGGCATTGGAACAGAAGTATTCCGGCCCGGAAGAGGAAGGCCTGAATGTGGTGATCCAGGGCGCGTCGCCGGAAACCTCGCACATCAATTTCTCGACCCTGGAAAACATCGCTGACGCCCTGACGCAACTGCCCAGCCGCACCCGTTATGCGTTCGAGATGTACCGCCTGCATGGCGTACCGCAGAAAGACATCGCCAAGGAACTGGGCGTGTCGCCCACCCTGGTGAACTTCATGATCCGCGATGCACTGGTGCATTGCCGCAAGGTGTCGGGAAGTCGCGCGGATACGTTTGCACGGCGTTGAGATCTGGCAATTGCGGTGCGCTCAATCACGAGCAGGCTCACTCCCACACGGGATTTTCCACCCTGGACCCATGCCAAGCGCATATCCCCTGTGAGAGCCCGCTTGCTCGCTAAGGCTGACTCAAGATCAATGAGGACCTTGATCCCTGAAACTCAAGCCAGCACACACCGTTCGAAAAACCGCTCCCTCCCCAACACCATCAACGCCGCCCGCTTGTGCGGAAAGTCGAACTCCTTCTCGCAGTGAAACCGCTGCCCCTGCATGTACCCGATCATCTTCGCGTTGTCCGCGCGCGGCTCGGCGACTACTCGCTGGGTGCGCGGGTCATCGAGAAACAGGTAGTGCGTCAGCGCCGATAACCAACTCGCCACTTTGTGCGGGCCGCGGTGCTGCTCTTCACCTACCAGCATATGGATTCCACGGTCGTAATCGCCCGCCTGGTAGAACGGCGCGAGGCGGTCCTCCTTGGCCCAGTAGGCCTCGAAGTAGGCAAACGGCTGGTCATCGAAACAGCCGATCAGCGTCAGCGTGTGCGGGTCGGCCAGCAACTTGGCCAGATACTCCCGATGCTGATCGAGGCTGCCCTCCTCCTGCCAGAAACTCGCAACCCGCGCGCTGTTCTGCCAGCGATTGAAGCGCGCCAGGTCATGTTCGATATCGACCGTGCGCAGGGATATCCATGCCCCCAACCGCGCATCGAACCGTCGGTACACCTCGCCCCGAGGTTTGAGCGGCCGCAAGGGGTGGCGTTTGCCGCCGCTGATCACTGGATGCTGTGGGTAGCTGTTTACACTGGCCTGGCTCAACCAGGGGCGGGGCAACTGCCAGAACAGCGCGCGCTCGCAACGGTATTGGCCACTGACTTCACCGGTGACCAGCAAGCCGCTGAGCAGTGCCTCGGTGGGCAGTTCATCAAGGTGCCAGGTCAAGTGCTGACAGGCTGAATCGCGGGCGAACAACCAATAACAGGCCAGGTACAAGACTTCGCTGTCCGGGTGTTCGCAACGTTGCTCGATGGCCACGTGCAGCGCAGGCACGCGGTTCACTCGCAAGCTGAGCAACGGCTGCCCGTCGCAGCCGAGGCTCAAGCGGTCGGTGGTTTCATCCGCCATAAGGCACCGGCCATCGGGCAGAGCCAGGGCAGTCAGAGCGTTCAGATCAGGCATGGGTCAGGCTCACGTTAGTCGTCCACTGTTAAACGAGGTGACGTGAGCCGATCAGGGAAATTTAACCGAAGACAGAAAATACCCGACGTGCGATCCCCATCAGTCCCCAGGAACAGGGACCACGGCGATTTGGTACGGCGCAAAAATTTTCATCATCTGGCCGCTCTCCCGCAACCCTTGCAGCAATTTGCCAAAGGCTTCACCGCTGATGGGTGCCGCAGGACGAAGCATTGCGTAATGGTGATAGACCTGGTCCACCCGCTGGGACACCAGCAACTGAGCGGCGACTTTTGCGTTGCGCAGAAGGTAATCGCTCAGGTACGACCGCGTGACCAACGCGATGTCCGCACGGCCGCGCAGCACCATGAGCAAATTGCTGTCATGGGAATAGGTCAGAGAGGCGTTGTAGCGTTGCGCAAGTATTTTGGGGTCGGCATCGAAGTTGGCGAACTCGTAGTGATACCCGCTGAAAAGTGCCAAACGTTTGCCGGCAAGTTCGGCAAAATAGTCTTGCTGGCGGTCCGGCAGTTGTTGCGCGACGAAAATCTCGGCATCTTCCAGGCCCATGTCGACCGTAACATGTGGAATATCCTTCCAGCCCCAATCAGGATTCTCGAAGATCGCCATGTCCACCCGGCCTTGCTTGAAATCACCAAAGCGGCGGGGAATCGAAGTTGGCACCAGGACAAACTGGTAGTCATGCTGGGCAACATTCAATGCTTCGACCAGCTGTGGCAGCAAGCCAGTGTCGGCCCCCATTTCCGGACGCACAGTATAGGGAGGGAAATGCGCCGCTCCGACTCGAACCAGCTGTGCCGCCTGGGAAGGCAGTAACCATAATGCGGGAAGCGCCGCCAGTAAAAACCGGAAGGCCGTCCGTGTTGGCGAGGACATCAAAACAACCTACTCCCGAAAATTACGCGCTATGCATTCAAGCCAGGCGGTTTCGCCCGATTAGCCAGAGGCTACTGGCAAATCACCACTATCGTGGCTCTTTCAATACCATGATAAGGGCTTCGTCCGCCAGTTGATCCAGGCTCATGCTGCCGCCGGCACGAAACCAGGTGGTGGTCCAGGACAGCGCCCCCGTCAGGAAACGACGCGTGATAAACACATCGCCGCCAATCAAACCGGCGTCCTTGGCCTCTCCCAGCACCTGCAACCATAGCTCTTCGTAGATATCGCGCAGGGCCAGCACCTGCGCCTGGCCCTCCTCGGATAACGACCGCCATTCGTAGACCAGCACGGCCATGGCCTCGCCGCTGCCCCCCATGATCGATTGCAGTTCGCAACGAATCAGCGCCAGCACCCGCTCACGCACGCTTGCGGCGTCACCGAGGGCGGCACGCATGAGCGCCGTGTTGTAGCGGATGGTTTCCTCCATCACTGCGCGCAGGATGTCGTCCTTGCTTTTGAAGTGATGAAAAATACTGCCCGACTGTATGCCCACGGCGCCGGCCAGGTCGCGCACGGTGGTGCGCTCGTAGCCTTTATTGCGAAACAGGTGGGCGGCCACTTGCAGCAGTTTGCCGCGGGCGCTGTCCGGGTCGGTCAACTGGCCGCTGTCGACCAGTTCGCGCATGACGCCCAGGGCTTTTTGCTCGTCCACCCATTCTCTCCTACAGTCGATCAATCCAGATGCGCCGCTGGCCGCTGAAACCGCGGGCTTGCGCGGGCTTGCGCGGGCTTGCGCGGGCTTGCGCGGGCAATTTAAGCTGGCGCCGGCAACCAAGCAAGCGCTCGGGAAGAAGATATTTCAAGGCATTTACAAACCAAGCGCTTGCTTGGTAGTCTCGAATCGCGAATCAGCAGTCTCGCAGCGGTAGTCTCCCAATACTGTCGACGGAGGTGAGCATGAAGCCAACTGTGCCGGAAACCATTCGCATCGGGTGCGCCAGCGCGTTCTGGGGCGACACTTCGACGGCCGCGGCGCAGCTGGTGGAAGGGGGAAGCCTGGACTATCTGGTGTTCGACTACCTGGCAGAAATCACCCTGTCGATCATGGCCGGAGCGCGGATGAAAGATCCCCAGGCCGGTTATGCCAGCGATTTCGTCGAAGTTCTCACTCCGCTGCTCACGCAACTCGCCGAGCAAGGCATTCGGGTGATCAGCAACGCCGGCGGGATCAATCCACAAGCCTGCGCTGCGACCCTGCAAGCTGCTTGCGACAAGGCCGGGGTGGGGTTGAAAATTGCCGTGTTGCTGGGCGACGACCTGCAACCGCAGCTCAAGCAGCTCAGGACCCTCGGCATCCAGGAGATGTTCAGTGGCGCGCCGTTGCCGGCGATGTGCGTCTCGACGAACGCTTACCTCGGTGCACCTGGCATCGTCGAAGCCTTGCGCCTGGGGGCGGATATCATCATCACCGGGCGGGTGGTCGACAGTGCCGTGGTCAGCGCCGCCCTGGTGCATGAGTTCGGCTGGTCGTGGCAGGACTACGACAAACTCGCCCAGGCCGCCCTCGCCGGCCACATCATCGAATGCGGAGCCCAATGCACCGGGGGCAACTTCACCGACTGGCGTGAGGTGCCAGACTACGAACACATCGGTTTCCCCATCGTCGAAGTCAGCCGCGACAGCCAGTTTATCGTCAGCAAACCCGAAGGCTCCGGCGGCCTGGTGACGCCGCTGACCGTGGGCGAACAGATGCTCTATGAAATCGGCGACCCGCAAGCCTACCTGCTGCCTGATGTGGTGTGTGATTTCACCCGGGTCAGGCTCGTGCAACAGGGTAAAAACCGGGTTCAGGTGCACGGCGCCAAGGGCCTGCCACCCACTGACCAGTACAAGGTCAGCGCCACCTTCCTCGACGGTTTTCGCTGCACTGCCAGTTGTCTGATCGCCGGGATCGATGCGGTCGACAAGGCCCGACGCGTCAGCGCCGCGATTATCAACAAAACCTCGGACATCTTCAGCCAGCGCGGCTGGTTGCCCTACAGCGAGGTCAATGTCGAACTGCTCGGCAGCGAAGCCACCTACGGTTCTCACGGTCAGCGCCAGGACACCCGCGAGGTGGTGATCAAGCTGGCGGTGAGGCATCCGGACAAACAGGCGTTGATCCTGTTCTCCCGGGAAATAGCCCAGGCCGCGACCGGCATGGCGCCAGGGTTGACCGGGATCGTCGGTGGGCGACCGACGGTGTACCCGCTGATCCGCCTGTTCTCATTCCTGATCGATAAATCCGCGTGCACCCTGGGTATTCACTTCGACGGTCAGCGCCATCCCTGTGCCCTGCCCGCCATCGCGACGCTCGACACCCAGGACTTGCCGGTGCCGCTCGACCCGCCCAAACCGGTCGGCCTGGCCGACGCCAGCGTCGAGCTGGTCAAGCTGGCGGTTGCGCGCTCCGGGGACAAGGGCAACCACAGCAATATCGGGGTCATGGCCCGCGAAGCAGAGTACCTGCCGTGGATCGCCGAAGCCTTGACCCCGGAGGTGCTGGTCGACTGGATGAGCCATGTTCTCGACCCGGTATACGGGCGAGTCGAGCGCTGGTACCTGCCGGCCACCCACAGCCTGAACTTCCTGCTGGAGAACGCCCTCGGCGGCGGTGGCGTGGCCAGTCTGCGCATCGACCCGCAAGGCAAGGCGTTCGCCCAGCAGCTGCTGGAAATCCAGATACCGGTGCCGCAAAGCATCGCCGACCAGGTCAACTAGAGGACTGTCACCGTGGCCTACGATTCGATTTTCAAAGCCGGCTTGTTTACCGGGCAAAACATCATCGTGACCGGTGGCGGCAGCGGCATCGGCCGTTGCACCGCCCATGAACTGGCGGCATTGGGTGCCCATGTACTGCTGGTGGGGCGCAACGCGGCCAAGCTGGAGAACGTCGCCGGCGAGATAACCGCAGATGGCGGCCAGGCCGACTGGGTCGTGTGCGATATCCGTGAGGAAGAAACGGTGCGGCATATTGTCAGCGAATTGATCCGCGAGCATGGCCCCATCCACGGCCTGGTCAACAATGCCGGTGGGCAGTTCCCCTCGGCGCTGGCCTCAATCAACCAGAAGGGTTTCGAGACCGTGATGCGCACCAACCTGGTGGGCGGTTTCCTGATGGCCAGGGAAGTGTTCAATCAATCCATGAGCAAGCACGGCGGCTCGATCGTCAACATGCTCGCCGACATGTGGGGCGGCATGCCGGGCATGGGCCATTCCGGCGCCTCGCGCTCGGGCATGGACAACCTGACAAAAACGGCGGCATTCGAATGGGGGTACGCCGGCGTGCGGGTCAACGCGGTGGCGCCCGGCTGGATCGCTTCAAGTGGCATGGACACTTACGAGGGTGCGTTCAAGGCAGTGATTCCGACCCTGCGCGAGCATGTTCCGCTCAAGCGCATCGGCACCGAATCGGAAGTCAGCGCGGCGATCGTTTTCCTGCTCAGCCCGGCGGCGACATTCATTAGCGGCAGCACCCTGCGCATCGATGGCGCGGCGAGTCTTGGCGGGCGGGCGTGGCCCATGCACAAGGCGCACAACAGCGAGTCGTACAACGGCTTTCACCGAGCGTACCTGCCCGAAGTACTTCAGGACAAGGACTAAGCCATGCCGGTCATACAGTCCCAGGTCGACCCCTTCAGCCAACATTTCGCGCAGAACCATGCCGCAATGCTGACGGGTATCGAGCAGGTGCGTCAGCTCGAACAGAATCTTCTGAACAAGGCTGCCGAGGCAAAATCCAGGTTCGACCAGCGCGGGCAATTGCTGCCCCGGGAACGTCTCAACCTGCTGCTGGATCCCGGCGCGCCTTTTCTTGAATTGGCGAGTCTGGCCGGTTACAAGCTGCACGATGACAAGGATGGCCATTCGGCGGGTGGCGGCCTGATCGCCGGCATCGGTTACGTGTCGGGTGTGCGCGTGCTGGTGGTGGCGAACAACAGCGCGATCAAAGGCGGGACTATTTCCCCAAGTGGTCTGAAAAAATCCCTGCGCCTGCAGCAGATCGCCATGGAGAACAAACTGCCGGTCATTACCCTGGCCGAAAGCGGTGGTGCCAACCTCAATTATGCGGCGGAGATTTTTGTCGAAGGCGCACGCAGCTTTGCCAATCAGGCCCGGATGTCGGCCATGGGCTTGCCGCAGATTACCGTGGTGCACGGCTCGGCCACGGCGGGCGGTGCTTATCAGCCCGGCCTCTCCGATTACGTGGTGGTGGTGCGCGGCAAGGCCAAGCTGTTTCTGGCCGGGCCGCCACTGCTCAAGGCGGCCACGGGCGAGATCGCCACCGATGAGGAGCTTGGCGGTGCCGAGATGCACGCACAAGTGGCAGGTACGGCGGAGTACCTGGCGGAAAACGATGCCGACGGCGTGCGCCAGGTGCGCGAGATTCTGCGCCTGCTGCCATGGAACGCACGCCTGGCCATGCCCCCTCGGCCATCGTTCGAAGAACCTCTATACCCCATCGACGAGTTGCTCGGGCTGATCCCCGACGACGCGAAAAAACCCTACGACGCGCGGGAGATCATTGCGCGGATCGCCGACGGGTCGAATTTCCTCGAGTTCAAGGGCGAGTACGATCAGCAGACAATCTGCGGGCATTTGCAGATCCAGGGTCGCGCCTGCGGCTTCATCGGCAACAACGGCCCGATCACGCCCAGGGGGGCGAGCAAGGCGGCGCAATTCATTCAGCTGTGTGACCAGAGCCAGACGCCCCTGCTGTTCTTTCACAACACCACCGGGTTCATGGTCGGCACCGAGTCGGAACAGCAAGGCGTGATCAAACATGGTGCGAAGATGATCCAGGCAGTCGCCAACGCCCGCGTGCCCAAATTGACCATCGTCGTCGGCGGTTCCTACGGCGCCGGCAACTATGCCATGTGCGGTCGCGGCCTCGATCCGCGCTTCATCTTCGCCTGGCCCAACAGCCGCACGGCGGTCATGGGTGGCGCCCAGGCGGGCAAGGTACTGCGCATTGTCACCGAGGCCAAACAACTCAAGGATGGCCTGGTGCCCGATCCGAAAATGCTCGACATGCTGGAGCAGGTCACTGCGCAGAAACTCGACGGCCAGTCCACTGCCCTGTATGGCAGCGCCAACTTGTGGGACGACGGCCTGATCGATCCGCGCGACACCCGGACCTTGCTCGGCTACCTGCTGGACATCTGCCACGAGGCCGAAGTGCGGCCATTGCACGCCAACAGTTTTGGTGTAGCCCGCTTCTAAAGGGCGATCAGGAGAACAATAAAAATGATCTTCACCCAGGAACACGAAGCACTGCGCCGCACGGTCCGGCAATTCGTCGACAACGAGATCAATCCCCACGTCGACGAATGGGAAAAAGCCGGGCGTTTTCCCATTCACCAGCTCTTTCGCAAGGCCGGCGAACTGGGCCTGCTGGGAATTTCCAAACCGGAGAAGTTTGGCGGCATGGGGCTGGACTACAGCTACTCGATCGTCGCGGCCGAGGAGTTCGGCACCATTCACTGCGGCGGTATTCCGATGTCCATCGGCGTACAGACCGACATGTGCACCCCGGCGTTGGCGCGTTTTGGTAGCGACGAACTGCGGGAAGAATTTCTGCGCCCGGCGATCACTGGTGAGCAGGTCGGTTGCATCGGCGTGTCGGAGGTCGGAGCCGGTTCTGACGTCGCCGGGCTCAAAACCAGCGCACGCAAGGATGGCGACGATTATGTGATCAACGGCAGCAAAATGTGGATCACCAACTCACCGAGCGCCGATTTCATCTGTTTGCTGGCCAACACTTCGGACGACAAGCCGCACATCAACAAGTCGCTGATCATGGTGCCCATGAATACTGCGGGCATCAGCCTCAGCTCGCACCTGGACAAGCTCGGCATGCGCAGTTCGGAAACCGCCCAGGTGTTTTTTGACAATGTGCGTATACCGCAGCGCAACCGCATTGGCCACGAAGGGGCAGGCTTCATGATGCAGATGCTGCAGTTCCAGGAAGAACGCCTGTTCGGTGCGGCCAACATGCTCAAGGGCCTGGAGCACTGCGTCGACAGCACGATCGAGTACTGCAAGGAGCGCAAGACTTTTGGCAATGCGCTGATCGACAATCAGGTGATTCACTTTCGCCTGGCCGAACTGCAAACCGAAATCGAGTGCCTGCGGGCGCTGGTCTATCAGGCCACCGAGCAATACATCAAGGGCCAGGACGTCACCCGCCTGGCGTCGATGGCCAAGCTCAAGGCCGGGCGCCTGGGGCGTGAAGTCAGCGACAGCTGCCTGCAATACTGGGGCGGCATGGGCTTCATGTGGGACAACCCCGTGGCACGGGCCTATCGGGATGTGCGCCTGGTGTCGATCGGCGGGGGCGCCGACGAAATCATGTTGGGGATCATCTGCAAACTCATGGGCATCCTGCCAGGGAAGAAGAAATGAACCGCTTGCCGGTATGCCAGACGTTGCTGCTCGAATTGCATAACGGCGTGCTGCACGTCACGCTCAATCGCCCGGAAAGTCGCAACGCCATGAGCTTGCAAATGGTTGCCGAACTGCGGGGCTTGTTGGCGAGCGTGCGCGAGGACCAAGCCATTCGGGCATTGGTGATCGGCGGCGCCGGGGGGCATTTTTGCGCCGGCGGCGACATCAAGGATATGGCCAACGCCCGAACTCAAGGCCCGGAGGGGTTTCGTGAGCTGAATCGGGCGTTTGGTGCGCTGCTGCAGGAAGTGCAGCACGCGCCGCAAGTGGTGATCACGGTGCTGCAGGGCGCAGTACTGGGCGGTGGCCTGGGGCTGGCGTGCGTGAGCGATGTCGCGCTGGCGGATCACCAGGCGCAGTTCGGTTTGCCGGAAACCAGCCTCGGAGTCCTGCCGGCGCAGATCGCCCCGTTCGTGGTCCAGCGCATTGGCTTGACGCAAGCACGGCGCCTGGCGCTGACGGCCGCGCGATTTGATGGCACCCAGGCGCGACAGATCGGCCTGGTGCACTTCGTCGAGCATGACGCCCAGGCCCTGGCCGAGCGGCTCGATGAAGTGCTGGCCCATGTGCTGCGTTGCGCGCCGGGAGCGAATGCACTGACCAAGCGTCTGTTGCTGGCCAGTGCCGGACAGCCGACTGATGCCTTGCTGGATGAAGCGGCGCAATGGTTCAGCGACGCAGTGACCGGGCCTGAAGGAGTCGAGGGGACTATGGCTTTCGTGCAAAAACGTAAACCAGGATGGGCTCTGTGACAGCATCGCAGGCAAGCCAGCTCCCACAGGGTTCGTCAACGCCACAGATCCCCTGTGGGAGCGGGCTTGCTCGCGTAAAGGCCCGAAAATCCACCGTGTAACCAGAGCGAAGACTCCATGCCCTCCTTCAACAAAATCCTGGTCGCCAACCGCGGTGAAATCGCCTGTCGCATCCAGCGCACCGCCCAAGCCCTCGGCTATCGCACCGTCGCCGTCTTCAGTGACGCCGACGCCGACGCATTGCACGTGCGCATGGCCGATGAGGCCGTGAACATCGGCCCGGCCCCGGTGCAACAGTCTTACCTGAGCATTGCGGCGATCATCGACGCCGCGCGCCGCACGGGTGCCGACGCCATTCACCCGGGCTATGGTTTCCTCTCGGAAAACGCCAAATTTGCCCTCGCCTGCCGGGAGGCCGGCCTGACCTTTGTTGGCCCGAGCCCCGAAGCCATAGAACTGATGGGCAGTAAACGGCTGTCGAAAATCGCCATGCTTGCCGCAGGAGTGCCCTGTATCGATGGCTATCAGGGCGCTGAACAGGACGACGCGAGCCTCGGTCGTGAAGCCGCGCGCCTGGGTTATCCACTGATGATCAAGGCCAGTGCCGGAGGCGGCGGTCGCGGCATGCGCCTGGTACAGGATGCAAGTGACCTGCTGGCGCAGATTCACACCGCACGTTCCGAAGCGTTGAACGGTTTTGGCAGCGATGAGTTGATCCTGGAACAGGCGCTGATCGATCCTCGGCATGTCGAGGTGCAACTGTTTGGCGACGAGCACGGCAACCTGATTTACCTCGGGGAGCGCGACTGTTCGATTCAACGCCGCCATCAGAAAGTCATCGAGGAAGCGCCCTGCCCGGTGATGACCGAAGCCTTGCGCCAGGCCATGGGAGAAGCGGCGCTCAAGGCCGGCCGCGCGGTGAATTACGTCGGCGCCGGGACCGTGGAGTTCCTGCTGGACCGGCAAGGGCGGTTTTACTTCCTGGAAATGAACACCCGTCTGCAAGTCGAGCACCCGGTGACCGAAATGATCACCGGCCTCGATTTGGTGGCGTGGCAGTTGCTGGTCGCGCAAGGACTGCCGCTGCCGTTGCGCCAGGACCAAGTGCAGCTCACCGGTCATGCCATGGAAGTGCGCTTGTACGCCGAAGACCCAACCCAGGGCTTTTTACCGCAAACCGGACGTGTCGGGGTATGGGAGCCCGTCTTGCAAAGCACTGTGCGGATCGACCACGGCTTGATTGCGGGCCAGAATATCAGCCCGTTCTACGACCCGATGCTCGGCAAAATCATCGCCCACGGCGCCACCCGCGAGGAAGCCCGGCGCAAGCTGGTGCGCGCCGTGCAGGACAGCGTGCTGCTGGGCGTGCAGACCAATCAGGCGCTACTGGCGCGCCTGTTGGAACATCCACAGTTCGTCAGCGGTGAATTCAACACCGGGTTCATCGCGACCCATTTCGCCGATCACGACTGTTTGCGCCCGCGGGTGCCGAGCGCTGCAGAACTGGCGATCGCAGCCGCACTGTTCCATCACCATTCGGCCCGGGTGCATGCCGGGCCGCTGGCCGGCTGGCGCAGCAATGCCAGCGTACCCCTGCTCTATCGCCTGGGCCTGGCGGAGCAGGACTGGGCCGTGGAGTTGAATGGGCTTGCAGGACAACCCTACCGGGTACACATCGCCGGCCAGGCCCTGACCCTGAACGTGATCGAATGCGACGGCTGTTGGGCCATCCTGGACATCGACGGCATTCGCCAGCGCCATGCCTACCGTCTCGAAGCCGACCGCCTGTGGCTGTTCACCCGTCCCGGCAGCCTGTGCCTGGAAGACCGCACGCAAGCGCCGGTCAGCGCGCAGGCCAGTATCAGCTCCGGCACCCTCAAGGCACCGATGGATGGCGCCATCGTCGACGTACTGGTCAGCGAGGGCAGCACCGTGCACAAAGGCCAACTGCTGGTGGTGCTGGAGGCCATGAAAATGGAGCATCCGCTGAAGTCCGGCATCGACGGCGTGCTCAAGCGCCTGCAGGTCAGTGTCGGCGACCAGGTGAAAAATCGGCAGATTTTGCTCGAGGTCGAATAAGCCGCTAGGCGGAACCGCAGGGTTTGGCTACGCTCAAAGCCTATCAGGACGCGGATACCAGGAAACCTGCGATGCCCCATTGGCTGGTCATTGATCTTGAAGCCACCACCGATGAGGGTGGTTGGCCAGTAACTGAAATGGAAATCATCGAAATCGGTGCCACCCTGGTGGATCGCCAAGGTCGCGAGCTCGATCATTTCCAGCGTTTTGTCCGGCCGCTACGCCGTCCCTTGCTGACGCCGTTCTGCCGCGAACTGACGCACATCACCCAGGCCAACATCGACGCCGCGCAGCCCCTGGACGAAGTCTGGGCTGCCTTCGAGCGCTGGCTCGGCCAGCATGAATCACGCCTGGAGGGCTGGGCCAGCTGGGGCGACTACGATCGCCAGCAGCTGGTACAGGAGTGGCAACGCCTGCAACTCGACAGCCTGCTCGGTCGGGTGCCGCACATGAACCTCAAGCAGCGCTTCGCCAAGGTGCGCAGGCTGGAACGCCCGCTGGGCCTCAACGGCGCCCTGCAACTGGCGGGCATGCAGTTCACCGGGCAACAACATCGGGCACTCGAGGACGCACGCAATACAGCGCGCCTGTTGCCGCTGATTCTCCCCGCCTAGAGTGGTGACGGCGCCCAGGGGCTTGTGCATACTGGCCGGCCCTTTTTAGCCCTTTTCGAGGAATCGCCCATGTTTAAAGTCAACGAGTACTTCGACGGCACCGTCAAGTCCATCGCCTTCGGCACTGCAGAAGGTCCCGCGACTATCGGCGTCATGGCACCGGGCGAGTATGAATTCGGCACCAGCCAGCGTGAAATCATGCATGTCGTGAGCGGCGCACTGACCGTCAAGCTGCCAGACAGCACCGACTGGGAAACCTTCGCTGCAGGCAGCCAGTTCAATGTGCCAGCTAACAGCAAGTTCCAGCTGAAAGTGGCTGTCGATACCGCTTACCTGTGCGAATACCGCGGCTAAAACCGCGGGTTTTCATAGCGAAAAAAATGCCCGGGCATCTGACCCGGGCATTTTTATTTCCAGCGCCGTTATTCGAGCACCGTCACTGGCATGCCGACTTCCAGCCGGCCATTGCCGTCGTTCACCAGGTTCTGGCCGAACATCGCGCCGTCAGCCTGGGCCCGGTATTTCTGCAAGGTGGCCAAGGGTTCACGGTCTTCGCTGCGTTGACCGGTCTGTGGATCGATCGTGGTCAGGATGCAGCGCGAACAGGGCTTGACCACCCGGAACTCGACATCACCGATGCGAATGCGCTTCCAGCCGTCCTCGGCAAATGCGTCACTGCCTTCGATGACCAGGTTGGGTCGAAAGCGCTGCATTTCCAGCGGGCGCCCGACCCGTTGCGACAGGTCTTGCAGGGACGCCTGGCCGATCAGCAACAGCGGAAAGCCGTCGGCGAAAGCCACTTGATCATCGTCCTTGCCATAGCCGGACTGGGTCGTACGGGCACGATCGAGGGGGATTTGTACCAGTCGAGTAGGTTTGCCTATGAACTCGCTGACCCAGGCACCCGCCTCGTCTCCGGCATCGGGTACGCGCAGGCTGTCGCTAAAGATGGTCACTCCGCGCAGTTCGGCATCGCCGCCAGGCAGGGATATATCAATGGTCGAATGCCCCGGAGCGCTAAGCGTCAGGCCGCCCTGGGCATTCCACAAGGCGGACAACTGGCTCATCGTTGCCACCGCACGCTGGGTGAGGAAGCGGCCGGTGGCTTCGTCCACCAGCATCCAGCGTCGATCACCGTCCACGCCCAGTCTGTCCAGGCTGACCTGTTGCAGGGCCTCGCCTTTGCCGGATTTCAGGGGGTAACGATAGAGTGCGCTCAGATGCAGCATGGCCAGGTTCCTGAGGGGAAAAACGTCACCCTATACGAGCTTGGGGCCTGAATCAAAGAACGGGTGTCTGGCGTTGATCAAACCGGTACTTCATCCAGCATCAATCGCTGGCGCACCACATCAACCAGCTTGTCCGGCTGGAACTTGGACAGGAAATTGTCACAACCCACCTTCTTCACCATCGACTCGTTGAAACTGCCGGACAACGACGTATGCAGCACCACGTAAAGCCCGCGCAAGCGCGGATCGTTGCGAATTTCGGTGGTCAGGCGGTAGCCGTCCATTTCCGGCATCTCGGCGTCAGTGAATACCATCAGCAACTTGTCGGTCATGTTCTCCCCTGTATCGGCCCAGGCCTTGAGCATCCTCAAGGCCTTGAGACCATCGCTGGCGATATGCATCTTTACGCCCAACTGGCCCAGGGTGTCGCGCAATTGCGCCAAGGCCACGTTTGAGTCATCCACCAGCAACACTTCACGGCCCCTTGCGCGCTCAAGCACCGGGTCCTCGAGTTTCTCGCGAGACACTTTGGCATTGTACGGGACGATTTCCGCCAAGACTTTCTCGACATCGATGATTTCCACCAACTGGTCATCCACCTTGCTGATCGCAGTCAGGTAGTGCTGGCGGCCGGCGCTGGTCGGTGGAGGCAGGATGGCTTCCCAGTTCATGTTCACGATCCGATCTACGCCACTGACCAGGAATGCCTGCACCGAGCGGTTGTATTCGGTGACGATGATCGTGCTGGTCGGCCCCGGAACCAATGGCCGCATGCCGATAGCCTGGGACAAGTCGATCACTGGCAGGGTCTGACCCCGCAAATTGACCACGCCGCAGACGAATGGGTGGCGCTGGGGCATCAGGGTCAGCTTTGGCAACTGCAACACTTCCTGGACCTTGAACACGTTGATCGCAAACAGTTGCCGGCCTGCCAGGCGGAACATGAGGATTTCAAGGCGATTCTCACCCACCAGTTGCGTGCGTTTATCTACCGTGTCGAGAATGCCGGCCATTATGACTCCTGGGCTTGTACGGGTGAGTTCATTAAAACGGTTTATCGGCTGCCAACGGCAGACCTTGACCCCTTGATTAAGATGCCCCGCTCCTGTGCCCGACCGAATACGCGGACGCCATCCGCAACAGCAGGAACGCAGCCGCTCTTGGCCAAAACGGAGGAATGCCTGAGTCACTTGCAACCTGATCAGCAACGACAACGATGCGATCGATTGATCTTGTCGATGCACACCGACCCGGCAACAGGCCCAAATCAGTGACCCACAACCTGACGGCGCGCCAGCTGGAAATCCTGCGCCTGATCGTTCGCGGCAAATCCACCCGGGAAATCGCCAGCGGCCTGGGGCTGAGCATCAAGACCGTGGAAACCCATCGCTCGCAGATCATGAAGCGCTTGCAGATCTACGACGTGGCCGGGCTGGTCCTGTTTGCCGTGCGTGAGCGGATCATCAGTCTGGATGATTAACGATCGTCGAACCGGTCAACAAGGGTGAGTTCGCCGGCAGATGCACTCGAAGGGCTGCCGGACGCGCCGCGAAGCGCAGGTTGTCGCCTTCCAGTGGCTCGCCATCAAGGTTGATGTAGAGCCCTTCCGAAACCTTGATTTCGACCCAGGGCAAGCGGGCGCGCACGAACATGTTGTCCAGACCGAAGCCATCGGCCAGCAGGTTCTTCAGGGTGCCGACCACTTCCTGGGGTGCAGGCAGAATGCTGATATCAAGCAAACCATCGTCAGCCAGTGCTTCGGGGCACAGGACGTGCCCGCCACCGGCCTGTCGACCATTGCCAATGCCCAGTGCCAGGAGCTCGCCGCTCCAGTGGAAATCAGGCCCCTGCAACTCGCCGTAGGCGGCGTGCAACTCGCTGAAACGCGACAATCCGGTAAACAGATAGGCAGCTCCACCGAGCACTTTTTTCAGGTCTTCCGACGTGTTGGCGGTGACCTGGCTACCGAAACCACCCGTGGCCATGTTCAAGAAAACTTGCGAGCCGGCTTCGCCCAGGTCAATGGCACTGGCCGGAGCATCCAGTAGCTCCAATGCGGGCCCAGGTTCCAGCGGTACCCCGGCGGCGCGTGCAAAATCATTCGCGGTGCCCAAGGGCATCAGCACCAGGCTGGCATCTGCCGAGTGATTGGCGATTGCTTCGGCGATATCGCGCAGGGTGCCATCTCCGCCCCCGGCGATAATCTGCACATAACCGGCATCCAGTGCCTCATCGACCAGCCGCTGGGCATCGCCAGCCTCCCAGGTCACCCGTACAGCCAGGTCCCAGCCCTGCTGCCGTTTCTCTTCAACTGCGTTACGCACCGCTTCGTTGAGCGCTTGCTTGCCGTGCAGAATTAACAGCGCTTTGCGTTCGCTCATGGCAGTCACTCCCAGGATTGGATTCCGTATGGCAGATGTTGACCGCGCCCACGGCCAAAAAAGCCGTAAAAAAAACCAAATATTTAAGCGAGGCCAGAGGCGAGTCCTACAGCGGTGACCATGCTGGCCCGGTGACCGGGTGCAACACGCACCCCTTAGTTGCCAGCCACAGGTGTCAGCCCAGGACTTCACTCAGTGGAATGAACCCGACAAGCTCGCCTTCGACCAGCGTGCGATCCTCCCGCACCTCAACCAGTCCCTCGGCCCACGCTGCACTGCGTAACACACCGGAGCTCTGGTTCTTGTAGATGATCGCCCGGCCGTTCTCCAGACGCCCTCGCAGGTACTCTCGACGATTGCCTGCCATCGGCCAGTCGAAACCCGCCGGCACCTGGAACTTCAGGGGTTCTACGTCCTGCACGCCTTGACGGCGCAAGAGATAAGGCCGGGTCAACAACGCAAAGGTCACCAGGGTCGAGGCCGGATTACCTGGCAGACCGATCACCGGCACCCCGCGAAAGTGCCCGAAGGTCAGCGGTTTTCCAGGCTTGATGGCGAGTTTCCATAGCGTCAGCTCACCCTCCTCGCGCAAGGCAATTCCAAGAAAGTCAGCCTCACCCACCGAGACGCCTCCGGTGGAAAGGATCAGGTCAACGTCGTTGAGCTCGCCGAGGCGAGCGCGGGTAGTGGGCAGGTCGTCGGGGAGAATACCGGCGTCGATCACCTCGCAACCCAGGCGCTGCAACCAGCTGCACAGCAGCACCCGGTTGCTGTTGTAGATTTGCCCCGGGCCGAGGGGCTGACCGGGCTCGATCAGTTCATCACCGGTGGAAAGCACCGCAACGCGAACCTTGCGAATGACTTCCAGCTCCGCGCAGCCCAGTGATGCCGCCAGGCCCTGTTCGATCGGGCCCAAGCGAGTCCCGGCCACCAGCACCTGTTCTCCGGCAGTGGTTTCCTGGCCCTGGGGACGGATGTTTTGCCCCACTTTCAGACTTTGGGTGAACGCTACTCGCCCGTCCGGCTGGACCTCGGCGTTTTCCTGCATCTCGACGCAGTCGGCACCCGCCGGCACTGGTGCACCGGTGAAAATTCGCGCACACGTACCGGACTGCAGGGGCTGCGGCGCGTTACCGGCGAAAATCTTCTGGCTAACCACCAGCGCTTCGCCGGTCCAGTCGCCCAAGCGCAACGCATAGCCGTCCATGGCGCTGTTCGGCCAGGGCGGCAAATCCAGGGTTGAGATCAAGTCATCGGCCAGAACGCGGCCCTGCACCTGGGCCAGGGGCAAGCGTTCACGCTGCAGAATAGGCGTGGCGCCAGCCATTTCCAGCAGGCGTGCCAGTGCGGCTTCGACCGGCATCAAAGTGCCGGTCTTGCCGGACTTACCCGCGGGATTCACAGGGAGCCGCCTGTTTCAGGTGAGTCACGAAGTTGCACGGGCGGTGCCGCGAGTCCAACTGTTCGGCGAGGATGCCATCCCACCCGGTACGTACTGCATTGGTCGAACCCGGCAGGCAGCAGACCAGCGTGCCATTGGCCAGGCCGGCCAGCGCACGGGATTGCACAGTGGAAGTGCCGATGTCGGCTACGGAAATTTGCCGAAACAGCTCGCCAAATCCGTCAACCTGCTTGTCCAGCAGGCAGCTCACCGCTTCCGGCGTGCTGTCGCGGCCGGTGAACCCGGTGCCGCCAGTGATCAGTACGACCTGCACGACATCTTCGGCAATCCAGTGGGCGACTTGCGCTCGAATTTTGTACAGATCATCTTTGAGCAGTACCCGCTCGGCCAGGCGATGCCCGGCAGCGCTCAGGCGGTCGACGAAGACCTGGCCAGAAGTGTCGGTTTCCAGGGTACGGGTGTCGCTGACCGTGAGCACCGCAATGTTCAGCGGCGCGAAAGGTACATCAGCCTTGGCTTTCATAGGCTCGTCCAGTTGTAGGAAAAACAGGCCGGTGTTATATCACAGCCCTCACTTTTTTCGCCGCCCCATGAAGGCTCGCCATGACCCTCGAGACCCAACTGCCGCCCTGCTCCATTCTGCTCCTGGCCGGCGGTCGCGGCCAACGCATGGGGGGGCAGGACAAAGGGTTGCTGGACTGGCACGGCGAGCCGCTGATTGCGCATCTGCACCGCAAGACCCGGCCACTGAGCGATGACCTGATTATTTCCTGCAATCGCAATCTGGACAAATACGCACCCTATGCCGACCGCCTGGTGCATGACGATGAAGGGGATTTCCCGGGGCCCCTGGCCGGGATTCGCGCAGGCCTGCAGGCCGCACGGCACCGCTTCATGATGGTCTTGCCGTGTGATGTGCCGCGCATTGATGCCGCGCTGCTGCAGGCCATGCGCGAAACCGCCAGCCGGCATCCCGAAAAACCCTTGATGCTGCGCCATGGCGAGCATTGGGAACCGCTGTTATGCATCATCCCCGCGGAACTCTGCCAGGCATTCGATGAGGCTTGGAGTGAGGGGGAACGCAGTCCCGGCCGGATAATGCGCAAACTGGGTGCGATCGCCCTGCAATGCCCCGAAAACGACCCGCGGCTGGCCAACCTGAATACCCCGGAGCTGTTAAGCAGCCACGGCACTGTGTCAGACTGACACTAGCCAAGGAACTTGCGCGCGTTGTACACGTCTACAAGATCAGTAACCAAAGAATTCATATCGGAGACACACTCATGACTCAACGGACCCTCGCCACTTTCATGCTCGCACTGGGCCTCGCGACCCTTGCCGGTTGCTCTTCGCCTACCGTGATCACCTTGAATGACGGTCGCGAAATCCAGGCTGTTGACGCACCAAAGTATGATGAAGATTCCGGTTTCTACGAGTTCCAGCAACTCGACGGTAAAGAAACCCGCATCAACAAGGATCAGGTTCGTACCGTTAAAGAGCTGTAATCTTTACGGCATAGCCCGATACAGAAAAGCCCGCTTCTGCGGGCTTTTTCATGCCTGCAATACCGTCATCACCAGTCCAGAAACAGCGAGCTTTCAAAACAACGCTCCTGCCCGGTGAGCGGGTCCACGAAACGCAAGCCCTGGGCCAGCAGCTTCAAGGGATTGGCATAGTCATCGACGACGTCCTTGAGCACCTGGGGATAGAACGGATCATTACAGATGCCCGCGCCCAGGGCGGCCATGTGCACGCGCAGCTGATGTTTCTTGCCCGTGACCGGGTACAGCGCATAACGCCAGAGGTCGCCATTCTTTTCCCTAACGTCCACGGCTGTCTCGGTATTGGTCGCGCCGGGACCTTCCTGCATGCGGAAAAAAGGTTCGCCCTCCACCAGCCGACTTTTGTGCACCAGCGGGAAACACAGCCCGGGCAACGCAGGAGCAATAGCTTCGTAGCGTTTTTCGATCTGCCGGGTCGGGAACAGGGACTGGTAGGCCGAGCGGCTGTCAGGATGGGCTGAAAACAGCACGAGGCCCGCTGTGTGGCGATCAATGCGATGCAGGGGCACCAGATGCGGATTATCCAGGCGATGGATCAACCTGCGTAGCAGGGTTTGCTCGACGTATTCACCGGCAGGCGTTACTGGCAGGAAGTGCGGCTTGTCCGCCACCACCAGATGCTCATCTGCGTACAGGATCGACTCGACCACCGGAATCGGTTTTTCATCCGCGACTTCCCGAAAATAATGAATGCGCAGACCTTCCTTGTACGGCAAGTCGAGGGGGATAGGTTGCCCAAAACCATCCAGGACACGACCGCGGGCGATGCGGTCGAGCCATTGCTCGCGGCCGATGGCACTGAAATGCTCGCACAGGCAGTCGAGCACGGTCTGCCACGCACCCGGGGGCAGATACAGAGTACTGGCTTGAGTGCGCGCAGCACAAAACGATGAAGTGGACATAAGAACGCTCTGACCCCTAATGCAGGTCAGCATTATCCTGCAGCGGCCAGAACGATCCTAGAAGAGATTACTCATGCCGGTATCCGGTCGCGGGCTGCGGCCTCGGTGAACTCCTTGAGCCAGCGCAACACGTCGACCGCCTCCCACCGGCCAGGGTCATACAATGCGTACAGCAAGCCCTGGTAACCGACCACATCCAGCTGCCGGTGATACCCCGCGCGCTGGAACAAAGCTTCGATTTCGGCGAAACAGGTGTTGAAATGCAGTTTGTTGAAGGGGGTCTTCCCTTCGGTCACCAGGCCGTCCAGGCGCAGTTCGAGAACGGCCTCTCGCACCACGTCCGCCGACATGCGGTTCACGCTGTTCTTCAACTGTTCGACATTGACCATGACTCATCCTCTGACTCGCAGGATCGCCCGCAAGACAGGCCATCCGAATAACTGTATACACATACAGTAACCGAATCAGCGAGCTTTCGCCAACGGATCAATCGGGCAGAGCGATAAGTGGAGCGCTGTTCAACGCAAAAAAGCCACTACCTGCTCGGCATCGAATGGCCAGTCCAGCTCCGCTCCAGTATCCACGCGGCGCAGCACCGGGATTCGCAAGCCGTAGTCCTCGACCCAGTCCTCGTTCTCGGCAATGTCGATCAGCTCGACCAGCAAACCGTGTTCGACCAGGGGCATCAACTCTTCTTCGGCAAGTTCACACAGATGGCAACCAAGGGTGCCGAACAGCTGGCATTCAGGAGGCATGGCGAGGGGCCCAGGCAAAGTAGGGGTTCATTCTAGGCCCACGATCCAAGTCAGTCGAGACGAAGCCTGCAGCCCCTGGGCAATGGCGGTTCGAGGGACCTGGCAATCCCCTGACTCAAATCATTCCCGGCAAATGCCATATGAGTGATGCTCGGTATTTTTTTGCCTCTACGCTTCATTAGCCAACTTCAAATTCGGAGAGTCCGTGTTCGCCAATCTGCTGATCATCCTCGCCTCCTCACTGGTGGTGATTGCGCTGTTCCAGCGACTGCGCCTGCCGCCGGTCCTGGGCTACCTGTGCGTAGGGCTGATGATCGGACCCACTGCGTTCAATTGGGTCAATGAAAGCGAAGGGCTGCCCGATCTCGCCGAGCTGGGCGTGGTGTTCCTGCTATTTTCCCTGGGGCTGGAATTTTCCCTGTCGAAAATGCTGGCACTGCGACAGGTGGTGTTCGGCCTTGGCAGCCTGCAAGTGCTGATATGTGCGGTATTGCTGGGAAGCCTGCTGATGCTGTTCGGCATGCCGGGTATACCTGCGCTGTTACTGGGTGCGGGGCTGGCCCTGTCATCCACCGCCATCGTCAGCAAGGAGCTTGGCAGCCTTGGTGAAATATTCAGCAGCCACGGCCAGAACGCCATCGCCGTGCTGTTGTTCCAGGACGTGGTCGCCGTTCTGTTGCTGACACTGGTGCCCGTGTTTGCAGGCAGTAGCGAGCAACCCTGGTACTGGGCGCTGCCCATGACGTTGGGCAAAACCCTGGTGTTGTTTGTCGGATTGCTGATGGCCAGCCGCTGGCTGTTGCCGCGGTTATTCCATGAGGTGGCGGCGGCTCGCTCCGCAGAGCTGTTTGTGCTGCTGGCGCTGGTGATTGTCCTGCTCACCGCGTGGCTGACCCACCTGCTAGGCCTGTCGCCTGCACTGGGGGCGTTTCTCGCCGGCATGTTGCTGGGGGAAAGCCACTACCGCCATCAGATCGAGGCTGACATCCGCCCCTTCCGCGACATCCTCCTGGGATTGTTTTTTGTCAGCATCGGCATGTTGATCGACTTGCAGCTATTTGCCAGCCATGGCCTGCTGATCCTGGGGTTGACGCTGGCGTTGCTGCTGATCAAGGGCAGCGTTGTCGCGCTGCTGGTCAAATGGCGTGGCAGTGACACCGAAACCGCCTGGCGCAGCGGCCTCGCGCTGGCCCAGGGCGGGGAGTTCTGCTTTGCGCTGATGGCGCAAATGCAAACGAGCAAAATGCTTGCGGGCGACTTCGCCGCACTGCTGCTTGCCGCCACTTTTTGCTCGATGCTGGTGACGCCCTTGCTCCTGCGCGCAGCGCCGCGTATAGCAGCGCGCTTGCATCGCAAACCTAACGAAGAAGCGCAGCTGGAACAAATCAGCGCACTCAATGCCGGCCTGGACGGTCACGTAGTCATCTGCGGATACGGCCGGGTTGGCCAGTCCATCGGCCGCTTCCTGCGCCATGAACATCAAGCCTACATTGCGCTGGACAACGACCCGGTGCGAGTACAGGAGGCCGCTGTCAGCGAACGTTGCGTGCACTACGGCGACTCCCGCCGCGGCGAACTGCTGCTCGCAGTGGGACTGGACCGCGCCCGGCTGCTGGTGATTGCCGTGGACCGGGCCGACATTGCCATGCTCATCCTCAAGCAGGCGCGCGTGCTCAACTCGAGCGTGCCGATCCTGGTGCGCACTCGCGATGACAGCCAGCTCGCCGAATTGAATGCAGCAGGGGCCAGCGAGGTCGTCCCGGAACTGCTGGAATCGAGCCTGATGCTCGCCTCCCACGCGCTGATCATGCTCGGCCTGCCCGCACAACAGGTTAAGGACCGGGTAGACCAGGTTCGCAGCGATCGCTATCGCCTGTTGCACGACTTCTATCCAGGTTCGGACGACGATGAACGTTGAATCAATCCTGGCTGACCGCGCCGATCTTGTGGATCGCCAGGTCCGCACCGTGATACTCATCTTCCTGGCTCAAGCGCAGGCCATGCAGCGCCTTGATGCCGCCATAGATCGCCAGGCCGCCGAGCAGTGCCACGATTACGCCCAGCGCCGTACCGATCAACTGGCTGATCAGGCTGACGCCGCCCAGGCCGCCCAGTGCGACCTGGCCGAATATCCCGCAGGCGATCCCACCCCAAACCCCGCACAGGCCATGCAGCGGCCACACTCCCAGCACATCGTCGATGCGCCATTTGACTTGCGCGGCAGTAAAACACCAGACAAACAGCGCCCCGGCAATCGCACCGGTAACGAGAGCGCCCACCGGGTGCATCAAATCGGAACCGGCGCAGATCGCAACCAGACCGGCCAACGGCCCGTTATGCAGAAAGCCGGGGTCGTTGCGCCCGACGATCAGTGCCGCCACAGTACCGCCCACCATGGCCATCAGCGAGTTCACTGCCACCAGTCCGCTGACGTTACCCAGGGTCTGCGCGCTCATGACGTTGAACCCGAACCAGCCAACGATCAGAATCCACGACCCCAACGCCAGGAACGGAATGCTCGACGGCGCGAACGCAACCAGACGGCCGTCGCGATATCGGCCCTGCCGTGGTCCCAACAGCAACACGGCCGCCAGCGCCAGCCAGCTGCCCATGGCATGGACTACCACCGACCCGGCAAAGTCATGGAAGCTGGCGCCAAAACGCGCCAGCAGCCAGGCTTGCAGGCCGTAGTTGCCATTCCACATCATGCCTTCGAAAAACGGGTAGATGAACGCCACGATCAAAGCTGTCGCGCACAGCTGTGGGACAAACCTTGCACGCTCGGCGATGCCCCCGGAGATGATGGCCGGGATTGCAGCAGCGAAGGTCAGCAGGAAAAAAAACTTCACCAGTCCATAACCATGATCGGCGTTCAATATCGCCGCCGGTTGCATGAAGGTGACCCCATAGGAGATCCAGTAGCCTATAAAGAAATAGGCAAGGGTCGAAATGGCGAAGTCACTGAGGATTTTCGACAGCGCGTTGACCTGATTTTTCTGGCGAACCGTGCCGACCTCGAGAAAGGCGAAACCGGCATGCATGGCCAACACCATGACGGCGCCGATCAGAATGAACAACGTATTGGAGCTGTGAACCAGAGTGTTCACAGCGCTTTGCAGATTTTCCATGGGATCGGCAGACCTTAAGGCTAAAAAAGCACCAAAGCAGTTCGCGCAGAAGATTTATGCACCAAGTTGCGCCTCGGCAGGGTTTTCAAGTGAAGCCTGGGGAGCCGTTTTGGTGCGCAAGGTCATGACCTATGCGCGGGTTTCAATTATTTGAGTTATGGTTTTGCTCAAACCATGCCCAGCAACAGCGCAACGGCGCGGGCTGGCGCACCATGGCAAAGCAAAAGCTGTACCAGTCATTTGGACTGAACCTTCGCTTACCGCTCATACTCGAACGCAACAGACGCCACTTACGGAGATCACCAATGGCCAGCATCAAGGCAAAGACTGCTCAAGAAATACTGATGAATGATTTTCAAACATTGGTCAGCGACACTGAACGGTTGCTGGAACACACCAAAACCATCGCTGGTGATCAGGCTGATGAATTGCGCGACCAGATTCACGACAGCCTCCTGCGCGCCAGGGAAACCCTCAAACTGACCGAAGACTCCCTGCGCGAGCGCGGTCAGGCTGCGGTCACTGCGACCGAAGATTACGTCCAGGCCAACCCGTGGCAATCGGTCGGGATTGCCGCCGGCGTGGGTTTCCTGATTGGCCTTCTGGCCACCCGGCGCTGATATGGCGATCGGCGAATCCAGCTCGTCCGCGACGGGCCCAAGCTCCTCACCGCGGCGCTTGGGTGCCGCTTTTCTCGGGTTGCTGCACAGCCATGTCGAGCTCTTCGGCATCGAGTTGCAGGAACAGAAAGCCCGCACCGTAAGCCTGTTGTTGTTTGCGGGCCTGGCGCTGGTGTTTGCCCTGCTGTTACTGGTGGGCCTGTCGACCCTGGTCATGATCCTGTTCTGGGATACCTACCGCCTGCCAGCCATCATCGGCCTCTGTGTGTTCTACACGCTGGCAGCAATCTTCTGCGCGGTGCGCCTGAAGGCAGCGATTTTCGATGAATCCTCGCCATTCCACGGTACGCTGGAAGAACTGGCCAATGACCGGGAGCGCCTGTTGCCATGAGTCTGCCCGAACTGCCACACAACACCTCACGCACTGAAATGCGCAAGGCGCTGATCCGCCTGCGCATGGAAATGCATCGCCAGGAAATTCGCCACGAATCCGCGCAATTGCTGCAGCCTTTGCACCGAGTGCGCGGGATGACACAAAGCATTCAAGGCGGGTTTGGCATCAAGCATGCGCCGCTCTGGGGCGTCGCCGCAGTGACACTGCTGGGCTTCCTGACGGGCAAAGGCGCCAAGAGCGGCGGCGCCGGTGGCGTTACCCGGCTGATTCGCCTGACTACGACCCTGGGCCCGTTGATCAAACTGGTCATGCAGGGCTCATCGCGCAAACACTAAGCAAGCTGGCTGTATTCTTGCAACATCATGCGGGGTTGGATCTCTTGGACAAGAGGTTCAACCCCGCGTGCCTACTGCTGCGTGCCTGACAGGTACCCGGACAATCCCAGAACAAGAATTTAGCAAGGAGGCCTCGTGATCGACGGGCAACCGCTCGCCTGTTTCCAACCGTTCATTGATACCGCCACCGGTCGCATCGCAGGCGTCGAGGCCTTGGGAAGACTGCGTCAGGCGGACGGCCAGCTGACGTCGGTCGGCCCATTGTTTGCCGATCCCAGAATCCCTGCAGCCGCCTTGCGTCGCCTTGACCGGCAGATCCGCGACCACGCCTTGAGCCGCCTGCATGCAGCCCCCGCAGACTGGTTCCTGAGCCTGAATATGTCACCACGATGGGTCAATCGCCTGCGTCCAGATCAGGACCTGCCAAGCCTCAAGCAGATGACCAGGCATGACGTCGACCCGCAACGCATCGTCTACGAAATCACCGAGCTCGGTGGCGACATCCAGCGCCTGGCCGACGTGGTCGCGCGATATCGCCGGGCAGGCGCCAGGATTGCCATTGATGATTTTGGTGCCGGGTATTCCCAGCTCGATCGGGTACTGGCCCTGCAACCGGATATTCTCAAACTCGACATGCGCCTGTTTCAGGCTGCAGCGTTGGGCGGGCCGAGCTGCGATGTGGTCAAGGCCCTGGCGCAAATGGCCGAAAAGACCGGTTGCTGGATCATCGCCGAAGGGGTGGAAACCGATGCCCAGCTCAATTTTGCCCTGGAGTGCGGTTCGCGCTACGTCCAGGGCTTTCTGTTCGCCCGGGCCGAGGAAGACTTCTTCCACACCGATGCGTTCGTCGACCATTTCGCCCAGTTGCGCCACCGCTACGTCCAGCAAAAACTGCTTGAGCGTGGCCGCCTGATGGTCATGCGCCAGCAGCTGAGCGAGCTGATGGGCATTCTGCAGGACTGGGCCCAGGCTAGCGCACCGCTCAGCGCTCTGCCCCGGCTCGATGCCTTCCCCTGGTTGCTGCGGTTTTACCAATGTGATCGACACGGCACACAACTGACGCCGAACCTGGAATGGAGCCAGAATGGCTGGAAAGCCGACAATCGCTATCTGGGCCACAACTGGTCATGGCGCCCATACTTCTATCACCTGCTGGCCGAAGGCTGGGACGAGCGCCGCCTGACGCTCTCCAATACTTACCGAGATGCCACCACCAACCAGTATTGCCTGACCGCCGGACAGTTTTTCGCCCATGGAGAAAGGCTGTTACTCATCGACATCGACGCCGCCGGGCTTTAGTTCCGCTTGCACGTCCCGACCTGAACCCGGAAGCTTAGGCCATCAGTCACCTGACGGAGAGAATCAGCCTTGGATTGGCAAACCCTGCTCACTCGCGAACGCCTCGGAAAGCCCCTGCACAGTCCGGAAGAGCTCGGACGCAGCCCCTTTCACAAGGACCACGACCGCATCATCTTCTCCGGAGCGTTCCGTCGCCTGGGGCGCAAGACCCAGGTTCACCCGGTCACCAGCAACGACCACATCCACACTCGCCTGACGCACTCGCTGGAAGTCAGTTGCGTCGGGCGGTCCCTGGGCATGCGCGTTGGCGAGACCATCCGCAACGCCCTGCCCGACTGGTGTGAACCCAGCGACCTGGGCATGGTGGTGCAATCGGCTTGCCTGGCGCACGATATTGGCAATCCGCCGTTCGGCCATTCCGGCGAAGACGCCATCCGCCATTGGTTTCAGCAGGCCGCCGGGCGCGGCTGGCTGGATGCGATGAGCGAGGTCGAGCGCAATGATTTTCTCAATTTCGAAGGCAACGCCCAAGGCTTCCGGGTGCTGACGCAACTTGAATACCACCAGTTCGATGGCGGCACCCGTTTGACCTACGCCACTCTGGGGACTTACCTCAAGTACCCATGGACGGCAAAACATGCCGACTCCCTGGGCTACAAGAAGCACAAGTTCGGGTGCTACCAGAGCGAGCTGTACTTAGGCCTTGCAGCCAAAAATGACATTTTTTGAAAAGCAACAGCCAAAAAGTTATAAGTGCGACTATTTGGCAATATCAGGAAGACTTAGCTTTCAAAAAAAGAATAAGGAGGTTTTGCTAGAACGCCACTTTACCACCGATCCAGCGAACCAAGCCACCTAGATTCGCTCCCCGCCCATACCACTAAACTGTCGAGCCAAGTGCATGGCATAGTTATCTGTCATGCCGCTCACGTAATCCAGAACCTGCATGATTGCACCGTACTCCTTGGAAACAGCCCCGCTAGCATCTAAATTCTTCAAGTCTAACCCAAGAAGCTCAACCACCCTTCTAGTCTTCGAATCAGCCACACCGCCTTTTCTGACATATTCCAAAGCTGCAGAACAGCTAACGTTAAGAAGCGTAGAAATTGTGCTGTAAGCCCCGATTTCTAACTCAACCTTCCTCGGATGTTGGAAAATTTCATCACGAGCAAGACCCTTGGCGGCTGATACACATTCACGCACGTTCTTATCACAAAGGTCTAAGATACCTAACACCTTGCCTGTCATAATTTCATTATGGTTATTCATGAAGGCCGTCGCTCCAGCATCTACAAAAGCTGAAATAACTTTTCCACGAACCATAGAGAGCCTACGGCCAACTTTCATGCCTTGAATTTCTTTGACAAGCTGATCCTTCTGGTAGTCGCTAAGGACAAGGCATAAAATTTCAAAAACTTTATCCCAGTCAAGGATACCCATCTCTACACCATCCTCTAAATCAAGAATGGCATAGCAGAAGTCATCAGAGACCTCCATCAAATTAGCCAGTGGATGGCGACACCGCCAACCATCACCCAGCTTTAACAAACCAGTAGCATCAGCCACTTCATTAAACAAACCCAACTCAGAGCAGTAAATACCGTATTTATTCTGAATAGGCCTTTGCATGTTAAGAGCATCCCCTGCCAGCCAAGGATACTTAATAAAAGCCCCAAGTGAAGCATAGGTTAGACGCATCCCTCCTTCATAGGGATGATACTCTGAGGTAGTTAAAACCCTAAACCCTTGGGCATTACCTTCAAACCTACGCAAGTCAGCAGCTTCATTGAATGGAAGCCGCTCAATTATCTTTGCCCCGACATCATTGGAGAACCAGTGACGTATAGCCTCTTCACCGGTGTGCCCAAAGGGAGGGTTGCCAATGTCATGAGCAAGACAAGCAGTTTGAACAATATCACCAATATCAGAAGCCGAATGTTGTTCAGGGATCAGTCTTTCATTCAGAAGCTCTTGGCCTACTCTCACACCTAGTGTGCGTCCAACACAGGCAACTTCTAAGCTATGCGTGAGACGATTATGAACATGGTCATTAGTGGCGAGCGGATGGACCTGAGTCTTTCTTGCAAGGCGTCTGAAAGCACCAGAAAAAATCACCTTGTCATGGTCTGAGTGGAAAGGCGAACGGCCTAGCTCAGATTTAGGAGGCCGACCACCGAGACGGGTGTTATTCAGCAGCTTGTCCCAACTCATGCTTTCCATAAATCCCCTTACAAACAAAAATCGAAGACAATCAACAACAATATACCACTATATAAATAAATACAAAAAAAACCGTAAGAAACAAAAAAACAACATCCCGAAATAATAGTAATAATAAAAAGCCATCAATTAAGATGACTTTAAAGCAACTAATCAGCATAACAAGACTTACTGGACAGAACCATTCAACCGATCATTTAAAAAAATCGAGTACCCTCTCTAGTTCAATACAAGGCGTACCTTGGTCTACGAACTTTTGAATACCGCGATAATCGTCATTCACCTTGTATTGACGCAACGTCGGCTTCTTTTTATCTACGTATTCTTCAATCGCACCATTCTTCACAAGAGTTTGCAATGTTTTACCTGTGAATATTTTCGAATTGATATACTGCTGCTTCTGAGGGTAAAAATTTCCACGCTCCTTGAAAAGCTCGAAAATTCTCTTAATTTTCTCCTTTAGCTTATCTTGCTGTGCGTCATCTTCTTCCATTCTTTTACTGATAATATGTTGAATATCAACAGTATCGCAATCTTCAAATGTTGGAACTACTGGTGGACGCAAGCCTTTCCGTGGCTCTAGTTGGGAGAAGCTTGAGCTTACAAAGTGAGTGACTTCATCGAATGAGCAGTCCCAGAAGTAATCATAACGCTCAAAGTGAGAGTTTCTTATGGTTTTTGACTTCAAGTCAAAAGTAAGCTTCTTAGACTCACCAGCAATTACGTTCATCAAAACAAGACCGTTAACTTCTTCTGACGACTCTCCAAATATCGTCATCAACAGTTCGGTTGCAGATGATATATCATATTTAATATCGCCAGACTCCATTAAAAGAGCAATATTCAATATAAAACTCGACGAGATCGCAGAAAGATACGTGATTTTCTCTGACGGCTCAGAACTTTCAACTAGAGCATGAAGACGCTCAATGGTTTCCATTATGAAGAAGACGATTTCTTCACTATACTCTAGCTTCTTACATAGGATGCTGCAAAGCTGGTTGCCATGCCTGACATAAGACCCTATTAGCTCTATAAGCTTTTCATTCAGCAGTTGGCTATCCTGCGTTAAGAAATAGTTGTAAATAGACAGACCTTTAAAGTATTCATTGAAAAAATCGTACCTGAAATTCAATTTTCCCTGATTATGATGAAGCAGTGGATGCCCTTTAAGCTTTGCGATTGTCTGATCATCTATCTCACATGGCGAGATACTTTTGATATCATAGTCAGTTACATAACCATTTTCTTGAGTAGAGAGGTTAACAAAGAAATCGACCTGATTATCAATGCTGAAGTTTCCAAGCTTTTCAACCTCTCGCTCACACACACTTAGGATTAAGAAATCGTTCGGAATTGCGTGGACAAGTAATCTTGCATGACTTGACGACTTCTCATTACCTCGAAACTCTGAATGCTGCTTGATTAGATAAGCGATCATATCGAGAACATAAGGAATGTATACTAGCTCACCCTTACTTCCTTCGCCATTGAGACTGAAATCTGAGGCCATTTTTAAGGCCTTAGTTACTTTTGCTTGATCGCCATCGAAATATTTTTCAAAAAAGTTTTTTGCCAGATCTTCGCTAAAAGGCTCGAGCGTAATCTCTTCAATTTGCGTTTTATACTCAAGAGTATCCCAAAAGTAATCTCGGCAAGTGATTACAATCTTTGTCCTTTCTAGATTAGTTGTATAACTTGTAGATATCGACGATATAAACGAAGAAACATCAAATCCAGTCCCAAGCTTTGCAATCACCTCGTCTATGCCATCTAAAACTATAAGCAGATTCCCATTATCCACCGATAGCTTCAATAATTCTTTACTAAAACCCTTCCCATCAAAATCCCGCTTTTTCATTTGGGCAAGATAAAAATCATAGATATCATCAATTCTATGATCTGAGCGTGCGATTTTTATTAACTCATCTACAATTTCATTAGAATCAATAAAAAGAATCCCTGCATCTTCATTTGCATCATACACGCTATCTAGAAATTGTTTTACGAGCGTTGTTTTTCCTATTCCGCCAAACCCTTTAATAACCATCAATGGATTGGAGACAGACTCATACCAATCCGTCAATTGATCAAGGGCCTTCTTTTTATCGTCTCCGCCAATATCTGCGACCCCCTCAACATAGTTCTCTACGCGATAAGGCCGATACTCCAGCATGTGTTCAGAATAAAGATTTTTGTAGCCAAATTCGTCGATGAAGAAAACGTGATCCGTTTTAAAGCGAGCCTTCAAATTGGTTTTCCTACGTTCGAGATCCTTTAGATCCAAAGGTCTCTCAGTAAGAATAATCAGCGTAGCATTAAGTTCAATAAGCTTGTTTTTTTGAATATACTCGTAAGTTTTGTTCTGAGCAGCGTGTTCGTGAATGTAGAGGAAGTAGGTCGGAGGAGAGAATTGCTGCTTGAGTTTAAATACTTCAAAAAGGACATTTTCACCCCAGTCTTTAACAATTACTGGATAACCCTCATCAATACTTAGACTCCGATTCTTGTCAATATAAAGATCAACTGTGTTCTTAATACTTCGATCACGCTTCGCATCCTGTTTAGGCTTCTGTTTCGCGAGTGCGTCTTTATAGGATGAAAACTGAGCAATCAGCTCGCTAGTTTCTTCTGGTGATGCAGCCCTAACAGAGTCTGCTTCTTGACCTTTACGAACAATAATGATGCCGGACATTATTGTAATTGTTTTAGTCTGCAGCTCATTCTTCAATTCGGTGATTGAGGTAGGAGACGGGATTTTAAAAACGAGTAACGTTTGCCCCTCAATCAGAACAGTTTCTATTTCCAAGTTCAATGGAGGATTTTTAACAAGCTTCTCGAGCTTGGCAATTAACTCTTTCTTGAAAACCTTCAAATCCTTTAGCTTTTTGATTACAGATAAATCAAGCGAGTGTATTTTTTTCTCGGTCTCGCTGAATCCTATAATCAGATATCTATTTACTCCGCAGTATCCAACATAAGCGTTGCATAGCGATATCAAATCCTTTTGAAGCTCGCCCCATTGACGGGCAAGCTCTTGAGAAGGAGTGCTGTCACTCCAATACCAATCACGCTTAAACTCAATAACTGGAGATTCTTCTTGCTGCAAGCATGAATATATTTCATCAACTGTAATCACTATTAGCACCTCCATATGCTTATCAGGATGATAAGTCTATCCTCGTATTTTCTCTTCTTTTCAAAATGATGTCAAATTAACACTACATCAAAAAAATCTGCAAGCCGTTCCAACAGCACCCGTCTTATTCATTACCTTAAAGTTAAAAACATATAAAATTCAAATAAATAACACTTACAATGAAGATTACCTTGCCACCAATACCTAAATCAATGGAGTTAGCCAAGGCGTTTTTATCCTCGCATATCAGGTTGCTACAAATACCCACTAATCAGTGGTTGACTGTTCCCTACGAGGTAATTTCCAACCTTTAGAACACATCTACAAATAAGGAGCAGGATACCCACTAGATAAGATATAGGCCCGACAAAAGCATATCTGGGCCTATTTTTGGTTAGGCCTTTTCAGTTCGAGAAAGTGTTGCTGCAAGCTGGCTAGTAAATTCATAGATCTCAGTTGTTAACGAGCTTATATGGTGATTAGTATCAATTGAAATCCATGTGGTCGGGCTACCAACAAATTGACCCTGACTGCAATCCATTATACGCGAGTCGCCCCAACTAAAGCTGGCTCCCATATAGTGATGTGAATCAACAATTGCTTTTGCCAAAACGTTATTTTGAGCCGTTTTATTGTCCTGCCTGAGCGAATGCCCTCTGGCTATAAAATAGCTGTTTTCAATGGTATAACGTATTTTGCCATTCATATCAGGTGCAATAATGTTCTCCGCTGCCCTAGGATTACGAACACCATAGTCACCAAAATACAGGCTTGCTTTGGGGAACGCCTGCAAAAAACCTTTCCAAGCTAAAATTTCCTTTCTGAATATAGTCCCAGAAGAATCTTTTGTTTTGACGGCTAAATTAACCGATGCTGGAATAGAGCTACCAATCGCTATTATGTAAGTAAATCCCAATGAACGCATATGCTCGTAAGCTTGCTGTATTGTTTCAATCGCATCACTTACAGACTTATTCGAAATGTCTGCCAAGTCGATTATGACAGGAGTAGAGGCTGGATCTAATCCAGTCTCGGCAGAAATATCTTCAAGTATTTCATTGAAGTATTCAGGGTCGAGCATATCTTCGAGAGCCACGCTATCTAAACGAATGCTAAAGAATTGGCCCTCACCAAGATTGATCGACTTTATTGCCTCTTTGTATTCTACAATTTCCCAGCGGTCATATCCTATGATCGGGCAAGGGATAACTCCTTGTGCAGCGAGTTGGTCGATGCTGTAGTTCAAAATATGCTCGCCAGTTTCCACCGTAAAATTCGCCGGCCATTGAAAAATATCAACAATAACCTGCTTGTTTGGAGTGGCTTTTGACACAGCAAGAGAGCATTTTTCAACATACTCTTTGAAAGGTGTATTAGTACGCTTTATAGCCGTTTCTAACTGCTTACCACCTAACTTCGCAAGCTCGATAATTGGTGTGGTACGAGCAAGAACGCTAGGCGAAAGTTTGCTCAGAGCTTCTAGCTCACCTTTTTTTGCTTTTAGAATTGGAAAGTATTGGTTATTCATCACAAAAATACCTCAAGGTTCAGATCTGAAAAGTTTTCTTACTTCACCTTGTCCGACAAGGTCAGAAAACAGATTATAGTTGCCACTTTCTTGCCTCAGTCGTCCAGCGATTATTGCTGGGTGTATTCTCAACTCCTGAGAGAGTTGTAGTATAGTTTCTTTACTAGGATTCAAATACGCCTCAGATCTTTTCCATATGGCTCTTGGGATGAAAGTCTCACGGGCAATTCTATTGGCCTCGGCTTCTCTCCTATCATCAGATGGTGTTTCTAAGTCATCAAGTATTGCTTCAGAATTATCCTCAACATGCTTCCATATGTGAGCAACTTCATGCATTAATGTAAACCAAAAATTATCTATTCTGTCATATCTTAAGGTTAAGCCAATTATAGGTGTCCCATCACTATCTTGTAACGCCGCACCGTCGAGCATAGTTCCTTTAAGATGCGGCTCTATAATTACAGACACACCAATCTCTTCAAGTAGGTTAACTGCCAGCAGTGGCCCGTTCTCATATCTACTTAAATGTGACAACTCCTTAATGAAGCTGTTATCTATCAATTCCTTTTTGTAATTTGTATTTTTACGTGTTGCACGGGATTTTTGAATAATTCGAGCTACCCATGCGTAAAGCGTGTAATGGGTTGTCGGTGTTGCTGCTTCACCTTTAAGTGTTCTCCTAAATGAAGCACCGCCTGCCTGCAACCCCATTTCAGATATAAAGCTTTTAACTATGTCTTCGGCGGTTGTTTTTGCTTTTTCGGTTGCTTTTAGAATCCAACCTCTTGTGACCATTTCAGAAAACGGAAATTTTTTCCAATCTATACTCTCTTTCTGTGAGGAGCTTTGTATTTCGGAAAGTCCTATTAGAGTATCTGTTGATATTCCTAGCCCTATTGCAAGTGCTCGTATCATTGGAACTGTGAGAGGTCGTTTGCGTGAAAGTATTTCAGACACACGACTCCTAGTGCCAAAGTATGGAACTAAATCTGCTTGCTTTAACCCTTTCTCTTCCATTCTGAATAGAATGGCGTCTATAGGATCAGGGGTTTCTACTGGATACTTTTGTTTTTCATAATCTTCAATAAGTATGGAAAGTAATTCAAGCTCATCACTTTCTTTAGTGCCCGGCTTAGGCATAGAGTGAACTAGTTGTTGTACTTTTTCAAAGTACGCTTGGTACTGTTGTTCAGTACGAATGATTCTCGCTTCTAAAATATTCATAGCTTTTTAATCGGAGCAGTGATGATGGCAATGCCTTGAGCGAAGGCAATCGTCAGTTCAATAAAGTAGCGGGAAGAGCAAACACAGAACGAAAAGTGTCCTTCCTTTACCTTTTGAGCACTGGGATATTGTTCAATCAATTCATCGGGGCTTTTCCAGTTGGCATTAGCGATCTCGCTAACCCAACTGGAAATCCATTTGTCGATTTGCTCGCTTTTCCCTTTCAAGGGAAGGAGCTTGTCACGCCCTAGCAGTCTCATGATCACGTATTTTTGTTCCCAATTTGGGAACAAATTACCCTTGATTTGATAGAGCGTCAAGCATTTGTTCCCAAATTGGGAACATGCTCCAGACCTTATAAATATTGACGATTTTGAGCAGCAGATGATCGATCTCGTCAGCAATTCCCCCATGGAAATAATGTACCTAACCTTGCCTATCCATCACCGAGAATGCTCGCTGCCTGACGACAATCTTCTGCGATTTCTTAGAGACATTCCCTAACGCTACCGTTGGCGTCACGATCTCTTGGCATTTGGAAAAAACGCCAGAAATTGAATTTTTACTCATATAAATCAACTAGATAGCGACTTTTCAGTTTGGTTGCTAAATTGCCTGTAGTGGGCTGCCGTTACTGGAACAGATCGCCCACAAACTCGGCCTGCCGCAGCTTGAAGATCAGCGCTGGGCGCGCCATCCGCTGGTCTACCTGATGGAGGCTGCCGATGACATCTGCTACGCGCTGATCGATCTGGAAGACGGCCTGGAAATGGAGCTGCTCGAGTACGCGGAAGTCGAGGCGCTGTTGCTGGACCTGGTGGGTGACGATCTGCCTGAAACCTACCGCCAGCTAGGCCCGGCGGATTCGCGGCGGCGCAAATTGGCGATCCTGCGCGGCAAAGCCATCGAACACCTGACCAACGCCGCCGCGCGGGCGTTTGTCGAGCAACAGGACGCACTTCTGGCCGGCATGCTGCCCGGCGATCTGGTGGAGCACATGCACGGTCCGGCAAAACGCTGCGTGCTGAATGCCAAGGACATGGCGCGTAAAAAGATCTTCCAGGACAAACGCAAGACCCTGCATGAGATCGGGGCCTACACGACCCTGGAGATCCTGCTGAATGCCTTCTGCGGTGCGGCGCTGGAACAGCACGACGGTCGAACGCCGTCCTTCAAGAGCCGGCGCATCCTGGATTTGCTTGGCAACAATGCACCCGACCCTCGCGGCCCGTTGCATACGTCATTCTTGCGCATGATCGACTTCATCGCCGGCATGACCGACAGCTACGCCAGCGAAATGGCCCTTGAAATGACCGGTCGTTCCAGTCACTGACCGACACCTGCTGATCGCCCATTACGCCCTGCGTGTGGCCGATCAGCCCTCAGTAGCCCTGAAACACTCAAGGCCTGACGAATCGTCCTACAGCGCATGTCGCGCCGGCTGATCGATTGCTCCCATCTGTTGCGAAATAATCACCCTCCGTCAGCTCGACGGCTCAGTGTGAGTATCCCGATGAAAGAAGCAGACTTGCGCATCCTGTTGGTTGAAGATCACGGCTTCCAACTTCGAGCAACTCAAATCCTGCTCCAAAGTTACGGTTTCGAACACATCACCACGGCCGGCAGTGCCGAGGTCGCCCTGCAAAGGATGCGCTCGACGCCTATACCCTACGACGTCCTGTTGTGTGATCAATGTTTGCCCGACTTGCGCGGCTTGCAACTGATCGAAGCGGCAACGCACATGGGAATGATCAAGCGCGCGATACTGCTCAGTAGCCTGACATCAGTGGAACTGGACGAACTTGCACAGTCGGCGATCAGACTGGGATTACCGCTATCAGGTTTTCTGATAAAGCCTCTGAAACATCTGGAACTTATAACACTGTTGACTTCAGCCAAGTAATTAACGCCAAAATCTCGCAGACTTAAACTCAGTAAAAATCGCTCTGGAGCTTTTTTTAAAACTTATCGTCGCCCGCTAGAAACCTTGCAACTTTTAACTATCCAAGAAAATCACTAGTTGGAACGTGGTACTTTTCCTGCTCTGCTGTAGGAATCATCTGATATTAAGGATAGAGGTAGACCTGTTCATGCGATAGCGGAACCTTCTGAGCTAAGGTGCGCGCTTTATCTACATTCGCATGGGATTTGATTATGAACTCCGTTTTTATCGTCGACGACCACCCAGTTATCCGCCTTGCCGTAAGAATGTTACTGGAGCATGAAAAATTCAAAGTCGTCGGTGAAACGGATAACGGCGTAGACGCGATGCAGATGATTCGCGAATGCATGCCTGACCTGGTGATTCTCGACATCAGCATTCCCAAACTTGACGGGCTGGAAATTCTCACCCGACTCAATGCCATGAATACCCGCATCAAGACTTTGGTATTGACGGCGCAATGCCCGACACTGTTTGGCATACGATGCATGCAGTCGGGCGCCTCCGGATATGTGTGCAAGCAGGAAGGCTTGAGTGAACTGGTGAGCGCAATCAAGGCTGTATTATCAGGATACAACTACTTTCCAAGTGCGGCGCTCAATCCCATTCGTGGCGACCACATTCGCCACGCCGAGATCGAACTGTTCAAATCAGTCAATGATCGAGAACTGATGGTGCTACAACTTTTTTCCCAGGGCCGCAGTAACAAGGAAATTGCCAAGGCCATGCTCCTGAGCAACAAGACCGTCAGCACTTATAAAAAAAGACTCATGCAAAAGCTGAAGGCCAGATCGCTGGTCGAACTCATTGAACTGGCAAAACGCAACGCACTCGTGTGAGAAACAGCATGCCCAGTCGCGCCAAGGAATACCTGATGCTGATGACCGTAGCTCTTTTCCCGAGCAGTTCGGTACAGGCCGCGCCGATCGAAAGTCAAAGCTACTCCTTGCTCAGTCGGGCCACGGCCGCACAACATGAGGTGCAACTGGATCGACCGCAACGACTCTGGATGCTGAACAGGTCCGAGCTGGTTCTGGGCACCTCAGCCCCCGATTATCCGCCCTTCGACATGACCATCGACAGCAGCCAGGATTATGAAGGGTTGACCGCCGACTATGCAGGTCTGCTCGGCGCGACCACCGGTTTACCGATCAAGGTCAGGCGGTTCTCCACCCGGGACGATGCCATCGAGGCGCTGGAGAATGGCGAAGTCGATTTGCTGGGCACGTCCAACGGCTTCGAAGCCGAACATCCGGACATCCTGCTGTCCGCACCCTATGCCGTTGATCAACCGGTGCTGGTCACGCGCGAGGAAGAAACCCGATCCCTGTCCGATGGGCTGAGGGGTTTACGAATGAGTATGGTCTATCACTATCTGCCGTTGAGGGAAGTCAAGAGGCTATACCCCAACGCGGTCATCACGCCCTACCCCTCCTACCAGAATGCGATCAATGCAGTGGCCTTCGATCAGGCCGATGTTTTTCTCGGCGACACGATTTCAACTCACTACATGATAAACAAGGGCTACCTGAACAACATCCGCATGGCGAGCTTCGGCAAGCATGAAGCGCATGGCTTCAGTTTCGCGGTGCATAAAGACAATCAGCAATTGCTGGGCATCATCAACTCGATGCTGGCCGCACTCCCACCCAGTGAAAAAGACAACATCGGCAAGCGCTGGAGCGCCGGCAGTGACATTCTGCTCAGCGATCAAAGCCTGCAGTTCACCGATCGCGAAAAGCGCTGGATGGCAGCCCATCCGGTGGTGCGTGTAGTGGTGAACGAAGCCTATGCACCGCTGACGTTCTTCGACCGCGACGGCAACTTTCGCGGCGTCACGGCCGATCTTCTGGAATTGATCAGGCTGCGCACCGGCTTGCGCTTCGATATTCAGCGCAGCCGCAATGATGGCGAGATGATCAAGCGCGTCGCTGACAGGCAGGCTGACATGATCACCGCCCTGCTCCCCAGCACCCAACGTGAAGCTAACCTGAATTTCACACGGCCCTACCTGCAGAACTCGTTTGTCCTGCTGACGCGAAAACTGGCCGGTAGCCCAACCAATCTCGAACAGATGCAGGGCAAGCGCCTGACCATCGCCCAGGGCAATCCGATGGTGGATTATCTGCGTCGCGAATTCCCGCAAATAAAACTGATCGAGACACCCGACACCTTCAGCGCCGTGGAAATGCTGTCCGACGGTCGCGCCGACGCTGCGGTCAACTCACTGGTCATCGCCAACTACTTCATGTCCGCGCGGATTTTCGAGCACGATCTGCAGATCAGCACCACTATCGGCACTCAGCAGGCCGCGTTTTCTCTGGCGACTGCGCGGGACTCCAGGGAGCTGAACTCGATTCTCGACAAAGCGCTGCTGAGCATCGCACCGGACGAACTGGGGGTGATCAACAGTCGCTGGCGCGGCTACTCGGCATCGGCGCAGGACTCCTGGCAAGACTACCAACGCATTTTTTTCCAGATCGTCATCATTACCGGCGTACTGCTGCTGATTTTAGCCGCCTGGAACGCTTACATGCGCTGGCAGATCAAACTGCGCCAGGCCGCGGCGCGTGCGCTGAGTGATCAATACGAATTCATGCGATCGCTGGTCAATGGCACGCCGCATCCCATGTATGTCCGCGACCGCCAGGGGGTGCTGCAAAGCTGTAACGACAGCTATCTCGAAGCATTCAACGCCAAACGCGAAGACGTCATCGGCAAAAGCGTGATGTCGGGCAACATGAGCAACGCGTTCGAGGCCCGGGAATATCAGGCCGACTATGAGCGCGTGGTTGCCGAAGGCACCCCGCTGGTGCTTGACCGGGCTTTGCACATCGGTGGACGCCGGCTGACCATTTATCACTGGGTACTGCCCTATCGTGATTCGCGCGGCATGGTCCAGGGCATCATCGGCGGCTGGATCGACATCAGTGAACGGCGCCAATTGTTCGAAGAACTGCGGCATGCCAAGGAGCGCGCCGATGAAGCCAACCGAGCCAAAAGTAATTTTCTGGCGACCATGAGCCATGAAATCCGCACCCCGATGAACGCCGTCATTGGCATGCTGGAGTTGACGCTCAAGCGCATCGAACAGAATCACCCGGAGCGGCCCGCAATCGACGTCGCCTACAACTCGGCGCGGGACCTGCTGGAGCTCATTGGTGACATTCTCGACATTGCGCGGATCGAATCCTGCCGCCTGGAATTGAACCCGGAACGGGTCAACCTCCACGCTGTCGTCGCGTCGGTGGTCAATATCTTCGAGGGCCTCGCGCGGCAGAAAAAACTCGAGCTACTGCTGGAGTTTCACTGCGACAACCCCGCTATTGATGTGCTGCTGGACCCTATGCGGTTCAAGCAGGTGCTGTCCAACCTGATCAGTAACGCCATCAAGTTCACCCCCCAGGGCCATGTCCGTATCGTCGTCGACCTGAGCCCCACCGGGCCGGACGAAGTGCAGATGCATCTGAGCGTTGAGGACAGCGGCATCGGTATCAGCGAAGACGATCAGAGTCGGCTGTTCGCCCCTTTCGCCCAGGCAGACAACGGTGCCAAAGCGGGCCGTGGCGGAGCAGGCCTGGGGCTGATGATCAGTCGCAGCCTGTGCAAGTTGATGGGCGGCAGCCTGCAACTGAGCAGTCGCCCAGGTCTTGGAACTCAAGTGCAGGTCTCACTGCACCTGCCAGCTCTGGCGCAGCAACAGGCGGCATTGACCATTGAACAGGCACCCCAGCCGCCCAGGACAGTCCTGAAAGTCCTGGTGGTCGATGACCACCCTGCCAACCGGCTGCTCATGTGCCAGCAACTGGAATTTCTGGGTCATATGTCCTGGGTTGCGGAGGATGGCGCAGTGGCGCTCAGCCTCTGGCAGACCGAGGCGTTCGACCTGGTGATCGCCGACTGCAACATGCCGGTCATGAGCGGGTATGAACTGGTTCGCGCCATTCGCGACGAGGAGCAACGCCTGCAACGTGCACCCACGGTCATTTTGGGTTTCACTGCCAATGCCCAGCCGGAAGAGATCGCCCGCTGCAAAGAAGCCGGCATGGATGACTGCCTGTTCAAGCCGCTCACCCTGACCGCATTGAGCCACTGGATTGAAAACCTCAATCCCGAGGCGCAGTCCCCGGCATTCAACCTTGAGGGGCTGCAGCAACTGACGGGAGGCAACCCGGCGCTGGATCTACGATTACTCAACGAACTGCTCAAAAGCAATCGTCTGGACCGCCAGGAGTTACTGGCGGTGCCCAGCACCGCTGAGCCACAGGCATTTTTGGATATTGCCCACAAAATCAAGGGCGCAGCGCGGATCATCCAGGCCTCGTGCCTCATCGACAGCTGCGAATCACTGGAGGCAGCCTGCCAGGGTCCGTTGGACGCGGAGGCCGTATCCGACTGCACCCAGGCGATGGCACGCGACATGGTGCAACTGGAACTGGCTCTTTTGCAGCAAATAAGCGAGCACGAGCGCAGCACAAAGGGGGAGCCTTAACTATGCTTGGGCGCTAAGCAGTGAGTTAAATCCCATGGAGAACACTGCAATGCCCAGCCCACTGCGCCCGGATCCGCGGCGTTTGCCGTTGCATATCCATATCAGCGTCATGTTCACCTTGCTGTTGCTGCTGACCGGCGTAGTGCTGGGGATCTTCAACTATCGACAGACCACCCAGATCATATTGTCGAGCAGTGAAAAGCTCTTCGAACGGATCGAGCAGGACGTGCGGCTTGACCTGCACGCCACCTACCAACCCATTCGTCATCTGTTGAGCCTGCTGGCGGACTACCCGGCCACCCAGGCCACAGACCTCGAGCAGCGACTGGCTTTGCTCAAGCCTTTGAGCCAGGCGCTTACGGACAATCCAGACCTGGCATCGCTGTATCTGGGTTATGGCAACGGTGATTTCTTCATGGTGCGGCCCTTGCGCACCTCGGACCTGAAAGCGCGCACCCAGGCGCCGGACGCCGCCGCATTCCAGGTCTGGAGCATCGAGCGCGACCGCAGCGGCCAGGTCAGGTCCCAATCACTGTTTTTTGACCGCAACCTGAGGCTCCTTGGCCGTCTGGACCACCCCGACGACGACTACGATCCGCGGACTCGCGCCTGGTTTTCCAGCGCTCGCAGCGAGCAGGAACAGATCACCACAGAGCCTTACGTGTTCTTCTCCACCCACAACGTAGGCACCACGCTGGCCCGACGCAGTGGCGAACAGGCAGTCATGGGCGCCGATCTGACATTGGCCGAACTGTCAGCCACCCTGGCGAAACACGTCGTGACCCCGGCAACCGAAATCGTGCTGTTCGACGCCCAGGGCAATGCCATTGCCTATCCCGACAGCAGCAGGCTGATTGTTGACGACCAGAGCGCCCGCTTGATCAAGGCGGCCGATTTGAGCCCGGGCCTCGGCGCCCTGCTGAACAACCAGGCGCCGGGCAATCGGCTGGAGGCCGGTGGTCGACGCTGGATTGTGGCCCAAAGCAGCATCCAGGAAGGTGGTCCAAAGGGATTGCACCTGGCTTTGCTGGTGCCCGAGGATGAACTGCTCGTCGATGCGTATCGCCTGCGCTGGCAAGGTGCGCTGGTGACCTTGGCGACGTTGCTGTTGTGCCTGCCGCTGGGATGGCTGACCTCCCGAATACTGGTCCGCCCCCTGCGCGCGCTGGTTCAGGAAGCTGACGCTATTCGCAGTTTCGACTTTAATTTTCCCTCCGTCAGGCGTTCACCGGTACTCGAAGTGGACCAGTTGGGCGTGTCGATGGAGCGCATGAAAGACACCTTGGCCAGTTTCTTCCAGATCACCGACAGCCTCAGCGCCGAGACCCGCTTTGGCCCGCTGCTGGAGCGCGTGCTGTTTGAAACGGTAAAGATCGGCCAGGCCCAGGCCGGCCTGATCTACTTGCGGGAAAATGACGGTGACCGCTTCGCTCCCCTCGGCCTGGTGATCGACGGCGCGTCCCAGGATTTGCCCACATTCGACGTTCAGGCGCACGAGCCGAAGTCTGCGCAGAGTCCTGCCTGGCTTGGGCAACTGGTGGAAGTCGACACCATGGTGACCAGTCTGGGGTTCGAAGAGGCCGGGGATTGGCGCAAGGTGCTGCTGGCGTTGGAGTGCCCGCGGGTTCACCTGATCGGCATTCGCCTGCGCAACCGGCATAACGAGACGGTGGGCCTGCTGGTACTGCTGCTGGCCGACAGCGGCCACCCGAGCGACCTGGAAAAACTGCGCCCGGATCGCATCGCCTTTCTGCAGGCGGTTTCCGGAGCGGCGGCGGTGAGCATCGAAAGCCAGCGCCTGCAAACCAGACAGAAACAGTTGCTGGACTCGTTCATTCAACTGCTGGCCGGTGCAATCGACGCGAAAAGTCCCTATACCGGCGGCCACTGCCAGCGGGTGCCGGCGCTGACCCTGATGCTCGCCCAAGCCGCTGCCGCCAGCCAGGCGCCGGCGTTCAAAGGCTACCAGCCGACCGAAGACGAGTGGGAAGCCTTGCACATCGCTGCCTGGCTGCACGACTGCGGCAAGGTCACGACCCCGGAATACGTGGTCGATAAAGCCACCAAGCTTGAAACCCTGAATGACCGTATCCACGAAATCCGCACCCGTTTCGAAGTGCTCAAGCGCGACGCCTGGATCGATTACTGGCAAGGCGTGGCTCAGGGCGCAGACGAGCAGCCACTGGCTGACTTGCGAGAGACCAGCCTGGCGGCGCTGGATGAAGACTTCGCCTTCATCGCCCGCTGCAACCTGGGCAGCGAAGCCATGGCTGAAGATGATCTGCAGCGCCTGCGCAGCCTCGCGCAACGCACCTGGAACCGCACCCTGGACGATCGCCTGGGAGTTTCCTGGGAAGAGAACCGCCGTCAGGCGCGCACCCCGGCGCCGATCCTGCCGGTCAATGAACCCCTGCTGGCGGACAAACCCGAGCATCTGTTCGAGCGGGCAGAGAGTGAGCTTATTCCTGCGGAAAATCCCTGGGGCTTCAAGCTCGACGTGCCCCGCTACAAGTACAACCGGGGTGAGTTGTACAACCTGAGCATTGCCCGCGGCACGCTGACTCGTGAGGAGCGCTACATTATCAATCACCATATGGTGCAGACGATACTGATGCTCAGCCACCTGCCCTTTCCCGGCCACCTTGACAACGTCGCGGAAATCGCCGGCGGCCATCACGAAAAAATGGACGGCACCGGCTACCCCAAGCAGTTGAAGCGAGAAGAAATGAGCCTGCCGGCGCGGATGATGGCGATTGCCGATATCTTTGAAGCGCTGACCGCCGCCGATCGTCCCTACAAGAAGGCCAAGTCCTTGAGCGAAGCACTGGGCATCATGGCGACGATGTGCCGGGACGCGCACATCGATCCCGAGTTGTTCGAATTGTTCATCGATGCCGGAATCTACCGGCAATACGCAGAGCAATTCCTCGATCCACAGCAGATTGATGTGGTAGACACTGCAAGCCTGCTGGTCAAGGCAGGCTTGCAGGGGTGATCAGCAATCGGTCAGGCGCAGGAAAATCGCGGCCAACTGCTCGATGCCCGCCTGGTCCAGCGCGGTAAATCTGGCCAGTTTCGGACTGTCGAGATCGAGCACGCCAATCAGCTGACCGTCCTTGACCAGAGGCACCACCAACTCGCTGTTGGAGGCGCTGTCGCAGGCGATATGCCCGGCAAACGCATGAACATCCTCGACCCGCTGAGTCTGTAAAGTCGCCGCCGCAGCCCCGCATACACCCCGTCCGAAAGGAATGCGCACGCAGGCGATCTGCCCTTGGAACGGCCCCAGCACCAACTCATGGTTACGGTTGAGATAGAAGCCGGCCCAGTTCAAATCATCGAGCTGATTGAACAGGAACGCGGAAAATTGCGCTGCGTTGGCAATGAAATCGCGCTCGTCCGCCAGCAGCGACTCCAATTGCGCCTGCAACATGCCGTAGCCTTCGAGGCCCTGGCCGCTCTGTTGTAAATCGATCATGCCTTGTGCTCCAACAGCTTTAATCCGACCCAATAACGGGCAAATTGATAGGCGCAACGGCCGTTGCGGTTGCCGCGTCCGGTGGCCCAGCGCACGGCGAGGATATCCAGCGCTTCGTCACGCTGCCATTTGAGGCCTGCCTTGTCAGCCAGTTGCCCGATCCAGTGTTCGACCACGTTCAGGAAGTGCTCCTGAGTGAACGGATAGAACGACAACCACAAGCCGAAGCGGTCCGAGAGTGCGATCTTGTCTTCCACCGCTTCGCTGGGGTGCAGTTCACCGTCGACGCGTTTCCAGTTTTCGTTGTCACTTTCCTTTTCCGGCACCAGGTGCCGGCGGTTGGAAGTGGCGTACAGCAATACGTTGTCCGGGGCCTGCTCGAGGGAGCCGTCGAGTACGCTCTTGAGCACCCGGTAATCGCCCTCGCCGGATTCGAACGACAGGTCGTCGCAAAACAGCACGAACCGCTGGGGCAGCTTGGCGATCTGTTCAACCACGCGGGGCAGGTCCGCCAGGTGATCGCGCTCGATCTCGATCAGGCGCAAGCCTGCCTGGGCATGTTCGGCCAGCAGCGCCCGGACCAGCGAGGACTTGCCGGTCCCCCGGGAGCCCCACAGCAGCGCATGGTTGGCGGGCATGCCATCGAGGAATTGTTGAGTGTTGCGACCCAACTGCTCCAACTGCCGATCGACGCCGATCAGGTCGCTCAAGCGCATGTCGAGGCTGACTTCCAGGGGCAGTAGAAATCCGCTGCGCCCCTCGCGCTGCCAGCGCGCAGCCAGGCAAGTGGTCCAGTCGATGGCCTGCCGGGGTGCGGGCAGCAGCGGTTCGATACGGGCCAGAACGGCATCGGCGCGCTCCAGGAAAGCATTCAATCGGGAATCCACGTCTTCTCCTTGGGCACATTCACATTAATGATTGCGCAACAGCGATAATCCACAACGACCAGGTGCCTGTCCCAACCCATGTTTGAGGGCTCGCGACAACAGCGGTATCCATGCATCATCGACTATGCTTGAGCAGCGAAGGGAAACGGAAGTGGTTCAACACCCTATGGATATCAAATTCACCAACCGGCTGTCTTACAAACAAGCCCGGCTGACCGTGGTCGTGGGTTTCATTCTCGGCACGCTGCTCAGCCTGCTGCAGATTGGCATCGATTATGCCAGTGAAGATGCCTCCATCAACCGGGAAATCCAGTCTTTGCTGGAAATCAGCCATAACCCGGCCTCGCGCATCGCCTATAACATCGATGCAGAACTCGCCCAGGAGCTGACCTTGGGCCTGTTGCGTTCGCCCGCCATCATCGGCGCGCGATTGATCGACAATAACGGCACGGTACTGGCCAACGTCAAGCGACCCGGGCAGCAAAGCAATTACCGGATGATCAGCGACTTCATGTTTGGCGCCGAACGTCAGTTTGAAGACCGCCTGTACCTGGATCACTTGCCCGCCGAGTCCCTCGGCACCCTGCGCCTGGACGTCGACACCTACGCATTCGGCAGCCGCTTTCTGCGCCGGGCCGAAGTGACGCTGCTCAATGGTTTTGCCCGCAGCCTGTTGCTGACTGGCATCCTGCTCGCACTGTTCTATGTGATGCTGACCAAACCGCTGGTGCGCGTTATCCGCGAACTGAGTGGCCGCGATCCACGCAGCGTCGAACCGACCTGGCTGGAGTACCCGGCGGGGCATCAGAACGATGAAATCGGCGTGCTGGTCAAGGTCGCCAACCAGCAATTCGAGAACATCGCCACGGAAATCCAGCAAAGGCGCAATGCCGAAAACCGCCTGACTGACTACCTCGCGCAACTGGAGAACATCGTCTCCGCCCGGACTGCGGAGCTCAAGGCGATCAACAGTCGGCTCAGCCAGTCCAACCAGGAACTGGAAATTGCCCGCAGCACCGCCCTGGATATGGCGGAAGCGCGCTCGGTGTTTCTGGCCAACATGAGCCACGAAATCCGCACGCCGCTCAATGGCCTGCTGGGGATGATCGCGTTGTCCCTGGACGGTCCGCTCAATGCTGAGCAGCAGCAACAACTGTCCATCGCCCATGACTCCGGCAAGGTCTTGGTGGAACTGCTCAACGACATTCTCGACCTGTCGAAATTCGACGCTGGCCAGCTCGAACTCGAACACATTCCATTCGACCTCGGTGCGCTGGTCGAGGACACTGCCAACCTGCTGTCCCAGAACGCCGCGCCCAGTGTCGAACTGACCTGCCTGATCGATCCGCAGTTTCCGGCACTGGTGTTGGGTGATCCGACTCGGGTTCGGCAAATCGTCAGCAACCTGCTGTCCAACGCGCTCAAGTTCACTCGTTTCGGCCGCGTCGATGTGCGCCTCGGCACCTTCAAGGACGGCGTCAGAATCGAAGTCTGCGACACTGGCATCGGTATCCCCCAGGACGCCCAAGTGAAGATTTTCCAGCCGTTTACCCAGGCGGGTGCCGGCATTACCCGACAATTTGGCGGCACCGGCCTGGGCCTGGCCTTGACCTACAACCTGTGCGAAGCCATGAAGGGACGACTGTCCATCAGTTCGGAGGCCGGGTTTGGCAGCCAGTTCTGCGCCGACCTGCCGCTGCCCTGCCACACCCGCGCCCTGGCGCCTGCACCCTTGCAGGGGAAGGTCATTGCCATCACGGCAGCCAGCAGCGGCCTGGCAGAGCTGCTCAAGACCGTGTTGCCGGTGTGGGGGCTCGAGTATCAACAGCGCTCGATCGATGATTCGATGATCGGCCTGGACCCCGACGTGGTCATCACCGATTGCCCCGAATGCCTGTTTGTCCTGCGCCCCGCCTGCACTGCGCCGATCCTGCTGGTGACTGCCTACGGCAGCTTCATGCCCAGCGAACAGGCCAGCGCCCTCGCCCCTTTGCAACAGCAGGCGCGGCCGCTGGCGCGAAACGCACTGTTCCAGACATTGCGACGGGTACTGCAACCTGAGATCAATACGATCAACGATGCGCGACTGCAAACGCTGTCACCCCAGCGCCGCGGGCGGGTGCTGCTGGTGGAGGACAATCCGGTCAATCAGCTGGTAGCCAAGGGCATGCTGGGCAAGCTCGGTTGCGAGGTCATCGTCGCCGCGCATGGTGCCGAGGCCCTGGATCTGCTTGAGCACGATGAGTTCGACCTGGTGCTGATGGACTGCAACATGCCGGTGATGGATGGCTATGAAGCCAGTCGGCAAATCCGTCGCAGCGGACGCTGGCCACAATTGCCTATTGTGGCCTTGACCGCCAATGCCATGTCCGAGGAACGCGAGCGCTGCCGTGCCGCGGGCATGAGCGATTACCTGGCCAAACCCTTCCGCCGCGAAGAGCTGGCGGCCCTGCTGGATTCATGGATGCCGGCTACGACAACGCCTTGATCTGCCCCAGCAAATGATCGAGCCCTTCACGCAAATCATGCAGCCGATCCAGATCCACGCCGCTGTCGCACAGTAGCCGGGCCTTGAGCGGCGCGACCCGATCACGCAACGCCTGGCCCGCAACCGTAAGGCTCAGGTGCACTTCGCGTTCATCCCGTAATGAACGCTGGCGCTGGACCAATTGCAGCTGTTCGAGTCGTTTGAGTAACGGCGTCAGAGTCCCGGAATCAAGCGCCAGCCGTTCACCCAGGGCCTTGACTGTTGGCTGCTGTGGGGCCTTTTCCTGCCATTCCCACAGCACCAGCATCGCCAGGTACTGCGGGTAAGTCAGCCCGAGCTGGTCCAGCATTGGTTTGTAGGCCCGGATCACCGCACGGGACGCGGCGTACAGCTTGAAGCACAGCTGGCTGTCGAGCTGCAGGGAGTCGAACGGCGGATTCATTTGAGCAGGGCTTCAATCTCGCGGCTCAGGTCCTGCGGTTTGGTCGCCGGAGCGAAGCGCTTGACCAGTTGACCGTCTTTGCCTATCAGGAATTTGGTGAAGTTCCACTTGATGCCTTGGGAACCCAATAACCCGGGGGCGCGTTTTTTCAGCTGGACGAACAGTGGGTGGGCGCCGGCGCCGTTGACTTCGATTTTTTTGAACAGCGGGAAGCTGACGCCGAAATTCAGTTCGCAGAATTCGGAGATCGCGCCTTCGTTACCGGGTTCCTGTTTGCCGAATTGGTTGCAGGGGAAACCCAGGACTACCAGGCCCTGATCCTTGTAGGTCTGCCAGAGCGCTTCGAGTCCTTTGTATTGTGGGGTGAAGCCGCATTTGCTGGCGGTGTTGACGACCAGTACGGCTTTGCCGGCGTAGTCGGCCAGGGTTTTCTGTTCGCCGGTGATGGTGGTGCAGGGGATGGTCAGCAGGGGGTCGGTCATCGTTTGGCTCTGGGGGTCTAGGGGTGGCCTGTTTAAAATAGTTCGCAATTGAATTGTGTGCAATTTAATTTTGTATTGGTTTCTTTGGGACGTGGGCAGATCCGTTTTTTTGGTCTGGGCTGCTTATGGTTCCGCCCTGACGGCGGGTCACTTTCGAAAAGCGCGAAAGTAACCAAAGCGCTCTTGCCCCACCACTTGGCACCTCGCCTAGGCTCGGTGTGCCCTCACTCCGGCATTGCTCCGCGGGTCGCCGCGATGGGCCATCCCTGGCCCAGCGCGGCTAAACCGGCATCCTTGCCGGTTTACCCGCTACGCAATGCCTGCGTTCGGCCGGCGTGGTTAACGGGGCGCCTGCAATCTACAGCTCGCCGTGGCGGCCTTCGGGCCGACCAGGGCATCACGCCGGCGCGCTTCGCTTGTTGGGTCGTGCACCTTTTCTGGATATGAAATGAGCGCTGTGAGGTGGTATTTGTGGAAAGTGGACTTTATGGAAAGTGATCCCTCTGGAAAGTCATCTCTGTGGAGGGATTGATACCTGTAGGAGCAAAGCCTGCTCGCGATGACGGTTTCGCATCCAACATTGATGCTGACTGGCACTCCGCTATCGCGAGCAAGCTTTGCTCCCACAGAAACAACATCAGCCCGGCAGGCAAGCTTTGCTCCCACAGGTACAACACCAGCCCGGAAGCAGTGCACATCAGAGAAGCGCAGCGTGGCGGCTTGATGCCTTGGTCGGCCCGAAGGCCGCCACGGCCCGGTTCTTGATCGCGGACGCCCCGTTAACCACGCTGGCCGAACGCAGGCATTGCGTAGCGGGGAAACCGGCAAGGATGCCGGTTTAGCCGCGCTGGGCCAGGGATGGCCCATCGCGGCGACCCGCGGAGCAATGCCTGCGTTCGGGCACACCGAGCCTAGGCGAGGTGCCGAGTGGTGGGGCAAGAGCGTTTTGGTTACTTTTGCGCTCTATCAAAAGTGACCCGCCGTAAGGGCGGAACCCTAAGCAGCCCTGACCGCAGAAACGGATATGTACATCAACACACAAGGTCATTCCCGAGGCACAAGCTCCAGACACACCGAATTGATGCAATACCGCAACCCGGTCGGCGGCGGCCCATCCGGAAACACATGCCCCAAATGCGCATCGCACTTGGCACACACCACCTCAGTACGAATCATCCCGTGACTCACATCACGAATCTCAACCATCGCACTGTCACCGATTGGCGCATAAAAGCTCGGCCAGCCGCAGCCTGAGTCAAATTTGGTCTTCGAATCAAAAAGCGGCTCGCTGCAACAGATACAGTGATAGACACCATCAGTTTTGGTGCCATTGTATTTGCCGGAAAACGGACGTTCGGTGCCCTTGAGACGGCAAACGTTGTACTGCTCCGGATCGAGCATGGCCTTCCATTCTTCAAGGGTTTTTTCCAACTTTTCCATCGTCACACCTCAGCAGCTGAAAAAGCCCGATCTGTACCTTTTCCACGGATCGGGCGGCACGTATGATTGCGCCTCGTCAAACGCCAGTCTGGCAGCCAGACCACGCGCATTCAAACGGATTTACGGGTGCTGCCTTTCAAGGCGCCAGGCCTGTGTGAATACGCAGGATTCCCAGTACGGTAGTTCATATGCCGCCTGGATCGTTCATTTTCAGGAACACATCGCCATGCAGGTCAGCAAATCGAACAAGCTCGCCAACGTCTGCTACGACATTCGCGGCCCAGTGCTCAAGCACGCCAAACGCCTGGAAGAGGAAGGCCATCGCATCCTCAAGCTGAACATCGGCAATCCTGCGCCCTTTGGTTTCGAAGCACCGGACGAAATTCTCCAGGACGTGATCCGCAACCTGCCTACCGCCCAGGGCTACAGCGACTCCAAAGGGCTGTTCAGCGCACGCAAGGCCGTCATGCAGTACTACCAGCAAAAGCAGGTGGAAGGCGTCGGCATTGAAGACATCTACCTGGGCAACGGCGTTTCCGAGCTGATCGTGATGTCGATGCAGGCCCTGCTCAACAATGGCGACGAAGTGCTGGTGCCGGCCCCGGACTACCCACTGTGGACCGCGGCTGTCAGCCTCTCGGGCGGCAACCCGGTGCATTACCTGTGCGACGAGCAGGCCAACTGGTGGCCGGATCTGGCCGACATCAAGGCCAAGATCACGCCGAACACCAAGGCCCTGGTGATCATCAATCCGAATAACCCGACCGGTGCGGTGTATTCGAAAGAAGTCCTGCTGGGCATGCTGGAACTGGCCCGCCAGCACAACCTGGTGGTTTTCTCCGACGAGATCTACGACAAGATCCTCTACGACGATGCCGTGCACATCTGCACCGCGTCCCTGGCGCCGGACCTGCTGTGCCTGACGTTCAACGGCCTGTCCAAATCCTACCGCGTGGCGGGCTTCCGTTCCGGCTGGATTGCCATCTCCGGCCCGAAACACCACGCCCAGAGCTACATTGAAGGCATCGACATGCTGGCCAATATGCGCCTGTGCGCCAACGTGCCAAGCCAGCACGCGATACAGACCGCTCTCGGTGGCTACCAGAGCATCAATGACCTGGTGCTGCCCCAGGGCCGACTGCTGGAACAGCGCAACCGTACGTGGGAGCTGCTCAACGACATTCCCGGCGTAAGCTGCGTTAAACCGATGGGTGCCCTGTATGCCTTCCCACGGATCGATCCGAAAGTCTGCCCGATCCACAACGACGAGAAATTCGTGCTCGACCTGCTGCTGTCGGAAAAGCTGCTGGTGGTGCAAGGCACGGCGTTCAACTGGCCATGGCCCGATCACTTCCGGGTGGTGACATTGCCACGAGTGGATGACCTGGATATGGCCATAGGCCGCATCGGCAATTTCCTCAAGTCCTACCGCCAGTAACACCGCCAGTCACCGTGCGACCTTCATTCCCGTCGCACGGTGACTAATTCAGCAATACATATTCCCCCCCTACCCTGCAACGCTAAGGCGCTCACAGACCTGGACGCGTTTTCAGGCCGCGGTCTAACAACGACGGGGCCCGGACCTCGGAAATGCCCTACAGGAATTTCATCAGACCGAGTCGCAAGCGTCCTTCAAACAGCTAGTCTTTTGCCGTAGGACACAGTTTGAAATAGTCACCCGGTTGAATAGCCCGTTGCAGCACCTTATATACCCCGCAGTACGCTACATCTTTAGCTTGAGGAGATTTCTACAACCATGATGCGCATCCTGCTGTTTTTGGCCACTAACCTGGCGGTCGTGCTGATTGCCAGCATCACCCTGAGCCTTTTCGGCTTCAACGGGTTCATGGCGGCCAACGGGGTTGATCTCAACCTCAATCAGCTGCTGATCTTCTGTGCGGTCTTTGGTTTTGCCGGTTCCCTGTTCTCGCTGTTCATCTCCAAGTGGATGGCGAAGATGAGCACCAGCACCCAGATCATTACCCAGCCGCGCACACGTCACGAGCAATGGCTGCTGCAAACGGTGGAGCAACTGTCCCGGGAAGCCGGGATCAAGATGCCCGAGGTCGGTATTTTCCCGGCCTATGAGGCCAACGCCTTCGCCACCGGCTGGAACAAGAACGATGCACTGGTTGCGGTCAGCCAAGGCCTGTTGGAGCGCTTTTCGCCGGATGAGGTCAAAGCCGTTCTGGCCCACGAAATTGGTCACGTTGCCAACGGCGACATGGTCACCCTGGCACTGATCCAGGGTGTGGTGAACACCTTCGTGATGTTCTTTGCGCGAATCATCGGTAACTTCGTAGACAAAGTGATTTTCAAGAACGAAGAAGGCCAGGGTATCGCGTATTACATCGCGACCATCTTTGCCGAACTGGTGCTGGGCATCCTGGCCAGCTCGATCGTCATGTGGTTCTCGCGTAAACGCGAATTCCGTGCAGACGAAGCCGGTGCCCGCCTGGCGGGTACCAGCGCGATGATTGGTGCCTTGCAACGCCTGCGGGCTGAACAGGGGTTGCCAGTACATATGCCGGACACGCTGAATGCATTCGGTATCAACGGCGGCATCAAGCAAGGGTTCGCTCGCATGTTCATGAGCCACCCGCCGCTGGAAGAGCGTATCGACGCACTGCGTCGTCGCGGCTGACAGGTTGCGCTAAAACAGAAAGGCCCGCACAGATGCGGGCCTTTTTTGTCTGTCCTGATTTGTGCTGCTGAGCTTATGTAAGAGTGAGCCTGCTCACGAAACGCCAGCGCAGACAGCTTTCTTACCGGGCAGAAACCCGATAAACCCGCTCTTCAAGGCGCGTCACGCCACTCTCGATAAATTTCCAGCTCTCACCCAGCACATCCTGATCTTCCAGGATCTTCAGCGCCCAGAAGTTGCCGAACAAGTGCCGTACCTCATCATCAAGCACAGCGAACGGCGGTCCGTCCTTTTGCGTCTGATCGTAATCGAGGGTTATCAGCAACCCCATCGCGTCCTTCGGCAGTATGCGGTTCAGGTGCGCCGCGTACTGCTCGCGCATGGCGGGTGGCAGCGCAATCAGCGCAGCACGGTCGTACAGACCGGCGCAGTCGGCCACATCCCCTGCAGTCAACTCGAAAAAGTCCCCGCACCACAGTTCGATCGAACCGGCGCGATAAACCTTGAACGGCCCCTGTTCACTGACATCAGGATCAAACTGATGCTCGCTGAAGAAGTCCTCAACGGCCTTTTCCGACAGTTCAATCCCCAGTACTTCATGGCCCTGATGAGCAAGCCACAGCAAATCCAGACTTTTTCCACACAACGGCACCAACACGCGAGCGCCCTCTTCCAGGTCCAATTGTGGCCAGAACCGTTGCAGATAAGGATTCACTTCCCGCAGATGGAAGCCGATCTGATCTGACTGCCAACGCTTGTGCCAAAACTCCGGCTGCATAAATAACCCCGAAAATTCGATCAAAACACCCTAAAACTTATATTAGATTTAGATCAATGATCTGACTGAAGATGAGCCCATCTTAACTCTCAGGAGCTCCTACATGTTCCCCAGCCTGTATATATCCCACGGCTCCCCCATGCTGGCGCTGCAACCGGGCGCCAGCGGCCCCGCACTGGCGAGGCTTGCGGCCCAATTGCCGCGACCCAGGGCGATCGTGATTGTCTCGGCGCATTGGGAGAGCAATGAACTGCTGGTCAGCGCTAATCCGCATCCGGACACCTGGCACGACTTCGGCGGTTTCCCCAAGGCGCTGTTCGAAGTGCAATACCCCGCGCCCGGTGATCCGCAGCTGGCGGTGGAGGTAGTCGACCTGCTCAAATGCGCCGACTTGCCCGCTCGCATCGATGCCAAAAGGCCGTTTGACCACGGTGTCTGGGTACCGCTTTCGCTGATGTACCCGCAGGCCGACATCCCGGTGGTACAGGTCTCTCTGCCCACACGGGGCGGCCCCGCGTTGCAGACTCAGGTCGGACACGCCCTCTCCAGCCTGCGTGAACAAGGGGTGCTGTTGATCGGGTCAGGCAGCATCACCCATAACCTCGGTGAACTGGACTGGCACGCCGGCCCGGAAAGCGTGGAGCCCTGGGCCGAAGCGTTCCGTGAATGGATGATCGAGAAACTCTCTGCCAACGATGAAGCCGCGCTGCATGATTACCGCCGCCAGGCGCCAAATGCCGTGCGTAACCATCCCAGCGATGAACACCTGCTGCCGTTGTATTTCGCTCGCGCTGCCGGAGGTCCGTTCAGCGTCAGCCACAAGGGCTTCACCATGGGCGCCTTGGGCATGGACATCTATCGATTCGGATAAAGAGCTGTTGCAACCGCCGGCGACCTGGCTCAGGTGACATCGACGCCCACGTGAATGGCATCGTGTCGCCAGAATTCCAGGTCGCAATCGATCAGTCGCTCGTGCTGGTCGTAGTTGACCCGGGCAATACGCAATCCCGGGCTACCCACCGACACTCGCAGCGCTGCCGAAGCGTCCACGGAGAGCGCCGTCGGCACGATTTCAAAACGTACCCTGCCGTAGTGCAGGTCGTAATGCCGGGCGTACAGTTCGGTAATGGACTGATTCAGGTCGAAGTCGAGTATTCCCGGGAAAAACCGTGGGTTCAGATAGTGCTCGACGTACAGCACCAGCCGCTGGTCAATGCGCCGCGCCCGGCAGATCTGGATCACGCTGGACAGTGCGGGTAACTGCAACCAGGCACAGACCGCCGCTGACGCCGGTTGCAGGCGAGCGCTAATCACCTCGGTGGACGGCACCCGGCCCTGGGCGCTGACCATTGCGTGAAAGTGACTGCGTTGCATCAGGTTATAGGCCAGGCGTGGTGGCGAGACGAACCAGCCCCGGCGTTCCTCGCGATAGATCTGCCCTTGTGCCTCCAGTTGCAACAACGCCTCGCGCACGGTAATTCGGGTGGTACCGAACAACTCACTGAGCTTGCGCTCCGCTGGCAGTTTGCTTCCGGGCGCCAACAGCCCGTGATCGAGCTGTTCCTGTAGCACCTGCCCTATGGCTGTCACCGCTTTGGTGGTCTCGACGCGCATCAACGTTACCTATCTGGACTAGACCAGCACTGTTTCGGGGCGGAACCTGCATTGGTTTACCCTCCAAGTAGCCTAGGCCCTGCATGTGACTGGTGGATGACAAACGTGCCGAACGGTGTTGAACGTTGCCTGCAATATTACGGCCATGTCCTTTCATATCAGCCTCTTAGCCATGGTCTACGCTTACTTTGCAGCCTGAGTGTTCCCCTACAGGAAATTTGGGCAGGCCACTCATCGACATCAAAATGTCATCCAGACCGCCTAGATTGGCTCAGGTATTGCTGACCTAGACCAACACAACCGCAATCGCAGCGTTGAAAACGCCCAAAGGAGCTTCGGATGAAACAGCTTTTCCTGGCATCACTGTTAGGCTCGACCATTGCCATGTGCACCGCCGCCATGGCGGCTGATGATTTGAAAACCCTTGAGGCCGCAGCGAAAGCGGAAGGCACAGTCAACAGCGTCGGCATGCCCGATGACTGGGCCAACTGGAAAGGCACTTGGGATGACCTGGCCAAGACCTACGGCCTGAAACACATCGATACCGACATGAGTTCCGCGCAGGAAATCGCCAAATTCGCCGCCGAAAAAGATAACGCCAGCGCGGACATCGGTGACGTAGGTGCAGCTTTCGGGCCTATCGCAGTCAAGCAAGGCGTGGTGCAACCGTATAAACCAACGACCTGGGACCAGGTGCCGGACTGGGCCAAGGACAAGGATGGCAACTGGGCGCTGGCCTACACCGGAACCATCGCCTTCATCATCAACAAAAAACTGCTGCACGGTTCCGAAGCACCGACCAAGTGGGCCGATCTCAAGAGCGGCAAGTACAAGGTCTCCATTGGCGACGTCAGCACTGCGGCCCAGGCGGCCAACGGTGTCCTGGCTGCCGCATTGGCCAACGGGGGTGACGAGAAGAACATCCAGCCAGCCCTGCTGATGTTTGCCGACATTGCCAAGCAAGGCCGCCTGTCGATGGCTAACCCGACCATTGCCACCATGGAAAAGGGCGAGATCGAAGTCGGCGTGGTTTGGGATTTCAACGGCCTGAGTTACAAGGCCAAGATGGCGAATCCGGATGATTACACCGTGCTGATCCCTTCCGATGGCTCGGTCATTTCCGGCTACACCACCATCATCAACAAATACGCGAAAAACCCTAATGCGGCCAAACTGACCCGCGAATACATCTTCAGCGACGCCGGCCAGACCAACCTGGCACGCGGCAACGCCCGCCCGATCCGCGCCGAACACGTGAAGCTGCCGGATGACGTCAAAGCCAAGCTGTTGCCGAACGAACAGTACAAAGGCGTGACGCCGATCAAGGACGCAGATGCGTGGGAAAAAACCTCCAAGTCGCTGCCGCAGAAGTGGCAGGAAGAAGTGATTATCAACATGCAGTAATGCTGCATCCGTAGGAGCTGGCGCAGGCTGCGATCTTTGTTTTTTCAAGCAACATCAAAAGATCAAAGCCTTTGGCAGCTCCTGCACCGTTCAGCAATGATTCTGGAGTCATCGCCCCTATGAACCACAACGTCATCCTTGTCGTGCTCGACGGCCTCAACCATGAGGTTGCTCGCCACGCCATGGGGCACCTGCAGGCGTACGTCGGCGCAGGACGCGCGGCGCTCTACAAGCTGGAGTGCGAATTGCCGGCGTTGTCCCGTCCGCTTTACGAATGCATCCTGACCGGCGTCACGCCAATTGACAGCGGTATCGTTCATAACAATGTCTCGCGCCTGTCCAGTCAGCGCAGCATCTATCACTACGCACGCGACGCCGGGCTCAAGACTGCGGCGGCGGCCTATCACTGGGTCAGTGAGCTGTACAACCGATCACCGTTCGTGGCCGCCCGGGACCGTCACACCGACGATCCCGACCTGCCGATCCAGCATGCGCATTTCTACTGGAATGACCACTACCCCGATTCACACCTGTTTGCCGACGCCGAACACCTGCGCCAGCGCCACTCGCCAAACTTCCTGCTGGTCCACCCGATGAACATCGACGACGCCGGGCACAAGCACGGCCTCGACTCCGCGCAATACCGCAACAGCGCCCGCTCCGCCGACATCATTCTCGCCGACTACCTGCAAGGCTGGCTCGACGCGGGCTACCAGGTACTGGTGACCGCCGATCACGGCATGAACAATGACCGATCGCACAACGGCCTGTTGGCCGAAGAACGCGAAGTACCGCTGTTCGTGCTCGGCGACGCCTTCAGCCTCGATGCCGGTGCTGCGCCGAAACAGATCGAGATCTGCGGTACGGTCTGCGAGCTGCTGGGCGTGGCCCACGATAAACCTGTGTGCCGGGAGCTGCTCAAATGAACACCATGACTCGTGGCAAATGGTTGGCAGCCCTGTGCCTGGTGCCTTTTGCACTGTTCTTTATCGTGTTCCAGATTGCCCCGCTGCTGTGGGTCATGATCAACAGCCTGGAATCACAGGAGTTTGGCTGGGGCCTTGCCAACTTTACGAAAATCTTCAATTCAAAGTTCTATCTGCAGGCGATCCAGTACAGCCTCGAGATCAGTTTCTGGTCGAGCGTATTCGGCATCATCATCGCGGTGCTCGGCGCCTACTCCCTGCGCCGGGTCGATTCCAGGCTGCGTAACTTCGTCAACGCCTTCGCCAACATGACCAGCAACTTTGCCGGCGTGCCCCTGGCGTTTGCGTTCATCATCCTGCTGGGATTCAACGGCAGTTTCACCATCCTGCTCAAGCAGGCCGGGATCATTCAGGATTTCAACCTGTACTCGAAAACCGGGCTGATCATTCTCTACACCTACTTCCAGATTCCCCTCGGTGTGCTGCTGCTGTATCCGGCATTTGATGCGCTGCGTGAAGACTGGCGCGAGTCTGCGGCGCTGCTCGGTGCCAGCGGCTGGCAATTCTGGCGCCACATCGGCCTGCCGGTGCTGACGCCCGCGCTGCTAGGCACCTTCGTGATCCTGCTGGCCAACGCGCTGGGTGCCTACGCCACGGTTTACGCCCTGACCACCGGCAACTTCAACGTACTGCCGATCCGTATCGCCGCCATGGTTTCCGGCGACATTTCCCTGGACCCTAACCTCGCCAGCGCCCTGGCCGTGGTACTCGTGGCGTTGATGACCCTGGTGACCATCGTGCATCAGTTGCTGTTGAAGAGGAGCTACCATGTCTCGCGCTGAACTGGGTCCCGCCGGCATCTACCACCGGGTTGTGGTGTACCTGCTGTTTGCCATTCTGTTGCTGCCTCTGGCCGGCACCCTTATCTATTCAATCGCCAGCAGTTGGTCGGCGACCATCCTGCCGAGCGGCTTCACGTTCAAATGGTACGTGCAATTGTGGAGTGATCCGCGCTTCCTCCATGCATTCGGCCAGTCGCTGCTGGTGTGCGTCGGTGCGCTGATCCTGTCAGTGGTGCTGATCTTGCCGCTGTTGTTCGTGGTGCATTACCACTTCCCGAAACTCGACGCGTTGATGAACATCCTGATCCTGCTTCCGTTCGCGGTGCCGCCGGTGGTGTCGTCGGTGGGGCTGTTGCAGCTGTATGGTTCCGGCCCGTTCGCAATGGTCGGTACGCCGTGGATCCTGATCGGCTGCTACTTCACCGTGGCGCTGCCCTTCATGTACCGGGCAATCACCAACAATCTGCAGGCGATCAACCTGCGCGACCTGATGGACGCCGCCCAATTGCTCGGCGCCAGCACCTGGCAAGCGGCATTCCTGGTTGTCCTGCCGAACCTGCGCAAAGGTCTGATGGTGGCACTACTGCTGTCGTTCTCGTTCCTGTTCGGTGAGTTCGTGTTCGCCAACATCCTGGTGGGCACCCGTTACGAAACCCTGCAGGTCTACCTCAACAATATGCGTAACAGCAGCGGCCACTTCACCAGTGCGCTGGTCATTTCCTACTTCTTTTTTGTGCTGGTTCTGACCTGGGTGGCCACTATTTTGAACAAGGACAAAAGCGAATGAGCTACGTCAGCGTCCAACATCTGGAGAAAAATTACGCAGGCACCACGGTGTTCAGTGACATCAACTGCGAAATCCACAAAGGCGAGTTTGTCACCTTGCTTGGGCCGTCGGGCTGCGGAAAATCAACCCTGTTGCGCTGTATCGCCGGGCTGACCCCGGTAGATGGCGGGCAGATTTTGCTGGACGGTGTCGACCTGGTGCCCATGAGCCCGCAAAAACGCGGGATCGGCATGGTGTTTCAGAGCTACGCGCTGTTCCCGAACATGACCGTGGAGCAAAACGTGGCATTCGGCCTGCGCATGCAGAAGGTCAATGCCGACGACAGCCACAAACGCGTCGCCGAAGTGCTGGGGCTGGTGGAGTTGAACGATTTCGCCGCTCGCTATCCCCACCAGCTGTCCGGCGGCCAATGCCAGCGAGTCGCCCTCGCTCGCTCGTTGGTGACGCGTCCGCGGTTGTTACTGCTCGATGAACCGCTGTCGGCGCTGGATGCGCGAATTCGCAAGCATTTGCGCGAACAGATCCGTCAGATCCAGCGTGAACTGGGCCTGACCACGATCTTTGTCACACATGACCAGGAAGAAGCCCTGACGATGTCTGACAGAATATTCCTGATGAATCAGGGAAAGATCGTACAAAGCGGCGACGCGGAAACCCTGTACACCGCGCCAGTCGATGCATTTGCGGCCGGCTTCATCGGCAACTACAACCTGCTGGATGCCGACAGTGCCTCGAAACTGCTGCAAAGACCGGTCACCGGACGCATCGCCATTCGTCCGGAAGCCATCGAGCTCAGCCTCAATGGCGCGCTGGATGCCCAAGTGCGCAGCCACAGCCTGCTAGGCAACGTGATTCGGTACCGGATCGAAGCACGCGGCGTGGAACTGGTGGTGGATGTGCTCAACCGCTCAGCCGCGGATCTGCACCCCGATGGTCAGCGCCTGGCACTTTCCATCGATCCGACAGCCCTGTGTGAGGTAGCCTGATGGCCTTGCTGATGTTGAAGAGAGAACCGTACTGATGGCCCTGGCAATTTTTGATCTGGACGAAACCTTGATTCACGGCGACTGCGCCACCCTCTGGAGCGAACAGATGGGCAGGCTGGGCTGGGTCGATCCCGAGTCGTTCATGCGCCAGAACAACGAACTGATGGACGCTTACAGCCACGGCAAGCTGCGGATGGAGGATTACATGACCTTCAGCCTGGAACCCATGATCGGTCGCACCCCCGAAGAGGTCGATCATCTGGTGGGACCGTGGGTGGAGGATTTTATCGAGCCGATTATCTTCAGCGACGCCACCAAGGCCATCGCCGCCCACCGCAAGGCAGGCGACCGGATCCTGGTGATTTCCGCCTCGGGCACCCATCTGGTCAGGCCGATTGCCGATCGCCTGGGCATTGACGAGATTCTCGGGATAGAGCTGGAAGTCGCACATGGCGTGTACAGCGGCCACACCGTCGGCACCCTGACCTACCGCGAAGGCAAGATCACCCGGTTGCTGGAATGGCTGGATGCCGAAGAAGAGAATCTGGAAGGCGCGAGTTTTTATTCGGACTCACGTAACGATCTGCCGCTGTTGCTCAAGGTGGATTTCCCGCACGTGGTGAACCCGGACCCGGTGTTGCTTGAGCACGCCGAAAAAGCCGGCTGGCCGATCCATCTCTGGAAATAACGCAAAACCCTGCAGGAGCACGGCTTGCCCGCGAGGTACGATAACGCGGGTAAGCTGGCACGCCGAGTCGAACCCATCGCGGGCAAGCCTTGCTCCCACAGCTCAGCTTCGCTTCCATAAGCTCAGCTTTGCTTCGACAAGCTCAGCGTTGCCCCCAAAGGTCGCGTGTTGTCAGGCGAGGCTCTCGTCGATCAACAGCACCACCTTTCCCGCCACGGTATTACTCGCCAACTCGGCAAACGCCGCTTCGGCATCCTTGATCGCAAAAGTCTTGGCCAACTGCGGACTTAACCGTCCTTCGGCAAACAGCGGCCAGACGTGCTGACTCAAGTCGCTGAACAGGTCGGCCTTGAACTGGTCATCTCTGGCGCGCAGCGTCGAACCCAACAGTTGCACGCGCTTGGCCAGCACCTGGGCCAGGTCCAGCTTGGCCTCCCGACCGCCCATCAGGCCGATCAGGACCCAGCGGCCATCACTGGCCAGCAGCTTGAGATTCAGCGCTGCGTAATTGCCCCCCACCGGATCGAGGATGACATCGAACGGCCCCAGGTCGCTCAGGCTGTCCAGGTCATCGCCACGGATCACCCCACCCTGGGCTCCCAGAGCCTCGCAGTAGGCCAAACGCTCTTTCGACCCGACGCTGACCCAGCACGGGTTGCCAAATGCCTTGCACAGCTGAATGGCAGCTGAACCGATTCCACTCGCTCCGGCATGCAGCAGAACTTTCTCACCGGGTTTGAGCGCCGCAAGTTGAAACAGATTCAGCCAGACAGTGGCGTAAACCTCAGGCAGCGCTGCCGCTTCGGTCAGGGACAATCCGTCCGGGACCGGCAGCACATGCCGCCCGTCGACAACCACCTCTTCGGCCATCCCACCCCCTGCCAACAACGCGCAGACGCGATCACCCACCTGCCATGAAGACCCCGCGCCGACCTCGCTGATGATCCCGGAACACTCCAGCCCCAGCACATGACTGGCCCCGGGAGGGGGTGGATACAGTCCCGCTTTCTGTAGCAAATCCGCCCGATTGAGTCCCGCAGCCGACACTTGAATGCGAACTTGCCCTACATCACAGGTAAGACTGGGCACCTGCGCCCATACCACTTGACCTTCCACGCCTTGCAATGCTTTCACAGTGCCTCCATAGTGAGTCTGGACTGAGCCCGTAGCTGTAGCGTCGGGCTTTCTTGCATTATGCGACCGGCCCTCGTGGAACCGGCGACTTCAAAGACGGCCTAATATGCGTGATCAATTGTCCCCGCGTCGAATCAGCATGAAGCATTTTTTCCCCAGCACCGCCCTAGCTCTAGTCATTGGTATCGGCCTGCTGCCGATGTCGACCAATTCGTTTGCAGCCAATAGCTGGGACAAGCTTCAGCCTGATCGTGACGAAGTGATCGCCAGCCTGAACGTCGTCGAGTTGCTCAAGCGCCATCACTACAGCAAGCCGCCGCTTGACGACGCGCGCTCGGTGATCATCTACGACAGCTACCTGAAGCTGCTGGATCCGTCGCGCAGCTATTTCATGGCCAGCGACATCAACGAATTCAACAAGTGGAAGACCCAGTTCGACGACTTCCTCAAAAGCGGCGACCTCAACGCCGGGTTCACCATCTACAAGCGCTACCTGGACCGCGTCAAGTCGCGTCTGGACTTTGCCCTTGCCGAGTTGAACAAGGGCGTCGACAAGATCGACTTCACGACCAAGGAAACCTTGCTGATCGACCGCAAGGACGCACCTTGGCTCAAGTCCACTGCCGAGCTCGACGACCTGTGGCGCAAACGCGTCAAGGACGAAGTGCTGCGTCAGAAGATCGCGGGCAAGGACTCCAAGCAAATCCAGGAAACCCTGACCAAGCGCTACAAGAATCAACTGGCGCGTCTGGACCAGACCCGCGCGGAAGATATCTTCCAGGCCTACATCAACACCTTTGCCATGTCCTACGACCCGCACACCAATTATCTGTCACCGGATAACGCGGAGAACTTCGACATCAACATGAGCCTGTCGCTCGAGGGCATCGGCGCCGTGTTGCAAAGCGACAATGACCAGGTGAAAGTCGTGCGCCTGGTGCCCGCTGGCCCGGCCGACAAGACCAAGCTGGTGGCACCCGCCGACAAGATTATCGGCGTTGCCCAGGGCAACAAGGAAATGGTCGACGTGGTCGGCTGGCGCCTGGACGAAGTGGTCAAGCTGATCCGCGGTCCAAAAGGCACCGTGGTGCGCCTGGAAGTGATTCCAGCCAGCAATGCGCCGAATGACCAGACCACCCGGATCGTGCCGATTACCCGCGAAGCGGTGAAGCTTGAAGACCAGGCGGTGAAGAAGTCGGTCCTCAACCTCAAGCAGGATGGCAAGGACTACAAGCTGGGAGTGATCGAGATTCCAGCGTTCTACCTGGACTTCAAGGCCTTCCGTGCAGGTGATCCGGACTACAAGAGCACCACTCGTGACGTCAAGAAACTGCTGACCGAGTTGCAGAAAGAGAAAGTGGATGGCGTGGTCATCGACTTGCGCAACAACGGCGGCGGCTCCCTGCAGGAAGCCACCGAGCTGACCAGCCTGTTCATCGACAAAGGCCCGACCGTCCTGGTGCGTAATGCCGATGGCCGTGTCGATGTCCTGGAAGACGAAAACCCCGGCGCTTTCTACAAAGGCCCGATGGCGTTGCTGGTCAACCGCTTGTCGGCCTCGGCTTCGGAGATCTTCGCCGGCGCCATGCAGGACTACCACCGTGCACTGATCATCGGCGGCCAGACCTTCGGCAAAGGCACCGTGCAGACCATTCAGCCGCTGAACCATGGCGAATTGAAACTGACCCTGGCGAAGTTCTACCGGGTATCCGGCCAGAGCACCCAGCATCAGGGCGTTCTGCCGGACATCGACTACCCGTCGATCATCGACACCAAGGAAATCGGTGAGAGCGCGCTGCCCGAGGCCATGCCGTGGGACACCATCAAACCCGCCATCAAGCCGGCAGCCGACCCGTTCAAGCCCTACCTGGCGCAGCTCAAATCCGAGCACGACCTGCGTTCGGGCAAGGACGCCGAGTTCGTGTTCATTCGTGACAAGCTGGCACTGGCCCAGAAGCTGATGGAAGAAAAAACCGTCAGCCTTAATGAAGCCGAGCGCCGCGCCCAGCACGCCGATATTGAAAACAAGCAGCTGGTGATGGAGAACATCCGCCGCAAGGCCAAAGGCGAAGAGCCGCTCAAGGAGCTGAAGAAGGAAGACGAAGACGCCCTCGCGGCGGAGCCGGACAAGACCAAACCGGAAGACGACGCTTATCTGAGCGAGACCGGTCGCATCCTGCTGGACTACCTGAAGCTCAATACTGCGGTGGCCAAGCACTAGGATGATGGCGATATAACGGCGACGCTCTGCGGAGCGTCATCAAATAGTCATCAATCTGTCGTGAAATACGGGACCGGAAGCGCGCTTGACCAAGCGCTCGTCCGGTCCTTTTTTTTTGCCAGAGATTGCCATGACCACAACCGAACAGCTGAGCGCACTGGGTTCAATATTGACTCAGGGTGGATTGCACAGCCTGTTCCAGCCAATTGTGTGCCTCTCGGAAAAACGCGTGATCGGCTACGAAGCCCTCAGTCGCGGCCCCTCCAACAGCCCGCTGCACTCCCCGCTCGCATTGTTCGCCGTGGCCCGCCAGGCAGGCCGTCTGAGCGAGCTGGAGATCGCTTGTCGCCAGAGTGCCTGCCGACGCTTCAATGAACAGCAACTCCCCGGCAAGCTGTTCCTGAACGTCTCGCCGGAATCGCTACTGGAAGCCGCGCATCAACCCGGACGCACGTTGCAGTTGCTGCAGGACTTCGGGATTCCGCCCAGCCAGGTGGTGATCGAGCTGACCGAACAAACCCCGACTGATGACTTCCAGCTGTTACAAACCGCGTTGCATCATTATCGGGCCATGGGTTTTTCCATCGCACTGGATGACCTGGGCGCAGGGTATTCCAGCTTGCGGCTATGGTCGGAACTGCGCCCGGACTACGTGAAGATCGATCGGCACTTCATTGACGGTATCCATCAGGACGCGCTCAAACGCGAATTCGTCGGCTCGATCCTGCAAATCGCCAAGGCCTCCCGTGCGCAGGTGATCGCCGAAGGCATCGAGCTGGCGGAAGAACTTGCAGTGCTGACGGAGATGGGGGTCGACCTGGTCCAGGGCTATCTGCTGTGCCGCCCTCAGGAGCAACCGCCGAGGGATGCGCGCAAAATGCTGCCCAAACACGACAGCAGCACCGTGGCGCTGAACGATGAAGGTTGCGACCTCAGCGCCTTGCTCAATGAACAACCGGCGGTGGCCCGCGAGACGCCGACAGCCACGGTACTGGAAGCCTTTCGCCGCCAGGCCAACCTGAACTCGCTGGCGGTACTGGACGCCCAGGGCCACCCCTGTGGCATCGTCCACAGGCATTCCCTCTCGGACGCATTGCTCAAGCCCTTCGCCACAGACCTGTTTGCCCGCAAGCCGATCAGCCGCCTGATGAACGATGACTTTCTAGCCGTGGAGATGACCCAATCGCTGCAGCAGGTCAGCCGGCTGATCACCAGCAGGGCGCGGCAGCGCATCGAAGAGGATTTCATCATTACCCTCGATGGCGGCTACCTGGGCCTGGGCCGGGTAATCGACGTGCTGAAGCTGATCACCGAACTGAAGATTCAGCAGGCCCGCTACGCCAATCCGCTGACCTTGCTACCAGGCAACGTGCCAATCCAGCAGTGCCTCACTCGTTTGCTCCAGCAGCAACGTGATTCGGTGATCTGTTACGTGGACATCGACAGCTTCAAGCCCTTCAACGACATCTATGGCTACGGTCGTGGGGATGAAGTGCTGCTGTGCCTGGCGCAATGCCTGAATGACCGCGTGGACCCCTCCCGCGACTTCGTTGGCCATATCGGCGGCGATGATTTTTTGCTGGTACTTGGACCCGAAGACTGGCGCAAACGCTTGAACCAGCTGGTGGATGATTTCCAGAGCCAATGCCGGCGGTTCTACCGCAGCGAACACCTGGAGGCCGGCTGCTTTATCGCCCCAAACCGGCAGGGTGTGCGCCAGGAATTTGCATTGCTGTCATTGTCGATTGGCGTGGTGCACCTGCATCCTCAGGCATGCGCGCAACTCGATGCGAGTCAATTGGCGGAGATGGCCTCCCAGGCCAAGCATCATGCGAAGAATGTACCGGGGTATAGCGTGTATTTGATTGATAGTCTGGTGATGTCCGGGCGGGCGCCTTCGCGGGCAAGCCCGCTCCCACAGGGACCTGTGTTGGTAAAGGATTTTGCAAACGACACATAAACCTGTGGGAGCGGGCTTGCCCGCGAAGGCGTCAGACCAGGCACTAATTATCCAAAGGACCGCGAGACGCCAACTCCTGCAGCTTGATCTCAGCCAACGGATGCCCGGCCTTCGCCGCAATCTTCCAGAACCGCGTCGCTTCAACCGGATCCGGCGCCTTGCTCGCCGTCCCGGCCAAACTGAACACGCCTACCTGATACGCTGCCTTGCCATCCCCCGCCAACGCCGCCAGACGCAACAATCGCACGCCTTCCTCACGAGCGCCCAGGCCGACACCACGAAAGGCCAGGATGTGCCCATAGAAGCTTTGCGCCCCTGCATCGCCCAGGTTGGCCATGCGTGCGAACTGACCTTCGAGCCAGCTCCACCCCCGGGGCTGACGCACGAACCACGACCAGTGGAACAGCCGGCGGGCCAGCCAGTAACCGGCCCGAGCCTTGAGCTTGAGGAACACTCAGGCCTCTGCCGATTCGGGGTATTCGTACTCAAACACCCGAACCACCTCCGAAGCGTGCCAGGACGCGGCGGCCACACCATCCGACGGCCCGGAAAAACGCCCAAGGCGTTCAACACATTCGAAAAAACCGGTACGTGGCAGGCGGCTGGCACCCTGGCTGATCACCAGCGAGCTGCGCAATGGCTGTTCCGCCTTGGCGTCCAGTGCGGCCAGGTGCTCAAGTGCCGCAGTCAGGGTCTGCATGGCAGGTGTCGGCAGCTGCAATCGCTCCAGCAATGCGCGGTAGGTCAGCAAATGTCGCTGTCGTCGCGCCTGATCCAGCTCTCCCAGCAACCCGTCCCAATGTTGACGACTGATGCGTACCGTCACGATTCGTCCCTCCACCCTGGCACCGTCAGTTCCCAGGCCAGGCTGCGGCGAATCGCAGCGTCGGGTAGACGCTCGCCACTTTCAATCAAGGCCAGATAAGACGGGCTGATGCCTACCGTGCGGGCGAGCGCCTCAATGGCGATGCCCTTTGCTTCGCGCAAACTGCGTAGTTGATCCAGACCTGGAAGAATCTGGTCCGGGTTTGCCACGGGAGGTTGTGGTGCGACCCGCGGCGATGGCTGGTCGATGCCTGCTGCTTTCAATAAAGCCTGGTACTGAGCCCACGGCAAAACCGCATACTCGGGCTCGCCTTCGCGTGTGATTATCTGAATATCCATGACTTCCCCGTAGGACAACGACACTTTGCGAGTCGGCACTTTTCCCTTGAAGTGTAATCCTAACAGCGACCACGGTCGCGGACCACGGTCACGAGGTGCATGAATACAGGGACGATTTTCTGTCAGATCATGGTTTTTTCGGATTTTGCAGCTGAAGTTGCTCCGGTGTGTCAGGCAGCCGTTCCACCACTGCCAGCTTCTCCGGCAGTTGGCGCTTGCGCCAGGCACGAAAGGCAGACAACTCGTCATCCAGTACTTTCATGAGCCAGGCCAGCACGGCGATATCATCCAGCATCCCGAACATGGGAATGAAGTCGGGGATCGCGTCTACGGGACTGAGGAAATACATCAAGCCGGCCACTACCGAAATCAGCGCCTTGGGGCTGATCGCGCGGTACTCTCCTCGCCAATAGGCCAGGCACAAGGCCTGCAGCAGGCGCAGGTCTTCCTTGAGCTTGCCCAGGCGGTTGCCTTGACTGGCACCTTTGCTGGCGACAGCGAACAGCAAAGTCGGCAGACGGCCCCGAGCAAGCAGCCGGCCGGCCAGTGGCAGGAAACGGGCAAAGTTCCAGGGTGCTTTCATATTTCCTCCCGCTGAAATGTTATCCACACAAATTGTGGATAACCTTGTGAACAGAGCTGCATTTTGTCGCTGAAGCCCCCGTTTCATAAGGGCTGAGCTCAGATCGGGCGTTTTTTACTCACATAAAAAAACCCAACATTTCATTGACTTGGCGCCCCAGCGCGGCTAGCGCAGGCGTCTTCAATGGCTATGACTGCATCCTGCCACGTCCGTTCGTTTTGTTTGCGTTCGTCAAATCCCGAATGCAACAACGCCCCGCATGAGCGAGGCGTTGGTTCAAAAAAGACGCAAATTACTTGGCTGCGTCTTCCTGTTTTGCCGGATCCTTGATCGCCAGCAGTTCCAGGTCGAATACCAGCACCGAGTTGGCCGGGATTGCCGGGCTTGGGCTTTGCGCGCCGTAAGCCAGTTCGCTAGGAATGTAGAGCTTGTACTTCTCGCCTACGTGCATCAGTTGCAGGCCTTCGACCCAACCCGGGATCACACCGCTGACCGGCAGGTCAATCGGGCTGCCACGTTCAACGGAGCTGTCGAACACGGTGCCGTTGGTCAGGGTACCGGTGTAGTGCACAGTCACTACGTCGGTCGGCTTGGGCTGGGCGCCGTCGGCCTTTTTGACGACTTCGTACTGCAGGCCCGAAGCAGTGGTGGTAACACCCGCTTTCTTGGCATTGTCTTCGAGGAATTTCTTGCCAGCGGATGCCGACTCTTCGCTCATTTTAGCCATGCGCTCTTCAGCACGCTTCTGCAGCGCGGCGAAGGCTTCGACCAGCTCTTCATCTTTCAGTTTCTGTTCTTTCTTGCCAACGGCATCTTCGATGCCCTGGGCAACGGCTTTGGAGTCCAGATCATCCATGCCTTCCTGAGCCAGGCTTTTGCCCATGTTCAGGCCAATCCCGTAGGAAGCTTTTTGCGCCGGGGTTTTCAGCTCTACGCTGGTCTGCGAATCACAACCCGCAAGTACCAGGCTAACCAGGGCCACCGCCGCCGCCAACCGATGCTGTTTCATGCTATTTCCTTGTTCATGCGCCTAAAGGGCAATCGAATAAAGCCGCGAGCTTATCAGGCGGCCACGACCAATGGCTACCGGCATGAGAGCAGGAAACGTCTGATAAGTTCAGGTGTTGTAACGCATTTCGGCATTCGGCGGGTGAAGCTTCTGTCATCTACTCCCCACAGCGGCGAATGTCTTGCGGTGGTGCAATGACGATGACACGGCAAAAGCCAAATCGCAGACGAAAAAAAGCCCGCACTAGGCGGGCTTTTCCGTGGTGACCTGGCGTTCAGCGTTCCAGATTACCAAATATGGCGCAGCGGACGGGACTCGAACCCGCGACCCCCGGCGTGACAGGCCGGTATTCTAACCGACTGAACTACCGCTGCGCAAAACGCTTGAAACGAATGGTGGGTGATGACGGGATCGAACCGCCGACATTCTGCTTGTAAGGCAGACGCTCTCCCAGCTGAGCTAATCACCCTTCGCTTCGTTACGGGACGCATTATGCCACAAGTTTTCGTAATGTGTTGATTTAATTGAATATTTTTCAAATAAATCAGAAAACCGGTGAAACAACACACCCTGCAGGAACAACGTACAAACTTTAGGCAGAAAAAAACCCGCCTAAGCGGGCTTTTCCGTGGTGACCTGGCGTTCAGCGTTCCAGGTTACCGAATATGGCGCAGCGGACGGGACTCGAACCCGCGACCCCCGGCGTGACAGGCCGGTATTCTAACCGACTGAACTACCGCTGCGCGTAACACTGAATGCGAATGGTGGGTGATGACGGGATCGAACCGCCGACATTCTGCTTGTAAGGCAGACGCTCTCCCAGCTGAGCTAATCACCCTTCACGTTCGGTGTGGCGCGCATTCTACGGAGCACCCCCCTCTCTGGCAAGCACTTTTTAAAATAATTTTCCGAGCCCTTCCAAAGGCTTAGAGAAGGGTTGGCCTATGGCACCGCGAAGAGAATAATGCCCCCCTTTGCATATAAGGAGAGACTCACCCCATGTGGTTCAAAAACCTGCTTATCTATCGCCTGACCCAAGATCTGCCTTTTGATGCCGAGGCGTTGGAAACTGCACTGGCCACCAAACAGGCGCGTCCATGTGCAAGCCAGGAGTTGACCACCTACGGCTTCGTTGCGCCGTTCGGCAAGGGCGAAGATGCGCCCCTGGTCCATGTCAGCGGCGATTTCCTGCTGATCTCGGCCCGCAAGGAAGAGCGCATTCTGCCAGGCAGCGTCGTACGTGACGCGGTCAAGGAAAAGGTCGAAGAGATCGAGGCCGAACAAATGCGCAAGGTCTATAAAAAGGAACGCGACCAGATCAAGGATGAAATCATCCAGGCCTTCCTGCCGCGCGCATTTATCCGTCGTTCGTCCACCTTTGCTGCCATCGCGCCAAAACAGGGGCTGATCCTGGTCAACTCCGCCAGCCCGAAACGCGCCGAAGACCTGCTCTCCACCTTGCGCGAAGTCATCGGCACACTGCCAGTGCGCCCGCTGACCGTGAAGATGTCGCCGACCGCCACGATGACCGAATGGGTCACCACCCAGAAAGCGGCGGACGACTTCTTTGTGCTGGACGAGTGCGAGCTGCGTGACACCCATGAAGATGGCGGCATCGTGCGCTGCAAGCGCCAGGACCTGACCAGCGAAGAAATCCAGCTGCACCTGAGCACCGGCAAGGTGGTTACCCAGCTGTCGCTGGCCTGGCAGGACAAGCTGTCTTTCGTCCTCGACGACAAGATGGTGGTCAAGCGCCTGAAGTTCGAAGACCTGCTGCAGGATCAGGCGGAACAGGACGGAGGCGAAGAAGCCCTCGGCCAGCTGGACGCCAGTTTCACCCTGATGATGCTGACCTTCGGCGACTTCCTGCCAGCATTGGTGGAAGCATTGGGCGGAGAAGAGACGCCTCAGGGAATCTGATCATGTAGATCGGCAGCGCCTGTAAAGATCGCAGCCTTCGGCAGCTCCTGCATTGGAATGCGTTTCCCGTACAGGAGCTGCCGCAGGCTGCGATCTTTTTTGCAAGCAGCGTATGCTTAGCTCCCTAACGCTTTCATACAATAAGGATCAGGCCATGCGCGCACTGGCTGCATTGAGTCGCTTTGTCGGCAACACCTTCGCCTACTGGGTACTGATTTTCGCCGTGTTAGCGTTCCTCCAGCCCGCTTGGTTCGTCGGTCCCAAGGTGGCCATTGTGCCGCTGCTGGGGCTGGTGATGTTCGGCATGGGCCTGACCCTCAAGCTCGAAGACTTCGCTGAAGTGGCCCGCCACCCGTGGCGAGTGGCGCTCGGCGTAGTCGCGCATTTCGTGATCATGCCCGGCATGGCGTGGTTACTGTGCCAGGTGTTCCAGTTGCCGGCGGAAATTGCCGTAGGCGTCATTCTGGTCGGCTGCTGCCCGAGTGGCACGTCCTCCAATGTCATGACCTGGCTGGCCCGCGGTGACCTGGCGCTGTCGGTGGCTATCGCGGCAGTGACCACCCTTCTCGCCCCGCTGCTGACCCCGGCTTTAATCTGGTTGCTGGCTTCGGCCTGGCTGCCGGTGTCTTTCATGGAGCTGTTCTGGTCGATCCTGCAAGTAGTGCTGCTGCCGATCGTGCTCGGCGTACTGGCTCAGCGCGTGCTCGGCGAGCGGGTTCGTCACGCAGTGGAAGTACTGCCGCTGATTTCGGTGGTCAGCATCGTGATCATCGTCGCCGCCGTGGTGGCTGCCAGCCAGGCGAAGATTGCCGAATCGGGTCTGTTGATCATGGCCGTAGTGATGCTGCACAACAGCTTCGGTTATCTGCTGGGCTATTTCACCGGCCGTCTGTTCAAGCTGCCACTGGCCCAGCGTAAATCCCTCGCGCTGGAGGTGGGCATGCAGAACTCTGGCCTGGGTGCCGCGCTGGCCAGCGCGCACTTCTCGCCACTGGCAGCGGTGCCCAGTGCCTTGTTCAGTGTTTGGCACAACATTTCGGGGGCGCTGCTCTCGACCTGGTTCCGGCGGATGAGTGAAAAGCAGGACCGTGAGACCGCCATGCGGCAAGTCACTGACTGAGCCGGAAACTTGATCCCCAGGTTAATAATGGGCACCATACTGCTCATCGCGAGGACGACCTTGCGGCTCGATCGAGTCATTTACCTGGGGACGACCCCGTCAATCGATGGAGGTCTTACATGTCCTGGATCATTCTGTTTTTCGCCGGCCTGTTCGAAGTAGGCTGGGCGGTGGGCCTGAAGTACACCGACGGCTTCAGTCGTCCGCTTCCCACGGCCCTGACCATTGCAGCCATGGCCATCAGCCTTGGCTTGCTGGGCCTTGCCATGAAGGAGCTGCCGCTGGGCACCGCTTATGCCATCTGGACGGGCGTCGGCGCTGTCGGCACCGTGATCGCCGGGATCATCCTTTTTGGCGAGTCCATGGCGCTGTTCAGGCTGGCCAGTGTCGCCCTGATCATCGCCGGGCTGGTCGGACTCAAGATCAGCGCCTGAGCCAGGTGGCGGCTATAAAAAAGCCCGCCCCCACTGTCGACTCAGACAGCAGGGGCGGGCTATTTTTTTGCAGCAGATATCAGTCGATCAACTTTCCGCCAGCGCCATGCGCTCACGGGTAACCGGCGCCCGTTCCGCGTGCTCAAGCTGCATGCACCGTTCCAGGAACAAGTACATGTAGTCATAACTCTTGCGAATCGCCTGGCGTAACTCAGCCTGCAATGCCTCGCTCGGATTCAGGCCCGCCAGGGTGCAGATGATTTCCAGCGCCTCCCACGGGTGGGCGTCGTCGTACTGGGCGTGCATCTTCAGCCACTTCATGGCGCGCTTGCGCTCCTCTTCGGGGAAGGAGGCGGCATACACGCCATTGGAACAGACCACCGCTGACCACTCCCCCGTCGCCCCTTCAATGGCGTAGTTGGTCGCGGCGATGGCCACGATCAGCGAATCGGACGAACTGGTGTGCCAGCACCAGTGACTCAATGCATGAAGTTCAGGGGCGACAGTTTGTGCCTGCAACTCTTCCAGAGTTACGCCATGCGCCCGGCTCCAGTGCACCCAGTAGTCGGCATGATTAAGCTCCACTCGAATATTGCGCATCAACCAGCGCCGCGCCATGTCTTCGCCAGGGTGTCGGGCAAAGCGGGTCTTCGTCAGGTTCTGCGCCATATACAAGGCAAACTGTTCGACGACTGGCCAGCCACCAATGAGGTAGTGGCGCATGGTCTTCGCACTGAGTTTGTTGTCACGCAGCCGTTGATAGAGTTCATGTTCAACCACCCGGCGTTTGTTCTCGCTGCAGTCCTGAATCAGGCGTTGTGCCCAGTTCGGATAACTTGCAGCTTCCATGAGAGGTCCGGTTCTGATGAATGTGTCGATCACTGTCGAGCTCCTTTTGATTGTGATTTGAAGGATCGGCAAGATATTTCAGCGAAAGGTGCCCGGCGCCTTGAATAACAAAGGCTGAGGCCTCGCCGGACGACTCTGCAAACTTTCACAGGTAAACAGGTGCGGGCGTTCAATCACATACCCTTGAGCATAATCGACCCCAATCTCAAGCAGTGCCTGCTCGATCTGTGGTGTTTCGACAAACTCGGCAATCGTGCGTTTACCCATTACATGACCGATGTGATTAATCACTTCGACCATGGCGAGGTTAATCGGGTCGTCCAGCATATCCTTTACGAAACTCCCGTCGATCTTCAGGAAGTCTACAGGTAAATGTTTCAAGTAGGCGAATGAAGACATTCCGGCACAAAAATCATCAAGTGAAAAATGGCAACCTAAACCTTTGAGTTCATTGATAAATCTAATCGCACTCCCCAAATTTGATATCGCACTGGTTTCAGTAATTTCAAAACAAATCATTTCAGGAGGGATTGAGTAAACAACAAACTGTTTACGCAGGAAGTTCAGAAATGCGTCATCTCCTATAGTAGTGCCTGACAGATTAATCGCACACATGGCCAAAGGGCCTTTGTGATTTTCCTGTATGCATTGCGCAATGATCTTGAATACGTTCTCCACTACCCAGCGATCAAGGGAAGTCATTAGCCCATAACGCTCCGCCGCCGGTATGAAACTGTCGGGTAGTATCATTCGCCCGGCTTCATCATGTAGACGCAACAGGATTTCAATATGTCCACCGCCCTCCTCTACATGCCCGAGCGGCGCGATCTGTTGGGCATAGAGGCAGAACCGGTTGTCTTCCAGGGCCATATGCAGGCGTTGTACCCAAGCCATCTCGCCAAAGCGCAGGGACAGCTCCGAATCATCGGCGTGGTAGACCTGAATGCGGTTGCGACCCTTCTCCTTGGCCATGTAGCAAGCCATGTCGGCGGCCCGCAAAGAGGCTTCCAGGGTCGTTGGATGCTGAGTGACATGTACCAGGCCGATGCTGACAGTGGTCACGAATGGGCGGCCTTTCCATACGAAGTGCAGATTCTGAACCGTCTGACGCAGGCTGTCGGCGATCTTCTCGGCAGCTTCTGGCGCGCAGTTTTCCAGCAGAATGCCGAATTCGTCGCCCCCCAGCCTGGCCAGGGTGTCTCCCTCACGCAAACCTGACTGCAACAGGGCACAAATGTGCCGCAGCAACTCATCACCGGCCGCGTGGCCGCAGGTATCGTTGACCAGCTTGAACTGGTCCAGGTCGAGAAACATCAGCGAGTGACGCCCGGCCTGACGCGTCAAATTGTGCAGGGCCTGCTCCAGGCGGAACTCGAACTCGCGGCGGTTGGCGAGCCCGGTCAGGGCGTCGTGCGTGGCCTGCCACGAAAGATTGGCAATGTACTGGCGCTCCTGGGTCATGTCGTGCAGTACCAATACGGTGCCACTGACCTTGCCGGCGTTACGGATCGGCGCGCCCACCAATGTCACCGAAACAGTGCTGCCATCCAGGCGCTGGATCAGCTTGGAGTGCTCGCTGCCGCCCCTGAGCTGACCACTGAGGATATGTTCGATCAGGGTGAAACCTTCCGCCTGGGCATTTTCATCCAGCAAGTTGAACAGCGCCGCCAACGGCAAACCTGCGGCCTGTTCGGCTTTCCAGTGGGTCAGCGCCTCGGCCGCCGGGTTCATGTAGGCAATTGCGCCGTCGACGTCGGTCGTGATGACGGCATCGCCGATCGATTGCAGGGTGATCTGCGCCCGATCCTTTTCCAGCTGCAAGGCGTCGGCAAAGGCGTGGCGCTGCTTGAGCAGTTTGTGGGTGCGCATCAACGCCAGCGCAATCAGGCCCAACGCGGTGGCAAGGTTGATCACCAGCAGCAGGCGAAGGATCATTCGCGAGCCCTCGCCCAACGCATCACTAAAGGCCTTGGCCGCAGGCGTGACACCGTCATTGATCGCAAAAATCCGGTCTTTCCAGCGAGTGACGTCGGCATCCGACGCCTGGCCGTCGCTCATGCGCTGGTGCATTTCGCTGGCGACTTCATCGAGCTGCACCAGATAGGCGTCACCGACTGTCCACAGGTCGATGGCTTTTTCCAGATAGCTGAAATGGCGAAAATTAAGGTAGAGCCAGATCAGGCTGGACACATCGTCGGGGTGATTGCCCCCTTTGAGAATCGCCAGCCGGGCGGCCTCGAGATTGGGCGGCTGGTGATCGAGGGCCAGGCGCAGCTCATGGCCGCCATGGGGCACGGCGATGGCGTTCTGATACTTGAGGAAAATCGCCTCGTCGCGATTTTCCGCGTAGAGGTTCAGGTAATAGATGGCGTCTTTCTGGCCTTTGGACCACAGGCTTTCACCGGCCACGTAGCCGCGAACCGCCGACAAAACATAAAGACTGAAGCCGCCCAGCAGCGCCTGAAATAACACGACGGCGATGAAAGGCCATACGATGCCCAGCAACCGTGGAGTTCCGAGAGTCCGCGTTTGATTCATGAGGTCCCTTGCATTAGCACTGCCAGATCATCATCCCGACGTGATCGCTACCCCCAGACTAGGGGGCGTTCTCGCTCCCGGCAAGTCAGAGCCCTGCTGACGAGGCTAGTGCTGCTGCAAATGCCCGTAAAGCTTGGCGTACAGACCACCGTCTGCAATCAGCTGCTGGTGATCGCCGTCCTCGGCGATCTGCCCCCCGTCGAACACCAGCACCCGGTCAGCCTGTTTCACGGCGGACAGCCGGTGGGCGATGATCAGGGTGGTGCGATGACTGAGGAAGCGCGTCAACGCCTGGTGCAGGTTGTATTCGGTGGCGGCGTCCAGCGCCGACGTAGCCTCGTCGAGGATCACTACCTTGGGCTCGGCCAGCACCATGCGGGCAATCGCCAGGCGCTGGCGTTGGCCGCCGGACAAACGCACGCCGGATCGGCCGACGATGCTGTCCAGGCCATTGGGTAATTCCCGTACTGTGTTATCCAGTTGGGCAATTTCCAGGGCCTGCCAGCAGGCTTCGTCGCTGCGTTCGCGGCCCATGGTCAGGTTGGCACGCACGGTGTCGTTGAATAGCGCGGGATGCTGCAGGACCACGGCAACATTCTCGCGCACGGTCTCCAGGCCGATTTCTTCCTGGGTCGAACCGCCGAAACGAATGGTACCGGCCAGGGGTGTGTAAAGACCGAGCAGCAGCTGCACCAGTGTGCTCTTGCCACCGCCACTGGCACCAACGATCGCGACCTTTTCCCCCGGCGCGATCGACAGGTTCATCTTGTTCAGCACCAGCTCATCGCCATAACTGAAGCTCAGGCCCTGGACTTCGATGCCCACGGTTTCGCGACCCTGGAACGGATCGACGCCCCCCTCGTACTGAGGTTCGTCGGCTCGGGCGAGTAGCTCGTTGATCCGCGACAGGGCGCCGCCGGCTGCGTAAAAGGCGTATTGCAGGTTCAACAGTTGCTCCACCGGGCCGATCATGAACCACAGGTAGCTGAAGACCGCGAGCATCTGGCCGATGGACAGGTCGGAAAACAGCACGGTGAGCATCGCTGCGGCGCGAAAGATGTCGATACCGAACTGGAACAGCAGGCCGCTGGCGCGGTTCGAAGCATCGGTTTTCCACTGCGAGGTGACTGCGTAATCCCGCACTTCCCGGGCGCGCTGCCCGAGTCGACCGAGGAAAAAGCCCTGGCGGTTGCCGGCACGGACTTCCTGAATGGAGTCGAGGGTTTCGGTGAGTGCCTGGGTGAAGCGCGAGGTGCTGTCGTTCTCCAGTTTCTTCAGGTGCTTGACCCGTTTGCCGAGCAACACCGTGGCGTAGATCACCAGCGGGTTGAACAGCATGATCAGCAGCGCCAGCTTCCAGTGCATCCACACCAGGATGCTCGCCGTGCCGACCAGGGTCAGCATGGCCACCAGGAAACGGCTGAGCGTTTCGCCAACGAATTTGTCGAGAGTGTCGAGATCGGTCACCAGATGCGTGGTGACCGTACCGCTGCCAAGGCTTTCGTACTCCCCCAGGGAAATTCGCTTGAGCCGCTCGATCAGGCGCAAGCGAATGCGGTAGACGATGTCCTTGGCCAGCGCTGCAAACAGGCGCGCCTGCACCACGTTGAACAACAGGGCGGCGCAACGCAGGCTCAGGGTAACCAGCAGCATCAGGCCTATGTAGCCCGCTGCTTTCTGCCAGTGCTCCGGCAGTGCGTGGTTCATGATCTTCAGCGCTGAATCGCCATGCCCCAGCAGCACCTCATCCACCAGCAGTGGCAGCAGCAGGGGAATCGGCACGCTGCACAAAGTGGCCAGGACCGCGACGCCGTTGGCGATCCACAAGGCTTTTTTATGCTGCAGGGCCAGGCGACGTATTTCGGCCCAGCTCAGTCGATCCATACGCTTGGGAGAGGGTTCATCGTCGGGCAGGTCATGCACAGGCGGCGCGCTCCAGCCAGCGGCCAAGCAATGGCGACAGCTCGCTGAGCGGTTGATAACCATTGGTCAGCAGCGCCAATTGCCCGTCCCGCTCGGCCAGCAATGTGGGGAAGCCGGCAATGCCAAGATCCTGGACCCAGGTGAAATCGGCGTCGGTCGCGGCGTGCTGCTCGGCACGGTCAAATGCCGCGGCGAACTCGATGCGCGGGACCCCCGCCTGCTCCGCCAACTCGACCAGGACACTGGCCTGGGTGACGTCGCGACCCTCGGCGTAGAACGCATGTTGAATCAAACCGAGCAATGTCCACGCACAATCGGCTGCCAGGCCACGCGCGGTCACGAGCGCCCGGCACGCGGGTTCGGTGTCGTAGACAAAGCCGTCGGGCAATGCACCCTCAAGCTTGAACGGCTGGCCGGTGGCATCAGTCACCGCCTGCCAGTGTTCGAGAATATAACGCCGGGTGGTCGGTTCCAGCGCCGAACCACTGCCGGTGCGCAAGCCGCCCACTACCAGATGTACCTCAACCCCGGCCGCGCGCGCCTGCTCGACCAGGGCTTGGGCCACCGGAGCAAAACCCCAGCACCAGGAGCACATCGGGTCCATCACATAGAGCAGGCGGCGCGCAGACATGGGATCAAGCCTCGGAAGGAGTTTGCTTGTAGTTGTAGCCAATCGGATGCGGCATGTTGCGCGCTTTCGCCAGTTCGATCTGCTTCTGCCGGTCGATGGCGCTACGGCGAGTCTTCTCGCTCAGCTTATCCCAGCAATGCGGGCAACTGATGCCCGGCACGTAGTGCTCGGATGCACGGTCTTGCACGCTCACCGGGGTGCGGCAGGCATGACATTGATCGTAGTCGCCTTCGCTGAGGTCGTGGCGCACCGTGACCCGGTTATCGAAGACAAAACAGTCGCCCTGCCATTTGGTTTCTTGCTGCGGCACCTCTTCAAGGTACTTCAGGATGCCACCCTTGAGGTGATAGACCTCATCGAAGCCCTGGCTGAGCATGTAGCTCGAAGCCTTTTCGCAACGAATGCCGCCGGTGCAGAACATCGCGACCTTCTTGTGCACGGCCGGGTCGAAGTGTTCCTTGATGTAGTCAGGAAATTCGCGAAAGCTGGTGGTCTTCGGATCGATGGCGCCCTCGAAGGTGCCGATGGCCACTTCGTAGTCGTTGCGGGTATCAATCAACAGCACTTCAGGGTCGCTGATCAGCGCGTTCCAGTTCTCTGGATCAACGTAGGTACCGACTTTTTTGTTCGGATCCACGCCTTCGACGCCCAGGGTGACGATTTCTTTCTTGAGCTTGACCTTGGTGCGGTAGAACGGCTGCTCGTCGCAGTACGATTCCTTGTGATCGATATCGTCCATGCGCGGGTCGTTCTTGAGCCAGGCCATGAGCCCGTCGATGCCTTCACGGCTGCCGGATACGGTGCCATTGATGCCTTCTTCGGCGATCAGCAGCGTGCCTTTGATGCCGTTGTCGACCATCGCCTGCAGCAAGGGCTCGCGCAGGGTGACGTAATCTTCCAGGGTGACGAACTTGTACAGTGCCGCCACAACAATCTGTTGTGTCATCGGGTGTTTCTCCAGGTGGCTACCCTCGTAAGGGGTGAACCGGATTCAAAAAAAACGCGCCGGGTTAGCGGCGCGTTGCGGATTCTAGCAAAAAAAATGTGGTTTCTGTAGGAGCAAGGCTCGCCCGCGATGGCAATCTCGAGGACGCTATCGCGGCAAGCCTTGCTCCCACACAAGCCGTGCACCTGCAGCCGGTGATCTCAGTGCTTGCTGCCGCCAGCACAGGTCGGCGAGGCCGGGGCCGCGTCCATCTGTGCCCATTCCTCAGGTGTATAGGTATGCAGCGCCAACGCATGAAACTCGCCCATCATCTCGCCAAGCGTGCCGTAGACTTTCTGGTGACGCTTGACGCGGTTGAGCCCTGCAAACTGCTGGCTGACGATCACAGCCTTGAAGTGAGTCTGCAACCCACGACTGTGCATGTGGCTCTCATCCAGCACTTGCAGGTGCTCGGGCTGTAACAGGCCCAGCGTCGACTCAATGCGTTGTTGCATGGTCATGCCCGACTCCGCTTAAGGCTTTTTCTTGGCAGGAGCTGCGCCCTTAGGCTCGAGCTCCGCGGTCATGTCAGCCAACAGTTTGTTGACCACAGGGACCGCGCTTTCCAGCTTGGCCTGAGTCATCTGCGCCGATTGCTGGGTCAGTTGCGGCATTTTTTCCAGGACTTTCTTGCCCAGTGGCGACCGGTAGAAAGCGACCAGGTCCTTGAGCTCCGATTCACTGAAGTTGGTGGTGTAGAGCTTGACCATGTCCGGCTTCAGCTTGTTCCAGCCAATTGCCTGGTCCAGCGCTGCGTTGGCCTTGGCCTGGTAGGTTTCCAGCAGGGCTTTTTTCGACTCGGGAGCTTTGGTCTGTTCAAAGCGCTGAGCGAACATTTGCTGCACTTGCATGTACACCGGAGTGCCCAGTTTGTCAGCGTGCGCCAGGGTCAGGAAAGCCTCGGCACTGGCGTTGTGGCTGGCGGTATCGGCAAAAACAGGGCCGCTGGCGCAAACCAGTGCAACCGCGGTACAGATGGCACGAAGACGAGTCATCGAGTTTCCTTTTCTAGCAGGCGAGGTAAAACCCCAAGGGCGTCCATTCTGCGCCTAAAAAAGTGTGTCACTCAACCCCAAGCCTTGTGGGGCCTAATTTAGAGGGGTCCAGCAGGCAATTTCGACACCGATGGAACCACCATGGACGATCACGGCCTAAACTGCGCTAACTGACTTACAGGAGTGTGCACGATGAGCCGTATCGAAACCGACAGCCTTGGCGAGGTGGAAGTCCCGGATGAGGCGTACTGGGGCGCTCAGACGCAACGCTCGCTGGTCAACTTCGCGATTGGCAACGAACGCATGCCACTGGCGGTGCTGCATGCGCTGGCCTTGATCAAGAAAGCCGCCGCACGGGTCAATGACCGCAACGGTGATGTGCCGGCCGACATTGCCCGCCTGATCGAACAGGCGGCCGACGAAGTGCTCGATGGCAGCCACGACGATCAATTCCCGCTGGTGGTCTGGCAGACCGGCAGCGGTACCCAGAGCAACATGAACGTCAATGAGGTGATCGCCGGTCGCGCCAACGAACTGGCCGGTAACCCGCGGGGCGGCAAATCGCCGGTTCATCCCAACGATCATGTCAACCGCTCCCAGAGTTCCAACGACTGCTTCCCTACCGCCATGCACATCGCAACGGCCCAGGCGGTGCAACAGCAACTACTGCCGGCGATCAGCGAACTGTCCGGCGGGTTGGCGGAGCTCTCCGCCCGGCACATGAAGCTGGTCAAGACCGGGCGCACCCACATGATGGACGCCACGCCGATCACCTTCGGCCAGGAACTATCGGCATTCATCGCACAGCTCGATTACGCCGAACGAGCGATCCGCAGCGCGTTGCCCGCCGTCTGTGAACTGGCCCAGGGCGGCACCGCAGTCGGCACTGGGTTAAATTCGCCCCACGGTTTTGGCGAAGCGATTGCCGCCGAACTCGCAGCCCTTTCCGGCCTGCCGTTTGTTACGGCACCGAACAAATTTGCCGCGCTGGCAGGGCATGAACCTTTGACCACCTTGTCGGGTGCGTTGAAGACCCTTGCCGTCACCCTGATGAAAATCGCCAACGACCTGCGCCTGCTGGGCTCCGGGCCGCGTGCCGGTTTAGCCGAAGTGAAACTGCCCGCCAACGAGCCGGGCAGTTCGATCATGCCAGGCAAGGTTAATCCAACTCAGTGCGAAGCCTTGTCGATGCTGGCCTGCCAGGTCATGGGCAACGACGTGGCTATCGGTTTTGCGGCAAGCCAGGGACATCTGCAGTTGAACGTCTTCAAGCCGGTGATCATTCACAACCTGCTGCAATCGATCCGTCTGCTGGGCGATGGCTGCAGCAACTTCCAGCAGCATTGCATTGCCGGCCTGGAACCGGATGCTCAGAAAATGGCTGAACATCTGGAGCGTGGGTTGATGCTGGTGACGGCGTTGAATCCGCATATCGGTTATGACAAGTCCGCGGAGATAGCCAAGAAAGCGTATGGCGAAGGGCTGACATTGCGTGAGGCGGCGTTACAGCTGGGATACCTGACCAGTGAAGAGTTCGATGCCTGGGTAAGGCCGGAGAATATGCTGGAGGCTGGAGCCAAAGGTTAAGTAACGCCGTGGCCGGTAGTCCTTCATCGCGGGCGAGCCGCGATCCCACAGGTCTGTGTTTAAGCACAGAACCTGTGTGCTAGCAAAAAACCTGTGGGAGCGCGGCTTGCCCGCGATGAACGATGACGCGGTCTAACTGGCCGCCAACCGCGCCCGCCGCGCCCTCAGTCCGGCAATCAATGAAGGCCCCAGCGCCACCAGCGCCGAGCCCAACACCACCAGCACGGCCCCGCCATAGCCCAGGCCATTGATTGTCTCGGCATGCACGTACGCCGGCCAGAGCCATGCGGCCACAGCCACCGCAGCGAAGGTCACCAGCGGCGTGATTGCCAGCGTCGCACTCACCCGGGAAGCCTCCCAGTGGGCCAGCGCCTCGGCGAATGCACCGTAGGCAATCAAAGTGTTCATGCAGCACGCCAGCAGCAGCCAGCCCTGCAGCGGGCTCAGTTGCAGCACTTCCAGCGGATGCACCCAGGGGGTCAGCAGCAACCCGCAGAACAGGTAGATCACCATCATCACTTGCAGCGAATTCCATACCGTCAGCAGTTGCTTCTGCCCCAAGGCGTAGAAGGTCCAGACCGTGGAAGCCAGCAGGACCAGCAACACGCCGGCGGTGTAGTCGCTCAGGGAAGTCAGTAACTCACTCAGGCGCTGGTTGAAGAACAGCACGAAGCCGATCAGCAGCACCAGCAGCCCAATCCCCTGCCCGACGCTGAAACGCTCCTTGAACACAAACAGACTGGCGATCAGCAACATGATCGGGCCCATCTGTACCACCAGTTGTGCCGTACCGGGGCTCAGCAGGTTCAGGCCCATCAGGTACAACACGTAGTTGCCGACCAGCCCCAGCACCGCCATCACCACCAGCCAGCCACCGCGCGGGCCGAGGACCTTGCGACTGGGCAGGCGCCTGGTGGCCGCCAGGTAGATGAACAGGCAACTGCCGGACACCATCAGGCGAAACCAGGTCACCGTGACCGGGTCCATCACCTGCAGCACCTGCTTGAGCTTGATCGGCAGGATTCCCCACAACAGCGCGGTCAGCAAGGCCAGGAACAGGCCGTAGGCCCAGCGACCGGATGAAATGTGCATGCGTACCTCAACAAGGCCAGACGGCAAGAGTTGGTCATTCTAGGCCCATGCGCTGATGGTACACAGGCACAGTTGCCCACGTGCCGCGCATGCAACTGTGCAGGTCGCATGCCGTCGATCGGTTGGTTGGGCACGGCAAATGGTTCAGACATAAGCTGATTCGATCCACCCATAGGACAGCACCTTCAGGAGAACCTTCATGTACGGCATGCGCGCCCAGGACAACGCCCCCGCTACGCACTTTCGCAGTGACCGGCTATGCAGGGTGAACGGGGAGTTGTATTTCAGTACCCGGGAAAACACGCTGGAGGGGCCGTTTGAAAATCCGCAGGTGGCGGAGCGGGGGATTCGGGAATATATCGAGCGGATGCAAAAGATGAGTAACCGGCGCTAGACCCAGGCGCGGGTATTCGCCAGCAAGTCGAATCGTCGCACCGCCGCAAGACCTGTGTGAGCGGCGGCGCGGTTATTCGACTTGCTCGCGAAGGCTACTTCACAGTTTCCACACCAATACAGGTCATTACCCCACCGCTTCAAACAGCCCGGTAGCCCCCATGCCCCCGCCCACGCACATGGTCACCACGCCATAGCGCAGATTACGCCGCTGCAACTCGCGCACCAGATGCCCCACTTGCCGCGAACCGGTCATGCCGAACGGGTGGCCAATGGAAATCGAGCCGCCGTTGACGTTGTATTTTTCGTTATCGATTTGCAGGCGGTTACGGCTGTAAAGGCATTGCGAAGCGAACGCCTCGTTGAGTTCCCACAGGTCAATGTCGGCCACCTGCAACCCTTTGGCCTTGAGCAGTTTGGGCACCGAAAACACCGGGCCGATCCCCATCTCATCCGGTTCGCAACCTGCCACGGTAAATCCGCGGAAGAACGCCTTGGGCTTCAATCCCAGCTCCAGGGCTTTTTCCAGGCTCATCACCAGCGTCATCGACGCACCGTCGGACAACTGCGAAGAGTTGCCGGCAGTCACCGAGCCGTCTTCGGCAAATACCGGTTTCAAGCCCGCCAGGCTTTCCAGCGTGGTGTCCGGGCGGTTGCAATCGTCGCGATCGACAATGCCGTCGAGGATCTGCACCTCGCCGCTGTTCTTGTCCTCGACCCAGTATTTCACCGCCATCGGCACGATTTCGTCATCGAACAAGCCGGTGGCCTGGGCCTGCGCCGTACGCTGCTGGCTCTGCAGCGCATACAGGTCCTGTTCTGCGCGGCTGACGTTATAGCGACGCGCCACGATCTCGGCAGTCTGGCCCATGGGGAAGTAGATGCCCGGGACCTGCTCCTTGAGCAGCGGGTTGATCAGGTTGTCGGTATTGACGCTCTTCATCGTCAGGCTGATCGACTCGACGCCGCCAGCCACAATGATCTCACTGCAGCCCGAAGCGATCTGGTTGGCAGCAATGGCGATCGCCTGCAAACCCGACGAGCAGAAGCGGTTGAGGGTCATGCCGGCAGTGCCAGTACCCAGGCGCGACAACACCGCCACATTACGGCCGATGTTGTAGCCTTGGGCGCCTTCGTTGGAACCAGCTCCGACGATGCAGTCCTCGACGCTCGCCGGGTCGATGCCCGAGCGCGCCAACAAGGCGTCGACACAATGCGCCGCCATGTCGTCAGGACGAGTCTGGTTGAACTTACCGCGAAAGGATTTGGCCAGGCCGGTCCGCACGCTGTCGACGATCACCACTTCACGCATGGCATACCTCATTGTTGTTATCGGTTGAGAGTAGACCGAGCATAAGTCCACAACATAAGCGGCTGCGACAATCATTCACCTCGCGTATGCGCAACCATCGGTTCACTTCTTGTGTTTCTTGTCCTCGCGGTCGGACTTTTCGAACGCCGCTTCCAGCGCACTGTTAATAGTGCGCAGCACTTTGACCCGCGCCCAGCGCTTGTCATTGGCTTCCACCAGCGTCCATTGCGAGATATCGGTGCTGGTGCGATCCACCATATCGCCTACCGCAGCACGATAGGCGTCCCACTTGTCGCGGTTGCGCCAGTCGTCTTCGGTGATCTTGAAACGCTTGAAGGGAATCTCCTCACGGGCCTGGAAACGCTCCAGCTGAGTCTGCTTGTCGATGGCCAGCCAGAACTTGACCACGATCACGCCGGAATCGACGATCTGCTCTTCGAAATCATTGATCTCGCTGTAAGCGCGCAACCAGTCCGACGGCGGGCAGAAGCCTTCGATGCGCTCCACCAGCACACGCCCGTACCACGAACGATCAAACACGGTGAACTTGCCCTTGGCCGGGATGTGCCGCCAAAACCGCCACAAGTACGGCTGCGCACGCTCTTCTTCGGTCGGCGCGGCAATCGGCACGATGCTGTACTGACGCGGATCCAGGGCCGCCGCCACCCGGCGAATCGCCCCGCCCTTGCCCGCCGCATCATTGCCTTCGAAGACGGCGATCAACGCGTGGCGGCGCATGCGTTTATCCCGCATCAGGCCAGAGAAGCGTGCCTGTTCGGTGATCAGCTGTTCTTCGTAATCGTCCTTGTCCAGGCGCAGGGTCAAGTCCAGGCTGTCGAGCAGGTTCAACTGATCGACGCTGGTGGGCAGTGGGGCGGCGTTGACTTTTTCCGGGTGCAGGGATGCTCGTTGGAGAGCACCTTGCAGGCCGGCGAGCAGAATCCGCCCGACCGCCAGGCTGCGATAGTTCGGGTCGACGCCTTCGATCACATGCCAGGGCGCATAGTCACGGCTGGTGCGGCGCATGACGCGCTCGCCGTATTTGACGAACTTGTCGTAGGTCTGCGATTGCTGCCAGTCCAGCGGGCTGATGCGCCAGCTGTGCAAGGGGTCGTCCGCCAGCGCCTTGAGGCGGGCCTTCATCTGTTTCTTGGACAGGTGGAACCAGAACTTGAAGATCAGCGCGCCTTCGTCGCACAGCATCTTTTCCAGACGCTCGGCGGCATTGATGCCCTGGTCGAGCCGCGGATTCTTGAACTCGCCATGGACTCGCCCTTGAAGCATCTGGCTGTACCAGTTGCCAAAGAAAATACCCATGCGGCCCTTGGCTGGCAGCATTCGCCAGTAGCGCCAGGCCGGCGGACGGGCCAGCTCCTCGTCGGTTTGCTGATCAAAAGTGCGCACTTCGATCAGTCGAGGGTCCATCCACTCGTTGAGCAGCTTGACCGTCTCACCCTTGCCGGCCCCTTCGATGCCGTTGATCAGCACGATGACCGGAAAACGTTGCTGCTGCTGGAGTTCAAATTGCGCTTCAAGCAACGCTTCGCGCAGCGCCGGCACTTCGGCGTCGTAGGTTTCTTTATCGATGAAATGACCGATTTCAGCAGATTCGAACATGGATGGCTCCCTTCCCGTATTGAGCAAGACTAGCGGATTGACCTCCCCCACGTAGTAGAAATCCATTTTCATCGTTTGATCGGCCGCTGCCGATGCCATGGATCAGGCATTGCCACGACGATCAGCTAGAATGGCCACCTTGCCGATGCCGAGCCTGCCATGAAACCCGTATTACCCCACGCCCAGCTCGACTGGGACGACCAGGGACTTCCGCGTTCGCGGGTGTTCGACGACGTGTACTTTTCCGATCTGTCGGGCCTGGATGAGACCCGTTACGTGTTCCTCCAGCAAAATGCCTTGAGTGAGCGCTTTGCCACGCTGCAGGCCGGTGAGCGCCTGGTGATTGGGGAGACCGGATTCGGCACCGGCCTGAACTTCCTCTGTGCCTGGCAGTTGTTCGAGGCACAGGCGGTGCCTGGCGCGCGGTTGCATTTCGTCAGCGTCGAAAAATACCCGCTGACCCTGCCGGACCTGCAGCGAGCACTGGCATTGTGGCCCGAGCTCAAGCCGTTCGCCGATCAACTGCTGGCGCAATACGTGGCCATCCATCAAGGCTTCCAGCGACTGGTGCTGGACAACGGCCGCGTCACCCTGACGTTGCTGATTGGCGACGCCCTGGAACAGTTGCCGCAACTGGACGCCCAAGTTGACGCCTGGTTTCTCGACGGCTTCGCCCCGGCAAAAAATCCCGACATGTGGACCGCCGAGCTGTTCGCCGAACTGGCCCGCCTGGCAGCGCCCGGCTCGACCATCAGTACGTTTACCAGCACCGGTTGGGTGCGCCGACTGCTGAATGCGGCGGGCTTCAAGATGAAGCGTACGCCCGGCATCGGGCACAAATGGGAAATCCTGCGGGGCGTATTTCTCGGATGGCCGCAAGAGGCAGCGCCGCCGGCGGTAACCAAACCGTGGTTCGCGCGTCCGCTGCCACTGACTGGCGAGCGGCATGCCATGGTGATTGGCGCCGGTCTGGCCGGTTGCGCCACGGCTGCGAGCCTTGCGGCAAGGGGTTGGCGCGTGAGCCTGCTGGAGCGTCACACGGCTCTGGCGCAGGAAGCGTCGGGCAATCCCCAGGGCGTGTTGTACCTCAAGCTTTCGGCCCATGGCACGGCGTTGTCACAGTTGATTGTCAGTGGATTTGGCCACACCCGGCGGTTGCTCGAACATCTGCAACGGGGAGTCGACTGGGACGATTGCGGTGTTCTGCAACTGGCGTTCAATGCCAAGGAAGCCGACCGGCAGGCACATTTGGCCGCAGCGTTTCCCGACGATCTGCTGCATGAGCTCGATCGCGAACACGCCGAGGGGCGCGCGGGTATCGCGCTGCCATCCGGCGGCCTGTTTTATCCAGAGGGCGGCTGGGTGCATCCGCCAGCCCTGTGCGCCTGGCAAGCGGCTCATCCCAATATCAACGTCCTGACTCATCACGAGGTGGTGCAACTGCGCCGTGACAAAGGGCAATGGCAGGCGTGGGCTGGGGAAAGATTGCTGGCCCAAGCGACAGTGGTGGTGCTGGCGGGCGCTGCCGACGTCAGGCGTTTTGACTTCAGCAGCGACCTGCCGCTCAAGCGTATTCGGGGCCAGATTACCCGCCTGCCTCAAACTGCTGACAGCCAAAGCCTGAGCACCGTGGTGTGCGCCGAAGGCTACGTTGCACCGGCGCGGCTGGGCGAACACACCCTGGGCGCCAGTTTCGATTTCAACAACGACGACCTGACACCCACGGCAGCCGAGCATGCCGGCAACTTGCAGATGCTCGAGGATATATCCGCCGATCTGGTCGCCCGCCTGGGTGCCGGCACCTTGCAACCAGAGGCCCTGGAAGGTCGCGCCGCGTTTCGCTGTACCAGTCCGGATTACCTGCCGATCGTCGGTCCGCTGGCCGCTACCCAGGCCTTTACCGACGCCTATGGCGTCCTGAGCAAAGATGCCCGGCAAACGCCGGACATCCCTTGCCCATGGCTGGACGGTGTGTACGTCAACAGCGGTCACGGTTCCCGGGGCTTGATCACCGCCCCATTGTCAGCCGAGCTGCTGGCGGCCTGGCTCGACAACGAACCGCTGCCGTTGCCCCGGGCCGTCGCCGAGGCGTGCCATCCCAATCGATTCGTCTTGCGGCGCTTGATCCGCGCAAAGGCGTGAAAGACTAAAGACTACCGCAACGCTTCTTCCAGTGTTTGCACCCCATCCCGACCCGCAGCCGCCAGCCAATGCGGCATGGCCGCTGTAGTACTCGGGCCTTGTCCAGGCCGGCGGTGTGTTCCACCAGCGCCTTCAGGCGCTGGTCGGAGGTCAGGGGCACAACCGCACAGGCATCGAGCGCCTTATTCCTTATCGATCTAAAACTCCCAGGATCGCAGCGGGTCAGTTTCTGAGTGCCCGCTGTTTTAGCCGGGTATCGATTGAACCTCCCCAACGGAAAAACCGGTAAGGACTTTATGTGCGGATTAGCTGGCGAGTTACGCTTTGACAATCAACCTGCGGACCTTGCAGCCGTTGAACGAATCACCCATCACCTGGCACCCCGCGGACCTGACGCGTGGGGCTTCCACAGCCAAGGGCCGATTGCCCTGGGCCATCGCCGCCTGAAAATCATGGACCTGTCGGACGGCTCGGCGCAGCCGATGGTCGACAATCAGTTGGGCCTGTCCCTGGCGTTCAATGGCGCGATCTACAACTTTCCAGAGTTGCGCACCGAGCTTGAAAGCCTTGGTTATGCGTTCTACTCCGGCGGTGACACCGAAGTGCTGCTCAAGGGCTATCACGCCTGGGGCGAAGCACTGCTACCCAAGCTCAACGGCATGTTTGCGTTTGCCATTTGGGAACGCGACACCAAGCGCCTTTTCATTGCCCGTGACCGTCTGGGCGTGAAGCCGCTCTACCTGTCGCGTACCGGCCAGCGCCTGCGCTTTGCCTCGGCTTTGCCAGCACTGCTCAAGGGCGGCGACATCAACCCGATCCTTGATCCGGTGGCTCTCAATCACTATCTGAATTTTCATGCCGTGGTTCCCGCTCCGCGCACCTTGCTGGCAGGCATCGAGAAATTGCCGCCGGCGACCTGGATGCGCGTCGAAGCTGATGGCAGCACCGAGCAGAAAACCTGGTGGACCCTGCCCTACGGTCCCCGTGCCGATGAAATGAACCTGACACTGGAAGACTGGCGCGACCGCGTGCTGGACAGCACCCGTGAAGCGGTGGCTATTCGTCAACGAGCCGCTGTCGACGTCGGAGTCTTGCTCTCCGGCGGAGTGGATTCGAGCATGCTCGTGGGACTGTTGCGCGAAGCCGGGGTGGAGAACCTGTCGACCTTTTCCATCGGCTTCCAGGATGCCGGCGGCGAACGCGGCGACGAGTTCCAGTACTCGGACCTGATCGCCAGGCACTACGGCACCCAGCACCATCAGTTACGCATCGACGAAAAAGAGATCATTGAGCAATTGCCGGCGGCGTTCCGCGCCATGAGCGAGCCGATGGTCAGCCATGACTGCATTGCGTTCTACCTGCTGTCCCGTGAAGTGGCCAAGCACTGCAAGGTGGTACAGAGCGGCCAGGGTGCAGACGAACTGTTCGCCGGTTACCACTGGTATCCGCAAGTCGATGGCGCCGCCGACCCTTACGCTGCCTACCGCGAAGCGTTTTTCGACCGCAGCTATGAAGATTACGCCGCCACCGTGCAGCCCAAATGGTTGACGGCGAATGACGCGGCTGGCGATTTCGTGAAAGAACATTTTGCCCAGCCTGGCGCCGATGCCGCTGTGGACAAAGCCTTGCGCCTGGACAGCACGGTGATGCTGGTGGACGACCCGGTCAAGCGCGTCGACAACATGACCATGGCCTGGGGCCTGGAAGCCCGCACGCCGTTCCTGGACTACCGCCTGGTGGAATTGTCGGCACGGGTACCGGGCAAATTCAAGCTGCCCGATGGCGGCAAGCAGGTGCTCAAGGAAGCCGCGCGACTGGTCATTCCAAGTGAAGTGATCGACCGCAAGAAAGGTTACTTTCCGGTCCCCGGCCTCAAGCATCTACAGGGCGATACGCTCAATTGGGTGCGCGAACTGCTGCTGGATCCGAGCCAGGATCGTGGCTTGTTCAACCCGGCCATGCTTGACCGCCTGCTGACTGATCCACAAGGTCAACTGACGCCCTTGCGTGGCTCCAAGCTGTGGCAACTGGCGGCCTTGAACCTGTGGCTCAGCGAACAAGGAATCTGATCGATGAAACCCCACGCCACGGCTTACAGCCAACGCTTGTTGCGCGGTCAGGCGCCTACCTACGAGCGCTTGCAGGCACGCTTGGCTGAGGATGGCAGTGAACCGAGCGCGGCCCCGATTGCGCTGCATTGCGGTTGGGGTCGATTGCTGATCGGCCACACCTTCGCTGACCCTGCCAGTCTTGCCCAGGAACTGCTCAACGAAAAACCCGGCGAGCGGGATATCGCGCTGTATGTGGCCGCGCCCCAGCAGGTGTTGGGGCTTGAGCCGGCGCAACTGTTCCTCGACCCTTCGGACACCTTGCGCCTGTGGTTCACTGACTATCGCCCCTCCACGCGGGTGTTTCGCGGCTTCCGGATTCGTCGGGCGCAAAGTGAGGCGGACTGGAAGGCGATCAACACGCTGTACCAGGCCCGCAACATGCTGCCCATCGATGCCAGTTTGCTGACCCCGCGTCACCTCGGCGGTCCGGTGTACTGGCTGGCCGAGGATGAAGACAGCGGTGCGGTCATCGGCAGTGTGATGGGGCTCAACCATCACAAGGCCTACAACGATCCAGAGAACGGCAGCAGCCTGTGGTGCCTGGCCGTCGACCCCCTTTGTTCCCGACCGGGGGTGGGAGAAGTGCTGGTCCGGCACCTGATCGAACACTTTATGAGTCGCGGGCTGAGTTACCTCGACCTGTCGGTATTGCATGATAATCGCCAGGCCAAAAACCTCTACGCCAAGCTGGGTTTTCGCAACCTTTCGACCTTTGCCATCAAACGCAAGAATGGCATCAATCAGCCGCTGTTCCTGGGGCCTGGGCCGGAGGCGAACTTCAACCCTTACGCACGGATCATTGTCGAGGAGGCCCATCGTCGGGGTATTGATGTACTGGTCGATGACGCCGAAGCCGGGATGTTCACCCTCAGCCATGGCGGGCGGCGGGTACGTTGCCGCGAGTCCCTGAGCGACCTGACCAGCGCCATCAGCATGAGTCTGTGCCAGGACAAAAGCCTGACGCACAAGGTACTGAAGGCGGCGGGGCTGAAATTGCCGTCCCAGCAACTTGTCGGCAACGCCGATGACAACCTGGCATTCCTCGACGAGCATGAGCGCGTAGTGGTCAAGCCGCTGGACGGCGAACAGGGCCGAGGGGTAGCGGTGGACCTGCAGGCGATCGAAGAGGTCCAGCAAGCCATTGAGTCAGCTCGCCAGTTTGACACCCGGGTGCTTCTGGAGAGTTTTCACGAAGGTTTGGACCTGCGGATTCTGGTAATCGGTTTTGAAGTGGTGGCTGCGGCCATCCGCCGACCGGCCGAAGTGATCGGTGATGGCCAGCACAGTGTCGGCGCGCTGATCGAGGCTCAAAGTCGTCGGCGCCAGGCTGCCACCGGCGGCGAGAGCAAGATCCCCCTCGACCGCGAAACCGAGCGTACCCTGGCGGCTGCCGGTTACGATTACAGCAGTGTTTTACCGGCCGGCGAGCACCTGTTCGTGCGGCGCACGGCGAATCTGCATACCGGCGGCATCCTTGAGGATGTCACGTCCATCCTGCATCCGACCCTGGTCGACGCTGCGGTGCGGGCGGCCCGGGCGCTGGACATTCCCATGGTCGGGCTCGACCTGCTGGTGCCGGCGGCGGATCAGCCGGAATACGTATTTATCGAGGCCAATGAACGCGCCGGGCTGGCCAATCATGAACCGCAACCGACGGCAGAACGCTTTGTGGATCTGCTGTTTCCCCATAGTCAGCCGGCTGCCCAATAGATAGATGCTGCCTGGACTGACGCCATCGCGGGCAGCCTGTTCCCACAGGGAGTGTGTGAGGCCCGGCTCTGGGAGCCGGGCTGCTGTGAGAGCAAAGCCTGCCCGCGATGACGGCCTGACCACCTCCCATTCTTAACCTCATCGAAACCATCGATGCACTCAACTCATCAGGAGTTTCCATGACCAGTAGAATCCCGGAACCGGATCTCAACTACCTGCAAAAAGTCCTGTTGGAGATGCTGGCCATTCCAAGCCCCACAGGATTCACCGACACCATCGTGCGCTACGTCGCCGAGCGTCTTGAAGAGCTGGGCATTCCCTTCGAAATGACCCGGCGCGGGACCATCCGTGCGACCCTCAAGGGCAAGAAAAACAGCCCGGATCGCGCCGTCTCGGCGCATCTGGACACCATTGGCGCGGCAGTTCGCGCGGTCAAGGACAACGGTCGACTGACCCTGGCACCAGTTGGCTGCTGGTCCAGCCGTTTTGCCGAGGGCAGTCGGGTCAGCCTGTTCACCGATAATGGCGTGATTCGCGGCAGTGTATTGCCCCTGATGGCTTCCGGGCACGCCTTCAACACGGCCGTGGACGAGATGCCGATCAGCTGGGATCACGTGGAGTTGCGTCTGGATGCCTACTGCGCCACTCGTGCAGACTGTGACTCGCTAGGGATCAGCGTCGGTGATTTCGTGGCCTTCGATCCATTGCCCGAATTCACCGAAAGCGGCCATATCAGTGCCCGTCACCTGGATGACAAGGCCGGCGTGGCTGCGCTGCTGGCGGCCATGAAGGCGATTATCGACAGTGGCGAAGAGCTGATGATCGATTGTCATCCCCTGTTCACCATCACCGAGGAAACCGGCAGTGGCGCGGCAGCGGCGTTGCCGTGGGACGTCAGTGAGTTCGTCGGCATTGATATAGCCCCCGTAGCTCCGGGCCAGCATTCCAGCGAACATGCCGTGAGTGTGGCAATGCAGGATTCCGGTGGGCCGTATGACTATCACCTGTCCCGGCACTTGCTGCGCCTGGCCAGCGATAATGAATTACCGGTGCGTCGCGATCTGTTCCGTTATTACTTCAGCGATGCGCATTCGGCGGTTACCGCCGGGCATGACATCCGCACCGCCCTGCTCGCTTTCGGCTGCGATGCAACTCACGGCTACGAGCGTACCCACATAGACAGCCTGGCCGCGTTGAGTCGCCTGCTCGGCGCCTACATCCTCAGCCCGCCGGTATTTGCCAGCGATGCACAGCCAGCGAAGGGTTCGCTGGACCGGTTCAGTCACCAGATCGAGCATGACACGCAGATGGAAAGTGATACCCGGGTGCCATCGGTGGATAGCCTGGTGGGACAGCGCAACGATAGCTAAGCCGATATCTGCGGCGCCGGCACGACCGATCGAGAGCAGGCTCGCTCCCACAGAATTTTCCCCGTGCGGGAAACGGTTTTGGTGTGAGGGCAAGCCTGCTCGCGATGACGATGGAGCAACCTGCGCTAAACCGAGGGTAGCCGCCATCTGCCAATCGCCGTAGCATCGCGCGATTGTTCAACCGAGGTGGCTATGCTGATTCCCCACGACCAACTTGAAGTCGATACCTTGACCCGCTTGATCGAAGATTTCGTGACCCGCGACGGCACGGACAACGGCGACGACACCCCGCTGGAAACCCGGGTCTTGCGGGTTCGCCAGGCCCTGAGCAAGGGACAGGCACTGATCGTTTTCGATCCGGAGAGCGAGCAATGTCAACTGATGCTCAAGCACGATGTGCCCAAGCATCTGTTCGACTGAAACGTCTGTTACTTGTGTTTCCCGGTCTTTTTTTCGTCCTGGATGCGCTCGTAGATCTCGCTGCGATGGACGGTAAAACTGCGCGGCGCTTCAACTCCGATGCGCACACTGTCGCCACTGACGGCCAGGATTCGCACGGAAATGGTGTCGCCAATGGAGATCAACTCTTGGGCTACACGGCTGAGAACTAGCATGGGATAGGTCCTACTGGGTGACAGGACCTTGAAGATGCCCGGCAGAAAACGCTCATTCAATATGTTGTAGGCAAATCAGTTTTTCCCTACAAACCTGAGGGAAGCACCCCGTAGGATTTATCCGACAAAACCGCAGAATATCGGATCTTTCCTTCAGGAAGCCGACAGTCGTGGGCCGAAGAGAATCACCGTCGCGCCAATCACGCACAGGGCCACACCGATCCAGTCCGAGCTCAAGGGACGAATCCGCTCCACCACCGCCAACCAGCCAATTGACGCCACGATGTAGATGCCTCCATAGGCGGCATAGGCGCGACCTGCATAGGTCGCTTCCACGCGCGTCAGCAGGAGTGCGAACAGCGTCAGGCTGAACAGTGCCGGCACAATCCACAGGGCGCTCTTGCCCTGGCGCAACCACATCCAGAATGCAAAACACCCGGCGATTTCAAACAAGGCGGCAAGAAAGAACCACAGGTAATTGAGCATGCAAGGGTCTCGCTAAAATGGCCGATGGCGGCCACCCTAGCGACGGCGGGACCATCGGGCAAGCTCAGCCTGCGGTCTGTTTGGCCTTTGCGCGCATTTTATCGGCCATGACCGTCATTTCGTTGTACAGCAGTTGCGGGTTCTTCTGCTTGATCGCCCAGGCCATACGGCCCTGCTCGTGCGGCAAGATCATGAATTCACCGGCACCGATCTGCTGATAGATGTAGTCGGCAATGTCGGCAGCGGTGATCGGCGAACTTTCAAGCAATTTGCCGACCTGCGCTTTCATCGCAGGCGTCGGGCCTCGGAAAGAGTCCAGCAGGTTGGTCTGGAAGAACGATGGGCATACCACATGCACCCCGACTTCCTGCTGCGCCAGTTCGATCAGCAGGCTTTCAGACAATGCGACCACGCCGGCCTTGGCCACGTTGTAGTTGCTCATGGCAGGGCCTTGCATCAACGCGGCCATGGACGCGATGTTGATGATCTTGCCCTTGCTCTTTTCCAGCAGCGGCAGGAACGCCTTGCAGCCCTTGACCACGCCCATCAGGTTGATCGCAATCTGCCAATCCCAGTCTTCCAGGGACAGCTCGCTGAAGAACCCGCCGGAGGCCACTCCGGCGTTGTTGACGATGATGTCGATGCCGCCCAGCTTCTCCTCGCAGGCCTGGGCAAATGCCGTCAGTTGACTGTAGTCGCGCACGTCACAGCGCTGGATAAACCCGTCGCCACCCGCCTCGCGCACCAGCTTGAGGGTTTCCTGCAGGCCGGGATCGCTGACATCGGACAAGGCCAGTTGCCAGCCCTCGCGCGCCCAGCGGAGCGCGATTTCGCGACCCAGGCCCGAGCCTGCGCCAGTGATCATCATGCGATTTTGCATAGCAGACAGCCTTGTTGTTCCGGGGAAGATGTGCCGAGTGTAGCGAAGGAGATAGCGGGAGCCACGCTGCATCAGATTGCTGAATAGGCTGCTCAAACCCCGGGCGCGGACGGATGAACTAAGCCAATAAAAAGGAAATAAGGCTTTCTTCGAAAAACATTAAAAAAACTTGGAATTTTCTCGCGATCAGCGCAGTCGGATCATTTAAGCAGCCAGGATTTAATTCATTCCTGCTGACAGTTATAGCTAGGTCATTCCGGAACACTTTCAACAAGGAAACAGACATGGGCACAATTCTAATCGTTATTCTGATCCTTCTTCTGGTAGGCGGTTTGCCGGTCTTCCCCCACTCCAGAAGTTGGGGTTATGGCCCGTCGGGTATCATCGGTGTAGTCCTGGTGGTGCTGTTGATCCTGCTCTTGCTTGGCAAGATATAAAGCGTTAACAGGAAAAAAAAGAGGCCCTGAAAAGGGCCTCTTTTTTATTGCCTGGACATTCAGTCCGGCTTGCCGTCAACCACACCGGCAGTGTTATCGATCAGACTCTTGGTCGCCGTTTGCAGGAAAGCTTCAAGTTTCTGCTTGAGCTCGGCGGTACGCGGTGCATCAGGGATGACCTCGGCCTTGGGTGTAGCGCCCAACTGATACTGGTATACCTTCGGCGCCATTTCTTTTTCCTTGGGCAGTACCAGGATCTGATCCGCGGTGATGATCGCGGTGGTCTGTTCGCTGCCCGAAGGCTTGATCACGCCAAAACCGGTGTCGCCTTCCGGCAGGTTCAGCAGGTCACGACCCCAGCATTGATGGCGCACTTCGCCACCGATGCGGCCCATGATAGTCGGCACGATATCGATCTGGGTGCCAACGGTGTGGTCACGCTCGCCGAATTTCTCCTGGATGCCCGGTGCGATCAGCAGCATCGGCACGTTGAAGCGACCCAGGTCCATTTCGGTGATCTGGCGCTCGTTGCCGAAACCGTGGTCACCCACGATGACGAACAGGGTCTCCTTGAAGTAAGGCTCCTTGCGGGCCTTCTCGAAGAACTGGCCCAAGGCCCAATCGGCGTAGCGCATGGCCGTCAAATGTTCGTTGAGGCTGCCGCGATCCGTCACGCGCTCGACCGGCAATGGCGACGGCAAGGCGTATGGGGTGTGATTCGACAAGGTTTGCAGCAGCGCATAAAACGGCTTGCCGTTTTCCCGCGCTTTGAGCTCGACCAGGCCGCGATCAAACATATCCTGGTCGGACACGCCCCAGGTCGGATCGGAGAACACCGGGTTCACGTAATCATTGCGACCAATGAAGTTGGTCATGCCCTGGCTGCTGAAGAAGCCCGACTGGTTATCCCAGGCGAAGTCGCCGTTGTAGACGTATACATCGTTGTAATCACGGACACTGAGCAGTTGCGGTAAACCGGACAGCTTGTGGCTGCCTTCCGGGGTCTGCATCAGGTATTCGAAGCCCGGCAGGTTCGGGAAGCAGGCCATGGTGGCGAACATGCCCTGGTGGGTGTGTGTGCCGTTGGAGAAGAAGCGATCGAACAGCAGGCCCTCTTTCGACAGTTTGTCGAGGTACGGCGTGATGTTACCCGAGGCACCCAACGCGCCTACCGAGTGACCGGCCATGCTTTCCATCAGGATCACGACGACGTTCTTGATCGGCAGGGTCTTGTCGGCCGGTGGCGTGTAGTCACGGCGCACGGCTGCCGTGTCCGGATCGACCAGCTTGTCGTCAGGCATGACCAGCATGTCGCGCACGATTTGTTGGGCTTCAGGCTGCGGCAAGGTAGCCTTCCAGATATTATCGCGATCTTCAGACATGCGGCTCTTGGCAGCAGCGATCAGCGACAGCGTGCCATTGAGGCCCAACTGATTGGCGAAATTGGAATCGGTGGTGTAGACGTCCCCCCAGCGCAGAGGCGGACCTTGACGCAAGGTGCCGCGAGCCGCGACGACGCAGATCAGCAGGCAAACCACGAACACGGCAGTGCGCGCATACCATGGAGCCACCTGGCGAGTACTGATGGTACCGCCGCTGAACGGGCCGCGTGGTCGGGTGGCGCGGTCTGCACCCTTGAACGCCAGCGCGAGGATGACAGTGCCGCCGACCCATGCCAGCAGGTAACGAACCACGGGAAAACCGTACCAGAGCATGCTCATGACGGTTTTCGGGTCTTCCTTCACATACTGGAAAACCAGGCCGTTGAGACGTTGGTGGAATTCGCGGTAGAAGTCCATTTCCATCAGGCCGAGGAACAGCGCGATGCTCGAAGCCACGGTCAGCCACAGGCGGAAGAAACCACGGGCCGCCATTGCGCGGACGCTGAACAGTGCCAGTACCAGCGGGATGCTGAGGTAGACCACCAGGCGCAGGTCGAATCGCAGACCGTTGACGAACGCTTCGGCGAAGGTCGAGGCCGGTGTATCAAGGATCATCTCGCTGTTGTAGGCCAGCAGCGCAACGCGCAGCAGGCTGAACATGACCATCATGACCAGGGCGCACAACAAAGTGTAGGCCAGGTGCGATTTGACGGTTGGTTGCAGCAGGCGACTTGAAGCTCGCTGCTGTTTCAGGGCGTCCGGGTTTGCCATGTCGTTTTAGGACCCATTGGAAGTTGAAGTTGCATAAATACAGCGGCGCTTAGCCCTCTGTTGGTCGATTCCTGACCCCGGGGCTTGCGCGGTGCGCAAATGTTGCACGATCACCCGCAGCATTGCCATTGATTACTGTTTGGGTTGGCGCGGGCGAGATTGTCTTGGACGGGTTGTGAAAATTTCGTGCAGTGAATATTCGGATACAAAATATAGGCTTGGGTTGCTCGATCTGTTGGCCTCGGTGGGCCAGGTGCAGGGGCTGTCGAGTGAAACGAAGCAGCGCCTGCACAGCTCCCGGACGGATCGGTCAAAAAAGCGAAATTACTTCTCCGCCCGCTCCTTCAACGCCTTCAACGTATTGAACGGCGCATCCACCACAAACTTGTTGGCCACCATCGAAGGCACGCTGCCGCCCGGTTCGGTGTGCACCTGGTAGGTGACTTCGACCTGGTCACCCTTGGGCACGAACTTCCAGAAACCCTCGACCTTGACCACCCGCACAAAACCCTTTTCCTCGGGCATGTACTTGGGCACGCCTTCGAGCTTGCGGGTCAGGCTGCCATCGGCGCCTTCGACGGTGGTGATGTGCAGCACCGAATCCCGTGGAGTCACCGGCCATGGGGTATTGAATTGAGAGTAGGTCCAGCTCTGGTCGCCTTCATGCTTGAGCAGTTTCTGCAGCTTGCATTCGTGAATCCAGGCACAGGCACCCGGCACATCCTCCTGCAAGGCGCGCAGTTTGGCCATGGAGGTTTTCATCAGGGTGATGCCCTGGTAAGCCTTGTAATCAGAACCGGCCACTTCACTCAAGGAGACCTTGATACCGTCCTCGTTCTTGGCAACTTTCCACTCTTCGGCCTGGACCGAAGTCGCCAGCAAAACGCTGAAACCACACAGCACAGCCAAACGATGCAGCGAACCCATAGTGTTATTCCTTATTGTTGAAGTTCAGACCGTTGAACACATCACGCCGCCGTCATTTGCTCCCACCAGCCAATCAGTTTGATCGCTTCTTCGCTGCTGTTGCCGCAAACATCGGGGTCGGCCGCGAATGACGAACAAACAGCCGGGCGCTCCGGTTTACCGAAAATGTTGCACAGGTTTTCGACAGACAGTTGCACGCAACGTTCTCCCGCAGGTTTGCCGTGGGGCATTCCGGGGATCGGTGAACTGATGGAAGGGGCAATGCAACAGGCGCCACAACCCTCACGGCATTTCATGACGACAAGCTCCTCGCGACGGGCGATGTGTAAAGACGGTGCACAGAGTAACCGCTAAAACAGTTGTTTTAAATTAAACCGGCCGAGGTTTTTCGATCAAATTGGCGTGACCGATCAGTCTCCGACAAAGCGTCCTGGCTTGGGGTCACAAGAGGGAGCCAATCATTGCTTGAATTCGAATTCCAGCGCGGCACCTTCTACGTCGCGCCGCTCTTCATTGCGCAACTGCAGCTGCATTTCGTTGCTGAGCAGGCGCCCGTTGAGCTGAAAAGGACTGCTGCCCGTCTTGTCGCCAAACATTTGCGGCAATATCGCATCGTGTTTGGGCAACGGCACCGTGCCAACCGGGTCCAGCTCTTCAACCATTTCCTTGGGCAGGCTCAGGTCGAGTTTGGCCGAAGGTAGCGGGGTTTTCGCTATTTCACTGGCGGATTTGGACTTGGAAGTAATAGGTGCGCGTTTTTTCACCGGCTTGCTGTTCTGTTTAGCGGGGGACGCCTTTTTGACAGTGCCGGTCTTTTTTGCCGGGGTAGACTGACTTGCAGGCGTGCTTGCCGAAGGAGTTTGCTGGGCAGGAGCCGCCATGAGGCCTTGTGCCTGAAAAGACATCAGCAGGCAGAACGACAACCACACGGCGGGTAAAATCGATTTCATGGACCCGGCAACACTAACGGCAGAGGGCCATATGCTCGCCTGTTAGCCGGCACAAGACAAGTATGCACAGCAATAACCTGCCCATCCCGTCAAAAACCGGCCGCCGTTTCCTGGCAAAGCTGGGTGGCGAGCATGCCCAAAGTCATCAAGGCACGCTCTGCTTCACGGTTCCACGGGATGCCACAATTGAGACGGATACAGTGGTTGAATTGCTCGGTGTTACTGAATATGAGCCCAGGGGCGATGCTGATCCCCTGTTGCAACGCCCGCACATGCAGTTCCTGGGTGTTCACTCGCCCCGGCAGGCTTACCCAAAGAATGAAACCGCCGGTGGGCCGGGTCATTTGCGTGCCTTCGGGAAAGTACTGCTGGACGGCCAGTTGAAAGGCGCTGAGGTTCTTGCGGTATTCCTGGCGGATGTAGCGCAAATGCCGATCGTAGCCGCCGTTTTCCAGATAAGCAGCAATGCCCATCTGGGTGACGCTGCAGGCCGAATGGGTGCTGAAGGTCTGCAGGCGCTGGATTTCCTGCTGGTACTTTCCGGCAATCATCCAGCCAATGCGCACCCCGGGGGACAGGGTCTTGGAAAAGCTTGAGCAATAGATCACCCGATCCAGCCGGTCATAGGCCTTGAGCGCCTTGGTACGGCCCTGCTCGAACATCAGTTCGCCATAGATATCGTCTTCAACGATCTGGATATCGAAGTCCGACGCCAGGCGCAGCAGTTGCTTCTGGCGTTCCTCGGGCATGGTGCCGCCCAGGGGATTACTGAGGCGCGTGGTCAGAACCAGCGCCTTGATCGACCATTGGTTGGCGGCCAGTTGCAGGGCTTCCAGGCTCATGCCGGTGGCGGGGTCGCTGGGAATCTCGATGACCTTCAGGCCCAGCAGGTCAGCCAGTTGCAACAACCCATAGTAAGTCGGCGACTCCGCGGCTATGAGGTCACCCGGCCGGGTCAGCACGCGCAAGGACATCTGCAGGGCGTCGACGCAACCGTGGGTGATCACCACTTCCGAGGGATCGACCACCACTCCGGCATCACGCATTCGAATCGCCACCTGGCGCCGCAGCGGTTCAAAGCCTGGGCTGAACATGTAGCTGAAGGCCCGCGGGCTATGAAACCGCGTGACCTTGGCCAACTGCTGATGCAGGGCCCGCACCGGCAGGTAATCGACGCTCGGTACTGCAGCGCCAAGAGGAAACACCCCTTCGCGACGGGACTCGACCAACACCTGTTGAATGATGCTGCTGCGCGTGACCAGGCTGGGGCGTTCGACCCTGGCGATGTCCGGAGTCGGCGCGGTCAGGGCCGGGGTTTGGTGCACGTAATAGCCCGACTGAGGCCGGGCACGAATCAACCCCTGATCCTCGAGATTGGCGTAAGCCTGCAACACGGTGGCATGGCTGACGTTGAGCTGCGAACTCATCTTGCGCACCGAAGGCACGCGCTCCCCCGGTTGATAGACACCGCGGCGGATGTCTTCTGCCAGTTGTTGAGCAATACGTTGGTACAGCAAGAGATTGGTCATGACGCAGCACTCGATTTCACGGGCATTTTATTCTTATGTGGCACAGTACCGGAACAGTTTAGAAGTGTACGGGGACAGTTGCCAGAATAGTTGACCGTACAGTGCAGTGTCAGCAAAAACTGTACTGGCTTACCACTGCAGGAGCGAGCTTGCTCGCGATAAACGGCAACGATAACGCGTGAAGTCTGGATAAACGCAGTGTCGATGAGTTTTTCGCGAGCAAGCTCGTTCCTACCATGAATAGCAATATGGATTGCCGGGTTGTATGCAGTTCAGCCGCCGTTAACGGGCGGCGCCGAGCTGGCCCTTTTCATCGGAGAACACAATTTCCACCCGACGGTTCTGTGCCCGCCCCCGTTCCGAGGCGTTCACGTCGACCGGATACTCATCGCCGTAACCTTCGACCTTGATGCGCTTGTCATCAATGCCAAGGTCCATCAGTACATTGGCCACGGATTGCGCGCGGTCACGGGACAATTTGAGGTTTTCCTGCTTGCCACCGGTACTGTCGGTGTAACCCTCGATACGGACCACGCGTTTGGGATTGAGCTGCAGGAATTGCACGATCTTCAGCACCACGCGGTTAGCGGAGCTTTTCAACTCAGCTTCGCCGGTGTCGAACAACACGTCACCCAGGGTCATGACCAACCCGCGATCGGTCTGGGTGGTGGCGAGTGCGACAATCTGCTCTTCCAGCCACTTGCCCTGCTGTTGCACGCTGAGCAACTTGGATTCGCGCAGGGCCAGTTGCAGGCGCTGGCGTTCCAGTTCGAGCTTGGCCGCGCGCTCTTCGTTAAGCACCTGGTTGGTGTGCTCCCGGGCGATTTCACTGTAGCGCTGGCTCAGGTAGGCGTAATGCAGCACGTCCGAGCCACTGCCCCAGTAGCTGGACAGACGGTCGGCGCGAGCCAGGGATTCACCGGCCCGGATCACGTCCTTGGGCGCAATACGCAGCACGTTGGAGTCTTCCTTGACCTTCTGGAAGTCAATACCGGCTTCCTGCAACGCGGTTTCACTGTGCTGGCCGGCACAGCCATAAAGGCTTGCACAACCCACCAGGATCAAGCCGCCAAAGGCTCTGGACGCACTATTCATTGGGCATCTCCCAATTGCTTGCGCAAGCGGGTGATGCGGGTATTCAGTACGTTCAACTGCTCTTCGCTCTTGAGGGTCAGCACCCGGGCTTCGGCCAGGCGCGCATCCAGTTCGGCCTGTTCGGCGCGCATGCGTGCATTCTTGAAGGACTGGTCGTTCATGCTGCCTTGGGCGCGGTTGAACTTGTCTTCGGCCAATTTCATTTCCGGTACGTCGGCGGCGGTAGCCCCCACGGCCTTGGCCTGTTCGAGCGCCTGCTCGGTCAGGCGCATTTGTTCATTCGGCGCCGGATCGGCTGCACAACCCGCCAGAGCCAGAACGGCCAGGGCAGCGAAAAGAGGTCGAATACTCACTAAAAATCCCTACTGTTTTGGGGTACTGACGGGTTGTTGCTGCTGCAATTTCCAGCGCTCGATATTGCGCTGCAACGCGGCTTCCGCCAGACCGGACGCGGGCAATTCTGTCATCTTTTTCGCCAGCTGTCCGCGCAACCACGGATCGTTGCACGCCGAGTTGTGGGAAACCGCCAGATACAGCCCGGGTTTGTCGACCGGTTCAGCACGGGCGACAAGGTCATTGGCCATGCTCAGCGACTGCGCGGCGGCGATGCCCGAATATCGGCCCGCCAGCACAAACTCCACTTCACCCAACAGCAGTTTCTGCAATGCCTGCGTCAGGTTGGGCGTGCGGATCAGGGCCAATTGCTGCTCGGCGTACGTACCGAACTGCGGCGTCAACCGTGCCTTTTCCGAGATCGCACCGGCATGCCCATGAAGGTCTTGTGCCTGGTTGTAGACCAGCGGTGAATCCTTGCGAGTCCAGACGAGGTAGTCGTTCTCCAGTAAGGGCGGATGAATGTAATCCAGGGAGTCGAGCTCGCCAAACGTCAGCGGCGCATCGGCGAGCAGATCCATGCGCCCGCTGCGCACTTCGTCCAGCGCCTGGGACCGTTTGCCGGCATAGAGCAGTTCAACCTTGATGCCCAACTGCCCCGCCACCTGCTGCAACAGATCGGCACTGGCGCCGATCAGGTGCTTGGGATCCTGCGGGTCTTGCCACAGATAAGGGGGTGCATCCGGGCTGCCGGTGACCACCAGGCGCTCGCACTTGCCTGCGGCATTGGCCAGTCCAGGCAGCACCGTCAAACCCAGCAATACACAACCGAAAACTCGATGCACGACACCCTCCCATTCAAACCAATACCACCTGTAGGAGCGAGCTTGCTCGCGAAAAAACCGAGGATACCGCAGGGTGACAGGCTCCCGGCGTCATCGTTGAATTCCATCGCGAGCAAGCTCGCTCCTAAAGGGGACGCGAAAAAAAACCCGGCCATAAGGCCGGGCTCTTTATAAGTGAAGCCGCTGGATTAGACCAGCTTCTCCAGCTCAGGGATGGCTTCGAACAAGTCAGCCACCAGGCCGTAATCGGCCACCTGGAAGATCGGCGCTTCTTCGTCCTTGTTGATCGCGACGATCACCTTGGAGTCTTTCATGCCGGCCAGGTGCTGGATCGCGCCGGAGATACCGACGGCGATGTACAGCTGTGGCGCAACGATCTTGCCGGTCTGACCGACCTGCATGTCGTTAGGGACAAAACCTGCGTCGACCGCAGCGCGGGACGCGCCCACGGCAGCGCCCAGCTTGTCAGCCAGGGCGTACAGGTGTTTGAAGTTGTCGCCGTTCTGCATGCCTCGGCCGCCGGAAACGACGATCTTGGCAGCAGTCAGTTCCGGACGATCCGATTTGGCAAGCTCTTCACCAACGAAGCTGGAAGTGCCAGCGTCGTGAGCAGCAGCAACGGTTTCAACCGATGCCGAACCGCCTTCAGCCGCCACCGGGTCAAAACCGGTAGCACGCACGGTGATCACTTTTACCGACGCGTTCGACTGAACGGTGGCAATGGCGTTACCGGCGTAGATCGGGCGCTTGAAAGTGTCAGCGCTTTCTACCGAGATGATCTCGGAGATCTGGTCAACGTCCAGCGCAGCAGCAACACGTGGCAGGATGTTTTTGCCGTTGGAAGTGGCGGCAGCCAGGATGTGGCTGTAGCCCTTGCCAAGCTCTGCAATCAGAGGCGCAACGTTTTCCGGCAACTGATGCGCATAGGCGGCGTTGTCGGCCACCAGCACTTTAGCCACGCCAGCGATTTTCGCAGCGGCTTCAGCCACGGCGCCAGCGCCAAGGCCGGCAACCAGAACGTGGATGTCGCCACCGATTTTGGCAGCGGCAGCTACGGTATTCAGGGTGGCCGGGGCCACTACCTTGTTGTCGTGTTCAGCGATTACCAAGATAGTCATAATCAGATTACCTTCGCTTCGTTTTTCAGTTTCTCGACCAGTTCAGCCACCGACTTGACCTTGATACCCGCGCTGCGTGCAGCAGGCGCTTCGACTTTCACGGTCTTGTTGGTGGAGGCGGTGGAAACGCCCAAAGCATCCGGAGTCAGCACTTCAAGAGGCTTCTTCTTGGCTTTCATGATGTTTGGCAGGGACGCATAACGCGGCTCGTTCAAACGCAGGTCGGTGGTGACGATGGCCGGCAGTTTCAGGGAAACCGTCTGCGCGCCGCCGTCGATTTCGCGGGTCACGGCAACGCTGTCGCCGCTGATTTCCACTTTCGACGCGAACGTGCCCTGGCCATAACCGCTCAATGCCGCGAGCATCTGGCCAGTCTGGTTGTTGTCGCTGTCGATCGCTTGTTTGCCAAGGATCACCAGCTGTGGCTGTTCCTTGTCGACTACAGCCTTGAGCAGTTTGGCAACGGCCAGGGAAGTCAGATCTTCAGCGGATTCGACGAGGATGGCGCGGTCGGCACCCAGGGCCAGCGCAGTGCGCAGTTGCTCCTGAGCGGTGGACGGGCCGACGGAGACGACGACGATTTCAGTCGCAACACCCTTTTCTTTCAGGCGTACGGCTTCTTCCACTGCGATTTCGCAGAATGGGTTCATCGACATCTTGACGTTGGCGAGGTCAACGCCGGAATTGTCCGCCTTGACGCGAACCTTGACGTTGTAATCAACAACGCGTTTGACAGCTACAAGAACCTTCATGGATTCCTCGTTACTCTCCGGTGAAAAGAAAGCCGCCTAGGCGAACCTGGCGGTTGATACTCATCGGGCGCAAGGGCACCTCTAAAAACGCCGGCATAAGTGTCAAGTGACCATCGCTCATAATGTTGATGACCGTTGGTCAGGGGTGACTAACGAGTCATTCATTATCGCGGCGTGTAAACTGCGCGCCAAACCCGCGCTGCGCATCACCTTCTACTGCCATCGCCCTGTCTTTAGAGGTGCTCTTGAAACCAACAGCCAGCCTACGGCGAGCGCAAAACCGACCGTATCTTGACCGGAACACCTATTCCGGTCAATACGGCAAAATGGCCGTTCATAAGCCGCGTGACTTTGATTTCTCTGGGCTTGAGCCAATTCAAACAAACGTTTGTATTGGACGCTGAGAGTGGTGTAGATATAATGCGCCACCCAGAGAGAAAGGTGGTCAATCGATTGTCCTGTTCGGCGCATTGCGCAGAAATTCATGGATGCGATACCAAACCTCCAATTAGAAAAAAAACTGTTGAGCCTTGAGTAGGAGATAACCTGTGGAACGCGAATACATGGAATTCGACGTCGTCATCGTCGGTGCCGGCCCCGCTGGTCTTTCCGCCGCCTGCCGGTTGAAGCAGAAAGCCGCTGAAGCCGGTAAGGAAATCAGCGTCTGCGTGGTCGAAAAAGGCTCCGAGGTCGGTGCTCACATTCTCTCTGGCGCGATTTTCGAACCCCGCGCCCTGAACGAATTGTTCCCGGACTGGAAAGAACTGGGTGCGCCGCTTAACACGCCTGTCACGCGCGACGACATTTTTGTCCTGAAGAACGCCGACAACGCGCAGAAAATTCCTGACTTCTTTGTGCCCAAGACCATGCACAACGAAGGCAACTACATCATCTCCCTGGGTAATCTGTGCCGCTGGCTGGCCCAGCAGGCCGAGAACCTGGGCGTGGAGATCTACCCGGGCTTCGCCGCACAGGAAGCGCTGTTCGACGAAAACGGCGTGGTTCGCGGGATCATCACGGGTGACCTGGGCGTTGACCGCGAAGGTCATCCGAAAGAAGGCCTGTACACCCCGGGCATGGAGTTGCGTGGCAAATACACGCTGTTCGCCGAAGGTTGCCGTGGCCACATCGGCAAGCAACTGATCAAGCGCTTCAACCTCGACAGCGAGGCAGACGCCCAGCACTACGGCATCGGCTTGAAAGAAATCTGGGAAATCGACCCGGCCAAGCATCAACCAGGCCTGGTGGTCCATACTGCCGGATGGCCGCTGGACATCATGGGCACTGAAAACACCGGAGGCTCGTTCCTGTATCACCTGGAAAACAACCAGGTGGTTGTCGGCCTGATCGTCGATCTCTCCTACAGCAACACCTATCTCTCGCCGTTCGACGAGTTCCAGCGCCTCAAGCATCACCCTGTACTGAAGCAGTACCTGGAAGGCGGCAAGCGCATCAGCTACGGCGCTCGCGCCATTTGCAAAGGCGGCCTGAATTCGCTGCCGAAGATGGTCTTCAAGGGCGGCGCGCTGATCGGCTGCGACCTCGGCACCCTGAACTTCGCCAAGATCAAGGGCAGCCACACCGCGATGAAGTCCGGCATGCTCGCCGCTGAATCCGTGGCTGAAGCGCTGTTTGCCGAAAAAGACGGCACTGAGGAGCTGACCAGCTACGTCGATGCCTTCAAGCAGAGCTGGCTGCACGAAGAACTGTTCGCCAGCCGCAACTTCGGTCCGGCGATTCACAAGTTCGGCGCCATCGTGGGTGGTGGTTTCAACTGGCTGGACCAGAACATCTTCGGCGGCAAACTGCCGTTCACCTTGCACGACACCAAGCCGGACTATGCGTGCCTCAAGCTCGCGGCTGACTGCAAGAAGATCGATTATCCCAAGCCAGACGGCAAGATCAGCTTCGACAAGCTCAGCTCGGTGTTCATCTCCGGCACCAACCACGAAGAAGAGCAGCCTTGCCACCTGAAGCTGACTGACCCGAGCATCCCGATTAGCAAGAACCTGCCACTGTACGACGAACCAGCCCAGCGCTACTGCCCGGCCGGCGTGTATGAAGTGGTGACCAAGGAAGACGGCGAGAAGCGCTTCCAGATCAACGCCCAGAACTGTGTGCACTGCAAGACCTGCGACATCAAGGACCCTGCGCAGAACATCACCTGGGTGGCGCCGGAAGGTGCCGGTGGCCCGACTTACCCGAACATGTAAGTCCAGCGCCTGAACATCAAGGCTCCCGGAATGGGGGCCTTTTTGTTGCCTGCGGCAGCTCCTACAGGGGGATCTATGGGGGGTCAGGCGGCGCGTTCTTCGCCGGGGTTGCGCTCGAAGTAGCGCTTGTACTCGCGGCTGAACTGCGAAGTGCTCTGGTAACCCACCCGATGCGCCACTTGCGCCACGCCCAACCCTTCGGCCATCAGCAAGGCCTGGGCCTTGAGCAAGCGCAAGCGCTTGAGATACTGCACAGGGGACAACAGCGTGCTGCGCTTGAAATGCTCGTGGAAGGTCGACGCACTCATGTTCGCGCAACTGGCCAGGGTCTCGACGTTCAGCGGTTCGGTGTAGTGCGCATGCAGATGACTGAGCGAGGCGGCAATTCGCGCGAATTGCCCCTGTTGTTCAACCAGCGCCCGCAGCACATCGGCCTGAGGCCCGCGCAATGCCACGTACAACAACTCACGCAACCGCGCCTGGCCCATGATCCGGCATTCCAGCGGATCGTGCAGGCAGCGCAACAGCCGCTCCACGCAACCGCGCATGGCATCGTCGAGCACCGCCGAGGTCATGGACTCCGGTGTCTGTGCCGGAATATGCCGCCCCGGCGCCAACCCCATGGCCAGCACCAGCTCACCGAGCAGCACCCGATCAATGGCGATGGAAACCCCCAGCATAGGCCCATTCGGCGCCGAAAATGTTTCGCACTCAAACGGCACCGGCAATGCCTGGATCAGATAATGCCCGGCTCCGTATTCCAGCGTACGCGGCCCCAGGTACGCCAGTTTGCTGCCTTGGGCGATGATCACCAGGCTGGGCTCGTAGATCTGCGGACCGCGCGCGACATCACAACTGGCCCTTAGAACCTGGACGCCCGGCAACGGCGTAGGGGCGAAACCATCGCGAGTGGTCAGGGGCTCAATCAGCGAAACCAGCGTGGCATTGGCATCGAGATGACGGGTTAACAACATGGGGATTCTTCACCAAAAAAGTCGCGAAAAAAGGTATGAAACCATCATCGCAGGTCTGGTTGGCCAATTGATCACACGACCATTGATATCGGAGGAATAGGCATGACACACGGAGGAATCGCCATGGCCGGTGACAGGTTGGGCGGCCAAAATGTGTCGCCTCACTTGTCACTGCTTTTGCGAGGTTCCTCATGTACACCGCTATCGGATATGCCGCCCAGTCGGCCTCCACGCCCCTCGCCCCGATGAAATTCGAACGTCGCAGCCCGCGCCCCGACGACGTGGCCATCGACATTCTCTACTGTGGCGTCTGCCACTCCGACATTCATCAGGCCCGCAACGAATGGGGCATCGCCGTTTACCCGTTGATGCCCGGCCACGAGATTGTCGGCAAGGTTACCGCCATCGGTGCGAACGTCACCCGGCATAAAGTAGGCGATCTGGTTGGCGTTGGCTGCATGGTCGATTCCTGCCGTAGCTGCGAAGCCTGCCAGGCGAATCTGGAGCAGTATTGCCTGGAAGGTCCGACCATGACCTACGCCACCCCCGACCGGGTCGATGGCAGTAACACCATGGGCGGCTATTCCGACAGTATCGTGGTCAGCGAGCACTTTGTAGTGCGCATACCGCAAAAACTCGACCTTGCCAGCGCTGCGCCGATCCTCTGCGCCGGCATCACCACGTATTCACCGCTCAAACACTACGGGGTGAAGGCCGGCGACAAAGTCGGGATTCTGGGCATGGGCGGCCTGGGCCATATGGGCATCAAGTTCGCCAAGGCCATGGGCGCCGAAGTCACGCTGTTCACCCGCTCGGCGAGCAAGGCCGAAGAAGGTCGTCGCCAGGGTGCCGACCACGTGATCGTGTCCACAGATGCCGAACAGATGAAGGCGGCCGCAGGGCATTTCGACTTCCTGCTGGACACCATTCCGGTGCAGCACGACCTCAATCCCTACCTCGACACCCTGAGATTCGACGGCGTGCACATCCTGGTGGGCCTGATCGAACCGGTGGAACCGCCGGTCCACGCCGGCAAGCTGGTGATGAGTCGTCGGGTGCTGGCCGGCTCGCTGATTGGTGGCATCGCCGAAACCCAGGAAGTGCTGGATTTCTGCGCCGAACATGACATCACTTGCGACATCGAAATGCTCGACATCCGCCAGATCAATGAGGCTTACACCCGCATGATTGCCGGTGACGTGAAGTACCGCTTCGTGATCGACATGGCCACCCTGAAGGTGTAATCAGACCTTGGCACCCAGCTCGGCCGACAGCCGGGCTGTGACCCCTTTGATCAGGGGAATCAGCTCGGCCATTTTTTCCAGCGGCATGTACGGCACGGTGCTGGCGATGCTGATGCCGGCAACGATACGCTTGCTGGCATCACGAATCGGCGCCGCGACACAGCGGATCGATGGCTCGTTGTCCTCCAGATCGAAGGCATAACCGCCAGCCACGTATTCCATCATGCGCTGCTGAAACTGCTCCCAGGATTGCTCCGGGTGCTGCGGCCAGAACAGATTTTTCCCACCCACCGGCAAGCTGACTTCGTACAGCCGTTGCCATTCTTCCTGGCTGTCATCGAGCATCAGCGCCTTGCCGATGCCGGTGCGCGCCAACGGCATGCGATGGCCCACCCGCGAACGCATTTCCGGACCATTGCGCCCCGGATTCTTGTGCAGGTAAAGCACCTCGTCGCCTTCGCGAATCGCCAGGTGAATGGTGTCGCCAGTCAATGCCGACAATTCGTCCAGATAAGGCCCGGCCAGGGTCACCAACGGCAGCTCTTCGCGCGCCTGGAAACCCAGCTCGATCAGCTTGGGCCCCAACAGATAGCCGACTTGCGGCACCACGCGCAGATAACGCTCGTCCACCAGGCAGCTGGCCAGGCGATGAGTGGTGCTACGCGTAGTCCCGATCAGCCGGGCAATTTCCTTGAGATCGCGGGCGCCACTGGCCACGGCCTGGACCACACCCAGGCCCCGAAGCAACGTCTGGGTGCCGGTCGGTGCGGCGTCCTTGGCGATTTTTGCGGAGTCTTCCTGCATATCCAGCCTTTACCGTTGAGCGAGTGACGGGCGGCATTATGGTCGCCCGATGGTGGTCACTACAACTTGATACGCTCGACCTTGCCTACCAGCAGCACGTAGGAAAGTGCGCCGATCAGCGCCAGGATCGAGATATAGGTGATCGCTGGGGCGAAGGAATCTCCGGTAGCCAGGAAACCAATGACGATCGGCGTGGTAATCGCCGACAGATTGCCGATGAAATTGAACACGCCACCGGTCAAGCCGAGCAACCCTGCCGGGGCCAGGGTCGAGACCAGGGACCAGGTGATCGACGCCAGCCCGTTACCGAAAAATGCCAGCGCGAGGAAGGCGATGACCAGCGGCGTCGACTCGACGAAGTTGGCGCCAATGATCGAGGTGGAAATCAGCAGGCCGCCAATGATCGGCAACTTGCGCGCAAATCCGACGGTGTAGCCGCGCCGGATCAGCAAGTCCGAGAAGAACCCTGAACACAACACGCCGACGAACGCGGCAAGAAACGGCAGCGACGCCAGCAGGCCGGACTTGATGAAGTCCATGCCGCGATATTTCACCAGGTAGGTCGGGAACCACGTCAGGAAAAACCACAGGGTAGAGTTGAGGCAGAACTGACCGAGGTAGATGCCCCACAATTTGCGTTTGGTCAGAACGATGCCCAGGTCAGTCCAGCTGAATTTCGCCTTGACCTTGGCCTGCTCGGCCTGGATATCCACCAGCCCGCCACCTTCGCGGATCAGCTCGATCTCGGCGGCGTTGGCACCCTTGAAGTCCCGTGGTTCGCGATACACCGCGTACCAGATCACCGCCCACAGAATGCCGACTGCACCCGTGCTGACGAACACCATGTGCCAGCCATACTGGTGTTGCAACCACGCCAGTACTGGTGTCAGGAAGGCCAGGCCAACGAACTGTCCGGAGGTGTAGAAGCCGATGGCCGTGGCACGCTCGCGCTCAGGAAACCAGGTGGTGACCACGCGGCTGTTAATCGGATAGGCCGGCGCCTCAAGCGCACCAACGGCCATGCGCAGAACGAACAGCGCGATGAAGCTGGCGGCGAAGCCGAGCATTACAGTGGCAATCGACCACAACAACAGGGCAACGCTGTAGAGAATGCGCGGCGGCACGCGATCCACCAGCCAGCCGCCGGGGATCTGCATGGCAGCGTAGGTCCAGCCGAAGGCGGAGAAAATCAGTCCCACGTGAATGGGATCGATGCCCAGCTCGCTGGTCAGCGCCGGGGCGGCGATCGACAGGTTGCTGCGGTCCAGGTAGTTGATGACCACGGTAATGAACAGCAGCACCATGATGAAAAAACGCTTACGGCTGGGTGCCACCAACGACGCCTGCCCGGTGAGGGTTTGCGGTTGCATGGGGGATGCCTCTTTTTATGTTTATTGAGGTCGATGTGAAATCGGGGTTTGCCGCAAATCTCCCTGTCCATGGAGATCAAACTGTGAGAGCCAGCCTGCTGGCGATAGCGGTGAGTCAGTCACCAAAAATACCCGGGGTGCCGACCAAATCGCCAGCAGGCCGGCTCCCACAGGAATTTGCGGTGGATCAGAGAGCACTCACCACTCGGCAAAACTGCCATCGGCGTGGCGCCAGATCGGGTTGCGCCAGCGATGGCCGACGGCTGCGCGCTGGATCACGTACTCCTCGTTGATCTCGATCCCCAGGCCCGGGCCGTTGGGGATTTTCACGAAGCCTTTGTCATAGTCGAACACCCGCGGATCCTTGACGTAATCCAGCAGGTCGTTGCTCTCGTTGTAGTGGATGCCCAGGCTCTGCTCCTGGATGAACGCGTTGTAGCAAACCGCATCCAGCTGCAGGCAGGCGGCCAGTGCGATCGGGCCCAGCGGGCAATGCAGCGCCAGGGCGACATCGTAGGCTTCAGCCATGTTGGCGATCTTGCGGGTCTCGGTGATACCGCCGGCATGGGACGCATCCGGCTGGATGATGTCGACATAACCTTCGCTGAGCACGCGTTTGAAATCCCAGCGCGAGAACAGCCGCTCGCCTAGGGCGATCGGGGTGCTGGTCAGCGGCGCCAGCTCTTTGAGCGCTTCGTAGTTTTCGCTGAGCACCGGTTCTTCGATGAACATCAACTTGTACGGATCCAGCTCCTTCATCAACACCTTGGCCATGGGCTTGTGCACCCGGCCATGGAAGTCCACGCCGATGCCGACGTTAGGCCCCACCGCGTCACGCACGGCAGCAACGTTGGCCAATGCCAGGTCGACTTTCTCAAAGGAGTCGAGGAACTGCAATTCTTCGGTGCCGTTCATTTTCACCGCAGTGAAACCACGTCCCACCGCTTCTTTTGCCGCACGGGCTGTGTCCGCCGGGCGGTCACCACCGATCCAGGAATACACTCGAATCTTGTCGCGAACCTGACCACCCAGCAGATCGCTGACAGACACGCCCAACGCCTTGCCCTTGATGTCCCACAGCGCTTGGTCGATACCCGCCAGTGCGCTCATGTGGATGGCACCGCCACGGTAGAAGCCGCCGCGATAGAGCACAGTCCAGATGTCCTCGATGTTGCGTGGGTCTTTGCCGATCAGGTAGTCGGACAATTCTTCGACGGCTGCGGCGACGGTGTGGGCGCGGCCTTCGACCACGGGTTCGCCCCAACCGGTCACGCCCTCGTCGGTTTCGACCTTGAGGAAGCACCAGCGCGGCGGCACGATGAAGGTGGTGAGTTTGGTGATTTTCATCTGTATCTCTCTCTTATTGGATGCAGCGCTAGCAGCGCCAAGAAGTCTTAGCGAAGGGCTTTCCAGGCAGCCACGTAGGCCTTGGCGTTGTTCGCCACCTGCTCTGGCGTCATGCCCGGCTTGAACAGCCCGGAACCCAGGCCGAAACCTTTGACGCCGGCGTCGATAAACACCTGCATGTTGTCGGGCGTGATCCCGCCAACCGGGGCCAGAACAGTCCCTGGCGGCAGCACCGCGAGCCAGGCTTTCACCACGGCGGGGCCCATTTGCTCGGCGGGGAACATCTTGAGTACGTCTGCGCCTTCGGCCAGCGCGGCGAATGCTTCGGTGGGAGTGGCAACACCGGGCGACAGGAACAGGCCGGCCGCTTTGGCCGCACGCAGCACCTTGGGATCGCTGTGGGGCATGACAATCACCTGGCCGCCCGCGGCTTTCACCTGCTCGACCTGCTCCGGCGTGAGTACTGTGCCTGCGCCGATCAGGCAATCGGCCGGCAAGATGCTGCGCAGGATGCGAATGCTGTCGTACGGCTCGGGGGAATTGAGCGGCACTTCGATGACGCGAAATCCGGCGGCATACAGGACTTCGCCAATGGCGGCCGCTTCTTGCGGACGCAGTCCACGCAGGATCGCGATCAGACCGTTTTGCGCCAGGGCTTGCTTGAGCATGTCAGACCTCCAGTGGGGGGTTAACGGGAAAGGGTTGGCGGGATGAGGCCGGCGGCAAGCGCCAGTTGCCACAACCCGCGCTCGGTGGCCTGCTCGCCCAGGGACACCCGGGCAAATCCACAGGCGTCCAGGGCCCTGCAGTAGCGACTGCAGAGTTGGGAATTGCCAATGAGGATGATTGAGGGCAGATGCACGCTGTTGCGTCGATGACGCTGGGCATGTGCCAACGCGCAAACTTCGTGGCCGATCAACAGCCCGGACAGGTAGTCCGGCTGGGCGCTGGCACTCAGTTCGCCGGTCAGGCCGAGGCTGCGGGCACTGAACAGCGTGGACAGCGGGCCGATCTCGCCATCGGACGACAGCGCCACTTGTACACCACGGTCGAACGCATCGCCGTCAAAGGATCCGCCGCGTTGCTGGGTACGGCCGAGAATACTGTGCTCGCTGAGCACCGCGAAAATTTCACCGGTCATGAAGGTATCGAAATGCACGATGCAGCCTTCGGCCACTTCCACCCATTTCGAATGACTGCCGGGCAAGCCGATCAGCAGATCACCGCCACTGTTGCCTGCAAGATGGTGCAGAACGCCGAGCACTTGGGCTTCTTCGCCGCGCATCACATTGGGCAGGCGCGAGCGCTGGATGACACCGGGCACGATGTGCACGTCGACTCCGCGAATGCTGCGCACAGCCTGCAGGGAGTTCCCGAGATCGGCGACGTTGGCCGGGGTCTCCCGGTAGGCCGCTTCGCACCAGCCCTGGGCGCTGCCGACCATGCCACAGGCAATGACCGGCAAGCCTGGCTGTGCATCGAGCCAGTCGCCGCAGGCTTCATCGAAGGCCAGTTCAAAGCCGTCAGCGCACGGCTGGCCGGCGATCACCCGGGGTGTGCGGGGCAGCTGCATGATGCCTGTAGACAGCGACCGCTGTTCCAGCACCTGGCCGCCTTCGGCGAGTTTGTAAGCACGTAATGAGGTTGTCCCCCAATCGAGCGCGATCAATTGCGCCAGCATCGCTTCACCTGTTCTGTTTGTTGGGCAGTGAGTGAGCCGGACTATAAACCTGGGAGGGGACAAATCTCAATATATAAATATCAATCCCATATATTGAAACAAAGTAAAAAAAGATCGCAGCCTTCGGCTGCTCCTACAGGGATTGCGAAACTGTAGGAGCTGCCGAAGGCTGCGATCTTTCAAGGAGTCATCAATTTCCCGCGGCGAAATCCCGCAACACCGCCCCATCCATCCGATAGCGCACCCACTCTTCCTGCGGCTGCGCACCCAGGGATTGATAGAACTCGATCGCCGGCTTGTTCCAGTCGAGCACGCTCCACTCGAAGCGCCCGCAATCATTGGCGCAGGCAATCTTCGCCAGGTGCCGCAGCAGGGTCTTGCCCGCCCCGCCGCCGCGCTGTTCGGGGGTGATGTACAGGTCTTCGAGGTACAGGCAATTGCTGCCCAGCCAGGTGGAGTAGCTGAAGAAGAACACCGCGAAGCCGATCGGCAGGCCATCGCGCAGGCAGATCAGGCCGTGGGCGGTGGCGCCTTCGCTGAACAGGCTGCGCTCGATGTCGGCAACGCTGGCGATGACTTCGTGCCGGGCCCGTTCGTAGTCGGCCAGCTCAGTGATGAACGCGAGGATTTGCGGCGCATCGCTGGGGGTCGCCGGGCGGATGTCGATCGTCATGGACGGGCCTTCGTCAAAATTGAAAAAAACATACTAAGACGCCACGCGACGCTCGTCACATGGGAAATCGGTTTTTCCGCATCGCTGCCGTTGCGCAATCACTCCGGCCAGCACTAACCCTGAAATCGCGAACCTCGCACCTAACGCCGGCGTCCCCCGTGTTAGAAAGACAGGCTGTGCATTTTTTATCAGGACAAGGACCCGCCTCATGCCCACCGCAATACCCGCCGTTTCGAACCGCCTGTTCGGTTTGTTCTGCTTCGCCAGCTACCTGCTGTCGTTGTCATACGGTTCGACCTTCCTGCTGTCGCTGTTGATCAGTTCGCGAGGGGGCAATGAGCACGATGCCGGCAGCGTGATCTCCGCAGCGATGCTCAGCACCTTTGCGGCAGTGATCGTGTCCGGGCACTTGTCGGATGCGCTCGGTGCCGCCCGCTCGATCGCCCTGTTCGGCATTTTGCTGGCTGCTGCGAGTCTGGGATTTGCCATGGCACCAGGGTTTGGCGACCTGCTGCTGTTGTTCGGTTTGCTGCTGGGCTTGGGCTGGGGCGTTTTCTACACCTTGGGGCCGATCATTGTGGCAAGTCTGGTGACGCCCGCGCAACGAGCCCGCTATTTCGCCTTGCTGTCGGGCAGCATGCTCACAGGGATTGGCAGCGGTCCCCTGCTGGGGCGCCTGGCCAGTGCGCTGGGGTATCCCGTGACGGCGGCGTTTTACCTGGCCGCACTGGCCAGCCTGATCGGCGTGCTGTTGTTCTGGCGGCTCGATGTGCACCTGCGGCAAGTGCCTTCTGCGTCAATTGCAGGCGCGCGCATATCCTGGCGGGCGACGGCTCGGGTGCTGTCATCCAAAGCGGTGTTCCCGATCATCATGGTCGGCCTTGGCGGCAGCATATTTGGCGGTTTGTCGAGCTTTCAAACCAGCTACGCTGCCGCTCGCTCAGTCGACTATTCGCTGTTTTTCCTGGGTTTCATGGGTGCTGCGATCGCCGGGCGAATGGTGATTGCCGGGTGGGTGGTCAAGCGCGACCCGCTTCGCGCGTCCTGCCTGCTGTCCGGGCTGACCCTGGGCTCGATCCTGATGTTCGGCTACGGGGTGAACGACAGCGTCAGTTACCTGATGGCTGCAGTGATGCTGGGCATCGGCTACGGCCTGACATATTCGGTGATCAATGGCCTGGCGGCCAACGAAGCACCCGCTGGCACTCTCTCGCAGGCGCTGCTGTTATTCAGCCTGGCGTACTTCATCGGCGTGTTTGGCTTTCCGTTCGTGGCCGGCAAGATCATCGTCGAATATGGAATGACGACACTTTTGCACACAGTTCTGCTGATCAGTCTGCTGAACTGGCTGATCACCGCAGGCCGACTGCTCTGGCGGCGAATCTTTGCCACCAGGGCGACGCAAAGCGCCTGAACCGTTCGTCGACCTTAAGGCACCAATTCAAATCAGGGGCGGACCAATATTCGGTAAGGACTTAAAAATAAATGGAGACGACAAAATGATCCTGTCCAGATTGACTGCCCTGTCCCTCGCCACCTTGCTGTCTGCTAGCGCTTTCGCGGCGACCGTCGCCACCGGCACCGGTCCGACCAATCCTGTCGAAGCGCCCAAAGCCCCCGCCATCCAGAGCGCCCCAGGCATTAACACCAATGGTACGGGTGTCGACAGCAGTTTACCGCCGTCCACCGGTACCGACCCACGGACCCAAGGCAGCGATATGGGACGTCAGGGTGGGATGAACGCGCCGGACACCCAGACTCCCGATAACGCAGAAACCGGCACCGGCTCGAAAACCACCACGGGTGGTTCGGGCTCCGAAGGTGGTGCCAGCAAATAGTTCGCCCACGCGAGCGTCCTTTCTATCGCCATGAAGAGGTAAGCATGAACGTCGATGACAACCTTGAGAAAGAAGTCCTGACCCGCCTGTTGCACGCCCACCCAAGTGGTTTGGGCAAGGAGGTACTGGATAATTATCGCGGGGAAAAAGTCGTGGCCAGCACCCTCGCCACGTTGCAGGATCGCGGCCTGATCCAGCATGGGCATGTGACCTGTAACGAGGCCGGCGAGCATTCGCTGAATTTGCCGATCAAGCTCAGTGCTGCCGGGGTCGAAGCGGCGCGCAAGCTGGAAGTGTAAGCCGTTTGGCGCGAGGCTGGTGTTGCTGGCCTCGCGTTGTTGCCAATACCGCCATCGCGGGCAGGCTCACATCGGTCCCGCCACCCACCATGCCCCCTGTGGGAGCGAGCCTGCTCGCGATGACGCCCACTCAGGCACCCGCAGTCCTGCTGATCAAAGCATCGACCTCACTGGAGCCAGGCGAAGTCGCCGGCCCCCAGCGAGTCACCGCCAAAGCCGCCGCTGCATTCGCTCGCCGCGATGCCTCGAGCATCGGTAAACCTTGAGCCAAACCGGCGATGAATACTCCGGCATGCGCATCACCGGCGCCATTGCTGTCCACTGCTTCTACCTTGAAACCCGGCACGTGCTGAGGCTCACTACCCTGGCTGACCCAGCAACCTTGCGGCCCATCGCGAACTACCAGCAGTGCTTTTTTCGGCAGGTGATCGGCCAGCATAATCAGTGCCTGGGCAATATCCGTCGCACCGGTAAAGCCAAGCGCCTCGACGCCATTGCTGGTCCACAGGTCTATGCGCGGCAACAGCGCCTGCATCAGTGGCGCATCCGGCGAGTCCACCAGCGGGCCCGGATCGAACACCACCTTGATCTCACCGGCTAGCGCCAGCACCCAATCCACCAGTGCCTGGGCCTTGCCGGCATGCAGCAGGCTATAGCCACTGACGTAGACATAGTCCCCCGCCTCGACTTTCACGCCGGCGAGGTCCTGGGCAGTCAGTTCGCCTTCGGCACCAATATAGGAAATGAACGTCCGCTCGGCCGATGCCTCGGTCACGGCTACGCACAAACCGGTATCTTGCCCGGCGCTGTGGGCGATGCCGATGTGAATGCCCTCGGCCGCCATGGCCTCCCGGGCCAGGTCACCGAAGCGACCCGTGCCGTGCCGCCCCAGGTAGACCACGGGTAAACCATTGCGCTGGGCGGCGGCCATGACATTGAAGCCACCTCCAGCCTCAAAACTGGCCGACTGCGCTAATACGTCGCCACCCGATTGAGGCAGTTTGGCCACTGCCATGACCAGATCGATGATGACCTGGCCGGTGTGCAGCAATCTAGGCATGAGCATTCTCGATCAGTCCCGGGCGACGATCCCTGGCGCCGCCCAGCAGCCCGTAAACCCCGCCCGCCACCAGGAAGGTAACGATCCAGCCGAGGCCGTTATGCCCCAACCAGGAATCAGACAGGAACCCGCGGAACCACAGCGTCTGCTCGGTGGTACCAATGGTGGTGAAGCTGTAACCCAGGACGATCGCCAGCGCCCAGGCGCCGAATGCGCGCCACTCAATGCCGCCGCGATACCAGTAAGCACTGCTCGGGCTGACGTCCAGCAGGTCCTGGGGGCTGTAGTAGTGACGGTGAATCAGGTCCACCACAAAAATCCCCACCCAGGCCGTGATTGGCACTGCCAGCAGCGAAATAAAGGTAATAAAGGGACCGTAGAAGCTGTCGGCAATCAACATGAAGTAGATCGACCCGGCGAAGATCGCGACGATGTCGACCACCACGGCATACACCCGCTTGACCTTGAGGCCGAGGGTCAATGTGGTGAGGCCTGCGGAGTACACCGACAGGTTGTTCGACAGCAGCAGACCACCGAATGCCGTGATCAGATAGGGCACCGCCATCCACGTGGGCAGCATGTCGCGAATCGCGACGATCGGGTCGGTGGCCGCGGCCAGGTCATCGTTGCCCACCGACAGCAGGCCGCCCAGGGTAATCAGCAACACCAGCGGAATACCCGCGCCAAAGGCCGCCGAGGCAACCAGGCGCACGGCCTTGACGCTGCGATGCTGGTAGCGCGACATGTCGGCGCCAGCATTCGCCCAGCCGATTCCGGTCCCCGCCGCCATGGTGCCGACCCCGATGATCATTGCGCTCAGCGGCGCCGGTGGCGCATTAAACACGGCGCTCCAGTCGATGGTGGCGCAGAGAAAACCGCCTACCAGAATGTTCAGCGCGCCAAATACGTAAGTCGCCCATTTTTGGATGACCAACAACGTAGCGTGGCCGAGGCCGGAGACCGACAACGTCAGCAGCACAAAAATCGCGATGAAGATCAGCGTCAGCACCGGCGCGCTCTTGGCTTCCACCGGCGAACCGAACAGGATCGAGCACAGCGACAGCAACACGAACGCGGCGGTGGTGGTGTTGACCGTCTCCCAACCCAGGCGCGACATCAGCGAAACCAGCGTCGGCCCAATGTTGCCGCGCACACCGAAGATGGCCCGGGACAAGGTCAGGCTCGGCGCCCGCCCCCGCCGTCCGGCGATCGAGATGATGCCCACCACCGCGAAGGAGCCGGCAGCCCCGAGGACCGCCACGATGATAGCCTGCCAGATCGCGAGCCCGCGAAACGCCACGAGCGTGGCCCCCAGCGGCAGGCCAAGGATGGAAATGTTGGCGGCGAACCAGACCCAGAACAGTTGCAGCGGATGACCGTTGCACTCCGCTTCCGGCACCGGTTCGATGCCACGGGTCTCCAGTTGCCCGGCGGTCTGCCCGCTATTTGAAGAACGCATGAAATGCTCCTGTTGCCATTTTTGTGGTTGTCGGCAAAACGAATGTATGACGCGCCTCCTACAGTGGTGTGGTGTTCTCGCCTTCAGCGCAAAGCCATAAGGCCCTGCACCAACGGTTCCAGCGCCAGACCGTTAACCATCTTGACCCTGTCGATCATCGCCACAGGCCAGCTCTCCAGTCCAAGGCAGGCACCGAGCATGGCACCCAGGATCGCCGCGATGGTGTCGGTGTCGCCACCCAGGCTCGCGGCCATGCACAGCGCCTCGAACGCGTTCATTTCGCCAATGGCCACCTGTTGCGCCAGGGCAAAGGACACCACTACCGATTCCTGGGAAGCCACCGAGGTGCCGATCACGTCGTATAGCAGGTCGGCGAGCAACGCTTTGTCACTGTCGACACTGATGGTCCGGGCCCAGCTGATGCGCGAAGCGATGCGGCCACCGGCGACCCAATGTCCATGGCTCTCGGCTTGCTGGGCGATATGTTGACCCAGGTTCAGTGCAGCGCCCAGGTCCATGCCGTTGATGCCGGCGGAGACCACCGCCGCCACCGCTGCCGCGCTGGAAATGCCCAAGGTGGTGTTGTGGGTGACCTGGCAGGCCTGCACGACGGACTGAATGAAACGTTCGGGGTCAGCGATGTCCGCCGCGATGCCCACCGGCGTAATGCGCATGGCCGCACCGTTGGTGGTGCCGTAGCGCCCGGCCTCTGCCGGCGAATGCCCGGCAAGGATCATTTCGATCGCCCGTTTGGTCGAGGGCCCCAGCAGATCCTGCGAGCCTTTGGCTCGCATCTCGGCTTCCCATTCGATCAGGCGCTGGGCGAGCTCCGAAGGCTCGATCCGACCCTGGCCCTCGATCAGTAACTGACCGACCAGAATCGCCTGTTCGGTGTCATCGGTGATCGAACCGGCGGGCATATTGGCCGCGATCGGCTGATCGGGGCCGGCGTCTTGCAGGTCGTTGATCTGACCGAAACGCGCCTTGATATCAGCGCGGCTGAGCGATTGCGTCGGCATGCCCAACGCATCGCCCAGGGCCAGTCCGTAGAACGCGCCGAGGGCACGATTGAGCGGGGTCATTGCGGGGTTCCAAATTGCAGGTGCAGGCGAAAGTGCACGGGATCAAGCAAGCTTTCGACCTGTTCCATGAAGCGGTTTTGCCGGTCGTAGGTGGTGCGCAAAGCCTTGAGAAAGACCGTGCCCACCGGTCGTCCGAGCAGTTGTGCGTCCTCGGCATTCAGCGGCTCGGCGCCGATCCATTGATCGCCGCGCTCGCCGATAAAACCATAGGCCGCCAGGGTGATGGTCAGGGAATCGTCGATCAAACCGACCCGGGGCAGGCTTTCCAGGCCGCTGTTGGCGGGCATCAGAGAGCGTTCAAGAGACACCAGGGTGCCATCGTTGGAGCGCCGGCGGCGGTCCAGTGTGATGAATTTTTCAGTGCCAAAGCGCGACAGCAAATCGGGTCGATCCACTGCCTCCAGGCGCAGCACTTCGGTATTGACCAGCGCCCCGCTGTCGGCCAGGGCCTGGGCCCAACCGCTGCGCTGGTCGAGCACTACCCCGTCAAAGGTGACGATGGAACCGACCCCCGTTTGCGTGGCGATGTAATGGCGCCGTTTCAACTCGGCCAGGGCTTCACGCAACGTGCCTCGGCTGACTTTGAATTCCTGAGCCAACTGATGTTCGCCGGGCAACAGGAAACCGTCCTCCATGAGGCCGCTTTCGATGCGCCGGATAAGCTCGTCGACCACCCGTTTTTTCTTGTCAAATCGTACCTGTCTAATCATGTACAAATTGATACCCGAAACGGGTTGGAGCGGGCAAGGAATATTTCAGTGAGGTGACAAATGGAAGGTGTCCGCTTCGCGGTCAATCGCGGGCAAGCCTTGCTCCCAGAGTGCTTTGCTCTCACAGCGCCCTGCTCCCACAGGTGGTATGCGCCCCCCATGAGGGAAGGGAGTTCAGCAAGTTACCTGCAAACCCTGTGGGAGCAAGGCTTGCCCGCGATGGCGTCAGAAATAACCACTCAGGGCTCAAGACCGATGGGAAAAAACTCACCACCACTCCACACGCCAAGCCAGCGCTGCCCGTCGATCTCCCGGGTGACGGCCAGTTCCACCAACTGGTAGAACACATTGCGATGGATCAGCGCCTCAAGGTTGGTCCGCACGTGCACGTAAGGCGCCGGCTCCTGGGTGACCGGGTCGATCACCACGCGGATGGGGTGCTCTCCCCCCGCCTCGGCAGTCTCGTCAACGTTGGTGGTAAACCGCAGCAACTGGGCCTCACCCTCGCCTTCCACTTCCACGGCAATGGCCACGAACGGGGCGTCATCGACCTTGATGCCGACCTTCTCGACCGGGGTGATCAGGAAGTAATCATCCCCGTCGCGGCGGATGATGGTGGAGAACAGCTTGACCATCGGCTTGCGTCCGATCGGCGTGCCCAGGTAATACCAGGTGCCGTCCCGGGCAATACGCATATCAATGTCGCCACAGAACTCGGGATTCCACAGGTGGACCGGCGGCAGGCCTTTGGTCTTGGGGATTTGCCCCAGCAGGTCGTTGGCTTTTTGCGGTCCGCTCATGGTGTTCTCCTGGAAAATTATTGATCACTGATGCCCAGCAGGCTGCGCGCGTATTGCTCAAGCGGCGGGCCCATCAGGTCTTCGGGCCGAGAGTCGTGGAACGTCAGCAAACCGCCGCGACTCTTGATGCGTGCAGTATCGATCAAATACTGGGTGCTGGTCTCGATCAACATGATCTGAATCACACCGGTATCGACACCCAGCCGGTCCACGGCTTCCTGGTCCAGCCACTCATCGGAGTTGCCGATACGGTCGTCCGCCTTGGCAAAGCGCGTGTACAGCAGGTAATGAGCGCCCACGGCGCGGGCTTCACCCATAGCCTCGTCGAGCCCCTCAGGCGCGCGAGCGCGGCGCACCATGGGGAAATACTCGATGAATCCATCGAAGGCCACTTCGGCGATGACGTTGGGACGCGGGTGGGCAGTGCCGCCACGCGGCGCGAATGCGCCTTGGGCGATGTAGATGAAGGAGTCCGGCTGGATTCGCAGGTTACTGACCCGACGACTGTCGCTGTGATCGAGCAGGCCGGCATCGCTCATGTGATAACGGGTGCCTTCGGCCATGTCACTGACGTTCATGCAGCCACCAAGCGCCAAAATGGCCAGCAGCAAAACCGGGTTACGCATCCTGTCCTCCAGAGGCCGGTGACGGAAAACCGGCGAATGGGCATTGGATGCAGCTTCCGCGCCAGCTCAAGCTCAAGCTCCTGCCACAGGGAAATGCATTGCACCTGTGAATGCAGGTCGACTGTGGGAGCGGGCGTGCTCGCGAAGGCAGATTTTCAGCCGCCGATGATCTTCATGATGGTCGCGCCGCCGGAGAACGCCACTTCCTGCTTGTCTCCCAGCGCTTTGACCAGAAGCCGTTGCAAGGCTGGCAACGCCTGGTGGCGCGGTTTATCCAGCAGATCGCCGACATAGTGGCGGTTGCTCGACGACAGGCAGCCATGCAGCCAGCCTGTGGACGACAGCCGCAGCCGCGAGCAGGTGCGGCAGAACGGCACGCTTTCGTTGGCAATTACCCCGAAGTGGCCCATTCCCGGAATTTCGTAACGCACCGCCGTGGCATCGACGGGCGCATCGGCCTGCAGGTACTCGTAGCGCTCGCCGATCAGGTCGAGCAATTGCTGGAGGCTGACGAATTGCTGCAGGAAGGCATTGGAGTCACTGGCCAGATGCCCCATGCGCATCAATTCGATGAAGCGCAGCTCATAGCCGCGCTCCAGGCAATAATCGAGCAGCGGCATCACCTGATCGAGGTTCTGCCCGCGCAACGGCACCATGTTCACCTTGATCTTCATGCCTGCCGCGCTGGCCTGGTCCATGCCATTGAGCACGGTCGCCAGGTCGCCGCCACGCGCGATACTACGGAAAGCGCCGGCATCCAGGGTATCGAGGGACACGTTGATGCGCCGGATGCCGGCATCGACCAGCAGTGGCAGCTTCTTCGCCAGCAACTGGCCGTTGGTGGTCAGGCTGATATCTTCGAGCCCCATCTTGCCGACGGCGGTCATGAAGGCTTCGAGTTTCGGGCTGACCAGCGGCTCGCCACCGGTGATGCGCAAACGCTCGATGCCCGCCGCTTCGATGAGATAGGCCACGCCCCGTGCCATGGCATCGGCCGACAGTTCATCCTGCGCAGCCACCAGCCGCTTGCCATCAGGCACGCAGTAGGTACAGGCGTAATTGCAGGCTGAAGTCAGGCTGATCCGCAAATTGCGAAAACGCCTGCCTTGACGGTCAACGATCATGGAGCACTCCGGCGAAAGGAAATGGAACTGCTAAAACTTGACTCACAAATCAAGTTTTAGCAAGTCCCATGCCTGAGTATATTCCTGCGGCATGCGCCATGGTGTGAATATCATGGCGCAATAAGGCAGCTGAATGGCTCAGCTGCTTGGGGTGTCGGTGTCGCGCTTGCGCTTGTTGCCCATGCGCACGCCGATGTCCATCAGGAACTGGAAGAAGCCTTCCTGGTCTTCCAGCACATTGCTCCAGAACGGCGAGTGATACAGCGCCACGGCACCGTGCACCAACGCCCAGGATGCGCAGTAGTGGAAGTAAGGCGGGACATCTTCGAGCTTGCCTTCGCTGATACGACCCTTGATCAGCAGGGTCAACCGCTCGAAGTTCGAGGCGCGGATCTTGTGCAGTTCCTCGACCATCTCCGGCACCTGGTTGCCCTTGACCACTTTCTCTTCCAAGCGGTCGAACAACCGGTAGCGTTGCGGATCGCGCATGCGGAATTCGAAGTAGGCGCGCGACAGCGCTTCCTTGTCCTTGTCGACGTCGGCGGAATGCAACAGCTCGTTCAGGTCACGCTCGTAGTCGAGCATCAGGCGCAAGTAGATCTCGGCCTTGGACTTGAAGTGCTTGTAGATCGTGCCTTTGCCGATACCGACGGCATCAGCAATCATCTCGACGGTGACACTGTCTTCACCTTGGTCGAGGAACAGCTTTAGCGCGGTATCGAGAATTTCCTGCTCGCGGCGACGAAACTCACGGACCTTACGAGGTTCTTTATGCATAAGAAAAGGTCTGTAGGGGTCAAAATTCGAAGCCGCGTATTATGCCTAACTTGCGCCAAAATGCACGGATCATCCGACCATATCTGTGTTTCATGAGGTTTTCATGCACGCTGGCCGGTTGATGAGAACTCTTCCGAAGCGCGCGTATTCCAAAATTGTTTAAAAACCTGACCGGCTAAACTGGACTCGGCGCAATACTGATCAATACTTCAACTGTCGACGAGACATCTCCCCCAAGTGTCTCGACGATAAAGGTACCAACGGACCGCGTATCTTTGTTTTACTCCTAATGGTCTTAACCCGGATTCACCCCCCAGAACCCGGGTTTTTTTTGCCTGCGATTCAGGGGCCAAAGCCCCGTAGGAGCTGCCGAGGGCTGCTATCTTGTGTACCTGCGTTACGCCGACGCCCTGACGTGGGCCAATGGAAACAGCCGTTTGAAGTTCTCAGTGGTCTGCGCGGCAAAGTGCTCGTAGGACTCCCCGCGCAACATTGCCAGAAATTCCGCTACCTCGCGCACGTACTGCGGCAGGTTTGGCTTGCCGCGATGAGGAATGGGGGCCAGGTACGGCGAGTCGGTTTCCACCAGCAATCGATCGGCCGGGACCTTGCTGGCAACGTCGCGCAGGGCGTCGGCATTGCGGAAAGTGACAATCCCGGACAATGAAATGTAATAACCCATGTCCAGCGCCGCTTTCGCCATGTCCCAGTCTTCGGTGAAGCAATGCAGCACCCCAGCCTGAGGCAGCGCGGCTTCGCGCAGCAGGTCCAGCGTATCGGCGCGGGCTCCGCGGGTGTGAATAATCACCGGTTTGCCGGTCTGCTGCGCCGCCTGCAGATGCAGACGAAAGGACGCCTGCTGCAACTCGGCCGCTTCCGGCTCGTAGTGATAGTCCAGGCCCGTCTCACCAATGGCTACCACGCGCGGATGGTTGAGCTCCTGCAGCAGCCAGTCCAGTGCTGGCGCCGCACCGGGCTGTACGTCCAGGGGATGCACGCCCACCGAGCAGTCAACGTCGTCGTAACGCTCGGCCAGGGCCTTGACGTCGGCGGCATTGTCGACGCTGATGCCAATGCACAGGAAGTGACCGACGCCCCGTTGGCGGGCCGCGTCCAGCGCGGCATCCAGTGAGCCGTTGTGCGCGGCGAGGTCGAGTCGATCAAGGTGACAATGGGAATCTACGAGCATAAAGAGGGCTGCAACTTACATCGTATGAGTGGGACGGTCGGACTTCAGGGCTCCGGCCAAATGGGTTTCGATTCGACTGCGGGCGGTGTTGTCGCCGTCATTGAACTGCACGCCGACCCCGGCGGCGCGGTTGCCCTGGGCGCCTTTGGGCGTGATCCAGGTGACCTTGCCGGCGACCGGAATCTTTTCGGCTTCATCCATCAGGTTGAGCAGCATGAAGACTTCATCCCCCAACCGGTAACTCTTGTTGGTCGGAATAAACAGGCCACCATTCTTGATGAAGGGCATGTACGCCGCGTAAAGCACCGACTTGTCCTTGATGGTCAGGGACAGGATGCCGTTGCGCGGCCCGGAGTTGACGGGTTCATTCATGCTGACCTCCTCGGCCGATGTTCAGAGTCTAGTCACTTCTGGCCGGGCAGAGACGCCCACTGCACCAACAAGGCCTCGAGCATTAATACCCGATTGAGGTTGGCTTTGCTCATGACTTTCTGGCGCTGGGCGAGAATCCAGTCCTGGATATCGAGGACCTTGTCCTGAGCCGACTTCTGCGCCAGGTATTGAATCACTTTGCGCATGTCCGCCAGCCCCAGCCCTTCTTCATCCTGGGTCAACTGATAACGCAGGATAAGGCTCGACCAGTCGCAGAACCAGTCAAACAGCAGCAACAGCGGAATCGCGTTCCAGCCTTCTGCCAGTTGTGTCGGCGACTGCTGCTGCTTGAGCAGCTTCTTGACCCCTTCGACCACCAGCGCCCTTTGCTCACGCACGCCCTGGGCCTGCAGCTTGACCGCCGCCAGCGGCGAGCCGGCGGCCAGGGTCAACAGTTCCACGCGCTCCTCTTCGGAGCAATCGGGCAAGGTCTGCGCCAGCCAGGCCAGGCTCATGGCCTCGCCAGGCAATGGGCAGGCCTGCTGCACGCAACGGCTCTTGATGGTCGGCAACAGACGGCTGGTCTGGTGGCTGACCAGCAGCAATACGGTATCGCCGGAAGGTTCTTCAAGGCTTTTGAGCAAAGCGTTGGCGGCGTTGATGTTCATGGCTTCGACAGGCTCGATCAGCACGACTTTGCGCCCGCCCATCTGCGCGGTCTGCACCACGAAACTTACCAGTTCGCGAACCTGATCGACCTTGATCGCCTTGTCCGCCTCTTCCGGTTCGAGGACGTAGTTGTCCGGGTGGCTGCCGGCCTTGAGCAACAGGCAGGATTTACACTCGCCGCAGGCATCCTGGGCAGTCGGGCGCTGGCACAACAGGCTGGCCATCAAGCGCTCGGCCAATGCACGCTTGCCAATTCCGGCCGGGCCGTGCAACAGGTAGGCGTGGGCATGCTGCTTGCGACCGGCCAGTTGCTGCCAGAGCGAGTCCTGCCAGGGATAGGCTTCAGCCACGGGCCAGCTCCAGCAGACGCGGGAGCAAGGCGTCCAGGGACTGCTGGACCTGCACCAGCGGTTGTGCGGCATCGACCAGCACGTAACGCGCAGGATCGGCTTCAGCGCGCTTGAGGAAGGCGCTGCGCACCGCGTCGAAGAAGGCCCTGCCTTCCAGTTCGAAGCGGTCAAGGCGACCACGGGCACTGGCACGCGCCAGACCGACTTCCACCGGCAGGTCGAAAATCAGCGTCAGGTGCGGGCGCAGGTCTCCCTGGACGAAGGTTTCCAGGGTGGCAATACGTTCCAGCGACAGGCCACGGCCGCCACCTTGGTAGGCATAGGTGGAATCGGTGAACCGGTCGCACAGCACCACAGCCCCCCGGGCCAATGCCGGGCGGATGACTTCGGCCAGGTGCTGGGCGCGAGCGGCGAATACCAGCAGCAGCTCGGTGTCCGGGTTCATGGCTTCTTCGACCGGCGCCAGCAGCACCTCACGAATTCGCTCGGCCAGCGCGGTGCCGCCCGGCTCGCGGGTCAACACCACCTCGATACCGGCGGTGCGCAGGCGCTCGGCGAGGTATTCGCGATTGGTGCTCTTGCCGGCGCCCTCGGGGCCTTCCAGGGTAATAAACAAGCCAGTCACAGGCAGTCCTTAGTCAGGGTCATTGCGGGCTTTGCGGCGTGGTGGCGTCCGGTTCGGCTGCAGGCGCCGCTGGCGGCTCCTGCGGTGCGACCTGGGGCAAAGCCTCGGGATCGGGGTTGGGCGCCGCGGCAGGAATCGGCGCTTCGTCGGCCGCGCTGTTGGTGTCAGGTGTTTGCGGCGCTGGTGCCTCAGGTACAGTGGCCGGTGCCGGGCTGGAACGGTAATCGGCGCGACGCTTGAGCTGGTACTCGCGCACTGCGTTGTTGTGCGCATCCAGGTCATCGGAAAAAACATGACTGCCGTCGCCACGGGCAACGAAATACAGACTGCTGCCGGCCACCGGATTTAATGCCGCGTGAATCGCTTCGCGCCCGACCATGGCGATGGGAGTCGGTGGCAGGCCGGAAATCATGTAGGTGTTATACGGCGTCGCTTCCTTGAGGTGGGCACGAGTCAATTTGCCGCTGTAGCGATCGCCCAGGCCGTAGATCACGGTTGGATCAGTCTGCAGGAGCATGCCCAACGCCATGCGTCGCACGAACACGCCGGCAATCTGCCCGCGCTCCTGGGGCACACCGGTTTCCTTCTCCACCAGGGAGGCCATGATCAGCGCCTGGTACGGATCGGCGTAGGGCAGATCAGCCGCTCGCTGGTTCCACTCCCTGGCCAGTACTTCGTCGAGGCGCTCGTAAGCAGTCTTGAGCAATTCGATGTCGCTCATGCCGCGAACGAAACTATAGGTATCGGGGAAAAAACGCCCCTCCGGAAAAATCCCAGGGTGGCCGAGCTTTTCCATCACCTGGGAGTCGCTCAAACCTGCGAGGGTCTGCTGGAGTTTTTCGTCCCTGGCGAGGGCCGCGCGGACCTGATGGAAATTCCAGCCTTCGACCAGCGTCACGCTGTACTGCACCACGTCCCCGCGTTTCCACGAATCGATCAGGCCTTCGACGGTCATGCCGGGCTGCATGCGGTATTCGCCGCTGTGCAAGGGTTGTCCGGCGAGGTTGAAGCGCCAGTACACGCGAAGCCAGAACGCGTCCTTGATGACGCCATCGGCTTCGAGTCGGTAGAAAGTACGGGTGGGTGTCGTACCCTTGGGTACTTCGAGCATTTCTTCCTGGGTGATGTTCAGCGACTGATCCAGCGCCGAATGAATTTTCCAGGCGGAAAAGCCGAATAACAGCCCTGCCAGAACCAATCCGGTTTCAAGCAGCAGCAAGAATTTACGTCTCACGAATCAAGCATCCAATAGCGCACGGGCAATGGTTTGGAGTTTACGGGTGAGTGGCCCAACCGGCCAGCTCAGTGCAGCATACGCACGCACCGGCCAAATGCCATAAACACTATTACAGACAAAGACTTCATCGGCCCATTGCAGCTGTTCCAGGGTGATATCGATGATTTGTACAGGGATCGCTGAAGACTCAGCTTGAAACAATAATTCAGCGCGCATTACCCCGGCGACGCCGCAGCGACCGAGATCGGCGGTGATCAACACACCATCACGCACCAGGAACAGATTACTGAACACGCCCTCAACCACACGACCGGCCTGGTCCAGCATCATGCCTTCGGCATGCTCAGCGTCTTGCCACTCGGAACGGGCGATGACCTGCTCCAGGCGATTGAGGTGCTTGAGACCAGCCAACAAGGGTTGCAGGGACAGCCGGGTGACACAAGGGAACAGGCGCACGCCCTGCTCCGCATGGGCTGGCGGATAAATCGCAGGAGGATTGCCCAGCATGATGCGGCGCGCCACAACGACAGGGTCCGGGGCATAGCCGCGAGCACTGTCGCCCCGGGTGACGATCAGCTTGAGTACGCCTTCACCGAGCGCGAGGGCATAGGTCAGCAGCTCGGTGCGCACCACCGCGCCATCAAGGTTGATTGCCAGGCGCTGGCAACCCTCAAGCAACCGCACCAGATGACGATCCAGCAATACCGGTGTGCCATTGCGCACGGCGATGGTCTCGAACAGACCATCGCCGTAGGCCAGGCCGCGATCCTTCAGCGACACAGCGTGCGCCGGCTGACCGTCGACCCAGCAGTCCATCAGCCAGCGAACCGGCGGAACACCAGGGAGCCGTTGGTACCGCCAAACCCGAAGGAGTTGGACAGCACCACGTCGATATCCATGTTGCGCGCAGTGTGCGGCACGAAGTCGAGGTCACAGCCTTCGTCCGGCTCGTCCAGGTTGATGGTCGGTGGCGCCACCTGGCTGTTGATTGCCAGCACACTGAAGATCGCTTCAACCGCACCCGCGGCACCCAGGAGGTGACCGGTCATGGACTTGGTCGAACTGACGGCCAGCTTGTAGGCGTGATCACCAAACACCGACCTGATCGCACAGGCTTCGGCAAGATCACCGGCCGAAGTCGAAGTGCCGTGGGCGTTGATGTACTGGACCTGGTCACTGTTGATCTTCGCATCGCGCAAGGCATTGGTGATGCAGCGTGCAGCACCCGCACCATCGGCAGGTGGCGAAGTCATGTGGAACGCATCGCCACTGGTGCCAAAACCGATCAACTCGGCGTAAATGGTCGCACCGCGAGCCTTGGCGTGCTCCAGTTCTTCAAGTACCAGCGCGCCAGCACCGTCGGACAGCACAAAGCCGTCACGCCCCTTGTCCCATGGACGACTGGCACGGGCAGGCTCGTCGTTGCGGGTCGACAGCGCCCGGGAGGCACCGAAGCCGCCCATGCCCAGGCCACAAGCGGCCATCTCGGCGCCACCGGCGATCATCACGTCGGCTTCGTCATACATGATGTTGCGTGCCGCCATGCCAATACAGTGCGTACCCGTGGTACAGGCCGTGGCGATGGCGTAGTTGGGACCCTGTGCTCCCAGGTGGATGGACAGGAATCCGGAAATCATATTGATGATCGAGCCGGGCACGAAAAACGGCGAAATCCGTCGTGGGCCGGATTCATGCAGGGTACGGCTGGTTTCTTCGATGTTGGTCAGGCCGCCAATGCCCGAGCCCATGGCGACGCCGATGCGTTCGCGGTTGGCATCGGTTACTTCCAGGCCTGCATTTTTTACTGCCTGAAACCCTGCGGCCAGACCGTATTGAATGAACAGGTCGAGCTTGCGCGCTTCCTTGACCGACAGGTATTCCTCGACATTGAAGCCCTTTACCGAGCCGCCAAAACGGGTGGAATAGGCAGAAAGGTCGGTGTGTTCGATCAGACCAATGCCACTGCGGCCAGCCAGAATGCCCTGCCAGCTGCTTGGCACATCCGTGCCCAGTGGCGACAACATACCCATACCGGTGACTACGACGCGTCTACTCGACACAGCACTCTCCTTTTTCAAATGACGACTTTGCATCAGGCCTAAAGAAAAAACCGCACGCCAGGAGGCAGTGCGGTTTTTCCATGACAGCAAACAACGACTACAAACTATTACGCCTGGTGGCTGGTAACGTAGTCGATTGCAGCTTGTACAGTAGTGATCTTCTCAGCTTCTTCGTCAGGGATTTCGGTCTCGAATTCCTCTTCCAGAGCCATCACCAGCTCAACGGTGTCAAGGGAGTCAGCACCCAGGTCTTCAACGAAGGAAGCGCTGTTAGTCACTTCTTCTTCCTTAACGCCCAGTTGCTCGGCAACGATTTTCTTGACGCGCTCTTCGATGGTGCTCATACCTTGTTTTCACTCCTAATGGACAAATTCAGGCAGCTGGCCAGTGGGTAAGTGTATAGAAAGACTTTTCAGTTTTTCAACTGAAAGCTTCACTCCTCTAACCCTGCAGCCCGATGCCTATAAATAGATTGCAGCTTTATAACGGATTTTAGACAGCTCGTATGACATTTTTTTGAAGCAGTCCGTCACATTTAACTCATGTACATCCCGCCGTTCACCGGGATTGTAGCCCCAGTAACGTAAGCCGCACCGTCGGATGCAAGAAAAGCGACCACAGACGCGATCTCTTGCGCTTGCCCCAGACGACCCAGCGGAATCTGTGTAACCAGGTTTTGACGCTGCGCTTCGGGCAGTTCGCGAGTCATATCGGTGTCGATGAACCCTGGGGCCACCGAGTTTACCGTAATCGAACGCGATCCGACTTCACGCGCCAGCGCACGGCTGAAACCTTCCAGACCGGCCTTGGCCGCAGCGTAGTTTACTTGGCCTGCGTTGCCCATGGCACCCACAACCGAACCAATACTGATAATTCGTCCCCAACGCGCCTTTGTCATGCCACGCAAAACGCCCTTGGACAGGCGGAACAGACTGTTCAGGTTGGTATCAACGACGTCATGCCATTCGTCATCTTTCATCCGCATCATCAGGTTATCGCGGGTGATACCGGCATTGTTGACCAGGATCGCCGGTGCACCGAACTGCTCGGCGATGCTCGCCAACACGGCGGCGACGGACTCGTCACTGGTCACATTGAGTTCCAGGCCAGTGCCCTGGATACCGTTTTCCTTCAGGGTCGCAGCAATGCGCTCGGCGCCGGATGCGGAAGTCGCAGTACCCACGACGATGGCACCCTGACGACCCAGTTCCAGGGCGATGGCCTGGCCGATACCGCGGCTTGCACCGGTGACCAGTGCAACTTTACCTTGCAGACTCATGCAAGTTTCTCCTGATTCAGGCCAACGCTGCACGGGCGGCAGCGAAAGCGTCTGGGGTATTGAGGTTGGAGGTTGCCACGCCTTCGGCGCAACGCTTGTTCAAACCGGCCAGTACTTTGCCAGGACCGCATTCGACCAGTTGGGTCGCACCCTTGGCCGCCAGCGCCTGCACAGACTCGACCCAGCGCACAGGCTTGTAGAGCTGCTCGAGCAAATCGCGCTTGAGGGTTTCCAGATCAGCCGGCACTGCTGCGCTGACGTTCTGCAGCACTGGAATCTGCGGGGCCTGCCAGTCGATCGCGGCGATCGATTCAGCGAAACGCTCGGCAGCCGGACGCATCAACTCGCAATGGGACGGCACGCTGACCGGCAACGGCATGGCGCGCTTGGCACCACGAGCCTTGCAGCCTTCAATGGCGCGCTCAACCGCCGCTTTGGCACCGGCGATGACGACCTGGCCCGGGGAATTGAAGTTGACGGCACTGACCACTTCACCTTGCGCTGCTTCAGCGCAGGCTGCCAGCACGTCAGCATCGTCGAGACCGAGGATGGCGGCCATGCCGCCCTGCCCGGCCGGAACCGCTTCCTGCATCAACTGGCCACGGCGCTCGACGAGCTTGACCGCGTCAGCCAGGCTCAGACTGCCGGCAGCAACCAGAGCGCTGTACTCACCCAGGCTGTGACCGGCCACGTAGGCCGGACGCGCGCCACCTTCTGCCAGCCACAGACGCCACAGGGCGATCGAGGCGGTCAGGATGGCCGGCTGGGTCTTGTCGGTTTGATTGAGTTGCTCTTCCGGCCCTTGCTGGGTCAGCGCCCACAGGTCGTAACCGAGGGCATCGGAAGCTTCTTTGAACGTTTCAAGGACAACCGGATGTTGCGCGCCCAACTCGGCCAGCATGCCGAGGGACTGCGAACCCTGTCCTGGAAAGACGAATGCGAGGGAAGCAGACATGTAACAAGCCCCTAATGATCTTGTCGTCGGAGAATTGACGTCCCGACTGGGGGACGCAAGAAACTGACAGTTGGATGGCCAATTGAACTGAGCGGTCACATTTAAGCATTGTCCGACGAAAACGCCTAAAGCAACAAATCCTCCAGACGACCGTGGATGCGTTCCGGCAGGTTTTCCTGGATCTCGATCAACGCACGGGATATAGCACTCTGAAATCCTTGAACCCCGGCCGAGCCGTGACTTTTCACCACAATGCCCTGCAGGCCGAGAAAGCTCGCGCCATTGTGTCGCGCAGGGGCCAGATCGGCCTGCAGGCGCCTCATCAACGGCAACGCCAGGGCACCGACCATGCGCGAAGCGAGATTCTTCTTGAACAACGCTTCAATACGCCCGGCAATCATGGTGGCCAGCCCTTCGCTGGACTTGAGCAGGATATTGCCGACGAAGCCGTCACAGACCACCACATCCGCTTCACCGCGATACAGGCCGTCGCCCTCGACAAAACCGATGTAGTTGATGCCCCGCGCCTCCTGCAACAAAGCGGCGGCCAGCTTGACCTGCTGATTACCCTTGATGTGCTCGGTGCCGATGTTCAGCAAAGCGACTCGCGGGCGGACGATACCCAGCGTCTCGGCCGCCACCGAGCCCATCACCGCAAACTGCAGCAGGTGTGCGGCGCTGCAATCGACGTTGGCCCCGAGGTCGAGCAGCTGGCAATAGCCCGTCTGCGTCGGAATCGCCGCCACCATCGCCGGCCGATCAATGCCCGGCAAGGTCTTGAGCACGAATCGTGACAACGCCATCAACGCCCCGGTATTACCGGCACTGACACAGGCCTGGACCTTGCCATCGCGCAACAGCTCCAGCGCGACGCGCATCGACGAATCCGGCTTGCCACGCAATGCCTGGGCCGGTTTCTCGTCCATGGTAATGACTTCGCTGGCGGGCACGATAGACAGGCGCACGCAATCCGCAGCCGATTGGCCAGCGAGCAATTCTTCAAGGAGAGAGGGTTGACCGACGAGGGTCAGGTGCAGCGAGGGCGTAGCATTCAGACAAGCGAGGCTGGCCTGAACAATGCTGCGGGGACCGAAGTCCCCGCCCATTGCGTCAATCGCGATGACTTGAGCAGACAAGTGATTACTCGTCAGCGCCCTTGTCGATCACTTTACGGCCACGGTATACGCCTTCTGGCGATACGTGGTGACGCAGGTGAATTTCACCGGTGGTTTTTTCTACAGACAGAGTGCTTGCCGTCAGGGCGTCGTGCGAACGACGCATGTCACGGGCAGAGCGGGATTTTTTGTTCTGCTGAACAGCCATAATTGATTAACTCCTAAACGTTTGGGTCACGCTTTAACTGCGCCAATACACTGAACGGGTTGGACCGCGTTACCTCGTCCTCGCTCGGTTCGGGCTCATCGAGACCCGCCGGCTGCTGGCATTCTTCCGGATGATGAGCAGGCACAATGGGCAAGGCGAGCAGAAGCTCCTCCTCGATCAGTGACTGCAGATCCAATGGATCTTCGCCCAGTTCCAGCACGTCATAACCTTTCGGCAACGACTGGGTATTCGCACCCTCCTTTACCACAGCATAACTGCATTCGCTATGGATCGGCAGGGTGACCAGCTCAAGACAACGCTGGCAAACCATTTTGACTTCGGTGTCGATAAAACTGTGGATTACCACAGACTTACGTTCATCTCGTTCAAAAACGAATTTCGCCTGCACCGTACCGACAGTGTCGGAAAGCGGGTCGCAGAGTCTCTCCAAATCGGCCAGCAGCAGTTCACCTTGAAGGGTGGTGCCACGGTCAGCCAATTTGCGCGGGTCAACGTGAGGTGGAATCGGGTCATTCAACATAGGCGCAGCATTATAGGGATGCACCCAGCCATGTCAAAGGAAATTCAGCCCTGTGCGTCACTTGGAAGCCTCGCTAGAATTCGCAACTGACTTCTGGAGTTGCGCATGCTGCCCTTATTACTCGCTTCAAGCTCGGTTTACCGCCGGGAATTGCTGGCCCGCCTGCGGTTGCCGTTCGTCTGCAGCTCGCCAGATATCGATGAAAGTCATCGCCCGCAAGAGCCGGCCATTGAACTGGTCAAGCGCCTGGCCAGGGAAAAAGCCCAGGCGCTGGCTGGCACTTTTCCCGACCACCTGATCATTGGTTCCGACCAGGTCGCGGTGCTCGGCGAGCGCATCATCGGCAAACCGCACACGTTCGAGAACGCGCGGGATCAGTTACTCGCCGCCAGCGGCGCCAGCGTGACCTTTCTCACGGGCCTGGCCCTGCTCAACAGCCAGACCGGGCATTGCCAGGTGGATTGCGTACCGTTCACGGTGCACATGCGCACCCTCAACCAGGCAAGCATCGAGCGTTACCTGCATGCAGAGCAGCCCTACGACTGCGCAGGCAGCTTCAAGGCCGAAGGATTGGGGGTGAGCCTGTTTCAGCGCACCGAAGACCCTGACGCCACCAGCCTGATCGGCCTGCCGCTGATTCGGCTGATCGATATGCTGCTGGTCGAGGGCTTACAAGTCCCTTGAAAGCAAAAGATCTTTTAAACGGCTTAACGCAACGACGGGCCGTTAAAACCCATCCACATCGCCAATTGTTCAGCCACGCTGGCGCCGAGCCTCTTCGAGAAGCGGTCGAACGTCGACTCCTGAACGGTAAAATCCACCAGTTCTTTCTCGCCAATGACATCGCGAGCCACCGAACTGGCACTGCCCAGGCCATCGATCAACCCCAGCGGTAGCGCCTGCTCACCCGACCAGACCAAGCCAGAGAACAGCTCCGGGTGCTCCTTGTCTTTCAGGCGATCGCCACGACCCTTCTTCACACTATTGATGAATTGCTGATGGGTGGTATCGAGCACGCCCTGCCAGAACCGAGTCTCATCAGGCTTCTGCGGCTGGAACGGATCGAGGAAGGACTTGTGCTCGCCAGACGTATAGGTCCGGCGCTCCACGCCCAGCTTCTCCATGGTGCCGACGAAACCATAACCGGCCGCAGTCACCCCGATGGACCCCACCAGGCTGGCCTTGTCCGCGTAGATCTGATCGGCCGCACTGGCAATGTAGTAAGCGCCGGACGCCCCCAGGTCGGAGATAACCGCATACACCTTGGTATCAGGATGCAGCGCACGCAGGCGAACAATCTCGTCGTACACATAACCTGATTGCACCGGGCTGCCGCCCGGGCTGTTGATCCGCAGGACCACGCCCTTGACCTTGTCATCCTCGAAGGCCGCTCGCAGGCTGCCAACGATGTTATCGGCGCTGGCCTGCTCCTTGTCGGCGATCACACCAGTGACCTCGATCAGCGCGGTGTAGTTAGCACTGCGAGTGGCGGCTTTTTCCATGTCCATCAGCGGCGTGAACAGCATCAAAGCGCCAAACAGGTACACAAAGGTCAGCAGCTTGAAGAAAATCCCCCAGCGACGGGACCGGCGCTGTTCCTGCACGCTGGCCAACAAGGTCTTTTCCAGCAACTTCCAGCTTTTCTCGTCACCGCTCTGCGCATCCGCCTTGGCGGGCGCCTTCCATTCGTCGGTCATGCCATCTACCCCAAAAAACCTGTTAAGCCTGGTGATTCAGCCAGGCATGCAATTCTGAAAAACGATCAATCGCCAGTCGCGGCTCGAACAGCTTCAGCGCCTCGATCGATTGAGCGCCGTAACTGACCGCTACCGACGCCATACCGGCGTTGCGGGCCATCTGCAGGTCGAAAGAGGAATCGCCAACCATCATTGCCTGCTCCGGGCGAACGTCGCAGTGCGCGAGGATCTGCTCCAGCATCAGAGGATGGGGCTTGCTGGCAGTTTCATCCGCCGCACGAGTGATGTCGAAATATTTTTCCCAGCCGTGTGCCTTCAATACCCGGTCGAGCCCGCGACGGGCCTTGCCGGTTGCAACAGCCAGATGATAACCCTCGGCGCGAAAGGCCTCCATCGACTCGAGCACACCCTCGAACAAGGGCGAAGGCACGGCTTCGGCGGCGATGTAGTGTTCGGCGTAATACCCCCGAAAGGCGATCAGCTCACCCTCGCTGATGTGCGGGTACAGGGTGCGAATCGCTTCCGGCAAACCGAGACCGATGATGCCCTTGACGGCAAAATCATCGCGCAGCTCAAATCCTGAGCGCTCTGAGGCCACATGCATGGCCTCGACAATCCGCCCGATGGAGTCCGCGAGCGTCCCGTCCCAGTCAAATATCAGCAGTTTGCAATCAGAGGGGTGCACTCAGGCGCTCCACAGTCTTGGCCCACATTTCATCCACCGGCGCCTGCAACTTCAGCTCGCCACCATCAGGCAGCGGCACGGTCAGCAGATAAGCGTGGAGGAACAGTCGCTTGCCACCCAGGTCGCGGATTTCCTTGCTGAAACCCTCATCCCCGTATTTCGGGTCGCCAGCGATGCAGTGCCCGGCATGCAGGGTGTGCACGCGGATCTGGTGGGTGCGGCCGGTGATTGGCCTGGCTTCGACCATGGTCGCAAAGTCGCCGAAGCGCCTTAGCACCTTGAACACGGTCACGGACTCCTTGCCCTCCTCCTCGTCGACCTCGACCATGCGCTCGCCGGAACGCAGGTTGCTCTTGCCCAGCGAGGCACGGACTTGCTTGATCGAGGCGGCCCAGTTGCCACGAACCAGCGCCATGTAGCGCTTGTCCACGCCATCACCGCGCAAGGCCGTGTGCAAGTGACGCAGCATGCTGCGTTTCTTGGCAATCATCAGCAGGCCAGAGGTGTCTCGGTCAAGTCGGTGAACGAGCTCGAGCTCCTTGCAATCGGGGCGCAACTGACGGAAGGCTTCGATCACGCCGTAGGTCAGACCGCTACCGCCGTGAACCGCAATACCACAAGGCTTGTTGATCACGATCAGGGCCTTGTCCTCGAAGATAATCGAGGCTTCGAGGCGCTGCAGCAGGCCTTGTGCCAGCGGCACCGGCTCGTCGCGCTCGGGCACGCGCACAGGCGGCACGCGCACGATATCGCCCGCCTGCAGCTTGTATTCGGGCTTGATCCGACCTTTGTTCACTCGCACTTCGCCTTTACGCAAAATGCGATAGATCAAGGTCTTGGGCACGCCTTTGAGCCGAGCGAGAAGGAAGTTATCAATACGTTGGCCGGCATATTCCGGCGAGACCTCAAGCAGTTGTACGCTTGGGGTCGAGGGGGCAGTAGTCGTCATGGCGCAGATGATATCAATTTTTTATGGAATTGAAGCACTTAATCATTACTGCTATAGTCGCGAACGCCGCCAAAAGCGGCCTGGACAGCGGACCAACGGTCTAAAACCGGCCCTGACCAATGCAATTCACCAGGACGCGAGGCCGTCCTACGGGGCTTTCGCTACTTAACGGTGGAGTTTGCAGCTGTAACGAGCGCAGGTGACATGAGGCCTGAATCAAGCCGCAGGGCAGAGTTTTCACTCGCCTTGCGAGCCAATATTCATGGCCAGTTCACAAAGTGCAGTCAGTTGCGAATGACCCCGAGCGAAGGTTTCGGAAACAACGCCTAAATTAGCCATGATGCGTGACCTCCCCTTTTGGAGCTCACGGTAAATGCCAACCCGCTGCGGATTCTGCGCGCGGCAGCACCCGAATTTTCAGGGATACGTGTAGGGTGGAGATGCACAACCGCTGGACTGTGTAGCAATAGGCTTTTTCAAGACGCTTCATCTCGTCCACAGCCACTGGTTGATTCCTCCTCCTGACTGAGTGCTTAAGTAGCCACAGCAAGCAGGACGCGTACGTCGCGACGAAGGCCCACATTGGCCGGACATCGCTGGACACGGGAATGGCCAACCACTCCCGACGCACCTGACACCGACCATGAGAAGTCGTGTGTGCCGAACGCCGTTTCCGGCAGCCCGGAAACCGACGGTACTACATGAAAAGAATGCTGATTAACGCAACTCAACCCGAAGAGTTGCGTGTTGCACTGGTAGATGGCCAGCGCCTCTACGACCTGGACATCGAATCCGGTGCACGCGAGCAGAAGAAGGCCAACATCTATAAAGGCCGGATTACTCGCATCGAACCAAGCCTTGAGGCTGCCTTTGTCGATTTCGGCTCTGAGCGCCACGGCTTCCTGCCCCTCAAAGAAATCTCCCGCGAATACTTCAAGAAAGCCCCGGAAGGCCGCGTCAACATCAAGGACGTCCTGAGCGAAGGCCAGGAAGTCATTGTCCAGGTCGAAAAAGAAGAACGTGGCAACAAGGGCGCCGCCCTGACCACCTTCATCAGCCTGGCCGGTCGTTACCTGGTGCTGATGCCGAACAACCCGCGTGCTGGCGGCATCTCCCGTCGCATCGAAGGCGAAGAGCGCAACGAACTGCGTGAAGCCCTGAACGGCCTGGTTGCCCCGGCTGACATGGGTCTGATCGTGCGCACTGCCGGCCTTGGTCGCAGCAGTGAAGAAATGCAGTGGGACCTCGATTACCTGCTGCAACTCTGGACCGCCATCAAAGAAGCCTCGCTCGATCGCTCCGCGCCGTTCCTGATCTACCAGGAAAGCAACGTGATCATCCGCGCCATCCGCGATTACCTGCGTCAGGACATCGGCGAAGTGCTGATCGACAGCGTCGAAGCCCAGGACGAAGCCCTGACCTTCATCCGCCAGGTGATGCCGCAGTACGCCAGCAAGATCAAGCTGTACGAAGACAGCGTTCCGCTGTTCAACCGTTTCCAGATCGAAAGCCAGATCGAGACCGCTTTCCAGCGTGTCGTCGAACTGCCTTCCGGCGGTTCCATCGTCATCGATCCGACCGAAGCCCTGGTGTCCATCGACATCAACTCGGCGCGCGCCACCAAAGGCAGCGACATCGAAGAAACCGCGCTGCAGACCAACCTTGAAGCTGCTGAAGAAATCGCCCGTCAGTTGCGCTTGCGCGACATCGGCGGCCTGATCGTCATCGACTTCATCGACATGACCCCTGCCAAGAACCAGCGCGCCGTGGAAGAGAAAGTCCGCGAATGCCTGGAAGCCGACCGCGCTCGCGTGCAAGTCGGTCGCATCTCGCGCTTCGGCCTGTTGGAAATGTCCCGTCAGCGCCTGCGTCCATCGTTGGGCGAAAGCAGCGGCATCGTTTGCCCGCGTTGCAACGGCACCGGCATCATCCGTGACGTTGAATCGCTGTCGCTGGCGATCCTGCGCCTGATCGAAGAAGAAGCCCTGAAAGACCGCACCGCCGAAGTTCGTGCACAAGTGCCGATCCCGGTCGCCGCGTTCCTGCTCAACGAAAAACGCAACTCGATCACCAAGATCGAACTGCGCACCCGTGCCCGCATCGTCATTCTGCCGAACGATCATCTCGAAACGCCGCACTTCGAAGTTCAGCGTCTGCGCGATGACAGCCCGGAAGCCCACATCAACCAGTCCAGCTACGAAATCGCTGCTGCCGCTGCCGAAGTGGAAGAAGTCCAGCCAGCCGCTGCGACCCGCACCCTGGTTCGCCAGGAAGCTGCAGTCAAGACGGCCCCTGCCCGCGCCAATGCGCCGATTCCTGCCGAAGTTGTTGCTGCCGCGCCTGTGGCTGCACCGGCCGCCGTGCCAGAGCCAAGCCTGTTCAAGGGCCTGGTGAAGTCGCTGGTCAGCCTGTTTGCAACCAAGGAAGAGCCCGCCGCACCGGTTGTGGTTGAAAAGCCTGCGACCACCGAGCGTCCGGCTCGTAACGAAGAGCGTCGCAACGGTCGTCAGCAGAGCCGCAACCGTAACGGTCGCCGCGACGAAGAGCGCAAGCCTCGCGAAGAACGTGCACCGCGTGAAGAACGCGCTCCACGGGAAGCTCGTGAACCACGCGAAGCTCGTGAAGAAACGCCGGCAGTAGTCCGCGAAGAACGCGCGCCACGTGAAGAGCGTGCACCACGCGCACCGCGTGAGGAACGTGCACCGCGCGCTCCACGTGAAGACCGCAAGCCACGTGGCGAGCGTGAAGAACGTGTACGCGAATTACGCGAACCCCTGGACGCTGTTGCTCCAGCCGCTGCCGCTGTCGCTGTCGCTACCACCGAAGAGCGTCCGGCTCGCCAGCCACGCGAAGAACGTGCTCCACGCCCACCGCGTGAAGAACGTCAGCCACGTGCCGAGCAAGCAGCAGCTCCAGTAGCCGAAGAAGAACTACTGTCCAACGAAGAGCAACTGCAGGAAGACGGACAGGAAGGCGCCGAAGGCGATCGTCCACGCCGTCGCTCCCGCGGCCAGCGTCGTCGCAGCAACCGTCGCGAGCGTCAGCGTGATGCCAACGGCAATGTGATCGAAGGTTCGGAAGAGTCTGACTCCGCTGAAGGCGAAGTGGCAGCCACTGCCGACGCACCAAGCGCTAACGACCTGGCCGCTGGCCTGGCTGTTACCGCAGCCGTTGCCAGCTCGGTGATCAGTGCTCCAGCTGAAGCACAGGCCAACGAGCAAGCCGAACGCGCTACTGCTGCCACCCTGGACACTGCTCCAGTCGAAGCGCCAGTGGTTGAAGCGACCTCGCCTGTCGAAGCCACCGCTTCGCCGGAAATCGAAGTGGCGCCGGCTCGTGAAGCGCAGCCTGAAGTAGAAGCGGCACCGCAACCTGCGGCAGTCGTCGAAGCTCCAGCAGTGATTGCAGAGCCTGCTGCCGAGACGGTCAGCGAAACCGTGACCGAATCGATTCGTGAAGTTCGCGAAGAGCAAACCGCTTTCAACTGGGTTGCCGAGCCAGCTGTTGCAGAAACACCAGCCCCGGTAGCTGAAACTCCGGCTTACGAGCCAGAGCCAGTGGTTGCGGCTGCAGAGCCTGCTCCAGTGGTCGAAGTGCCGGTTGAAGCCCCGGTTGTAGCCGAAGTGGCTGCACCTGTGGTCGAAGCCGCGCCGGCAAGCGCCCTGACTGAAAATGGTCGCGCGCCAAACGACCCGCGTGAAGTGCGTCGTCGCAAGCGTGAAGCCGAGCGTCTGCAGAAGGAAGCTGAATTGGCTGCCGCTGCTGCTCCAGCCGTGGTTGAATCTGCACCGGTGGTCGCTGAAGCCCCTGCTGAAGTTGTCGCCGAGCCTGTAGCATCAGTGATCGATGAAGCACCACGTTCCGTACAGGACGCGGTAGAGCAACACGAAAAAGCCCAGGAAAAAGAGCACGAGCCTAAACCCCTCGTCTGATTCCGACGGCTGACAAAAAGCCCCGCCTGGTGATCCAGAGCGGGGCTTTTTATTGACCTGAAAAGCATTACACAAACACCAGGGCCCCGGGCACATCCACATCCCACAACACCCCAGGATCATCCACCTCCACTTCAACCACCCTGGCCGTAGCGAACAGCGGCCTGGCCCCGCCGTCCCCCGAGAGCGCGATCAACGCCGGTCCGAAAGAATCCGCGAACGCCACCGGGTGCCCATACTCGCCGTCATGCACTGGCACACTGATAGTGTCAGCCGCCATCCCTGCTATCACCCGCTCAATGCTCAACGGCAGGATGAAGGGCATATCCCCCAGCACAATCAACCAACCACCGGGCTGCGGACACGCCGCCACCCCGGCAGCAATGCTGTCCCCCATGCCCGTGGACTCGATCAGGACCACCTCGAACCCATAGGCCTGGGCCATGCGAATCACCTGGGGACGATCTGCAGTGGTAACCACAACCCGTTTGCCCGCCTTAGCCGGCAGGTTCACGAGGACATGCTCGATGACCGACCGCACAGCACCGTCGCGCCCGGTACAGTCCGCCAGCAACTTGTCCTTGTCGGCGCCCGCTACCTGGCGAAAGCGCTCGCCCTGCCCCGCTGCCAGCACGATGACGGCGATGGGTTCGCTCATGGCGCCTCCTGCAAGGGCTTCTTCTGTTTGAGTTCGACGCCGTTCTTGATTGCGACAATTTCAGCCATCAGCGACAAAGCGATTTCCGCTGGCGAATGGCTACCAATGTGCAAGCCGATCGGGCCGTGCAGCCGTTCAATGGCCGCTGCCGACAAGCCTAGCTGAGCCAGATTATCCCGGCGCTTCAGGCTGTTGACCCGAGACCCCAGCGCACCCACGTAGAATGCATCGGAGTCCAGCGCCGTCAGCAGCGCCATGTCATCCAGGCGCGGGTCATGGGTGAGCGCTACAATGGCCGTGCGCTCGTCGGTCTGGATAGTCAGTACCGCTTCGTCGGGCATGCCCGGGACGAAGCGTCCATGCTGCTCTTCCCAGCCATAGACGAATTCGCTGCGCGGATCGCAGATCAGCACCTCGAAATCCAGCAGCCGCGCCATCTCGGCGACATATCGCGACAGTTGACCTGCGCCGATCAGCAGCAGGCGCCAGCGCGGACCATAAATGGCCCGCAGCGTCTTGCCGTCAAAGGTCAGCGTTTGCAACTTGTCTGCGGGCTCCAGCAACACCTCACCGGTTTCAATCGACAGCGAGCGCGCCACAATCTCGTGCGCCTCGCAACGTGCCAGCAACTGTGCCACCCAGGCCGGATCGCCTACGCGCTCCTCAGTCAGGCGCAAGGTACCGCCACAAGGCAAGCCAAAGCGCGCAGCCTCCTCGCGAGTCACGCCGTAGGTGATCAACTGCACGGGCGGTCCGTCAGCCGGGATGCGCCCATCGTGCAGGCGGGCAATCAGATCATCCTCGACGCAGCCGCCGGACACAGACCCGATCACCACGCCATCTTCACGCAACGCCAGCATGGCGCCAGGTGCCCGGGGCGCAGTGCCCCACGTCTGGACCACGCTGTACAGCACCACCCGCTGGCCCGCATTGCGCCACTCCAGCACGCTGCGCAGGACATTCAGATCGACGCTGTCCATCAGGCTTGCGCCTTCTGCCAACCCTGTAACTGGAAGCGCACCGGCAAGTTGCGAATACGCTGGCCCGTGGCAGCAAAAATCGCATTACACAGCGCCGGCGCAATCGGTGGAACGCCAGGTTCGCCGACGCCCCCAAGCGGCACGTCTCCCGGCGGAGTGACCATGTGCACCGCCACCTCCTTCGGCGCCAGGGACATGCGTGCTACTTCGTACATGTGGAAGTTATCCTGTTGGACCTTGCCGTCCTTGAAGCTGATTTCGCCGAGCACCGCATTACCCAGGCCCATCACACAGGCACCTTCGAATTGCGAGCGGATGCGCTCCGGGTTGATCTGCGGGCCGCAGTCCACTGCGATATCCGCCTTATGCACGATCAACGTGCCGTCATCCTTGACCTCAACCTCGATCACCGCCGCGACATAGGTGACAAAACTGTAGTGCACCGCCAGGCCCAGGCCACGGCCCTTGGGCAAGTCACGACCCCACCCCGCCGCCTTCGCCGCAGTTTCCAGGACCTTGCGCATACGGCCGGTATCAATCGGATAGCGTTCCGGCGACTCGCCGTAGTTCCACTCTTCGCTCAAGGTGCGCGGATCGATCTGGCGGTCCGGGCCGAGCAGTTTAATCTGGTACTCCAGCGGATCGCGGCCGGCCTTGTGGGCCAACTCATCGACGAAACTCTGGATCGCAAAGCCGTGGGGAATGTTCGACACCGAACGGTACCAACCCACCCGGGTATGCACCTTGGCCTCGGGGTTTTCCAGGCGCACGTTGGGGATCGCATAGGCCATGTTGGTGAAGCCCATGCCCAGCTCGAACGCTGCTTCATGGTTCATGCCCGGTGCAAACAGCGCCGTGATACTGGGCGCGACGGTGCGGTGCAGCCAGCCGGACGGCAGGCCGTCCTTGTTCAGGCTGGCTTTGAGGTACTCGGCCGACACGGTATGAAAGTACGAACAATGGATATCGTCTTCACGCGTCCATTGCACCCGCACTGCCTTGCCGGGAAATTCCTTGGCGAGGATCGCCGCTTCGATGACAAAATCCGGCTTGGACTTGCGTCCGAAGCCGCCGCCGAGCAGGGTCACGTTGACCGTGACGTTATCGAACGGGACGCCGAGGCGTTCGGCAATTCGCTCTCGCGTCACCTGGGGTGCCTGGCTCGGCGCCCAGGCCTCGCAGACGCCGTCCTTAAAGCGCGCAATGGCTACCATCGGCTCCATCGGGGACTGTGCCAGGTGCGGCAGATAGTAAGACGCTTCCAGCGTGGTGTCGGCGTTGCCCATGGCCTCGTCGATGTTGCCGGTGTTGCGCACGACCTTGCCGGGCTTGAGCGATGCAGCTTCCAGCTCCTTGCGGTAGGCGATCGAGTCATAGCTGGCATTCGGGCCATCGTCCCACTCGATCTTCAGCGCTTCGCTCCCTTTGATCGCTGCCCAGGTATTGCTGGCGATCACGGCCACGCCACCCAGGGGCTGGAACTCCGACGGCATTGGCCGCCCTTCGATGTTGATGACCTTGAGCACGCCAGGCACTTTCAGCGCCGCACTCGAGTCAACGGATTTGACCTTGCCGCCATATACCGCCGGGCGCGCAATGGTCGCGTAGAGCATGCCCTCGATGTGCACATCGGCGCCGTAGACTGCGCGACCATTGACGATGTCGGCACCATCGATCGCCTTGATGCCTTCCTTGCCGATGTATCGAAACTGCGCAGGCTGCTTAAGCCGCAGGCTGTCGCGAGCCGGCACTGCCAGTGCAGCAGCGGCAGCCGCCAGGGCGCCGTAACCCAGTTCACGCTTGGTGGGCTGGTGAATGACTTTGTGCAACTGTGCCTGACACTCGCCTACCGGTACTTTCCACTGCTCGGCAGCGGCTTGCTCAAGCATCGTGCGCGCAGCGGCGCCACAACGACGCATCGGCTCGTACCAATGGCGCATGCTGCGCGAGCCGTCGGTGTCCTGGTTGCCATAGCGAACTTCATCACCGGGCGCCTGCTGCACCTTGACCATCGCCCAGTCGGCATCCAGCTCGTCCGCCACCACCATGCTCAGGCTGGTGCGCACGCCCTGGCCCATTTCCGAGCGGTTGCACACCACGGTTACGGTGCCATCGGCGGCAATGCTGACATATACTTTTGGATCGTCGATCCAGCCATTGGGCATACCGTCTGCGCCGAATTTCTGCTCTTTATCGGCGGCGAGTGCGTCCTGCCAACCCCAACTGGCGGCCAGCACCAGCGCGCTGGTAGCGCCTACGCCCTTGAGGAAACCACGGCGGCTGAGATTGCTCAGCGCAAAATCATTCGGTAGCCCGCTCATGCCTTGGCCTCCTTCAGGTGGGTGGAGGCTTGGCGTATGGCGGTCTTGATACGGTTGTAGGTGCCGCAACGGCAAATGTTGCCCACCATCGCTTCTTCGATTTGCTCGTCGCTGGGGTTGGGGTTGACCTTGAGCAATGCTGTCGCCGACATGATCTGCCCGCCCTGGCAGAACCCGCACTGGGCCACTGCTGTGTCGAGCCAGGCTTGCTGGACGACTTGCCCAACCGGGTCGCTGTGCAAATTGTCGATGGTGCTAACGCCCTGGCCGATCACCGAGCCGATCGGCGTGATGCAACTGCGTGCCGGGGAGCCGTCGATGTGAATGGTGCAGGCACCACACAGGCCCATGCCGCAGCCAAACTTGGTGCCGTTGTAACCGGCCACGTCGCGAATTGCCCAGAGCAGGGGCATGTCCTCGGTGACATCGAGTTGATGGTCTTGACCGTTGAGTTTCAGGGTAATCATGGGCACGCCCGCATATCTAAAGACGGTTATGGGGTCGAGCAATCTGCCGCCAGAGGCTGGCGGTTGGCATCACGCAGATCGACTCAGGCTAAGGAGGCTCTCTCATGCCGACGGCGACGTCTGCATCGGGCCTTTGGTGTAGCAAAATGGCTTGTATCGTTAGGCGGCTAAGTTAACCCAGGATTAACAAAAAAGCCCTGCACATCGACAAATGTGCAGGGCCTCCAGGGCAGTGCTGAAAGCGTAGCCTCAATATCTGTTGGGCTCCATTTCCAGCTCGACCTGGAATCGTTGCCAAATGTCTTTCTGGATCCGTTGCGCCAGGTCCAGCAACTGCAGGCCAGTGGCAGCGCCATAGTTGACCAGCACCAGCGCCTGCAACTTGTGCACACCGGCGTCGGCTTCGCGAAAGCCCTTCCAGCCTGCGCGCTCGATCAGCCATCCAGCCGCCAGCTTCATCTGCCCGTCGGGTTGCGCGTAGGCCACCAGGTCCGGGAATTCAGCCTTGAGCCGGGTGACCAGCGCCGCCGGTACCAGAGGGTTCTTGAAGAAACTGCCAGCATTGCCCAGTACTGCAGGGTCCGGCAGTTTTTCGCTGCGAATGCTGCAGATCGCCTGGCTGACGTCGCCGGCAGTCGGACGGTCAATGCCCTGCTCGGTCAGGCGCTGACGCACCGGGCCGTATTCCAGATGCAGGTGTTCAGCGCGGTTCAGGTTGAAGCGCACCCGCAGGATCAACCAGCGCCCCGGCTCCTGCTTGAACAGGCTGTCGCGGTAGGCGAACTTGCACTCGTCCAGGCTGAAGTCGCGCAGTTCGCCGGTCCGGCGATCAAGCGCGGTCAGGCCGGCAAACACGTCCTTGATCTCCACGCCATAAGCGCCGATGTTCTGCATCGGTGCCGCGCCGACCGTACCGGGGATCAGGCTGAGGTTTTCCAGGCCAGACAAACCCTGGGCCAGGGTGTGTTGCACAAACGGATGCCAAGGCTCGCCGGCTTCGGCTTCGATCACCACCTGCTGGCCGTTATCGCTGAGCAGGCGAATCCCGCGGGTGGCCATGCGCAGCACCAGCGCCTGGATATCGGCGGTGAGCAGCAAGTTGCTGCCCCCACCGATTACCAGCAATGGCACCTCGTGCTGCGTGGCATACACCAGGGCGTCGCGCACGTCGTCGTCACTGTGGGCCTGGGCAAACAGGCGGGCCTGCACATCCACGCCAAAGCTGTTGTACGGTTTGAGCGATACCCGGGCTTGCACCTGCAGACTCATAACCGCCCCTTCAATTCGATCACCAGCAGGTCACTGGCGCGCTCGATCAGGTCCAGTACCTGCTCGAAGCCCTGGTCGCCGTCGTAGTACGGGTCTGGAACTTCATCGAGTTCCGACTGATAGCGGCGCAGGAACAGGTCAAGCTCCGCCTTGCCCTTCGCAGGCTGCAATGCCTTGAGATTGCGCAGGTTGCTGTTATCCATCGCCAGGATCAGGTCATACATGGAGAAATCGGCACGACTGACTTGCTGCGCGCGCTGGGCAGACAAATCGTAACCGCGTAGCCGGGCGGCGGCCTGGCTGCGTTTATCCGGGGCCTTGCCGACGTGCCAGTCGCCCGTACCGGCGGAGGCGACCTCGACTTGCCCCGCCAGCCCGGCCTCGCGCAGTTTATGGCGCAGCACGCCTTCGGCGGTCGGCGAGCGGCAGATGTTGCCCAGGCAGACGAACAGAACCCGCATCAGGCCTCCAGCAGGCGACGAACCCGCTCCAGGTCTTCAGCGGTATCGACGCCGGTCGGTGGCGCGATCAAAGCGTCAGCCACGTGGATACGCACGCCGTGCCACAAGGCCCTTAGTTGTTCCAGGGATTCAGTGTTTTCCAGCCAGCAAGGGCCCCAGCTGACGAAGTCATGCAGGAACCCGGCGCGGTAAGCATAAATGCCGATGTGGCGACGGTACGGCACGCCTTCCGGCAATTGCTCGCGACTCCTGGCAAAGTCATCGCGGGCCCACGGCAAGGTCGCTCGGCTGAAGGTCAGCGCCAGACCGTTGAGGTCACTGACCACCTTGACCACATTAGTGTTGAACAGGGTTTCCACATCTTCGATCGGCTCAGCCAGAGTGGCCATGCGCGCTTCGGTGTGGGCTGCCAGGTTGGCCGCGACCTGATCGATCACATCAGGTGGAATCAGCGGTTCGTCACCTTGCACGTTGACCACGATGGCGTCGGGCGCCAGGCCCAGCTTCGTCGCCACTTCGGCCAGGCGATCGGTACCGGAGTTGTGATCTTCACGCGTCAGCACCACTTCAGCGCCAAAGCCTTTGCAGGCTGCGACGATGCGCAGGTCGTCGGTGGCCACCACCACGCGCTCGGCGCTGCTTTTGCTCGCCTGTTCCCAGACGTGCTGGATCATCGGTTTGCCGGCGATCAGCAACAGCGGCTTGCCAGGCAAACGGGTGGAGGCGTAACGCGATGGGATGACGACAGTAAAGGCTGCGGTCATTTATCCAGGCGCTCGTCGGTGGTCAGGGTGCGCGCTTCGGTTTCGAGCATGACCGGGATGCCGTCACGAATCGGATAAGCGAGGCCGGCGCCCTTGCTGATCAGCTCGGTCTTGTCAGCGCTGAGCTTGAGCGGGCCTTTGCAGACGGGGCAAGCGAGGATATCGAGCAATTTGGTGTCCATGAGCATTCCCTGGATAAAACGGAGTTAAGGCAAAAGACGGTCCGGCACCAGGCGCATCAGCTGCGTATCGAACCAGGCGACAAAGGCCCGGGATGGCGCAGCATCGACCGTCAGGTACCACCAATCGGCGGCGGCGAAGGCACGGCACTTCACCGCGTCCTTTTCAGTCATTACCAAAGGCAATGACGGAGTGAAATTCAGTGCCTGCACGCTGTACTCGGCGTGGTCAGCGAACGCGTGCGGTACAGGCTTCCAGTGTAGCGTTTCGAGGGTCGTGAAGAAACGCTGTGGATTACCGATGCCGGCCACGGCATGCAGTGCCTGACCCGCAGGAAAATGATCGAGCGGCCGCCGTTCACCGCTACGCAGATTGACCAGCGCGGTAGGTTGCAGCTGGAACGCAAACCCGTCATGGCGATCGTCAGCGGCGCCGTTGTAGAGCACCGCATCGACGCTCTCAAGGCGCTCGACCGGCTCACGCAGGGGCCCGGCGGGCAGGCAGCGCTGGTTACCCAGGCCACGGGCAGCGTCGATCAGCACCAGCTCAAGGTCACGGGCCAGGCGATAATGCTGCATGCCGTCGTCCGACAGGATCAGGTCCAGCGGTTCACTCTCGAGCAAGGCCTTGACCGCCTGACTGCGGTCCGGGTCGATCATTAAGGGTACGCCGGTGCGCTGGACGATCAACAGAGGCTCGTCGCCCGCAGTATCGGCGCCCTGATCCGCCGCGACTCGCCATGGCAGTTGCGGTGGTTTGGCGCCGTAACCCCGACTGACCACCCCGACGCGCAGCCCGCTACGCTGGCAGTGCTCGATCATCCAGAGAATCAGCGGAGTCTTGCCCGTGCCGCCGACGGTGATATTACCGACGACGATCAACGGCACTGGCGGCTGATAGATCTCGCCCTCGCCCGCCAGGAAACGCTTGCGCTTGTTCGTGACCACGCGGCGATAGAGCCACTCCAGCGGCTGCAACAGCTTCAGGGCCGGATGTCCCTGGTACCACGCGGCGAGCAAGCGATCGGACATGGCCATCAGGGCGCGGGCGGCGCCGCCTCGACAGTGGTCATGCGCAGGTGGCTGAAACCGAGCTTGCCGGCAGCATCCATGGCGATGATGACCGACTGATGCTGGGTCTTGCCGTCGGCGCTGATGGACAGCGGCAGGCTGGTGTCGCCGTTGGATTCTTTCTGCAGGGCGTCCATCAGGGTCGCCAGGTCGTTCTTGGGCAAGACCTGGTTATTCACCGAAAACGCGCCTTCAGCATTGATCGCCACGTCCAGGTGCTTGACCTGCTGATCTTCGGCAGGCGTTCCGCTGACGGCTTCCGGCAGGTCGACGCGCAGCTGGGTTTCACGGGTGAAGGTGGTGGTCACGACAAAAAACAGCAGCAGGATAAACACCACGTCGATCAGCGAAGCGAGGTTTATATCGACCGTTTCCCGAGGCTTGCGGCGGAATTTCACGCTCTGCCCTCGGCCAGGTCAACATCACGGTCGCCCTGTACGACCTCAACCAGCTTGATCGCTTCCTGTTCCATGCCCACCACCAGTTCGTCGATCCGGCGTTGCAGGAAACGGTGGAAGAACACCGCCGGGATACCGACCATCAGGCCTGCGGCCGTGGTGATCAGGGCTTTGGAAATACCACCGGCGAGTACCGCCGCGTTGGTGCCCATGCCGGTGCCCATGAACGCACTGAAGATATCGATCATGCCCAGCACGGTGCCGAGCAAGCCCAGCAACGGCGCCATGGCGGCAATCGTGCCCAGGGCGTTGATGTAGCGTTCGAGTTCGTGAATGACTCGCGCCGCAGCTTCCTCGATGCACTCTTTCATGATTTCGCGACCATGCCGGGAGTTGGCCAGGCCAGCCGCGAGGATTTCGCCCAGAGGGGAATTGGCACGCAATTCCTTGAGCTTTTCCTTATTGAGCTGTTTGTCCTTGATCCAGACCCAGACCTGGCCGAGCAAATGCTCCGGAGTCACACGACTGGCACGCAGGGTCCACAGGCGCTCGACAACGATCGCCATGGCCACGATGGAACTCAGAATGATCGGCAGCATCATCCAGCCGCCGGATTTGACCAATTCCCACACAGTGACAGTCCCCTCGAAAAAGTGCGCCACTCTACCATAGGGGCTTCTCGCACCGAAGACCACGATGGCGCAACCGGTCGGGGCCCGCTGCCCGCCAGTCATTCTGCCAGCGGTGCCAGATCACGCCAGAAGCGCCGGTGTTGACGCATCGTCGCCGGTGCCGAGAAGGTCCCCAGTTGCAGATGAACGGCGCCCTGCTGGGCACTGTCGTAGATCCCCATTGCCAATTTTCGATAGCGTGCTATCACCGTTGGGTGCGGATGGCCGAACGAATTGCCATTGCCGCGGGAGATCAGCACCGCCTTGGGCTGGAGCACGCTGAGCAGGGGCATCGAGGATGAAGTGCGACTGCCATGGTGCGGAGCCTGCAACCAGTCAGTGGCGACGGCCAGCGGGCTGCCGAGCAATGCATGCTCGGCGGCCCGTTCGATATCACCGGTCAGCAGCAACCGCTCGCCGGTGGCCTCGATTTGCAACACGCAGGATCGGGAGTTGCTGTCCTGCGCCGACGCCCACTGCCAGAGCCGGAAGCCCACCCCGTCCCAATTCCAGTGTCCGCCGCTCTCGCAGGCATCTGCGAGCAGGCCATCTGCCGGGGGAAAGGGCTCGCCGCCCATTATCCTGCGGACCGGTACTCCGTCGACCACTGCCTTGGCGCCTCCGGCATGATCGGCGTGAGCATGGCTGATCAGCATCAGGTCAAGCTGTTCCACGCCCAGCTTGCGCAACGTCGGCAGCACCACTCGCGCGCCCATGTCCATGCCCGCGGAACGCGGCCCGGCGTCATACAACAGGTTGTGATGACGAGTGCGCACCAGGATCGCCAGGCCCTGGCCGACGTCCAGAAGCCAGACCTCGGCAATGCCTTCGGCGATTGTGGGACGCGGTGGCAAGACCAGTAACAGCAGCATCGGCCAGCCCAGCCATCGCAGCGGCACGCCCGCCGGCATCAGCAGCAGCAAGGCGCCGGCGGCGGCCAACGCCCAGGTCCAAAACGCAATCGCCATAGGGTCCCAGGCGGGCACCTGCCCCGCCGCTTGCGCCAGGCCCTTGAACAGCCAGTCGAGCAGCCCCCCGGCGAGCCACAGCAACCCCTCGCCCACATAAGGCATTGGCAGCAGCAAGGTACCAAGCAATGCAGGCGGCAGGACCAACAGACTGATCCAGGGCACCGCGAGTAAATTTACCATCGGCCCACTGACGCTGATCGGCAGGCCGAGGATGAGAAAAAGCGGACTCAAACCAATGGCGATCATCCACTGGGCGCGAGTCCAGGTTTGCCACCAGGGCAATGAGCCGAGCCGACCGCCGAAGGTGAAGATCAACACTGCCACCGCCGCAAAGGACAGCCAGAAACCGGGTTGCAGGCTCGTCAGCGGGTCCATCAACAGGACCCCGTTCAGCGCCAGCAGCAGCGGCCACCAGGCGCCGAGATGGCGCAAACGCAGGCGCCACAGCAGCACCAGGCCGATCATCACGCAGGCCCGGCGCACCGGTACGTCGAAGCCGGCAAGCAAGCCATAACCAAGAGCCGCCGAAAATGCCAATCCGCACGCCCAAGGCAGCCAGGGCAAACGGCGCGGCCATATGCCATAACGGGCAAGCCCCGCGATCAGCAAGTACATCACGCCTGCCAGCAAACCGATGTGCTGCCCGGAAATCACCAGTAAATGCACGGTGCCGGTGTCTTGCAGCACCTGCCAGTCCTCGCGACTCAGGCCGCTGCCGTCACCCAGCACCAAGGCCGCCAGCGCGCCGCTGCGGCCCTGCGCATCTACACTCAGCAAGCGCTGGCGCAGGCTATCGCGCCAGGCTCCCCGGGCATCTGCGAGTTTTTCGCCAGCCTTCACCGTGCCGGTGGCGCCGATGCGTTGCGCCAGCAGCCAGGCGTCATAGTCGAAAGCATGGGGATTGAGCAGCCCGATGGGTCGTTTCAGCTTGACCGCCAGGCGCCAGCGTTCCCCGCTATTCACCGCAGGGCCGTCGTACCAGGCCAGGCGCATCCGCTGCGGGAGCTTTGTACGCCGGGAATGGCTGTCCGACAGCTCGAAGCGCACGACACCTTCGCCGTTCTGCGGCAGTCCCGTGACCGTCCCCTCCACCCAACGGGTTTCACCCTCGAGCTGAATCGGCAAGCGATCGCTTAGCGCCCATTGCGCCTGGGTACAGGCCCAAGTGAAGCCAATGTCTAGTCCTGAAATAGGTTTACACCTGTTTCACCCCAACGCCCGATGCACCGCATCGGGCGTTTTGTATTTCAAGGACAGGTGCGGGCGCTCCTGGTTGTAGATTAGGATCGCCTCTCTCACCAT
>NZ_JADEVO010000059.1 GCF_017114825.1 Pseudomonas gregormendelii | reverse complement strand
CACCGCCACCGCCACCGCCGGCAAGCCGGGCTCCCACAGGTTCGCGTCAGCTTGGCTCCGCACTTCGATGAACCTGGCGAAACTCCCCTGGCGGCATTCCCCGCCGGCTCTTGAATGAGCGATGAAACGACCGGGACTCGGTAAACCCCAGGTACTGCGCGATATCCTGAATCGGCAGGGTGCTGTTGAGCAGGTAATGCTCCGCCAGCTCCTGGCGCAGGTCATCGAGGATCTGTTGATACGAAGTACCCGCCTGATGCAGCTGGCGTTGCAGGGTGCGCACCGACATGGCGAACTGTTCGGCCACCTGTTCCTTGCGCGGCAACCCCTCCTTGAGCAGCTGGCGCAGAATGCCCTTGACCCGCTCCTGCAGCGACGCATCCTCCAGGGTCGCCATCAACCCCAGCGCATGCTCTTCCAGGGTGCGCAGCAGTTGCGCATCGGCCTGGCGCAAGGGCAGCTGCAGGTAGGGCAGCGGCACAATCAGCGCCGAGTAGGGCTGCTCAAACAGCACCGGGCAGTCGAAAAACGCCTCGTAGTGCGCCAGCGTGGTTTCGTCCGGCTGCGCGTGCTCAAACCACACTGCGGCCGGCGCCAGCTGGGTGTCGGCAATCCAGCGGGCGTACTGCAGCCAGGAGCCGAGGACATTTTCCACCAGGTGCCGGCGAATGCGCGGGCGTTGGTGACGGCAGGTCCAGATCAGGTGCACCTGCGCGTCCTGCACCTCGGCCCGGCTGACGCCCATATCACCGACCAGTTTTTCGAACGGCATGATGCGGCTCATGGCATCGCCCAGGGTCGCGCAGTTCATGGTGATGTAACCCAACACACTCCAGGAATTGGGTAGCACGAAACGCGCCGAGTTGAGGCCGAACAGCGGGTCTGCCGAGTGGTCGCAGAAGTAGTCGAGCAACCGCTCATGAACCTCGCCCGGCAACCGCAGGCTGTTGTCGCTCAACTGTTGCGCCTGTAATCCGGCCGCCGCCAGCGCCGGCTCGGTGGCGATACCCAGCTGTTCGGCATAACGCAGGTATTTGAGCAGTGGCGGAACAGAAGTGAAGCCCAGCGATTGCATGATCGTGTTCCTTTGATCAAGGCCCGCATGTGCGGATGAATACCCTGAAAGGTAGTGTGAAACTACCGCTAAAGTAAATGGCCAGTCCTGGCGCGGTGTTTGACTCAATTGGCTACTCGAAGTGGCCGGATGCGACCGTGACACTTTCGGTGGGCTGGCTAGTATGGGTGTCTGAAACATCACTTATAAGAACCGCAAAAGGACACACGCATGCGACGCTGGAACGGCTGGGGAGAGGCAACCACGGTGGTCGAATTACCGGCCCAGGGCGCGGGATTTCTCGCCGAGCGGCTGGGTGTCGGTCGTGTATTGCCCGATGCAACGCTCGAAGAGGCGCTGGCCAGGGTACCGGCTTCGCGGCTGGCGGCGCATGGTCTGTACAGCATCGAGCCGCATGATCGCCTGCTGCATGCCCGGGGCCAGAGCCTGCCAGACTGGCTGGCGCTGCGCGAAGGGGCGCCCGGCCTCTACCCCGACGCCGTGGCCTTTCCCGACAGCGCCGGGCAGATCCGCCAGTTGCTGGCGCTCGCCCAGACCCAGGACCTGTGCCTGATCCCTTACGGCGGCGGCACTTCGGTGGCCGGGCACATCAACCCGCCAGACTCGGTGCGGCCAGTGGTGACGGTGTCCCTGGCTCGCATGAATCGCTTGCTGGACCTGGACGAGCACAGCCTGCTGGCCACGTTCGGCCCCGGTGCCAGCGGCCCGCAGGTGGAGAGTCAGCTACGCGCCCGTGGTTACACCCTGGGGCATTTCCCGCAGTCGTGGGAGTTGTCGACCCTGGGCGGTTGGGTCGCCAGCCGCTCCAGCGGCCAGCAGTCGCTGCGCTACGGGCGAATCGAGCAGTTGTTCGCCGGCGGCACGCTGGAAACCTTTGCCGGCCCCTTGGAAATCGCCACCTTTCCGGCCTCGGCCGCAGGCCCCGATTTGCGCGAAGTGGTGCTCGGCTGTGAGGGGCGCTTCGGCATCATTTCCCAGGTCAAGGTGCGAATCAGTGCGCTGCCGGCCGATGAGCGTTTCTACGGTGTTTTCCTGCCCGACTGGTCACAGGCGCTGCAGGCGATCCGGCAGTTGGCCCAGGCGCGGGTGCCGTTGTCGATGCTGCGCCTGTCCAATGCCCTGGAAACCGAAACCCAGCTCGCCTTGGCCGGTCACCCGCAGCAGATTGCCTGGCTGGAAAAATACCTCGCCCTGCGCGGAGCCGGCGTCGGCAAATGCATGTTGACGTTCGGCGTCACCGGCAACCGCCGGCAGAACGCGCTGTCGCTCAGCCAGGCTCGCCAGCATTTGAAGGCCTTCGGTGGAGTCTTCACCGGTACCTTGCTCGGCAAGAAATGGGCGCAGAACCGCTTCCGTTTTCCCTACCTGCGGGAAAACCTGTGGAACGCCGGTTATGTGGTCGACACCCTGGAAACCGCTACCGACTGGAGCAATGTCGACAACCTGCTCGAGCGTATCGAGCAAAGCCTGCGTGCTGCACTTGCGGCCCAGGGTGAGCAGGTGCACGTGTTCACCCACCTGTCCCATGTGTATGGCGAAGGTTCGAGCATCTACACCACCTACGTCTTTCGTCCGGCGGCGGATTACCCGGCGACCCTGGCACGCTGGCAGGCGCTCAAGCACGCCGCCAGTCAAACTATCGTCGACAACGGCGGCACCATCAGTCACCAGCATGGCGTGGGCAAGGACCACGCGGCGTATCTGCTGCGGGAGAAGGGGGCGCTGGCGATTGACACCTTGCAGGCGTTGAGTCGGCATTTCGATCCGGCCGGGCGGCTCAACCCTGGCACGTTGCTGCAGGAGTGACGACGATGAACCCGGACTGGAATGGCGCGTGGCGAGAGGCCGCGCTGCCGACCCTGGCGGATGAGGCCTGGGACCTGATCGTCATCGGTGGCGGTATCAGCGGTGCCGGCATCGTGCGTGAGGCCGCGCGCCGTGGCTGGCGCTGCCTGTTGTTGGAGCAGCGCGACTTTGCCTGGGGCACCTCCAGTCGTTCTTCGAAAATGGTCCATGGCGGCTTGCGTTACATCGCCAAGGGCCAGTGGCGCCTGACTCGCGACTCAGTGCGCGAGCGCCAACGCCTGCTGGATGAAGCTCCAGGGTTGGTGGAGCCCATGAGTTTCATGATGCCGCATTACCGCGGAGGCTTTCCTGGCCCCCGCGTCATGGGTGGTTTGTTGGCCGTGTATGACGCGTTGGCCGGGAGGCGTAATCATCGTTTTCATGACGCGCAGCAACTGCGGTACATGGCACCGGGAGTGAAGGAAGACGATTTGCTGGGCGGCTCCGGTTTTGTCGATGCGCTGACCGACGACGCCCGCCTGGTGATGCGTGTATTGGCCGAGGCACGTGCTGACGGCGCGGTCGTGCTCAATGGCCTGCGAGTCGTTCAATTGCTGCGCGAAGGCGGGCGGGTGTGCGGGGTGCAGGTCGAGGACTGCGAAGGCGGGGCAGGGCTGCAACTGCGCTGTGGCGTTTTGGCGGTGGCGACCGGTGCCTGGGCTGAACGTCTGCGACCGCCTGAACATCCCCGTCAATTGCGACCGTTGCGTGGCAGTCATCTGTTGCTGCCAGGGTGGCGTTTGCCGGTGGCCCAGGCCTTCACGTTTCTGCATCACGGCGACCGCCGCCCGGTGTTTGTTTTTCCGTGGGAAGGCGCCACCGTCGTCGGCACCACGGACCTGGATCATCACGACGACCTGGACCTGAGCGCCAGCATCAGTGCCGAGGAACTCGACTACCTGCTGGCAGCCTGCGCCCAGCAGTTCCCCCAGGCCGGGGTGGTGGCTGGCGATGTGCTGTCGACCTGGTCCGGCGTGCGCCCGGTGGTGGGCAGCGCTGCAGGCCAGCAGCAGGGTAAACCGTCAAACGAAACCCGCGAGCATGTGCTGTGGCAAGAGCCCGGTTGTGTGACGCTGGCGGGGGGCAAGCTGACCACATTCCGCCCGCAGGCCATTGAAGTGCTCAAGGCCTGTGCGCCGATGCTCGGGCGTACGTTGAACGATGACGGCGCGCCAGTGTTTGCCGCCGTGCCACCTTTGGTGATCCCGGGGCTCAGCAGCTACCAGTGGCGGCGGTTGGCCGGGCGTCACGGTCGAGCCCTGCCGCGACTGGCGCAATTGCTCGAAGAGTTGGGCCATGACACCGTTGGCGCCACTGATACCTTGTGGGCGGAACTGGCGCTGGCCTGCGACACTGAAATGGTCCTGCACCTGGATGACCTGCTGTTGCGCCGCACCCGCCTGGGGCTGTTGCTGCGCGCCGGCGGCGAGGCGTTTTTGCCCGCCATTCGCCAACTGTGCCAGCCCCGGCTGGGCTGGGATGATGCCCGTTGGCAGCAGGAGGAGCAGCTGTACCGGGCGTTGTGGCAGCGGCAGCACGGCTTGCCATGAACCGGCCGCCACGAACCGTAGAAAACCGCAGATATGCAGGCCCTCATGCCCATTGAAGAGAGCTCCATGGACAACCCGAACAAGCGTTACCTGCTGGCCATCGACAATGGAACCCAAAGCGTGCGGGCGTTGCTGTTCGATCTTCAGGGCAATCTGCTGGGCAAAGGCAAGGTCGAACTGCAAGCCTACTACTCCACCCAGCCTGGCTGGGCCGAGCAGGACCCGGATTACTACTGGGCCAAACTGGGTGAAGCCTGCCAGTTGCTGTGGGCGCAGACCGGGATTGATCGAGCACAGATTGCCGGCGTTTCCCTGACCACCCAGCGCGGCACCCTGATCAACGTCGACGCCCAGGGCAACCCGCTGCGCCCGGCGATCCTCTGGCTCGACCAGCGCCAGACCGAGGTCGAAGGCGGCATCAAGGGACCCTGGGGCTGGCTGTTCAAACTGGTGGGTGCCCAGGCCACCGTGGACTATTTTCGCGCCCAGGCCGAAGCCAACTGGGTCGCTCGTCATCAGCCTGAAGTGTGGGCGGCGACTGACAAGTTTTTGCTGCTCTCAGGCTTTCTCACCCATCGCCTGTGCGGGCGCTTTGTCGATTCGGTCGGCGGCTGCGTCGGTTATCTGCCCTTCGACTTCAAGCGCCTGCGTTGGGCGGCGCCCTCCGACTGGAAATGGCAGGCCCTGGCGGTGCGTCCCGAGCAACTGCCCGGCCTGCTCAAGCCCGGCGAAACCCTGGGCTACATCAGCGCCACTGCCAGCCGCCACACCGGCATTCCCGAAGGGCTGCCGCTGATTGCCGCCGGTGCCGACAAGGCTTGCGAGGTGGTGGGCGCCGGGGTGGTCGATTCCAGCACGGTGTGCCTGTCCTACGGCACCACGGCGACAATCACCAGCACCCGTTCGCGCTACCTGGAAATCGTCCCGCTGATCCCGCCCTATCCGGCGGCCGTTCCAGACCACTACAACTGCGAGGTGATGATCTACCGCGGTTACTGGATGGTCAGCTGGTTCAAGAACGAGTTCGGCCTGCGGGAAATGCAACAGGCCAGGGAGCAGGGGGTGGAACCGGAGCAACTGTTCGACGCCCTGGTCAATGCCGTGCCTGCGGGGTCCATGGGGTTGATGCTGCAACCCTACTGGTCACCCGGCATTCGCGAGCCGGGAGTCGAAGCCAAAGGCGCGATGATCGGCTTCGGCGACGTGCACACCCGCGCGCATATCTATCGGGCGATCCTCGAAGGCCTGGCTTACGCCTTGCGCCAGGGCATGGAGAGTATCGAGAAGCGCTCGAAGGTCTCCATCAAGCGCTTGCGCATCGCCGGCGGAGGTTCCCAGAGCGATGCGGCGATGCAGCTCACGGCGGACATTTTCGGCCTGCCTGCCGAGCGGCCGCATGTGTACGAGGCCTCTGGTCTGGGCGCGGCCATTTGCTGCGCCGTCGGGCTGGGACTGCACGCGGACTTTGCCACGGCAACGGCGGCGATGACCCGGGTCGGCTCGGTATTCATGCCCCAGGCCGAGGCGCATCAGACCTACGAGCGCCTGTACAAGGAGGTGTACCTGCGCATGTATCGTCAGTTGAAACCGTTGTACCAAAGCATTCGCGAGATCACGGGTTACCCGGCTTGATGCGTTGAGCAACCCATGGCGCTATCGGAGAACTTTTTCGGCCGGATCGGACAGTGTCACGGCCAGGTGTGGTTGTTAGGCTCATCCCTACTGCACATCCAATAAGAAATCCGAGCAATGAAGCTGCCATTTATCCTGCTGGTGTTGTGTGTCACGGCCCCGTCAGCCTGGGGCTGGTCCAATCACACAGTGGGCAGCTACCTGGCATTGCAAGCGTTGCCCGCCCTGCGCGAAGCGCCCCAGGTGGAAGTCGAGCCCCTGGAGCAGTTCCTCGCCCAGCAGTACCCGGCAGTGGCCCAATTGCTCGATGAGCAGGAGCAGTTTGCCCGCCAGCATTTCGCCCAATACCCGACACGTCCCGACGACCTGAAACTACCCGCCGAACCCGGGGACAATCTGCAACACGCCTTCCTTACCGCGTTGCGCATCAACCCGCAGATTCATCTGGCGATGGTCATCCAGCCACTGCCGGGACGCGACCTGCCCGAACGCGAACACTTGAAGGCCAACCAGGTGATGGTTGAGCAGACCCTCTCGCCCTGGAATCGCCAGCGCTTTATCCACGTGCTGACCGGCGAAAAACTGCCGCCCCTGGCGGTGCTGGCCAGCGCCGCCGACGAACCGGATTATGGCCACGACATCAATCTGTTCAGCGACAACCCTGGCGAGGTCGGCGGGCGCTACGGCTTCGGCCCGCAGCCTTTTGGCGACTCACGTTTTCAATACAGCTCCCAGGCTCCCTTCCACATGGGCTTCTTCCATGAGAGCCCAGTGGTGTACGCCGCTGCCGGTTTTCTGCAGCGCAGTTGGCCGCACTGGCGCGCTTACCAATACATGGGACTGGCGCGCCTGGCCTTCGCGACGGGGCATTCGTATTGGGGTTACCGCTTCCTTGGCTGGGGCCTGCACCACATACAGGACCTGACCCAGCCCTATCACGCCAAGCCACTGCCCGGCGCCGGGCTGGCGAGTCTTCTGCTCATGGAAGGCAAGGCCCTGGCGGGTTTCGACAGCGACAAACACGCCGCCATCCAGCGCGTCGCGACCCGGCACATGGAGGTCGAGAAGTATCAAGCCGCCTGGCTGCGGCGGCTACTGAAAGCCGGAGAACCGCACCCGATGATCGCGGCATACGCCAGGCTCGGTGAAGACGCCGATTACCCGCCGTACTCGGTGGACTACCTGCGCGAAGTGGTCAGTGCCCAGGCCGTCGCCGAGTCCGCAGCCTTTGATGAGGCCATCGAACAATGGCTGGCGACTGCCCCGGCCACCACGGACTTCAGCGCCAGCAATCAGGTCTCGCGCGAAGACTACGACCACCCGCAACTCAACCGGCAGCTGTTGCAGTTGCTGGGGCATTTCGGCGCGCACAGCCGGATTTATGTCAGGGCGGGGTTGGCGCCCTGACCATCGCGGCGAAGTTGCCCGCACACCCCAACAATAAAATCAGGGAAGGAGAAACTGACCATGAGGATGCGCTTACAACTGTCTGGCGCCGGCATCACCGGAGCAGGCCTGGCAGGGCTGCTACAACTGTGCGCGGTGGACGCGGTACAGGCCGTGGAATTCAGTGTGCTCGACCAGCAGGTCACCGGCTCGTTTGACAGCACCTTGTCTTATGGCCGCATGTGGCGGGTGCAGGGACGGGACAAGACTAACGATGACGTCAATACCAACGACGGCAACCGCAACTTCGATACCGGGCTGGTTTCCGAGGTGTACAAGATCACTTCCGAGCTCGAGGCCAACTACCAGAACTACGGGTTGTTCGTGCGCGGCACCGCGTTCTATGACACCCAGCTGATGGACAAGCGCAACGATTACTACCGCAACAACAGTCCCTCGCAGCCGAGCCAGAGTTATCCCCAGGACGACCACTTCACCGACCAGACCCGCGGTATTGCCGGCAACCGGGTGGAGATGCTCGACGCCTACGTGTATGGCAACTGGGACGTGGCATCGATGCCGGTGACGGGCCGCCTTGGGCGCCAGGTGTTCAACTGGGGCGAGGGCATTTTCTATCGGGGCGGGATCAACACCACCAACCCGGTGGACGCTGCCAAGTACCGTTTGCCCGGTGCCGAGGTCAAGGAAGTGCTGATTCCGGTCGAGGCGCTCAGCTTCAACATCGGCCTGACCGACACCCTGACCATGGAGAGTTTCTACCAGACCAACTGGAAGGAAACCCGCATTGATCCGGTCGGCACCTTCTACGCCCAGACCGACCTGTTCGCCGATGGCGGCAACACCGCCTACAACAATTTTACCGGCACTGCGCTGGATACACCGGTGCCAGGTTTCGGCAATGTAATCGACCTGTACAGCGCGCTGGGCAATAACCCGTTGCTCAACCAGGCGCTGGGTAGCACCGGCCTGTACGCCAACGGCGTGACCCCGGCGTTCGGCAATACGCTGAAGGTGGCGTCGGTGGGCAAGGACTACAACGCCCGCAACGACGGGCAGTTTGGCTTCGCCTTGCGCTACATTGCCGAGCAGCTCAACAGCACCGAGTTCGGGCTGTACATGGTCAACTATCACGCCAAGGAGCCGACCATCTCCGCCAACCTTGGTGGTTACCAGGGCATCGACATGGACGCCTTGACCAATCTGCTCTCCGGGGTTGCCGGCAGCCAGGCCGGGCAACTGGCCAACGGCCTGGCGACCGCCGACGTCCTGGGTAATATCCAGGCGCATCGGCGCTATGCCGAAGACATTCGCATGTATGGCTTCAGCTTCAACACCACCCTGGGCCAGGCGTCGGTATTCGGTGAAGTGGCTTATCGGCCGAACCTGCCGATCGGCGTCGCCGCAACCAACGACCTGATCGGCGACCTGGCCAACGGCGCTGCTGCGGCGGCTGCCGGGCAGACGATCAATATCGGCGGGCAGCTGGTCCAGCTCGACAGCCAGATCAACAACGGCGAGCGGGTCGAAGCGTTCAACACCTCCCTGGGGACGATCTACAACTTCGGCCCGAGCCTGTCGTTCGACTCGATGTTCGGCGTATTCGAACTGGCGTCCGAGCACTTGCGTGGCAGCAACCTGCAATACACCGCCTACGACGGCAGCACCCGTTATTACGCCGGCACCGGCAACTATTCCTACGTGTCCGGCGGCGATCGCGGCGACCAGGTCAACCGCAACTCCTACAGCTACACCGCCATGGTCAACGGCACCTGGAACGATGTGTATGCCGGGGTCAACGTCTCGCCCTATGTCGTCTACAAGGATGATTTCAAGGGCAACAGCTACCAGGCGGGCAACACCATCGAAGGGCGCAAGGCCTACACCCTGGGCATCAAGGCCAACTACCAGAACAGGTTCGAGGCCGAGTTGCAGTACACCGAGTTCTACGGCGGAGGCCAGAACAACGGTATCCGCGACCGCGACAACGTTGGGTTCAACCTCAAGTACTTCCTGTGATGGCCCGGTTCAGGTAAGCGCACTCAATGGTGGGAGCGCGCCTCTGTAGGAGCAAAGCTTGCTCGCGATGCAGGCGATCGGGTCAACGGCGTCATCGTTGATCGCGGGCAAGCCTTGCTCCCACAGGATTTCTATTTTGGAGAATGTCCATGTTGCATACGTCACGACTGATCAACACTACGCTGGCCGTGGTTCTGAGCCTGGCTGCCGGCAGCGCGCTGGCAGCCATCACGCCCCAGCAAGCGCAGCAACTCAAGACCACACTGACCCCTCTGGGCGCCGAGCGTGCCGGCAACGCTGCCGGCACCATTCCGGCCTGGGACGGCGGCATCACCCAGCCGCCCGCGGGCTACAAACCGGGCCAGCATCACCCCGACCCGTACGCAACAGACAAGCCACTGTTCACCATCACCAAGGCCAACCTTGACCAGTACAAGGCGCACCTCAGTGCAGGCCAGATCGCGCTGTTCAACAGCTACCCCGACACCTTCCAGATGCCGGTGTACACCAGTCGTCGCTCGGGCTCGGCGCCGCAGTGGCTGTACGACAACACGTTCAAGAACGCCACCAGCGCGAAGCTGCTCGATGGCGGTACCGGCTTTGCCGATGCCTATGGCGGCGTACCCTTCCCGGTGCCCAAGGATGGCGTAGAAGCGTTGTGGAACCACATCACCCGCTATCGCGGGATCTACGTAGTCCGACGCGCCTCCGAAGCGCCGGTGCAGCGTAATGGCAGCTTCGCCCTGGTGACCTCGCAACAGGAAGGGCTGTTCAACTACTACCGCCCGGGCGGCCAGTTCGCCGACCTGAAAAATATCCTGTTCTACTACCTGGCCTTCGTCAAAAGCCCGGCCCGGCTGGCCGGTGGTGCGGCGCTGATCCACGAGACCCTGGACCAGCTCAAGGACCCACGCCAGGCCTGGATCTACGACGCCGGCCAGCGCCGCGTGCGGCGGGCACCGAACCTGGCTTACGACACGCCGATCGCCTCGTCGGACGGCCTGCGCACAGCCGACGACACCGACCTGTTCAACGGCTCCCCGGACCGCTACGACTGGAAGCTCAAGGGCAAGCAGGAGGTCTACATTCCCTACAACAGCTACAAGGTAGGCAGCCCCCAGGTGAAGTACTCAGACCTGCTCACCCCCGGCCACCTCAACCCGCAATACACCCGCTACGAACTGCACCGGGTGTGGGTCGTGGAAGGCACGCTCAAACCCGGCTCGCGGCACATCTATTCCAAACGAGTGCTGTTCCTCGATGAAGACAGCTGGGGCGCCGCGCTGGTGGATCAGTACGACGGGCGAGGGGAGTTGTGGCGGGTGTCGATGGGCTACCTGAAGAACTTCTACGACCTGCCCACCACCTGGAGCGCCCTGGACGTGTTCCACGACCTGCAGGCGCGCCGTTACTACGTGCAGAACCTGGATAACGAAGAACCGCAGACCGTGGACTTCTCCCAGCCGATCCCCGAAGACGCCTATTTCATGCCATCGGCGTTGCGCCAGCGTGGGACGCGGTGAGGTAGGCGCCAAGCATGCACGGGTTACCGGGCTGACTGGCACGCCCTGCAAATAAAACGTGCTACGCTGCAATCAATGATTTCATTGATTGCAGGAGTGCGTCATGGCGAGCATCACAATTCGAAACCTTGACGATCAGGTAAAGGAGCAACTGCGCATTGCTGCAGCTCATCATGGTCATTCCATGGAAGAGGAGGCTCGTCTGATCCTGGGGCGGGCGTTGTCACCCGTGCAGCGTGCTGGTGGCTTGGGGAGTCGTATTCACCAGCGATTTTCCGGTGACGCTGGAGTAGAGCTAAACCTGCCATCACGGCATGAAAAAGCGACTGCAGTGGACTTTTCTGAGTGATCTTGCTCGACACAAATGTTCTTTCAGAGTTTATGCGCGTCGAACCTGATTCAAAGGTTCTGGATTGGGTCGATTCGCAGCCGGCGATGGAGTTGGTCATCAGCGCGATCACTGTCGCGGAAATTCTGCACGGCATTGCTCGACTTCCGTTCGGTAAGCGCAAACAGAAACTGGAGTCCCATGCGATGGCGATGTTTGAAGAGGATTTCGCCGGACGCATTCTGCCGTTTGATGCTCACGCTGCGGTGGAGTATGCGGCGCTGGTAGCAGGCGCAGAGGCAAGTGGTCGAGCGGTTTCGATGGCTGATGCGCAAATCGCCGCCATTTGCCGAAGCCATGGGGCGGCGATTGCCACGCGAAACGTGCGGGACTTCGAGTTTTGCGTAGTTGAAGTGATCAACCCGTGGGATGCCTGAACTTCACAGGCCGTCAGACCATTTCTTCGCAACGCCGCCTGGCACAACTCCGTTCCCACAGGGATATGTGTCGTTCGATGAACTCGTGAACGACGTAAACCTTGTGGGAGCGGCGGTGCTTGGCGAAACGATCTGCCATTCACCGCAACCGCGTGATCAAACGCGGAAGTGGCTCACCATCATCTGTAACTGACCACCCAGGCGCGCCAGTTCGACACTGGACTTGGCCGTCTCGTCGCTCGCTGCCGCGGTCTGTTCAGACACGTCGCGCACGTTGATGATGCTGCGGCTGATCTCTTCGGCCACGGCGCTTTGCTGTTCGGCCGCGGCGGCGATCTGCTGGTTCATCGACTGGATGTTCGACACCGTGCGGGTGATGGTCTCCAGGGACAGGCCAGCCTTGCGGGTCAGGGCGACACTGCTGTCGGTCAGGGTGCGGCTGTTGTTCATCACCGTCGATACCTGCTGGGTGCCGTTCTGCAAACCGGCCACCAGGCCTTCGATCTCCTCGGTGGATTTCTGCGTGCGCTGGGCCAGCCCGCGAACTTCATCGGCAACCACGGCAAAGCCACGGCCGGCGTCACCGGCGCGAGCCGCTTCGATGGCGGCGTTGAGTGCAAGCAGATTGGTCTGCTCGGCGACGGCTTTGATCACGTCCATGACGCTGCCGATCTTGTCGCTTTCCTGTTGCAGCACACTCATGGCTTCGGTGGAACGCGCCACTTCGCTGGCCAGGCGTTCGATCTGCGCAATGGCTTCGTTGACCACCTTGTCGCCTGCACGCGCTTCGCCATCAGCGGCGGCGGCCGCTTGCGAGGCCTGTTCGGCATTGCGCGCCACCTCCTGCACAGTCGCGGTCATCTCGTGCATGGCGGTGGCCACCTGATCGGTCTCGACCTTCTGGCTGTTGACGCCGGCGCTGGTTTGCTCGGTGACGGCGGACAGCTCTTCAGCGGCACTGGCAATCTGTGCGACGCCGTCGCGGATGCCGCTGATCAGTTCACGCAGGGTCACGCCCATGCGCGCGATGCCTTGTTGCAACACGCCCAGTTCATCGCGGCGAGTGACCTTGATGTCCTGCGAAAGGTCGCCTCCGGCAATACGCTCGACCACCGCCAGGGTTTCCCGCAGCGGGCCGGTGATCTGCCGGGTGATGAGCACAGCGGCAATGATGCCCACCAGCAGCGCCAGCAGGGTGCTGATCAATTGCAGGGTGCGCGCCTGTGCGCTTTCGACGTCGCGGCGGTCGAGCTGGATTTGATACAGCTGATCGCTCAGGGACACGATGGCCGCGCCTTCGTCGGTCATTTCCTTGCGCGCCTGAACCGCCTCACTGCTGGCATTCTTGTAAGCCTGCAATGCACTGCGGTAGTTGCCCAGCGCGGTTTCCAGCTGACGCAGTGCGTCGAGCTGAGTATCAGCGAAATGCACGTTGAGCGGTTTCAGGCTGGCAATCGCGGCGTCCAGTTGGCCGAGCGCTTTTTGCTCGGTCTCGGCATTGGAGGTGGCGGTGTAGCCGCGCACTTCGTAGCGGGCCAGCAGGAAGGCTTCCTTGGCCGCAGTGATGGCCTGGAACTGTTCAAAGCGCTGGTCGCCGGGCGGCATTTGCTGCACGCGCGTGTTAATGGCATTGATCAGCGAATTGGCGATTTCGGCGTTGGCGCCCATGGCGTCGCGCGCGCTGTTGCCGGAACGGTAGGCACTGCGCATCTTGTTCAGGGACGTTTTGTAGGCGTCGATCTGAGCGCCTTGCTCGCGCAGCAGCTTGAGGTTTTCCGGGCTCTTGAATTTCACCAGCAACGCTTGTTGCTGGGCGGAAAACGCGTCGAGGGTGGTCTGTACATTCTGCGCGGCGGTTTCGTCGCCGTTGGTCAGCATGTATTGCAGGCGTACCACTCGCAACTTGGTCAGGCCAGCGTTGAGCTGGGTGATGTCGCTCATCCAGTTGCTGCGGTCAATCAACCCGCCCAGGCTCGTCCAGCCGGTCAGGGCGAGGACGCAGGTCAGTGCCAGGACCAGGCCAAATCCCAGGCCCAGTTTCAGGTTTACGCTGATGTTGCCGAACCAGCTATTCATCACAATTCCTCCAGGAACGTTGTGTTTCTTGATCGTCGTTAGGCTGGAAGATTGTTGTTTTTGAGAGCCAGCAAAAAATGGGTAGCAGGGGGGTATCGGCAGCTGGCCTGGTAACTGAAGGTCAAAAGATCGCAGCCTCGTTTCACTTGGCAGCTCCTACGAGGGAGCCCGCCGCGGGCCTGCTGCAGGAGCTGCCAAGTGAAACGAGGCTGCGATCTTTTCTTAAGCTTTTTTTCACATTCGTTTCACCCCCTGCCAACGCCCCACTCTCTAACTTCGCGGCATCAAATGAAGATGATGCATGCCGGCGAGGCGGCCAGATGTGGAATTAAGACTGAGTCTGTTGGGCATAAAGCGCTCTATTGATCTGAGCTGGCTGACCCGTTATCGAAATACGGTCGTGGTCCTGGCGTCTGCCCTGCTGGTGATTCCGTTGACCCTCTGGCTGTTGGCACCCGCCGCCGTACCCGACCTGGCCCATGGCAATACTGCTGGCGCCCGGGCATTGCTCGATGGCTGGGCCAAGGGCGACATGATCGTCCTGGTGCGCCACGTTGAGCGTTGCGATCACTCCAGCGCCGCGTGCCTGAGTGGCGAGGACGGCATCACCTCGCGCTCGCGCAGTGTCGCGGTGGGCGTCGGCGCGCAGTTCGAGCAGTTGGGGCTCGACAAGGCGGACGTCTACAACAGCCCGATACTGCGTACTGCGCAGACGGCCGGGTACATGTTCAACAAAGTGGGCGCCGGTGAAGAGTGGTTGATCAATTGCCGGGGCACCATGCTGAAGGATGCACTGATGCATAAGGTACCGGGCCGCAACCTGATTCTGGTCACGCACAGCGAGTGCATGGCGCAACTGGAAAAAGACCTCAAGCTGCCAGTCTCGACCCTCGGTTACGGGGCGTCGCTGTTCATCTCTGCCCAAGCCTTTACCGTGCCGCGCATGCTGGGCTTCGTAGAAGCTTCCGACTGGCGCTCGGTGACCACCCAATGAGCCGATCCATGCGCTTCTATGCCTTCAATTTCGGTATCCCGCTGGCCCTCGCCGTCGCGGTGTTCCTGCTGTTCGACCTGACCCGAATCGACATCGCCTTCAATGATCTTTTTTATGACCCGGTCAGCCAGACTTTCCCGCTGGACCACGTGCACCTGTTCGAAAAAATCACCCATAAATGGGCGCGCATCATCCCCAACTGGACCGGTGAAATCGCAATCATCGGCGCCTTGCTGTCCTTTTTATGGCCGCGTCTGAAGGCTGAAAAGCATGCGAAGCTCATCCGCTTCCTGGAGCGAATCAAGCTGGCCCCGGTGCTGCGATTTGCCACCAGGCACCGTCGGGATTTCCTGTACGTGGTGTTCGCGTTTTCCATCAGCACCGGCGTCATCCACTACCTCAAGGGCCATACCAGCGTGTATTGCCCGATTGAAACCACCCAGTACGGCGGCAAGATCGAGCACAAGGAGTGGTACCAGAACTTCGACCTGCTCAAAGTCGCGGGTGACGGGCGCTGCTGGCCAGGCGGGCATGCCTCGGGTGGTTTCACCATGCTGGCGCTGTACTTCGTGGCGCGTCGTTATCGCTGGCGCTATTCCAAGGCGCTGATGTACGGCTCGCTGGCGCTGGGTTTCGTGTACGGCACCACCCGAGTCCTGCAAGGGTGGCACTACATGTCCCACACCTTCTGGGCCGGGATCTTCGTGTGGCTGGCCTGCCTGCTGACGGCGCTGGCGTTCTACGGTCGCGCGCGGCTGGAAGCGCCCGTGACGCAGGCGCGATCACCCGAGGCGGTGCTCTCGCCAGCAAGTTCGCTCCCATAACCCCCCGTAGGAGCTGCCAAGTGAAACGAGGCTGCGATCTTTTTTCCCGCAGACAAAAAAAAGCCCGCGGGAGGGCGGGCAAACCGTAGTTTCTTGAATGAGCGGGGCCAATGTACCGGTTGCCGCCGTGCAGTGGGGTGAAGAAAAATTCATCCGCACTGCACACTGCTCATCAAGTTTAGAAGTCGTCCTCAGGGCCTGGGCTGGATCAATTAGCAGTGACTCCACGCTTTCGCAGGCGTAGCGCCCATCGCAGATGCGCTCCCGCAAGGGGCTCTGGGTCTTCCAACCGGCAAGCAGGGTTATCGCGAATTTGTGGCTTTATGCTAGCATCCCGGCGCGTAGCGGAATGTCGGCGCGCCCAGGTACCCGGTTAAGGAAGACCATGTTGACACCCATCAGAGCCCTGCGAACGCTGGGCCGCCTAATTACTCGCGGTGTGTTGCTTGTACTGCTGTGCAGCGCGTTCGGCGTGCAGGCCGACCAGGTGATCGGTCGCTTCAATTCGGCGGCCGGGCCTTTCAGTCACATGGAAACCCCCGCTGGCCAAGCGTACTTGAGCCTGCATGAGCGCAAGATGCAGGTGCAACTGCCGGACGACTGGCGTGAAAGCACCGTCGAAACCACGATGGAGCTGGACGGCGACACGGCGGTGGTCATGAGCTATCGCACCGCGCAGTGCGACTCCCAAACCGCCTTGATAGTGATCTCCGGGAAGACAGTCTGGGGCCCTTATCGACTGGGGGGCTGTGACGACGTGCTGGCTTTCCAGCGCAGTGAGGACGGCAAGAGTTTCGTCGCCATGCGGATGGATGACCGACGCTCCGAGGCCTGGACCTATTCCTCGAAGGACAAGAATTTCCGCGGGCCGATGAAGGTCGACCTGCCGGGGCTGCTGCAGGGCCTGTCCAAGGCCCGGCCGGCGGTTGCCGCTGCACCCGCACCCGCACCCAGGCCACCAGTGGCCGCCAAGCCTGCGCCGGTGCCCACTACCGCAGCGACCCCCGTGGCCACTGCGCGCACCAAGCCCTCCGCGCCGCCTGCGCCCAACCCCAAGGTGACCGTGCCTGCCCCAGTACCCAAGCCTGCGCCCAAACCGCCGGCCAAAGTGCCGATTCCTTCCCAGCTACCGCAACCGGTGGCTGATGCGGTCGTCAAACATGCCCAGGCGACTACGCCACCGAGGCGCCGGGTAGAGATCAACCTGATCTCCAGGGTGGAGACCGAATCGTGACCAGCCTGACACTGCTCCAGCGATTGGGTCACCGTGCGCGGCGCCGCTCGCTGGCCAGTGCGTTGATGCACTGGCTACGCAAAGACAAGAACCCCCTGCCACGGCGCCAGGAACGTGTGCTGGTCCTGGTGATGCTAACCCTGACGCTGCTGTACCTGATGGTCGAAATGGGCTTCAACGCCCGTTTGCTGGACGTAGTCGGCGGCCTGGCCAGTCAACATCAAGTGGAGTCCATCGAGGTCTACGGACGCTTGATCGCCGGCACGGCGGTGGCCCTGCTGGGGTTGGGCTCGGTGCTGAAGAAGAGTTTGCGCCTGGGCTGGAGCCGTCTTCGCACGACGATCTGGGCGGCCCTGGTGATCGTCGGCTGCGTGGGTACTACGTACTTTGCGCAGTTGGCGCTGGTCAATCACCTGGTGGATCGCTCGACGCCCGATGAGCGAGCGCGCGCGGCCTTGGGCGTGCCGATGACGTACTTGATGGTGCACCAGGATTTCGGCTTGACGGGTCTGGACCTCACGACCGAGGATTTGCAGCGCCCTGAGGGCAAGACCCTGCTGGCGACGCTTCCCATCATGCTGCTGTCGAAGGATCACCTGACGGAGAGCATCAAGCCGCAGGCGCAGCCGTTCTTCGAGTTGTTCGCCGAAACCGTGCGCGGCGATGCCGAGGTTAATTATCGCCGCTACCAGGACTCCCTCGCCGAGCTGGATGAAAGCTATCGCCAGTACCAGCAGGGCAGCCGGCGCTACCTGGAGGCGATCAGCGCGGCGTCCATCGCCCGGCACCAGCAGCAGGCCTGGAACGATTACGTGCAGAGCCTCAAGCAACGCAACCGCCGCCTGACCCCCAACAATGTGCCGAACCGCCATGCCAACACGGTCCGTCAGTCGCTGCGCGAGAAGGGCATCGCGGTGGCCGACGATTGGCGCCCCAACGACCGTGCGGGCTTCAACCGCGCCGTGGCCCGGCGCGTGCAACTGGACGCCCGTAGCGCCTATGCCGCCGGGTTGGAGTCGGTCGGCCGCTGGATCGAGCCGGGCTTGCCGCGCGGGCAGTTTTTTGCGCAGCTGCCGATCCAGAACAAGTGGCGCGACGCGTTGCACTTGCCGTACTTGATCACCTTGCAACCCGACCTGTCGCCCAGCGACTTCGAGCAAACCGTGTACCGGCCGACCATCAGCTTCGATGCCAGGCAGCTGATCGAAGATCGCTTGGTCGACCCGCAAAACTACCGCGACAGAGGCGAAAAGGCGCAGATCGGCCGTGACAGCTACCGAGCGCTGATTGTGCCGATGATCGCCCTGTTGTTTTCCCTGCTCGGCGCCTTCACCCACATCTTCAAGTGCCTGGGCTTTTTCACCCGGGCGCTGTGTTACGTCCCGCCAAGGCTCTACGCGGCCGCCTTTGTCGGCTACGCGCTGGTGGTGCTGACGGTGCCGATGCTCTGGACCAACAAGGTGACCGAGCAGCAGCTGTTTCTCGACCTCAAGCAGCAGAACGGCTCCACGCTTGGGCTCATGGGCTGGATCATTGCCCACAGTGTGCAGTGGACGGCCCAGGTCCAGCCGGTGTTTTACCCGCTTAACGAACGGGTGCGCCTGCACCTGCTCGGGGGCTTGACCTACGGCTATCAGCCTCAATGAATGCTCATATCCAGTCTCGAAAGGAGTCGCCCTTGTCGCGCGCACTTGCTGTATCAACCCTGTTGCTCGCCTGTACCGGTTTGTTGTTGAGTGGTTGCCAGAACTCGCCCATAGGCAGCACGGCGGTCGGCGGTGTACTCGGTTGCATTGGCGGTGCCGCGATTGCCGCCGGGACGGGTGGCAACCCTGGCACCGGTTGCGCCATTGGCGCGGCCCTGGGCGCGCCCACCGGTTATTACGTGGGTCGTCAGAAGGACCTGGAAAACGCCCGTCAGGCCAAGGCGGCCATCGAGCGCCAGTCGAGTGATGTCGCGGTTGTGCAACTGACAACCCGCCAGGAAGAGGTACCCGCGGACAAGCGCAATGACGTCGGGGCCGCCAGTGTCGAAAGCATGGACTCGATGCAGGTCAACGTGCCGCAGGCTCTGGTGAAAAAGCGCGACAACCGCCTCAAGCAGCCGCTGTCGCAAGTGGGTAACTACGTGTCCAGCGCCAGCAGCAAGGCCAACATTGTGGTCACCACCCGCAGCAAGAGCGACTTCAACTACATCGTCGCCAACATCAAGAAGGGCTACACCGGCAAGGTCGCGCCTGACAAGGTGACCTACGAGTACCGCGAGCTGACACGTGGCACCCAATCGGCGATCCAGGTGATGCCGAGCGCCCAAGTGTAAATCTGATTCAAGGCTGTGTAGTGCGGGAACGACCTCATGCGTCACCACTGCCGAAGATTTCGGTTTTCAGGGATGTGGTGATAGATCATGAGCGCATACACGCCGGATTCGCTCACCATCAACGTATCCTGAATTTCATCGTGGTAGTTCAGCCGAAGAAAACGATACTGGTCAATGTCGAGCTTGCGAATGAGGCGCTCAACCTCCGGACGCCAATCAGGGTGGGCGGAACCGTATGGGTTGGCGTACCGGCTAGTTGGACCCCGGCGCATCCGAGGATGCCCACATACGGCCCGCCCATAACAGGCTCAGTCCGAGGCTGTCAGTGGTTGCAGGGAAGGAACGCTCGCGATACCCTTTCGCCGTCGCTGCAAACTCAGCGACCGGGTGTGGAAACCCGAGTAATTCAAGGCGCAACAGCGCTCCCATCATGTCTGCCGGTGTTTTTTATGCCTGCGGCGTGAGTTATGGCGGCTGTGCGTGGGACGTCTTCGGGCGTGCCGGTTTCCTTGATTACCGGTTTTCCACCCTGCGCACAGCTGTCACCCATTCGTGTGGAAACGAACGTGGCAGCTCCCCATATCAAGGAGTTGGATAATGCGCAGAATTAAACCGTACGAAGTTTGGCTTCCCCCTCTTCGCAGTTCTCAGTGGCGTAACGCCCCACCATCCACCCTCGGCCACTGCATCTCCCTCTCCGGAGGTGGCAAATGACCGACAGTCCCGAACTCAGAACCATCGGCTTCACTCCCGCGATCTACCTCGGTAATCAAGCAATGTTTCACGTCATTGGTGGCGTGCCCATTGGTGATGCGTTGTCGATGGCTTCGGATTTTCTTTGCCTTGCCAAGTCGCTGACTGAGGATGCGGCTTATGCGAAGGACAATGGGCGTCATGCTTGGGCTGCGCATTATTTGGCGGCTATGGGTAAGGCGTTGGTTGATGATTCGTTGAAGGTTTTGATGCGGGAGCGGGGGGATTCTGGGGATTAGTCTAGAGGTGCGCTTGCGATGGTGCTGGATCATTTGGATGTGTTGTGGATGATCTGGCGCTTTCGCGGGCAAGCCCGCTCCCACAGGAGGTGGTGTTTTGGGGGTGGGCTTTTGTTCTCTGATTGGCAATTTATGTAGGTTGAGGCAGGGTGTCTTGAAGGTCTTTGGGATTGGTGTGACTGCTCGAATCTTCAGGCTCGGGATACCAACGGGACACCACAGCGACTGGAATTCAAAATGCATCTGCGGAAGCCAATGGCCTGAAACCCATAATTGCGCTGAATTCCAGGCACAAACAAGACGTCCTTAGACGTCTTTTTTCGTTAATTCGGTGGGCCGGGTTAATTTGAAATGATTCGGTGAATTATTGATGTATAGCAGTAATGGCTGGGCGGCGGCAAAAACTGAGTGCAACACCTGACCTTTCCGGTACGGTGCTGCCCCATGTCCTATCACGAACTCAGCGTCGAAGAACGCGCCGCCATTCAAATCGGTCATATCCAGGGCCTCAGCCAG
>NZ_JADEVO010000058.1 GCF_017114825.1 Pseudomonas gregormendelii | reverse complement strand
CTCAGCAGTGAAACGATGCATCGCCGATGGTAGTGTGGGGTTTCCCCATGTGAGAGTAGGTCATCGTCAAGATTAAATTCCGAAACCCCTATCTGCGTATGCAGGTAGGGGTTTTGTTTTTGTCCGCGAGAAAATTCCCGCATCAACACCGGGCCGCTCCCGGCTGCCACAGTCTGCCGACAATGCTAAGGTTCGCCCTGGCGTTTGTATTTTTCCAAGGAAGCCTTTATGCCGGACGCGACGTCCCTCAGTGCTGGTTTTATGGTGGTTCACGGCAACCGCCTGGACGAGTTGCGCAGCCTGGTAGTCAGCTGGATGCGGCGGTACCCGCTGGCCCCCCTGGAAAACGAAATCGCCCTGGTCCAGAGCAACGGCATTGCCCAATGGCTCAAGCTGGCACTGGCAGAAGACCCTGAAGACGACGATACGGGCGGCTGCGGAATTGCCGCTGCCATAGACGTGCAGCTGCCCGGCAGTTTCATGTGGCAGCTGTATCGCATGGTCCTTGGTCGCGAGGAAATTCCGGTCAAATCCTTGCTCGATAAAGCGCCCTTGACCTGGCGCCTGATGCGCCTGCTGCCGCAGGTGATCGATCAGCTTCACTTCGAGCCCCTGCAACGCTTCCTCACCAACGACACCGACTTGCGCAAGCGTTATCAGCTGTCCGAACGCCTGGCCGACCTGTTTGACCAATACCAGGTCTACCGCGCCGACTGGCTTGAAGACTGGGCGGAAGGTCGACACCAGTTACGCAATGGACGCGGCGAAGCCAAGCCGCTGACGCCGGCCAACGCCTGGCAAGCGGAGTTGTGGCGCGCACTGTTGCTGGATGTGGGTGAGCAGGGCATGGCGCAAAGCCGTGCGGGCGTGCACCAACGGTTTATCGAGCGCATCAATAGCCTGGACGAAGCGCCTGCGGGGTTGCCTTCGCGGGTGATCGTATTCGGGATTTCCTCGCTGCCTGCCCAGGCCCTGGAAGCGCTGGCCGGGTTGGCCCGTTTCAGCCAGGTCCTGCTGTGCGTGCACAACCCATGTCGTCACCATTGGGCAGACATCGTCGCCGATAAAGACCTGTTACGGCACCAATACAAGCGCCAGGCGCGCAAGAACGGAATGCCCGTTGTACTCGACCCGCATACCCTCCATCAGCATGCGCATCCATTGCTGGCGGCATGGGGTAAGCAAGGTCGTGACTACATCAACCTGCTCGACAGCTACGACGATCCCAACAGCTATCGCTCGGCGTTTCGCGACGGTCGCATCGACCTGTTCAGCGACAGCACGCCGCTGAACATGCTCAATCAACTGCAGGACGACATCCTCGAACTGCGCCCCCTGGGTGAAACCCGCGAGCTCTGGCCGGCTGTTGATCTTGAGCATGATCAGTCGATCCGTTTTCACATCGCCCACAGCGCCCAGCGGGAAGTGGAAATTCTCCACGACCAGTTGCTCGCGCGCTTCAGTGCTAATCCTGATCTGAGACCCCGTGACGTCATCGTCATGGTGCCGGACATCGACAGCTATGCCCCGCATATTCGCGCAGTATTCGGCCAGCTGGAGCACAGGGACCAGCGCTTCATACCGTTCACACTCGCCGATCAGGGCCAACGCGGTCGCGATCCATTGCTGATCGCCGTCGAGCATTTGCTGAAACTGCCTGACAGTCGTTTCCCCGTCAGCGAGATCCTCGATCTGCTGGACGTTCCTGCATTGCGGTCGCGATTCGGAGTTGAGGAGCGGGACCTGCCGACCCTGCATCGCTGGATCGAAGGTGCGGGCATCCGCTGGGGCATGGATGCCGAGCAGCGCGCCAGTCTCGGCTTGCCCGCCGAGCTTGAGCAAAACAGCTGGCGTTTCGGCCTGCGCAGGATGTTGCTCGGTTACGCGGTAGGCAGCTCTGGTGCCTACGGCGGCATCGAGCCCTATGACGAGATCGGCGGCCTGGATGCCGCGCTGATCGGGCCGCTGGTAGCGCTGCTCGATGCGCTGGACATTGCTCACCATGAACTGGCCTCTCCTGCAGCTCCCGGGCAATGGGGCATGCGCCTGCAAGCGTTGATCCAGTTGTTTTTCCAGGCCAGCAACGAACACGACGACTACTTGCTCGCCCAGCTGGAAGAGTTGCGCGAAACCTGGCTGGAGACCTGTGAGTCGGTTGGGCTGCATGACCAGTTGCCCCTGACCGTGGTTCGCGAAGCCTGGCTCGCGGGCCTCGATCAGGGGCGTTTATCCCAGCGGTTCCTGGCCGGGGCAGTCAACTTCTGCACCTTGATGCCCATGCGGGCCATCCCGTTCAAACTGGTGTGCCTGCTGGGCATGAACGACGGCGACTACCCTCGCGCGCAACCGCCGCTGGACTTCGACTTGATGGGCAGCGATTACCGCCCCGGCGATCGATCCCGGCGCGAAGACGACCGTTATCTCCTGCTCGAAGCCCTGCTCTCGGCCCGTGATCAGCTTTATATCAGCTGGGTAGGCCGCAGCATTCGCGACAACAGCGAACGTCCGGCCTCGGTACTGATCGGCCAGCTTCGCGATCACCTGGCCAGCGGTTGGCACTCGGCCGATGAGTCCCAGGACCTGCTTGAAGCCATGACCCAGGAACACCCGCTACAGCCATTCAGTGCTCGTTATTTCCATGAGGGCGATGGGCTGTTTAGCTATGCCAGCGAATGGCAGACCCTGCATCAAGCCAGTGCGCCGGATGCCGCGTTCGAGACCCTTGAACCCTACGTCCAGGAAGAGCCGTTGAGCCTGGGGCAACTTCAGGATTTCCTGCGCAACCCGGTGCGCCACTTCTTCAGCCAACGCTTGAAGATATTCTTTGAAGCGGCCGAAGCCCCCCTGGCCAATGAAGAGCCTTTTGTCCTCGATGCCCTGCAACGCTACAGCCTCAGCGACAGTTTGCTGGAGGCGGCACTGGGGCAACCCGATTTCGTGGATCAGACACTGGCTGCACACGCCATCCGCCTGCAGAACAGTGGCCTGCTGCCCATGGCCGGCTTTGGCGAATACCTGCAACGGGAACTGATCGAACCGCTGCCGGACCTGCTGCAGCGTTATCAACAACTGCTGACGTTGTGGCCGACCCCGCTCGCCAGCGCGTTGCCGTTGAACCTGGAGTCCCAAGGCCTGCGCCTGGAGGGCTGGCTAAGCGGCCTGCATCAGCGTGCCGATGGCGGCTTGTTGTCGGTGACAACTATCCCCAACAGCATTGGTGCGATCAAGGCGCGTAAATGGCATCGGCTCACGCGCCCCTGGGTCAACCATCTGGTGGCTTGCGCCAGCGGTTGGCCAATGACCACCGCGCTGGTGGCCAGTGACGACAGTCTGCTGCTGGCCCCAATGGAGCAGGCACAGGCTTTGGGCATTCTGGGCGATCTGCTGCTGGCCTGGAAAACCGGCATATGCCAGCCGCTGCCGATTGCCGTGAAAACGGCCTTTGCCTGGCTGGGTCAGACCGACCCGATGAAGGCCGAAGCCGCCGCTCGCAAAGCCTATGAAGGCGATGGCCTGACCACTGACGGCGAACGGCGTGAAAGTGCTGCGCTGGCCCGGCAGTTCAAGGACTACGACGCGCTCACGGCGGATGAATCATTCCCCGGGTGGTGCGATGCATTGTATCGACCGCTGCTGCAAGCTCCCTGGCGTTCGTTGAACAGCGAGGACTCGCGCGCATGACCGACAAGACGCCACTGGCCCTGGCTTTTCCGCTTCGCGGCAGCCAGCTGATCGAAGCCAGCGCCGGCACCGGCAAGACTTTTACCATCTCCGCATTGTATGTGCGCCTGGTCCTGGGCCACGGTGGCGAGTCCACCGGTTTCGGCCGTGAACTGCTGCCGCCGCAGATCCTCGTCGTGACCTTCACCGACGCGGCGACCAAGGAGCTGCGCGAACGCATCCGCACGCGCCTGGCTGAAGCGGCGCGCTTTTTCCGCGATGAAATAACTGCACCAGACGCCCTGATTGCCGACCTGCGTGATCAATACCCGGGGGAACAGTGGGCCGGATGTGCCAACCGCCTGGACATCGCGGCGCAGTGGATGGACGAAGCCGCTGTCTCGACCATCCACAGCTGGTGCCAGCGCATGTTGCGCGAGCACGCGTTCGACAGTGGCAGCCTGTTTACCCAGAGCCTGGAAACTGACCACAGCGACTTGCTGGGTGAAGTCCTGCGCGACTACTGGCGGTTGTTCTGCTACCCCATGCAAGGCGATGCACTGAGCTGGGTGCGTGGAAACTGGGGCGGCCCGGCGGCGTTGTTGCCGCGTGTGCGTGGGCTGTTCTCCAGCGAACGTGGCACCACTGCCGGCAAAGATCCTGCGCAACTGATTACCGAATGCCTGCAGGAACGGCGGGCGGCATTGCTTGAGCTGAAGATGCCCTGGACTCAATGGGCACAGGAGCTGCTCGCCATCTGCCACCAGGGCGTCGCAAGCAAGAGCGTCGACGGGCGCAAGATGCAGGCGCGTTATTTCGAACCCTGGTTTGAAAAGATCCAGGCCTGGGCCGCGGACGAATCGCTGGAGCAACTGGACATCGGCACCGGCTTCACCCGCCTGACCCCGGACGGCATGGCCGAAGCCTGGAAGGGCGAAGTGCCAAGTCACCCGGGGCTGGATGCGATGCCGGGGCTGAAGGCCAGTCTGGATAACCTGCCGACTCCCGATGCGGCCGTGCTGCAACACGCGGCCCAATGGGTGGGTACCCGGTTCGAAGAAGAGAAGCGGCGCCGTGCCGAGATGGGCTTCGATGACATGCTGCTGCGCCTCGATGCCGCCCTGCAAGCCGAAGGTGGCGAGCGCCTCGCCACGCTGATTCGCGAACAGTTTCCGGTGGCCTTGATCGACGAGTTCCAGGACACCGACCCGGTGCAGTACCGGATTTTCGAAACCATCTATCGCATCGAAGACAACAACCCCGACTGCGGCCTGTTCCTGATCGGCGACCCCAAGCAGGCGATCTACGCCTTCCGTGGGGCCGATATTCATACTTATCTGCGGGCGCGCCAGGCCACCACTGGCCGGCTCCATACCCTGGGGACCAACTTCCGCTCCAGCCATGGCATGGTCGAGGCGGTCAATCATGTGTTCGAACGTGCCGAGAGGCGTGAACTGGGGCGCGGGGCGTTCCTGTTCCGTGAACGCAACGGTGAAAATCCCGTGCCATTCCTGCCGGTCCAATCCCAGGGCCGCAAGGAAGTGCTGCAGATAGAGGGCAGCACGGTGCCTGCCCTGAACATCTGGCACCTGCCTGGCGAGCAACCGCTGTCGGGCGCGGTCTACCGCAAACAATTGGCCGCCGCCTGCGCCAGTGAAATCACCGCGCTGCTCAACAGCGGGCAACAGCGCCAGTCGGGATTCCATCAGGACGGCAAGGATTTCAGAGGCCTGCTGCCGGCGGATATCGCCATCCTGGTGCGCGACGGCAAGGAAGCCCAGGCCGTACGCGCCGAGCTATCGGCCCGTGGCGTGCGCAGTGTCTACCTGTCAGACAAGGACTCAGTGTTCGCCGCGCAGGAGGCCCATGACCTGCTGTCCTGGCTCAAGGCCTGCGCCGAGCCGGATGTCGAGCGGCCGTTGCGCGCTGCATTGGCCTGCATCACGTTGAACCTGTCTCTGGCCGAACTTGAACGGCTCAATCAGGATGAGCTGGCATGGGAAGCGCGGGTCATGCAGTTCCGCAGCTACCGTGAGCTCTGGCGCAAGCAGGGCGTCTTGCCGATGCTGCGACGCCTGCTGCACGACTTCAAGTTGCCGCAGACATTGATCGCCCGCAGCGATGGCGAACGAATTCTCACCAATCTTTTGCACCTGTCCGAACTGCTGCAGCAGGCTGCCGCTGAACTCGATGGCGAGCAGGCGCTGATTCGGCACCTGTCCGAGCACCTGGCGCTATCCGGCCAGGCGGGGGAAGAGCAGATACTGCGTCTGGAGAGCGACGAGCAACTGGTCAAGGTCGTGACCATTCACAAGTCCAAGGGCCTGGAATATCCCCTGGTGTTCCTGCCGTTCATTTGCTCGGCCAAGCCGGTGGACGGCAGTCGGCTGCCGTTGCACTACCACGATGCCAACGGCAAGGCGCAGATGAGCCTGAAGCCGACGGCCGAATTGATCGCACTGGCTGATCACGAGCGCCTGGCCGAGGACTTGCGCTTGCTGTATGTCGCCCTGACCCGGGCGCAGCACGCCTGCTGGCTTGGTGTCACCGATCTCAAGCGAGGCAATCACAACAGCTCGGTGCTGCATCTGTCGGCACTGGGTTATCTATTGGGTGGCGGTGCCATGCTGGCGGAATCTGCCGGTTTAAAACGCTGGCTGGAAGACCTTCAGCAAGATTGCCCGGCCCTGCGTTATTGCGAAGTCCCGCCCGCTAACGCCGAGCACTACCAGCCACCGCAGAACGACGCGCGCCTGCTCGCGCCGCTGATGCCCAAACGCCGTGCCAGTGAAAACTGGTGGATCGCCTCCTACAGCGCCTTGCGTATCGGCGACAGCTTGAGTATCGGCAGCGACGAAGCACCGGAAAACCCTCAGGCACAGAAACTGTTCGACGACGAACGCCTCGACCCCAATGCTCCGCGTGAAGTGGCGGCCGGCGGCGCGGACATCCATCGATTCCCTCGCGGCCCAGGCCCCGGCACCTTTCTCCATGGGCTGCTGGAATGGGCCGGTGGTGAAGGCTTTTGCGCCAACCCACAAGCGGTTGAAGACGCCATTGCGCGTCGCTGTAATCGGCGCGGCTGGGAAGGCTGGATTACCACCTTGAGTGACTGGCTGCAGCACTTGCTCAAATCGCCGCTGCACCTGGGGGCAGGGCAGGCCCCGGTCGTGTTCGAGCACTTGACCCAGTACCGGGTCGAGATGGAGTTCTGGTTCGCCAGCCACAAGGTCGACGTGCTGAAACTCGATGAGCTGGTGCGCCAATACACCCACAACGGCGTCGCGCGGGTTGCGGCAGAACCGGTATTGCTTAACGGCATGTTCAAGGGCTTCATCGACCTGACGTTCGAACACGAAGGTCGGTATTACGTGGCTGATTACAAATCCAACTGGCTGGGTGTCGATGACTCGGCGTATACCGGGCAAGCGATGGAGCAATCGATCCTCGACAACCGCTATGACCTGCAGTACGTGCTGTACCTGCTGGCCCTGCATCGCCAGCTAAAAGCACGTTTGGCCGATTACGACTATGACCGTCACGTGGGCGGTGCGTTGTACCTGTTCCTGCGCGGCACCCGCGCAGCCAGCCAGGGGGTTTATTTCGCCCGTCCGCCACGGGAGTTAATCGAACACCTTGATCGCCTGTTCCAGGGCAAGCCGCAGCCCAAGGCCGAACCCGCCTGGGAACAGGGAGAACTGCTATGAGTCGCACCTTCGCCGATTTGCTGCCCACCTCACTGGCGGCTGAAAGCCTGGCCGACCTCGCACCCTTGAGCCGCGCCGAAGACTTGCTGCTGTTGCTCACACGCTGGGTCGAGCGCGGCTGGTTGCGTGCATTGGACAAGGCGTTCGTGGCCTTCCTGCATGAGCTGGCGCCCGATGACGATCCCCTGGTATTGCTGGCGGCCGCGCTGACCAGCCACCAGCTGGGTCACGGGCATGTGTGCCTGGATCTGTACGAGACTCTCAAGGAACCGGATTTTGCCCTGTCCCTGCCACCCGAAGGCGATGTGCAAGGCGGCTCGATGGTGTTGCCTTCGCAATTGCTCGAGGCGCTGGACGGCGCTCACTGGTGCAAGGCGCTGGCTGTCAGCCCCTTGGTCGCATTGGCAGCCGACGGACGCGAGGATGCGCAGCAAAGGCCTTTGGTGTTGTCGGGTAAACGCCTGTACCTGCGGCGCTACTGGGCGTACGAACGACGCATCGACCTGTCATTGCGCCAGCGCCTGGCTGAGCACGAAGTGACCCCTGCGGATTTGAGCCAGCGCCTCACCGGCCTGTTCGGTCCTGCCAGGCCAGGTGAAGTGATCGACTGGCAAAAACTCGCCTGCGCCCTGGCGACCCGCAGTGCATTCAGTATCGTCACCGGAGGTCCCGGGACCGGTAAGACCACCACCGTCGTGCGTTTGCTGGCGTTGCTCCAGGCGCCCGCAGTGGAGGCTGGCCAGCCGCTGCGCATCCGTCTTGCCGCACCCACGGGCAAGGCGGCGGCGCGCTTGACCGAGTCCATCAGCCAGCAGGTCAGGACGCTGGAAGTCAGCGAAGCGGTCCGGGCGAAAATTCCTTCGGACGTCACCACGGTTCACCGCCTGCTCGGCAGCCGGCCCGGGACGCGGCACTTCCGGCATCACGCGGGCAATCGCCTGCCACTGGATGTGCTGGTGGTGGATGAAGCGTCGATGATCGACCTGGAGATGATGGCCAATCTGCTCGATGCCCTGCCAGCCCATGCGCGACTGGTGCTGCTGGGTGACAAGGATCAGCTGGCGTCGGTTGAAGCGGGCGCCGTGCTGGGCGATCTGTGCCGTGACGCGGAAGCCGGCTGGTACAGCCCGCAGACTCGCCAGTGGCTGGAGCAGGTCAGTGGCGAAAGCCTGGCAAACAGCGACCTGCACGAGGATACCCAAGGCGTTCACCCGCTGGCGCAACAAGTGGTGATGCTGCGCCATTCTCGCCGCTTCGGGGAGGGCAGCGGCATTGGCCAGCTGGCTCGCCGGGTCAATCAGCAGCAGCCTGAAGAGGCGCGCAAACTGCTGGCCGCCCGCAGCCACGACGACGTGTTCAGCCTGTCGCTCAAGGGCGAACAGGACCGGGCGCTGGAGCGTTTGCTGCTTGAAGGTCACGGCGATGGGCCGCAGGGTTATCGGCATTACCTCGGCCTGCTGCGCCAGCAGCGCCCGGCGCCTGGCCGAGCCCTTGAGGATACCTGCTGGGCCGACTGGGCTCTCCAGGTGCTGCAGGCGTTCGACGCCTTCCAGTTGCTCTGCGCCGTACGCAAGGGCCCCTGGGGCGTGGAAGGCCTGAATCAGCGAGTGACCGCCGCGCTGCTCAAGGCCCGATTGATCGATAACGATCAGCAGTGGTACGAAGGACGCCCGGTATTGATGACGCGTAACGACTACGGTCTGGGGCTGATGAACGGTGACATCGGCATCGCGCTCAAGCTACCGGAACGCGAGGGGCCTGAAGCCGGAAAGCAGGTGTTGCGCGTGGCATTCCCGCGCAACGATGGTCAAGGTGGTGTGCGTTTTGTACTGCCGAGCCGGCTCAATGACGTCGAAACCGTGTACGCGATGACGGTGCACAAATCCCAGGGCTCAGAGTTTGCCCACACCGCACTGATCCTCCCGGACGCCCTCAACCCGGTCCTCACCAAGGAGCTGATCTACACCGGAATCACCCGGGCAAAAAACTGGTTCACCCTGATAGAACCCCGGGCCGGCGTCTTCGAAGAGGCCGTGCGGCGCAAGGTCAAGCGCCTGAGTGGGCTGATGCTTGAACTGAATGAGGCCCCCGGCCAGTAACGCAAACTGGCCGACTTGCCGGCCGCACCGAGAACCGCCGTGTGTCGATGTGGTATCCGCCGGCTAATCGGCGAACAGCATCTCGCGGCTTTCACCCATCAACAGGGCCTGATTCTGCTCGGTCACCCCGCGGATGTAGTCCCACAACAGGGTGATCCGCTTGAGCTTCCTCAAATCCTCCCGGCAGTACATCCAGAACTGCCGGGTGATGTTGATCTCGCTCGGCAGCACCGGCAGCAGCCGTGGATCCTGGGCCGCCAGGAAGCACGGCAGGATGGCCAGCGACCGGCCCTGTTGCGCGGCGACGAACTGCGCGATGACGCTGGTGCTGCGCAGGTTGGCGCTGGCGCCGGGCAGTACGTTGGCCAGGTACAGCAGCTCCGAGCTGAACGCCAGGTCATCCACATAACTGATGAACGCATGCTTGGCCAGGTCGCTGGGACGGCGGATGGGCGGGTGCTGGTCGAGGTAGTCCTGGGTCGCGTACAGCTGCAAGCGGTAGTCGCACAATTTGCAGCGCACGTACGGGCCATGCTCAGGGCGCTCCAGGGCGATGACGATGTCGGCCTCGCGCTTGGACAGGCTGATGAAGTGCGGCAGCGGCAGGATATCCACCGAGATCGCCGGGTAGGCGTCGACGAAATGGCTCAGCTGCGGGGTGATGAAAAAGCTGCCGAACCCTTCGGTGCAGCCCATGCGCACATGCCCGGATAACGCCACCCCGGAGCCAGACACCTGCTCGCAGGCCATGTGCAGGGTGCTCTCGATCGATTCGGCATAACCCAGCAGTCGTTGGCCTTCGGCCGTCAGCACAAAACCGCTGGTGCGGGATTTTTCGAACAACAGTGTGCCCAGCGCCGTTTCCAGCGAACTGATGCGCCGCGACACCGTGGTGTAGTCCACTGCCAGGCGCTTGGCGGCGGTGCTGGCCTTGCGGGTGCGGGCGACTTCGAGGAAAAACTTGAGGTCATCCCAGTTCAGCGAGCCTAGAGACGTGATGTTTTTTTGCATGATGGACCGGCTTTTATGTGCGTTCTTATTAGAAGTTTGCACATCTATACTCCAAAAACCGTCCGACAACCAATTCGCGACACACGCCTCATCTCAAGGCGACTTTCTCGCCTTGGCTCCCTGATAACAACAAGTCCAGGAGACCCAACATGAACGCATCGCTCACGCCCAACGAAACCACCGTGCAGAAGGTCAAGCTGTTGATCGACGGCGAGTGGGTCGAGTCGCAATCCACCGAGTGGCACGACATCGTCAACCCGGCGACTCAGCAAGTGCTCGCCAAGGTTCCGTTTGCCACCGCCTCGGAAGTCGACGCAGCCATTGCCGCTGCCCATCGCGCCTTCCAGACCTGGAAGCTGACGCCGATCGGCGCGCGCATGCGCATCATGCTCAAGCTCCAGGCGTTGATTCGCGAGCACTCCAAGCGCATTGCCGTGGTGCTGAGCAACGAGCAGGGCAAAACCATTGCCGATGCTGAAGGCGATATTTTCCGTGGCCTGGAAGTGGTCGAGCATGCCTGTTCCATCGGCACCCTGCAGATGGGCGAGTTCGCCGAGAACGTCGCCAGCGGCGTCGACACCTACACCCTGCGCCAGCCGATCGGCGTGTGCGCCGGTATCACTCCGTTCAACTTCCCGGCGATGATTCCGCTGTGGATGTTCCCGATGGCCATTGCCTGCGGCAATACCTTCGTGTTGAAACCTTCCGAACAGGATCCGCTGTCGACCCTGCTGCTGGTGGAGCTGGCGATCGAAGCGGGCGTTCCGGCGGGCGTGCTCAACGTGGTGCACGGCGGCAAGGATGTGGTGGATGCGCTCTGCACCCACAAGGACATCAAGGCGGTGTCCTTCGTCGGGTCGACTGCGGTCGGCACTCACGTGTACGACCTGGCGGGCAAACATGGCAAGCGCGTGCAATCGATGATGGGCGCGAAAAACCATGCCGTGGTGCTGCCGGACGCCAACCGCGAACAGGCGCTGAATGCGCTGGTCGGTGCCGGTTTTGGCGCAGCGGGTCAACGCTGCATGGCCACGTCTGTGGTGGTGCTGGTGGGCGCGGCCAAGCAATGGCTGCCTGATTTGAAAGCACTGGCGCAGAAACTCAAGGTCAATGCCGGCAGTGAGCCGGGTACCGACGTTGGGCCGGTGATTTCGAAGCGCGCCAAGGCGCGCATCCTCGACCTGATCGAAAGCGGCATCAAGGAAGGTGCGAAGCTGGAGCTGGACGGGCGCGACATCAGTGTGGCCGGCTACGAGCAGGGCAACTTCGTCGGCCCAACCCTGTTTTCCGGGGTGACCACCGACATGCAGATCTACACCCAGGAAATCTTCGGCCCGGTGCTGGTGGTGCTGGAGGTCAATACGCTGGACGAGGCCATCGCCCTGGTCAACGCCAACCCCTTTGGCAACGGCACTGGCCTGTTCACCCAGAGCGGTGCGGCGGCACGTAAATTCCAGAATGAAATCGACGTCGGCCAGGTTGGCATCAACATCCCGATCCCGGTGCCGGTCCCGTTCTTCAGCTTTACCGGCTCGCGCGGTTCCAAGCTTGGCGATCTCGGCCCGTATGGCAAGCAAGTGGTGCAGTTCTACACTCAGACCAAGACGGTCACCAGTCGCTGGTTCGATGACAACAGCGTCAACGACGGTGTGAACACCACCATCAACTTGCGCTAAGGAGTGGTCCATGAAAATCGCATTTATCGGTCTGGGCAACATGGGCGCGCCGATGGCACGCAACCTGATCAAGGCCGGTCATGACCTCAAGCTGGTCGACCTGAACACCACCGTGCTGGCGGAGCTGGAGCAACTGGGCGGCAGCATCAGCGCCTCCGCCCGTGAGGCGGCCCAAGGTGCGGAGCTGGTGATTACCATGCTGCCGGCCGCCGTGCATGTGCGCAGTGTGTGGCTGGGTGAAAACGGCGTGCTCGCGGGGATTGGCGAAGGCGTTCCGGCAGTGGATTGCAGCACCATTGACCCACAGACGGCGCGTGAAGTCGCGAGCGCTGCTGCCAAACAAGGCGTGGCCATGGCGGATGCGCCGGTGTCTGGCGGCACGGGCGGCGCAGCTGCCGGCACCCTGACATTCATGGTCGGTGCCACGCCCGAGCTGTTTGCCACGCTGCAACCGGTGCTGGCGCAGATGGGCCGCAATATCGTGCATTGCGGCGAAGTCGGCACTGGGCAGATCGCCAAGATCTGCAACAACCTGCTGCTGGGAATTTCCATGGTCGGCGTCAGCGAAGCCATGGCCCTGGGTGATGCCCTGGGCATCGACACCGGCGTGCTGGCCGGGATCATCAACAGCTCCACCGGGCGCTGCTGGAGTTCGGAGATGTACAACCCGTGGCCGGGCATCGTCGAGACCGCTCCGGCGTCGCGCGGCTATACCGGCGGCTTCGGTGCCGAACTGATGCTCAAGGACCTGGGGCTGGCGACTGAGGCGGCCCGTCAGGCGCACCAGCCTGTGGTGCTGGGCGCCGTGGCGCAGCAGTTGTATCAGGCAATGAGCCTGCGCGGGGAGGGTGGCCAAGACTTCTCGGCGATCATCAACAGCTATCGCAAACCCCAGTAAAAGCGGGTAATTCGCAAAAGCAAAAGATCGCAGCCTGCGGCAGCTCCTACAGGGTGAATACATTCCCGTGCAGGCGCTGCCGCAGGCTGCGATCTTTTCTATGCATCAGGCAAACACAAAGTACTTGCGCACAGTCTCGACCACTTCCCACGTGCCTTTCATCCCTGGCTCAACGACAAAGATATCCCCTGCACGCAGATGGATCGGCGCCATGCCTTCCGGCGTGATCACGCAGTAGCCTTCCTGGAAATGGCAGTACTCCCACTTCACGTATTCCACATACCATTTGCCCGGCGTGCAGATCCAGGTGCCCATGATCTTGCTGCCGTCTTCGCTGGTGTAGGCGTTGAGATTGACGGTGTGCGGATCGCCTTCGAGTTTTTCCCATTTGCAGGCATCGAGTACCGGCAGGGGATGGGTGTCGCGAAGAACGGTAATAGGTGCGGTCATGTGGACTCCGGGCAGTGGATGCAAGAACGAAGTCGCACCCTATAGCGCCCGCCCGCTGGCGAGTTGTCTGTGCTCGACATCGGGGTGTCCAGAAACGCGCAGGCGCCTAAAGCGTCTCCAGCGGACAAGCGGCCTGGGCCTGTTCGAGACCCAGTTCAAACTCCACCAGTTGGGCGTGTTGCCGCGCCAGGGCAGCCATCCGCTCGCTGATCTCCTGCTTCTTCGCCGCGATGGCCTGATGGGCCAATGCCCACGGCACTTGGGTTCCCTGATGGCCGGCGAAAATCGCCTGCAGCTCTTTGAGGCGGAACCCCAGTTGCTGGGCACATTTGATGAAGCCCAGCAGTTCGACGCTCTGCTGGTCGTACACGCGATATTTACCCTGACGCTCGGCCACCGGCAGCAGGCCGATCGCCTCGTAATGGCGGATGCTTTTGATCGTGGTTCCGGAGCGCTGCGCAGCCTGGCCGATGTACATCAATAATTCCCTTTAATGAGTCCCGGGGCATTATCGGCGCACTCAGCGACTGGCGATAGCTTCGGCTTGCTGCAACCACCGCTCGCGCTGCGCGTGACTGGAGTGGAGAATCGGACCGAAGGTCAGCGTCCTGGTGGGCTTGATGCCGCAGAACTGCAGCGTGGTCCTGCGCATTTGATGCAAGCCGGGCATGCGGTAGAACCAGCGGTAGTACCAGGGCGGCGTATCCATGGTCACCAGCAGGTGCGCGCTGCGACCGTGCAGGAGTTTGTCGGGGAAGGCTTTGCCTTTGCGGTATTTGAAGGCGAAACCGGGGAGGAACACCCGGTCGAAAAAGCCCTTGAGCAAGGCTGGGATGCCGCCCCACCAGATCGGAAACACCAGCGTCAGTTGCTCGGCCCACAAGACATCCGCCTGGGCTTGCAGCAGGTCGGCCTCCAGGGGTTGTACCTGCTGGTAGCCTTCACGCAATACGGGGTCGAACGCCAGCTGGCCGAGAAACAATTGGCGCACTTCATGCCCGGCACGCAGGGCTGACTGGGTGTAGCGCTCGGCCACGGCGGCGCAAAAACTGCTGCTCGAGGGGTGACCGAGAATCACCAGAATCCGTTTGCCCATCGTGGCTGTCCTTGAAGAGGAAAACCCAAGGGTAAAGTCTGCCCCTCAGGGGAGAGTCAAGGCATGCAGCAAGGCCTTGGCGTAACCGGGCAGTTGCGCGAAGTCGCGGGCACACAACAGCAGTTGGCGCTGCGCCCAGGCTTCGGCCAGCGCGATGCTGTGCAACGCTGGCGCGCCGGGCCAGCGTGCCACTGCCGCCTGCGGCACGATGGCCAGCCCGGCCCCCCGGGCGACCATGCGCATGGCGCCATCGAAGCCATCGGCCCTGATGCGAATCTGCAGGCGGGAACCGATATGCAGCGCCTGTTCTTCCAGGTAAATCGCCAGGGCGCTGTTGCTGTTCAGGCCAACGTAGTCGTGCGCCAGGGTGTCGCTGAAGCTCAGGGCGCCGAGCCTGGCCAGGGGGTGGTCGGGCGGCATGATCAATACCAGCGGGTCGTCGCGAAACGGGCGGGTTTGCAGGTCGCTGCTGTCCACGGCATCCGAGACAATGCCCAGATCCGCCGCGCCCTGGCGTAGCGCATGGGTGATGCGCGCACTGGGCAATTCCTGCAGGTCGATGTCCAGGTTGGGATGGCTGAGCAGAAAGTCGGCGAGCAGTTCGGGCAGGTATTCACTCATCGCCGTGGTGTTGCACAGCAACCGGACTTGTCCTTTGACGCCCTGGGCATATTCGGCCAGGTCCTGTTGCAGGCGGTCGGCCTGTTGCAGCAGCAACCGGGCGTGTTGCGCCAAGGCTTTGCCGGCAGCGGTGGGGGTGACTCCGCGTCTGCCGCGCACCAGGAAATCCACTCCCAGGGACGATTCCATCGCCCGGATGCGTGCGCTCGCTGCCGCCAGGGATAAATGACTGCGGACTGCGCCAGCGGTGATGTTGCCGCTGTCGGGGATGTTCAGGTAGAGGCGCAGGTCGGTGAGGTCGAAGTGCATGGTGGGTCCGCAGAGGTGTGTCGTTTGGGCTGCCGCCTTCGCGGGCAAGCCCGCTCCCACAGTGATGGAGGCGCTGCGCAATCTTGAGCACGATACCCGCACCCTGTGGGAGCGGGCTTGCCCGCGAAAGCGCCGGCTGCCACAACCAGGAACCTAGCCTCAGCCACAGCAAGAGGCACCCTCAGTATAAGCCAGCTTTTCAAACCTCCTGCCCAGCACCACGATAGACCCATGAATACTCTGACTGCGTTCTATCAAAACCTCGGCCTAGGACTATCTGTCCTGGTCATTGCCACCTTCTTGCTGGCGGGCATGATCAAGGGCGTGATCGGCCTTGGCCTGCCGACTATCGCCATGGGTTTGCTTGGTCTGGCTATGGCGCCAGCGCAGGCTGCTGCGCTGCTGATCATTCCCGCGACCTTGACCAACCTCTGGCAGCTGGCATTCGGCGGGCATTTGCGGCAGTTGGTCAAACGTTTGTGGGCGATGCTCCTGGCCATTTTCCTCGGCACAGGAGCGGGCACGCTGTGGATTGGTATGGCCGGCGGGCACTGGGTCGTGCGGGGGTTGGGCGCGGCATTGCTGCTTTACGCCTTGAGCGGGTTGTTCCTGCCTACCCTGCAGGTCCGCAGCCGTACTGAACGCTGGCTCGCCCCATTGTGCGGCGTGCTGACCGGCGTCATCACCTCCGCCACGGGCGTGTTCGTGATTCCGGCGGTGCCCTATCTGCAGGCGCTGGGCTTGAGCAAGGACCAGATGGTGCAGGCACTGGGCCTGTCATTCACCGTCTCGACCCTGGCCCTGGCCGCCGGCCTGTTCTGGCGTGGCGCTCTGGGCGGGGGCGAGCTGGGCGCATCGTTGCTGGCGCTGATCCCGGCGGTGGCGGGCATGTTGCTGGGGCAATGGCTGCGCCAGCGCATCAGCGCCACCTTGTTCAAACGGGTATTTTTCATTGGCCTTGGCGTGCTGGGCGGCCACTTGCTGATCAGCGGCTAGCGGAGGAGGGCCTGAGCATATCGGATCGCAGTCTAAGGCAACAATAGGTGCTGGATTCGTGCTTGTGGGTCAAGTGAGTTTTGTCACATCAGGGCTTATTCCGCGCGAGGCGGGCCGATACCCTGCCGCCATCGAATTCAAACCTTCCGAGACCTTTCATGAAAAAAGTCCTGTTGCTCAATGGCGGTAAAAAGTTTGCCCACTCCGAGGGTCGCTACAACACCACTCTGCACGAAACTGCACTGAGCGTTCTGGACCGAGGCGGCGTGGACGTGAAAACCACGTTCATCGACGAGGGCTATGACGTCGCTGAAGAAGTGGCCAAATTCCTCTGGGCCGATGTGATCATTTACCAAATGCCAGGCTGGTGGATGGGCGCGCCCTGGACCGTCAAGAAGTACATCGACGAAGTGTTCACTGAAGGCCACGGTAGCCTCTACGCCAGCGACGGCCGCACCCGCTCCGATGCCTCGCAGAAGTACGGCAGCGGCGGCCTGGTGCAGGGCAAGCAGTACATGTTGTCCCTGACCTGGAATGCTCCGCAGCAGGCATTCGATGATCCGACGGATTTCTTTGAAGCCAAGGGCGTGGACGCGGTGTACTTCCCGTTCCACAAGGCCAACGAGTTCCTCGGCATGACCAGCCTGCCCACCTTCCTGTGCGTTGACGTCATGAAACGCCCGAACATTGAAGCCGACATTGCCCGTTATGAGCAGCATCTGAGCGAGGTGTTAGGCCTGTCTGCATAAGGTTTCAGGCTACTATCGGATGCGACGGCCTGAAAGATCGCAGCCTGCGCCAGCTCCTACAGTGGAATGCAAGCGTCGCAGGCTGTGATCCTGGCGACAGATGCCACGGCGATTGTGAAAAGAGGACACCCTTGAAAGCCAGATCCGATGAACTGCAGATTTTCGTCTGCGTGATTGAATGCGGATCGATCTCCGCTGCGGCCGAGCAGGTGGGGCAAACGCCTTCGGCGGTCAGTCGCACGTTGTCGCGGCTGGAGGCCAAGCTCGAGACCACGTTGATCAACCGCACCACCCGGCGCATGGACCTGACAGAAGAGGGCAAGTATTTCTTCGAGCAGGCCAAGCTGATCCTCGACCAGATGGATCAACTCGAAGAGCGCCTGAGCTCCCGCCAGCAGACGCCGTCCGGGCGCCTGCGGATCAACGCGGCAGCGCCTTTCATGCTGCACGCCATCGTGCCGTATATCGACGAGTTCCGCCGGCTCTACCCGGACATCCAGCTGGAGCTCAACAGCAACGACCTGCTCATCGACCTGCTCGAACAAAGCACTGACATCGCCATCCGCATCGGTACCCTCGCCGACTCGACCCTGCACGCGCGTTCCCTGGGGTGCAGCCCGTTGCACATCGTCGCCAGCCCAGCGTATCTGGAGCGGCACGGGACGCCCACGGCCGTGGCGGACCTGAGCGCCCACAGCTTGCTCGGTTTCACCCAGAACGAGGGCCTCAACCAGTGGCCTTTGCGCTATGAACACGGCGACCGCTGGCCGATCCACGCCAGCATCAGCGCCTCCAGTGGCGAGACGATTCGCCATCTGGCGCTGGAGGGGCAGGGCATCGCCTGCCTGTCGCACTTCATGACCATCGAGGACATCCGCGCCGGTCGCCTGCAGGTGCTGCTGGAGGATTCCAACAGCGGTTATCGCCAGCCGATCAATGCGGTGTACTACCGCAACTCGCAGCTTGCCCTGCGCATTCAATGCTTCCTCGACTTCATCCAGGGCAAACTGGCAGCGTATGCCAACGCGCAGTTCAACGGCTGATTCGTGACTCCAGCGCAAAAGTGATTTGGGCGCTGCGGCCTGTTTCCCGAGGGCGGGGTGCTCAATACTGGACCCATCACTTATTCACGCAGGGAGTTTCTCCATGAACGTATTCGTCACTGGCGTTGCAGGTTTCATCGGCGGTTCGATCGCCACGGGTCTGGTCCGGGCGGGCCACCAGGTCACCGGCCTGGTTCGCAGCGCAGAGCAGGCCAACGAGCTGAGCGCCCTGGGCATCTCCCCGGTCATCGGTACGCTGGACGACAGCGCCATGCTTGCCGCCCAGGCCCGGGCTGCCGACGCCGTGATCAACGCCGCCAGCAGCGACCACCGCGGCGCGGTGGAGGCCTTGCTTGACGCACTGCGCGGTTCCAATAAGGTGTTCCTGCACACCAGCGGGTCGAGCATCGTCGGCGATGCGTCCGGCGGCAAGGCCAGCGACGTGATCTACTTCGAAGACAACCTGCCAGAGCCGACGGTGGACAAGGCCGCCCGGGTTGCCATCGATGACCTGATCCTGGCAGCGGCGCAGGACGGCGTGAACTCGGCCGTGATCTGCAACACACTGATTTACGGCCACAGCCTGGGCGTCAAGCGCGACAGCGTGCAATTGCCACGCTTGCTCAAACAGGCCCGCAAGAGCGGGGTGGTGCGCCATGTTGGCAGCGGCCGGAACATCTGGTCCAACGTGCATATCGAGGATGTGGTTGCCCTGTACCTGCTGGCGCTGACCCGCAACGTGCCCGGTACTTTCTACTTCGTCGAAAGTGGCGAGGCCTCGTTCATCGACATGACCACGGCCATGGCGGCAGCCTTGAAGCTGGGTGAGCCCCAGGACTGGCCGCTGAAGGATGCCGAAGCCGAGTGGGGCTATGAGATGGCCAACTATGGCCTGGGCTCCAACAGCCGGGTGCGCGGCCAGCATGCGCGGCAACTGCTGGGCTGGGCACCGCAGCGGACTTCGGTGGTTGACTGGATTCGTGACGAGATGGTGTGAGTTTGCGCTAGACCGAGTCATCGTTCATCGCGGGCTTGCCCGCGATGGCGTTTCCGAGTTCCCCAAAGTAGCCTGATCTCCCCCGATTCCGTAACATCCTCACCCTCTTTCCCGGCCACGCCCCAGCGGCCCGTAATTTTGGGTACCCCATGAAAACACAACGTCTGCGCGCCGATGTCCTGGCCGGACTCACCACCTCGTTCGCCCTGCTCCCTGAATGCATCGCCTTTGCCCTGGTCGCCCATCTCAACCCGCTGATGGGGCTCTACGGTGCGTTCATCATCTGCACCCTCACCGCGCTGTTTGGCGGTCGCCCAGGCATGGTCTCGGGAGCTGCGGGCTCGATGGCGGTGGTGATCGTCGCACTGGTGGTGCAGCACGGTGTGCAGTACCTGCTGGCCACCGTGCTATTGGGTGGGCTGATCATGCTGGCGTTCGGGCTGCTCAAGCTGGGCAAGCTGGTACGCATGGTGCCGCACCCGGTGATGCTCGGTTTCGTCAACGGCCTGGCGATCATCATCGCCCTGGCACAACTCGAACACTTCAAGAGCGGTGACGCCTGGCTCAGTGGTGCGCCGCTGTACATCATGCTCGGTCTGGTGGCCGTCACCATGGCCATCGTCTACCTGCTGCCACGCCTGACCCGTACCGTGCCGCCAGCGCTGGTCGCGATTCTCGGCGTGGGGCTGGCGGTATTCCTGCTGGGCCTGCCGACCCGCACCCTCGGCGACATGGCGCACATCGCCGGTGGCCTGCCGACTTTTGCCCTGCCCGACATCCCGTGGAACCTGGAGACCCTGCGCATCGTCGCCCCCTACGCGATCCTGATGGCGCTGGTCGGCCTGCTGGAAACCCTGCTGACCCTCAACCTCACCGACGAAATCACCGAGAGCCGTGGCTATCCGGATCGCGAGTGTGTGGCACTGGGTGCGGCCAACATGGTCTCCGGGGTGTTCGGCGGCATGGGTGGCTGCGCGATGATCGGTCAGACCGTGATCAACCTCAGCTCCGGCGGCCGTGGTCGACTGTCCGGCGTGGTGGCCGGGGTGCTGATCCTGCTGTTCGTGCTGTTCCTGTCGCCGCTGATCGAGCGCATCCCGCTGGCGGCGCTGGTTGGGGTGATGTTCGTGGTGTCACAGCAGACCTTCGCCTGGGCGTCGCTGCGAGTGCTCAACAAGGTGCCGCTTAACGACGTGCTGGTCATTGTCGCGGTCACCGTGATAACGGTGTTCACCGACCTGGCAACGGCCGTGCTCTGCGGGATCGTCATTGCGGCGCTCAACTTCGCCTGGCAACAGGCGCGCGAGCTGTATGCCGATACGCATATCGAGCCCGATGGCAGCAAGCTGTATCACCTGCACGGCACGCTGTTCTTCGCCTCGACCACGCCGTTTCTCAACCAGTTCGATCCCGCCAGCGACCCCGACCTGGTGACCATCGACTGCCGCCACCTGAGCTTCGTCGACTACTCGGCCATTGCCGCGCTCATGACCCTGCGCGAGCGCTACGCCAAGGCCGGTAAACACCTGCGGGTGCTGCACCTGTCCGAACGCTGCAAAAAACTGCTCAAGCGCGCCCGGGTGACTCACGACTGACTGGGTCATTTGCGCCAGTCGCCAATCCCGCAGACACCCGATCCCCTGTGGGAGCCTGGCTTGCCAGCGATGACGGCCTGACATTCACCACCGCCACCGCCACCGCCACCGCCACCGCC
>NZ_JADEVO010000057.1 GCF_017114825.1 Pseudomonas gregormendelii | reverse complement strand
AACGCTTCGATTTCAAATGTCCGATCGAAGTGATGAGTGAGGTGATGCAAAAGGCCATTGCGATGCGGCACGATACTCCCACTTCGATTCAATAACCGTGTTGCACTCAGCTCCTGCAACCGCCCTGCGTTGACGCTGGCAACTGCGGCAGATACAAACGGGGTTTTATCCTTCTCACCTCTTGTGGCCGCTCGAAGTGGAAAATCCTTGCCTGCGTTTAGAAGCAAACTGTCAGCTGCGGCACTGGACGCCCGCTTAACTTCCACCGGTACGCCATTGTTATTCAAATACATGATCGTAATTTCGCTAGCTTCAGGGCTCAGCACATTGAAATAGCCGCCACTCACGGTATTTAGCAAGCCTAAAACAACACTGCCGTAAGGGAGTGGCCCCGCCATCCTTGAAGCGACATCAATCAATACTTCCGTCACTTTCGCCTGAGCCTGCACCGCCTGTTTGGCAAAAGACGGAACCGGCCCAGACTCCGTCAAAACATCGGTTTGCGCATTACCATTAATAATCTGATGCTGCTTTTCGGAAGCAGCGCTGGCCTGCGCAGCGGCTTCAGAAAGCTGCCCAGCATAGGCAATCAGCGCTTCGATAGTTGGTTGCTCAGGCATTGTTCGTACTCATATTGGAGGGCATGACGTAATTAATGGTGTTGAAAAGCTGATCGACTGAACTAGCAACCAACAGAATGACTTCCTTGCCGTACCCAAACACCACGTCGGTATTGGCTGGGCGACGCTCCTCAATGCGTGCTTCCATAGGTGCGTTGAGGTAAGCCACAAGCGGCGCGTCAACGCGCCAGGTATACGGCCAATCACCCGAATAGATCGGATCACCCGCATTCACTAATCCGACCACGGGAATTCTGAAGCTCTCAATGTTCGCGGCCACACCAAACAACGATGCCAGGCGAATAAAATAGGGAATGGATTGCCCGCCCAGATCCCCCATTGCCGCAAGAACGGCCTGCACCCGCTCGTCCTGCGTTGCGTCGAGCGATGGAGTCAGCCCATAGATCCGCTCCCAATCCGCAATAAACGCCCCTGCAGACTCCGGAAATATCGCCTTCTCTACAGCGTCAATACCCACTAAAGCGTCACCCAGAACTGCAGCATCACCAGCTAACTGTGCTTTTAAGTTCCTGCCGTTTGGATCGTATGAAACTGGCGGAAGTAACGTCTGCAGTTGCTCAATTAATACTTCGCTCATGCCATCGGTTCCACAGCTACTGTTCCGAGACGAATCCAATTAATTATCGATGGATCATCGGATGCTGAAATATTGTTCGCAGGCGTCACCAGTTGAAGGTCAATAACCCCTGCCAAGCTGCTGAATGCTGCTGTCAGACGAAGGATGTAAAGGGTTTCCAATGGGACCAACGGATCGATCACGGCTGCAGCCGCAGACTCAGACGGCTCTTGAAGGTCCGCCAGGCTGAATCCGGTCTGTAGCTTGAGCCTTACGCGCACATCGACGGTTATGACAGCGGGTGTAATCACCCAAATATCGGCCCCGGCCGGAGCTACAGTCTCGATGTATGCCTGGCACGCCGCGATGACTGCTGCAGAAGAAGGGCTACCCGCTGACGTAATGACCACGTCAATCGAATTACCGCCACGACGCTTGGGGATGATTAAGGCGGTTGATACGCCGTCCACTGACAACGCCCAGCGGCGATAATCTGCAATCGATCCGCCGCTTGGCGGAAAGCGAAGCACGTCCAGGTAACGACCAAGCAGGCTCTCCTGGATTTCGTCGTCAGTGCCTCCAATCAAAGCGGAAAGGGTACAACCACCATCAATCCCGAGTGGCGGACTGGTCAAAACGGCAGCACCCTCCAGCCCATTAAGGAAGGCGCCTTTCTCTGCTGTAGAAACAGGTGCAATGCCGGTCCCGCCAGATCCAATCGGCACGGTGGCCGTCGTGAACAAAACGGTCCCCGTAGCAATCAGGCGAACCTGAGAGCCCATGGGCAAAGGAACACCAGGACTTCCACTTACTGCAATTGAACTGCCTGCAAAGGTGGCGGATTTTGGATAAACACCGCGTGTGGCCGCGTGCTTCTTCAGCTCTTCGAAGTCGGCGGTGTCAGGGAATATCTGCCTGGCAGTCCATGAGCCCTGTTGGTGAATGCCCTCGGCAATCGCCGACGTTGAGCTAGCGCGAACGAAGTTGTCGCTATCGCTGGTAACGTCTGCGTCCGCAGCAAGCGAACGAATTTCCCGCAAGGCGCGAGTACGAATGGCATCGAATTTGGGAGCGTCGTAGGGCATCAGATCACGCTCGCGAGATGTTCAAAGGTCTGCCTGCCGGCCGGGGTAGAAACTTCGACCAACAGCTTCAACCAACCATCGCCAGCGCGTTCTGCCGTGATGTCAATAGAGGTCGCCCGACCGTCATCGATCAAGGATTTCAAGGCGTTTTTGGCGTACTGAATGGCAAGGCCGCTAACGCGGGCCACATCCTTCTCCCGCTTCAACTCGTGCAGACGCGAACCGAGTTCGGGCGCGGCCCAGTAGCTTCCGAGGGGAGTCATGAGGCGTAGATAGACGGCGTTTGCCAGCGTCGTAATGCGCTGACCCGTCAAATCGCCAGTAGTTGGGTTTATGCCTGCGTCCATGCCAGACAGCATGAACTTGCGAGCGAGAGACAGGAGTTTCTTATATATGCACGAAACTCATTGCTGCGGAGAAGGTGGTGGCCCGTTCGGGTGGCCATGGCCATTGTAGAGTTCGCGGTCTTCTTGCATGGTGCGAGTGCGGTCGGCGACTTCGCCATCCACCTTGATGTTGCCATCCACTTTGACGTCGCCAGTTGTTTCGAGCAGCGGCGTTTCAAAGCGAACCTTCGTGCCGGCTTTAACCAAGAGCGTTTCCGTCACCACCTCGACCACCCGACCGCGCTTGAGGTGAACGTGATCGCCTTCGTCGGTATACAAAGCCACTTCACCATCCTTTAGCGTGATCCTGTAGCGACCATCTTCGCTGGCGACAACTACGGTGTGCTTGCTATTACCACCCACCGGTATAGCGATGTATTCGGCACCAGGCAGAGGCGCTGAGGTGAAGCCGTAGTGCTGGAACAACTCACCCGAGACCGTTTCACCGGCAAGGCCTTGCATATCAACACCAATAAGCTTTCCGTGTTTGTTACGGGCAGCCACGGCGCGAAAGGCCTGGCGAAACTGTTGCCTCTCTCGACTCGCCTGCTCACGCATCATTCGCGCCATCGACATTGTCATAGCCCCTTAATCAGTTCGATGAACGCGCCGTCCTTGTTGGACTTGCCCTTGTGCTTCTTCACAGGATTGCCGTCCAGCACCCACATCTTATCTTCGCGCAAGCGCAGCTCAGTAATGGCGCCTTGGCCACGGGTCAGCCGAAGGGTGCGCGACATCAGAAAGTAAGTGTCATCCACACCATGTGGCTCACTTCGCACTTGGACACGCTGGCCAGGTGCCCACACCTTACCGCTGGCAGTGCGATGCCCTTTCACTACGGCGCGAATCTCAAGCCCTTCCAAACGGCTGTCAGCAAGCAACTTACGGGCACGGGTGGTGGCCATGTCCTGGTTCTCGCTCGAACTGTCCACGATCACCTTCGGCCGGAAGATCCCACGCTTGGCCAGCGTCTCGTCTTGGATGACCGAACGCAGGTGAGACCGCGTCGTATCGTAGCCGTCATTGTCATACTGACCATGCTGCCCCAAGACTGTGATCTGGCTGAACCGGTTAGCGATAGAGCGACGCACTGATAGCCGTTCGACGTTGTTGCCTTGACCGTTCAGGTTCATCACCAGTGTATGAACCGGCGCACTGATGTAATCGGGGCCGCCGATCACCAACCGACCGTCGGGCTCAAACCATGGCCAGAGCCCATTGGCCTCGGCGACCTGCAGAAGTGCCTCCCAAGCTGACTGACCTGGCTCAATCTGAATGCGTCGTCGCGTCTTGGCTGACGCCGCCCTTATCTCGACTTTGCTCACGCCCAGGGGCTTGACCACTTGGCTGACGATATCTGCCAGTGAAGCCTCACGCATCGCCACGAATGGAGAGGAACAGTCCACTAAAGATGCGGCACCGTCACGACCGTTAATACGGATGGCGATGCCCTGGCGCGAGACATCGTGCTCGAACTCATCGATCTGGCCCGTCAACACACGATCACCGCTCAGAGTCAGAATGCATGGCGCACCTTCGACCAGGACGCTTGGCAGTTGAGTTGTCTCGCGGGTGTACAACTCCATCTCGAAGGCATCGGAAGGGGTAAGCAGATCCGATTCAACTGACCAGCCGTCCCACGTCGCGTGGGCCAGCCCGCCAATGGTCAATGTGATGGCTTCATTTGGCGTAGGCACGCAGCACCTCCCCTGCAGGAATACTGTACGGCCGTGTCAGTCCTGGATTGAGCCGGAGTAACTCGGCTGCCCGTGAATGATCGGAGTACCAGCGAAACGCCAACAGGCGGAGGCTGCTTGGAGTTTGGACGGTACGCAGGATCAGGGGCGGGCTCTGCAGGATGACTGAACGAGCCCGAGCCTGAACAAGGTGGGCAATGTTGCGAAGCGACTCAATGACTGGCAAGGCGTCCTCGATACCGTAAAGACGGCGCTGCAGCAGGATTGCTGACTGGATCAACGAGCGCACGAGGTTAACCAGGCTTTCCAGCTCATCCGGGCTCAACGTTGGGATTTCGGACTCTGCCTCGATCACCACTGATGCCGCCTGAGCATGTGAAAGTGCGAGCTCAGTGATGACCAGGACAACCAATGCCATACCCGATGCCGCCAGTGGATCGGCGGGCATAGCTTTAGGCAAGGCCTCGTCCGACGGCGTCTGACCTTGGCGCGCCGAAGCAAGCAAGGATGCCCCAGCATTCCCGGCTTCGCCGGTCAGACTCGATGCACCTGGTACAGCTGCAGGAACACCACCACGGGCAAGCAGATCGCTTGAGGTGGTTGGGGTACTGTCCTGGATCGCTCTTCTAATTTCAGTCGGGGTCTGAGCTAGATTCACCAGCGGGTCGAAGGCTGAAAGCGGATCGCCCTTCGCCATCGAGACCACGCCCGATACGACGCCCATGATCTGTGAACGCAGCTGCTCAAGGCGCAGGCCAATACCGGGCAGCCCAAGAGCTCTTTCGAGTAGGCCGGTCCAGCCTCCACCGATCCAGCCCTGCACGTCGGCTACCAGGGAGTCCACACTGGCCAACAGATCGAACAAGCCGTCCTGCCACGAATACTCGTCGCCCAACATCAGGCTCGCCTCATCGACAAAGACGAACTGGCGCTTGAAGAAGGGTTCATCAGGCTTTTGCTCGATGAACTGCAGGGAGACCTCAGCGTAATCCGGCCGGTTGGCGGTGTGCTGAACGCTCCAGTTGTAGGCTATGACACTGACGCTGCCATAAATCGGATGGACCAGTTCACCTGGCCCAATGGTGTCCAGTGCTGCAAGCAAAGCCTGCAGGGCTATTTCGTAGTTCGTCCCAAACAATACAACCCGCATGGCAAAGGCTCTGGCACCCCGACCCAAGTCTTCAACCGAATCACCGTCTTGGTAGGGCGTGCCGTGCTGAGCAATTGCCCTCTGCGCCTGCAGGTTTTCATCGATCACATCTAAGGGGACACCCCGGAAAGAGGCATCCAACAGCGTCTCTGACCAGCTCATTATCCACGCCTCATTTGAATGCCCACACGTCGCTCCATCTCGGCCTGAAACGCCTCAGAGTCAAACCTCAGGTCGATAATTAGTGGTTTCTCCAGGAGTGCGTTCAGACGCTGTTCAGCGGCTTGATTGGCACTGCCCGAACTCATGGGAGCAATGCCCGCATTGACCAGCTTGGCGGCCATTCCTGCAGCCCAGCTACTGGCACCGGAAACGGACGTGCCCGCGGCTGTCAGGCCGGTTTGATCATGGGTCAGGCGCCTGGCGTTTTCCGACAGCCAAGCTGATGATGCATCGGGGTTTTGGCTGGCCAGGTCGCCACGGTTGCGATAGAACGCCACCTGATAGGCTCGCTGGCCACCGTCGAGTAACTTGCTACGCCGGGCCAGATCCTCGCGACTTTTGTCATCCTGAGGCGTAGAGCCTGGAATCAACGCACCTGCGATGTAAGGGGATTTGCTCAGCGCATACCCGAAAGCCAGCTTGGCATACTGCCCTAAGCTACTGCCGCCCTTAGCCTCGGACCCTAACGAAATATCTGGCGAGCCTCCCGAGCCAATGTTATTCGGCCAGTTAGTGACAAATACCGAAGTGACGCCCGTCGCTTCTTCCAGCACCTTACCGACCGCAATGTTCTTGAGAGTCTCAGGTCCGCCCATGAACTTGTTCAGCAGCGCACCGACGCCCGCTTTGGCACCGCGCCCGGCGTAGTAACCCCCAGCGCCCATCGCAAGTCCGCCGCCCAGCATCTGCTCACCGGTCAGGTTCAAGTCATCGAGCAGGTAGCTTCCGAACTGAGCAAACCCTTTGTTGAGCGGCTGTGCCATACGGTCAATCGCCTCACCCAAGGTGGTCTTCATGCGATTGCCCACAGCCGTGGCGCTTTCGGTGTTTTCTTTCAGGTCTCGATTGAGCACGGGCTCTGCAGCGCTGATTTTTGCGGTCTGGTCATTAAAGGTCGCAAGCCGGTCACCGCCGAGCATGATTCGCATGCCTCGAACAGTATCCTGGTCCATGCTCTTGAACACCGTGCCCATGAACTGAGCCCGCTGCTGATCCGTTTTCATGGCGTCATACTTGCGCTTCAGATCGCCCATAACATCCGTTGGATTGCGCGAGCTGCCGTCGCCATTGAAGAACTTCACGCCGCTGCTTTTCGTGACCTGGTCACGGTATTGCTTCACGCTGAAGACCCGAAGCGTCGAGTCAGCCAGTGTTCCAAGGCGATCCGGCTGCATCTCGACGGTCGATAGCGTCTCGACGAATGCGAGCGCCTGAGACAGGCCCATGCCCGCCGCCTGAGCAGATCCACCGATCTTGGGAAACAGGTCGGCCAGGTTCTCCAGCTCCGCGTTACCGAGGCGACCGGCCACCGTCATCTTCTGCAGCAGATCGAGGGCAGCACCGGCCTTGTTCAGGTCGATGTTGAACGCACTGGCGCCGGCTACCGTGGCCTTGCCCAGTACCGCCGAGTCAGCTCCGCTGACGGCCGTGGTTTGCCCGATGGCGTCTGCAGTCTTCTTGGCGGCGTCATAGTTCACGCCAGAGGCAATAAGTGTGTTGAAGCCACTGTCCACGCCTGCACGATCCAAGCCGTACGTCTTCGCAATACGAAAGCCTTCCTGACGCCACTCATCACGCTGAGCCGAGGTCATCCCGGCAGTCTGCTGGGTCCGGATCAATTGGCGGTCGAGCCTGGCGCTGCCGGTCAACCCGGCCGCAACACCGACACCAACCCCAAGACCCGCCAACCGCCCTTGCACCGAAGTGCCAAGCCCTTTAATGCGGTTGAATTCTTCACGGACGCCAGTGGCCAGCGTTTTGAGCAACCGAAGATTGCGACCGCCATTCAGAGCCAGACGTCGAAAGCTGGTCTCGGTGCGGTCGACACTTTGGCGCAGAGGATCGATGCCCTCGCGAGCAGTACGGACCAGTTCGGCTTTGGTCTCACGGGCAGCCTGGCGCCCAACCTGGCCAAGTTGCTTCAGGTCTGACGTAGTTTGTTGGACGCCTTGACGAAACACGCCACTGCCTTGGGTGGTGGCTTCACGCATGGCCTGACGGATAATTTTGTAACTGGCGGCACCCGCCTGACCCGTTTTGCTTATCGCATTGGTCGCCTTCCCAGACTCATCGGCCAACGCCTTGGCGCCGTCTTTTCCAGCCTTGCGCAGATCTCGCTCAATGGCTTGAATCTCGCGCCGACTGTTGCCCGACGTGGCTTGAATGCGGAGCGCTACGCGCAGATCTGAACTCATGGATGAAACTCCTGCACGCCTTTATATAAAGAAGAAAGGCCCGTTTCCGGGCCTTTGGTCACTTCTGCGCAGGCCCAGCCTCAGAGCCGGCACTCCAACACAATGTGTTTCGGCCACCTGGTTGGATGTTGATCCAGAACACGCCCGGTTCAGGAGGCACGAATCCGAGACGCTCAGCCGCGATGACCAGGTCTTCCTGGAACGCATCCATCGGCGCCTTTGCATCTGGTAATGCCAACGCGTTGACGCGATGGGCGCGCATGTTCGCGTCGAGCGCCTCGAAGCTCGCCAGATCAAGGCTGATGTATACGATTGGAGTCATTTGGTTTTGCCCTTGCGCTTACTGACGTATCGGGTGGTGTCCTTCTTGCGACCCACCAGAAGATCAAGGCGCACCTCGATCTCTGGACGGGTCATCGACCGGATTTCATCTAAGCGATAGCCGTGTCGGACAAGGGCGTGTTCGATACGTCGCCAGTCGTTGGAACCGCGCTCGGCGGCGCGAGCTTTTTTTCCAGAACTTCATCGGCCCGGCCTAACAGCGCCAGATCGGTCTCAGTCAGCTCGTCCAGGAGCAACTCAGTTGTCAGCGATGCGGCCGGAATATCACCCAAGGCCAATAGCTGACGACGGAAGACATCAACGGTAATCAGCTGAAGCGGACCCTGTGGATTGTCTTGCTGAGCACCAACCAAATCGCCTGCCATTGGCACACGCAAGGTAAAGCTTTTGTGACGCGAGCCCGCGAAGTACACACCCACTGCCAGCTCACCCGATTCGGTTAATCCATCCCAACGCTTGTCGACAGTCATCGCTTTATTCCGTGTAGTAGTTAAGTGCGGCCAGAGTCAGGTCGCGGGTCGCTTCACCTTCGAGCTGGTACTTGCTGCCCATTTCAATGAGCGATACACCCGTCCAGGACTCGCGATCACCGCCACCGTCCACCGGCTCGATGGTGATCTTGGCGTCCAGCATCGCCCGCCAGTTCGGCTCACCCGACTTGGGAATGGCCACGGATACGCGCAGGTCGTAATCCTCAACGCCGGAAGCCGTACCCAAGGGCCGCTTCTTACGGTTCATGGTTTTGACGATGGTGCGACCGGTCTTCAGCGTGTGCTCAAGACTCTTGATCTCGTAGTCTTCACCATTGATGGAAAGGACGATTTGTCCAACATAGATATCTGACATAGGTGCGGCCTAGGATTACAGGAGCAGGTCGATGCGACCGGCGAACACGTGCAGACCGTTCACCACATCGGCGGGAATGGAAGCGTTCAAGCGGTTCACGTCTTGCAGCGAACGCTCAACAATCAGGGCGCCCGCATTGGCATCGACCTCTTCGAGGATCTCCAGCTCTTCGCACTTTTTCGCAACGTCGAGCAGTTCGCTACGCACTGCAGCTGGCGTTCTGCTGGATAGCTTGGATCGCGGGAATCGCAGACGGATACGATCACGGCACGCCTGCCGGAAGTAATACAGAATCCGCATGGTGGTCAGGTCGAGCAGCGACACATCCGTCGCCCCGGTGGCGTTCTTTGTATAAGTGCTGACCGCTCGGACGATTTGCACCTGGTCACCCGGCCCAACCTCCAAAGGCGTGATGCCGTTGGCCAGGCAAGTCTCCTGCTCAGTACGGCCTAACCGACTGGCGATTGGCGGCACCTTGATGCCGGTTAAGACCAAGGTGTTCAAAGGTCGGGCCGGATCTTCTTCAGAAGCGATCAGCGCCGCGTAGGCAGCAGCGACCTGACGCGAAGTCGACGCAGTGCCTGGCAAAAGCGCCAGGGTAATCGGTCCCGAGTTGAGCGCAGTGGCCATCGCAGTCGCTGCAGAGATGGTCGACGTCAAGGCGCCAACGCCCAGGATCGATTGCTGCTCAACCGAATCGGTGTAGGTGTTGATGTGAGTTCGCAGGGCCGTCATTGCAGCCTGACTGAACCAGGCAGGCACCAGGATGGTGAATTTGCCCATCGCAGTTGCAGCCAACGCGGCACTGATGTCGGGCTCTTGACCGTCGGTCACGGTTACACCAACGCACGAAATGGCCAGGAAACGGTAAGTGGCTATCGCTGCAGCTACCATCTCCTGAGCGACGACACCAAACTGGGCCAAGGCCTCATCGGCGCTGTAGACCTGACCAGGAACATGAGCAACGGCGGTTGCATCTTCGTCCAAAGGAACGATGAGGCAAATGCTTTGCGCGTTGGACGGCAGAGTGCGCACGGCCAACTTGGTATTGAACTCCATGTACACACCCGGCTTGCGGATGCTTGCTGGAATAGTGTCAAAGTCGATAGTCATTACTTGACTCCTTTGGCGGTTTGTTTGGCACTGCGACCGGGCGATTTGGTGTCAGCAATTACGCGCAATTCGCCGGCTGCGATACGGCGCTGGTAGTAGGAGGTGTTGGCTACTTCTACCGCCTCGGCCGGCTCTGGCTGGATGAACCCCGCCTTTTTATTCAAATGATCCGGCTGCATAGGCACCGGATCTGTCGTGGCGATTACGCGCATTACAGATTCCTCAAATCGATGTTGTCTGTTGCAGTTGTCTCGGGGTTGTCGCTCGGAACGTGGTACGAAATATCGATGCCTTCGAGGTCTGGCAGCGGCTCCTCTGGGATCACCCAATCCAGATCGATGGCAAAGCTCTGCCCAAGCACCGATAGGTGATCGGACTGAAACTTGCCGGTGACCAGGTTGGCGAACTCAGTAGGTGAGGCACGCGCTCCATCAGGTTTGTGCTGCCAGCCTGTCAGCAGCCGCATACAGCTTTCCCAAATCCAGTAGCTGCCCGGATCTGCAGTGACGGTGCCGCGCCGAGTGGCTTTCTCATCTCGGACTGACTTGCTGGAGATGACCAGGCGGAACACCACTGCAGCGTTATATCGGCGCTGACCTTGGCGACGGAACACCACCCGAGGCGTGGTAAGCATCACCGATGGCGTGCCTTTGATCAGATCAACCAGCAGATCTGGATCACTCAGCTCGCCGCCATACGTCTTGATCGTCAGGCGCGGGAGCTGCTTTTTCAGCTCCGCAAGCCTGGCCTCAATGGCGTCTTCCAGATCCCCCAACATCAGAGACGGCTCAGCGTATTGCGGCTGAACAGTCGCGGTGCATGGGTGATGGCCAAGCCTGACTGGCCTGACTCAGATGCCCCGCGCTTTTCATCTTCAGCGGCCAGACTCTCCAGCCGCTTGATGATGTCCTTGTAACGCAGCCGCACGCTCGACTCAGCATTGGCCTTCTCGCCGTACAGATGAAACCGGGTCAGCTCGGGCAGGTCTTCGGCGACCCAAGCCGGCGCGTCTTCACCCAGGCGGCGATAACGCAGGTAGAACTGAACCTCGCTCCGGGCACGGGTGGCGGCATCGGCGATCCGTGCCAGCGCCGCAACGGCGGCCGCCACATCATCAGCATCCCATCCCGTCAGATCGTCGCCCCTGGCTGCTGCTTCCAGCAGAGCAGGCTCAATGGGATTGAAGGTGTCGGGAACGGCCAGACTTGCCATTTCCGAGGCACCGAAACGAGCGATGAGGACCAGCGCACCAGGTAGTGAGAGATTCATTTAGACGCCTTCACACGGCCGGTCTTAGCACCAGTTGCCTGAGGCTTCGACGAACCAGGCGCCGAGCCTGTTTGTGTGCCACCACCTTCCACCCCGTCCTCGCCCGCATCGCTGCCACCTTGTTCCGGTTCTTCCACACCTTCGAGCACGATCAGTTGCGGCTCGCCGTTGAGTGCTTCCAGCTGTTCTTCGCTGAATGCATCATCGGCGTAGTAAGTGCCCGCACTGCTGTGAGCGACCCCGGCGCGACGGAAGCCGTCGCGCAACGCTTTAATGAACAAGGCCATGGCTTAGGCGTCCGTGCCGGTGGAGCCATAGGCGGTCTGCCAGAGGCCATAGCCACCAGCGGCACGTGCCTCGGCACCGAACTTGAATTTCTTACGGTTGAACACATCGTCCGCTTCGGCGTCGATCTGCTGGACAAATACCGGGGCCTTACGCTCCTGGTAAATGAATGGCTTCACCGGCAGGCTGGTGTCGAGCAGGAACCAGGCATTGTCCGAAGTCAGGCGACCGGAGACCACCAATTCGGCAGTGCCCTTGTAGATGTTGGTCTTACCATCTTCCAAACGGTCAGCCGTGAGCAATGCTCGGCCAACGTCTTCTAGCGCCTTTGGCACCAGGAGAACGGTCGGCGTGATGTTCAGAGGTCGACCATCTTCATCCATGAACTTGCCCATGGCCGTACGGGCGGCGCCATAACTGGCCCGAGCGAGCGCCTGAGTTTCAATTGAGAGCTTCTTGGTTCCCTTGTTACTGACACTTTGATCGCCTACGGGGTGATCGGTATCAAAGAAGTACTGGTCGTCGTAGCACGGGCTGATGAAAGCCGCGTTGACCACATCAAAAATGATCTCATCCGGCAATTGCTTGGCCGAGTAGCCCGCCATTTGCGCCTGAGGCGCATAAACACCTAGCAAATCGTCTTCGATGTCATTGCGGTCGACCTCAACGGTGGCCTCAAAGTCTTCGTTGACGACGGTGTACTTGAACGCCTTCAGGCTCTTGATGTGCTTCTCGCCGATCCAGCGGCGCATACGCGGAAAGGACGACAGCCACGCATAAAGGTTGCTGCCGGTGCTGGACGGCACCTTCATCGCGATCTTTTCCCAGTTGCTGGGGGCGGTGGTGAAGGCGTTGTTGAACAGTGTTTTGAGTGCGACGAACGCCGCGTTGATCGAAGCTTTATTTACCAGCATGCGCAATGCGCTCCTATATATAGAGGGTTACTCGACCCAAACACCGTCGGAGTCGATGCCAACGATCCGGCCTGCGACGGAGCGAGTGCCGCCCCCATCAGTGGCCGCAACAGTTCCGTCATCCACCACATAGGCGCTCTTCAACAGCTGGGCCTGTGCGATGGAGCCGTCATTGGTCCACTTAAAAGCCTTGTTACGGCGGACTGCCACACGAGCTGCGCCGGCCGCACCGGACGTGTTGTCGACGAACTCTTCAGCTCGCCCGGCATAGGTCAAGCCAGTCGCGGTGCTACCCGACACGGCAAAGCCGGCCGCGTTGAGCATCACCAGGCTGCCCGCAAAGATTCGTGAACTAGCAGCCATGCCGAGCACCAGGATGTCGGTGGCCTTCATTGAGGTATTGCGGTCTTGAGTCAGCGACACGGGTTAGCCCTCGCTCTGAAGCGTTTTGGCGAACTGCTCTTGATCAACACCCAGCTGGACGCACATGGCTTGCTGCTCGGCGTTGAGGGCAGTAGAGAGAACGGGTTTCGGCTTGCCATCCAAACCGGACGGCTCGCCCACAACCGGCGCCGCATTGACGAACGCCTTGAATCGCTCCAGGCCACCTTCTTCTTGGCAAGCTGCGCGATGGTAGTCAGTGGTGGCCGGTGTGATCTTGCCGAGCTTCAGGGCGGCATCGATCTCGGCGCTAACCGATGCGTCGCGCTCCGTTTTCACGCGAGTCGACAGCGCTTGCTCGGCATTGGTGGCACGGGACAACAGGGTTTCGTAATCGGCACGCGGAACGAAGGTCGCCAGGTTTGGAGTCTTTTCAGTGTTCGCGGCTTGCTTCAGTTGGGTCGTCGCCGCAATAACATCGGCTTCGGTGGCAGCTTCGGGCAGGCCGAGCAATGCCAATAGCGCAGGAGAGAGCTTCACATTGAACTCCGGGTTTTCGTGGTTGAGAGCGGTGAGGAGGAAATTCGGGACGTTGGTGAGGCCGGCACTGACCAGGCGCACAATGCGTCCGCCGTCGGCTTCGTAATCAAATACGGGGGATAGGTATCGATATTCACGGGCGACGACTTGCTCGCCGCCACGGGGGGTCCAGTTGACTTGGCCCCATAAGCCACCTTCGCGGATTTCCAGCTGGGCGATCCAGGCGGCAGCCGGAGCCTCTTCACCGTTCGGTGCTCGGCTTTGGGTGGCGTGCTCCCAATCAATGGGCAGCTCAATTGATCGAGCCGTGAACAAACCCAGCACCATTTGCTGAGCCTGCCCATCGAACAACCAGGTGCGGCCATCACGACCAGTGACGACTGGACCGGCTGGAATCAGTTCGACCCAATCTGGCGCCTTGCCATTGGCAAAGGCAATCGCTGCTGAGAGGTCGGTGTTGAGGGCGAGTAATGTTTTCATGCCGACAGTTTCTGCGGCATTGATCAGCGATGGAGTTTCAACCCCATACAAGAATTTTGGGGTTCAACCTGGAGCGGGGAAATTACACGAACTGGGTATTTTGGCGGGATCTTTGTCGATCTGGCTACCGCTATGAGTCTGGAATACCTCCAGAACAAAATCTAACGCACGTCTAACGCTATTCGCGGACAACTACCGCCGTCGTTGTACCTGTAAGGCTCTTTAAACGCCGTCATCGCGATTATCTTGGACCGACCTCCAATGGTTCGGAAAGGTAGTCAGACACGATGGCGAGGATCTCATTGTCATCTGATGAGGACAGCCCCAGATAAGGTCGAGCCGGCATCTCTGTCGAGGTCGCGCCTCGGGTTATCCATTGGGCAAAATTCGACTGCCTCTTTTTGACAAACCGATTTCCGACTTGGCCATTCTTGTGTTTTAAGTAAACCTGTTGCGACCGAGCGCCTTGCTCGATCTTGCCGCCGAACTGATGGATCGCCGCATACGGACGATCCGAACCGAGTTCCAATTCATCGCCGCTGACCCTATGCCGGATCGTGTCCTGGAGAAACCCGTCCTGCCGTAGGATCTGGCTCGACTTCTTTTTAGCGATAGTGGACGCGGCCAACGGTGCCCATGGAGCCCCATCTGGAGAGACCTGCTGTCTAAAGCGCTCGTCCGTGGATTGCTGCAGGTATTCGGCAATGTCCAGGAGTGGGACACGAATATCCTCCAACCGCTCCGCCAATTCGGCCAAGGCAGCACCAGACCGGCTGTCACCCACTTCGACATTGAGCATTGCGCCTGCCATGTGCATCTCCTACTATCGAAATACGTTCATTGAGTGAGCAGTCCCCGCCAGGACCTCCAGGCCTACACTCAGAGCGAAACCACGTGTGGCGGCGCGTGGTTTATTTATTCGTCGAGTGTCGAGCGACGGAACAGACGTACGCCGATCCTGAGTTGTTCCAGGTAGTCCGGGTTATCTGCATCCGGTGAAAATGTCGTCACACCATCCCAGCCGTCATCACCCACCTCGAACACCGACAATGCCGGAACCGGATCACCGTCGATCTGGTAGCGCGATATATAGCGGCGCCGCACGACTGCCTTGTTCTTGGCATACAACCATTCCAGTCGCACCCACACCTCATCTGGATCTTTTATCGCCTCAGCGAGCAACAGCAGCTCACGGGCGTGACCACGCTTCTTGATCTTCAAAGCGCCCGTTTTGGCATTGGTAAACAATTCACGACCAACCACCACCGCATCGCCCGTCACATCCTTGAACAGGACCGGCGAAGCATTCGTTGCCCCGAACTCTGCCAGGAATCGCTCGACGTACTCCTGATCGGGTAGCCCCTCAGGCAAGAGTTTGTCAGCGGACACTTCACGAGCAGGAGGCAGCGCACCTGGTGCGCGTCTGTTCGGGAGCCCAGCGCCCTGGACGCTACTTGACCGCGCACCAGGCTCAGGCAGTGGATCGTATGCACGAAGGGCAGGAACGGCAGTCGCGAGCCGAGATTGACCAGGTGCAAAATCAAACCCCGGATCAATGCCCTTTGGCACCCGGACGGTGCGTGCGCCGTTGGGACTATTCACGCCGATGGTGCGATTCTCATACTCGATCTCCGGCGCTGGCCCGACCTTCAGACCCTGCCGGTCGATGTCACGCTGGCTGACCATGAACTTCTTGCACTTACAGCCCCATCCATTTTGTGGGCTGTGAGTCGACCACCATGAATCATCCAAAGGCAGCACGGTCCCGTTCCATGCAAGATGCTGGGGCCGAGGATTGGCGCTGTCGCCATGACGATAAAGGCCAAATGGACGACGCTTGCGCAGTTCTGGATCAGCCATCTGGGCTTCACGTCCAGCGTTATACGACTGCCGTAGATTCGTTTCGTAGATCACGCGAGTGCGCCATCCACGACCGCCGTTGTATTCCCAGCCATGTTTGTTGACGACCTGGTCGAAGCCAGCCCGGAATTGTTCCAAGGTCTGACCGCTGGTTATGGCTTTCTCTACGGCACCGCGCATATCCGCCAGCAGGTTGTGCTTAGTCGTACCCGCCACGACGAAAGCCCAGTCGTGCTCGACGTTGTAAATATCCGTCCAGACGCGGGTGGGCACATTCGTTTTGCCACGGAAGTAGTCGATCTGTTCCTTGAACGGCAGCGAGCCATGAGAGACAGCCATTAAAGCCCCCTCAGTACATCATATCGACCGGCAAGGCTCGCAGCTGCCAACCCATCAGCCATCGCATCGGCGAGCTGATTAGCGTTCATGTCGGGATAGACCTCGATCAGGCGATCACGAAACTCTTCCAAGCTGTTGACCGAGTCAAGCAACTCGCGGATGGCTTCAACCATATCGCCGAGTGGCGCAGCTGCAGAGGCTTCCAAAGTCTTGACCTGGTTGTCCACTACGTCCTTTATATCGACCTGCTTGGTCGACTGTTCACGGTTGGCAGCGGTCGCAATTGCCGGAGTTGCCGCTGGTTTGCCCAACACCTTCGCACCTTCAGCCGGCGACGGCAGATTGAGCTTGTCCAGGATGACGGACTGTTCAACCTCCAAGCCAAGCGGAACCAAATCCTTGAGTGCCTTTATAAGCAGCTCAATGTTTTCTGGCTGAGGCACATCAACGATCAGCTTGGGATAACGACGACCTGGTGCAAAGTTCAGATCGCAGAACGGTCGAACAAATTGCCGATTGAGGGTATTGCTGAGCGCTTTGGCATCAGCCTCCAGCAGATCAAGTCGAACTTCGTTGTGGACCTTGGCCTGCGCAAGACTGGCGCCGTCGTCGGCACTCATCGTCTGGCCTACCACGGCCTTGCTGACCTGCTTATCCCACCACTCGGCCAAGCCCTTGAAGAAGTCCCCAGCACCCGCCACGTTCGCCGCATTCTGGAAGTCGATCCGCATGCTGTCTGGGATCACTGCGGCTGCATCGCTCCCGAGATTGGCGACAGCTGACAATAGAATACCGATGTCATCCTTACTGGCGTTCGGGCCGTAGCGACCAATCCGCATAGGGATGCCGTAGATATCGGCGAACCCCATCCAGTCTTTCCACGTCCACGCCTTGCACATGTAGGCCACTGCCGCGAGCCGTGCCAAACCGCCACGGATTGGCAAGCCGGATCTGATGCGTGGCAGATGCACAATGAACTTGTAAGGAGCCAGAGCAACGCCGTTGACCATGTCGGCTTCGTCCAGGAGTCGCAGCTCACGACCGGTTTCTCGGTCGAACTGAAAGAAACGCTGATCTCTAGTCTCGAACCGATCCGGCATCCAAGTCTTGCCGCTTCGGTCCCAAATGATTTCGCTTACTGAGAAACCTTTGCCCAGGGCATCTACCGTTTCGCTTTGCAGCTCGCCGAACTCGGCAGACTCGACCACCTCACGCACTGCATCGGCACGACGGACATCTTCAGCCTCATCACTGGCCGCTTCGACACGAATATTCAGGCCAGCCACGGCAAGTTTGCGAGTGCCCAGAACGGAGGCGTAATGCAGATCGCGCTCCTCCATTTCTTCAGCCAGCGTCAGATAATCGTGAGCATTACCCTCGGCAGCGGCCTGGAGAATGTTCGACAGCCGTTGCGGAGTGAGACCGCTCGCGACAGACGAGTGCCAAACTTGACGCACGCCAGTCAGTCGAGGCGCGGCGAGTTCTTCGGTTAGCTGATCGAGCTGAACGGGACGACCATGCTGGTCAACGATGCGGGACTGGGTCATTACCAGATGCCTTTATTAGAGCGCCAGCCGCCGCCAGTCTGAACCGTACGGTCGTGACTGCCTGATGGCGGGACGCGGTGAAATTCAAATATCTCGACATCTTGGCGAGAGGCGTAATCGGCAAGTACGGCCGCGATCCCGGCGTCACCGTGGCGCTTTGGCCCGCTCTTTTCACCTTTCTCGTTGGTGCGTTTTTCGGGGATACGCGCCACACCCTTGACCACGCGAAAGGCGCGCACGTCGCTGACGACGTCTTTGTCGGCGGGGATGTCATAGAAGGTGTCGTCTTCAAGAGCGGCTTTGAACAACGGCATGTTGTCCCGATACCAGCCCTCGGTGAGCATCACTCGTTCGATACGGTTGAAGCCAAACTCGATGGCAGTGTCTTCAGACAACTGCGAGCCGTTGCCCCTGGCATCGTCCGCACCTTTTAAGAAGTTGGGCAGACGACTGATGATGTAGCACTTGATTTGAAACTGCTGCTTGAATGGGACGTTGCGCAGCTCGACAACAAAGGGGGTGCGTTTGCGCAGGTTCTGTTCTTTGACCAACGGCCAGATCACCGATAGGTCACCGCTACGACCGAAGTCCATGCCATAGAAGCTCTGCACATCCAAAGGAATAGCATTGAGCAGCGGGAGCAAGTTTTCTTCGCACCACTCAAGGGAATCGGCCAAGCGGATATGCTCCTCCTGGACCTCATACCCTTGCGGGTAGGCAAGACGAAGCACTGGCACTTCACGATTGCTGCGTTGCTCGACCAGGGCCAGGCTGAGGAAGGCACCGCCGCCTTGAGATGGGACACAATCAAGCTCCTCCTCCGACGCATCGCCGTAGAAGTCATAGACGTCCTGAACCCAAGCTGCTTCCTCTTCTTCCCTGTACTCAATCCCTTTACGCAAGCACACACGCTGATACAGACCATCATCGACCGCCTCACGGAAAGGGCAACGAAACAATGCACCCTTGCGCTTGCCAGCACGGATATCGTTGATCAGTTCATTGAAGGCGTTTTCGGTGCCGTCGTGGGTACTGATGACATGGACCTCACCACCCCAGATCAGCAAAGCCAATGCCGCCTTGAGCAACTCAGCCAAGTCCTGGTGGAACGCCGCCTCATCGATCACGACCACGCCCTGGCGACCACGCAAGTTGGATGGCCGACTGGTGAGCGCGACGATTCGGTGTCCGCTGGGGAAGCCGATGGTGTAGGTCTTGATGTGCTTGTCCGGGTCGCTGTCCGGCCAAATGCCTTCTTCAATTTCCTCAGCCGCGTAGTTGTAGGCCCGTGCCCACATTGCGCATGCCTGGATGTACTCCACCGTCATATCCTGGTTGTAGCCCAGGTAATAAACAGTCTGTCCGCCTGCCTTTTTTTCAGAGGACGCGACCAAGACGTTATCTGCGGCCTCTGCCCACGTCAGGCCTATACGGCGAGATTTCTCACCTACCTTTAACGGAGCGCGGATGCCTATCCAGTCTTTCTGGTACTCCAGGAGGACCGCTGGCGTATCTAAGTTGGCAGTGCTCTTAAGTTGCGTCTCAAGGCTCATACAGTGCCACCAGTGATAAGATTCAATGGCCGAATCAACTGCAAGGAGCTCCAAAAATGCTGGAATGGTTTAGCGCTGCTGTTGCAAGCGCCAACGCAACGAAAGATATTGCCGCGAGCCTGCTTACCCTCCGTGATGAAGAGGTGATCAGAAGCCGAGTCTTTGATCTGACTGGAAGCCTTATGGATATTCAGCAGCAAATGATGACAGCACAGTTGGAGCAGATGGAACTGATCAAGCGCATTTCTGAACTTGAGGCTGATCTGGTGAAAGCCAAGTCCCAGACAGACACACGAGAGCGCTATGAACGTCACAAGTTTGAGTCTGGCAACTTCGCCTACAGTCTCAAACCAGAGCACGCAAAAGACGTACCTGAGCATTACTTGTGTAGCAACTGTTTCGAGAAAGGAGAGACTGTCACCCTGCAGCGAAGTGGAGGAATCGGCTGGACCGGACTGAAATGCCCTCGATGCAACGGACAAGTGCCGCTGGTGTCTACCGCTCGCTATAAGAAAACATCGAGCTACCAACTCGGAGGGTAAGTTCATCCGGCAACCCCGAGAATTTCACGACGGATCTCAGCGACGATCTCTGCATTGAGCCCACCTTTCTTGGCGATTTTCTCCACCTTGGCAGCCGCTGATTCGGCTTTCTCGCGATACTCGGCTTGCCATTTCTTCTGGACAACGGACGCACGACCGAGCTCAGCAACGGCCTTGGCCACCTTCGGCAGATCCATCTTTCCATCGTCAGCCATCAACAACTTAAACAGGTGCTCCTGCACCAGCCGCATAAGCGCCTCATTGACCGCACCCTCGTCGTCGGGTGCCGCTTGAACAACGGCCTTCGCCTGCTCCGACGCCAACTTGAGCGACGCCAGCTTTACCTCAAACTCCGACCCATAGCGATGAAGAGCACTTTTGCCGATGGAGTACCCACGGCTCTCCAGCTCAGCGGAAAGCGATTCATAACCAGAAAAGTTCGACTCGACCAAAGAGTGATCGAGCCATGTCTTCACCTGAGCCGGCAGCGCGGCCACTTTGCTACGCGGAGGCATAAGTCAGGACCAGTACTTTTCAGGACGGGCAATACCGGGATTGCAGTCGATGGTGTATTCGGCAATGTCCACGCCATAGTGGGTCAGGCCGCAGATCCATACGCCGCTCGGCTGTTTCTTCAGCGTTGCCAAGGAACGATCTTTCAGATAGTCCAGCTCGCGGCGCAGTTCCAGCTGCGTAGCGTCGGGATAAATACCCTGGATCGTCGAAAGCACCACCGCTTCATTCGGATCAACCGGGCGGGACGTGTTGAGCGTGAGGAGGATGTACCAACGCAGTGTTTCGCGGCGGACCTTAGCGTGGTCGATGTTCATTACAATTTTCCTTTGAGCTGAACGTTTTCGAACTTTAGGGCCAGGGCGTCGAGCTTGGCCTCGATGACTGTTTGGTTGCGCACATAGTCTTCGCGCCGCACGTAGTGCAGAGGCATTTCACCCCGAAGTCGTTCGAGACCAAGCTCAACCTGGCGCAGCCGCTCAGAATCCTTAGCGACGAGTTCAAATCGCTCGTCCAGACGACGCTCCATCTGAGAGAGCAAAAGCTTGACCAGACCGGCGAAGATCCCAAGAAGGGTCACAGCCGACGCAAACAGTTGCCACATCGGCATTTCGATCATGTTCATTTGCGCCCCAGTTGTTCATGGATAGATTGGCAATCCACGCACAACAACACGCCCGGCAAAATCACACGCCGCTGCTCCGGGATCTCCACGTTGCAGTCCTCACAATGCGAAGCGGAGGCTTGATTAGGTCTCTTGGCCTGTGCCAATTGCGCCGCTATAGCAGCCTCCCGATACGCGTCCTCTACTTCGGTGGCACGGTCAAATACGTCCATGGGTGTAATACTCGATCAGGCTTGTAAGCTGAGCGCGGCAAGAAGCGTGCTTCTCGCTGTTGCGCACTTGGTTGGAAAGAAGGACAGCCGGCGTTATTCCGCTGTCGAGGTCGTCAGCGGCTCCGGTGTTTCCGGCAAACGTAGTAGCTCCGCTGGTGGGCTGGCTTCCGTGCATTGCGAGTGGGTTGAGGCTTTCGTTCCACACGCGGACAAAGCCGGTAGTAAACACAGCAACAGGCAGAGGCTCAGGCGGCGCATCCAAGGCGCGGCGGTATAAAGTCGTGACACGTTCTATCTCCCCGTTGAGCTTGTCGGTGTTTCGGCGAAGCTCTTGTTTGGTGGTGGTGAGTTGGCTGGCTAAGTCATCACCACGCTTTATTTGCTCCAGGAGCGACTGCGCATCGGCCTGAGCTTTAGCCAGAGCCTCTCGCGCCAGCGCCAGGCGCTCTTCATCTATTTCGTCTTTGAGCTTTTGATATGTCGCTGCGCCCTCAGCCTTCCCAGCAATCAACCCCTCGTCATAACCGGCTTGGCGGGTGTGCTCGACGAACAGGAATACGGAGCCGAACAACGTCAGCGCAATCAGCAGCGGCGCAAACCACTTGAGTGTTTCTTTCATTGGCACAACCCCTTGCCCCATCCGGCATCGACATAAAGGCGTTCCCATCGCAGCAAGATGAGGCGCGGGTATTGCCGGTTTTCTTTGAAATTAGCCGCAGAGCGGCCAGCGTTGAATCGCTCGATGGAGCCGAACCAAGTCAGCGGATCGGCGCCCTTTGCCGATGCCAACTTGCGGTCACGGATCAACCAGCCCAGCCCTCCGTTGTAGCTAGATAGGAACATGGCGCCCTGCTCACAGGGGTTCCGTGCCTTGATTCGGTCAGCCAGCCAGCGGTCGTAACTGACCAAAGCCTGTAGTGACCAGGTAGGGTTATAGGGCTCGACTTTGCCGAGTGCTTTCGGGAACAGCTCAGCAAGCCAAGTGGCGGTCGAGGGCATCACCTGGCCCAAGCCTTGCGCACCTACCGGAGACTTCGCATCGAACTTCCAGCGGCTCTCCTGGTGAACCTGAGCAGCGAAGGTGGCAACCGGTGCGTCCAGCCCCCATTCCGCCTGAGCAATGCGAGATAGATCGCGCCGGTAGTGTTCGGCCTGCATCGGGATTTCGGCGTGAGCCTGTCCGCCGAGTGCCAAACCAACCACCAAACCAATGAAGCAACCGGCGAGGAAACGGATGAGCAGGTGCGCCATAGTCAAAGCCCCAGCGTCAGGCCAAGCACGCAGGCCAGTACGACGATTGCTCGACGCAGCCCGGCCATTGGCTGGTGGATGCGGTTGACTTGGTTGGGCCGGGCATAAGGGAACAGCGCGCGGTCGATCCAGTAACCCAGCACGCCACCGCCAGTGACAAGCCCGGCCTTGTATAGAATTACTGCCAGCTTGGTCGGCGCGATCATGCCCAGGGCGATGATCAACACGACGGTGATCACCGTCCAATCGGTCATGCGCGGGGCACGGCTACGTCGTCCTCGATTTGGGAAGGTCATTGTGAAATTGCTCGATTGGAATTGATGGAGGCCCGGACAGCGGCCAGGTGCGCAGCAGCCACGACAGGATTGCCGCGCACCTGGTGCTGTTCCTGGTAAGTGGCGGTTTGGGGAATCGAAGGTTTGGCCGGAGGCCGGAACTTCTGTTGTCGGGCCACGTTCATGTCTCGACGATCCTGCGTCACGCGAACGTGCTCCATGACCAGGCCGTGCCATTCGGCTGGGCACCGCTCAAGAATCGACTCGCATGAATAGCCACCCTCAAGAATCTGAGCAGCAAAGGCACGTGGGGTTGTAGCAACCGAGACAGACATGACGTGAACCCGTCGGTAAGAAGTACCGAGCTAGATTCGCTTTTGAGAGGTAATTGCTGAGTATCTTGTGCGCGCAAGAAAAAGCCCCGCAGGTGCGAGGCTTGGAAGATTATTTGCTTCGTAAAGCTTTCATGAACTGAATGTCTTCATCAGTGGTTCCTGATGCTCTTTCTGAAGCTTCCCATTGAGCCTCTGTCTGTTCCGTCTCGGGCTTAGCTTGCAATTCAGAATTAGCAATCTCCCAATCGCAAGCCGTGCTGTAGTGGTCTAATGAAACCGGACACCCATTTAGGCGAGAATGCTCGCCAGATCGAGGTGTCAGATGACCAAACAACGCCGTTCCTTTTCCGCTGAATTCAAGCGCGAGGCTGCCGACCTTGTGCT
>NZ_JADEVO010000056.1 GCF_017114825.1 Pseudomonas gregormendelii | reverse complement strand
AAACGCTTCGATTTCAAATGTCCGATCGAAGTGATGAGTGAGGTGATGCAAAAGGCCATTGCGATGCGGCACGATACTCCCACTTCGATTCAATAACCGTGTTGCACTCAGCTCCTGCAACCGCCCCTGTTAAAACACAAGTTCCCTGGTGAATTAATGAGTGTTGAGGTGGATCTCCAATACCCTCATCACTAAACCTCCACCAGGTCGCTATACCGCTGGACGTAAAAAAAGAAACAAGCAGCGAAGACTTAGACATTGAAGGCCAACCACAGAACGCCATCAAGGTCGTTAGGCTTACGTCACAATAGTTCTTCAAGCGCACGACTGCTCAGGTCGAAAGCCCCCTTTATCGATGGCATTGCCCAAGCCGCAGTGAAAAATCGCGACCTTGGTTGGCCAGCTTTTACCAACCCGAGCAGCGATGAATGCCTAGGCGGAAACGAGTCGGCAATCAATTGGCGTGCCCGTCAGTAGAGCCAACGAAAGACCGCATTGTCTAATCTGCTGTCGCGCCAGTGACGAGAATTTTTGCCATGATGTCCTTGCGTTCCAATCATGGTATTCAGGAGGAAACCCATCATGACCAAAGCATTAAGGATTACCTAGTTCTCAATCGGTAGAATCAGCTTCAACCAAAAGCTTGAGGTAATCATGGAAACCCTGGGAAATCTCGAATCCTTCGTCCGTGCCGCAGAGTCCAGCAGCTTTTCCGAAGCCGCGCGACGCTTAGGGATTTCCTCAGCCGCGGTGAGTAAAAATGTGGCGCGACTTGAAGCCAACCTTGGTACGCGTCTGTTCCACCGCAGCACGCGAAGTCTCACCCTCACCGAGGCGGGAGAGTTGTTTTACCAACAAGTCGCGGAAGGCCTTGAAACCATTCAGGGTGCAGTGAACCAGCTTGGCGAATCACGAAAAATCCCCGCAGGGCGACTGCGTGTTAGTTTGTCGCCGACTTTCGCTTACGATTATGCATTGCCAGTGCTAAAGACTTTTATGGAGCGATACCCCGCTGTCGTGCCCGATTGGCAGCTGGAAATGCGTCGCGTGGATTTGATAGGTGAGGGTTTTGATGTCGCTATCGGTGGCGGCATGGAATTGTCACCTGGCGTTGTGGCACGCGAACTGGCCAAACTTCATCTCGTGGTTGTCGCTGCGCCGGCATGGCTGGAAGGCAAGCCTATACCCACTGAGCCCTGCGAGTTGCAGGGAGTTGATGGCATCGTAATGCGCTCGACTAGCTCGGGACGTTTGCTGAACTGGACGCTTCGTGATTCAAACGAAGGACGGGTCGACATCAATCTGAAACCGGTGGCGATCATGAACGACCCGGAAGCGTTGTGTAGATGTGCTGTGATGGGGTTAGGTGTCGCGCTGCTACCTTTGGATCGCGCGTTGCCTTGGTTGCAGCGCGGTGAGCTGATTCGATTATTGCCTGATTGGTATGTGGATCTAGGTGTGGTCTCGATTTACTACTCTTCAAAAAAATCTTTGCCTGCCAAAACAAGGGTGTTTGTGGACTTCCTGTTGGAGCATTTTCAAGAATCACTCTGCCAACATTTACGTGCCGATTGACGCCTACTGCAATTAAGCCAGCATGGATCACTACACACAATAATTCGGCTTTGCTTTCCTCCGCTTTCGACCAAGGAAAATATTTCCAGTTGCGCACCTTGGTTTTCAAATTGGACGAACCACCTCGCGCACTCGCGTGTGTATACCGATAACTTTTTCCAAGCTTTTCAGTTCCTGCTTCTTAGACCTTTGGTGCTGTGCGACCGAGGAAAAATAATCCGGCATAAGAGAAAATTTAATTAGTAATTTATTCCTCTTAACGAAACAGTCTACTTTTATTATTCAGTTGGTAGTACAGCGCATTACCGATGGTCATATTTCCGAAAATTTCGGCATCACTCCATTTGCCTCCAAGCTAGACTTTTGATGAATATGCGGAGGTCAGCCATGTCTCGCATCCCAAAGAAAACATCAGGAATTAAAAAAACAGCCAAACTGAGTAATATTAAATACCCAGACACATGTAAGAAGTCTACATCCTCGCTTGGAACGGAGCTGGACTTGATCATATTGCTGGCAGAATTACCAGAGAATCTCTTGATTTTGGCTGATAGCGAAGGCAACCCCTAAACCAGATTGGAGAGTTGATATGAGTGGCCTTAACGTGGTGCTGGCACGAAACACAAATGATGCAGCGAAAAGCATTGGCCCGTATTCTCAGACAGTTGCATTCTCCCATTACAATTACATCTCGGCTCAATTGCCGCTTGATCCAGCATCAGGGAAGCTAGTCTCTGAAAACGTAAGGGATCAAGCCAAGCAATGCTTCCAAAACATAAAGTCGATTGTGGAAAGCATCGGGCATTACATGGATGACATCATTAAAGTAACTATCTATTTAAAAGACATTACAAACATTGACTCTGCACACGAAGTATATTCCACATTCTTCCCCAACTACGTACCGGTTCTCACAACAATCGCAGTTAAAGATCTGCCTATGGGCGCATCAATTCAAATTGAAGCACTTGTGTCGAATGGCGAAGGTACTATCGAGGGAGCGCCACAAGAAGGTAATCTTATAAAAACTTCCCGAAATACTGACAGTGCACCATCGTGCCTATTATTCTCTCAGTCTGTTGCATTTTCACATTACAATAATATCTGTGCTCAGTTACCCATAGATTCATCGACGCGTAAATTGGTGGCGGGGGGCGTGAAAGAGCAAGCTGTGCAATGCTTAAAAAACATTCAAAATATCTTAAAAAGCCTAGATGTACCTTTAGATGATATCGTCAAAATCAATATTTATCTTACAGACTTAATGAATATCGACGCCGTGGACGCAGCTTATAAGGCTTTTTTTCCGCATTCCGCGATCGCCAGATCATTGGCCTACTACCCTGCGAGAACATTAGTTGCTGCGTCAGCCTTGCCTATGGGTGCACTAGTACAAATTGAAGCGGTAGTATCACATGGAAATGGTACGCCACCGCAGCTTGTTGAGGACAGACATGGAATAGTGATTAAAGCAAACAATGCGGCAGATGCACCGAAGCATCCCTTATCAACACAATCTGTTGCATTCTCACATTACAACCATGTATCAGCACAATTACCCCTCGACCCAAAAACTGGTGAATTGGTCGGTAGCACCATGAAAGAACAGACAGAACAGTGTCTGAAAAATATCAAATCGATTGTCGAAAATGTTAATCACTTTTTAGGAGACATAGTGAAGATCAATATCCACCTCAAAAACATCGACGATATAACAACCGTTAATGAAATTTACACGAAATTTTTCCCTGACGGCATCCCTGCACGAACAGTGATAGGTGTTTCCGCGTTACCTCACAATGCGCTGGTTCAAATTGATGCAATTGTTTCGAATGCAGAAGGAACACCTCCAAAGCTATGAAAGTAATTTATTTCAACATGGAGCCATCTTGGAGGAATCTATTGGGACCTAGGCACGGTAGTCATACGTGCTTGGGTTGGTGGCGATTCAGGGTATAAATAACCTGCCCTCCTCCCGGTCGTTGTTCTGAGAACCAAATCACGACTGAAGTAAAAATTAGCATCAGGTGTAATAATTCGCTCTAACATTTCCGTATATAAAAACAATATTCAGTATTCTTTCGATGTATGCACTGCCGATTAAAATATTGTTAAACCCTCACTGATAGGTGACGCAAATACAAAATCCTGGCCCATACTTACCTCTCGCCTGATCCACACCTCGTTGTCATAGAAGCTCTCCAAAAATGCCTCCGCAGCAACGTACCAATGCTGCTCTCCGACATTTCTCTTGGACCTTCGTGTTTATCAGGATTGAACTGCTGTTTGTCTCGATTGGGGTGGTCTATAGCCGTTGAGAAGGGAAGTTCACCAGTTTGCCGATTGCTGGCGGCCACCGCACACACACTGATTTTCTAAAGGTGGACGCATGAAAAAGCTCACAACGGCATTTGGCGCTCCTGTTGTCGACAACAACAATACTCAAACAGCAGGCGCCCGCGGCCCTGCTCTCCTTCAAGATGTATGGTTCCTCGAAAAACTCGCTCACTTTGACCGCGAAGTGATCCCTGAACGTCGTATGCACGCCAAAGGGGCAGGTGCCTACGGCACCTTCACTGTTACTCACGACATCACGCGCTACACCAGGGCAAAACTGTTCTCGCAGATAGGCAAAGAAACACCGATGTTCACGCGCTTCTCCACTGTCGCCGGCGAGCGCGGCGCGGCTGATGCAGAACGTGACATCCGCGGTTTCTCGATGAAGTTCTACACCGAAGAAGGCAACTGGGATTTGGTGGGCAACAACACTCCCGTGTTCTTTATTCGGGATCCTTTGAAATTTCCTGACCTGAACCACGCCATCAAACGTGACCCACGCACCGGGCTGCGCAACGCGAATAACAACTGGGATTATTGGACCTCGTTGCCGGAGGCGCTGCATCAGGTCACGATCGTCATGAGCGATCGCGGCATACCCTCCAGCTTTCGCCACATGCACGGTTTCGGTAGTCACACGTTCAGCTTCCTTAACGCCGCAAATGAACGCTTCTGGGTCAAGTTCACACTCAAGACCCAGCAAGGGATCAAGAACCTATCGGATGCCGAAGCGGGACAACTCATTGCCGGAGACCGTGAGACCCATCAACGCGATCTGTACGAAAGCGTTGAGCGGGGTGACTTCCCGCGCTGGACGCTGTTCATCCAGGTCATGCCAGAAAATGAAGCTGGTAGCTATCACTTGAACCCGTTCGATCTGACCAAGGTTTGGCCGCATAAGGACTATCCACTGATCGAAGTTGGCGTGATGGAATTAAATCGCAACCCGGAAAACTTTTTCGCAGAAGTCGAGCAGGCAGCATTCAACCCTGGCAACGTCGTCCCTGGCATCAGTTTCTCACCGGACAAGATGCTGCAAGGTCGATTGTTCTCCTACGGTGACGCGCAACGCTACCGTCTAGGCGTCAACCACTCGCAGATCCCAGTCAACAGCCCGCGGTGCCCGGTCCACAGCTACCACCGTGACGGACCAATGCGCGTAGATGGCAACATGGGCGGCACAATTTCCTACGATCCGAACAGCTATGGGGAATGGATAGAGCAGCCGGAGTTCGCGGAGCCGCCGCTGAGCATCGAAGGTGCTGCCGATCACTGGAACCATCGTGTCGACGAGGATTACTACTCGCAGCCTGGTGATCTCTTCCGTCTCATGACTCCAGAGAAGCAATGGCTGTTGTTCGAAAACACCGCACGCGCTATCAACGGTGCGTCGGAAATGGTGGTCGAACGCCACATATCAAACTGCACCAAAGCTGACCCGGCTTATGGAGCAGGTGTAAGGGATGCGATTGCACGGCTTGGGTGAAACCTAACTAGTAATTTCTAGGCGCCAGGCCTACAGCGTGGCGCCTTGTCTTTTTTTACAAACCCTACGCTTCATAATCTTTCAAGAGTTCCATTGATCGAATTCGGTGAACACGACAGTAATCACCCAGTCACAACCACCTAGGTCCACTAACATAAAGGATCTGAAACATGGTTTTTTAACCATATCCCCTTTCGTTATCGACTGATCCCCCCGCCTGTATTCATCAAAGACGATCATTTAAAACCCTTAATCGATGCTGTAAAACGCACCAGAGCCGAAGGCAGGTCGGGGCGCTGTGGTGGGCGCTAAGGAATAATTACAGTAGGAGTTGACCCCCACCGAAGCCACCTACTTGTGCGCATCTACGGAATCTGCCGAAAACTAGAGTCATCTACCGAGGGGCTAATTGAGGCTTGAAGATCTTCTTCAGTAAGGTGCAGTCACGAAAACGAGAAAGGCCCTGCAAGCGTTTACCAGCAGAGCAATTCTTTTTGTATAAAGCCCGGCTCGGGCGGACGCAACCAAGGGGGTCACGCCATACGATGGGTCTGAGTGCGATCCGAACCGTCAGACGCGACTTGCACGCTTGGCGTATGATCTGAGCCATCTGCGGCAAGAATTTGGCCTTGTTGAGTGTGGTCCGCCCCATCGGAGGCAAGGGCCTGGCCTTGTGGCGTACGATCCCCCCCATCGGAGGCAAGAGCCTGGCCTTGTGGAGTGTGGTCCGCCCCATCTGAGGCAAGAGCCTGGCCTTGTGGCGTGTGGTCCGCCCCATCGGACGCGAGGGTTTGGCCTTGTGGCGTACGATCCGAGCCATCCGAAGCAATAGTATGTTGGTATTCAGCGGTCTGAGTGAAAAATTGATCTTTCTGAGTGCTCGGTACCGCAAATGCGCTAATGCTGAGTGCAAAGGTGGTGACAGCAAGTAATTGGGTAACAGTTTTCATGATGTGTCTCCTGTCGAGTTCGCTTTATTTGCATTGCTGAGAAGTAATTGCCTGTTTGTGAAGCAATCTTCTGCCGATTGGGAAATAGCGTCCAAGACCGATATACAATGCAACGCATAAGCAAAACCTATGCATTGTGAGTGCGGAATTCACAGTCGAAATGCCAGAGGTCCTGTTATCTCGGACGGAGGTCGGTAGCGTTATGTCGCGCAGGTGAACGCAGGGAGAACCGGGACACCAGCGAATCCAGTTTTCAGAAGGGGGGCGGCGGATGGGGGAGACTTACCTGAAAACTCTTGGTCCGAATGCATAGCCACGAATATATGGCTGCGTCGCCATGCAACTGAGTTCGTTTACTTGGACTGAACCTGAACTACTGCCCCAAGTTGCTCCGGCGTGCCGGCCACGATCACCAAATAGCGATTTTGCTCAGGCGCATAGTTCTGCACGATCTGCCGGATAGGACCAACTGCATTGACGACTGCCGAACCTGCCGGGTTTGTCGTGAACGCAGACAAGGGTTGTAAGGGACCGCTACCGTCGGGTTGGTTAGACAACGCCAATATGTAGGGCTGCTTAGGTTCTAGCCCCGTCACAGCGGCTTGCAACACCTGAATCAGTCCTTGATCGAATAGCGCGACGCTGGTTGGAGGCTGATCAGCAGTTTTACCCACGACCTGTAGGCTGAGGTGCGCGGCTTGAGCCGCGACACCTAGAGGCTTGAGGTTGTCAGTCCCCGTCCCCTTCGTAACTGCGTTGGGTACGTAGGCGATAGCCTGTGGTGCTTGGCCGATAGGAATATTGGCTACTACCTTGTTGCTCAGTGTATCGATCACCGCATACGCATCGGCATTTTCCAGCCCTACGTAGATACGGGTTCCATCGCCGGATGGCCACACTCCGTGAGGAAGATTGCCGACGGGAATAGTTGCTACCTTCTCAAAATTGTCCGTGCGATAAACCTGCACCTGATTCAACCCACCAACAGTGATATAGGCAAATGAACCGTTGGCGTTGTTGACCAGATTGACATGGTTGGCGATGGGACCGATATCCAGGGTCTTGAGTGGCTTGAAAGGTGGAGTAGCTTCAAACACCTGGACTTTTCCCGTGTCCTTCAAGGTGAACCAAACCTGCTTGCCATCAGCAGATGCGGCAATGTTTGGGCAGAACGGGCTTACCTGTGGCACATGACCAACAATTGTGTGGTCAGCTACGGACACCACTACCGTCTCTGGAGTGAAGGACGAGCAGACGTAACCGTACTTACCGTCTGGAGAAAATATCTGCATGCCGGGCCCCACTGGCGTCTTGATCCTCATTGTCTCTTGGTAGGTTTTGGCATCGATAACCGACACATAATCCTCGCCGCGCACCGTCACCCAGACTTCCTTGCCATCGGGCGTAAAGAACGCCTCGTGAGGCGCACGGCCAACATAGGTCTTGTGCTTAACGGAGTTGGTTTCGGTATCGATAAACGTCACCGAATTGGTGCCGACTGATACCACCACCAAGGTCTTGTGATCAGGTGAAAATCCCAGGCCGTGCGTTAGCACTTCTCCACGATAGAGCGGGCTGAGGTTTGTCGGTTGGGGATCGCCCAAGGGAATTACACCGAGCACTTTGTTATCGACAGGATCGGTTACTGAGACGGTGTTCGAGAACTGCTCTGCCGCATACATTCGGTCTTGGTGGGTGATGGGGATATCCTGCGCAGAGGCTTTCCCAGGTATTTGGCCAGCGAAACTGACTACGGAACCGGACAGCAACATCGGGGTGATCAACGCTATCAGGACCACTGGGAGCTTCATGAGAATCTCTCCTACTTTTTGTAAAGTCAGGTCTGTGCGGCTCAGGGTTGGGCCACAGAGGGAGTCTGAGAGGGAGAAGCGACTGACGCTGGTAACGGAGCACCTATGGCCAGTTTCATTGCGGCAATTTCCTGCTGCTGCTCGACGATGATTTCTTGGGCGAGCCGTCTCAGTTGTTCGTTTTTCCCATACTTGAGAAGAGTCATCGCCATGTCGATTGCACCTTGGTGGTGTGCGCTCATCATGATGACGAAGTCATGATCGACGTCCCCAGTAGGCTCGACCTCCATTCCCTTCATCATCCTTTCCATGGCGACATTGTTTTCGCTAAGGAAGGGCGTACCTAAGCTGGAGTGGTTGGACGGATCAGCATTCTCCGTAGCCTCGTGAGCAATAGCTGGGAACGCCGCTATCAGGGCAAGAATTGAGAAGCTAATGCGGATTTTGTGAGCTAAAAAGATCGGCATGACGGATCCTCAATTTGAGCCCACAAGCAGGATGAACGAAGGAAGCCTTCACTCGACTCCGCCAAGATATGCTCCTTATGAAAAACAGTGCCAAGCGACGTGTTCTTCGAAAGTCATCCGCAACCTATCCGGTTTGACTAGATCGCAAATGGATCCAAATTTTGTAGAACGCGTCGGCTATAACGCATGAATCTTCATATCGCCGTCATCAGATGTTGTCTACTGACAGGAATAACAATGACCGCTCACTACGTGCAAAATAATGAAAGGGCTTGGCCTGCCCATAACTTCGAGTAAAAGTCCCCCCTCTTGTTTCGCGGTCACCGAACGTACCCGCGATAGGGTATAGACGATGCCCATCGCGGCGTCGTCTCACCACGGCTGGTAAAATTTATGAACGCTGCCGCCCATCACTCATAGCATCGCCTCACCGGAATCGGCACTAGGCTAAAAGGTAGGTTTTGCCTGCGTCCTTGCAGGAGACTCCTCAATCGAGGCTATCATCATGATCAAAGATGGCGTTGGTGACATTGCGGCTGCGTCAGTGAACACCGCTTTGGACACCGTTCTAATATTGACAGCTGCCGGCCAATCCACAGCCTCCGCGGTCGAGTCGTCACGCATATTGACGATCGAATCCGTGCGGAGTCTCTTGGAGCAGCAGCTTGGGAACAAAAGCGCATCCGTCATTACGCACAAGCTAGCCACGTCCTCTGTGGTATGCGCTCCCGCGGCGTTGAGTTGCAAAGCGAAAAGCGGTAGGCGTGTTCGGATTACTTGAACCAGCTGCGTGAAAATTGAAGGCCCTCGGCAGTCTGTCCAGGGCCTATTTCTGCATCAGATATCCGGATCTACGACACCGTGTATTAGCTGCCATTAGCAATAATGACAACCAGTCCAAGGGCTGCTGGATCCGAAGGCTAGAGCCAGAGTTCGGCTCCTAAGCCACTGAGACTAACAAAACATGGTCCGCTATGTTCACCTACACCCTAGGCGGCCATGCATTCATGTTGGGCCACGTGAGCGTCAGCGATGATGGCGGGTTTGTATGGCTTGATCAGGGGAACGTTGTCGATGGCCGCAGCCGTCCGGAAGGCAACGGCGGCTCCACCTTTTACTTATTCACGAAAGCTAATGTTGGTACATTTTCACGAGCTGGCGAACAGACGAGCTTTGGTCAATATTCCTATGATTTTTCCAAGGTGGGCATACCTGGGCTGAAAGCTTCAGCGGCATATTTAAGTGGCGACCAAATCAAGGACGTCAGAGGTGGCAGTGATCATAAGGAGTGGGAGCGGGATCTCAGGATTGACTACATCGTCCCCACTGGCCTGTTGAAAGGATTCGGGACAACCCTGCGCCATGGCACGTACCGCAGTGATGGCTCGGGCATTGCTGACACGGACCAGACAAGGCTGATTTTTAACTACAGCTAGTAGTTACGGAGAAAGCCATCTTTCGAGACTTGAGATAAGAGGCGGAGTTGAGATAATCAATTTCGTCGAGGTCTCTCAAATCCGAGTGACATTCAACTCCTACCAATTCACTCCGTCATTGCAAAATGACGTGGCCGTCAACGCACTCCACTGCGACAGGTTCCAGGTGGGCTCCCTTGCATGGACCATCAATGCAGTGTCCATCTTCAAAACGAAAGACCGCACTGTGGTGAGCACACATCAAATACTTGCCCCTGTAGGTGCAAAATTCATTGGGACGGTAATCGAGTGGCACTGAAAAGTGGGGACATCGATTAATGTAGACCCGTACCTCCTCACCTTGGCGTACAGCGACCAACCCCGCAGCATGGAACTGCGTGTGTTCGGGCAGCCCCAGCGCACAGCCGTCTACGATGTCTTCCAATCGACATAGCGTAATGACAGCCATCACCTCCCCCTCGACTCTGGGTTACCGAGACTCCAATTCCAGGGTCTGATTTCTATGTTGGCGAACAATCCAGCCCGTACGTAAGGATCGTCGTTAACGAATGCCTCTACTTCAACAAGGCTCGCTGCTTCAATGACAAGCAGGGTCCCATTCATAGCAACGCCAGTTTCGTCGAGAGTTGGACCACCCAGTCGCACAACTACACGATGCGCATCGGTAGCCCGTAGATGCGCGCGATGGTCCGGCCGTAGACGTTGGCGTAACGCTAAGGAGTCCGGATGGTCGGTTGCGAATACCGCAAAAAATTGGCCCATGCGTCACACGGATTCCATGACGAATTCATAACTAGCACGTCTAAACGGCAATTGGATATCCAACCCAGCAGATAGGTCGTCGTGCGTAAACCGTTCCTCGTAGATAACCTGCAATGACTGTTTAACGCCAAACACTGCGTCGGATTCGAGATACGGATCATCGTGATTGAAGAGGTGCGTGACCAGCTTCTTATAGCCCGGTACCTCGATCATGAAATGCAAGTGTGCTGGCCGCCAAGGGTGACGCTTGGCTGCATTTAGCATCCGACCGACCGGGCCGTCGGTTGGAATTGGATAGCAGACAGGAACGATGGTGCGAATAGCGAAATAACCGTTGGAATCTGTCCGATACCGACCGCGGAGATTTCCAAATGGCTGCGCCGCATCTTGACCTGAGTACATTCCATTTTCAGCCGTCTGCCAAACGTCGAGTATTGCATTGGGAAGAGCATTTCCGCGGGTGTCGACAACCCTCCCACGAACCAGTGCAGCCTCTCCAGGGGTGAACGCCATGTTCTCGCCAAAGGCGCGCTCCGGCATCCCATCGATGTAAAACGGTCCGAACACAGTCGTATCGGTCGCGTTAGCACTGTGCCGGTGGTTAATGGCATCCACCAGCATGGAGACGCCGAGCGTGTCCGATAGAAGGATGAATTCTTGCCGCACATGACCGTCACATTTGTGGCCGGTTTCAGTCAAGAACTTGATGCCCTCAAACCACTCTTTCTCCGTGAGTTCGACCTCACTAACGAAAGCATGCAAGTGATGTGTCAGGCTTTGCATGATTTGCCTCAAACGCGCGTCAGGCGCGTCGTTAAAACTCTGTATTGCCTTTTCGGAGATCAAGCGCTCCGATGCTTTTTCGTCATTGGTCATTGTTGTTATTTCCGACGGAATTGACGCGATGCGACTGAGCAACCGAAACGCAGGATCGCTTCGGTTGGCTTGGGAGGCAACGATAAATCAGCTTGGTGCGGAGCCGTTCAGAGCGCGGCGCAGCAGCTCTTCAATCGGCCCTTGCTCGAATGGCCGCGGGTTATAGTAAGGGCTTGCACAGGCAATTTTTGCCGCTTCAGCCGGCCCCGTTTCTGGAAGCCCAATTTCAGCAAGCGACAACGGAATTCCGAGCTTCTGGTTCAGTTCGTACAGCAACCCACCCACTTCACTGGCGTCGCTGCCGCCTAAGGCTCGAGCAGCTCTTTGGAGTGGTCCCGCTGCTGCTTCCCTGTTGTAATTCGCAGCATGAGGCAACACGATTGCGTGTGCCTGAGCGTGCGGTAAATTAAACGTACCGCCCAATGTATGGCAAAGCTTGTGGTGCAAAGCCATGCCAACCGAGCCCAAGCAAATTCCAGCCAACCACGCCCCATACAGAGCTTGGCTTCGTGCCTCTAAATCATTCGGATCATTGACGACGCGTGGTAACGCCTGAGCCAGCGAGCGGATCGATTCTTCAGCCATGAAACCAATGATTGGATTGGCGTCTTCGGCATATAGCGCCTCTACGGCGTGGGCCATAGCGTTCATACCAGAACAGGCGGATATCTGCGCCGGAAGGGACAAGGTTAATTCCGGGTCATATATGACGGTCTTAGGTAGGACACGAGGATCACGACCTGTCTTTTTTAGCCGGTTTTCGGTGATGCCATAAATGGGCGTCATTTCCGAACCGGCGTAGGTCGTTGGAATCGCCACAATCGGCAATCCCGAGTCCATTGCGATAGCTTTACCCAGCCCAATCGTCGAACCACCACCAACAGCGACGCAGCAGTCAGCGTGAAGCCTGGACGCTTCGCCACGCGCTGCTTGCGCCATTTCTAACGGCACATGCATCACTGCTCTTGAATAAACGTCTGCTGCTCGATCTCCGAGCAGTTGCGCTACCTGCTCCCCAAGCCCGCGCTGCTCAGGTGTGGTTAAAATCAAGGCACGCTTGGCACCGAGGCGGTCAATTTCCTCAGCCAACGTAGATAGTTTGCCTGCGCCAAACACGACGCGCGTCGGGAGACTCTGGTAAACGAAGGAATTCATGATCAGCCTCAGCGCTTGAAATGGGGAGCTATTTTGGCGTCGACGTTAACCCAAACAGATCGGGCCTCCGTGTAATCGTGGATCGCTTCGAAGCCCATCTCGCGACCATAGCCCGACTGACCAACGCCACCAAACGGACTGCCTGGGCTGACACGCTTGTAGCAATTAATCCAGCACATGCCGGCATGGATGGCGTCCGCCATCTTGTGCGCACGTGTAAGGTTCTGAGTCCACAACCCGCTACCCAAGCCGTATTCAGTGCTGTTTGCGATAGCGAGCGCTTCTTCATCATTGCTAAAACGCACAACGGTGACGAAAGGACCAAATACTTCTTCTTGGCAAACACGGTCTTGGTAAGAGGCCTCGACTACTGTTGGCTCAACATAAAAGCCGTTAGCCAAGCGTTCGTCATCGGGAGCTTTACCGCCAGCCAGGATTTTGCCGCCCTGCTCTTTTGCAACTTCAACGTACGACAGTACCCGATCTCGGTGAAGTGCCGATGTGAGGGGGCCCATTTCGGTCTCTGGATCCATCGGGTCGCCCAACCGAATGGATTTCGCCAGCGCGATGAAACGCTCGAGAAACTGGTCGGCAATGTCCTTGTGCAAGATCAACCGAGACCCAGCAATGCACGCTTGACCTTGGTTATGGAAAATCGCCCAAGCTGCGCCATTTACGGCCGCGTCCAAATTGGCATCTTCGAACACGATATTCGCGCCCTTCCCGCCCAACTCAAGCTGGATACGCTTAAGGTTGCCTTTGGATGCTTCGACGATTCTGCGGCCTGTCGCCGTTGAGCCGGTAAATGCGATTTTACCTACGTCCAAGTGCTCGGCCAGCGCTTGTCCGGCGGTGTGACCGTAGCCTGGAACAACGTTTACGACACCTTTAGGAAAACCGACTTCTGTCATCAGCTCCACAATGCGCAGAGTGGAGAGCGGAGTGATCTCGGAAGGTTTGATAACGACAGTGTTGCCGGCCGCGAGAGCTGGACCCATTTTCCAGCTGGTGAACATCAGCGGGAAGTTCCAAGGCACGATCTGACCCACGACGCCAATTGGCTTACGTTGGACGTAATTCAGAAAGCCGGCCTCAACTGGAATAACGGATCCTTCGATCTTGTCCGCCATACCTCCAAAATAGCGAAAGCATGCCGCTGTCCGCGGGACATCAAGGCCACGCGAATCACGAATTGGGTGTCCCGTATTGAGCGACTCGAGTTGTGCCAACTCTTCGCTGCACTCTTCGATTTTGTCTGCGAGCTTAAGCAGAAGGCGCCCGCGTTCTGCGGCACCCAATGCAGCCCAAGCAGGGAAAGCGCGTTTGGCAGCGGCGACAGCGAGGTCAACATCAGCCGCTTCCGCAGCAGCAATTTTGGTGATCAATGAGCCGTCATGGGGCGACACGACGTCGATGGTTCCGCCCGCAACTGCGTCAACGAATTGGCCGTCGATATAGAGCTGATTTTGCATAATGTATTCCTCGCGCTGTGCCTATGGCGCAGCCTGGCAACTGGATTCTTTTGCGCTCAGCCCGATGCGAACCGGGCTGTTCACGCGTGTCTTAGAATTCGATTGGGTACGGCTTCAGTTCGCCGCTCTCGTACCGTTGCGGCAGGTTCGGCGTCGCGTTTTCCCACACCAAGAGCATCGAACGTTTTGTTGAGTACCCTTGGTGACGGATATCTGCCGGCATAGCGCAAATGTCGCCGGCACGCATGGTGATGCGAGCGCGCGGATTGCCATCGTCTTTATCGCCGACATCCCAAATGATTTCGTCTGACAGTTGCAAGAACCACTCAACACGGTCGTTGCCATGGAAAACGGGCAGAATGAATTCTTCAGTGGTTGGGCAAAACAGACTTGCCTTACAGACCGAGGTAACACTCGGGTTCCAGGTTACGTCGGACCGCGACAGGTACTTGAACAGGCTGAAGGCATGCAATTCGCCTTCAAATCCTTCGGCCGCGTGAACTTCCGGCTCATCTTGGGAGACATCGATGAATTGGCGATTTACCGGCAGATCGTTGCGCAGCGGCGAGTCATCCGGCAGGCCCGGCATGCGCTTTGTGGCGATGCGGAAGCGTTCGATGGCTTCAATGTTATTGCCGTTTTTTCGGCCGAACGCCGTGCCGGTTTCTTCCGGTGCTGCAAACGGGTCAAAGGTGGCGTTGACCCAGTCGCGCAGAATGGCTTTGAACGTTGCCATGATTAAAGGCGTTTCAAAATTCTCGGTGTAATTGACTCCAGCGGCTTTGAGCGTCCCATTGAACGTGCCGGCATACAGGTCAACCTTGCCATAATAGTTGCGAGTGCCGATGACGTGGTCGAAGTTGACCCAGCCGTAGAAGAACCCCCAAGCGACATCGCGCATCATGGCACGAAGAAATGCGTCGATTGGGATCAGGTGCGATCGAGTCTGCCCCTTGGCTGGCCAGGTGATGCGAGCAAAGTACTCATCTCGCGAAAGTTCGAAGGCACCGAGTTGGAACGAGCGGTAACCCGTTACGGCATGGGGTTCGCTGGCTTTGACTTCATCGTCGGCAAAGGTTGCGCCATCAGCGGCGTTTTCAAGCATGGCCATGAATGTATTCCTCTTGTTGCTTTTGTATGGAGGTGGCAGCAGAGCTGAACAGCTCAACCAAATTGGTCACTTGATGCAGATGTCTGCCCATTTCTCGATAGACAGAGGACCTTTGATTGTCTGTTGCAAGATCACGCCTGGACGATCTGCTTCAAATCGATAGGCGACACCGGCTGGCAAAATGCACTGATGGCCGCGCTTGAGCAGGACGTAGCCCATAGGCTTGCCCTCAGGAATCTCGCCCGCCAGTTGAGTGCCTTCGCCGGTGACCAGTGGCGTGCTGAGCTTCAGGAAATCGACCCGGACTTCACCGTCCATAACCACAGCGAACTCGTCGTGCGCGGCCGTGTACCAAGGCGATTGCCCTTCAGCGCGCAGAGTCTCAATCACGTAATCGAGGTTCAGTCCGACGACTACTTTTTCGTAAGGAAGGGATTTTTGCGCCACCTCGAAAATGTTCGAGAAAGCGTAATGGCTGGCTTGCCCGCTGATGAGTTCTACTGAACCTTTGCTGTAGTTCTCAAGCGAACCAAAAAACGTTTGGATTGCAGCGCTGCTCATGGTTCTCACCGTCTTGTTGTTGTAGTAACAGTGAGCCAACAGTACGACGCTGCTTGACTTGGAACAATTGGAGGTCTGACGACAACAGTGTTTGCGAAACGCAAACACTCATCCGACAATGCGCCGCTAGTGCACCCAGCCTCGTTCAAGCAATGGCTGGTCCCAACAAGGCTCCTCGCCAAATTTCCCCACTAAAAAATCGATCAAGGTTCGCACTTTGAGGGCCCTGCGCTGAGTCGCTGGGTAGACCGCGGAAAAATTGAACGACGAAAGGGCATACTCCGGCAAGACTGGAATCAGCTTGCCGCTGAGCAAGTCTTCGCTTGCCACAAGAGTCGGGAGGCAGACAATACATACGCCCGTCGACGCATAATCGCGAAGCATATGCACCGAATTTGATCGCACCTGACCAGGCAGACTCAGCTCTACCTGCTCGCCATCTTTCGTGAATATCCAACGGTTTCGCGAGGGGTAGCCTTCATACAAAGCAATCTTGTGCTGGAGAAGCTGTTGAGGGTGCGTGGGTACACCGAAATTTTCAGCGTATTCCGGCGAGATGCAGAACAATCGACGGACGCTAAAAAGCTTGCGTTCAATTAACGTCTCGGCCATTGGAGGGAACATCTGAAACGCCACGTCAAAGCCCTCCTCGATGGGATCCACCACCCGGTCGTTGACGATTACATCAACCTCAATATCGGGGTACAACCGGGTGAATTCAGCCAGCATTCTGCCGAAATGACTGATGGCGAATCCTGGGAGCATTTGCACGCGGAGTTTTCCTATCGGCTTGGCTCGCTGCTCTCTCATATGCTCAGTGAGTGAATTGAAGCTCGCCACCATATCTGCGCACTCTTTGTAGTACGTTTCGCCTACTTCAGAGAGGCGGACATGGCGAGTGCTGCGATGGAACAGCGGTGCGTTTACAAACTGTTCCAGTTGTTGGATGCGGTGGGTAATTACCGAGCGAGTTACGCCCAACTGCTGTGCAGCCCTGGCGAAATTCCCGGTTTCGGCAACTCGCACAAAAGCTTCGACACTGAGTAAACGATCCATAACGCGGGCTCTCTGGGAATCTTTGTTTTTATTGGAGTGTCGAGGTTAACGTGTCGGCATCCAGCACTCCACTGCCCGCCGATCGTTAACCGCTATGCGAAGCAGAAAGCCGTCGCTGCATCGGGAAAATTTGCCATCCGAATCGCTCATTGATCAACCCCCATACACCCTGCGGCGCTTTAAGCATCATGACCACCGCGACCAGCCCCAGAATGATCATGTACACCGCACCGTATTGCGCCAGGCATCCACGCAACACGAAGTAAATCGCCGTGCCGATCAAGGGCCCTTCCAGCGTGCCGATGCCCCCGATGATGACGATGAAAATTACCACTGCCGTCCAGTCCTGAAGATTGAACGCCGCATCCGGGGAGATACGCAGTTTTTGCAGGAAGATCAGTGCCCCGACCACACCTGTACTCCCCGCGGCCAGCACGTACACCATTAGTTTGGTGCGGAAGGTGTCGACGCCGAGGCTGCCGGATGCCGGCTCGGAATCGCGGATCGAAGCAAGTGCCAGACCCTGTCGCGAGCGCAGCAAAAAGAACACCACTGCCACCGCGGCAATGGCGATGGCCAGCGCAGTGAAGTAAATCAGCATCTCCCGCTCGTCCCGATCAGTACCGATCTGCCTCACAATTGTCGCCGGCAAGCTCTGCCCGGAACCGCCGCCGAGACTGCTCATCTGTGCGAGGCCAAGACGGAATACCTCAGCAACGACCCAAGTGCCAATGGCAAAGTAGGCCCCGCGCAGTCGGAACACAATCAATGCGGTAGGAACCGCCAGCACCGCAACCACTACGCCGGAAAGCAAAACCGCAAACAATGGCGGCACACCAAACCGGGTGGACAGCATGAACAACAGGTATCCTCCCAGGCCCACAAAAGCCTGCTGCCCGACGGACACCATGCCCGCGTAACCCGCCAACAAGTTCCACATCTGCGCCAGCGCCAGGTAATAAGCGAACTCCACCACTAGCCGCAGACTTGAACGGTCCGCCCAAAACGGCGCACTGATCAGAATCAAAACGCAGATCCCTAGCAACGACAGACCAATAAGACTGCTGGTGGTTGTACGTTGCACACGAAAGTCGAGCGCGGAATTATTTAAGACATTCATCAATCGACACTCCGGGGAAACAGGCCACGCGGGCGCACGACCAAGATCAGCAGAAACACAAGGTGACCAGCAAGGATTTGCCAGCCGGGATCGATTTTTGCCCCCAGCGCTTGGGCAACACCAAGAATTACTCCGCCGGCCAGGGTGCCCCACAGACTACCCAAGCCACCGATGATCACTGCTTCGAAGCCGTACAACAGCCGCGCCGGTCCCACCGTTGGGTCAAAGCTCGTGCGGATCGCTAAGAACACTCCGGCAATCGAAACTACGGCCATCGCGAGCGCCATTGCCAAGCCAAAAATATGTGCGTTGTTCACGCCCATCAGTCGTGCGGTGTTCTGGTCATCCGACGTTGCGCGAAATGCCCGCCCTACCGCGGTTTTGAAAAACAGCAATTGCAGTCCGCCGATGATCAGCAACGCGCTGCAAAAAACAATGAGCGGCATGACACCCACACTGACGCTTCCGAAGCCCACGCTTGCTACTTCAAGGTCGCCCTGCGAGAGCTTTTGGCTGTCCGCGCTGAAAAATTCGAGGAGCACGTTCTGCACAATAATCGACAGCCCGAAGGTCACTAGCAGCGGTGGCAAGATGTCTTGACCGAGCGTTCTGTTGAGCAGCAGACGTTGAAGCAAATATCCGAATACGAACATGAGCGGTACGACGATGAGCAGGCTGGCGAGCGGACTGAGTCCTAGATGGTTGACAACCATGAGTGCGAGGTACGAAGCCAGCACGATGAAGTCGCCATGCGCAATATTGACTAGGCGCATGATGCCAAACATCAGGGAAAGGCCCACGGCAAACATCGCGTAAAGGCCACCGAGCAACATGCCCTGGATAAGTGTATTGAGCCATTCCATAACTAGATCCCGAAATACGCGGCTTTGATCTGAGCTTTATCCGCTTCCCCTGGACGACCGGTCAGGGAGACGCGCCCCTCCTGAAAGCAATAGAAGCGGTCGCAGACACTCAGCGCTTGATTGATATCCTGCTCGACGAGAACCAACGTAGTGCCGTCAGCTTTGATTGAGGGTAATGCTGCGTATATGTCCTTGATCGTGGTCGGGGCCAGTCCCAAGCTGATCTCGTCACACAGCAGCAGTTGCGGGTTAGCCATCAAACCTCGGCCTATTGCGACCATCTGCTGCTGGCCGCCAGAGAGTGCTGTACCAGGACGGTTGCGCATTTGATCCAATACCGGGAATAGCTGATAAATGCGTGCAAGATTCCAAGGCCCGGGACGTTTGCTGTAAGCACCAATCAGCAAATTTTCCTCAACGCTGAGCGAAGGAAACAACTTTCGGCCTTCCGGCACCAAGGCGATGCCCCGCTCTACAACCTGATTGGCAGCCATGTTGCCAATGGCCTCGCCGTTGAAGCGAATGGAGTCGAGTTGATTACTGATCAGCCCCGCCAGCGAGCGTAGGAAGGTCGACTTGCCAGCACCGTTAGAGCCGATGATGGCCACGGTTTCCCCGGCATCAAGGGTCAGGCTGATGTCGAACAGCGCTTGGAAGTCGCCGTAGCCGGCACAAAGTTTTTCGATGGTTAGCATGCGTCAGCTCCCGATGCCCATGTAGATGTCCTGAACCCGAGGATCGGCCATCACGCTCCGCGGTTCGCCCTCAGCCAGCTTCGCGCCGAAGTTGATCACCGTTAGGCGACTGACCACCGCTAGCAAGGCGTGTACGATGTGCTCGATCCAGATGATGGCAACGCCCGACTTATGAATTCCCTGGATGGTCTCCACCAGCGCCAAGCATTCGGGCTCAGTCAGCCCGCCGGCGATTTCGTCGAGCAGCAACAAACGCGGCTGGGTCGACAACGCGCGGGCCATTTCCAGACGTTTGCGGTCGAGGAGAGTTAGTGAACCGGCAAGCACATTGGCCTTGCGCATCAGCCCGGTCAGCTCCAGGGTTTGTGCACACCATTGGCTGGCTTCCTTATCCCGCAACCCGGCACCGAAAGTCGCACCCACCAGCAGGTTCTCGAATACGGTCATTTTCACGAACGGATGGGGAATCTGGTGAGAGCGGCCGATGCCTTGCTGGCAGCGCTTGAAAACCGGCACGCGGGTGACGTCGCGGCCCTCGAAATGGATCGAGCCCTTGTCCGCTGCCACGCCGCCGGCGATCAGGTTGAACAGCGTACTCTTGCCCGCGCCGTTGGGGCCGATGATGCCCAGAGCTTCTCCCGGTTGCAGGTTCAGGCTCATGGCGTCTGTAACCTTCACCGAGCCGTAGCTCTTGTGCACGTCACTGATTTTCAGAAGTGGCTCTTGCATGGTGCACCCTTGTCCCGTCGCGCGATCAATAGGTAATTGCCTGCATCTCGCCGCCCAGCGGAATCGCCGGCGCGGTCGTGTTGCTGGTGATCACCAAGTCGTACTTATTGTCTTGGCCCAAACGCCACTGGCCGCTGACCAGCGGGGTCTTGGCAACGTTCTTGACCGGCCCGCCATTCCAACTGATCGGCCCGACCACGGTGTTGAGGTTGGTCTTGAGCAAGGCATCCCGAACCGCGTGGGCATCACCGACCTGTTCTGTGCGTTTGAGGATGTCCACCGCCAGTTCGAACAGTGCGTGCACAAAACCCAGCGGCTGTGTCCATTGTTTGCCGGTGGCTTGGGTGAAACCCTGGGCCAGTTGCCCCGCACTTGCGCCAGTCAACGAAGAGCTGAACGGGTGCGTCGGGCTCCACCAGATTTCCGTGGACAGGTTGTTGCCGGCCTTCCCCAGCGCCTCGACCGCAGTCGGGAACAAGAGCGCTTTACCCACCGAGACTGCCTTGGGCTTGAAGCCTTGCTGCCGAGCTTGGGTCCAGAAAGTACTGAGGTCAGGTGGAATCACCACACCGGTGACGATCTCGACTTCCGCTTTTTTAAATGCTGCAATTTGCGCGGAGAAATCGTCGGTCAGACTTTGGAAGCGACCTGGGTCGACCAGTTGAAAGCCCTTTTGTGCGAGTACCGGCGGGAAGCCCAACTTCGGATCGCCCCATGCGTTGCCGTCGCCATCATTGGGGAACAGGCCGCCGACCACCTTGTTGGTGGGCATCGCGCCCCACATGGCGGTGTAGGTGCCGATCACATCTTCCAGACCCCAGAAGAAATGGTAGGTCCACTCGAAACCCTGATCCGGTTTGCCGCCCCTAGTGAAGAACCATGGCTGCCATGGCGCCACGGTGGAAATGCACGGAATTTCGTTGATTTCGCACTGATCGGACACGGGGTTGGTGGTTTCCGGCGTCGACGACACCAGCATCAGGTCGACCTGGTCCGACAGGATCAACTCGCTGGCCACCTCTGCCGCGCGATTGGGGTTGGACTGGCTGTCCTTGACGATCACTTCCAGGCGATAAGCTTTGCCGGCAACAGTGATGGTGTTTTTCAGCGTTTGCTTGAGCGATTCGATGATGTAATTGTCCGCTGCGGCAAAGGGCGCCAGCGGGCCGGTCTGCGGACTGACATAGCCGAGTTTGATCACCCGCTCGCCGCCGATGGCGAAGTTGAACGGCAGGCTCGCCAGTGCCACGCCACCGGCGGCGACACCGGTACCGCGGAGGAAATCGCGCCGGGAAACGTCGCGGCCAAACAGGTTTTTATCGTTGTTGTCTGTCATGTGAAGGCTCCAGCCTGGACGAACAGGATCGCAACGTGTGGCGAGGCCATCACGCAGGGTCGGGGTAAACCGGAAGAGTCGGGTCAGAAGAACAGCGTTACGTCGAAGGACGCCACCACCTGCGAGTCCTTTTGCCCATCGGCATAGGCATCGCGGCCGGGGCCGGAATGGAAGTCGTAACGCAGCTCCGGACGCAGGCGCACGTTGGGGGTCGGGGTCCACGCCAAGTTGGTGGTGACGCCGTAGAAACTGCCCCATGTCGGGTCGGGAATCCCGGTTTCGGGGTCGATGTTGGCCATCATCACGTGGACCGGCGCGTCGGTGTAGAACCATTCGGCGCGGCTGTTCCACATCAGGTTTTCGCTGAGTTTGTGATACCAGTTCAGGTCGGTGCCGTACCAGGTGGCGTCATTCTTGTTGGCGAAGCCGGCGAAAGCCCCCTGCTCCTGCTTGCCGTAGTTCAGTTCCAAGGCCACACGGTTGTTCCGGTCGAGCACTTGCGACAAGGTCAGGTAGGAGGCCAAGCGTTTGTTGTCATCGTCCTTAGTCCCGGCAGGCAGCGGCGAGCCGCAACTGCACTCGGCAAAGCTGTCGCCGGCGCCGTTACCGTAGATGTTTTCCCAGTCAATCCAAGTGCTGAAATCAGCCGAGCGCCAGCGCACGTTGGCGATCACGTCCGGGTCGTGGTTGGGGTCTTGCAGGTTGTTCCAGCCCTGAACCACACCCAGTTCGAAGCCCACCATGCTTTCCCCGGGCGCCGAGGGCAATTTGAAGGAATACAACGCGCCGGCATGTTTCGCCGGGCCGTGCATGAAGGAATAGGTGTGAGAGTAGAAGTCAGTTGGTGCGGGGGAAGGCAAGGCAAAGCCAATTTCATTTTCCAGTGGCGTGTGGAAAATCCCGATCATCAGGTCCGAACCGCCGAGTACCGGAAAATAGAAATCTACGTAGGCCTGAGCGATGGTGAAGGCTTCGTCTTCGGCCTTGTTGTCGCGATTAACCCCTAAGTCCTCGTCCCAGCCGTAGGTCTTGAAATAGCGCGCATCCTTGCCGTAAAGGGTCGTGACGTTAAACCCCCAGTCGGCTTCTTGCGGCATCGGACCGGGAAACGGACCTACACGACCGACCACATTGCTTTTAGCTTTCTTTTCTACGGCCAGCGCGAACTGATTGAGATTTACACCCTCGTCGGACGTGAAGAAGCTCTGTTTGCTGACGTCATCCGTGCCGTTATTGTTGTAGCTCATACCCACCTGAGCCCAACCAGAGACCTTGATGCCATGATCACGCTCTAGACTGTCGCCGAATACCCCGCGAGCCAGTGAGCCCATTGGATCGTCCGCGGCCGAAGCCGTCGCGGGAAACAATACGCCGCCCCCCATAACGGGAGCGAACAGGATTGCCGCACAGACCCATGCACAAATGTTCATACCTGCCTTCCTCTTATTTTTATTAGATGCCACACCCCCAGAGGGGATCAAGCCGAAAGCAAGGTGAACGCGATGAACTCGCTCTTGATGAGTCTTGGCTTGGACTCCACCCGATCGTTGGCGAATCGTGGTGTTCGGCGCATTGGAGGCTACAAGTCCACTACTGCGCCAACAATTCCATTCTCGGCGACTTCAGTGTTTGCGTATTCAGAACAATGGCGCCGGCGTCGGCGATCCACAGCTCAAAAATTTGAATTTCGTGATCAGCTCGCCCCGTGAAGTTGGGTGACACTGGCCGAAAATTAAAGCTAATCAGCAAAGACGGCTGAGATGATTTTCGAGAAGGCCGCCTAACGACCGGTTGTCGAGTCGGTAAGTTAGTACGGCATGCGGTACGCGAGCAGGCGGGCTGGCTTGGTGTGAAAAAATAGGAATTTTCAATTGATCAGAACTTCAGGTCGGTATCGGCGAAACCAAACCCACTCCGCTCTCCGATGCTTAGCTGGAGAATTTTACTGTACGCCCAGCTTTTACTTGGCATAAGTCTAAGATTACTAATGATTCCGACCATCACTTCAACGTGGACCACGCTCGCTCATCACCGCATGGTCATTGTGCCAATCGGCTATTCCGATCTAGCGCTGTTTGAGTTTCGCAACCGGGCAGTGGTAACCCATGTGATGCATCCACGATTGCAGGCGCTGATGGCTCCCGCCAACCGGACTCACGTGAATGAGGCAGTGCTCATCACCAAGGATAGTACGTCGCAAAATTGCTGCAAAACTCAAGGAATAGTTAGCCGCCAAAAAGCCATCCAGGCGCCAGTGCGGTGCTGCATTTGCGGTTGGGGCGACTGCCAGCAAGTGTCACGGTGGTCCGTGCTTTCATCACGTTCAAGGACGGGGCGACCGTGCTTTAACTTGGCCGCACAAGATGGTCAATATGGTGGGTACAGGAGTGCTTGCCATTGGCAGCAGCATGAAATTCCTTAGCGTATTAACCGTAACTCTCGTTCTTTCACTGTTTAGCGCAGGCACAGCGTGTAGTGGTCTAATGAAACCGGACACCCATTTAGGCGAGAATGCTCGCCAGATCGAGGTGTCAGATGACCAAACAACGCCGTTCCTTTTCCGCTGAATTCAAGCGCGAGGCTGCCGACCTTGTGCTC
>NZ_JADEVO010000055.1 GCF_017114825.1 Pseudomonas gregormendelii | reverse complement strand
GCCAGGCTTCGCCATTCTTGTGCTGGCAAAATAGGAAGTGGGCTAATTGCCACAGATGAAGAAATCGGGAGCATAGCTTCGGGGGATCAGATGGTGGCTTTGAATGTGGGGTTCATGGAGCGGATACAGTTGTTCTATATGGGGGCGTCGATTGTCAGTGGCATCGCGGCGGCATGGATCAGCCCGCGCAACATGGTGCGGCTGACGATGGCCTTGAGCCCGGCGCTCTTGGCGCTGGCCATCGCCACGCCGTGGGTGCTGCCGTTTGCGCTGTGCCTGGCGCTGGTTTCGGCCTGTGCGGTGTCGAACTGGAATGCCATTGCGGCGCTGGCCAGCGAGGTGATCCCGGCCTCCCACCGCAGCCGGGTGCTGGGGCTGGCATCTTCCGGGGCGGCGTTTGCGATTTGCCTCAACGGTTTGCTGATCGCCCTGCTCCAAGGGGTTTCCCTGACGCGCTTCTGGCTGATCTGCGCAGGCTTGACGCTCATTGTCACGCTGCTGACGTTCTGGACTCTGGCACCACTCAACGCGGATCCGCGCATGAAACCCACCAGCGCACCGTCGCTTAGCAGGGTGCTGCGGCAATGGTTTCAGCTGTGCCTTGAACATCCCGTGGCGCTGCATGTATTGCTGCTCAGTGGGTTTATCGGCGCTATCAGCGGACCCTTCCTGAACTTTCTCTCCGCGTTTGCCATTGACCGCCTGGGCGCCAACGCGCAGGTCACCGGGTCGTTGTGGACACTGATTGGTATTGGCGGGGTTGCAGGCGGTTTGCTGCTCGGCGCGCTGGCGGATCGCTGGGGCGCGCTGCGGGTCATGGCGCTGAGCATCAGCGCCTTCGGCATGGCGATGCTCGCCCTGCTCTGGCAACCAAGCCTGGGCCTGACCTGGCTCGCAGCGGGGCTGTTCGCACTGTTCTATTTCCCGATCTGGGGTTTGATTGCCGCCTACCTCAGTGCGCGATTAAGCCCGATGCAAAGCCTGCAAGTGGTGAGTCTGAGCATGGTCGGTTACGGCCTGGGAAGCGCCACCGCCAATTGGCTATGCGGCTGGCTGCTGCAAGCCTCCGGGCAGTTTGCCCTGGTGCATGGCTGGATCGCCTGCTGGGTCGCGGCCAGCCTGTTACTGCTGGGGTTGATGGCCCGCCGTCAATCCCGCGAGCCCGCGTTGGGCCAGCAGCTCCGAACGGCCCAACTCGCGGCAGAGAATGTCCACCAGTGCCCCGACGGCCAGTGCCTGAGACTGAGCCGAACGCCAGACCATCAACCGCGCCGGGTCGATCGGCGGAAAACCTTGGGCCTCATCGAGCACCTGCCAACCCGGCGGCACCAGCCGCCGCGCAGTGACGCCTACCGACTGCCCCTGTTCAATGGCAATCCCGATGCCGCGCGGGCTCTGACTGGTGTAAACCACATGCCAAGGCCGCCCGGCCTCGGCCAGCGCCCGCACCGCATTGGCCCGAAAGGCGCAGCCCTCGGCATACACCGCCAACGGCACCGATTCGTCCTTGCCAACGCACCAACCTTCAGCCGCCACCCAAACCAGCGGCTCGTCGCACAGGTATTCACCCGGCTGCAGATTGGCATGCTGCACACCCAGCACCAGATCCAGTTCACCGCGCTGCAAGCGGCTGACCAGCGCGGTCGACATCTCGCAACAAATGTCCGGGCGTACCTGGGGAAACTGCGCCTGAAAATCGCGCAACACATCGGCCAGGCAGAACTGCGCATAGTCCTCGGGCAGGCCGACGTGAATGCAAGACTGCTCGTCTGGCAGGTGCACGGCGTTGATCGCATCGGCGTGCAGCTTGAGGATCTGCCGGGCGTAAATCAGAAAGGTTTCGCCGCCGGGCGTCAGGCTTATCGAACGACTGGTGCGCTGGACCAACGGCGTGCCGACTATCTCTTCCAGGCGCTGCAAACTCTGGCTAACGGTCGATTGGGTTTTGTGCAGGCGCTCGGCCGCCGCAGAAAATCCGTGGCACTCGATAATCGCGACAAAGACTTTAAGTAAGCTTCCATCCAGTTCTCCTGACATAACTATCGCTCCTGCCGATGGATTCGATCACATCTTGTAATTTCCACTTCGCACCTCTTTAAGCAACTATCGATTTAACGCCAAACACTGTTAATTGAAAGTTTCAGGAGATGTGCATGAGCCTTCAACTTGCCGACGCCGAAGTGGGCGATATCAGCGACATAATTAATACCAAGTTGTACCCCATACATGATTCGGGCCATGTCCAGCTGCAGGCGCTGATCGAATACGCCCGTGCCGAACTGGCCGAGGACGGTTGCTGCCTGCTGAAGAACTTCCTGAGGCCCGAGGCGCTGCAACAGGCCCGTGTCGAAGGCCAGGCGCTGTCGGGCAAAACCTTTTACTCGGTGCGCAAGGTCAACGCCTACTTCACCGAAGACGACCCCGCCCTGCCCCAGGATGACCCGCGCCGCACATTCATGGAGCGCACCAGCGGTTTCGTCACCCGGGACATGATTGCCCCGGACGCAATCATTCATCGTCTGTACGTCTCGCCGATGATGAAGCGCTTTATCGGTGCCTGCCTCAATGAGCCGGAGATTTTCGAATACGCCGACCCGTTTGCCGGACTAGTGATCAATGTGATGCCACAAGGTACGGAGCAGCCCTGGCACTTCGATACCAACGAATTCATCGTCAGCATGATGACACAGAAGCCCGAGGCTGGCGGTCTGTTCGAGTACGCGCCAATGATCCGCACCCGCACCCAGGAAAACCTCGGCGCCGTCGGCAACGTGGTGCGCGGCGACGACCGCAGCCGCGTGCAGGAACTGGAACTCAACCCCGGCGACTTGCAGATTTTCAAGGGCCGCTTTTCTGTACACCGGGTAACCCGCGTCGAGGGCGCCACCGAGCGCAACACCGCAATCTTCGCCTACTCCGAAAAGCCCGGAATCATCGGCCGTGCCCAGCGCACCAAGCAGCTTTACGGACGCCTGTCCGAAGCCCACCTGCAAGCCGAACGCAACCTGGTGCGCAGCGACCAGTTGCTCGATTGATTCACCCAAAAATTCCTGGAAAAAACCAACCGTATTTGCCCTGCGAGGAACACCCATGAGTCTGTCCGGCCCTAACCGCAACCCCGCCGACTGCGAACCAACGCACGACGAGATCCAGCAGATCCAGCTCGACCGTTTGCAAAGGGTGCGTAATGAACTGAAAAAACGCGACTACGCCGCGTGCGTGCTGTTCGACCCGACGCATATGCGCTACGCCACCGGCTCGCGCAACATGCAGGTGTACTCAGCGCGCAACCCGGCACGTTACGCCTTCATCCCGGCAGAAGGCCCAGTGGTGGTCTTCGAGTTCGGCGGCTGTCTGCACCTGGCAGAACAGCTCAACACCGTCGATGAAGTGCGCCCGGCCAAAGCGATCTCCTATTACTTCTGCGACAGCTTCCTCAATAATGTCACCGCCGAATGGGCCGCTGAAATCGCAGAACTGGTGCTCAAGCACGGCGGCGGAAACAAACGCGTCGCCATCGAAAGCGCGACCTCGGCCGCTGCGTTCGAACTGCAAAAACTCGGCTATCAGATTTTCGACGCCCAGGAACCGCTGGAGCGAGCGCGCTGCATCAAAGTGCCGAACGAGTTGAAGATGATCCGCGCCAGCCTGCGTGCCACCGAGGCCGGCGTGCGCTTGATGGAAAGCAAGCTAGTGCCGGGCATCAGCGAAAACGAACTGTGGTCGCACCTGCACCAGCACGTGATCGCCACCGACGGCGACTACGTCGAAACCCGCCTGCTGTCCTCCGGCCCGCGCACCAATCCGTGGTTCCAGGAATGCAGCACCCGGCCCATCGAGACCGGTGACCTGGTGGCGCTGGACACCGACGTGGTCGGGCGTTTCGGCTACTACGCGGACTTTTCGCGGACCTTCCTTTGCGGCGTACAAGCCGCCACCGCCAAGCAACAGGAGCTTTACAAGCTGGCCTACGAGCAAGTGCAGACCAACATGGAAATGCTCAAGGCTGGCCGCAGCTTCAAGGAATACGCCGAGCTGGCGTGGCGAATCCCGGACAACTACAAGGCCAACCGCTATTTCGCCTTGGCCCACGGCGTCGGCATGACCGGTGAATACCCATACGTGGTGCACCGCGAGGACATTGATGCGCTGGGCTACGACGGTGTGTTCGAGGCCGGCATGACCATCTGCGTTGAAAGCTATATCGGCCACGACGAGGGCGGCGAAGGGGTCAAGCTCGAAGAGCAGATCTACATCCACGAAAACGGCATTGAACTGCTTTCCGACTACCCGTTCGATCCGCGGCTGATGCCGCGTTGAGTTGCCCCGGACGGTGCCATCACCTCCTTTGATACCGTCCGTTTCCCCCCTTGTTCCCACCTGGAACAAGGGCCGTTTTCGGCCATCGCGCAGTGTTTCGTACCTGCGCTTTCATCCGTCCGGCCTGTCTAGCTCAAGCGGCAGCCCTCCTTACGGTAAGTAACATGCATTTATCGAACGTTTCAGCGTTGAATTTATCGTTTGTCGATCTTTGCCCAGATGACAAAACTGCGAGCATCTCAAATAAAAACAACATGAGAGCAGCCCTATGTCCTATCCCGCCTTCGTCCTCCTGATTGCGTTGCGCCTTGTTCTTCTGCCGGCTTCACGCCTGTCACGCCTGCGCCTTCGCGCTGCTTGCCACTGACAGTTTCGGTTCATCGAAAACCGACCGCGTCTACCGCTCGCCTCATCTGCGGCCAGTCGAAAAACGCACTTTTGCACGTTATCGGAGAGGCATATGAAAGACTTAACGACACTGGACGGCGCCATGCCGCATCCAGCGGTAAACGACCTGTGCACCCAATTCAGAAGTGGCGAGATCAATCGTCGCCAGTTCCTGCGCACCGCTGCGCTGCTGGGTATCACCGCCGCCAGCGCCAGCACCTTCATCGGTTCCGCGCTGCTTGGCAACCCGGCCCACGCCGCCGATGCGGCGACGCCGCGCCAGGGCGGTAGCCTGCGGTTTGCCTGCGCCATCCAGGAAATCCAGGACCCGATGCTGATCACCTGGATCGAAGCGTCGAACCTGCTGCGCAACTCGCTGGAATTCCTGACCTGGGTCGATGCTGACAACATCACTCACCCGTACCTGGCCGAGAGCTGGAGCCCGTCCGAAGACCTCAAGACCTGGACGTTCAACCTGCGCCAGGACGTGAAGTGGAGTAACGGCGACACCTTCAACGTCGAGGACGTGCAGCACAACATCGAGCGCTGGATTGCCGCCGATTCCAAGTCGGTCAACCGTACGGCGTTCCAGGACATTACAGCCTTCGAAAAAGTCACTGACTTCCAGTTCCGCCTGGTGCTCAAGCGACCGATGCTGGCGATCCCGGAAATGCTCAACGCCTTCACTTGCGCCATCGTCCACCGCAGCTTCAAAGCCGGTGACGACTGGGCGAAAAATCCGCTCGGCACCGGGCCGTTCAAGCTGATGTCGTTCGCAGTCAACAAGCAGGCGACCTTCGCCAAGCGTGCCGATTACTGGCGCAAACCGGCCAACCTGGACGAGTTGCGTTACGTCGACATGGGCACCGACATCTCCACCCATCTCGCAGCGTTGCAGGCTGGGCAAGTAGACGTGCTGTATCGGGTAACCGTGGCCGAACTCGACCTGGCAAAACGCTTGCCGGGCGCGCAATTGCTCACCTGCAAATCCGCGCAAACCATCGTCATGCGCATGGCCTGCGACCAGAAACCATTCGATGACGCACGGATTCGTAAAGCCGTGGTGCTGTGCGCCGACAACGCGCAAATGCTTAAAATCGCCTATCGCGGTATGGGCACCCTGGGCGAGGACCATCATGTCGCCCCGTCCCACCCGGAATATTTTCCGTTGCCAAAACGTGCCCGTGACATCTCTGGCGCGAAGAAACTCCTCACCGAAGCGGGTCATCCGAACGGCATCGATATCGACCTGATCGTCGGTAACACCCAGGGCCGCTACGAACAGGACTGCGCGCAGATCCTGCAACAGAACTGCGCCGAGGCCGGCATTCGCATCAATCTCAAGGTGATTCCGGCCACTCAATACTGGCCTATCTGGGACAAAGCCGCGTTCAGCCTCACCTACTGGGCGCATCGCCCGCTCGGCGTGATGTCTTTGGAACTGGCCTACCGCAGCGGCGCGGCCTGGAACGAAAGCCATTACAGCGACCCGGCGTTCGACGCCGCGCTGGATAAAGCCATGGGCATCATCGACCCGAAACAACGGGCCATGGCCATGCAAAGCGTCGAGCAGATCCTGCAAGACGCCTGCGTCATGGTGCAGCCCTTCTGGGGCGACAAGTTCACCGCTGCGAGCAAGAAGGTCCAGGGCTTCCAGGTTCACCCATCAGACTTCTACCCGATGGATCAAGTCTGGTTGAGCGCCTGATTCAAGCGACCCGAACGAGCCCGCCCACTCAGTTGCGGCGGGCCGCCATCCCTTGATTAGCCGGAGCGTGCGAGCATGGCTGAATTTCTATTACGCAAGCTATTGGCGCTGGCGGCAACCTTGCTGTCAGTGTCAGTGATCGTGTTTTTGGCCCTGGAGCTGAACATCGAGGACGTCGCAATCAATGTCCTGGGCCCTTACTCCGCCGCCGACCAACGCGCCGCGTGGCTGGTGGAACACGGTTACAACCAACCCTTTATCTGGCGCTATCTGGTGTGGCTGAAGGACTTTCTCAGCGGCGACTGGGGCACCTCGGTGCACTTTCGTGAACCGGTGATTGACCTGCTTTTGCCCAACCTTGGGCAAACGCTGATCCTTGCTGGATTGGCGCTGCTGGTGATGGTGCCGGTGGCCCTGACCCTGGGCATTCTGGCCGGCATTCGCCAGGGCTCGGCGGTGGATCGGCTGGTGTCGTTTCTGTCGATTGTCACCACCTCGATTCCGGACTTCGCCAGCGCCGTGTTTGTCTCCGCGATCTTTGTGTTCTGGCTCAACTGGCTGCCGGGCGTGAGCAGCATGAGCGACGGCTTTAACGCCGTGGAACTCGCGTTGCCACTGATGGTGCTGTGCCTGTTCGGCATCGGTTATCTGGCACGAATTACTCGGGCCTCGATGGTCGAAGTGATGCAGGCGCCGTACATCCGCACCGCCCGCCTCAAAGGCGCGTCCACCTCACGCATCGTGCTGCGCCATGCGTTGCGCAACGTGCTGATAGCGCCGATCACCGTGATCATGTTGTACATCCCGTGGCTGCTGTCGAACGTGATCGTGGTCGAGGTGTTCTTCGCCTACAAAGGCTTTGGTTCGCTGCTCTACACCGCATCGCTGAACCATGACGTCTACCTGATCGAAGCCTGCGCGATGATCAGCGGCATCGTGGTGGGCGCGACCAAGATCTTCTCGGACCTGGCCTACACCTGGCTCAACCCGCGCATCACCTTGCGCAGTCTTGGCGGAGGTGGCCAATGAACTTCCTCAACTCGTTCAAACATCCCTTGGCGATGCTCGGTGTGCTGCTGGTCGGCGGCTGGGTGCTGATGGCGCTGTTCGCGCCGTGGCTGGCGCCCCACGACCCACTGGAAAGCTTCGCCCCGCTGCTGACGCCGATGACCTCCGATGGCAACGGAATGAACTTCCTGCTGGGCACCGACATGATCGGCCGGGACATTCTTTCGCGGCTGATCTGGGGCACGCGCACCGTGTTGTTCTGGTCGATCCTGGCGACCCTGACCGCGTTCGCCGTTGGCATCGCCATGGGCCTGTGCGCCGGCTACTTCAATGGCTGGGTCGATGCGCTGCTGTCGTATGTAGCCGACACGGTGCTGTCGTTCCCGGTGCTGGTGTTGTACATCGTGATCATCATCGCGCTCGGCGCTTCAGCGCTGAACATCCTGATTGCGGTGACCTTCACCAGCGCTCCGGCGATCTTCCGGATCATGCGCGCGCTGACCATCGACATCCGCTCCCGGGACTATGTGCTCAGCGCCATCACCCAGGGAGAGGGTTCGCTGCGGATCATGCTGGTGGAGATCCTGCCCAATTGCGGCGGCCCGCTGATCGTCGATTTCTGCCTGCGCATCGGCTACACCGCGATCATGATCGGTGCCCTCGGCTTCCTCGGCCTCGGCCTGCCGCCGCCAACCCCGGACTGGGGCGGCATGATCAATGAAGGCCGCAGCATGGCCATCGCCTTCCCGCACCTGGTGATCTTCCCGTGCATTGCCATCTCCACCCTGATGCTGGGCCTGAGCCTGTTAGCAGACGGTCTGGACGAACACGCCCAGAAAGGCACAAGGAGTTGAGCATGAGTCATCAGCAAGTATTGAGAGTAGAAAACCTTTCCATCGAATTGCCACTCGGCGCCGACCGCAGCCACGCCGTCAAAGGCATCAGCCTCGACGTGCGCAAGGGTGAAATACTCTGTGTGATCGGCGAATCCGGCTCCGGTAAATCGGTGCTCTCGGCAGCGATCATGGGCGACTACGCCAAGGGCCTGCGCCACAGCGAAGGCGTAATTGATTTTCTCGGTAACGACATCTGCCGCATGGACGAACCCGCCCTGCGCCAGTTGCGCGGTAACCGCATCGCAATGATTTTCCAGGAGCCGATGGCGGCGTTGAACCCGGCGATTCGCATTGGTCAGCAGGTCGAAGAAATCTTCGACATTCACGCACCGACCATGCCCGCTGCCGAGCGCCGGGGGCGTATGCTCGCCCTGCTCGATTCCACCCAGTTGCCCGACCCGCCACGGATCGCCAACAGCTTCCCGCATCAACTCTCCGGCGGCCAATGCCAGCGGGTAGTGATTGCCATGGCGCTGGCGATGAACCCGGATTTGTTGATTGCCGACGAACCGACCACCGCACTGGACGTCACCACTCAGGCCCAGGTGCTGAAGCTGGTGCGCGACCTGCGCGGTCGTGGTCAGCACGGCATTTTGTTCATCACCCATGACTTCGGCGTGGTGGCGGAAATCGCTGACCGCATCGCCGTGATGGAGGGCGGTGTGCTGGTGGAAATCGGTGAGCGCGATCAAGTATTGAATGCACCGAAACACCCGTACACCCGTAAGTTGATCGCCGCCGTGCCAGCGCTGCACCCCGAGTTGCACGCACCGTGCGCGGATGGCGAATTGGCGTTGCGCATCGAACACCTGACCAAGACTTACAACGTCGGGGGTCGGTTGGTGCCTGCGCTGAAGGATGTCTCGCTGCAACTGCCACGGGGCAAAACCCTGGCGATTGTTGGCGAATCAGGTTCGGGCAAGAGTACGCTGGTGAAAGCCGCGATTCGGCTGGTGGAAAGCGACAGCGGCCATGTATGGGTCGGCGATACGGACTTTCTCGCGTTGCGCGGCTCTGCGTTGGCGGCCAATCGGCGGCGTATCCAGATGATTTTCCAGGACCCCTACGGCTCGTTGAATCCGCGGCATCGGGTCGGCGACATCATCGCCCGCGCCGCGCAACTGCGTGGGTTGTCGGCCAAGGATGCCTGGACCGAAGCCGGCGACTTGCTGGAACAGGTCGGGCTCAAACGTGACGCCCTCAAGCGCAAGCCTCGGCAATTCTCCGGCGGCCAGCGCCAACGTATCGGCATCGCCCGCGCCCTGGCGATGCGCCCGGAAGTGTTGATCGCTGATGAAAGTGTCTCGGCGCTGGATGTCTCTGTGCAGAAACAGGTGTTGGAGCTGCTCGCCCAGCTGCAACAGCGCCTCAACCTGAGCATTTTGTTCATCACCCACGACCTGCGCGTCGCGGCGCAGATCAGCGACTACATCGCGGTGATGCGCCAGGGCGAAGTTGTGGAGTACGGCACGGCGCAGCAGGTGCTGTTGCAGCCGCAAAACACCTACACCCAAACCTTGCTGGCAGCAGCACCCGGCGCTTCGGCGATACCGGTAGCGCCTGCCGCTGAACCGACGCTGAGGCTGATCCGACCTCAGGCCAGCTGAGTCTATAACCCTTTCCCCAGGTCGCAGCGTTCGCTGCGGCATGGGTTGCTGTTACTCAATAAAAATCAGAAATCGGAGTATCACTGTGCGCACCACCCCCCCTCTTGCAGTCCATTGCCTCGCTCTCATTGCGCTGATCGGCGGCTTCGCGGCCCCGGCAATGGCGGTGCAGGTCACCGATAACCTCGACCTCGGCGGTGCCGTGCGGGCGCGTTGGGACTACGACCCGGATCGCGATATCCAGAAGTTTGGCCTGGACACGGTTTTCCTTAGCGCCAAGTACAACTCCGACACCTGGATCGGTGAGGCGCAATACCGTTTCTACGGACGCTCCTATCCTTACCAGTACACCAAGGACTACGGCGATATCCAATTCGCCAAGTTCGCCTGGGCCGGCTACAAGTTCAACCCCGACCAGCAAGTGCAAGTGGGCCTGAACACGGTGCCGTTCGGTTTGCAGCCGTACTTCGGCAGCACCTTCTACGAAACCCTGGGCAACGTCATCGGCCTGGAAGATGTGCAACAGGTTGGCGCCAAGTACATCCAGCAAAACGGCGACTGGAACATCCAGGCCGGCTACTACCTGCGCCCGGCGTGGCAAGGCAAGGGCACCAGTAAAGGCGTGACCTATTCCAGCGTGGTGTCCGGGGCCGACAGCTACGTGGTTGACGGCAGCGACAACCAGGAACGCCACACCCTGGTGCTGCGGGTGGCCAAGGCCCTGGACCTGGGGCCGTGGAAATCCGAAGTGGGGATCTCCGGCCTGACCTCGACCCTGGAAAACAAGGACACCGACAAAGATGGCCGACGCAACGCCGTGGCCGTGCACTACCTGGGCAAGAACGGCCCGTGGGGCGTGCAACTGCAAGCGGCGCGGCAGCAGATGTCGCCGCGTAATGCCGGCACCGATGAAGTGGTCACCCTGGGCGGATACGACGGCACCTACAACGTCGCCAGTCGCGGCAATTTGTACGTAGCCGACCTGAGCTACGACGTCAGCGGAAAATACGTGTTCGACCTGGTCAGCGGCGTGAAGCTGTACGCCAACTACAGTGCATTCGACAAATCCGCCGAGGAGTTCAAGACCTCGCAAAGGATGATCTTCGGCACCTCGTTTTCCTTCAGCAAACTGTGGATCGCGACGGAGTGGCTGTACGGCAAGAATGACCCGTATATCGGTGGTAGCAGCTATACCCAGAGCCTGGGCGCCGGTGGGACGGATCATTGGGAAAATCAGCTGTACATGAACATTGGGTATTACTTCTGATCCCGATTTTTGGGCGCTCCTGAAGGCCTCTTCGCTAGCAGGCCCGCTCCCATATTTGTACGCGGCCCACTGTGGGAGCGGGCTTGCTCGCGAAGACTTTAGCCCAAACAATACTTGCATCAGCCCCTGCCACAGGAGTCAGATACGCCCTACAAAACATTCGCCAAAAACAATAAACCTGCCCCCGTTCGGCGACAGGTATGGAGTCACCCTTTCATGCGTCAACTGCCCTCGCTCAACATGCTGCGTGTCTTTGAAGAAGTCGCGCGGCATCGCAGTTTCAGCCAGGCAGCCTTGGGATTGAACGTCACCCAAGGCGCGGTGAGTCGTCAAATCAAGCAGCTCGAAGACTACCTCGGCGTGGCGCTGTTCATCCGCACACCACAAGGCCTGTCCCTGACTGAAACCGGCCTCGCCCTCTCACCGCAACTGAGCGATGCCTTCGACCACATCGAACGTGCGCTGCAAGCGGTGCGCGTGCCCAACCTGCGCCAACGCCTGCGCATCGTCGCGCCACCGACCTGGGCCACTCGCTGGTTATCGGCGCACCTGCGCGCTTTTTGCCAACGCTACCCGGATATCAGCCTCAGCGTGACTAACCAAAGCGCCCACGACAGTTTCGCGGAAATCGACTGCCACATCCGCTTCGGCCTCGAAGCCGCGAGCCAGTGCAGCAGCCAGTTGCTGGTGATGGAACGGCACATGGCGGTGGCCAGCCCGGAGTTGTTCGTCAACGGCCAGCCGCCGGACTTGCGTCAGCTTCCACTGCTGCACATCCTGCACGACGGCAAGCGCTTGAGAGTTTGGGAGAATTGGTTGGCGGCAATGGGCCGTGACGATATCGATGCCGCTCAGGGGCTGGAATTCAGCACGCTGGATCAGGTGATTCACACGGCTCTGGCCGGTGGCGGGCTGGCGGTGATTGACCGGCAGATGATCGAGAAGGAACTGGCCAATGGCAGCCTGCTGCCGATCACTGCGGTGGAGGTGGTCGGGCCGTATGGGTATTGGCTGGATGTGGCGAATGACAAGCAGGGATTGTCGAAAGTGCGGTTGTTTGCGGATTGGTTGGGGTTGGTCAGCAATCCATAGAACACAGATGCCCCCTGTGGGAGCGAGCCTGCTCGCGAAAGCGCAGTGCCAGTCAACATAGATGTTGATTGTCACGCCGCCTTCGCGAGCAGGCTCGCTCCCACAGGGTATTGGTGGTCAGTTTTAGACCGGTGCCACGACCTTCACCGCAACAGGCGCGCCACCCTCAACCGGACTTTGCGCCTTGCATGCCTGGCTCAGCGTCAGGGATTTTGTCTCCGGTGCCCAGGCCCAGGAAATCATCGCACCAAGCGCCAAAATCGCCGCCAGAATTCCCATGGTAGGGCTCAACCCAATCCCCGCCACACTCACCGGCAACAGGAAGGTACTGACCGCCGAACCCAAACGGCTCACCGCCGTCGCAAGGCCAATCCCGCTGGCCCGCACTTCGGTCGGAAAGCTCTCGGCCGGGAACACGCCTACCAGGTTGCTCACCGCCGACAACACCAGCGTGAACACGCCGAACACCAGCACCATCAGGAACGCCGCACTGCCCGGCAACACTGCCAGCAGGAACAACGCTACCGCGAGGATGATGAACGAGTTGATCAGGAAGCCCCGCCGCGAAAACTTCACGGTGCACCAGATCCCGATCAATGCTCCGAGGATCAGCAGCATGTTCAGCATCAGCTCGGTGCCAAAGCCTTCCGCCAGGCCCATCTTCTGCAGAATCGACGGCAGGAAGGTATAAATCGCAAAATACGGCATCACGATGCAGACAAAGAACAGGCAGTTAAACGCCGTACGCTTGCGGTATTCGCGGCTGAACAGCACCGCGTAGCCGGAACGGGTTTCGGTAGAGCGGTTTTCGTCGAGTTCGACGTTGTCGCCCAGGTGTTTCTTGACGATCGCTCGTGCTTCGGTGATGCGCCCCTGATTCACCAGCCAACGCGGCGACTCGGGCGTACCGATACGCGCGATCAGAATCAACGCTGCCGGGATCGCCGCCGAGGCCAACATCCAGCGCCAGGCATCATCCCCCAGATTGAGCATCGCCGTGCCGACAAAGGTGGCGGCGACGTAGCCGAAGGTCCAGATCACGCTGAACGAACCGAGCAACACGCCCCGGTGTTTCTTCGGCGAAAACTCGGCCAGCATCGCGTGGCCGACGCTGAAGTCACCGCCCAGGCCGATGCCGATCAGCACCCGGCAGAGAAACAACTGCATCGCGGTTTCGGCGTAGAACTGCATCACCGAGGCAATCGTGATCAGCACAAAACTGACCAGGAAGATTTTCTGTCGGCCGACCCTGTCGGCGATCCAACCGAAGAACAGGCTGCCGAGAAACAGCCCGATCAGTGCCGAGGCGCCAATCAGGCCCTGCCAGAACGCATCGAGGTGCATTTGGGGGCTGAGCAGTGTGAACGCAATACCGATCAGGCCGAGAATGTAGCCGTCGGTGAAGTGCGCGCCGAAGGTCAGGCCGGCGATCTTGAGATGGAAGCGCCCGATGGGCAGGTCGTCGATCTTTATCGATTGAGCGGACATGTTCGTCTCCAGTTGTTGTTATTGACGGAGAAATGAAACCTGTGGGAGCGAGCTTGCTCGCGATGGCGGCCTTTCAGCCGATATCCATGTTGGATGTGCCGGCCCCATCGCGAACAAGCTCGCTCCCACAGGGTTTACCGCTGTTCTCTCTAGAGGCCGCCCATTAACAGGTATTTGATTTCCAGGTAGTCTTCCAGGCCGTACTTGGAACCCTCACGACCCAGGCCCGATTCTTTGATGCCGCCGAACGGCGCGACTTCCGTGGAAATGATCCCTTCGTTGATCCCGACCATGCCGGCTTCCAGGCCTTCGGCCATGCGCCACACGCGACCAATGTCACGGCTATAGAAGTAAGCCGACAATCCGTAGGGCGTGTCATTCGCCCGTTGCAATACTTCGGCTTCGTCCTTGAAGCGGAAGCATGCCGCCACCGGACCGAAAGTTTCATCCTGGGCGATCAGCATCTCGCTGTTCGCGTCGGTGAGGATGGTCGGCTCATAAAACGTGCCGCCCAGCGCATGTCGACGACCACCGCACAACAATGTGGCGCCCTTCTCCAGAGCATCACCGACATGCAGTTCAACCTTGGCCAATGCTGCGGCGTTGATCAGCGGACCTTGCTCGGTTTCACCGTCCAGCGCACTGCCGACGCGCATCGCGGCGACCGCTTCGGCGAGCTTGCCGGTAAAGGCTTCGTAAACGCCGTCCTGAATGAAGAAGCGGTTCACGCAAACACAGGTCTGCCCTGTGTTGCGGAACTTCGAAGCCATGGCGCCTTTGACGGCGGCGTCCAGATCGGCGTCGTCGAACACAATGAACGGTGCATTGCCACCCAGTTCCAGCGAGACCTTTTTCAAGGTCTCGGCAGCTTGGCGCATCAGCAATTTTCCGGTGCGGGTCGAGCCGGTGAACGACAGTTTGCGCACAACGCTGGAGGCTTGCAGCGCCCCGCCAATCGCCACCGCATCACCTGAGATGATATTGAACACTCCGGCCGGAATGCCCGCCTGCTCGGCCAGCACCGCCAGGGCGAACGCTGACAGCGGGGTTTCTTCCGAGGGTTTGAGAATCATCGTGCAACCCGCCGCCAACGCCGGGCCGACCTTGCGGGTGACCATGGCCAACGGGAAGTTCCACGGAGTGATCGCCGCGACTACACCGATGGCTTCCTTGACCACGATGATGCGTGAGTCGGCCTTGTGGCTCGGGATCACATCGCCGTAAGCGCGCTTGGCCTCTTCGGCGAACCACTCCAGGAAGCTTGCGGCGTAGACCACTTCGCCCATGGCTTCGGCCAACGGCTTGCCCTGTTCGCGACTGAGCAAGGTGGCCAAGTCCTTCTGGTTGCTCAACATCAACTCGCTCCAGCGCTTGAGGCGCTGGCTGCGTTCCTTGGCGGTCAACTTGCGCCAGGCCGGCAAGGCACGATTGGCGGCCGCGATGGCCAGGTTGGTTTCTTCGGCGCCGGCCTTCTGCACCTCGGCGATGAGTTCGCCGTTGGCCGGGTTGAGTACCGGATAAGTCACACCACCGCTGGACCATTGGCCGTCGATGAAATTGCCGTTACGGATCAGCGCGCTCATGCCACAGCCTCGGTCAGATTGAAGCGCTCCAGCCCCGGACGGGCCGAGCGCAGGATGCGTTTGCCAGCGGTGTAATCGTTGATCACATCGCACGGGGTGTAGTTGCGTTCCAGCTCATACAGTTCTTCGGCATCGAATTTGGTTTCCAGCGCCGCCAGGGCACTGTCGAACTGTGCGGTGGTGTCAGCGCCCACCAGCATGCAATCGACACCAGGATGGTTGGCGACCCAAGCCTGGGCGATCTGCGCGTTCGACACGCCACGGGCACGGGCGACGCGTTGTACCGAATGAGCAATCTCGAACGAGGCTTCGTCGCTGTACATCTGCTGGGTGAAGAAGTCGGTCTGGTTGCGGGTCGACTGCACATCGCCGGTCAGCAACCCACGGGCCAGCGGGCTGAACACCGAGACACCCAGGCCCTGATCGCGGCAGAACGGGATCATCTCGCGCTCTTCTTCGCGGTAGGCGCAGTTCAGTTGCAGCTGCATGTTGATCGGCTTGACCCAACCATTGCGTTCGCAAGCCATCAGGATCTTCGCCAGTTGCCCGGTGAGCATGGTTGACACGCCGATGTAACGGGCCTTGCCGGAGCGCACGATGTCGTTCATCGCGCTCATGGTTTCTTCAACCGGGGTATTCACGTCGAAGTAATGCAGCATGAACACATCGACGTAATCCATGTTCAGACGTTTCAGCGAGGCGTCAATGCTGTCCATGATGTGCTTTCGCGAATGCCCACTGGCATTGATGCCGTTGCGGGTGCCGTAGCCGACTTTGGTGGTGATCACCAGGTCTTCACGCCGAGCCAGGCGCTTGACGATACGCCCCACCACCTCTTCGCCGACGCCAGCGGAATAGAAGTCCGCCAGGTCGATGAAATTCACCCCGTTGTCCAGGGCGTGAGCGACGATCGGCTCACTTTGCTTCTCATCAAAAATCCACGGTTTCCAGTCCGGGGTACCCATGTTCATAGTGCCCAGGCACAGGCGGGAGACTTGCAGGCCGGAGTTACCCAAACGAATGTATTGCATGGCGCAGACCTCAGACTTTTGGGGTGTAGAAAGGGTTGCTGATGTGATCGACCACATCCGCCAGTTGCGCGGTCTCCGGCTTGCCGGTCAAGGCTGCGCGGATCGCGGTGCGGCAGGCGTTGTAGTTGTTCAAGTACACGGCATCAAGGTCATCGCAGGCCGGGTTGACCCAGTTAGCAGTAACGATGGCCCATTCGTCTTCGGCCTCTGGCGGCAAGGTGCCGTCCAGCAGGGCTTCCAGAACAGCCTTGGCGATCCCGGCCTGGGACGCGCCCCAAGTGGCGTTGCCGTGCATGTCGCTGCTGATCGCGGCTTTGTTGACGTAAAGGGTCATCGGCTTGACCGGAATGTTCGGCTGGGCGATCACCATGAATGGGCAATGCCCTTGGCTTGGCGACGCCAGGCTATTGGCAAATGCCTGTCCCGCCGGCCCGTTGCGCGGCCCGATCAGAATGTTGATGTGCGCGGCGTTCACGCCAGGGCCTTCGAAACCTTCACCGATGTACAGGTCGAGTTCTTTCATCAGTCATTACTCTTTTTGGATTTTTTGGGTGATCAGAAGCGCACGCGGATCGTGAAGACCGAGGGGCGGATATCGGGGTTCGAAGAGCGCAGCACAGCGCTGGCGAGGACGCGGCGGTAAGGATCAGTCATGGTTGCAAACGCTCTTTTTTGTTGTTGATGAGCTGTGTTTGCGATTTTTTAACACTGGGGATTCGAGGGGCTGTAACCATTAAAAGTAATGGGGGCATGAGTTCTGGTCATACCCGGCAAAACTCAAGGGCGAATCAAGCCGAAAACTTGGTGCTCGGTAAAACTGTGCGGGTAAAAGGAGGGAATTGGATCGGGTCAGGATTGGTGAAAGTCGCAGGGTAAAAACTGTACCCGTTCAGATTTCCAGCCCGCTGAAATGTCGAAAATTAGCATAGCGGGCTATGGTTAAGGCTCGGGCATATAACAAGCCTGAGGAGAAGATCATGACCAATATTGATTCAGATCCCGAAAATCTTTAACCCTCCAGGCGTACGGCGACAGCTTTACACCATTCTCTTGCAACGTTCGTGGAATCAGGTCGCCATTTGGACGCAGTATTATCGATGACACAATAACGCCAGGATAGTCATTCAGTCGTTTCTTGAATGCGGATGTAGTCAGATCAGGTGTAGGAGGATTGCTTTTATTAGCCAGTGGTCCTGTCCTCTTGATATCTACTCCGTGGCACATGGAACATCTCTGCGAATAGAGATTTTTTCCATTGGCATTATCCGCGAAGGACAGTGATGTTTGAGTTAGCGATAAAATTCCTAGTGAAGCGATTAATAATGTTTCCACTCTCATTTTTGATGTGGCCTTCGTTGTACAAATCAGAGCTGTAGACACCCATCCGCGAGCACTCACGCCCTCCGCGTCACGTGAAAAGCCCAAGAACCCGCCCGACCCTGGCCTAGCAATCCATGCATGGTAAAGAGCCAGAGTCAGGCAGGTGGTCAAATCCTAGCAGATTGGATCCAAAACAGCATTTGGACTTTTTAGGTAGTGCGGTACGCAACGATTTCTACTCGCTCGCCCTTCGAAGCTGCGGCAAAATTTCTCGGCCAACTTCATCCGGCGCAAGCTCAAGTGAATCGGGCTCCCGCCAATGGAGGCTGCTGAAAGGACTTGATATAGCGGATGAAGCTGACGCCTTGGTGACATTGTCCGGCATGGCGGTCTTGAAGCTGCCGCCGCCCACGAAGGCGATTACCGAATGGATTTGCCCGGGCGGAACGCCTAGCAGCGCTTCTAGCGCCTTCAAGTACTTGTAATTCTGCCGCAGAGGGTTCTGGAACCTTAAGCGATGCCGGAAAATCTGCTGTGTCTACTGGGCCTGGCGCTCACCTCGGAAAATCGTACGTCCGGCCAGGTCATCTACCCAGCACCGCAAAGGTGATTAAAGCTGTGGTTTATGACTTCGGCCCGAGCCGGGCCGGTGAGCATGCGCGTAACTTCCTCGGCACGTGCCAATCGTCACGTATGAATGGGCACGATCCGTATGCCTACCTCAAAGAGGTGCTAACGCGACTGCCGGCGCAGCGGGCGAGTGAGATTGAACGACTGCTGCCGCATCGGTGGGTATCTGCCTGAGTCATGCAAGGTAACTTCGGCGGACGCTTATAGATCCCCGAAGCTTCGTGCGTGTCTAGAAACCCGGGGGCGATTCACCACATTTGGAAGCGGAAAGTGGCAGCAGCGGCCTTACAAAACTACAGCTTCGTCACAAAAGTCCGCGCCTGATACAGCGCAAAGCTGCTAAGCACGATAATAAGGGCGACTGCGAGCATGTCGGCCCCCGGAAAACCCCAGAATTCAGACATAGTGCTTCCTTATTGATAATAGTAAGTAGCAACAACCATCAGGCCAGCGCAGTGTCGCGCATGCGTTGACGACCAAAGTCGTTAACCCTGAATTTGAACAGCACTCGGCCGGCACCAAAATAGGCCTGATCATCTAGCTTCTCCTCAACACTTTCGATGATGCCGCTGGAGAACAGGTCCGTCAGGGTGACACGGGTGTTACCGCGCCAGTAGGCACCGCTAATACCGTACTCACTCATCAGCGTATCGGTGATTTGCCAGTCCCAGATACCGACGTCCTGCTGATCGTTGATCAACTGGAGAATGCGGCCCTTCATATGCAGTTTATTCATGGCTTGCTCCCATCATCACGAGGTAACTGCATCAGCGGCAGTGCCAGTTTTTTTGCGGTCGGTTGATACGGCGCGCACGACTTCGAGCACCTCATCACTTTCGGTGAACATCACAAACCCGCCCGCCACAAACAGCACCAAACCTGCCAGGAAGTTCCACTCGGGAAACTTCAGCGTGAAGGCGGCGAGGAAGATCACCGCAAACAAACCATACAGCGCGGCAATAGCTTGCCCGCGGCCGACGCCAATCAGTGGGAACGACTTGTACCAAGAGACGTAGCAGAAGGCGAAAGTCACGCCCGCTAACGTCAGCCAGCCGATGGCGGCCCAATTGAATGTGGCGACCACGAGTTCGACTACCGGCTGATCGGTAAACAAATAGATGGCAGGCAAAATCAGTGCGACCCAATACAGCACTTCAGCGGTAAAACGCACTGTAATGCCTACATCCGGGTCGGCAACATCGAGCCCGCGACCGGCGATTGCACCCTCTACACCCCAGCCAATAGCAGCCATTGCACCGCCGACATAACCCAGCCAGCCGGTGTCACCGGTGCCGGTGATTTCAGCAATGATGCCGGGTGCATACACCGTCACACCGCCGGCTAAGATGATGAAAATACCCACAGCTGCACGCAGGGTGATTTTCTCCTGGTACCAGAGCCTGGCCAGCGTTGCGCCGATGACGGGGTACATCAATGCAGAAATCGCCGCGAAGGCCCCGCCGATATAACCGATCGCCAAATACGAGCCAAAGATGGCCATCGGGCCGCCAAAGATGGCGCCGATGAAGAACCACTTAGAGATGTAACGCATCTGTTTGATGGTGCGAACGTACTCGCCCCACTTGCCCAGTACCCCGTTCCAAACGAACAAGAAGAACAACACGGCAACGGCGTTGAAGGTGGTCAACACGGCTGCCGCCAACAGGAACTCGGCATTGGTGTCGTACTTCAGGTCTACATAAGGCGCTTCGAACCAAACAGCGGAGCCTGGCACGTACCAAGCCCCCCAGAGCACGGCGCACCACAACGCCCACGTGAAACCCCAGCGGATGCTGCTGGTGGTAAAGCGCGACCGCGCCTGGCTCAGGCTTGGCTGATTCATGTAGATACCTTTGCTGGCTTCGATTGCTTGCCGTGCAGGAAGGCTTCTAGTGAATCGTCCATCGCATCCATCCACGGCGTGTGATGCACGGGCGCCATGGTGCCGGTCAGCGTGGAGCGGTAGCTTTTATTGCGATAGCCGAGGATGTCCGCTGCTTTGTGATGCTCCCACTCCTTGAAAATATCAGACACGGCGAGAACATCGAAGGGTGGGTAATCGGTCGACTCAAGCAGGTCGAGTATGTAGGCACCCTGATAGTCGATGGCTTCAAAGGGATCAGCCACTTGCTCTTCGCGGGCCACCCATTCACGGGTGTCGCTGGCCATGGCTTGTTCTGCTGGCAGCTTGATACGACCCAGCATAATGTCCCGGGCATACCAGGCCTGGGCATCGAACATGTTGAAGGTGTAGTACTGATCCTGCATGCCGAGGAACATTAGCTTCGGATTAGCCAAAGACACGATGCCTTTGTACAAACCTTCCGGGTACAGCCGGTTGTGCGTGGTCAGCGTCAGCTCGTTGGGCAGAAACGGGAAGTGATGCCGATACCCGGTGCACAGGATGATCGCGTCGACCTCTTTGCTGGTGCCATCCTTAAAATGTGCGGTCTTGCCGACCACACGGGTGAGCAACGGTACTTCGGCGAAGGACTCTGGCCAATCAAAGCCCATAGGCTTGGTGCGATAGCTGAAAGTAACCGACTTGGCGCCGTACTTGTGGCACTGCGTGCCGATGTCTTCTGCCGAGTAACTGCTGCCAACCAGCAGCAAGTTTTTGCCTTGGAACTCGCACGCATCGCGGAAATCATGGGCGTGCAATACGCGACCGGGAAACTGCTCCAAGCCTTCGAAGTAAGGCGCGTTGGGCGTCGAAAAGTGTCCCGTGGCAACGATTACGTGATCGAATTCTTCGGTGATCAGTTGGTCTTGGTTGAGGTCGCGCACGGTGACTGCGAACTTGCTGGTGCTCTCGTCATAGGCAACCCAGTGCACCGCTGTATTGAAGCGGATGTGCTGGCGCACGTTGCTTTTGGCTACGCGGCCGATGATGTAGTCACGCAACACGGCGCGTGGCGGATAGGAAGGAATCGGCCGGCCGAAGTGTTCTTCGAAGCTGTAATTGGCGAACTCCAGGCATTCCTTGGGGCCGTTTGACCAGAGATACCGGTACATGCTGCCATGGACGGGCTCGCCATACAGATCCAAACCAGTGCGCCAGGTGTAATTCCACATACCGCCCCAGTCACTCTGCTTTTCGTAACAAACGATCTCGGGGGATTCAGCGTCGTCGCAATGGGCGGCTTCGAAAGCACGTAACTGTGCCAAGCCGCTAGGGCCGGCGCCAAGAATGGCAACTCTAAAAGTCATAAAGACTCCTTCCTTCAGGCGCTTCATCGCACGCGGGATCTTGGCCCAAGCGACGACTGAACGCGGAAAAGAGTGACGCTCGTACCGGTATCGGTCGGGCCATCAAGCTCTGAGTGATGCGCACTAAAATCGGCTTAACCGATGGCGCGATGTGATGAAGGCTGCATCTGTCGGTGAAACAGAAGGCCGGGGGTGGGCAGGCCACCAATGAAGCGAAGGTTCTCGAGAAAACGCTGGAAGGCAGCGTTCGATCCGGTCAAACAGGAGAAAAAGTGCTTGAAACCGTTCACAACGTTAACACAGCTGACGTAGGGATAAGCCTTTTTCCTGCAAATAACCATTGATGATGGTGAAGATCGCATGGGCCAATTTATGTATTTCCAGCAGGAGCCGAAGGTCATGATCGTGGGTGACGGCACCGCGCAGATCATGAAAAATATCATTGCCCGTGAGTTTGTCCCCCATTGACGCCCTGCCTGCTCTACCAGGCCGGGCGCTCATGCAACCGCGCTTGACCTCACGGAGCCGACAAGGAGCATCCATGAACAACAGCGACACCCGATCCGTCCCCAACAGGTTGTTTTTCCGGTTGTTCCAGACCGGCAACGTCCTGCAAAGGCAGGTCCAGAAAGAAATGGGCATCAGCACGGTGCAATGGGCCGTGCTTGGCGCACTTTCACGCCAAGGCTATGAAGGCGGTATCTCGTTCTTTGAACTGACCGAGTACCTGGTCGTCAGCCGACAAAGCCTGGACGGAGTGCTCAAGCGCATGGAGCGCGACAACCATGTGCTGCGCGTGCCGCACCCGGACGACGGGCGCGCGCGCCTGGTGCAATTGACTGACACCGGAAAGGCGTTCTGGGATTCATTGCAGGAGCGGATCCAGACGTTTTACGAGCAGGGCCTGAAAAGCTTCAGTTTCGACGACGGCATCAGCCTGCTGCATTTTCTCAACAAACTACAAGACGACATGGCGGCCATATCGCTCGGCTACGAGCAGCAAGACGACGAGGCGCAATAGGCTGACCCCATCCTTCCTGCCCTCGCCGAAGCGTCACTGTTCATGAAAACCTGAAAGCCCCTGTGCGGGGCTGCTGAACAACAACTACTCACAGCAGGCAGGAACTTCTCATCATGCGTACAGCCAATCCCGTCACCGGGCATCTGGCCGGGCCGACTCGTGCCCGGTATTTCTTGAAAGTCCCTTTTGTCTCGGCGTTATTGCTCACCACCCAGGCCCAGGCGGACCTGCTCGGCGACAGTCATCTGAGCTTGGAAACACGCAATTTCTACATGAACCGCGACTACCGCGATGCGGGTCTGTTTGATGGCCCGCGCCATGACGGGAAACCGCAAAGCAAAGCTGAAGACTGGGCACAAGGCTTCATCCTGCGCGGCAATTCGGGATTCACCGAAGGGACGGTTGGTGTAGGCCTGGATGTACTGGGGCTGGTCGGCGTCAAGCTCGACTCCGGTGGCGGCAGCAGCGGGACCGGCGTGCTGCAGCGCAATCAACGGACCGGCGAACCCGTCGATGAGTACAGCTTCCTGGCACCGACCGCCAAGCTCAAGGTCGCCAAGACCCTGGTTACCCTCGGCGACCACGAACCGGTGATGCCGGTACTGTTTCGCAATGACACGCGCCTGCTGCCACAAACCTATCGGGGTGGCCAGGTCGTCTCCACCGACATTCAGAACCTGAGCCTCACTGCCGGGCAATTTCGCCAGGCCCATCAGCGCGACTCGTCCGACTACGAAGACCTGCGCATGGCGGCCGACGGTTCCACCGGCGGCGTGCCCACCGACCGCTTCAACTATGGCGGAGTGACCTACGCCTTCCTGCCCAACCTAAGTGCTACGTTTTATCGTGCCGAACTGAAGGACAACTACAGCCAGAATGCCGCCAGTCTTCTGTACAAGACGCCTTTAAGCGAAAGCGTCAACTTGAAGGCCGACCTGCGCTACTTCGGCAGCGCTGATGAGGGCCGGACCAACGTCGATAACCGCTACCTGGGCAGCATGTTCACCTTGAGCAGCCGCGGCCACTCCCTGGGCCTGGGCTATCAGAACCAGAGCGGCGACACTGGCCTGCCCTACCTGTTGGTCGCCGACCCATGGGCCTTGAACAACGGCACTTACCAGCCCTTCGTCCGCGCCAAAGAAGACTCATGGCAACTGCGTTATGACTTTGACTTTGCCGTCCTGGGCATCCCCGGGCTCACCCTGATGACCCGCTACATGCGAGGCGATGATTTCGATATTCGAGGGGTTGCCGCCAAAGAGTGGGAGCGTAATACCGACATCGGCTACGTGATCCAGAGTGGGCCTTTACGAAACCTGAGCCTGCGCTGGCGCAACGTCACTTATCGCGGAAGCGAAACGACGGATGTCGACGAAAATCGCCTGATCGTCGCTTACACGTTCAAGTTCTGGTAATCCGTTAGGGTATTGGTCTTCGCCAATTGTCCCTGAATTGGATTCAGACTGCGTGGCATCACCATAGCCCAGGTACGGATATACCTGGGTTGTGCCACCGCGACGTCGAGGGCCTGCTTCAATTGCTGCCCTTCGCGACAGGCAAGAGTCGGCCAAAAGCAATGGGATGGACTCTTCCTCACTTCGGCATCTTGAGTGCCAGACTGAAGGTGCGAACCACAGTCAGCTGGCCTAAACGGACGCTGCCTGCACGCGGGTTTGCCCGTAGAGCTCAACCGTCGCCGCCGAGCCACAGCACAGGATGTAGCGTCTCGGGTAACTGGATCACGGCCTCGCGGTGCCCTGAATGGGCAACGCGTACCACCATTTGTCCCGCGCAAACCATGTCTTGCGTGAGGAAACAGGGTGAAGGAAAAAAAGGCTGCAGGTGCAGCCTCAAGGATGGGGGCAGAGATGACTAAGCATCACTCATGTTTTCTTATAGAGGGCGGCGGTGTTGGCGCTGATTGAAAACTGACCCACCCTGCCGATTGAAAATTGACCCAGGACGGATTGCTGATTTCTGTCCCAGCAATTGTGGATAAGTTTAGCAGCAGTGCTCCGGTTCGAGACGCATCAA
>NZ_JADEVO010000054.1 GCF_017114825.1 Pseudomonas gregormendelii | reverse complement strand
CTTGATGCGTCTCGAACCGGAGCACTGCTGCTAAACTTATCCACAATTGCTGGGACAGAAATCAGCAATCCGTCCTGGGTCAATTTTCAATCGGCAGGGTGGGTCAGTTTTCAATCAGCGCCAACACTCAGGCACCTTCAATTCTGCGGAGGCGCTTGAATGCCGTGGAATCGCGTTTGACCGCAACGGCCAAATCATCTCTAGACCACTGCATAAGTTCTTCAACGTAGGTGAGAAGCAATGGCTAGCTCCAAACATGCTGCTTGGACGGGACGACATTGCGGCGGTTTTTGAAAAGCTTGACGGCAGCATGATTGCGACAGCCTGGGTAGATGGAGGCCTGCATTGGCGCTCAAAGAAGTCGTTCGATTCTGAAGTGGTAAAGCTGACGATTACGTTCCTTGAGCAGCCAGAGAATGAACACATCAAGTCTTTCGCCCAGAATGTTGCCAGCAATGGGATGACAGCGATCTTCGAGATCACACACCCTGAGGCCCAAATTGTTGTCGCGCAGGATCGCCCTGCTCTGCGTTTGCTGCACGTTCGAGATAACACGTCAGGCCAGTACGTCATGCTCGATCCAGGCCACCCTATTCACGCGCTGATTGACCGCTTCAATGTGCCCATGGTTGCGCGATTCGATGGATTATCGCTGTCACACGCTATGAATTCTCTGGATCTCATGCAGGGCCAAGAGGGCTATGTGATCCAGTTCAAGAATGGCGACATGGTGAAGCTCAAGTGCCCTTGGTATCAGCGCCTGCATAATAGCGTCTCTATGATGAGGGAACGGGACATCGCCCGTCTTGCCTTGAATGAGGAGTTGGACGATGTGAAAGGCGCCTTGGGAGAGGTTGGGATCGATCTTAAGGGTGTTAACGAGGTTGAATCACGTCTTAAAAACATCCTGTCAGCCATTATGGATGAGGTAGATGAGATCTACGAAAAGGGTCGCCACCTTTGCCGAAAAGGCTTTGCGATTGCCAACAATGGACACCCGCTGTTCGGTTTAGCTATGCAGCGCTACCAGGGCAAAGAGGTAACCCTCATCGAATGGTATTCCCGCAGTCGTCTTAAGCAGGATTTTGGTTTCCGAAACTTGGGTAATGGAGCGTTAACTGAGGCATTTGCTGAACATTCTGCTTAAATTTACATTACTATGTATTTTCTGATTTGCTGGAAGTAATGCCCGGACTCCAGCAGTCGGCAAATAGGATACCTCCTGCTCCAATCCCCTCGTCACTTTCTGTTCTAGTGACAAATCTCGTAGTTACAGAATTTGGCAACAAAAAGTTGAAAAATATCGCATATACATTGCCATTTAATAAGACAAAGCCGTTTTAGTTAGTTATAATGTAAATAAGCCGAAACAAAGTCAGGAATGCAACATGCTAAATATTTACGTGCAAGACGATAGCAAGGGCAGAAATAACGTCAGCTTATATAGCTACAGAGTGATTGATACTGAGAATCCCGAGCTGAACTTAAGCTTTTCAGTTTACGATTTTAAAGGCAAAACCAGGCTCTTCCTCCCTTCAAACCTTGAGCCACGCTACGAGCAGTTTATTCAGCAGTTTCACGAAGATTATTTCGTACTAAAAAGACCAAGGCAAAATTTCGCAAACTAACTTTAAGGATATCTACGATGCACACGGAAAAATTGACCGACATAACTACGAATTTGAGCAGATGTGAATTAAATAAAAGTTTAGTTTTAATGCTCTCAGCAGCAAGCGCTGGAAATTTAGTCGCCATAGAAATCAAAAATCAATTCATCAATATGTTTCCTAGCAAAAAACACCAAAGATGGAATCCCAAGATATTTGAATTGATCTCTCACAAAATATACACGAGAGATGATTATACAAAAGGACATGAGGTTAAGTTCCAAATCGCCCATCCCGATATTTGTGGATCTTTCAATGTATTCCTGGCGAGTAATGAATTCATAATCATGAGTGTAGATCCAGCACTTGATACTACCCAATCTGACTTAAATTCATTTGCAATGTCATACATGCTTCACCTTTACTGCGCCTGACAAAGCCATACCACTCTAAGTCCAAACCCGCTGCCTGGAGCCCTCCAGCAGCAACCGGGTGTGGCTCAACTCCGGCTGCTTGTGTTTGATGACAACAGGATGGGTTGTTGCCAAAAAATAATTGAAATCAAATTCACCTGCAATTTATTGACGTTATTAGCATTTGTTCTATCGCAATTAGAGAGTAACTACTCAGCCCTTGTTCCGCTTTCAAAAAAGTTCGTTATACTGTATTTAGCACTATAAAAAACAGGGGCGAAAGATGAATCAAATAGAACACTCCACAAAAGTTTATCCAGGCAAAAAACTGTTCGAACTCAAAGCAACCCACGGTCTACCTCTTGATGTGGCACTTGATCATCTGTTTGCTGCTGGTGCATCTATTGACTGGACAGGCTTTATCGACTGTGCCAGATCGAACGGCTGGTATGACTTCAGAATTATCGCCCTCATTGAGAACTCTCTTGAGGACTGCCTAATTGATCGAGATACAAAGCTCGCCATCGTTGAAAGGTCGAAGGCTTACATTATGAATACGTTGGCCTGCGCCAGATAATTGCCTTAAATATATTTACAGATATAGAGCGATGGCAGCATATGGTCTCGCTCGACTTGCGCGCAAATACCTAGCCAATAACATTGAAGATGTCAATTGTTTTTGACATTTAAGTTCGATATAATGTAATTACTCACCGAATCTATATTGGCGAAAACAACAAATGCTGAAAAACCTTAAAATATATACGGACTTTAATAGCGCAGAGCTTGAAAAGAGCCCAAATTTGTATGCTGCTTGTGAATATAAATTTCATCGGAATAGAGATCGCATGATCGAAAGTGTTCGTATTGAAGCCCACTATACGGAACGAGAAAGTCGCTTAGGCAATGGTCAGATGAAGCCTGAGTATCTGTTTTTTATGACTCATACATTGGTGCATAAACACCCAACAGATCGCGAGGGTCAAAAAGCGGAATTTCATTACACGGGTGGCGGCTATGACGTTATCTCGATTCTACACGTCATTGGCGATACGCCCGCTCACCGCGAATTCCTGAATCAGATCGGTTTCCACGAATGAACGTGAGTGCAGAAGATATCAAGCATAAGCAGCTACCCGTCTATTTGATTGAGCTAATACACTGACTTCCATCTGCGAGGCTGGGAATTTCACGCTGACCTACCTCATTCCTCATTTGATCGAATGGCGTGCTGCGGTCGATCAGGCCAGGACTCCATCGCGGCCTAGCTAACTACTGCCTCTGCACATGGAGACGCGATGTATCAACTCTTGCAGCTTCTCAATAATTCGTACCGCACCATCGCCATGGATATGGATGCTTGGTTTAGTGATATTCCATCGGGTGCGGCTTGGAACGTGTACTCGGACTATGCCATTGGCAACAAAGAGAAAGCCAACGACACGCTCGCGTTCGTAATCAATCTACAGCACGACACCGATGCTGCGATCTGTGAATACATTGCCGCCGTTGCACCCAGCGACATCAAGTCCACGCGGACTGCTTCAGAGGGGTTGATCCAGTATCTCAATTGCCCCGTCTGCTTCAGCATAACCCATGTTGTTGATCGCGAATCCAAGCTTCTGCGTCACTACATTTCTGACGAAAACATGTCTGATTTCATACCTGACATGCGTAGTTTGGTAGCTTTGTGGGCTTCGAATTCACCAGCCAGCGCGCCCTATTTCAAACGTATTGACGCGAGCCTCGCTGAATTCGCGAAGGACATGAAGAAAAAGAACTTCAGCTCCGGTCTGGCTCGGCAAGTACACATCACGTCAGCTTTGGCAGCTGGAGTATTTGCGCAACTCGATCTTATCAAATCCCCGAAACACATCCGTTGGATCAGTGACCGAGACGCGATTTTTGATCGGTACAACCAGCTGGCCTTTGATCTTGGATACGTTTACTTCCAACTGCTTCGAACCACCCACGACAAGCCTTTTGACCCGAACCTGCCAAATTTCATTTTTTCATTGCCTGGGATGGATGGCGTTCATGACTATAACGAGCAGATTCGTCTTCCTGATTATCTCGCCGGGACTATAGCCGACCTAGACCTTGAGAAAGTCGAGTTCACCCATGACAAATTTCACCCGATTTTTGCTGGTGCATTCATCAACTCCGAGAACAACGCCATCATCGAAATCAAGGGCAACACGGAGCGTCTTACCACTCGGCGACTCACCTATCTGTCGGACGAAATCTAGGGCATGGTGGGGTGGTAGTGTCTTGGTTTCCAGATGCAGTGAGGTGCAGCGTGCAGATTCTCCCAGGTGAATCCTTGAGCATTCCTGAGCTGATTCAGAAGAAGCAGGCTGATGGTGCGCGGAAGCTAGAGATCCTGTGTGGCCTCAGTGAAGAAGAACGTGGGGCTTTGAACGAGCGATCTGCTGCCGAGTGCTTACGCATTGCTGCTGAGTTCGGCAAAAGCAGGCGCTTTAAATTCGGTAGGAGCGTTTGAGCTGAGATGCGTGAGTGAGTTCGATGGCCAGCTGTCGCTGAAGTCGGCCCGCGGATTCAAGGCGAGTAGCCCTGGCCCCTTTCTGCCTTAGGCAGGTTGAATGTCTCAGGCGGCGACACTGTTGATTTCTTGCCTTGAGGTACAAACGACGGTCTGCTCAATCAACATGTCGTTATCGAGTAAAAGCTGCTTCATTTTCTCGACCGAGGTCATCACTTCACTTCGAGTACCCGCGATGCGTGCAGTAGCCCTGCCATTGTCTTCCTTCAAAACGAAGATCCAGATGGGCGAGCGCATTTTCCCCGCAGCGTAGATTCGACCAGTAATTCGCTTGCGATCCACGAATGCCCCGCCGCCTTTGTCATTCGTTTCGTAGAAATCTACGACGAACTTTGAGTCAGCATTTTTAGCGATAAACTCTTCCGCCGATTTATATGCTCCAATTTTATCCCGCAAATTCCACATTATTTATCTCTCAATAGCTTATAACTAATTATAACATATTAAACGCGATAATTACGTGCTTAACTCAATATTGTATATATTTTTTCAAACAAAGTTATTCCACTTTGGGGGATACTTAGAGCACGGAATACGTCGAACAAAAAAATCAAACTCATTGGTTTACACAAAGCATTAAAACTCATTAATAAGCTTCCAAACGAAGCTGTATTGAGATTGAGCGCAAAAAATATCTTTGCAAAAGTAGCGATGAATGTTCAGAGGGAGATGATCCGGCGCTCTACGAACGGCACACTCAACGCCCGCCCTTACTGGTCAGCGTGGGCGTTCCTGCCGTTTCAGCAACCTCGGCAGCTCCCTCGGTGACATCGGCTCCACTCAGTATACGAACCGATTTCTTCGTCCCGGCGTTCTACGCCTCAAGGTTCAAGGTGGGTCGCAGGCCGGCTGCGGAGAACCGAGACGGAAAGGTGAACGTCGTACTTGCTCACACGTAGTGTGTTTTGGGGGCCGATGGCGATCGCAATCATGGGTGGCCTCAATTGGTTGAAGTGGGAATTCGGACGACGCTTAACGCGTCATTTTGAGGCGTTTTTTATGAGTGATTGCGAAAACAAGGAGTGGGGAATATCGGATTGCGCGTACTGCGGGTTAAAGATGGACTTCGTACCCGATAACGACAGGCATTTGGTCGATATCGAGTGCGAGCATTGCCATAAGGTCAACATAGTGAATTGAAAGTTTGGACAACGGGCCTATGACACACAGGAATTAAATAAGACTGAAGCGAAGTAAGCGAGTTCAGTCGGGCGCCGCACTCCGCTACCGAGTGCGGCAGGGGTAGAGTTTGCAAAAGATGTTTCTCAGTGCTGAATAGCGCGGTCAGTGTGTAACTTGATCCATCCGTAATACGGCAATACGGCACTCACCGAAAAATGGCTTTACCCACATTGAAGTGGCTGCCGTTTTATGTTGGAACTATGATTACGTCACCGGGATCTTTAAATATCCAATGGTTTCTTCGGGTCTTGATTCCAAGCACAGACCGCGTGACACAATTTGCTTGGGCAACAACTCCGAAGGCCATCCGCCCGAACAACTGAACGCTTCCAGACATAGTGTCCGGTTTTCCTCGGACCAGCAGACAAAGACGCCCCGTTGACTCAGCGAAGCATGATCGAATGTCCAGCACCGCTCCCTGACTTCATTTGCCCATTGCCCGTCTAGCGAACACTCAATGATCGAGTAAAAGCCCGCGTTGGTTTTCTCGCGCGCAATCACTCGAAACATTGGGTTATCACTTTTTGCAGAAGCCGAACCTATTTCTTCACCAGCAAACAGGTTAGAGAGCGCGAAAATCTCAATCTGGTCGAGGGGCATCAGAATCAGTTCATTCAGTCAGCACACATGCGCTGCTCGGCCGAAAAACAGACGACTTCAAGCTTTGTCTCCAAGGCCGTAGGCATGGGCGATCAGTTCGGCCACTTCATCACGGCGTACGGTCGACGCTTTACTCGACTCAGGCACCACCGTTGTGACGCGACCTTGAGCAACCAAAACCTTGGCGACTTCAACCCACTCTTCCTGGGTTACCGGCTTGTTCGCTTCGAACGCAGGTCCGCTTTTCATCCAGCCATTGGAAACCACAATCTCGGCTTGATCAAACAAAGGGGAATTCGCCGACAGGTCAGTGAAGACAGCTCGCTTGTCGACCTTCAGCTCACCGGCCAACGTCATCTGCAACGTGTTGGCTAACTCTCCCCGGGTAATGGCACGGGCCGGCTCAAAGGCATTGGCCTCGTTGCAGGTCATCAGCCCGCGAAAAACCACCGCGCGCACCGCAGCGGATGCCTGATTCGCCGGGATATCGGTGGGCAGGCTTTTTTGCGCAGGCCTCAACCATGCGTCAACTGGGGTGACGTCCAGACTCACGCCCTGCGCGGTGTAGTTGGTCAATGAATCATAAGTCTTGCTGTGAGCAACAAAGCCTGGGGCCTTGGTAAAATCAAAGCGGTAGCCGTAATGATACCCATTGGACGGATTGTACCGAGTCATCAATCCCGTCTGACGACTGGCAGTGTTGTCCGCCAGACCGTAAAGCACTGCCCTGCGCATCGCCGCCACGGCCGATAAGTCTGTGATCAATTGGTTACCCACGAGATACTCATCGCCTGGCTTGATGACCTCTTTGCCCTCAGCCGGTGAGACCGCATTTGTCGAAGGGTTGTAGTGATCGCCGTTGCCCAGCATCGCGAGCTTCACGTTATGCAGTTCAGTGCCGTAGACGCCGAACTGCCTGGTCGCATGGCTGGCGTCCATCACCGTCAAATAGCCTTCGCCAATGACCTCGATCTGACCGTCAGGCTTCACCCACATGGCTGTGTTGGTATCCAATCCAAAGCCCTTGGCGCGCTGGTCGCCGACCAGATAACTGGCCATCCGCGCCGTTCGCCCGGTACTGGTCTCCTCCAGCTGATCCAGGTGTTGATCGATGATCCCGGCCTTGAACAAGCCAGAGCCTTTGAGCAATGCCGCACCACGCTGCCCGGCGGACTTCGCAACACCAAAGTCGAGCGTGTCCATGACCACCCCATACGCCGTCGGCATCTGTGCGCCGAGAATACTGGCGCCCGCGCTCGTGCCGCCAATGACTCCACCCTGCTCATACACTTTGCGCACGGCTTGCATCGCCAGTGACTCACTTCCATCGGCGTTAAACAGCGCTTTGGCAATACGCGCTTGATCGCCGCCCACAAACCATACGGCACTTGCCTCGGTAATCGGCCTGACGGCCTCGGGGTCATTCATGGTTTGGGTGTAGTTTTTGCTATCGATCGACGCAATCGTGACCTGAGAAGCCGGCACGCCCAATGCCACTAGCTCGGTTTGAAAGCGTTTGCTTGAACCCAGGCTGCCGCTGGCGGTGGGGAAAATCACAATCCTGGCCGCACCAGACCCGCCCGCCAGATCCACGAATTTGTGATACACGGGCAAATTGCTAGCCCTCAGCATGCCCCCCACCGCCAGTAAATGACCATCCGCTAGCACCGACGTCGCTGAAGAAGCGATAGCCAACGCGACCAACACCCTGCCCTTTCTCACTTTGCTCATCCGCATTTGCTCTTTTTGTGGGGAGAACATCAATGGCTTCACAGACGATCCTGACGGCGCCGACCTGAAAATTTTTCTATCAGACTGATACAAATTGAAATCTTATACGCCGCATTTTTTGGCCGATCAAGGCCCATGATCTGAGCTTTAAAAAACCAAATTCATCCAAAAAGATTAATTTAATCGTTTTATTTCAACACCTTATATAACTCACAACATCAATTTTTCACGATTCGGCATGATTCTATTATTTTCTGGTTTTACATTTAATGAAATTAATTGTTTCATTGCTGCCATGGCGATTCCCGATTCAAGTCAAGCGCCATACGTACTCACCGGCCCGTTCTACTTACCCCTGATATTCGCTATAAGGAGTCGCACAATGAAAACAATCACACTTCTCGGCGCCGTGGCGCTGACTGCCATGAGCGCATTCGCGATGGCAGAAGAACAGACACTGCGCATCGGTATCGAAGCGGCCTATCCACCCTTCGCGTCCAAGACAGCAGACGGCGCCATTACCGGTTTCGACTACGACATCGGCAATGCGCTATGCGAGAAAATGGCGGTCAAATGTGTATGGACTGAACAGCAGTTCGACGGTTTGATTCCATCGCTCAAGGTACGCAAGATCGACGCGATTCTCTCCTCCATGTCGATCACGCCCGATCGTCTTAAATCGGTCGATTTCAGCAAAAAGTACTACCATACCCCTGGCAAGCTCGCGATGAAGGCCGGCACTGTCGTAAACGACCCGCTGGTTGACCTCAAAGGCAAGCGGGTGGGCGTTCAGCGCGCGTCTACCTACGATCGCTATGCCAGTGACAAATTCGCCGCGGCAGGTATTGAAGTCGTGCGCTACGGCTCCCAGGGTGAAGCTTTCCTGGACCTGGCCTCCGGACGCCTGGACGCCACCCTTGCCGACATCGTCAACATCGATGAAGGCTTCATCAAAACCGACGCAGGCAAGGGTTTCGCCTTGGCGGGCCCGGACTTCACCGATAACAAATACTTCGGTAACGGCGCGGGAATTGCGGTACGCAAAGGCGATTCTGCAACCGCTGAAAAACTCAATGCCGCCATCGACGCCGTTCGCGCAGACGGCACTTACCAGAAGATTCAGAACAAGTATTTCAACTACGACATCTACGGCGGCTGATCACTTCCGCAGGGGTTGTGTTTCAACGACTCCTGCTTGCCTTCTTCAGGAACTTTCCATGGAACACATTGAGCACTTGCTGCCTTGGGGCAGCCCGGGTATCGAACGACGTCTGTCGGTTTTTCGTTTTGGTAGCGGCCCTCGCAAAGCCTACATTCAGGCATCGCTGCACGCGGATGAATTGCCAGGCATGCGCGTTGCGGTCGAGCTGAAAAAGCGCTTACGCGAGCTGGAGCAAGAAGGTCGGCTGAACGCGACGATTGAACTGGTTCCGGTGGCAAATCCCATCGGGTTGTCACAGATGTTTCAAGCCACTCATCAGGGGCGATTCGACTTTGCCAGCGGCAAAAATTTCAATCGGGATTTTCCCTCACTCGGGGAAACGGTGGCTGCTCGGGTTAGCGCGCGCCTGAGCGGAAAGTCCAAGGATAATGTGGCGGTCATTCGAGCAGCCATGCACGAAGTGCTAAACGAGCTACCTCAAGCGAACTCAGCGCTTGAAGGGTTGCAACGCCTTTTGTTGACTCACGCCTGTGATGCTGATGTGGTGCTTGATCTGCATTGCGACTTTGAGTCCATTCTTCTGCTTTATAGCCTGCCACAGCTTTGGGACTCACTTGAACCATTGGCAAACCGCCTCGGCGCCGGCGCGGCTTTACTGGCCGAAGCGGCCGGTGGCGACTCCTTTGACGAAGCGTGCTCCGCCCCTTGGCTCCAGTTGGCCAGGCAGTTTCCAGACGCATCCATTCCGATGGCTTGCATGGCGACGACCATAGAACTGGGCGGTATGGCGGACACCGGTCACGTCGCTGCCCAAGCTCATGCAGAAGCCATTCTGGCGTACCTGGGCGACCTGAAGATGATCAGCGGCGAATGGCCAAAAGTGCCCCCCTCGTACTGTGAAGCCACGCCATTTGCAGGGGCGCAGTATGCTTATGCACCACACGCAGGGGTCGTTTCATTCCTGGAACCATTGGGTGCACGGGTAAACAAAGGGGACGCGCTCTTTGAAGTCTTCGATCCAGTCACTGACCGCCATACACGCGTATGTGCTACCACCAACGGCGTGCTCTATGCCCGTGAGCGCCTGCGGTTTGCTCAACCCGGCCTTTGGCTAGCCAAGGTCACAGGCAGCGACCCCATTCGTCATGGGCGCCTCTTGACCGATTGAGGCGGCACTCCCGTGATTTCGCTCGCTTCAGATACACTGGGGCAACTGATCGACAGGCCGGCCCAACTTATGCTCCAACCTCCTCGCAATGCCACCGTTTATGCAGCGCCCATCATGCGTAACCTCGCCGAGGCTGCACCGGATTTACAACCTTCACTGCGCAAAGTGGCTGACTTTATCCTGCGTCATCCACTGAAGGCCGCGACTCTGACCATCGAAGAGCTGGCCCAGGAGTCTATGACTTCACCGGCCGCGGTCAATCGGCTTGCTCGCGCCATAGGCCTGAAGGGCTACACGCAATTGAAGGTCGAACTGGTTGCGACCTTGCAGGACATGGTTTCGCCCGTCGACAAATTGCGCAATGAGATGGCCCATCGGCCCTCGGGCGAATTCGGCCTGACCGAACAACTTCAAATCGCAACCAGCAACCTGAGCACCACAAACACCAACAATCCTTCAGAGGTCTTCGAAGCTTTTGTCAGTGCCGTGATTCAGGCGCGCAAGATTTACATTCTTGGTTTTGGAAACAGCGCGTATATGGCAGGATTGGCAGCCTCCAATCTGATTCCCTTCATCGCTGATGCGCAGGCAATCAGTATGGAAGGAGGCAACGAGAACGCAGCCTATCGATTGGCCTCCATCACGCCCGCCGACGTGCTGCTTGCAATCTCGCTGCCTCGCTATTCCCAGGACACACTGCAATTAGCGAGGTTTGCCAAAGAACAGAAAGCCACAGTGCTAGCCATCACTGACTCGCCAGCATCGCCTTTGGCCAACATCGCGCATAACACGCTGTTTGCGGCGGCCAACCATCCAGTACTGATCAGCTCAAACTCGGCTGTTTTAGCATTGATTGAGGGGTTGGTCGCCGCCGTCATGACGCGAAACAAGGAAGCAGTCAGGCTTTCTGCTGAGCTGACTGAAAGTGTGCTGTCCTACCTGCATGTTTCTGCAAATAGCAAACCAAAAGCCAAGAGAAGACCGCTTAGTCGGTAACGCCTGCGAGAGCGGGCTAGCTCAACTTCAGCATATACATGGTAAAAAAAGCACCAAAGAATCAATCTGTGGCGCTTTTTTCCTTTAAATCAGTCTAATTGTGGACATTTAGATGGAGCAACTGCTGCCACCGTGCTTTTCGAGATATCGCTGCTGATCTTCATCCGCCAGCTGAAATTCACCCAGCGGCACAATCACTGTGGCCACCGGCTTACTTAAATGTCCCGAGGCATCTAATTGCTGTTTGGCTACAAGCGCTAAGTGGGCCTGCTGAGCATTGCTAAAAAACAAAGCTGAACGGTATTTCACCCCGACATCTGCGCCCTGACGGTCGACCGAGGTCGGATCATGCAGCGTCCAGAAATGCTCAATCAGACGACTGTAGGGAATCACTCGGGCATCGAAGTCGACCTGTACCACTTCAATCAACGCAGCTTCCCCTCCTGCCGATCGTGCAAAACCGACACGACTGTCGAGCACGCCTGGCAACGCCCTGAATGACGCTTCAGCGCCCCAAAAACAGCCAGCGCCAAACGTCGCCTGCTCCACAACCGTATCTTGTTGAAGATCACTCATGTTCCACAACCTCTGTGTGTGGCAATAAATGCAGATGTAACTGCGCAATGTGTTCCGGCCCGATGCCGCAGCATCCACCAACGATGCTGGCACCTGCCGCGACCCAGGATCTGGACCAATGTAGGTAAGACCTCGGCCCCCAGATCACGACGAATTTCCAGCAGCGTGCTATTGGCCTTGGCCTTGGTACTGACGGGAGGGAACGCGTTAGCGTAAACCCCAAGCTCTATGGCTCGGCCTAGGTTCTGAACAACACCTCGGGCCTCAACCAATGCCGCCGCCATCACTTCCGGCTGGCTGCAATTGAACAGCACCATCGTTGCCCCCAACTCGACCGCCCCCCGTACCGCGTCAGCGACCGATTCTGTGGATCGCAATCGCGGCGCCTTGCCAGCTTCATCCAATAGGGTGTGGATGGCGACCGCACTGCGCCCAGACTTCGGGTTAACTAGCCGACCTGCCAGGCGGTTCGCTATGGTGATCTCTGATATGGATATCATCCCGACACGGGCTGGATCTTCGCGAGGCGATCAGAGGGGATAGCAACGCCATTCCTACGACGATGAACGAGGAGGAAGTAAATGAAACACCAACACTGTATAAATAAACAGAATCGTATCGGTCGAAATTTCCCGCGAAAATGCTCGATAAGCGGCAGTGGAGTGGTGCTCCAACACCAGCGTCCCGAGTAATTCCAAAGCTCTTTCGGCGAACCGCCGGGACGCAAAACAATTTTCCAAGGAATCTTCATGCCTATCCCTAGTGCAGTTTGGAACACCATCAAATCCGACATGCATGCCGTAACAGTCCTGACTCAGAGCAGCTGTGATACGCACGCACTGGCTTTGGTGTTCAGTTCAATTGATAAAATGGCTTGGCTTACGAGCGCCAATATCGACCACACCCGTAATGACTTCATACGTTGGGTGGACGACTACCTGCTACCAGCAGGCTCAGTTTCCCTTAACGCCATTGACCTTTACGCAGCGCGATGCGGATTTCTCCATACCGGTTCCTCAGAGTCAAAACTGTTCCGCGACGGAAAAGCGAAGCAAATCTTTTATTCCGTCGGACCTCGCAAGCCACAGGCAGAGGTACTGACCGAGGTCCACTCGAAGCTACCAAAATTAGGTCTCACACCAGACGATGTGGTCGTAGTTCAGTGCATTGAGCTGTTGGAGCAGTGGGTGGCCGCTATGCAGCGATTCACCGACGCCATTAAGGCAGACGCCTCTCTTGAGGCCCATACAAAAGGACGGGCTGAACTTCAACTGGCCGTTTTCCCAGTAGCTTGAGGTTACTTACGACCTGTTCGCGGCTTGTAGCATTTCCGAGATGAATTCGAGTGGTTGAAGCGGCAACAAAGCATTCCTGAAGAATGGATCAGTGCAATTTTTTCTCACAGTATCTTCTTGGCCCCATCATAAGACGCTTACCAAAGCGAACGTGCGATCGACAATGTAATGGCCGCCCTATTAAAGGCTCGGTGTCGGTAGCGCAGACGATCGTAGGTTGCTCGATCTGGTATACAGTTCGCCAGTCAGAGTGCTTGCACAACGTGGGAAGGCTTGATGCACACGCGCAGCAGTATACAAAAGCACATAACTCAGACTGGCGAGAAGGTCAGCAGGTGGCGTACTTGGTCAGAGGCTAAAGAGAGACAAGCAACACCCTTGCTGCGAGAGAGTCTACCGTCTGGCTACTCGAATTGGTTTTCCGTGGTGAAGGGGCATTCGATCTGGTGGATTTACACCGATACTTCTGACGGTGGTCTCTGGAACAGCGAGGGGATGGCAGTCAGTGGCTTCAGAATCCCCTATGAAGAATTGCTCGCGCAGAAAATCTATGAACTTGTTTATGAGTGCCTTGTGAGTTCATGACGCGCGCGATGATCCTGGCTGTCGTGCTAAGGGAAGCAGCAACTAAGCGATCATTGAACGCGATAGCGGCGGGATCAGCTGATTACTTTGGAGCCCAACCCTTTTGGCAGATGTTGATCTCGGCCTCAGCACCGATTTCCAATATCTAAAGCGACGTGGACAGTGTGATGGCAATTCAGTAGCCTACCTTAAGCCGTCCACGCCTTGAGCTGCATGGGGCTTCTGTGGGCCGGATCAGCGCTTTTTCGGAGGTCAGGATGCCTTTTGCAGCAATTCGTGGCGGTTCTGCTTTAGCGGATGAAACGGAGCTTGAGGCACATCTCGCTTCGCTCCTGAGACTAGAAAACATCGGCCTCCTTCTAGGCGCCGGCGCATCAGTTGCGGCTGGTGGCCTTACGATGATCGTGCTTTGGACTAGATTTGTAACGGAATGTCCAGGAGACGCTGCCTGGATGGTTAAGCATGGATTCATTCGCGAGGACGCCACCACGCTTCCAAGACCCGTTGCACCCAACTTCGAGTATCTAATCGATAGCCTCGAAATCGCCTTGTCCGACTGGACTCGGCAGATGGGCATGTTCGGAGATGATCCGATTGAATACGCGCCAGGCGAGCGGGAGTTGGAGGAAAACTTAAGCGACCTGAAAAAGGTGAAGGCAGCACTTTTCAGAACCGTTGTCAGCGCTGCCCTGCTCCGGCAGGAGTGGTGGCTTTCACCCAGTGGCGTTGAGTCAGACGACGATGGTCTCGCAAGCCAACGGACAATTCTTCAGAAGCTGGTTTCGGCTCGTCAACCAGGCCAGTCATCCCCTTGGGTGTTCACCACAAATTACGACCTGGCTATCGAGTGGGCAGCCGAATCCATTGATCTTCAAGTCTCAAATGGCTTCTTGGGCACTCACACCCGGCGCTTTTCCCCACAGAGCTTCGACCTTGGCTTCCGAAACACTCAAGCCAGGGGAGAAGCTAGATTCGGCGTCTACAACATTTATCTGGCAAAACTGCACGGGTCATTGACCTGGAAGCAGGAGTGCGGCCAGGTATTTGAGTTGTCTGCGCCGCTTGCCCATCAACGCATTGAAGCGTTCATGGCCGAGCGGGACGGCGAGGACCTGGGGCTGATGGTGATGCCGAGGGCAGCGAAATACATGGACACCATCGGCTACGTTCTAGGTGAGCTTTTTCGCAGGTTTGCAGAGTTCATGTCCAAACCGCAGAGCTGCTTGATCTTATGTGGCTACGGGTTTGGGGATGAGCATATCAATCGGCTGATTAGGTCGGCTTTGCTCAATCCCACGCTCCAATTGGTCATCTACTCTTCGGGGTTTAACGGTGACCCGGCTGATCAGAGTTTGCCCCCGGCATTGCGAAAATTACTTTCCCTGAAGAACCCACGCATCACTGTGGTGGGTGGTGGTTCCTCTCACGCTTACATTGATTCGCTCGCGCGTCATCTGCCTGACCCTCTCATATACGACGAGGACATGCGCAAATTCGAGAAGGCTTTGAGGGAACCGAGAGACCTTCAAGGCGAGGCAGCAGCACCGAGGATTGGGCAATGAGAGGGCGCCTTCCTGTCGGCTATGTGGTCAGAATCGAAGGCTCAGATGTCACCCTCAATTTGCTTGATATGCACCGAGGTCAATTAGCATCGCATGGCCAAGGGATATCCTCAGTGACGGAGGTCGGTAGCCTTTTGGTGCTGGATGCAGGAAGTCGGGCTTTGGTAATGAAGGTTGTCTCCCTCAGCTTCGACGAGCCTCGCGAGGCCCATCGACTGGGGATAGGTTCCAGCACCCATCAAACTGAGCCGCTGCGTAACATTTCAGGTGCTGTCGTTGGACGGCTGTCGAGGGAAGAAGGTAAGGCGCGCTTTACCAGCGACTCACTCGCAACCCCTCCGCTTGGGGCTGAGGCCTTCCCTCTTAGCACGGAGGAGCTGGCCGCAATCCTGTGCTCTGACGATGAGGACGATGTTCCGATCAAGCTGGGTAATGACTTACGTGGGGGCGGCAGCTTGAAGGTGGGGCTCAAGAATTTGATCTCTAGGCATGTCGCCGTTCTGGGCAGTTCGGGCCAGGGTAAGAGCTGCTTCACAGCAGCGGTGCTCCAGCAAATAGTGAAACTACCCCGTGCGCGGATTGTTGTCTTCGATATCAACGGTGAGTACGAAGCTGCGCTCAACGTCCCAGAGCTTCCAGATGGTGCCGTGAAATGCACGACCGTTGGAGGACCGGGACCGGGCAGCTTTAAAATTCCGTACTATGCACTGGGGCGGCACGGCCTCAACAGGCTTTTAATTCCTAGCGAAAAAACACAGCGGCCAGCGCTAACATTCGCACTGGAGCACCTACACCAAGTCCGCTGGTTTCCACAACTCGATGGGGCTGGTTTGGCAAATGACACAGCGCCCTTCCTGTTCGACGATTGCCGACAGGGAGGAGCCACTGATGCTGATAGGCGGATTCAGCAGCTCCGCAATGGCCAAGCTGGCGTAGCTACAGTGTGGCCTCATATGGCCGCTCTCGCGGCACTCGTAGCTGAAAGCCACGGGATACAACCCTCTCAGAGAAATGGGGCAGAGAGAAATGCCTTTAGCTATTCGAACGTTTCGCCACTGATCACCAGGATCAATCGATTCGCTGAAGATCCCATGTTTCGCTCTGTCGTGGATGTAGATGGTGGGGCAGGGACTGGGACTTCGCTCAATTGGGCGCATGAATCCACTAACCTGGTGGAGCAGATCTTTGGCGGTCAGGATGTGCCATGGCGGGTACACATAATAAACCTGCGGCATCTATCCCACGATCTGACCCCGTTCATCCTCGGGTCACTTTTAGAGCTTTACGCCTACGAGCTTTTTCGGAGAGGGCAGGAAAACAAAATCCCAACCCTGCTCGTTCTGGAGGAGGCACACCATTATCTACGCCCTATCGGTGCCGGCGACGATGCAGGTGAAAACTCGCTTGCATATGAACGGCTCGCAAAAGAAGGCCGGAAGTTTGGCCTTGCGCTTTGGTTGAGTACACAGAGGCCATCAGAGATATCCCCTACAGTTCTCTCGCAGTGCAACAACTGGGTCTCCTTCAGGCTGACATCTGAAAAAGACTTGGCAGCGATTCAGTCAGCCAGCGAGTGGGCTGATCGGCGAGAAATCCGTCGTATTGCGGGCTTGCCAAGGCAGACCGCTATTGTTTTCGGCGGAAGCATTGCTATGCCAACACTGATTCGTGCTGCTGACGCGTCCCCTACGCCACATTCAGGTGACGCTGACTTCAGTGGCTGGGCAATCAGAATGCCTGACGCGCCGCCACCTCCGCCACCAGCACCTCCTCCGGCTCAGGCTCCACCAATGCCGCTTCCATGGAACGAACCGCCACCAGAACCTGCATATGACGATGATGTGCCGTTCTAGCAGCAGCCCGGTCTTACCTCTCTACTCCTACCTCTTTGCACCCATAATCTGAGCAGGTTGCGCTGGGAGTCGGGCGATGGCCGCATTAGACGTATCTTGATCTTTGAGCATCAGTCGATCTATAGCTGACCCGGCTGTGCGGGTGCCCTGAACTTGGCGTGGTGGGCGCCTAAAGCTGATTAGTGATTGCCCGTCATCGCTTCGTGCATGATGCAGCAGCTGAAGCTCTCGTTCTTCTGGTGCTGTTCCACTTGGCCGTTCTGCTGGGCTGCCCATGGAACTCAGACAATCGTTGCCCATTTCGCCTGTCATGGTAGACTGTGAGCTTCCCTTGCGGCATCGTCAGCGGTCATCTTGCACTACGCCGATCATGCTCATAACGTTTTACCGACGCCATAGCGACCTTCTTACAGAGTTCACCTCCGTCGTAGTTTCGGAATGCCCGCGCGAACACCGGTGAGCATCTTGCGTCTTGAGCTTCGGCCAGGGCAGTTGAAGACGGAAATTTAGGCAAGGAAAACGGAGCTTGGTCGACTTTGTCTAACCACGCTCCAGTGAACAGGTAACCACACGAAGGCAAAACTTATTTCTGGCTGAAAACCTTCCTTGCTTTGAAGTGATCTCTCATCACGAAATAAGCAACGCTCATGCCTACTCCCAATAATATTATCAGCGAAACCAAGATCGAACCCGTTGCTCGCACTATTGCTATGAAAATCGGGCTTAGCAACAGCGTAAAGCCAAGGCCAATCATCATCGTTTGGACGACTGGTAGCGCCTTATCCTTACAGACTATTTCACCGTCTTCTAACTGAGCAGAATAGAGAACGTTAGCTCCCAGCAGACGCCGAACCAGCGCTAGCTTGACCTTTCTCCCCACTACTAAAAATGACCTCATGTAATCATCACATACGACGTTTTTCGCACGTACGCCGTTTATCTTTACGAATGAAATAACTCTCTGCCCGTCGACATAAGACCCAAATCCAATTTCCTGAATGACGCCGTCGAGAATTACAAGTGCCATAGTCGTACCGCCTTCGCGAAGACTTTTTGATTGATATTAAATGTTCTTGGTGAAAATAATTTTGCCGGTAGCACCGTCTTTGAGATCAATGCGTTGTGGGCCAATGAAGACAAATCTTTGAGGGCCAAATTCACCCGCAAAGCGCTCGCGCTCGACTGATTTCACGTACCCATAAATATCGATCTTTATGGTTTCTTTTGAGGCTTCGATCTTACGAGCGAGGGCCTCATCAGCAACGTCTAACAGGACGCTAGAACCACCTTGAAAACCAATGTAATAGCTCGTTGGACCTGGATTCAGGTAGCAGCGAAGTGGCCCTGCCCTCGACATTGATGTCGCGCTGCGCTTTTCTTCATCGGTGTACTCGACCTTGTCCGAGAAAAGGCAGTTGTCGATACGGAAGCCCTTAGCATCAGAATCGTAGGAGCTGAGGGAAATCGGCGTCCAATCGTCACCACTCAATTTCACTAAATTATTAGCTTTGGCTTTATCCGCCTCCTCGCCCACGAGGATGCCCAATTGCCCAGTGAGGTCTTTCTTCTTGAACGAATCCTGTTCGGAATGTCTCGCGGAGGCCAGCCGATAGAGTTCTGGATTTACCTTACGAACATTGAACGCATCAGCGATCGAGTCAGCGATGTCTTCTGGCGTTTCTTTCCAATCCCGTTTGGCGTTGTAAAGATTGAAAGCGGTCATGGGCTGCTTGGCATCGAGATAGTTCTCCAGCTCGCTCAGACCCGGGTTCCGGAAGGTCACCGCCTTGGGGGCGTTCTCTTGGGCGAGCTGCTGAATCACGGCCTGATCAGCTGTTTTGATATCAACTGACGTGGTTTTTTCCGTTGCTTGTACAGCTTCCGCATTTTTGACTTTCGGCGGCTCATTTCCACCTCCGCAGCCTGCCAATAACACGCTCGCGACTGGCACAACAAGCGCACTCAGCCCGCGAATTACCATCAGTTTCTGGCCCACGACCATGAAAGATATCCCTATGAGATTTTTTGAATAACGGAAGAATCGCGGCCTTGCGCGCCACTGATTTGCCATCGCGGGCCAAAACTACCAAATCGGTAGTATTTAGGGAAGCGGCAAAACGCACCATGACGTCTCTGATTTTCTAGAAGACGTTATGACCAGCACCACGCTATCCATTCGACTTAAGCAAGCGCGCTTACGTGCCAAGCTCTCGCAAGAAGAGCTTGGCATACGAATTGGTCTGGAGCCGGCGTCCGCTAGTACTAGGATGAATAGGTACGAACTCGGAAAACGCACTCCGGACCCGGAGCTGATTCAACGCGTGGCCACGGAGTTGGGTTTGCCTGCGGCCTATTTCTACGCGTGTCGGGATGATGAGGCCGAGTTGCTGGAGCAGTATCACCGGCTTAGCGAGGCTGCTAAAAATCGTTTAATGAAGTTGCTCCAAGGGTTGGAGTAAGGGCTTACACGACCAGTCCGTACCTAAATAAGGTCGTTGCAAAGCTGCTCTAACGCCTCCCCGACTCCTATCAGGCTATCCACATTCCATCGACTCGTTTAGCCCAGCAGAGCAAGCTGAGTTTTCCGCGGGGCCAGCTCAGCGCCCTATGCCGGTTTATCATGCCATTAATCCCTCAATGCGACGCAAGGCGAGCATCGGACTACTGGCTAGCTTTCATCTTTCCACTCTCGTGGGCTGACGCCGGTTTTTCGACGGAACGCCCGTGCGAGTGCCGAAGGACTTTCATATCCCACCTTTTCGGCAATAAGTGCTACGGGCTTGCCCTCTCGTAAAAGTTTCTGCGCCAGACTAATCCGCCAGCTCACCAAATAATCAACCGGTGACTGGCCGACAATTCGTTTGAAGTGATCAGCAAAGCTAGCCCGTGACATATTGGCCGCTGCCGAAAGCTCGGCCACACTCCAAGCTTTGGCAGGTTCAGCATGCATGAGGTTCAGAGCCCGCGCCAGACGCGTATCGGCTAATCCAGCCATCATCCCGGGTTGTTGATTACCACTGGCCAGGATGTGGCGAAGCAGCAAAATTACCAACAGCTCAAACAACCGATCCATTACCGCCTCTCGACCGCACGTGCCTTCGAAGGCCTCACTGAACAACCACTCCAACGTGCTGGCCAGCGTCGGTATTTCATCCAGCTTTAGTACTATGTAATCCGGCAATGCTGTGACGAGAGCGTTGCCCGAGCCCCCATTGAACTCTACCGACGCGCAGACCAACTGCGCGCCGGATCCTTCGTGGGCGGATAAACGATGGCGGTAGGGCCGGGGGAAAAAGATAAGGGTAGGTTGAGTGATGTGCAGCTCTCGCTCATCGGCCAGCTTTAGTTGAACCTCACCAGCTTGGAGCAGGTGCATATGCCCGACTGTTTGGCTGCCATCAAAAGCCGTGATGCCGCAAAAAGCACCGCTGTGAAAGGTGCCGGCGTTGACACCGAAATGCGTCAGCAATGTCGATAAACGATCCAAGATCTATCCCCCTGCTGATTTGGACTATCAGTCGCCTATTTTGGATTTTTAGAATCCAACACGCCAGATAAATCTTTAAGATCCACTCAACACAGCGCACATAGCGCTTCGCTTATCGGAGTATCACCATGTCTCGCATTGCCCCGCTTAACCTAGAACACGCTAACGACGCCACCCGTCCTACTTTGGAAGGCGTACAAAAGAAAATCGGCTTTTTGCCTAACGTATTCCGTGTACTTGCCCTCGCGCCTGCTGTGCTAAACAGCTACACGCAAAACTCCACTGCGCTGAGCAAAACGTCTCTTAGCGATCTGGAAAAGGAATCAATTTTTCTCGCCACCTCTCAAGCTAACGGCTGCGACTACTGCTTGGCTGCACACACCCTGTTCGCCAGCAAAGCGGGTTACAAAAATACTGAAATACTCAGCGCCCGTGAAGGAAAGCTCGACGCCTTCGCACGACTCGCCAAACAAATCACCGAAAGCCGTGGTCATCTGACCAACGAACAGATCGCGGAAGCGCGCGCCGCCGGTATTACCGATGCCAAGATCATTGAGGTGATAGCGCTCGTGGCTTCGCAGACGCTGACCAACTACCTCAACAACGTCGCATTGACGGACATCGACTTCCCAGCCATCGAAGCCTGATTAGGCGCCAAAAACAGGGAATCCACCATGAAAACTGTGACTCTGTACACCACACAAACATGTCCTTACTGCCGCAACGCGAAACACTTGCTGGGCAGTAAGGGCGTGAGGATGAAAGAGATCGACATTCAGGCCCACCCGGGTAAGCGTGAAGAAATGATCAACCGTAGTGGACGCCGCACCGTGCCGCAGATATTTATCGATGACGCTTACATTGGCGGCTTTGATGACTTGGCCAAGTTAGATCGCCAAGGCGGTTTGATGCCGATGCTAGCCTGAGGTCAAGTATTCGGTTCCGGCTAGAGACATGAACAGGCTACGAAGGTTGCGAGGAGCTGCCACCAAATGCTCTACGGTGATCCTCTGTGTTTGCCCATCGTGGAAATGTCGATAGTGATTTCGCTCAGATGTTGAAGAAATTTAAGGCAACGACTCGCTCAGCGTCACGGCAAAAAAGGCGTTTGATCTTGGTTTGCGCAGGCGACGGACAACGCCAATTCCGGCCGCAGCAGAACACTTTCAGCGAGTGGACATTTGCAGGTTTCACCATCTAGCGATTTGTACCCGTATGTATCTAAATCCCCCTTTGACACGTTTCTCCCCAGTCCGAGCATCTTTGGGACACAGCGTAGATACCTCCGGCCGGTTTAATGGGTTCCATAGAGGCACGAAGACTTGCCTCGCAGAAAACCCAATTACTAACCGAGTAAAGAATCATGAATTGGAAAAACCTATTTGCCGCCAGCCTTTTTGCTGTTCTGAATTTTTCAGCTCTGGCGGCGCATGCGGACGCGCAAGCAGAATCCTCATCAACAACGCAAGATGCACACCTGGATATAAAGAAAGTGATCTCCATCGTAGACAACGGCAACGGAAACTGCGGCATCGTCGATGCACGCATGACCTACCTCGACTCCAGCGGCAACCAGAAGGTACTTGATTACCGCAAATTCGCAGAATGCGATAACCAAGGCGGCTGATTACTTTCGCACACCGAGCACGGTGGCGAGGTCTCCGCTTGCTCCTTCAATGCGCGATGACTGGCTCATATCTTTCTATCACCGCCTCAAAAATTCGCACACTGCGTTGTGAACATCAATGTTTGATCCATGGATACGACTCTTATCGTTACCTCTAAGTCGTCGAATCCAATCCCGTCCTCGCTCGGCCGCAGTTAGGGGCATCCCACGGTGCCGGTGCGCACGTCGCGATTGTGGAAGCTGTAGGGTTCGGACACTTATGGAGAGCTGAATGGTGAAGTAAGCCGTCGGAGAACAGTGCTGCGCGTGTTGGTGGGAGGCGCTCACCACAAGAGTTGGGCTAGCTGATTCTTGCTATCGGCTGAGGTATATCACCACCCGCTCACTTGTCGGATAAATCCGCGCCTCGCTTCGGAAAAACTGGGAGACGCTCCACACGAATGTGGTCCAGACGACACCCAGCGAACACGCAAATTCCAGGAAGGATTTTCCGGCCATACGATTCACCGATGTCAGGGCTGATGAGTGGTAGACGAAACTGCGGATGAGAGTAGTACCGCCCCTAAAAATTTCGCTATTCCTGCCCTTTCTGCAAAGGCGCGGACATAAACGGCATCATGGAATCATGGATCTTTTATATCTATGGAATCACTTCGATTCCCGGGTGAGAAATCCGGAAAATGCTGGAAGGCTTCACAAATATCCCAACACGATTCGTCGAACACTTAGAGAATTAGGGTATGAGCACGGTTGTAAATCCACGAGATATCGAAGCCAACATCGGAGCGCTGGGCTACCTACCAGTCACTCTGTTCGGCTCTATCATGGGCCTCAGCGGCTTGGCTGTGGGATGGCGTATGGCGCATGCCTATTTTGGTGCACCTCAGTGGTTGGGGGATTGCATCGGCTACGTCGCCATATTGGGTTTTATAGCCCTGGTTGCGGGTTACGCCATCAAGCTGCGGAGTAGCTTTGACGCAGTCAAGGCTGAATTCAATCACCCTATCGCCGGAGGTCTATTCGCGACACCTTTGATCAGCCTTCTGCTACTGCCTATCTTGCTGGCTGATCTGGACTTGGCATTGGCGCGAGCGGTGTGGGTCACCGGCGCATTAGGAATGACGATCTTCGCCTGGCTGATTGTCAGTCGATGGATGAGCGTGCGCCAACAGATAACGCATGCGACTCCTGCATGGATCGTCCCTGTCGTCGGCATGATTGATATACCGCTTGCGGTTCCAGCGCTGCATTTCCAATCGATGCATGGAGTGATGATTTTCGCACTTTCAATCGGTTTATTCTTCGCCGTGCCACTATTCACGATGATCTTTTCAAGGATGATGTTCGCAGAGGCAATGCCAGACGCGCAAACGCCATCATTGATGATTTTGGTCGGGCCATTCGCCGTTGGCTTTTCTGCCTATGTCACCACGGTTGGGCAGGTTGATGCGTTTGCAGAAGCGTTGTTCATGTTGATGATTTTCATGTTCGCGGTGTTAGTAGGGCGTCTCTGGAAATTGCGCGGGTGCTGTCCTTTCCGCACCTCTTGGTGGGCGGTTAGCTTTCCGATTGCCGCGTCTTCCACTGCCGCGTTGCGATACGCAGAGCATGCTCAAAACGGGTATGCAGATGGCATCGCTATTTTCTTCTTGGGCTTTGCATCCATCGTAATTCTAGCGTTGCTCTTACGGACTTTACTGGGCATCGCCCGCGGGGAACTAAGAACGCTCAGCAGTTGATGGGAGTAAAAAGTTCGACCTCTCAACTCCGTGTCGCAATGCGTCAGTCCCCTGAGGCTGGCGCAGTCACAAATGTCGCTCTAACCAATTTCACCGTCACACCCCAACCCCGTGCTCAAGGCGTTTGAGCAGGAGAGAAATTGCTTGGCTTCCCTCTTCCGTCGCCAGCATTTCGCACGGCGTCCGTCCTGCAAAAGCAATACCTTCTTCCTGTACCCAATGCACTGCGCCTGTTCCGAAAAACGACCAAATCATGTCTACGGCTTCCACGTAGCTGGCGATGTAGTTTTCGTTACTTTTCGGGCTTTCAACCCTAACTAGTTGCCCCGGCGCCGAGTGTTGGCTACAGCGAGCCTGAAGCCACCCCTCAACACTTTTCACCCCTCCTGGCATCCCGCACATTTCACAAACACAACCTGATACTAGCTCCGCGATATCGAAAGCGGCATCGATGCTCTCGTCACCTCCACTATGATAAATCCTGAGCTGACCGAACTTTTCTTTCGCCTGCGTGATCCTCACGTCGAGCGCGCTCACCTTTGCACGTTGCTGAACCAGCCACAGAGTCGCTTCGATGACATCAGCCCAACCATCATTGCATTCAAAACCGAAGGTTGCCTCTCCATAGAAGTCTCTCGGAAAGAGCAGAGTGCGGTACTGAACTGCAAGATGCCTTTCGATGAAATTATTCAATTAGTCCTCGACTCCTTGGACCACAACAGTTCGCGGGACTGCTCCCGCAGTTCAGATGGATAAATCTCCCCACTCACCAATTCATAGCAGACTACTCGCTCGTCTACTGCATAAATCGCGCAAAGCTGATCCATCGACCACCCCCCTTTACTGTTCAACCAAGGTGGCGTTACCAGTTGTACCTGGTGGATAAATTGCTCGGGTCCATCTCTAAACGATAAAGCCAGGAGGGACGGACGGTCGAAACCATGAATTGTTGCTGTGAGGAAATTTTTTCGTCCACCGTCTCGTATGTCACGAAAAACCATTCATCACTAGACGTTAATGAGATGTAGGCCGAACGTTGCGCCCCTTCCTCTAAAACGAAAAACGGATTCTGTAATCGAGCCTGCGCGTGGGTTTCGAACATGCTATGTCTCCGGAGTTAGCACAGACTACTATAGTAGGCATTCGGTACGTTCTCAATGTGGACGTACGCCGCTTTCAGGATTCAGCGCGTGCTCGATTCGATCCCGATATCGGTCTCATAACTCCTTGCTCAGCTCGCTTAACCAAGCCACTGGAGTGCATCGACTACTGTCGGATACTCTGCCGAAAACGATGCGGAGAGCGAATCATGCCAGACCGAATTGGAGACGCTGCGAAGGGGCGGCAACCATCAAAAGGTTTCTTTGAAGCGCTCGCGCTTGCATCTGACCCGACCGCTTCCGCTCACCTCATAAACAGTCAGATAGACGGCAGCTTTTATGATGACTTGGCATGCATGTTTGGCATTGCCTCCCACAAACTCCTCGACTTGCTGAATATTCCTGCTTCGGTCCAATACCGATGGCGGAGGACGCAACGACTCAGCGTCGATGAAAGCGATTATGCGCTTAGCCAAGCATTGGTCTTGCGAGAGGCGCTAGGATTATTCGAGGGTGATAAGTTCGAGACTTTGGAGTGGCTTTCCAGACCGAATCGGGCACTGGATCACATGGCTCCAATAAGCCTGCTTTCGACGTTTGCGGGGATAGGCATCGTAGAAGCGTTGATTTGGAAGATCGAAAACGGCGTGGGGATATAGCACCGCGTTGAAGCAAATGTCAGTCCAAGCGGCACCACAGAACCAAGTCCTATTTTACTCGCTCATCACGCTTTAGAGAGTTTTCCTTTAGCGGAAACGCTCTCAACGTCTGACGCATGATGAATGCCTCCTCGCAGCGTATGCGTCCGGCCAAGTCATCTACCCAACCCCGCAACGCCAGGACATGGTGTGCACTTAAATTTAAGTGGGCACCAGTTCTAGCCTTTCAAGCGGGTATTTCATGCAGCCAACACGCCGTTCCTAT
>NZ_JADEVO010000053.1 GCF_017114825.1 Pseudomonas gregormendelii | reverse complement strand
TGGCTGAGGCCCTGGATATGACCGATTTGAATGGCGGCGCGTTCTTCGACGCTGAGTTCGTGATAGGACATGGGGCAGCACCGTACCGGAAAGGTCAGGTGTTGCACTCAGTTTTTGCCGCCGCCGGGCTATCCAGACGCTTATATCCGCCATACGTACCGACACCTGCTACGTGCTTTCCTACTTTCATGGTCACCTCCTATGATTGGAGCGCAAAAGCGTCACAAGGTATCTATGTCTTGACAGCACCGCCTGCACAAAGCGCTCCCTACGGTCCGCCGAGACCGGGCATGATTCATGCGAGACGCAATTTAGCCTGGCTGACTGGGCTGCATGCGCGTTTTGTGCAAGTCGTTGGCTCATCACTAAGCGATAACCCCGGCGCGCTGCCCCTGGCAGCAACCTGAGCGTACTCATTGCCCGTCTCCCCGCATGCCTCGCGCCTGTTTCGGCGGATCGAGGACGCCTCAGGGAACCTGAGCCCGATCAGTGGAGACGCGTCGCATGGGTATCAATATCCAGCCCCCTTCAAGTATTTCAAATGCCGACACGGTCACGGCAGTGCCCGAAGATTCAGGGTGGGCAGACAGCAATGCGTCATCCGAGTTGCGGGGTAGCCGCCAGTCTGAGCATGGACCTGCCTCGCTGTTTCAAGGCCGCGGGCAAATCTCGCCCCCGAGCGGCCACTATCAGGAGCGGCTGGAACAGATTTGTGCCTGGCAGCCTCAGGCTGCACAGGCAACCAACGCTCCCGCTCAGGCGAACCTGCTACGCGAGTGGATCACCTATCTTTGCCCTCAGGTTTTGCAGTATGGGGTTTCTCATGCGCTGAACCGCTTGGAACCACTCACGCCGCTTGTGCGACAGATGGGCGAGTATCGTGCAGGACAAATGAGCGCCCAGGCTATCCTGCGCGACTGGCCGTCGATTTGGTCGAAATTGTCGAACCCGAAGACGCCCAGTGAGTTTCTCGCGGGCGTCAACCAGGCGATTGAGCGTGGCATGGCCCCATTGGTGCTGCTGTTTGGGCTGGTCAGCTTGGGCGCCACACCGCTGCAGATGATACCGCTACGCCTGCTGGCCGGGGCGATGCTCGGCTACGGCCAGGAACAGTTGATCGGCTGGCTGCGCCAGTCTGTTGGCACGCCTGCGCGGGAGCCCACGCGCATTGTGCAGGAGGTCAGTCGGCTGATAAGCAACTGCGCAAGCCTCAGGCATTATGCGCACTCGGTTAACTCATTGCTCGCCCCTTCGCCCGGTAAGCAACTGCGCATCAGCTGGGATAAAGACACGGCCAGTGCCGAGGTCACGGCTAAGTGGAACCAGAACAAGCGCTTGTTTGCGCCTGATCCGGCGAGCCCGAGAAAGGTGGGGCAGGCGCTGGTGCGCGTAAACAATTCGCAATCAAGCCGCAGCGAATCGCCGCTCACCAGCGCCGCGGGACGATTGGATGGGCCGCTGCAGGCAGCGTCCAAGGCGATTTTCGGCACTTTGGGCTGGCTCTGCAAAAATCGCCCGCCTGCCGAGCACGAGGCGGATGTCGAGGCGCCGTTTTTAAATGATTACGGCGTGTACCAACCGACCACCGCGCCCATGGCCGCGGCGGGACAGCCATCGTCAGCATTGACCACCCTCATGCGCTTTCTTAGCGCCGCCGGCGTCATCGGTGGAACGGGCTACTACGCCGCCTCCAAGTCCATGCCCGACGTTCCCGATTTGATCCCGTCTGCCAGCGAGCCGGCAGCGCTGGAGGCAAAAGCCACCCCCTCCACGTTGCGCGCAGAGCAGCCGCCACCCCATTCACGGACCCTGAAGGGTATGCTGGAAAACGAGATCCACCTCACGGACGATGATAAAGTGATCTCCTGCTGGAACGCGCTCGAGGCAATCCACGAGGCCGCCGATCCCAGCGTGCTGCCGGACCTTATCAAAGACATTCTGCACGAGGATTTTGGCCCGTTGCTGCCGCGGCTGGTGGCAGCTGACGCCGACTCCGGCAAATTCGAGGCCCTTGACCAACCCGCACCGGTGCGTCATCGGCGCGCCGCCGAGACGGACCCGCAGGCGGCTGAGGTGGCCCTGGTCGAGGACATCATCACCTTGCTCGATCAGGCATCGTCCGCTGCGCAGCAGCAGCAGGATCAGGATCAGCAAGCGTTCGGGCGTAAGCTGGTGAGCAACCTGGTGGACGGGCACTTTCTGAAGAACGTAAGTGCCGACGAACTGGAGATGTGGCTGACGACCAGGCAGACCCTGGATGCGAGTGAAAAGCGCCTGGCTGCGCTGAAGTATGACTCGCGGCAGCAATTCGAGACGAACCGCCCCCTCCTGAAGCAAGCCTTGGCCGAAGTCTATGAAGACAAATTGCGACTGGCCGTGGTGGAAAACAAGCTCAAGGGCCACCTGAGTGGCGATTCGGATATTCCGGGACTGAAGGTGATGACGGCGGCGCTTAACGGCGACACGCAGGTCGAGGTCGGCTGCCTGGAGCTGTCCATCGGCGAGGGCGCGGATGCTATCCGGCTGGCCTTGCCGCAATTGCTAGTGTTTACCTTGCGTGATGCCAACGGCGCGGAGGCCGCCGTGGTGTTGTACCGCACTGAAAATCAGCTGATGGAGGCGTTCCGTTCGCAGCAGGAGATGCGCCAGCAGGAGATGTTCCAGTTCCATGATTACAGGCGCATGCGCCAATCCCTGCAGGCCGAGGTCCAGCCACCGGCAACGCCAGGCCCTGCTGCCAGTCGCCCAGCCTCACAGGCCGCGCCCCATCCTGCCCCCAAACCATTGCCCCAACTGGTCGTGGAAGCCGCGTTACCCTCAGAGCGGAGCCGGTTAATACAATTCCTCGTTGAACGAGGGCAACGCTCGGATGGCTGGAAACCTGAAAACTTGCCGGTCCACAACTACCCCGGCGACAACCTGCAGGAAAAGTTTCAACACCACGCCGAATTGGAGCTCGGCAGGGAGGATGCACAATTGCAAAGGCTGGCCAAGAACCCTGAGCTCGCCCGCCTGATCGACGAAGCCGCAGACAGCGAAAAGCGAAAAGCAGCCTTCACCGACGAGTACCTGCCCACGTTGTACTCGCACGCCTGGCGCATACAAACCCAGCTATTGACCAAGGTCGTGCGCGAGCAGGGCGGGCTGGCGAGCAATGCCACCGTCGATCCCGACGACGTCCTGATCACCTTCAATAACCGGACCTGGAGCTGGATGGAGTTGATCCTGGGACGCTTCCGCGAAATCGCCGATGACCCGTTTGCGCCCAGCAACAACTTCATCGCCGATGCCCTCATCCAGCACAAGGATCCGCTCGTGGCCCGGGTACTGAACAGACCCGACGTCAAGGAGGGCATCCAGCAGCTTATGCGCACCAGCTACCCGGGCCAAGAGTACGTCGAATACCTGAAGCCATGGCTCGATCCCAACGACCCGCGCGGGAAGAAACTCGCCGAACTGAACACGGACGTGACCCAGAAGCAACTGCAGGCGACGGTGGAGCAGAGGCGAGTCGATGGGACGATGGACTCGCACACCGCCGGAGAGTTCAAGATCCTGGCGGACGGCCTGCCCACGGTCACGGACACGGGAACAGCCAGCGTGCAGACATTACAGATCAGCGGGCGGCGGATTCCCGGGATGCTGGTGGTGTCGAAGCGCCAGCGCGCTACGGGACAGCGCACCGCTGAAGCACTACGCAGCGATTACGTGTTGTTTCAGGGTCCTCGCGGTTGGGAACTGATGAAGCTCTCGCTCTACCTGCAACTGATCAGAACCCCCGGCGCGTACTCCGAAGATTTGCTGCAACGCACCAAGATGAGCGACAAGCCGATCGTCGACGCGTTCCTGCGCGGCCAACGCGACACCGGGGTAGCCACCGCCCCCATTAGCAACTTGGCCCAGCTCCTCGGCGCCCAGTGGTTGCAGGACGGTATCGACAATATCAACGAGGCCACTACCAGCCGCAACGAGGTGATGGTTGAGCAACTGGTCAAGGGCCTGCGGGGCGCAGCCACCGCGCTCTGCATAGTTGCGGCGGTGCCCTGCGCGGTGGTGACAGCGGGCCTGCTAGTGCATGACACTAGCAATGTGCTGCACAAGCTCAAGGATGGAACGGCCGAGGTCATGGACTCGGCGTTAATGATACTTGATGTGGTGGATGTGCTCACGGGCGTGAAAGTGTTCACGTCGGGCGCGCGCGCGTTCACAAAGAGCGACATCATATCGGGATGGTTAGGCCATGCGCCCAACAATCCCACCCAGATGAATGAAGCCGCGCAGACCATGGTCCGGCAACTCCGCACGGACTTTACCCACTCTGGCCGGCTCAACGACGGCCTGGCGCGCAGAGATGTCACCCGTGAACAGTTGACGCCACTGCCCAGGCCTCCGGGCAAGGCCGATGCAGGCATTTTCTACAGGCATGACGGCAAGCACTATATCCAGGATCGCTACCAGGACCAGGTGCAGGTGTACGAGGTCTATTCGGACAATGCCTGGGCGACGGTGCGCGTGCGCGATCCGCAACAGCCCAATGGACATGGCGCGCCGGTGCATTACCGCGATGGGCACTGGCGGTTCGATGATGGGGGCTTGCCGGGTGGGGGGGCGGCGTCTTCCAACCTCGGCACCGAGGAAAAATCGCACTTGCTGGACGAGGGGACAGGCCCTTCCGGCTTCAGAAGCGAGGAGGCGTCGGAGAAAGATTTGCGGTTGTTCTGGCTTGATCGCCACAATCCCTCGCACGCGGAGCCCATCCGCGCGACGCTTTTTGCGATCGAGAATGATACACCGCTGCCTCAATTACCCAATTCGTTGCTGGAGAACAAAAGTGATGGATTGCGTGTCTATGGCGTATTCGGGCAGAAACCCTTTGGCCCTGACACGCACAAACCCATGAGCATTGACGCGCTCACGAGAAATTTCGATCCGAATACGCTCAAGCAAATAGATGCCGATTTTCATTTCTCGAAGAATCGGGCCATGTATTACTTGTTTTTGAGCGGCAGGCAAGGGACCAAATGGCCTGATTGGGGGATAAAGTACGCAAGAGGAGAAACCGTCCTTAATCACTATGCGTCAGTGGACGTGCTGATTCACCAGAAGGTGTTCCCCAACGCCCTCGTCGCCAAGGCCTTTGATGATGAATTTAATGTCTTTCCAAAGGAGGTGCGCAAGCGTCTGCTGACCGACATGATCAATGGTGGCGAAGTACCGCTCACTGTATTTCCCGAGCGAGTATTGGTTAAAGCCAGGGTGCAGGAGTCGATCGAGTCCGGCGCCTTCGCGGATGCTCAAGCGGTGAGCGAGTACCTGGCAGCGTTCTCGCTTCCAAACGATATTCTGATAATGGAATTGCTCAAAGCAAGAAACCGGGGCGGCAGGACGCCCGCCTGGGCGGGCCCCTATTTACAGCTCGAGTCCTGGAAGCGCTATGAAAGTACCCTGGACCTAACGCCGCAGGCGCGTCGCCTTGCGTTGCAGCAAGTCCTGGTCAGTGAAGGGGTGTGTATCGATCTTGAGCGCGCCGACGATTACCTTAAACAATTTTCTGCGTCAGACGAACTGGATACTTTGAGGTGGGAGCTACTTGAGGAGGTTGTGATGGCGGCGCTGGTGGAGAAAGGGCGAAGGCCGGTGTGGGCGATTGAGAGTGTGAAGCCGGAGTCGCTGATGAATATTTACCGGAGTGAAGATATCCCTAAGGATATGTCTCGGCTCGAAATCGTGATCAAGCCTGGGCATCTTGAGTCGAGCCTTCATCTACCCGAAAATATGGAGAGCTTGACGTCTTTGACGATTGTCAGCCGTGACACCATTACCACGCCGATCGAAGTGATATTGCCGAGTTACATGCGCAAGTTGGAAAATCTTCACCTTGAGGGCATCATTCTCGTGGAGACATTGTCGCTGGACAAAATGTATGAGTTGGCGAAAGTTGTTATCGTCAACTGCGAGCACGTAAAAGTGCTCGATTTTTCCTATCTGCTCAAACTGCGGTCGGTAACGATCGTCAAAAATCCGCAGTTGCACGAGTTCAAAGTGGGACGTGGCACCCCCCGTGTGCAAACGCTGGACGTTTCATCTAATCCGCAGTTGCGCAAGTTGGCATTGGGCTACTCAGGGGACGAATTGCAAAAGCTTTGGATCACTGACAATCCGAACCTTCAGTCGATAACTTTTTCCGCCGCGATGCCTGAACTGTATGAGTTGTACCTGCAGGGTAATAAGCTGCGCGACCTGTCCTTTCTAGCGAATATGCGTCTGCCTGAACTGGTGAGGGTGGACCTATCGCACAATCAATTGAGCAGCTTGGCGCCAATGCCCCGCGCGCCAATGTTGGAAGAACTTCAACTGGAGGGTAACGCGTTCAAGGAAATACCGCGCTTTGTAACGGACCTTGCGACGCCCGTGAAAGTCAATATGAACGACAACTTTATCAGTGATAGTGCTTTACGCGACTTCGGTTCACGCATTGCGCGGCAGTATCCTGATCAAGCCGTTGTGCAGTTAATTCATCGCGCGGATGAGCATTCCATCCAGTATGCGCGGCCGCTGGGTGAAATGGTGGCGATATGCTCCGTTGAACGTGCAGGGGGGGAACTGCGCAGCCTGTGGGGCGGCTTTGAAAGCGAAGCGTACGCAACTGAGTTTTCCACTTTTCTGGGGCATCTGTATCAGTCAAAAAGTTTTGACGACGCTGTATTCGGGCAACAAGTGTCAGCATGGCTGGAAAGATTGGCGACCAGTACTGAGTTGCGCCGGGAGACCTTCAGTGCGGCCGATAGCGCTTGCGCAAGTTGCGAGGACTGGGTGTCTTCGGTGTACAAGAGCATGCAGGAAATTGCCCTGCGTTTTAATGTTTAAAAGCAGCGAGCGTTTTATGCAAGTGCTCGTGGCTGGCTGGACCTATGGTTGCGGATCATGTCTATGGATGGGGCGTTAAAATGAATGGTTTGCAGGTGTTTGCGATCAGCGATTGGCCTCTGCCGAGCAATAGCGGTAATGTCAGTTCGCCGTTGGCGACGCAGGTGCAGTCGGTGTCCAACAGTGCGGCTTCTTCTGGCCCCCAGGCTTCAAGGGCGGGCGGGTCCGCAAGGCCAGCGCGTTCGCGGGTTCGGGAGTTGCTGGGTCCCCTCATAGGCGAGAGTCGCTATCGCTATATCGGCAAATCGCTTTTGCATCGATCCGGGTTTGACACGAAGGCTATCGGTCGCTCCAGGCCCGGCGACAGTACGCAGAAAAACGCCCAGATCAAGATTGCCCTGTTGGAAGAGAAGTTGGATAAGCGCAAGTCTGACCTCCGGCAGGCCGTAAATAATGCGGCGTGCGATAACGGTAAGCGTAAGGGCGAGATTCTTGACGTCAATGCTGAGCGCCTGTCGCAGGCGCAAGCACTGAAGGACGAGTTGGGCGACCCCTTGTCTGCGCAGCTAGGACTTAATGGGCTGATCAATCAATATGAGTCATTCAGCGTCGGCATCACCAACAGAAGCTCCCGGACTCCTGGCACTTCAACTCCGGCCGTGACCCCAAAGTAATGGTTTGGGCGATACCCCGTTCTGCGAATAACAGGGCGGACCCGCCTGATCCCCTTCGGTCATCACTTTCTCATCAAGATTGGTCGCTGCTGCCCCCCACACAATGCTCGTCGGGAAATACCCGTGGCAAGCAATGAGGTGTCGGGCATGCACACAGATGAATCGTCAGAGGCGGCCGCAACGCTGCAAGGCTGGTGCGCCTCGACCAAGCCTGGCGAGCGTGTAGTGCGCATTCGCAATGGCCCGTCATTTTTGTATCTGGGGCACCGGGACAGCTCGGTGCAGTGGTGTCTGCCGCCTGGTAGTGCCGGGCTGCTGGCCGCCAAGCCGGGTTTGCAGGTGCTTGAGGGCAGCGCCAGGCTGTTGCCGGTGTCACGCATGAGCCTGGTCAAGCTGCAGTTTTTCATCGATCAGGGCGCGTCGTCCAATAGCCAATCCGCACCGGAACAACCCTGGGCCTGGCTGGGCAATGGCTTTTTATCCCAGGCAACCGGGGCCGCGCTGGACTTCTGGTACCTCTCGCTCGCCTTGCGCGAGGGCCGGGATTATCAGGCCTTTGCACGCTTGCTGCGCCAGGGCGAGAGCTATCAGTTGCTCGGCTTTCTGCTGCAGCAGGGGGTGGGCAGTGAAAAGCTGCAAGACCTGGCCGGCCGCTATGGCGTCTCGGTCTCGCACTTTCGCCGGCTTTGCCAGCAGGCGCTCGGTGGTGCGGCGAAGCCGGAGCTGCGCGAGTGGCGCACCGCCCGGGCGCTGCTGACCCTGGTCGAGGGCAGCGGTTCGCTCACCGATATCGCCCTGGAGCATGGTTATGCCTCCTCTTCGCATTTCTCCAAGGAAGTAAGAGAGCTGGTCGGCGTTGCGCCGAGCAGTTTGATCGACATTACCCGACTTTCGGACGATTCAGTTGATGATGTTTAAACGCATTTGTTCACCCGCCGTCGCACTGGCCCTGTGTTGTGTGCTGCCGGTCACCGCACTGGCAGCGCCGGCGCGGGAAGGGGAAGGTTACGTCGCCCGCCAGGAAAGCCTGCGGACCTTCTTCGATGCCTTGTCGGCGCCACTGGGCAAGCCGATCGTGCTCAGCAAGGCGGCGGCCCGTCGCACCATCACCGGCGAGTTTGCCCTGGCCGAGCCGCAGCAGACCCTGGAGCGTATCGCCCGGCAGATGGCGCTCATCTGGTACAGCGATGGCCAGTCGCTGTACGTCTACGAGGCCGCCGAGGCCAAGAGCACCGTGGTGTCCCTGAGCACCATTACCGTCGAGAAGCTCAACGGCTTTTTGCGCCGCTCCGGTCTTCTGGATGCGCGCTACCCCCTGCGCAATGACGGGTTGCGTACTTTCTATGTGGCCGGGCCACCGATCTACGTTGACCTGGTGCTGCAGGCAGCCCGGTTCATGGACACCCAGAGCGCGGACCTGCAATTGGGTCAGCAGCGCATTGGCGTGATCAATCTGCACAACACCTTTGTCGGTGACCGCCAGTACGAGTTGCGCGATCAGAAAATCACCATCCCCGGGATGGCCACGGCCATCGAGGCCCTGCTGGCAGGCGAAACCCGCGGCGTGGAAACCGCCATCAGCCAGGAGTCCGGGCGGGGCGGCAGAATGCCGGATTTTCCGCTGCAAGGGCTGGGCTCCCCTGAGTCGGCACCCGGTGAACCGGATGCGCCGCGCATCGTTGCCCGCGACCTGGCTGCCGGCAATATCCGCGTGGTGGCCTACCCCGACACCAACAGCCTGCTGGTCAAGGGCCTGCCTGAGCAGGTGCGGTTTATCGAAAACCTCGCCGCAGCCCTGGATGAGCCCAAGCGTCATGTGGAGCTGACCCTGTGGATCATCGACCTGCAAAAGGACGACCTGAACGAGCTGGGGGTCAACTGGCGCGGTTCGCTCAAGGTCGGCTCGCAGGCCCAGGCCTCGCTCAACGGGGGGTCCCTGAGCACCCTCGATGGCCCTTCGTTCATGGCCGCGGTCGCCGGGCTGGAAACCGAGAACCGGGCACGCGTGGTGTCGCGCCCGGTGGTGCTGACCCAGGAGAATGTCCCGGCCATCTTCGACAACAATCGCACCTTCTACGCCAAGCTGGTGGGCGAGCGTAACTCGCAGCTCGAACATGTCACCTACGGCACGCTGGTCAGCGTCCTGCCGCGAATTTCGCCGGTCGGCGAAGTCGAGATGGAACTCAACATCGAAGACGGTGACGCGATTGCCTCGGAAAATGCCGGCCCCGACAGCTTGCCGACCGTTGGCCGCACCCGCATCAGCACGGTCGCCCGGGTGCCCCAGGGCAAGAGCCTGCTGGTGGGTGGATTCACCCGGGATGAAAGCGGCGAGGTGCTGCGAAAAATCCCGGTGCTGGGGCATATCCCGTACCTGGGCCGCTTGTTCAGCTATCGCCAGGCGCGTAAGTCCAACACCGTGCGGGTGTTCCTGATCCAGCCCAAGCAGCTTGATACCCCGCTGGCGCCCGGCGCGGCACAGATCGGTGCCGACGTCATCGGTGCCGTGCCCCGCGATGCCGCCGACCGCGCGGTGCTGCGCGCGATGGATCGTTGAGATGGCCACCATCGGCGGTATTTCTTCACGCATGCAATTGACGCGTGCGCAACAGAATAACCAGGCTCCGGTCAAGTATGAAGAGCCGGCCGATGATGCAACCCCGGCGGCGGCGGTGGCGCAGTTTGTCGAGAACAGCGATGAAATCGCCTCCCACCTACTTGGGTCGTTTCGTCGCCGGGGGGATTTCGGCAATAAGTTCGAAGGCCTGGCGGACCGCTTCGAGCGGGTGCTGGAGGAGGACGTGGCGCCCAAGGCGAGCCAGGTGCAGAAGCTGGCCCAGCTGCCTGATCGCAGCATCGAATGGCTGCTGGCGCAGGCGCGCGGCCTGTTTCCGGATGACAGTGACCTGGTGCTGGTGCTGCGCGAATTGCTGCGGGCCAGGGACCTGGCCAACGCCCCCCGCCAGCGCCTGGAAACCCTGCTCCAGCAAGTGCTGAGCCAGGCTGCGCCAAAGCGCCTGAAGGCCGGCATCAATTCGGCCCTCAAGGCCAAGATGTTTGGCAAGGCGCTGATGCTGCGTGCCAGCCTGATGCGTGACACCTACCGCTCATTCCTTGAGTCCGAGGAAGGCGCCGCCCAGTCCTATGAAGACTGGATAACCCTCTACGGGCATCAACACCGTGGCTCGGTCCTGGAGTTTATCGAAGCCGCCTTGCTCACGGATGTCGACGCCCAGGACCCCAGTTGTTCCCGCGAGGAATTCGGCCAGCTATTGAAAAAGCTGGGTGAACTCAAACGCTTGCGCTCCGCCGATGTGATCTTCATTCAGCGCCTGCTGGACGATGAACTGGTGCGCCGGCACAACGCCAGTGAGCCTGACTGGTTGGTGTTCCTGTTGGGGCTGCTGAAATACCCCGATGAACTCGAACAGTTTCTGCACGGGGTCTTTGGTGACCAGTTGCTGCTGGTCGACCACGGCGAGCGTGGCCAGTTGTTGCAGTTTTTGCGCCTGGCCTGCCTGTCGCTCCCCGTGAGCCTGTTCGTCGATGAAGAGTCTTTGCAACGTGTTGCCGAGCAATTTACTCATCTGGCGGACCTGGTGTTCGCCCACGAAACCATCCAGCGCCATGCCGCCCTTGTGGGCCGTTCCAACTCTTAGCTTTCAGGTTCGTAAACATGTTAGATAAATTACTGCGTAGCGTTACTTCAAGGCCCGAACTGCTGATCCTGACGCTGATGGTGATGATCATCGCGATGCTGATCATCCCCTTGCCGACCGTGCTGGTGGACTTCCTGATCGGCCTCAACATCGTCATTGCGATCCTGATTTTCATGGGTTCGTTCTACATCGAGCGCATCCTCAGCTTCTCGACTTTCCCGGCGTTGCTGCTGATCACCACGTTGTTCCGCCTGGCGCTGTCCATCAGTACCAGCCGGCTGATCCTGACCCAGGCCGATGCCGGTGACATCATCGCCTCGTTCGGCGAGTTCGTGATCGGTGACAGCCTGGTGGTGGGCTTCGTGATTTTCTCGATTGTCACCATCGTGCAGTTCATCGTCATCACCAAGGGCTCGGAGCGTGTGGCCGAGGTGGCGGCACGCTTCTCGCTCGATGGCATGCCCGGCAAGCAGATGAGCATCGACGGCGACCTCAAGGCCGGCTCGATCGACACCAAGGAGGCCCGTGAGCGACGCAGCACGCTGGAGCGTGAAAGCCAGTTGTACGGCTCGTTCGACGGCGCCATGAAGTTCATCAAGGGGGATGCCATTGCCGGCATCATCATTATCTTCGTCAACTTCCTCGGCGGCATCGCCATCGGTGTCGGGCAGTTGGGCATGGACATGACCACGGCCTTGCACACCTACACCCTGCTGACCATCGGTGATGGCCTGGTGGCGCAGATTCCGGCGCTGCTGATCGCCATTGGCGCCGGCTTTATCGTGACCCGGGTCAACGGCGACGAAGCCAACCTGGGTCGCAACATGATGACCCAGATGCTGGGCAATCCCTTTGTGATCGGGGTCACCGCTTTTCTCGCGATAGGGGTCGGCATCCTGCCCGGCTTTCCGGTCGGCGTGTTCATGCTGCTGGCGGGCGCACTGGTGGCGTTGCTGTACTTTCGCCACCGCGCCAAGGGCAAGGCGGCCAGCCGCTCGTCGAGCTCAGCCCAGGCGCCGGCCGATGGCGAGCCGGGCGGTGAGCTGGGCCTGATCGACGACGTTGACAACATGGCCACCGAGACCATTGCCCTGATGCTGCTGGTGCCCAGCCATCGCCTGGAAGAACTGCGCCAGGCACAGTTATGCGAGCGCTTTCGCAGCCAGTTTTTCGTCGATTACGGCATCCGCATTCCCGAGCCGCGCTTGCGCGGCGCCGAGGCGCTGCCGGAAGGGCAGGTAGCGGTATTGATCGACGAGGTGCGCGCCGATCAATTCGATATCCACTTCGACCGCCTGCGGATCGTCGATTACAAGCCCGAGCTGGAACACCTGGGCCTCGACCTGAGCACCGGCCTGGACAGCAACAAGCAGGCGAGCATCTGGCTGCCGGCCGAGCACCGCGACAAGGTGCAGGGCCTGGGGCATCAGTTGCGACCCGCCTATGACGAGTTCTATCGCTGCCTGGTGACGTTGCTGGCACGCAACATCAACGAGTTTTTCGGCGTCCAGGAAACCAAGACCCTGCTCGACGAGATGGAAGCGCGTTACCCCGACCTGCTCAAGGAAGTGTACCGCCATGCCACGGTGCAGAAGATTGCCGAGATCCTGCAGCGGCTGATCGGCGAGCGTATCTCGGTGCGCAACATGAAACTGATCCTCGAGTCGCTGGCCCACTGGGCGTCCCGTGAAAAGGACGTGCTCGCCCTGGTCGAACACGTGCGCGGCAGCCTGGGGCGCTACATCAGCAACAAGTTTGCCCATGGCAACGACCTGCGCGTGCTGCTGCTGTCACCGGAGTTTGAAGACGTGATGCGCAAGGGCATCCGCCAGACCTCCGCCGGCAGTTTCCTCAACCTCGAGCCCGCCGCCAGCGAAGAACTGATGGACCGCCTGGCCCTGGGCCTGGACAGCCTGCACTTCGCGCAAAAAGACCTGGTGCTCCTGGCGTCGGTGGATATCCGGCGCTACATCAAGAAATTTATCGAAGGCCGCTTCCGGGAGCTGGATGTCGTTTCCTTTGGTGAGATTTCCGACAGCATTTCCGTAAACGTGATCAAGACCCTGTAAGGAAGGTTTCCCTATGCACCATATCGATATTGCCTCTTTGCTCCGCGACGCACTGCAGTTAAGCGGTTGCACCGATGAACAGATCGGGAGCTTCGATGGCCACAGCACCATCGAACTCGAACTCGCCAACCTGCCCAACATCCATATGAACGTGGTCGAGGGCGGGCTGTGGTTCTGGAGTTCGCTGGTGGAGTCGGGCGACATGTTGCTGGGGCATTGTTCGGAACATTTGTTGCGCTTTCTGATGCAGGGTTGTGCGTTTGCCCGCACCGAACAAATGCAACTGGCGGACATCAACGGCCAGCTGGAGGTCCGGGTATTGCTCGCCGAGAGCGCCTACGACAGCGCCGAGCAACTGGCGACCACCATTGAAGATTACCTGACGGCCTTGACCACGCTGTGCGAGCTCGTACGGCAATGAACCGGCTGCTGCTGGAGCGCCATGGCGCTCACCCGTTGCGCCTCAATGGGCCGCTGATCCAGGCGGCGCTAGGCAACGTGGTGATTGGCGAGGTCTGCGAAGTCCGCCGCGACTGGCGCGACCCGCACATCAGCGCCCGGGCGCAGGTGATCGGCTTCTGTCCGGACGCGGTGCTGCTGAGCCTGCTCGGCGAGGCGCGGGGACTGTCCCGCGAATCGCTGATCGTGCCCACCGGCGCCTTGCTCAGCCTGCATTGCAGCTCGGCGATGCTTGGCGCGGTGGTCGACCCGCAAGGTGTGATTGTCGAGCGGCTGGCGCCGAGCGACGCATTCGATGGCCAGGACTACCCGGTGGATGCGGCGCCGCCGGCTTATCACCAGCGCCGTCCGGTCGACCAGCCGCTGGCCACCGGCGTGCGGGTGATCGACGGCTTGCTGACCTGCGGCATTGGCCAGCGCATCGGCATCTTCGCCGCGGCCGGTTCCGGCAAGACCTCGCTGATGAACATGCTGATCGCCCACAGCGACGCCGATATTTTTGTCGTTGGCCTGATTGGCGAGCGGGGGCGGGAGGTCACCGAGTTTGTCGAGACCCTGCGCCAATCGGATAAATGTGCACGCTGCGTGGTGGTCTACGCCACCTCGGATTTTTCCTCGGTGGACCGCTGCAACGCCGCGCTGCAAGCCACCACCATCGCCGAATTCTTTCGCGACCAGGGCTACAGCGTGGTGCTGCTGCTCGATTCCATGACCCGCTATGCCCGGGCCCGGCGTGACCTGGCCCTGGCCGCCGGCGAGGCCCCGGCGCGGCGCGGCTACCCGGCGTCGGTATTCGACTCCTTGCCGCGATTGCTCGAGCGTCCCGGCGTCACCGCCACCGGCAGTATCACCGCGTTCTACACGGTGCTGCTCGAAAGCGATGACGAGCCGGACCCGATTGCCGAGGAAATTCGCTCGATTCTCGACGGGCACATCTACCTCAGTCGCAAGCTGGCGGCCAGCGGCCATTTCCCGGCGATTGACGTGCTGCGCAGTGCCAGCCGCGTGGCCCACCAGGTCACCGAGCGCGAGACGCAGCAACTGGCGGCACGCACCCGCGAGGTCTTGACCCGTCTTGAAGAGCTGCAGGTGTTCCTTGACCTGGGTGAATACCGCCGTGGCGAAAGCCCGGCCAACGACCATGCCATGGACCGGCGCGAGGCCTTGCTCGACTGGCTGCGCCAGGACCTGGCAGAGCCGTGCGCACCGCACCTGGCGCTGGAGAGCTTGTATGGCCTCATTGATTGAGGTCCGCCGCTTGCTGCGCTTCAGTGATCATCGCCAGCAGCGCTGTGAGCAGGCCCTGGGCACCGCCCGGCGTCGCTTGAGCCCGCTGGAACAGGAACTGAACGCCATCGACCAGCAGGCCGAGGGCTTCAGGGAATTATTGCTAAGCAATCGTATGGAGGCACAGACCGTGAGCCACTCGCAGTTGTTCGCGCAATTGCGGCGCCAGGCGGTGATCCGCCGTCAGATCGCCACCCTGGACCTGGAGCGGGCCCGGGTGCGAGAGCGCCATGGCGAGGTGGTCGAGCAACTGGATGACCTGCAGCAGCAGCGCAAAAGCCTGCTGGGCCGGCATGCGAAGTACCAGCACCTGGAGCAACGCCTGCTCGCCGAGCATCGTGCGCGCCGTTGGCGCCTTGAAGAACATGACATCGAAGAATTATTGGTGAAGAAAAAATGAGCACGTCAATTCCTGCGCCTGTCACCCGTCCGGTGGAGGCTGTATTGCCCGTGGATGAGCCTGGCGAACACGCCGGTCGGCCGCCTGTCACCGAGCGCGATGAATCGCGAGACCTGCCCGAAGGGGTAGTGCAATGCCTGGCGCAACTGCAGCCATTGCCCGAGCCCCTGTCACGGCCTTCTGCCGGGCTCAGGCAGGCGCGCAGTGGCGCGCCGGAAAAAATCTCGGTCGCCGTAGCGCCCAGGGTGCCGACGATGCCAGAGGAGGGCGCCTCCAAACCCATGAAGGTGGCCGGCGGGCCGGCTGTCGCGATGGCAGTACCCGCGCTGGCGCAACCATTGGCCAGGCCTGCGCGAGCGGTGCCAACGACTCCGGCAACACAATTGCCAGCGCTACCTGGGGGGATGCGGCTGCCGACGTCACCGTCTGTCGAGCCTGCGCTGGCGCTGTTCAAGACCTCGGCAACACAATTGCCAGCGCCACCTGCGGCAATGCCATTGCCGATGAGCGATGTCCCTGGCTTGCCAGGCAGCGCGTCGGCTGCATTGACCCAAAGCCCGGCGCAACCGGTGCCGGCCAATGGGCTGCCAGGCGCGGCGACCACCGCTTCGCCGACACCGCTGGCAGAACCCGGCGCCAAGCCTGGGTCAACTCTCGCCGATCGCGATACCCCGCCGCCCCAGAGCGCCCAGCCGTTGCCACCCGGCCTTGAGCGCACCGCACGGGCCCAGACCGCTGCGCCGCCGGCCGCTTTTAACCCGCCGCCGACCCGCAAGGCTGAGGTGCCCGCAGAAAAAGCCGCGCAGCCTTACCTGCAAGTGCCGTTCAGCAAAGGCGATAGCACCGGTGTGGTCACCATCAACAAGGCGCCGGCCGACATGCCCGCGCAACTGTTGCTCAGCCCCAGCAATGCCCAGGTGTCCGGCCATCTGCGCGACGGCCTGGAGCTGGCCCCGCAAACAGTCTGGCAACTGAACGAGCAACACGAGCAGGCGCACGACGAGCGTCGCCAGCACGAGGCCGGCGACGATGAAACGCCAGGCGATGCACCACAGCCGTTGGCGCCAATGCTGGCCATGCAGGGCATGAAGCCGTGACGCGCACGCCGCTGTTGCGCAATGTGCCGCGCCTGCAGTACCAGCGCAGCCAGGCTGTGGCGCGCTGGCTGCGCGACGGGCATCCGGTGCAACTGAGCCGGGTGCCGCGCCAGGGGCGCTACATCAGTTTCTACGCGCAAGGTCGGCTCGGGCTCTGGCAGGGCCTGATCGACAGTGATCAATGGTTGCATTCCATCTGGCCGCAATGGTCGAAGCTGCTTGGGCGCAGCTTCGTCGACAACAAGCTGTTCGAGCTCTTCAGCCTGCTGGAGCGTCCGTTGGAGCTGCCACCGCAGTGGCTCGACTACCAGCACCTGTTCGATGTCCAGAGCGTTGACGCTGCGGCCCTGGAAGCGGCCGACCTGCCGTGTATCGCCACCGACCAGGGGCCCTGCTGGGTACTGGGCCTGCCCGCTGATACCGCTCGCGAACCGCGAGCCCTGCAACCCTGGACCCGGCGCCTGGAACAAACCTTGCGCGTGGTACTGGGCGAAACCGAACTCAACCCTTTACAGCTGAGCCGGCTCGCCGAGGGCGACGTGCTGATGTTCCGGCAACGCTGCCAGCTCGTGCTGGCGGGGCGCCGTATTGGTCAATTTACTTTTATCGAAGAAGGCCTGCATATGGAACTTACCCCCGAGGAGGTCACGTCCGACCTCAGCGAATGCGCGGTGTCGGCGTTGCCGGTCAAGCTGCAGTTCGTGCTCGCCGAGCTCACCTTGAGCATGGCGCAACTCAATGACTTCATCGAGCAACAGGTGTTGCCGCTGGGCCCCGAGGCCCTGCAGCAGGTCGAGGTTCGCGTCGGTGAACAGAGCATCGCCATCGGCGAACTGGTGCGCCTGGACGGGCGCCTGGGGCTGGAGTTGCGTGAGGTTTATCGAGGCCCGGTCAATGAATGACGTGTCAATGATCGGACTGCTGGCAGTGGCCTCGCTGCTGCCGTTTCTGATCGCCGCCGGCACCTGCTACATCAAGTTTTCCATCGTGTTCGTCATCGTGCGCAATGCCCTGGGCCTGCAACAGGTGCCCTCCAACATGACCCTCAATGCCGTGGCCCTGATGCTGGCCATTTTCGTCATGAGCCCGGTGGTGCAGCAAGGCTATGACTACTACAAGGACAACCAGGTCGAGTTCACCAGCATCGAGGCGGTGGTGGCATTTGCCGACAACGGCCTGGGCAGCTACCGCGACTACCTGATCCGCTACACCGACCCGGAGCTGGCGCAGTTCTTCGAGCGGGCGCAACTCGCCCGCGAGGGGCAGCAGGCCCCGGACCATGAGGTCGAGCAAGAGCTGGAACCGTCGCTGTTTGCCTTGTTGCCGGCCTACGCCCTGAGCGAGATCAAGGCGGCGTTCAAGATCGGTTTCTACCTGTACTTGCCGTTTGTCATCGTCGACCTGGTGATCTCCAGCATCCTGCTGGCCCTGGGCATGATGATGATGAGCCCGGTGATCATCTCCGTGCCGATCAAGCTGGTGCTGTTTGTCGCCCTCGATGGCTGGTCGCTGCTTTCCACCGGCCTGATCGGGCAGTACCTGTCCGTGGCGCAATGAGTAACCACGATGAATGACCTGGTATTTGCCGGCAATAAAACCCTGTACCTGATCCTGATCCTGGTGGCCTGGCCGATTATCGTCGCCACCCTGGTGGGCTTGCTGATCGGGCTGTTCCAGACCGTCACCCAGTTGCAGGAGCAAACCCTGCCGTTCGGCTTCAAATTGCTCTCGGTGTCGATCTGCCTGTTTCTGTTGTCCGGATGGTACGGCGAGACCTTGCTCGCGTTCAGTCGCGAAGTCATGCACCTGGCGTTGAAATAACCCTCTATGAATATCAGTCTGTTTGTCGACCTGCACGGCTGGCTGGCGGGGGCCGCGATCTGCTTTGCGCGCCTGGCGCCGATCTTTTTCATGTTGCCGTTTCTCAACAGTCGGGCACTGACCGGGGCGCCGCGCAACGCAGTGATCGTGCTGGTCGGCATGGCGTTGTGGCCCTACACCGCCGACACGCTGCCGCGCCTCGATTCACTCGGCTTCTACGGCTTGCTGCTGCGCGAGGCGGGCGTGGGGGTGGTGCTCGGTTGCCTGTTGTCCTGGCCGTTCTGGGTGCTGCATGGCATGGGCAACCTGATCGACAACCAGCGCGGCGCCATGCTCAGCAGCACCGTGGACCCGGCCAACGGCGACGACACCTCGGAGCTGGCCAACTTCCTGCAGATGTTCGCCGCAGTGATCTACCTGGAGGCCGGAGGCATGGGCCTGGTGGTGGAGACCCTCGGCCGCAGCTACCAACTGTGTTCGCCACTGCACGGCTGCGAATTACGCGTGCAGCCGTTGCTGGGCCTGCTCGACCCACTGGTCAGCAAGACCCTGATCATCAGCGCGCCGGTGGTGGCCACGCTGTTGCTGTCCGAAGCCTTGCTCGGCCTGCTGGCGCGCTTCGCCCCGCAAATGAACGCCTTCTCGATGTCGCTGACGGTCAAGGGCGCCATTGCCTTGCTGGTGCTGTTGCTGTACTTCGGCGCACACCTGCCGTCCGAGATCCAGCGCATGGGCCGCGACAAGCCGGCGCAACTGGTCGACTGGTTTATCCAGCCCATGGCGCGCTGAGATGTCCAGCGCCTCGAAAACCGAAAAGCCGACGCCGAAAAAACGCCGCGACGCCGCCAAGAAAGGCCAGACCTTCAAGGCCAAGGACCTGTCCACCAGTTGCCTGATGCTCTGCGGCCTGGTCTACCTCGCCGGCAACGGCCTGCTGCTGCAGGTGATGGAAGTGTACCGGCGCATCCTCGCCGCCGGTTTTGCCGCCGACCCGCAGCACTATTCCGCCGCGCTCGGGGTATTGATGCTCAAGATCATCCTGCCGCTGATTGCCGTGTGCTTCCTGGCCAGCGCCGTGCCGACCTTGTTGACCACCGGCATGGCGATCGCCAGCGAAGCGCTGAAAATCAACTTCGGCGCCCTTAACCCGATCAATGGCTTCAAGAAGCTGTTCAGCCTGCGCACGCTCAAGGACACCGTCAAGTCGCTGTTGTACCTGGGCTGTTTCGCCATTGCCTTCTGGGTGGTCTGGCTGACCCAGCGCCACCTGCTGTTTGCGCAACTCTACGCCACACCCATCGACCTGTTCCCGATCTGGGCGCACCTGTTGCTGGTGCTGCTGCTGACCTTTCTCGGTTGCATCCTGTTTATCCTGATTCTCGACGCCTTGTGCGAGTACTGGCTGTACATCAAGGACCTGAAGATGGACAAGCAGGCCGTCAAGCGCGAACACAAGGAACAGGACGGCAACCCGGATATCAAGGGTCGGCGCCGCGACCTGCACATGGAATTGCTCTCCGAACAGGTCAAGTCCGACATCCGCAGTTCGCGGGTGATCGTCGCCAACCCGACCCACATCGCCGTCGGCATTTACTTCCAGCCCGAAGTCACGCTGATGCCGTTTATCTCGCTGCTGGAAACCAACCAGCGGGCGCTGGCGGTGCGCAAGTACGCCGCCGAAGTCGGGGTGCCGGTGATCACCGACGTGGCCCTGGCCCGGCGCATCTTCAAGACCCACCAGCGCTACACCTTTATCCAGCTGCAAGAGATCGAGAACGTCCTGCGCCTGCTGGTCTGGCTCGAACAGGTCGAGCAGGCGTAAGGCCGTTGCCGGTTGTGCTTGCCGTTGCGCCGCAAGCGCTCATGCAGATGTAAGTACTTATGAGCGCTTTTTGGCGGCTGTCTTTTCATTCAATTGGCTTAATGGCCGTGTCAGCACCGCTGACGAAACATTCAGGAGTGAGTTACCCCATGAGTCGTCGTAAACAGACGGAACAGGAAGAAGACCGGTTGGCCCGGGAGGTGATGCACGCGGTCCTTGACGGCGCGCCGCTCAAGGATCTGCGAGGCATCAGCTGCGAGCAGATGGACAGCCTGTATGCCTTTGCCTATGAATTCTATGAGCAGGGGCGGCTGGACGATGCTGAACGTTTTTTTCACTTCCTGTGCATCTATGACTTCTACAACCCGCAGTACTAGATGGGTTTGGCAGCGGTGCAGCAACTCAAGCAGAACCATCAGAAGGCCATCGATCTATATGCCGTGGCGTTCGCCCAAGGCAAAAACGATTACCGCCCCATGCTGTACACCGGCCAGTGTCACTTGGCCTTGGGGCGGCCCGGTAAAGCCAAGGTGTGTTTTGAATACGTCATCGAATGCGTCCAGGAGCCAGCCATGCGCCAGCAGGCCCAGGCCTACCTGAACGCCTTGAAGCATGTCGAAGCCGATTATTCCGAGGAGCAGTTGTAATGGAGATTAATATCAAAGCGTCATTAGGCCGCCTTTTCGAGTCAGCCAATCGGACACCAGGCCATGAGACTTACGCCAAGGTCGCGGTCGCGGCCACCAGGTACCCTCACCTCGAGCGCCAGATGGCCGATTTGCAAAGTGTGAAATACACCGACCCGGCGGGTGATGCGTCCAGTGCAATCCCTGATAGGCCGACGCTGGCAGTGCCCAAGGAAGGACTGAAGACCGATCAGGACGCTCTTACTCGCTTGATCGCCAAGGTCATTCAGCTGCTGGGTAAGGGCGCGGAATCCCGGCAGAATGCACTCGCGGAGATACTCCGGTCAGTCGGCAAGGCTTCGACAGAAGGGCACCAGGCGCTGTCGGAGAAGTACCAGGCGGCGGTGGCGGCACTCGAAGCCGCCGGCCTTGGCACGCAGGCAGCCTTGGCCGAGGGGGAGAAGGCCAAGAAGGCCCTGGACGGCGCCCAAAAAGAGCTGGCAACGGCCGAAACTGCCGTGGGCAGTACCTCCCCCGGCACGCCCGAGCACGATGCCGCGCTCGCCGCTCGAGATCAGGCCAAGGCGCGGCTAGACGTTGCCCAGCAAGCCATGACGAAGGCCGAAACCACGTTCGCCGCGGCGCTGCAAATCTATTCGACGCAGAACAAGGTCACGACTGAACTCGGCACGCAGCTGCAACGAATCGGCTCACCAAATGCTGAAGTGCTGGAGGGTATGAAGCGCGAATTGAACGCCGGGGCGAAGCAGATCCTGCTGATGATGACGATTGCAGAAATAATGGGGGACGCTGCGGAAACCAAGCTGGCAACCGATCTGGAGCTGTACAAAGAGCGCCAGGCCTCGCTTCAAAAGTCCCTTGTAGAAGAGTCGAAGAAATACCTTGAGCAGGTGCGCAAGGCTGAAGCTGCGAGCAAGGCCATGGGCTGCATCGGCAAGATCGTCGGTGCATTGGTGGCGGTTGTCAGTGTGGTCGCGGCGCCGTTCACCGGTGGCACCAGTCTGATCCTGGCAGGGGTCGGCCTCGCCTTGATGGGCGCGGACATGCTGGTCAAGGAACTGACCGGCGTGTCTTTCATGCAGGAGGCGATGAAGCCGCTGATGGACAATGTCCTCGGGCCCATGATTCAAGGCATTGGCAAGGGCATCGCCGACATCCTGAAGACAATGGGCGTTGAAGGCGGCGCCGCCGACATGGCGGGCATGATCCTGGGCGCGATCATCGGCGCCCTGGTTATGGTGGTCGTGGTGGCGGTGGTGGCGGTGGTGGGTAAGTCCGCCGCCAGTCGAGTGGCCAGCGCCATGGGCGAGATATTTGGCAAAACCCTGAGCAAGATGGTACCGGATTTACTCAAGCATATCGCCAGCTCGGCAAGTAAAAGCGTTGGCAACCTCATGACCAAAGTGCGGTCGATTTTCGGTCTGAAGTCCGATGCCAACTCCCTGGCCATCTACGCCAATCGTCTGCAGATGCTCGAGACGGGTATCGAGACGGTTGGGACTACGTCCCAGTCCGGCTTGCAGGTCCACAAGGGGGTTCTCGACAAGAAGGCCGCGATACATTTTGAAGCGGCAACCCTTACCAGGGTCGTTAGCGAAGGAATCCAGAAAAGCCGGGAGTCCATGGTGGAGACCTTTGAGGACTTAATTAAGGCGAGCACCAACACGATCAAGCAAGCCACGCAGAGGCTGGACAGAAACAATGAGACCAGTCTGACCATGTCGAAAAACATTTGATTCCTATTGATTCAAGGAGCTCCCCCATGGTTACTTCCGTTAATACCTTGTCAACTTCTGTTCGCCCTCAATCGGTCGATACGCCAGTGCCTGCCAAGCTCGCCGATACCAAGCAGGTCATGTCTACAGGCAGCCTCGGTACGCAGCTCGATGGCCAGGTGTTGCTGGCCGGGGCCCATACGCCGATCGCTGCGATGACGCCGCAGCAACTTAATCAATACATCGACACCTCACAGTTCAGTGATCGCGACAGTGAGGCCATGATGAACATCTTCGTGGCGGCCGTCGCGTCCGAGCAGCAGAACGGTCCGGAAAAAAACGGGCAGGACACGGTGCGTGACCTGCTGACCTTCGATCCGTCGGCCTGGCAGAAGCACATCGGCGTGCTGGTAGCGGCCATTGCTGCGGTGAACATCGCCCGTCAGTCCAGCGCGCAAATGAGTGGCGCGTTCGCCAAGCTCGCTTATGAATCAGCCGTGGCGCAAGGCGTCGCCATCCGGGCCGGGGGCGAGGCGGCCATGTGGGCAGCCGTGAGTGGCTCGGTGCTCGCCGGGGGGATGGCCATAGGAGGTGCCGGCCTGCAGATACGTGGACAGATGCAAAAACATAGCGATATCAAATTCAATAAGCGCGACGCCAGCGACTATGATGCACGGGCTCAGGAAATCCGCGGGAACCTCAAGACCAGCCCTTCGAACACTGCCGCGCCCGCGCCAAACAAAGTCAGCGTAACGACCCCTGACGGAACGGAAGACAAGGGGATCAAGCCGGGGGGCGTTGAGGTCACTCCCAATACTCGGGAGCAACTCTCGGAGTCCCTTCATAGAGCCACTAACAATGCCAAAGCTGCGCGCATGAAAAGTATGTTGGCGGAGAAAGGCTATGCGCGCCTTCAGATCGTGGGATCGGCAGTGAGTTCGATGTCCATGATGACGAGCGCTGCCCTGACCGCGATCCTGCGCTTGCCGGAGTCTGCCGAGCAACAAAAGCAAGTGCTGCGCCAGGCTGAGCAGAACAATAACAGGTCGACCAGTGACGCGGCGAATCAGACAATCAACGAAGACACTAGCTTGATCGCCAAGATACTCGAAGCCTTTCAGCAACTGGTAGACGGTCGTAACGCCGTCCTGAATGCGTTCGCCAGCGCACGTGCCTGATCGGAGAGTTCCCCATGATAAAGCCTACCGCTAGCAATGCCGCTCAGGCCAATAACATCAATGCGCCACCGCGCCTTGACTTAACCCCGGATCTTGCCGTGCAGGGTGATGAAGTCAATCACCGTCAGCGCAAGAGCGCCCCGGAAAATTCCCTGCGATCCCTGGTGTCACATCTGGACAGTGAGCGCCAGCGCTTGCAGGAAACCGGCGTTGCGCTGAACGGGCTCAGTCGCGCCATCTCGGCGCCACCGCGCGAGGGCATGCCGCATCCCGACCCCGAGTACTTCGCCGGCCGCAGCGCCGATGGTCAAAGGTTGCAGCGCCAGTTGCAGAATGTGCTTGAAACAGTCCAAGCCGCCAAGCCCCAGGGCAATTTGGTCGACGCAAGCCTGCGCGAACTGGCGGAACTGGGCTTGGACGGCAGTCTCGATGAGCGCCGGGTTGCCGATACCCTGAGCCAATTGCGTCATTTACCGGACACCCCCGCGGAACTGCAGCAGACCTTGAGTTCACCCAAGGGATCGGAGGATTTCTTTGAGCAGCTCAAGGAAATGATCGGTTTTATTCGCGGTGATTATCTGGCGATTTATGAAGCGTTGCTGGAGAAGTATTCAAATTTCTACGCGGAGTTCAATAGAGAAATCATGGCGAATATGGGGGATTGGACTGGGGGTCGGGATGATGGTAAAAAAGTTTGGTTAAGTTCTAAATTGAGGACAGCCTTGGATAAACTTCTGAACAAATACGGGAGCCATCCAGCTGGCACGGTTTACCCCTTGCCGGACGTAAAGGGTGATTATCCAAAAACAACTAAAGATGATGCCTTGAAGTGGGCGAGAGCGATGGGACTTAAGGACAGTGCGGTAGTGGCTGTGCCAGGAGGCGGTTTTCGGGTGCAAATGGACCTGTCAGCGTTAACTGCGATGCGTGACGCGGCGCCGGTCAAGGCTGCGACATGGGACTCCGCCGTATTCCAAGCCTGGCAAACCGGTTTTAACAGTCTGGAAGGCGACTTGAAGAACCAGTTGCAGGTGTTCAGCACCAAATACGGTAACGCCAACTCCTACTATGAAAACTTCAATAAGATCCTTTCTTCGCAATTGAGCCAATTAGCTGAAACGCTAAGAGCCATGGCTGGTGCGTTCTGATATGACAAGCGTACATCAAACTTCCCCAATTCAAAAAACGTCCTCCAATGATAGCAGGTCGGAACGTCCAATCGCCTGCGAATTGAAGGGTATAGACAATAGCGGGCTTAGCCTGGAAAAGATCGCCGATACCACCACCATTTATACCAGGAAACAGGCCCGCTCGGACATTCAAAATAAAGCCCTTCGGCAATATGTGACAGAGAAAGATTCTGTCAATATTCGGAAATCTGCAAGTCAGGGTACAATGGTGTTTCACAGAGGACCTGACTGCACGTTTCTGATTGTACGTGCTGTTGCGCTAGAGGCTCTTCGACAAACCCCCGGCGTGAGCTCGGATAGTGACTTTAAAAAGGCTGACAGTACGCTTCAGACGTTGTTTGATGGCGCCAAGCACCCCTGCCCGGACAAGTCCCTATGTAACAAAACAGCCAAAGACGTCACCACGCTCATCAACGGACTTATAGAAAAATATCCGGCGGTGTTTAATTGTGCCAAGGAGAGGAACCAACGCGATTACCTATGTAATGGTATTCCTAAATCGGTTGAACATAGGTACCGAGGTAAACTGCCAATAGAGCAGGCGACTGCCTTCAGTTCTGCAGGCGATGCTTCTGTCGCCGACAGGAGCGCACTCGATCATCAGTTGGATTTTTTTGTGGGGGGAGCAACTGCGGATGACTTGTATGATTATATAGATGGCGATCTCGCTAAGCTTGAAATGGGCAGACACCTGATGGAGGATGCCTCTGCGAAGAAGCCCTCTCGTAGCACAAGTGTGGAGGTCGGCGTCTCGGGTCGAGATAAGGCCGATCGAGGCGCAAGTAGCGGGAACTCGCAGGTGGTTACCAACAATATCGGTCACGTTGATACAAGCGCGGCGTTCCCGCAAGTGATGAAGTTGGCTGTAGACGGAATACTCCAGGTAATGGCCGATAAGGATCGGATTACCGACGACAAGGATCGGATAATCGCCGACAAGGATCGAAAAATCGAAGACGCGCTTCGGCAAGAGATCGCCCTCCTCAAAGAGCTGTTGAGGGTACGTAACTTAGATAGCCCAAGTGCGTTGAATACCAGGGGCCTTGGGGTAGATACGTCTGTAGTCGCTACGATTGACAGTCCTGAATCTGCGATGCAGCCCGTGGAGCGGACACACCCACAGCAGCGTGACGATAACGATCCAGTAGTTATCGTGCAGACCAGTGGGTCCGGGTCACACGCTGTGGCAGAGCAGCCGTCTGATGAAGCCCTTGATGGGATCGTCGCGCGTGAGCAAAACGGGGTTAGTGTGTCTAACGAGGATCGCGAAAATATCCCTCCACCGCCACCGCC
>NZ_JADEVO010000052.1 GCF_017114825.1 Pseudomonas gregormendelii | reverse complement strand
CAGGCTTCGCCATTCTTGTGCTGGCAAAATAGGAAGTGGGCTAATTGCCACAGATGAAGAAATCGGGAGCATAGCTTCGGGGGATCAGATGGTGGCTTTGAATGTGGGGTTCATGGAGCGGATACGAAACAGGGTGGTGTGAATGCCCCAGTGTGACGCTGGCGCCGGCTTGCTCATTGTGGGTGCGCGCTCAGTCAGGCGGATTGCGGATGGATTCATAAACCGGATGGGTTAGGACAGGGTTATGTGTTGGTAATCACCAACGATAGAAACTACATTGGTGGCAATCTTGTTATGTGGCAGCAATCGAGCTGCAAGGACCAGCAGGGATGAATGAAGAGCAGCACCAACGCCGCATCGTATTGTGGCAAGGATCATTTTCCGTGATTACAGCCTTTGCACTTCTTATCTTGGTATTGCTGCTGAGTGACCGCACGCCTCCAGTAATTTCGAAACACCTGTTGGCTCAAATCCGATCCTTCAAGCGAATCAATCTTCGAAGGTGGCGTGCCTGGCAAGCGAGTCAATTCCGGCAGAATCACCATAAGGCAAAACTAGACCGTTCATCCGATGAGATAAATCCGAGTCATCATCGTTTTGGTGCACTCTGAGCGTAAGGACAGCACAGGGGAAAACACCCCAGCAGCGAGCGTCGTGTATGCCCTCTTGTATGCCAAACTGAACAAGCCCGTACCAAACCCTTATAAAGCGGGCGTCACAGCCTCCAGTTCAAACGACGCCTGGGCACCATAGTAGAAACGAAAAAGCCCCAGGCCTTAAGGTGTGGGGCTTTTTTTGTGGGTGGTGTCTCGACCTGAATCAGGTTTACTCCGCAGCTCCCTCACTCCGTAGTCCAATCAAACTCATCATATTCATCATCCCCCTCCTCATCCTCGAACACCCCATCATCAAGGTCATCCTCCTCCAAGGCATGCTCCTCCTCCTGAGCCAACAGGAATTCCTTGCGGCTCTCGGTCACTGCCCGCCTTAGTTCCTCTCCCTTCACCGGGCAGTTGAGCATTTGGGCGATGCGGTCGATTTTTTTCGCCATGGCTTCCTCCAACGCATCGGCTATGGCCCGATAGTGCGCGCTTTCGTGGCTGGTTGCCAAATGGCGGACGGTTATCGGTGCTGGTTTTTCTGCAGTTCCTTGAGCCGGTCGTCGAGGTTTTCGTTGGGGAAACGTTGTTTCAGCGACTCTAACAACTTGTCCGCCGCTGGTTTCTGACCGATTTGCTGCAGTCGTTCCACCTCAAGCAACTGCTCATCCAGGCTCTTTGCCGGCGCCGCCATGCGTTTGCTGACTTCGGCTTCGTCGGCCATTTGCGCACGCATGGATTCACGCTGCGCAGGCGCGGCGAGTTCGGCCATCGGCGCTGCAGGTGCCGGGGCGGAGGATTTGGGGGTTGGCGCGAAGTCGTGGACGGGCTCCTGCTCGGGACCGGGTTGTACCAGCGCCAGCATCAGCGCTACGCCGACCAGGCTGGCGAATGCGACTTGCCAGCGCGGCTTTTGGCAGGCTTGCGACCACCGCTGCCAGAGGCTTGCCTTGGGTGCCGGGGTCTCTCGATGCGCTGCGGCGAGGATGAACGCATCGAGGTGTGCCGGTGGCTCGTCGGTAGACTGTTCACGAAAGTGTTTCACCACTTCCTCTTCAGGTGCTTTACGGGCGTCAGTCATGTCAGTACCTCCTCGGCCAGCAGCCGACGCAGTTTTTGCTGGGCGTAACGCAAGCGACTCTTGACGGTTTCCAGCGGTGTTTCAGTGAGGGTGGCGATCTGTGGCAAGTCGAGATCGCCGTGGGCACGCAGCAGGAACACTTCGCGCTGGTCCGCCGGCAGGGTTTGCAGGGCGGTTTCCAGGCGCTGGGTGTCGCGGCTCAAGCTCAGTAATTGCGCAGGGTCGGCGGCGTCATCAGGCAAGGCGTGGACCTGTTCGTCATAGCTGTCGTGCAAAGGGTTACGAATTCCGTGTTTGCGCCAGTGGTCGATCAGTCGATTGCGGGCAATCTGGTACAACCATGTACGAAAATTCGCCCGGCCTTGTGGCTGGCTGGTGCTGCGGATCAGGCTCAGCCAGGTGTCCTGGTACACCTCTTCGGCCAGCTCGGCTTTACCGCTGAGGCCAAGAAGGAATCGGTACAGTCCCTGGCGGTGGCGGGCGTACAGGATCTCGAACGCCACGCTGTCGCCTGAGCGGTAGCGGGCCAGCAGCGATTCGTCGCTGCTGGTGGCCGAGCTTGGGGGCGGGGCAGTCATGTCAGTGGGTCTCTTGGATCATTGCCTGATGTTCGGTGGTTTGCAGGCTTTGCGCCAGCTCGACCAACTGCACGAACTCCGCTCGCAGGCCAAACCGGTCTTCGCCCCGGGCGCCACGGGCCAGTGCCTCAGTGTCTTTCAGACTGAAGCTGGCGGTATAGCGCCCGTCCTTCAGCTGCTGGGAAAAAGCTGCCACGGCTGCGGCGAATCGCAGATCGTCAGAGGCGGCTGCGGCTTGGCCTGCAACGATCGGGCGTTCAATCAAGCGACTATTCCCACCTTCCGGCAGCTGATAACGCACGCGCAGCATGGCCATTTCCGTTGTCTTGGCGGCATGAATGCTGGCGGCCTGGCTGTAGCGCAGCGGCTCCAGCCAACCCTTCTCCCCCTTTGGAACAATTTCGTACAGGGCGGTTACCGTATGGCCTGCGCCGATTTCGCCAGCGTCGACCTTGTCGTTGCTGAAATCTTCGCGTTTCAAGGCGCGATTTTCATAGCCCAACAGGCGGTACTCGCTGACCTGGGCCGGATTAAATTCCACTTGCAGCTTCACGTTTTTCGCGACGACCGCGAGGGTTGAACCGAGCTGGTCCACCAGGACCTTGCGCGCCTCGCGCAGGTTGTCGATATAGGCGTAGTTGCCATCGCCCGCGTCGGCCAGTTGCTCCATCAGGTGTTCATTGTAGTTATCCACTCCGAAACCCATTGTGGTCAGGGAAATACCGGTCTTGCGCTTGTCCGCCGCCATTTGCTTGAGGCTGTCGAAGTCGCTGATGCCGACGTTGAAGTCGCCATCCGTGGCCAGCAGGATGCGGTTGATACCTTTTGCAATGAACGCCTGCCGTGCCAACTGGTAGGCCAGTTCGATGCCTGATGCGCCAGCGGTCGAGCCGCCCGCCGATAACTGATCGATGGCTGTTCGAATTTTCGCTTTTTCCCGTCCGGAAGTTGGCTCCAGCACCACACGAGATTCACCGGCGTATACCACCAGTGACACGCGATCCTGATCGCGCAGTTGATCGACCAGCAGTTTCAGCGTGCTCTTGACCAGCGGCAGGCCTTCGCGGCGGTCCATCGACCCGGAGACGTCGACCAGGAAGACCAGGTTCGCCGGGGCCAAGTCAGCCACTGCGTGGTCCGAGGCCCTAATGCCGATGCGCAGCAACCGGGTGTGCGCATTCCAGGGAGTTGGCGCCAGCTCCGTGGTCACGCCAAAGGGCGAGCCGTCGGTGGGTAAGGCGTAGTCGTAGGGAAAGTAGTTGACCATTTCTTCCAGGCGCACCGCGCCTTCGGGCGGCAGGCGCCCCTGGTTGAGCAAGCGCCGGACATTGGCGTAGGCGCCGGTATCGACGTCGGCACTGAAGGTTGAGACCGGCGTTTGAGCCACGCTGTGGATCGGGTTATCGGCCAGCGCCTGATACCGCTCGCGCTGCTGGTCCTGGTAGCCCGCAGGGGATGCTTCTGGCATTGGCGCAAAAGTCGCCAGCGGCGCTGCTCGCACAGTGCGCTTGGCCGCGGAAGCATCGCCAATGACCAAGGCTTCGGTCTTCAACTCAGCCTGCGCGGGTGCTGAGGCAATCGAAGCGGAGTCTGGCGTGGACGAGACACCGCAACCGGCCATCGCCAGCAGCAGGCCCGCGGCGAAACCATGGGCGGCCGGGCGGAGGAAATGCAGAGGGAGGGACATGGGGGCTGACCTCAAGGAAGATGATCCATTCATCCTTTGAGACGGGCAGCCCGGCAGGTTCGGGTTAACTCACCGGAAAAAATATTCAGCGGTGATAACGGCGCACCACGCTGCTGTTCTTCAGCACATGCCCTTTGATCTTTTCCAGCAACTGAGTACGCGTCAGGCCGGCGGGCAAGGCGTCGGGAGCGAGGTCCAGGGCGTAAAGCTGGATGATGTAGTGGTGGGCGCTGTCGCCGACAGGCGGACAAGGACCGACGTAGGCCTTGGTGCCCTTGCTGTTCAGGCCACCGACTCCGTCGAGCGTGGGCTTGGTGCCCGCACCTTCGGCAATCTGATGGGTAGAGGCCTTGATGCCGTAATGCAGCCAATGATCGACGCCCTGGCCTTTTTGCCCGTCGGGGTCATGCATCACGATCGCGTAGCTCAAGGTGCCGGCCGGGCCGGCATTCCAGCTCAGTGCCGGGGAAACGTTGTGGCCGCCGCAGCCTTCGGCGTCGCTGGCGGCCGCGGCAGTGAACAGCCGGTCATCGGAGACGCCCGGGATGTTAACAGTGAAACGCTCATGGGCCTGGGCCGGCAGTTGTACGCAGAAGGCAACTGCAAGGGCCGCCAGCCAAGGGGTCAAAGAGGTCAATCGGGTCATTGCGGAGCACCTGGTGCGGGTGGGGCCAACGTCGGCTTGCGAACTATAGCCGCACCGTTCGCGCCGTGGCAGAGGGATTTGGCTGAACCTCGCGATCGGCCGCCCAGTCTTAATGGAAATGCCTGCCTTGAGAGCGATCATGGCCTTGCAACGCGTCTGGACCTGGCATTTCGGCAAGAACTACGACTACCTCGGGCACGCTGAAACGTGGGACTAGGTGGAGTTCAAGGGCGACCCCTACCATCCGCCGTTTATTGGGCTGTTTGGTAAAAACGGAGTGGTTTCCGCTGCAGTTGCGTGCGATGAAGAGTGGGCGATGGCGATGCTGGCAGAACGTATGAAACAGCCGTTGTCCGTGGATGAGGCCTGGCGACTGATTCGCGATGCCCGATGAATTCTTGGCTGCAAAATTTCCCGTAGGAGCTGCCGAAGGCTGCGATCTTTTGATGTTGAAAGTCAAAAGATCGCAGCCTTCGGCAGCGCCTACAGGGGAGCGTTTTATCCGCAAGTGCGAGGCGCCCTGAAGCAGACGCCGAGCGCTTCTGCGCAACGGTTGGCCTTACTCGACGGGCACCGGAGCACTGATTTTGCTCATGATGAAGCCGACAAACTCTTCAACGGTCATCTTCTGGCCATTGAACTCCACCAGGTTGTTGGCGTAGTGCAGCTTGGTGACGATGTTGTTGCCATCGAGTCTGGCAAACTCGCTGCCCACCGCCATGCTGCCGAACATGTCCGCAGTGGCCATGGCCTGATCGGCGATCAGCTTGGCATCGGTCTGGCCATCGATTTGTGACTGCACGCTGAACAGGTCAACCAGCATCGGCTTGGACACTTGCACGTTGAGGTCCAGCAGGGCGATCAGCTGCTGAGTCAACTGGTCCGGCGGCAGGTCCATCGATTTCGGCTTGGTCAGGTCGAGCACCAGGTTGGCCTTGCTTTCGCCGTTGGCGGTTTTCAGCGAGAGGTTTTCCAGCGCAACCTGCGGCCCGGCGGCCAGCAGTTTTTCCAGGCCGGTTTTTACCTGGGCCTCTTCGGCAGGGGTCAGCACCAGCTCCGGCGCCGGCAGACCTGCTGCTGCCGCTTCAGCCGCGGCCTTCTCGTAAGGTTGCAGTTTGGTCTGGTAAACCTGCATCAACGACATGGTCGCCGGAATGTCCAGGTTCTTCAGGCTCATGGCCATCTGCGCGGAGCCGATGGTCTTGCCGTTCAGCGACACCTCGCCCACCTTGTAATCGGCACGGCCTGAAGCGCTGGTGCCCGATTCTTCGGTCTGGTTCTTCATTTCAAACTTCTTCAGGCCTAATACTGACTGGCCGGCGCCGAAGGTGGTCTTGTTGTCGGTCAGCTCGACGGTGTTTTCGCCGACGTAATACCCGTAGGTACCCTTGGTCAGGTTGCTGGCGAAGGTCAGGCCGCCGAGTTCGACTTTAACCGGCGTCAGGTCCTCAGCCACGGTCGTGAGGGTCAGGCTGTCCATGTAACCGTTGGCCTTGACCTTTTGCGCCTGGGCGCTGGCATCGACGTCGACGTTCAATCCGGAAAATTTCAGCTGGGACTTGTCGTCAAGGGCGACGTCCAGCGGCAGCAACTGGAGGTTACCGTTGGTGGATTTGTCGTAGCCGATGTTGACCACGCCGGTGAGCGGGGATTTGTCCTTGGCAGCGGCGAACCATTTGGCGGTGAGTGGGGTTTTTTCCAGTTCGTAGTGACTGGTGGCCATGACTGGCAGCCACTTCAGCGATACGAGGCGGGAGAATGGCAGAGGGCCGTGCTCGATGTGGTCGACGAACAGTAACTCCACCGGGGCTTCACCGAACATCTCGCCTTCACCCTTGAGGCGGTAATGCGCGGTGCTGCTGAATATGTTGCGCTCCAGCGATACCAGCTCCAGCGACGCGGTGCCGTTGGAACCTACCAGCGCGGCTTGCAGCTCCTTGTTGGCATCGGCGATCGAGGTATTGAGCACGCCTTCAAGCTTGGTGCCGGTGTACCAGGCACCCCCTGCGCTGATTGCACCGATTGCCACGACAATTCCCAGAAGCACGCCTGCTGATTTATTCATGAATTACCCGATCAATGTCCGTTGTTTGAAGGTGTGTCGTCTTCCCTGAACCCGTGACGGGTTACGGACACGACTAAGCTGAAAGTGCGATGGAGATTAGCACCGGGCGCACTGGGTGGCCCAATGATTAAAGGTTTAGGAGCAAAGCTTGCTCGCGATGACTCCGGCTCATCCACCTGCAGCGTGGCTGACGGACCGTTATCGCGAGCAAGCTTTGCTCCTACAGGTGTCAGAGATCCCACAGTTGCCACAGTTCCCTGAGGGCCACCGGGATGATTTCAGATGTCAGGAATACTGCACTTCAATTTCATCGAGCTGATGGTCAAAACTCTTCAGCCGCGCGGTCCAGGTATACACCAGCACCTCAAAATCCCGATTGATCACCGCCCCACCCGTCACCTCCGCGCGCGGGTCGCAGAAGTCCAGCTGGTAACGCTCCCGGGCCATGGCGGTGGCGACATCGGAGAGCTCGCGGGCGTTGCTTAGCCAATGCCGCTCCTCGTCCGACACCTGCTTGTCCAGTGCCAGGCACTGCTTCTTCAAGGTTTCCAGGCTTTTTTCCAGCGGCGTGCCGGTCAGCTCGCCCATGACTTCCTGGAAAGTGCGGCCGGGTTGCCAGTAGCTGCCCCAGAAATAGCGGTCAAACACGGTTTCAACCCGGCGCAAAGCCACCTTGGTGTCCCAGATGAGCACCAGCGTCTTGCCTTGTTCGAGGTGTTTTTTCTTGATACGGGCGCCCTGAACAGAAGCCCAGGCGACCACCACAATCGACAGCACGGCGATCAGCGCCGAGGCACTGTCGAGAAATATCAGGGCCTTGTCGATCTGGTGGGCCAGCATGATGCCGTAGAAATAGGTGGCTGACAGCAGGACCAGTGCGGCTATAGCGCACCAGAAGCCGGGAGCATAAGGGTTTTTCATTATTTTAGTCCCCATGACCAACGCGAGCCTTGATCAGTGGACTGGCGTGGCTCGTGGCGCGTCAGCCCAACAAATCAAAGCATAGCAACGGCCTCAGGGTTTGCTGGAGTTCGAACCTTGCGTTCGTCCGCTTTCCCATCCGCCGCCCAGCGCCAGGAACAAATCGATCTGGCTCATGGCAACCTGGGTGTTCGCGGCGGCCAACTGCGCCCGTACGTCGGTGTAGGTCCGGGTGGCTTGCAGGTCCGCGAGGAACGACGCCCGGCCGGCCTGGAAGAAGCGGTGGGTCTGGTCTGCTGCCTGTTGCGCCGATTGTTCCGCCTCGGCCAGCGCATCGCGACGTTGCAGCAACGCGGAGTATTGGGCCAGGCCGGTCTGGGTTTCGCGAATGGCGTTGAGCACTACCCCATCGAAATGCGCCAGGGCGCCCTGGGTGGTCGCTTCGGCCTCACGAATACGTGCACGCGAGCCGTTGGACGGTACGGTCCAGCTCAGTAACGGACCGAAGCCCCAGCGATTGGTCGCCGGTTTGCCGAGGTTTTCCAGGATGCCGACGGTTCCAACCGACGCGCCGATGCTGATGTCCGGGTACAGCTCGCCCGTGGCGATGCCGATACCCGCCGTGGAAGCCGCGAGGCGTCGTTCGGCCTGCCGCACGTCGGGGCGGCGCTTGAGCAACGTGGCACCGTCACCCACCGGTAACAGCTGGGCGATTTTTGGCAGTTCGGCGCAAGTCGCCGTCCCGGCTGGCAATTGATCCACTGGCTGGGCGAGTAGCATCGACAGGCGGAACAAGCCGGCCTGACGGGCCGCTTCGTAGCGCGGCATTTCGGCACGCAGGGATTTGAATTGGGTTTGCGAGCGGGTCACCTGGGTTTCATCACCGCGCCCCGCATCGCGCAGCCGCTGTACCAGCGTGGTGCCCTGGGCTTGCAGATCCAGGGAGTGCTGGGCGATTTTCTGCTCTTCGTTGGCCGCGCACACCTGGGTGTAGGCCCGCACCACATCGGCCACCAGGGTGATTCGTGCAGTATCGGCTGCCGCTTGAGTCGCATCGGCATTGGCCTTCGCCGCCTCGATACCGCGCTGCAAGGTGCCGAACAGGTCGAATTGATAAGAGGTGGTGATGCCAATATCGCCCACATTGGCCACCGGCACCTTGTCCGCCAGCAGGAATGCTTCGCCGGACTCCTGCAAACGCTGAGCGCCGATTTTCACGCCGCCGCTCCAGCCTCCTGCGGCTTGCGCTTCATCGACCTGTGCCCGGGCCCGGGAAATGTTCGCCGCTGCCACTCGCAGATCGGTGTTGGTGACCATAGCCTGCTGCACCAGTTGATCCAGGCGCGGATCCTGGTACAACCGCCACCAATCACCGGGCACGGGCGCGGAAACGACGTTCTTGTCGTTCACCGCCAGCTCGCCCTGGAAATCATCACGGTGCACGGCGGCTTCGTCCGGCAGGTGGTAATCCGGCCCGACCACCTGGCAGGCCGACAGCAGCATGCCCAGGCCGATCACCGCCAAACCCGAAGCCTTGCTCATTGCGCGGGCTCCTGTTGCTGATCCTCGATGATCGATACGGTGGCGGTACGCCCGGCGATCATGCGGAAGTCCGCAGGCACCTCATCGAAAGCAATGCGCACCGGAATCCGCTGGGCCAACCGTACCCAGCTGAATGCAGGGTTGACGTTGGGCAGCAGGTTACTGCCGCTGGTGCGGTCGCGGTCTTCGATACCGGCAACGATGCTTTCAACATGCCCACGCAACCGCGCGCGGTCACCCACCACCCGGATATCGACGCTCTGGCCGACGTGAATCCCGTCCAGTTTGGTCTCTTCGAAATAGCCGTCAATGTGGAACGAGTTGCTGTCCACCACCGACAACACCGGCCGCCCGGCAGTTACGAATTCCTGATGGCGTGGCGCGCGGTCGTTGACGTAGCCGTCCACCGGGCTGCGGATGGTCGAGCGATCCAGGTTGAGCTGGGCACTGTCCACCGCCACCTGCGCTTCCATCAAGGCGACTTCGGCGCGGGCGACCCGGGACTGGCTTTCTTCCAGTTGCTCGCCCGGCACCAGGTTGCCCAGGCCACGGTTACGTTTGTGCTCGCGCTGCGCCTGCGCCAGGGTTTCCTGACGATCAGCCACGGCAGCCTTGGCCTGGCGCAACGCCAGTCTGAAGCGGTCCTGGTCGATGCTGAACAGCACCTGGCCACGCTTGACCAATTGGTTGTCGCGCACTTCAACGGTCTGAATCAGGCCGGACACGTCCGGCGCGATCTGCACGATGTCGGCACGGATGTGCCCGTCCCGGGTCCATGGGGCGAACATGTAGTACATCACCATGCGCCAGACGACGACGACGGCGAAGGTCACGATCAGCAGAGTCAGCACCACGCGACCGAGGGTCAAAAAAGGTTTTTTCATGTCATCAGGTATCGACTGAGTGAGTCCACGGCGCCAAGTAGCAAGGCGTAGAGAGCCACGTTGAACAATGCCCGGTGCCAGACCAGACGGTAAAAGTGCAGACGCGTCAGCAGCCCGTGCACCAGCAGGAAAATCACGTAAGTAATGCCCATCAGCACCAGCAGCGTGGGCAGGAAAACACCGCTGATATCCAGATCACCGATCATAAAGGCGCTCCATCGATGCCATGGGGAAGCGGTTCTTCGAGTTCGCCCGTGCCGACAAATTCCACCCCCGGCAACAGTGCCAGGCGCAGCCCGCTCAGGGCGTGGAGCAAGTGCAGGCGCGCCCCTTCGTCACACTCGGTGGTGAGCGCACGGCGGGTACGATCGAGCGTCATCTGCAGGGCCGTCGGTGCCGGCAAGCGTTCGTCCGCCTTGAGGCAGGCCTTGAAGTAGGCGCCAACTTCCGCCACTACCTGGTGCAGCAGCGTCTGCGGAACGCCTGTGACCCGTGGCGTGTAGGCCAGCAAGTCGAGCAGGTTCAACGCCACGCGCACTTCGCGCAGGGCAATGCCGGTGTCCTGGCCGGTCATCGCCAGCCGCGGCAGGTGCTGCATCAGGCGATCGAGCATCTGCACGCCCAGGTGCCGATGTTCGGACAGGGTTGCCGGTTCGGTGAGGCTGACAATGTCGCGCCAGCTGAACCGGGTCAGGCGCTTGGCCGCCAGTTCCGCGCCAAATGGCCGGGCAATCAGGGTCCAGACGAACGCGAAAAGCAGCCCGACCGGGCCGGCCAGATTGGAGTTGGCGAAGCTCAGGAAATCCGCGTCATAGGCTCCCTGGATACTGATGAACGACGAGGTGTTAACCAGCGTCAGCAACATGCCCAGGTAGAACTGCGGCTTGACCGTCAGGGTGCCAATGCAAATGAACGGGACCGCGAACGCCAGCACCAGCATCGGAAAGTCATGCAGGTTGGGCAGGACCAGAAACAGGTACAGGCTGGCGAACACCACGGACATCGCCGTCCAGAAGAAAAAACGGTAAATCTGCGGCGCCGGGTCGTCCATCGAGGCAAAGAAGCTGCAAGCCACGGCCGCGAGAATCACTGCAGCGCCGCCGTCAGTCCAGCCGAGCAAGATCCACAGCACCGACGCCACGATGATCGCAGTGACCGTTGATGCCGCCGAATACAACATCAGCCCACGATCCAGGAACGGCGAGAGCCGGCCCAGGCGCCAGTGCCGATACACCGCGCGCCAGCTGTCCTGGCTTTCGCACTCAATGGCATGCTGCAGGCTGCGGCAGTCCTGCCACAGGTCGATCCATTCACCTAGGCGATAGATGGCGTTGGAGAACAACAGTTGCCTGCGATCATCCAGCGCCTCGGCGTTCGGTTGCAGGGCTTCGAGTTGGTTTTTCAGGGCCTGCCAGCGCTGCAGGTCGGCGTCCTTGTGTTCGAGCCATTGGGTGGTGGCCGCCAGCAACGGGGCAAATTTCTCCACCAGCTCGGGTGTACGCCGCTCCAGGGCATACAGCGCATCGTCCAAGGCATCAATCACTGGAAGCAGATGAATCATCCTCCCACGCAGCTCTTTGGTATTGCGCACGGTTTGTGGCCGGGCACCCTCGTGGGGCAACTGGCCGATCATCAGCTCCAGGGTGTTGAAGGTCGCGACCATCGAGGCCCGCAGGGCACTGACTTCATCGGGCTGCACCTGGCGATTGAGAAACCGCAGGCTGTAAGTCGAAGCGTCAGTAAACCATTTGCCCACCGAGTCGTTGAACACCGGCGCCAGCCGTCGCGGCCAGAACATCGCGCCAACCACCGCAGCTACTGCGATACCGAGGAAAATTTCCTCCGTACGCGCTTCGGCCACATCCCACACCGCCAACGGGTTATCCACCACCGGCAAGGCGATCAGCGGCAAGGTGTAGCCAGCGAGCATCAAGGCATAGCTGTTGGCAGTACGCAGGTGCAGGGACAGAAACAGCAGCGTCCCGGTCCATAGCGCGATCACCACCACCAGTACGTAAGGGCTTTGCACGAACATCGGCACGAAGAAAACCGCCGCCATGGCACCGAGAAAAGTCCCGACCGCACGGTATAGCGCCTTGGAACTGGTGGGGCCGACAAAAGGGCTGGAGACGATATACACCGTGGCCATCGCCCAATATGGACGGGGCATTTGCATGAGCATGGCGATGTAGAGCGCGATCATGGAGGCGGCAAACGTGCGAACCCCGTAGAACCAGTCCCGCGCAGGGGGCATGCCGGTAAAAAATCCGCTCACGAGCCAATCACCGATGGCGCGTTCGCCGCTTCGAACGCCCGAAGCACCCGCAACGTGGCTTCCAGGTCACTCTGGTCGATGCCTTCGAGCACTTCATGACGCAAGCGGACCAACTCGGCTTCAACCGCCTGTACCAGCTCCCGCCCGGTTTCAGTCAGGCTCAGGCACTTGGCCCGGCGATCATGGGCATCTTCGGTACGCCGTACATAGCCGGAATGACAAAGCTGATCGAGCAAGCGCACCAGCGAAGGGCTTTCCATCCCCGCCGCCTGCGCCACCGTCACCTGACGCACACCCTCACCCAAACGCCCGATCATCAAGAGCGGGACGGCGCAGGCTTCGGAAATTCCATAATTGACCAGCGTGGTCTGGCAGATTTTGCGCCAGTGCCTGGCGGCTACCACCATGGCACTGCTGATGTTCATTTGGAGGGCGTCGAGGTTCTTCGGCACGAGACTATGCACACACTGTTAGTTTGCTAACTATCAATATCGCATTTGCAGGGAATGCCGGTCAAGTTTTGAAACAATTTGACTGCGTTCAGCGTTTTCGAGCTCGCTCGTAGACTTCGCTGCGCTCGCGCTTACCTACCGCCACAACTGAGACGACTACACGCTCATCCACTACTTGATAAACCAGACGATATCCCGATGCCTTCAGTTTTATCTTGTAGCAGTCAGACATTCCATGCAGTAGGTCCGAAGGTATTCGAGGCACCTCTAATCTTTCTGCCAGCTTTTTCTTGAATTGCTCGCGCAATGTATGTCCCAGCTTGTCCCACTCCTTGCGGGCAGATGGCAGAAACTCGAGCTTATAAGTCATCCAGCGTTACCGGCACCGGTGTCTCATGAAGACGCGAGCGAACGATTTCTGCCAACTCAAGATCGTCGAGGCGTTCAACCATGCGTTCGAAAACATCCGCAGGAACCATGTAACCCATGACGCGATTATGATTCAGCACTGCGACAGGACCACCCAATGAGCCGTTCAGAACGGCTGAAGGATTTTTCTTCAACTCTGAAACACTGACAGCCATATCGGCTAGAATATTTTGCATAATTAAGACCTCTTTTAGGTCTTAATTCTGGTCCTTTTTTTGACGGCCAGCAATCCTGAAGTAACTTTTCTCTGCCTGTTAAACGCCCCGTCCCTTTCTCAACAACACATTCAACTGGTCAACCACCTCCGCCCAGTCCGCATCATCCAGAATTTCGTCCCGCAGGAACGTTGCCTGGCTCTGGGTCCAAAAGAATGCGTCCGCCAGGTGCAGCTCCGGCTTGAGCGGCGAGTGGGTGGCGATGAACTGGTCGATGCTGACCGGATCGTCGGCCAGCCCCAGCTGCTTGAACAGAGAGGGCAAGCTATGTGTTGGGGATTCCATGTCAGGCTTCCTATGGTGATCAAGAAGTAATCGCGAGCAGACTCGTCCCCACAGTTGAGCGCATTTTCCCTGCGGGAGCGAGCCTGCTCGCGAATAGAGGTCGCTGACGCCGCAGAATTCAATCACTCACCTCGACCACCTGCGCGTGCGGCACCATTTTCAAGTACTGCGGCACACTCATGTGTAGCAGGTTGTTGTGATTACCCGCCTCCAGGTAGATGTCTTTTTGCCGCGTCAGCAACGGGTCGATGACCATGTCCAGGCCGTAGGACTCACCCAGCGCCGGCACCGCTCCGCGTTCGCAATCATTGAACAGGTGCGCCAGGTTGCTTTCACGAGTGATCTGCCACTCGCCGCTGCCGCGGACCTTGCTCAAGTCCAGGTGGCGACTGGCCGGCAGGACGGCCATCAGGTAACGCCCATGGTGATCATCCAGGATCACCGACTTGGCCACTCGTTCGGCCGGAATACCGGCGACACGCGCGGTTTCCAGGCTGCTGGCCGAGTGAGGGTGACTGACGATGTCAAATTCGCAGTTGGCCTTGTCCAGGCTGTTCTGCACGGTTCTTGCCATACGCATGATGCACCTCGGTGTCCGCAGGGTTCACCTGCGGACGATGGATAAACCTGTTGGCTCCATGACAAAAGTCTAGGCCCGCCAAGGCGATCGCGGGGGGAAATCCGCCCATCGGGGCGGTGTGTCGATTGATCAAAATCCATACAGTCGAGCCCTCTACTAGACTGCGAAAGCGGTGCCTCAGTCAGCATGGGTACTGAATGTGACGGCCTCTTCGCGGGCAAGCCCGCTCCCACAGGGATTTGTGGTGTCGATTCGAGTTGAGTCGTTCGAGCTCCCACAGTTTCTGCAATTTGCCTTACCAATCGTAAGTCAGGCTCGACACCACGGTCCGGCCATCGCCGTAGCAGCAATCCCACTGGCTGCGGCAACTGGCAAAACGACATTGATCAACGGCTAACTGTGGCTGCCTCAAGCGGATACACCGACTCCCATCCACCGCCCAGCGCCTTATACAAGCCCACCATCGCCAACGACACCCCGGTCGAGCTTTCCACCCACTGTTCCTGGGTCGCCAGCAGTTCGCCTTGTACGGTGAGTACGTTGACGAAATCGACTACCCCTTCGACGTATTGCCGTTGCGCGGTGGTCAGTGCGATCTGGTTCTGGCGCACGGCTTCGGCCAGGCTGTCCCGGCGCCGTTGGCTGGCGTTGTAGGCGCTCAGTTGATCATCGATTTCGTGCCACGCGCGCAAGACGGTTTGCTGATAGGCGATAGCCGCTTCCTGTTGCTGGGCTTCGCGCAGGTTGAGCACGCCGCGCAGGCGACCGCCGTCGAACAGTGGCACGCTGAACTGCGGACCGATGCCGAATGCGCGAGAACCCCAGCTACCGAAATCACTCAACTGCATCGCTTGGGAGCCGACGTTGCCTGACAAGGTAATCCGTGGATAAAAATCGCCTTTGGCCACGCCAATACTCGCGGTGGCGGAGTGCAGGCGTGCTTCGGCCTGACGGATATCCGGTCGTCGCTCGGCCAGTTGCGAAGGCAAGCCAATGGCGATCTGGCTTGGGCTTTGCGGTACCGGTGCATCGGCGGCCAATTCAGCGGACAGCGCATGGGGCGGTTCCCCCATCAACAGGCTCAATGCGTTGATCAACTGCGACTGGCGTTGCTCAAGCGCCGGCAGGCGCGACTCAATGGCGGACACTTGCGCAGCGGCTTCGGCGACATCCAGGTCCGTGGCGACGCCGTCGGCCAGGCGCAGCTGTGACAGCTTGAGGCTGTGCCGGGCGACGTCGAGGTTTTGTTCGGTGACTGCTCGTGTGCCTTGTACTCCGCGCAGCTGGATGTAGTCCCGGGCGGTCTCGGCGAGCACCGACAGCAGTACCCCGCGACGATCATTTTCGGCGACTTCGAGGGTGGCATCGGCAGCCTCGGTCTCGCGCCGCACCCTTCCCCAGAAATCCAGCTCCCAGGACGCCGAGAAGCCGGCATCCCACAAATTGAAGGCCGAATCACCGTTGTTGCCCGAAGGGTCGTTCAACCCTTCGCCGCTGTTGCGTTTACGCCCATAGCTGCCGGTGGCGGCGGTGTTGGGGTAACGGTCGGCGGTGATCACCTGGCGTGCTGCGCGGCTTTGCTGCAGGCGACTGCTGGCGAGTTTGAGGTCCAGGTTGTCGGTCAGGGCGCGCTGGGTGAGCGCTGACAGCTTGGGATCGTTGAACACTTCCCACCAGCGCTCGTCCATGTTTTCGGCGACCGCCTGACTCGCGGCGGCCTTGGTGGGCTGCGACCAGTCGGCCATTTGCTGTACCTGGGGTTTCTGGAAGTCGGGGCCGACCGTGCAGGCTGAGAGGCTTATTACCAGTAAGGCACAGAGGGTGAGTTTTGGCTTGCGGCCTCTTCGCGGGCAAGCCCGCTCCCATAGGTGATCAGAGTCCAGGCAAAACGTGGGGGAATGAATCAGGCCCCTTGTGGGAGCGGGCATGTTCGCGAAGGCGCCGGCCCAATCAACCAAACCTTTCATCGTTGCGCCACCTCATGCTTATCGGTCGCGGCAGTGTCGATACTCGCCTCCACCGACATCCCTACTCGCAGCCGCTCGGCCGACGGCTGCCCTGGATCAAGCACAATCTTCACCGGAATCCGCTGTACCACCTTGGTGAAGTTACCCGTCGCGTTGTCCGGCTTGATCGACGCAAACGTCACCCCGGTGGCCGGTGCAATACTTTCGACACGCCCCGTCAGCGCCTCGCCGTCCAGGCTGTCCACCCGCACCTGGACCTGCTGCCCGGGCCGCACGTCGGCCAATTGGGTCTCCTGAAAGTTGGCCACCACATAAGCCTGCGCCAGCGGCACCACTGCGAGGATTTTGCTGCCGGGCGTGACGTACGCGCCGACTCGCACTGCGCGCTCGCCAACCATGCCGTCCTGGGGCGCAACGATGCGTGTATAGGACAGTTCAAAACTGGCAATTTCCAACGCAGCCTGTGCACGCTTGAGGCCACCTTCAGCCGCATCCCGCTGGGCGATGAGGATGTCCACCTGCTTGCGCTCTGCGGCCAATACAGCCGTGACATTGGCCAGCTTCGCCGACGCCTGGTCGATGCGAGTGCGGGCTTGCTGTGCGTTCTGTACCGTGCCGGCACCGACGCCAGCGAGGTGGTTGTAGCGGTTCAGTTCATGTTCGGCGAAGTCCCGTTCTGCCTTGGCCGATACCACGCTCGCTTGCGCCTGAGCGATCACGGAGGCCTGGCGCTCCAGCGTTGCCCGCACATTCTGCAATTGAGCCCTGGCGACCAGCGTTTCCGCATCGGCGGCCTGGGCAGCTGCGCGCAGGTCCCGGTCATCGATCAGCGCCAGCAACTGCCCGGCCTTGACCTGCTGGTTGTCTTCCACCAGCACTTCCTTGATGAACCCGGCAACACGCGGGACCACCAGGGTGAAGTCCGCAGAAACGAAAGCATCATTGGTGGTCTGGTGTGTACGTTTGCCGAACAAACCGGGTGCCAGCAGGTAAATCAATACGCCGAGCGTAACCACCGCCGCGATGCCGACGGCCGCTTTTTTCCTGGAGAGAGTCGTCATAAAAACCTTCTGTTTCGTGGAGCGTTCAAGTCGGGGCCCGGGGCGGATAGATCCGCGTTGGCATCCAGAAAATCAGCAGGATCAGCGCCAATGCGACGCCGGCCATGCACAGATAGAGATCCGATGCGGTGAGCACGACGACCTGCTGGTGCAAACGGTGAGCGAGGCCGGCGCTGTCACTGTCCGCCAGGGGCGAATTGCCGAGACGGTCGACTAGCATGGTCGAGTGAAAATGTTGTCTTGCCGTGGTCAGCGCCTCGATCACGCCGGTGGCGATCACCGCCGACAGGCCCTTGACCGTGTTGAACCAGGCGGAGGCGAACGGCCCTTCCATCGGGCTAATACTGCCGGTGGACAGCATCAGCAACGGCAGCACCGACATGGGCTGGCCGAAAATCTGCAGCAGTTGCAGCGGGTAGAAATCGTCGCGAATCCACACCGACGTCAGTTGCGAGCCCCCGAGGCACGACAGCATCAACATGCCGAGGCCAATCCCCAGTACCCATCGGCAATCGACCCAGCGCAGGTTGCACAAGGCCGCCACCAGGGGCAGCGCGATCAACTGTGGCAGTGCTGCCAACAAGGTGATCGGCGCGGTTTGTATCGGGCGATAACCCTGGACCTGCGCCAGGTAGCTGGACGGAATAATGATCACCGCCAGCAGGATCACCAGCACCCCGGCCAGGGTCAGCAACGCGAAGGCCAGGTTACGGATACCAAGCATCTGCATCTTGAAAAACGGCATCGGTTGCGACCATTCGTTGATCAGGAACAGCACCAGCAGCAGCAACCCGCCGCCGAGCAACGTGCAGATCAGGCTCGACTCGAACCAGTCCAGGCGATTGCCCTGCAGGATGCCGATCACCAGCATGCAGATCGCCGGGAATCCCAACAGCAAACCGCGCCAGTTGAACTGTTTGCAGCGCTCAAGGCGCAGCGGATCCTGGGGCAAACCGTAAGCCACCGCGGCCATGGCGATCAGGCACGGCACGACGATTTGCCAGAAGGTCCACTGCCAGCCGACGTACTCGGTCCACAGCCCGGCCAGCGGAGTGCCCAGGCCGGGACCAAAAGTGGCGGTCAATGCATACCCTGCCAGCCCATAGAGCTTCACGTCGGCCGGCAGGAAGCGCAGCGCGACCGTCATCAGCATCGGCGGCAACGCTCCCCCCGCCAGGCCTTGCAAAGTGCGCATCAGCAGCAGGCTTTCGTAGTTCGGGGCGAACGGACACAGCACACCCAGCACGGTAAATACGCCGATGGCCCAGAGCGTGAACCGGCGCAGGGAGAAGGTCACCGAACACCACGGAGCGAAGGCCATGGCCGCCACCGATGTGGCGGTGTAGCTGGCGACCAGCCAGGTACCTTCGTCGTAACCAATGGCCAGCGCACCGCGGATGTCGGCGAGGGCCACCTTGGTGACCATCTCGTTCAGGCCGGACACCAGCACGGCGATGAGCACGCCGACCAGGCCAATGATGATTCGCGGGCCGAATACCGGGGGCGAAGCAGCGGTCGTGGCGACAGGTGCCGGGACCGTGAGGGAAGTCATGTACTGCAGGCTCCGGGATTTGAATACCCGGTTATTTTATGGAGGGTGGCAGCTGACGAAAATCAACTTATTGGCAGGTTATAAGTGCGTGGGGCGCAATCGTCATAAAAGATCAAAAGATCGCAGCCTTCGGCAGCTCCTGCAGGCATACCTGAAGGCGGCTGCGATCTTCTGATCTTTTAAGGCTGCGCCGCCAACCAGGTCTCATCGCAACACGCTTTCAACGTCTCGCGCAGCCAGCGATGCGCTGGATCCTTATCGAACCGAGGATGCCAGGCCTGGGTGAGCATGATGGTCGGCAGCGGTATCGGCAGGGTAAACGAGCGCAGCTTCAGGCCCAGGCGCCGGATGCTCAGCAGCGCCTCCTTGGGCACCGGCAGGATCAAATCGGAATCCGGCAACGCAAACATCGCCGCATGGAAACTCGGCGCAATCACCGCTACCCGCCGCTCCAACCCCAAGGCATTGAGCGCCGTATCGATCGGCCCGCGGGCAATACCACGGCGCGACATGCTGATATGGGAAAACCCCGCATATCGCTCGGCAGTGATCTCTTCATCGAACAACGGGTGATCCTCACGAACCAGGCCAACGAAGTGCGTAGCAAACAGATTTTGTACTTTAACCTCAGGCATCAGCGGGCGATTGTTGCTCACGCTCAGATCGATCCGCCCCTCGCGCAAGGCCTCGTCATCCCCATCCCCCTCGGGAACAAAGCGCAGCTCACAATGCGGGGCCTGGCGCTCCATGGTGTCGAACAGCTTGCCGCCGTAAACGCCCACAAAGAAGTCATTGGCGCGAATGCTGAAACGTCGGCGCAAACTGCTCAGATCCACGTCATCCGCCGAGCGAAACAGCAACGAGGCCTGCTCCACCACATCCCGCACCTGCTCACGCAACTCCAGCGCCTTGGGCGTCGGCACCAGGCCACGCCCCGCCCGCACCAGGATCGGATCGCCAATGGCTTCACGAATACGCGTCAGCGTCCGACTCATCGCTGCCGGGCTGAGATTCATCCGCCGCGCAGCGCCCACCACGCTCCCCTCGTCGAGCAAGGCGTCGAGGGCGACTAAAAGATTCATGTCCGGAAGTTGCATACTGAGCACTCGTAAACGATCAGGATTGACTCAACCGCAATCCTAACAGCGAAGCCGTACCCTGTAGGAGCAAAGCTTGCTCGCGATGAACGATGAAGCGTTGATCAGTTAGACAGCGTTGCGGCAATCGCGAGCAAGCTTTGCTCCCACAGGTTAAGAGAGGTGAAGGCTTACCGCTGCATCCCCCACCGCTTCACTGTCACTCTTTCCAACGTATCAAACACCAGGTTCTCCACGAGCAGCCCAATCAGAATCACCACCGCCAACCCGGCAAACACCTTATCGGTGTACAGCTCATTGCGATTCTGAAAAATGTACCAGCCCAACCCACCCTTGCCGCTGGTAGCTCCGAACACCAGTTCAGCGGCAATCAGCGTACGCCAGGCGAAGGCCCAGCCTATTTTCAAACCCGCGAGGATTGAGGGCAGCGCGGCGGGGATGAGGATGAACAGGACAAATCTCATCCCCTTGAGCCCGTAATTACGCCCGGCCATGCGCAGGGTTTCCGAGACCCCGAGAAAGCCGGCGTAGGTGTTCAGCGCCAATGCCCACAACACCGAATGCACCAGCACGAAAATCAGGCTGTTCTGCCCCAGCCCGAACCACAGCAGTGCCAATGGCAGCAGTGCAATGGCCGGTAGCGGGTTGAACATCGAGGTCAGGGTGCTGAGCAGATCGCGGCCGAACTGGGTCGATACCGCCAAGGTGGTCAAGCCAAATGCCAGGACGATGCCGATCAGGTAGCCCTTGAGCAGCACTACCAGAGAGATCCACACCTTGCCCAGCAATTCGCCACTGAGCAGCCCTCCATACAGGGCGTTGGCGGTTTGCATGAAGCTGGGCAGCAGCAGGTCGTTGTTCTGGATTCGCGCAATCACTTCCCACAGCACCGCGAGCATTATCAGGATCAGACTTTTGCGCAGCCAGCCTTGCTGCCAAAGGCGCTGGCGCAACGGCAACTCACGCTCCACCGGAACACTCAACAGCGGCTGCAGGTCAGTTTCAAACTCTTTACGCGGGGATGATAAAAGGCTCATCGGGCACTCCTCTCAATGGCTCAATAAGCGATGCGGATATCGGAAAAATCCAGCTCACGCTTGGTTTCCGGCGACTGGCCTTCATCGAACAGCAACCGGTGAATCCGTCGCGCCGACGCTTGAAATTGCGATCCGCCGAGGCTGTGCAAATCGTATTGATGGCTGTGGACTTCCGCCCGTACTCGTCCCGGATGGGGCGATAGCAGGAGGATGCGATTGCCCACCACCAGTGCTTCTTCGATGGAGTGGGTGACGAACAGCAAGGTGAAGCGCACCTCTTCCCATAGCAGCAGCAGTTCTTCCTGCATCTTGCGTCGGGTGAGGGCGTCGAGGGCGGCGAAGGGTTCGTCCATGAGCAGGATTTTGGGTTGCATGGCCAAGGCGCGAGCGATGGCGACACGCGCCTTCATGCCACCGGACAAGGTATGCGGATAGGCATCGGCGAACGCCCCCAGACCGACCTTGTCGAGGTAGTGCAGCGCGCGCTGCTCAGCTTCTTTGCGCTTGAGGGTTTTAGAGGCCAGCAGCGGAAACATGACGTTCTGCTTTACGGTTTTCCAGGGCGGGAGTTGGTCGAATTCCTGAAACACCACGATGCGGTCCGGGCCTGGCGCATGGATCATCTGCCCCTGCAGGCGGATCTCGCCTTCGCAGGGCTCAATGAACCCGGCGACAGCCTTGAGCAGCGTGGATTTACCGCAACCTGAAGGGCCAAGAAGCACGAAGCGGTCGGCCGGATCGATCTCAAAACTGACTTGGTGGGTCGCTCGAACCACACGCTGGGGCGTGCGGTACTCGAGGCTGACTTTATCGACCGACAGCAACGCCTGGGTTGCTGCGCTCGGTTTGCTGACCGTGTGGCCTTGCAAGGGGGCGTTCATCTTGATCAGCTCCCCTGCAGCGGTTTGGCGTCCTGGAAGAAGTAATCTTTCCAGGAATCCGGTTTGTTTTTGATCGCGCCGACGCGGTACAGAAACTCCGCCAGTGGATAGGTATTTTTCGGTGTGACGCTGAATTCGTATTGTGGGTTATCGATGATTTTCAGCAGCGCGGCACGGTCGATTTTCGCCTTGGTCACACGGATGTAGGTATCAGCCGCAGCGCCTTTGTCGTTCTGGGCGAACTGCGCAGCTTCGGTCAACGCATCGACGAAGGCCTTGTAGGTCTTGGGGTTCTCGTCGCGGAATTTCTCGGTGGCAAACAGTACCGTCGGCGAGTTTGGACCGAGCAGGTCGTAGGTGTTGAGCACCACGTGCACGTTGGGATTTTCCAGGGCCTGATCCTGGAACGGCGGATTGGAGAAATGCCCGCTCAGCTCGGTCCCACCGGCGATCAGCGCAGCCGTGGCGTCCGGATGGGGCAGCGCGATGGTGTACTTGTCGAGACGATTGAATTCCTTGTCGCCCCACTCCTTGGCAGCGGCGTATTGCAGGAAGCGCGACTGCACGGACACCCCGACCGCCGGCACCGCGATGCGGTCCTTTTCAGTAAAATCGGCGATGGTCTTGACCCTGGGATTGTTGCTCACCAGGTAGTACGGAAAGTTGCCCAGGGACGCGACGGCCTTGACGTTCTGCTTGCCGTGGGTGCGGTCCCAGATGGTCAGCAACGGTCCTACGCCGGCGCCGGCGATGTCTATGGAGCCCGAGAGCAAGGCGTCGTTGACTGCCGCGCCTCCGGACAACTGGGTCCAGTCGACCTTGATATCGATGCCCTGCTGTTTGCCGTGTTTCTCGATGAGATTCTGATCGCGCACGACGTTGAGGAGCAGGTAAACGATGCCGAATTGTTCAGCAATACGGATTTCACCCTCGGCGTGGGCTGCGGCGGGTGCTACCAGGCTGCCGGCGATCAGGCTCAAACCCAGGCCTATAGCGGCAGCCAGGGGTGCAAATGGAAGACGTCTGGACATGGTGTTTCTCCGGCAAATCAGAAAGGCGCATCGCCCTGGATGGTGGTGCGATACAGCTTGCGGCGCAGATGACTTGGGCATCCAGCGGCGAGGTGGATCAGCGAGCGGTTGTCCCAGAACACCAGGTCATGGGGCTGCCATTGATGGCGATAGATGTTTTGCTCGAGCACACTGTGGGCGTACAGCTCGGCCAACAGTGGCCGGCTCTCGTCTTCGGGCAGGCCGACGATGCGCGTGGTGAAGCCTTCACTGACGAACAACGCCTGGCGCCCGTTTTCCGGGTGGGTACGAACGATGGGGTGCACGACTTCGACGACTTGGGCGAGTTGCTCCGGTGTCAGGGTGGGACGCCAGTTGCCTTCGAACTTGGTCTCGCTGTAGCGCGCCGTGTACGAATGCGCAGCCGAGCGGCCTTCGACGGCTTTGCGTAGCGCGTCCGGCAGGTTGTCCCAGGCTTTGTGCATGTCGGCGAACAGCGTATCGCCGCCTTCGGACGGCAGCTCCTGGGCATGCAGCATTGAGCCCAGGCTTGGAAGTTCTTTATAGGAAAGGTCGGAGTGCCAGAACTTGCCAGCGTCACCGAGGCCGATGGATTGGCCGTTTTCGATGATGTTGGAAACGATGAGGATTTCCGGGTGGCCGGTGAGCAGAAACTGCTTGAGGACATGGATTTGCAGCACGCCAAACCGGCGGCTGAAATCAATCTGTTGTTCGGGGGTGATGCGCTGGTCGCGGAATACCATCACGTGATGGTCAAGGTGCGCTCGGTGAATGCGGGCGAAATCCTGATCATTGATCGGGCGGGACAGGTCAAGGCCGATGATTTCGGCACCGACAGCGCCAGTGAACGGGCGAATGTCGAAGGTTTGTGGCGCGATGCTGCTGGAGGCGGATACGGCGGACATAAAAATCACTCCCACGCACGGCACGCTCAAAGGCGCGCGCGTCGATCAAGAAACTCACGGAGGTCCCGTGTTGGTTCGTGTCGTGCGGCGCGCCGATTGGTCGGCAGGTACGCAGGGAAGTGACTTTATAGATATAAGAATCATAATTTAAATACCGTTATTGAATAACGATATGGCTTTTGTTTCGTGAGGCTTGGGGCCTCCTGCAGGAGCGAGCTCGCTCGCGATGGTCGTCAACGATAACGCTGGCTTCCTGACACCCCGAGGCGGTCTCGGGGTTTTCGCGAGCAAGCTCGCCCCTACAGGGATGGGTGCATCGCGGATGAAATCTACCGCTCGTGCAAGGCCTCAGCCCGAGCGCGAATGATCGGCTTGAGCAGATAGCTCAGCACCGTTTTCTTGCCCGTGATGATATCCACCGAAGCCACCATCCCGGGGATAATCAGCAGCGGCTTCTCATCTGTGCCCAGGTGGCTCTTATCGGTGCGCAGCTTGATGATGTAGTAAGTGGTTTTCTTGTCTTCATCGGTGATGGTGTCCGCACCAATCTGCTCAAGCTTGGCTTTCAGACCACCATAGATGGTGTAGTCGTAGGCGGTGAATTTTACCGTCGCTTCCTGCCCCGGATGCAGGAACGCGATGTCCTGCGGGCGAATCTTGGCTTCCACCAGCAAGGTGTCGTCCAGCGGCACGATCTCGATAAGATCACTGCCCGGCTGGATCACCCCACCAATGGTGTTCACCAGCAGCTTGTTGACGATGCCGCGCACGGGCGATGTCACCAGGGTCCGGCTGACACGGTCTTCCAGCGCCTTGCCGGTAGCCTGGGCCTTGTTCAGGTCAGTGCGGGCTTCGTTGAGCTGGGTCAGCGCTTCACTGCGGAATTTGCCCCGGGTCTCGTCAATCTTGCGCGCCACTTCCTTGATGGCAGACTCGGCCCGCGGAATAGCCAGCGTCATCGCATCCAATTGGCCACGGGTTTCAACCTCGGCGCGCTTGAGTCGCAGCACCTCTACCGGCGACACCGCACCCTGGGCCACGAGCGGCTCGGACATGTTGATTTCCTGACGCTGCAAGGCCAGTCCATTACGGTACTGGGACTGCTTGGAGGTGAACTCGCGCAGCTCCTGCTGGCGCTGGATCAACTGCTCTTGCAGGCCGCCGATCTCATCGTGCAGCTGCTGGCGACGACTGATGTACAGCGACTCCTCACTGGCGGCCTGACCCGGAACGGCCTTCAGCACGTCGGCTGGAAACTTCAGTGGACGGTCATCGACTTCGGCACTCAGGCGCTCTACACGCAGCAGCATCGCCAGGCGATCAGCTTCGGTTTCGCCAACGTTGGAGGCGAAACGCGTGTCGTCCAGGCGGATCAAAGGGGCACCGGCCTCGACGATCTGCCCTTCCGAGACAAACAGCTCGGCAACGATACCGCCCTCAAGGTTCTGGATTTTCTGGATCTTCGACGAAGGAATCGCCTTGCCGTCGCCCTTGGTGACCTCATCGATCACGGCAAAATTGGCCCAGATCAGGAGGAACAGGAAAAAGCCGATGATGCCCCAAATGGTCAGGCGCACCACGCGCGGAGCATCTTCGATGAGGGCCTTGTTAACCTCCGGAAGCGGCTGCCCATGCAGTGAATCGGTGCCTTTGAAATAGCGGCGGATGGAACCTTTGATCCCGGACTTAAGCAACACTGATTTGCCCCTTTTTCAACGCTTCCATCACCACGGCTTTCGGCCCATCGGCGAGTATCTGCCCGCGGTCGATGACGATCAGGCGATCGACCAGCGACAACAGCGAGGCACGGTGCGTCACCAGCACCACGGTCTTGTTTTCAATCACCGCTGCGAGGCGTTGCTTGAGGCGTTCTTCACCGGTGTTGTCCATGGCGCTGGTCGGCTCATCGAGCAACAGTATCGGCGGATTGAGCAGCAGCGCTCGGGCCAGGGCCACGTTCTGCCGCTGACCGCCAGACAGGTTTTGCCCCCGCTCACCCACCTGCAACTCATACCCCTGCGGGTGCAGGCGGGCGAACTCGTGCACGCCTGCCAGCTCGGCGGCTTGCAGGACCATTTCGTCTTCCACGTAACGTGCGCCGGAGACCAGGTTGTCGCGCAGTGTGCCGGACAGCAGCTGGATATCCTGGGCCACATAGCCAATGCTGTGGCGTAACTCGCTGACGTCGATCTGGCGAATGTCGACACCGTCCACCAGCAACGCACCGTCATCCGGCTGATACAGGCCCACTATCAGCTTGGCCAGCGAGCTCTTGCCCGAGCCGCTGCGACCGATAATGCCGATTTTCTCGCCCGGCTTGATGACGAGGTTGATATTTTTCAGCGCCGGGTTCTGTTGTTGCGGGTAGGTGAAGTTCAACTGACGGCATTCGATGCCACCCTGCAGTACCTTGCGGCTCAGCGGACGCTCTTCGAAATTTCGCTCCTGGGGCAATTCCATCATCTGGTCGACCGAGGTCATGGTGACCCGCGCCTGTTGATAGCGGGTCAGCAGGCCGGACAGCGACGCCAGCGGGCTGAGCGCGCGACCACTGAGCATGTAGCAGGCGATGAGGCCGCCCATGCTCAAATTGCCAGCGATGATCTGGTACACGCCGAACACAATCATGATCACCCCGGCCAGTTGCTGGATCAGCAGGGTGATGTTCATGGCCAGGCCGGAGAGCATTTTCACCCGCAGCTCAAGGCGGCTGAGGGTGCCGATGGTTTGTTCCCACTGGTACTGGCGTTCGCTTTCGGCGTTATTGACCTTCACTGCATCCAGGCCGGCCAGGGTTTCGATCAGGCTCGACTGGCGCTCTGCGCCGAGGGCCATGGTGCGCTCCATGGTCGCGACCAGTGGCTTCTGCAGCGCATAACCGATCAGCAAGGCAATCGGGAAGGCCAGCACCGGAATCCACACCAGGTGCCCGCCTAGGATCGCGATAACCATAAAGATCAGCAGCGTGAACGGCAGGTCGATCAGACTGGTGAGGGTCAGCGACGCGAGGAAGTCGCGCAGGCTCTGAAACTCGTGGATGTTTTGCGCGAAGCTGCCGACCCGGGCTGGCCGAAACTTCATCGACATACCCACAATTCGCTCGAACAGCGTTGCGGAGATGATCAGGTCGGTTTTCTTGCCGGCAAGATCCAGGCACAGGCTGCGCAGGCTCTTGAGAATCAGGTCGAACATGTAGGCGCCGCAGATACCGATGGCCAGCACCCAGAGGGTGGACTCGGCCTGGTTCGGCACTACGCGGTCGTACACGTTCATGACGAACAAGGGCGCCGCCATGGCGATGATGTTGATCAGGAAACTGGCGGCGATCGCATCGGCATACAACCAGCGGGAACGCTTGAGGGTGTCGCGAAACCACGACCGCGCGCGGGGAATGAGCGTGCCGTGATTGACGTCGAATTTATGTTGGGGTTGGGCGAAGAACACTTTGCCGATGTAGTCGTCGGCCAGCAGTTCTCGAGCAACGAGACTCTCACCGCCGTCGCTTTCGCTCAACAGCAGGCGAGCCTGGTCTTCGCCATGCCAGCCGAGAAGTACGGCGCTTCGACCGTCCTTGAGCAGCAGCAGCGCGGGCATTGCGATCTCTGGTATCTGCTCCAGCTTGCGCACCAGCACTCGCCCTTGCAGGCCAGCACGGGCCGCAGCGCGCGGCAGCAACTCAACACTCAGCCGCTGCTTGGGCAATGGCAGGCCAGTGGTCAACATCGCGGCGCTGGCGGGTTTCTGATGCAACGTGCAAAGGGCTAGCAGACCGTCCAGTAACGGATCGTCATGCAACGCGCGTGGATCATGGATGAGATGAACTCGACTGACTTCTGATTCCACGCTCGGCACTCTTGGCTAACAATTGAACGATTAAGGTTCTGCTCAATCCGTACCGGGCAGTTGGACCTTGGCTTTACGCTGTTTTGCACAACGGATGCCAACGGTGCGACCACTCCCTGGCTCTTGAGCAACTTGCCCATGGTCGCCTTGATTCGGTACTGAGTAAATAACTGAATGTTTCTGATCCACGCAGAGCACGGATTGTTGACGCGTTGCTGAGAAGCACGCCGCAAATCCGGCAATAGCAACTTGCGACACCCCTGAACTTCATGAGGTGCGATTTAATTCCTGCGAATACCCCCGAGACCCAGTCCCAGGAAAAATGATGCAAAACGAGCAATCAGGAGAAATTGTCGGACCGGTTCGTTGGTCAATGGCTAGTCTGGATAATTGATAATTCGTTGTCCTGAATCACTGCAAAACGTGCACTTACGGGGGATTCTGAGCAGACCGTATACCGTTTGTCGGAAAGTCCAAAATGGGTACTGGATCACACGGTTTGGCACCGCTCGACACCCGAATATCAATGTGACATTAGCGGGGCGATTGTTTAGGATGGCAACCATAAGGTCAATAGTTTGGCATATGGTTTATAGCCGAAAATTATTGACAGAATATTGACGCAAGAAAGCGTCAAAGTTGTAACTATTATTGCAGGAAAGAGCGTCCAGACTGATTAGGCAACAGTGCCGTCAGGTCCATGGAAGTCTACTGAACGTGACACCCGGAGAGTCTTCAATGAGCAGTGTTGTTGCCATCGTCAAAAGCATTGTTGGTCAAGTTTTCGTGGTGTCCCCAGAGGGCATCCGGCGCGTGCTTGTTGAAGGCGACCGCCTGTTCGTCGGTGATCAGGTCGACACCGGCCTGGCCGGCTCCGTCACCCTCGAGCTGGCCGACGGCCGCACACTGGACCTGGGTCGCGAGACGCAATGGAGCGGCAGCGCTCCGGACTCCATCACCGACCTGGCCGAGGCCACCGCGCAAGCCGCGCCATCGGTTGAAGAACTGCAACAAGCCATCGTAGCCGGCGCCGACCCGACCAAAGATCTGGAAGCCACTGCGGCAGGCCCTACGGCTACCGGCACGGGCGGCGCGGCAGGAGGTGGTCATAGCTTCGTGATGCTTGATGCAACCGCCGGCCGGGTTGACCCGACCGTTGGTTTTCCAACTGCAGGTTTTGGCGCGGTGCCGCTGACCACGCTGGAAACCGTTGATACCCAGAACACCAACAACAACGCCGTTGCCGACGCGCCTCTCACCTCGACGCTGAGCCTGAGCGCAACCCCGACTATCACCGAGGCCGGCGGCGTACTGGTCTACACCGCGAACTTGAGCCAGGCGCCTCTGAGTGACCTGACCATCACCCTATCCAATGGCGCGGTCATCGTAGTTGCCGCGGGCCAGACCACCGGCACCGTCAATGTGCCTCTCGCGCCGAACGACACTGTCTATAACGACCCGAGCCAGATCGAAGTAACCGTCACCGGCACTACAGGCGGCGGGATCACAGTGGCGCCTCCGACCACTCCGGCCGTTACCCAAGTCACTGACACCGTGGACACCACCAACGTCACGCTGACTGCGGGGTCGACCGTTGTTGAAGGTGGCCCGATCACCTACACCGCGACCTTGACCAACCCGGCGCAGACGCCTGTCACCGTAACCTTGAGCAATGGTTCGGTCATTACCATTGGCGCAGGTCAGACCACCGGCACCGTCGTGGTCCAGACTCCGGCGAATGACGTCTATATAAACGGCAGCACTGTCAGCACCACGATCACTGGCGCTACTGGCGGCAACTTTGAAAACCTGGTGCCGAGCACTACGCCGGCTGTTACCACCATTACCGATTCGATCGATGCCACCGCTGTCACCCTGACTGCTGGCTCGACTGTTGTTGAAGGCGGCGCGATTACCTACACCGCGACTTTGACCAACCCTGCTGGTACTCCGGTTACCGTGACCTTGAGCAATGGCTCGGTCATCACCATCGGCGCGGGTCAGACCACTGGCACCGTCGTGGTCCAGACTCCGGCCAATGACGTTTATGTCAACGGCAGCACCGTCAGCACCACGATCACTGGCGCTACTGGCGGTAACTTCGAAAACCTGGTGCCAAGTACTACGCCGGCTGTTACCACCATTACCGATTCGATCGATGCCACCGCCGTCACCCTGACTGCTGGCTCGACTGTTGTTGAAGGCGGCGCGATTACCTACACCGCGACCCTGACCAATCCTGCCGGCACTCCGGTGACTGTGACTTTGAGCAATGGCTCGGTCATCACCATTGGTGCGGGTCAGACCACCGGCACCGTCGTGGTCCAGACTCCGGCGAATGACGTCTATATAAACGGCAGCACTGTCAGCACTACGATCACTGGCGCTACTGGTGGCAACTTTGAAAACCTGGTGCCGGGCACTACGCCGGCTGTTACCACCATTACCGATTCGATCGATGCCACCGCCGTCACCCTGACTGCTGGCTCGACTGTTGTTGAAGGCGGCGCGATTACCTACACCGCGACCCTGACCAATCCTGCCGGCA